>NZ_CP029197.1:0-1405833 GCF_008639165.1 Streptomyces venezuelae ATCC 10712 | reverse complement strand
CGGCCCCGCGCCGCTGCTCTCCACCATCAAGAGCATCGAGACCCCCGACGAGAAGACCGTCGTCTTCCGCCTCACGGTCCCCGACGCCACCTTCCCCAGCAAGATCGCCTCCGGTGCCGGCTCCATCGTCGACCACCGTGAATACCCCGCCGACGCCCTGCGCACCGACGGCAAGGCCACCGGCTCCGGCCCCTACAAGCTGGACTCCCTCAGCGAGTCCGAGGCCACCTTCTCGGCCAACTCCGGCTACCGGGGCACCGCACGGCCCAAGAACGACGCCGTCACCCTCAAGCTCTACCGCGGCGACCGCTCGGCCCTCGCCAAGGCCCTCACCGCCGGCGAGATAGACGTGGCCTACCGAGGCCTCTCCGCCGAGGACATCGCCACCCTCGAAACCTCCGACACCACCGACGACAAGGGCATCGAGGTCACCCAGGGCAGCAGCGCCGAGGTCCAGCACCTGGTCTTCAACATGAAGGACCCGGTCGTCGGCAAGCTCGGCGTCCGCCAGGCCATCGCCCACCTCGTCGACCGCGAGGCCCTCGTCGAAGGCGTCTACAAGTCGACGGCCACGCCGCTGTACTCGATCGTCCCGGCCGGCATCGCCGGACACAACACCGCCTTCTTCGACACCTACGGCACCCCCGACAAGGCCAAGGCCAAGAAGGCGCTGCGCTCGGCCGGCATCACCGACAAGGTGAAGCTCACCCTCTGGTCCACCCCCAGCCGCTACGGCCCCTCCACCGACCAGGAGCTCAAGGCCATCGCCGGGCAGCTCAACGCCAGCGGCCTCTTCGAGGCGGACGTCAAGTCCGTCGCCTACGACCAGTACGAGAAGGACATCGCGGCCGGCAAGTACGGCGTCTACGTCAAGGGCTGGGTCCCCGACTACCCCGATGCCGACAACTTCACCGCCCCCTTCTTCGGCAAGGGCAACGTCCTCGGCAACCACTACGAGAACGCCACCATCACCGGCAGCATCCTCCCCAAGACCGCCGCCGCCCCCGACCGCGCCGCCACCGCCGACGAGTACGGCAAGCTCCAGGACCTCGTCGCCGACGAGCTCCCGCTGCTGCCGCTCTGGCAGGGCAAGCAGTACGCCGTCGCCCGCGACGACGTCACCGGCCTCGAATGGACCCTCGACTCCTCGACCGTCTTCCGCTTCTGGGAGATCCGCAAGGGCTGACACCCCCGGCAGCACGAGCAGAGGGGCCCGGCGTCACCCGCCGGGCCCCTCTCGCTCTCTTCCCGTACCGCCCGCCCCGCTACTGCCCGTTCGCGCCGGGGCGCACCAGACCGCTCTCGTACGCGTACACCGCGGCCTGCACCCGGTCCCGCAGCCCCAGCTTCGTCAGCACATGACCCACGTGCGTCTTCACCGTCGTCTCGCTGACGAACAGGTCCGCCGCGATCTCCGCGTTCGACAGACCCCGCGCCACCAGCTTCAGCACCTCGACCTCACGGTCCGTCAAGGTGCTCAGGGTGTCCGGAACCTGCTCCTCGCCCGTCGGCAGGTGCGCCGAGTACTTGTCGAGCAGCCGGCGCGTGATCGACGGCGCCAGCATCGCCTCACCGGCCGCCACCACCCGGATCGCCTGCACCAGCTCGTTCGCCGGGGCGTCCTTCAGGAGGAAGCCGCTCGCCCCCGCCCGCAGCGCCTCCACCACGTACTCGTCGAGATCGAACGTGGTCAGCACCAGCACCTTCGCCGGACCGTCCCGCCCCGGACCCGTGATCTGCCGGGTCGCCTCGACCCCGTCCATCCGCGGCATCCGGATGTCCATCAGCACCACGTCCGGCTGGAGCGCGCGCACCTGGTCCTGTGCCTGGAGACCGTCCCCGGCCTCACCCACCACCGCGATGTCCTGCTCCGCCTCCAGAATCATCCGGAAGCCGGTGCGCAACAGCGGCTGATCGTCGACCAAGAGGACGCGGATCGTCACAAGGGCTCCTTCACGGGACTGAGCACGAGGTCGCCGGCGCTACGGCGCCGGCGGGGCCAGGTCCATTCTGCCCTGCCCTGATTCGCCCGACTCCGGCGGGCGCGCGGAAACGATCTTCAACGGATACACCGGGGGAGTCCCGCCGAACTCCGGACAGACCGCCTGATGGTCGCACCAACCGCACAGCTTCGTCGGCCGCGGCCGCCAGTCGCCCGTCTCCGTCGCCGTCCGGATCGCGTCCCACAGCGCGAGCAGCTTCCGCTCGACCCGCCGCAGATCCGCCTCCACCGGGTCGTACGTCAGCACCTCCCCGCTGCCCAGGTACACCAGCTGCAGCCGCCGCGGGATCACCCGCCGCAGCCGCCACACCACCAGCGCGTAGAACGTCATCTGGAACAGCGCGCCGTCCCGGTACTCCGGCCGGGGCGCCTTGCCCGTCTTGTAGTCGACGATCCGCACGTCACCCGAGGGCGCCACGTCGATCCGGTCGATCACCCCGCGCAGCCGCAGCCCCGAATCCAGCTCCGTCTCCACGAACAGCTCCCGCTCCGCGGGCTCGAGGCGGGTCGGGTCCTCCAGCGAGAACCACCGCTCGACCAGCCGCTCCGCCTCACCCAGCCAGCCCGCCAGCCGCTGCCCCTCCGGGTCCTCGGCGAACAGCTGCCCCAGCTCCGGCTTCGTCTCCAGCAGCCGCTCCCACTGGCCCGGCACCATCGCCCGGGCCCGCGGCGCCGTCCGCTCCGCCGCCGGATCGTCGAAGAGCCGCTCAAGCACCGCGTGCACCAGCGTGCCCCGGGTCGCCGCCTCGCTCGGCTTCTCCGGCAGCCGGTCGATCACCCGGAACCGGTACAGCAGCGGACACTGCATGAAATCGCTCGCCCGCGAGGGCGACAACGACATGGGCGCCCGGGGCTCCGCCGGCACCTGCTCGCTCGTACTCATGACGAAGACCCTACGACCCGCCACCGACAGCGAGCGGAATACCATCGACCTGGGACCCCGTCGCACTGCATGATCGAACCGTGACGCACCGACGTGGGTCACACCTCGCGACGAAAGGAACCCGTGAACCAGGACGAGCCCAAGCCGCAGCGGACCGAGGAGCCCGGCGGCGGCATCCTCATGGGCCGCCCCTTCGGCGTGCCCGTCTACGTCGCCCCCAGCTGGTTCCTCGTCGCCGCCCTCATCACCTGGGTCTTCGGCGACCAGATCGAGCGCGTCCTGCCCGACCTCGGCGCCGCCCGGTACCTCGTCTCCCTCTTCTTCGCCGTCGCCTTCTACGCCTCCGTACTCGTCCACGAACTGGCCCACACCCTCGCCGCGCTCCGCTTCAAGCTCCCGGTGCGCCGCATCCAGCTCCAGTTCTTCGGCGGCGTCTCCGAGATCGAGAAGGAGACCGAGACCCCCGGCCGCGAATTCGTCCTCGCCTTCGTCGGCCCGCTGCTCTCCCTCGTCCTGGCAGGCCTGTTCTACCTCTCCCTGTACGCCGTCGAGCCCGGCACCGTCCCCGGCGTCCTCCTCGCCGGCCTGATGATCTCCAACCTCATCGTCGCGATCTTCAACCTGCTGCCCGGGCTCCCGCTCGACGGCGGCCGCATGCTCCGCGCCGTCGTCTGGAAGATCACCGGCAAGCCCATGAGCGGCACCGTCGCCGCCGCCTGGGTCGGCCGCGCCCTCGCCGTCCTCGTCCTCGTCGGCCTGCCCCTGCTCACCCGCACCGGTCTCCTGGGCAACTCCACCGAGGACATCAGCGGCCTCGACACCGTCACCGACGCCCTGCTCGCCGCGATCCTCGCCGCCATCATCTGGACCGGCGCCGGCAACAGCCTCCGCATGGCCCGGCTGCGCGAACACCTCCCCGAGCTCCGCGCCCGCAGCCTCACCCGCCGCGCCATCCCCGTCGAACCCACCACCCCGCTCTCCGAGGCCCTCCGCCGGGCCAACGAGGCCGGCGCCCGCGCGCTCGTCCTCGTCGACGGCCACGGCGACCCCACCGGCATCGTCCGCGAGGCCGCCATCGCCGCCGTCCCCCAGCACCGCCGGCCCTGGGTCGCCGTCAGCACCCTCGCCCAGGACCTCTCCGACGGCATGCGCGTCCCCGCCGAACTCACCGGCCAGCCCCTCCTCGACCACCTGCGCGCCAGCCCGGCCACCGAGTACCTCGTCGTCGAGGACACCGGCGAGATCTACGGCGTACTCTCCACCACCGACGTCGAGCGGGCCTTCGTGCAGGCCATGGCACGACCCGGTTCGTAACCCCGGTACTCTGGTCACATGTCCGAACCGACCGGTGCCGCCCGCCGACGCGGGCCCTTCAAGGTCGGGGACCAGGTTCAGCTGACCGACCCCAAGGGCCGTCACTACACGTTCACGCTCGAAGAGGGAAAGAACTTCCACACCCACAAGGGTTCTTTCCCGCACGACGAACTGATCGGCGCCCCCGAGGGCAGCGTTGTCCGCACCACCGGAAACGTCGCCTACCTCGCGCTGCGCCCCCTGCTCCCCGACTACGTCCTGTCCATGCCCCGCGGCGCCGCCGTGGTCTACCCCAAGGACGCGGGGCAGATCCTGGCCTTCGCCGACATCTTCCCCGGCGCCCGCGTCGTGGAAGCCGGAGTGGGCTCGGGGTCGCTGAGCAGCTTCCTCCTGCGCGCCATCGGAGACAGCGGCATGCTGCACTCCTACGAGCGCCGCGAGGACTTCGCCGAGATCGCGAAGGGCAACGTCGAGCGCTACTTCGGCGGCCCGCACCCCGCGTGGCAGCTGACCGTCGGCGACCTCCAGGACAACCTGTCCGACACCGACGTCGACCGCGTCATCCTCGACATGCTCGCCCCCTGGGAGTGCCTGGAGGCCGTCTCCAAGGCGCTCGTCCCCGGCGGCATCCTCTGCTGCTACGTGGCGACCACCACCCAGCTCGCCCGCACCGTGGAGTCCATCCGCGAGTTCGGCTGCTACGCCGAGCCGCAGCCCTGGGAATCCATGATCCGCAACTGGCACGTCGAGGGCCTCGCCGTCCGCCCCGATCACCGCATGATCGGTCACACCGGCTTCCTCGTCACCGCCCGCCGCCTCGCGGACGGCGTCGAGCCCCCGATGCGCCGCCGCCGCCCCGCCAAGGGCGCCTACGGCGAGGACTACGAAGGCCCCAACAAGGGCTGACGTCCCGACATCCACGGCACGCCGCCGCCCAGTTGCCCGCCCACGCGGGGAACTGGGCGGCGGCGCCCTCATGTTCGGCGCCTTCAGGTGCGCCCTCACGTCCGGTGGATGCGCGTCGCGCGGTACGGGCCGTGACGCTTGGCGGCGGGTGTCGTTCGGGTACTCGCCGTGACGCCGGGGCCGACCCGGCTGTTCCGTCCCCCTGTGACGTGTGGCACGATGCCGGAGACCCGCCGCACCACCCCCACAGGAGACGTCTCGCGTGCAGCCCTCCGCCGCCCCGGACCTCGCGGACCTCGCACACACCCACGCCCGGGCGGGCCACTGGCTGGCCACCGCCACCGCGACCGCCGCGGTCGTCGCCCTCGCGGGCCTGTTCCAGCCCGGCCCCGCCGGAGCCACCGCCGGCCCGGCCGCCGCCCCGCGCCCCGCACCCGCCCCCGAGGCCACCGGAGCCGGCTACCCGCTGGACTGCGGGGGAGGCGCCGTCACGATCGCCGGACGGGCCACCGGAGACCTCGACGGGGACGGGAACCCCGAGACCGTTGCGGTCGTGCACTGCGAAGCGGGCTCCGGCACCCCGCCGAGCGGCGTCTACGTCCTCACCCGGGGCAAGGGAGACGGCGACCCCGCGCGCGTGGTGGCCACCCTCGTCGAACCCGGCCGACTGCAGAACGTCACCGGACTCGCCGTACGCGACGGAGCGGTCCACGCCACCCTGCTCGGCTACTCGTCCCCCGACGTCCCCAGCTGCTGCCCCGACGAGAAGGAGCAGGTCAGCTGGCGTTGGAAGGGCGGCGCCTTCGTGCGCTCCGGACAGGCCGACGCGCGCGGCGCCTGACCCGTCACTCCGCGTCGGGGCCGTACACCTCGACCTTGTCCGCGACCCGCCGCACATGGATGCAGTCGCCCGGGCACTCCTTCGCCGAGTCCACCACGTCCTGGAGCAGCGGCAGCGGCACCGGGGTCGTGGCACCGGCGTCCTGGAGCAGCTCGTCGTCGGCGCTCTTCACATAAGCGAGCCCGTCGATGTCCAGCTCGAAGACCTCGGGGGCGTACTGCGCGCAGATCCCGTCCCCGGTGCACAGGTCCTGGTCGATCCAGACCTCCAGCGCCTCTGCGGCGCCCGTGGACGGAGCCTCGTGCTGCACGGTCATATCCCCTGCCGTTTCTGCTACGCGTTTCGCTTCTCGCGGGTAAGTCCACCCGCCTCTGGCGGGTGTTGACCCATGACGACGATACCTCCGACCGCTTTCAAGCCGTGAAGGGTGGGTATTCCCCTGGCGAGAGGGGAAGCGCAAGGGTGAAGATCGGACACACCTCGGAGTCTTTTTGATCTAGGGGTTTCAATCACCACCCACGCAGGTAGGGTCAGGAAGCGTCCAGCTCCCCTTGGAGGAGGTGAGGACCGTGGCAGCCCACGACGACGACATCAACCGCGGCATCCGGCCGGGGCGGGGGTCTGAAGACCCCGCCGGTCAGGTTGCCTATCTCGAGCAGGAAATCGCCGTCCTGCGCCGCAAGCTCGCCGACTCTCCGCGACACACGAGGATTCTCGAAGAGCGGATCGTCGAGCTGCAGACCAACCTGGCCGGCGTGTCCGCGCAGAACGAGCGCCTGGCGAACACGCTCCGTGAGGCCCGAGACCAGATCGTGGCCCTCAAGGAAGAGGTCGACCGGCTCGCGCAGCCGCCGGCCGGCTTCGGTGTCTTCCTGCAGGCGAACGAGGACGGCACGTGCGACATCTTCACCGGGGGCCGCAAGCTCCGGGTGAACGTCAGCCCGAGCATCGAGCTCGAAGAGCTCAAGCGCGGCCAGGAAGTCATGCTCAACGAAGCGCTCAACGTGGTCGAGGCCATGGAGTTCGAGCGCGCCGGGGACATCGTCACCCTCAAGGAGATCCTGGAGGACGGCGAGCGGGCCCTGGTGGTCGGGCACACCGACGAGGAGCGGGTGGTGAGGCTCGCCGAGCCTCTGCTGGACGTCACCATCCGCCCCGGCGACGCCCTGCTGCTCGACTCCCGCTCGGGCTACGTGTACGAGGTGGTCCCCAAGAGCGAGGTCGAAGAGCTCGTTCTGGAAGAGGTCCCGGACGTCGACTACGACAAGATCGGCGGTCTGGGCAACCAGATCGAGCTGATCCGCGACGCGGTCGAGCTCCCGTACCTCTACCCGGACCTCTTCAAGGAGCACGAACTGCGGCCGCCCAAGGGCATCCTGCTCTACGGCCCGCCCGGCTGCGGCAAGACGCTGATCGCGAAGGCCGTGGCCAACTCCCTGGCCAAGAAGGTCGCCGAGGTGACCGGACAGCCCGCGGGGAAGTCCTACTTCCTCAACATCAAGGGCCCCGAGCTCCTCAACAAGTACGTCGGTGAGACCGAGCGGCACATCCGCCTCGTCTTCCAGCGTGCCCGGGAGAAGGCGAGCGAGGGCACCCCCGTCATCGTCTTCTTCGACGAGATGGAATCCCTCTTCCGCACCCGCGGCTCCGGTGTCAGCTCGGACGTGGAGAACACCATCGTCCCGCAGCTGCTCGCCGAGATCGACGGTGTGGAGGGCCTGGAGAACGTCATCGTCATCGGCGCCTCCAACCGCGAGGACATGATCGACCCCGCGATCCTGCGACCCGGCCGGCTCGACGTCAAGATCAAGATCGAGCGTCCGGACGCGGAGGCCGCGAAGGACATCTTCGCGAAGTACCTCACCGCCACCCTGCCGCTGCACGCCGACGACATCTCCGAGCACAGCGGCTCCAAGGCCGCCGCCGCCCACGGGATGATCCAGTCCGTCGTCGAGCAGATGTACGCCGAATCCGAGGAGAACCGCTTCCTCGAAGTCACGTACGCCAACGGCGACAAGGAAGTCCTCTACTTCAAGGACTTCAACTCCGGCGCGATGATCCAGAACATCGTCGACCGGGCCAAGAAGATGGCCATCAAGGCCTTCCTCGACCACAACCAGAAGGGCATCCGGGTCTCCCACCTCCTCCAGGCGTGCGTGGACGAGTTCAAGGAGAACGAGGACCTGCCCAACACCACCAACCCCGACGACTGGGCCAGGATCTCCGGAAAGAAGGGCGAGCGGATCGTGTTCATCCGCACGCTCGTCACCGGAAAGCAGGGCGCGGACACCGGGCGCTCCATCGACACGGTGGCCAATACCGGTCAGTACCTGTAAAACGCCCACCGGCTGCGGATGTCCGGAAACCGGGCATCCGCAGCCGACGCATTCCATCCAGCATTTCCCCCGGCATCACAGGGAAATACGCAAACTGATCTCCCCACCAGCGCGGAGCCGCTCTAGGCTCATCGGTACCGCCGAGTCGCGCACAGTGAGCGCCGCCGGGCAAGGAGGGCCGCATGACCGTACGGCGAGTAATGGGCATCGAGACGGAGTACGGGATCTCCGTCCCGGGACACCCGAACGCCAATGCCATGCTCACCTCGTCCCAGATCGTCAACGCCTACGCGGCGGCGATGCACCGGGCGCGCCGCGCCCGCTGGGACTTCGAGGAGGAGAACCCGCTGCGGGACGCCCGCGGCTTCGACCTCGCCCGCGAGGTGGCCGACTCCAGCCAGCTCACCGACGAGGACATCGGCCTGGCCAACGTGATCCTCACCAACGGGGCCCGCCTCTACGTGGACCACGCCCACCCCGAGTACAGCGCCCCCGAGGTCACCAACCCGCGCGACGCCGTCCTCTGGGACAAGGCCGGCGAGCGGATCATGGCGGAGGCCGCCGAGCGGGCCGCCCAGCTCCCCGGGGCCCAGCCGATCCACCTCTACAAGAACAACACCGACAACAAGGGCGCCTCCTACGGCACGCACGAGAACTACCTGATGAAGCGGGAGACCCCCTTCTCGGACATCGTGCGCCACCTGACCCCGTTCTTCGTCTCGCGCCAGGTCGTGACCGGCGCCGGACGGGTCGGAATCGGCCAGGACGGCCGGGAGAACGGCTTCCAGATCAGCCAGCGCGCCGACTACTTCGAGGTCGAGGTGGGTCTGGAGACCACCCTGAAGCGGCCCATCATCAACACCCGGGACGAGCCGCACGCCGACGCCGAGAAGTACCGCCGCCTGCACGTGATCATCGGCGACGCGAACCTGTCGGAGATCTCGACCTATCTGAAGCTGGGCACGACCGCGCTGGTCCTTTCGATGATCGAGGACGGCTTCATCACCGTCGACCTCGCCGTCGACCAGCCCGTGCGCACCCTCCACCAGGTCTCGCACGACCCGACGCTCCAGTACCTGATCACGCTCCGCAGCGGCCGCACACTCACCGCAGTACAGCTCCAGATGGAGTACTTCGAGCTGGCCAGGAAGTACGTCGAGGAGCGGTACGGGGCGGACGCCGACGAGCAGACCAAGGACGTCCTGGTCCGCTGGGAGGACACGCTCAACCGGCTCGAGAACGACCCGATGAGCCTGGCCGGCGAGCTCGACTGGATCGCCAAGCGGGAGCTCATGGAGGGCTACCGGCGCCGGGACAACCTCGACTGGGACGCCGCCCGGCTGCACCTGGTGGACCTCCAGTACGCGGACGTACGCCCCGACAAGGGCCTCTACAACCGTCTGGCGGCCCGTGGGCGCATGAAGCGGCTGCTGGACGAGGCCGAGGTGGAGCGGGCCGAGACGGCGCCTCCTGAGGACACCAGGGCCTATTTCCGGGGCCGCTGTCTGGAGCAGTACGCCGACGACGTCGCGGCGGCCTCCTGGGACTCGGTGATCTTCGACCTGCCCGGCCGGGACTCGCTCCAGCGCGTCCCGACCCTGGAGCCGCTGCGCGGCACGAAGGCCCACGTGAAATCGCTCCTGGACCGCTGCCGGACCGCCGAGGAACTGGTCCGCGTGCTCTCCGGCGGCTGATCGCGTGGCCGATCCGGGCCTGAAATGCCCCCGCACTGGGAATCATGGGATCAGTGCCCGGACGTTCTGAAAACTGCGGGGCCGATGTCGGACCCGCCCTATAGGGTCTGATCTTGTACGGACTCAACCGAGCGGGGCCGATTCGAGCGGGGTGAGGGATATGGCGACCAAGGACACCGGCGGCGGACAGCAGAAGGCGACGCGTTCCACGGAGGAGGTCGAGGAGACCACCACGGAGGCGAGCTCCGACCTCAAGGAGCGCCAGGAGAAGCTGAGCGACGACGTGGACTCCGTCCTGGACGAGATCGACGACGTGCTCGAGGAGAACGCCGAGGACTTCGTCCGGTCGTTCGTGCAAAAGGGCGGCGAGTAGCCGCTCCGCGCACCTGTCGTCCTCCGTCCCCGGAGCCCCGGCGAAAGCCGTGGGCCCGGGGACGGATGACAAGCGGTGGCACGGGTAAGGTCCGTGCACAGCAACCAAGATCGGCCGGCGCTCCGCACGGCGGGCCGACTCTCCCACCCGGAAGGAATCGCGTGGAAGCCAACCCTCGTAGCACCGGGCGTCTGCCGGCGGCCTTCCTGACGCCGGGCTCGTCCTCGTTCCTCGACTTCCTGGCGGACCACTCGCCGGAGCTGCTGCCGTCCGGCCGCAAGCTGCCCGAGGGGATCGTCGAGGCCCCGCACGGGACGACCATCGTCGCCGCCACGTTCGCCGGCGGGGTCGTGCTCGCCGGTGACCGCCGGGCCACCATGGGCAACATGATCGCCCAGCGGGACATCGAGAAGGTCTTCCCGGCCGACGAGTACTCCGCCGTCGGCATCGCCGGCACCGCCGGACTGGCCGTGGAGATGGTCAAGCTCTTCCAGCTGGAGCTGGAGCACTTCGAGAAGGTGGAGGGCGTCACGCTCTCCCTGGAGGGCAAGGCGAACCGTCTCTCCACCATGATCCGCGGCAACCTCGGCATGGCCATGCAGGGACTCGCCGTCGTGCCGCTCTTCGCGGGCTGGGACGAGGGCAAGGAGAAGGGCCGGATCTTCTCCTACGACGTGACCGGCGGCCGCTCCGAGGAGCAGGGGTACGCCGCCACGGGCTCCGGCTCGATCTTCGCGCGCGGGTCGATGAAGAAGCTGTACCGCGCCGACCTCACCGAGGAGCAGGCCACCACCCTGGTCGTGCAGGCGCTGTACGACGCGGCGGACGACGACTCGGCGACGGGCGGCCCGGACATGGCGCGCCGGATCTTCCCGATCGTCACGGTCATCACGGAAGAGGGTTTCCGCAGGCTCTCGGAGGCCGAGTCCTCCGCGCTCGCCCGGTCGGTCACCGAGCGGCGTCTCGAGCAGCCCGACGGGCCGCGCGCCGCGCTGCTCTGACCCCCTCGTCGTCCGACTGAAGCCCAGAAGAAAGGGACGGACCGCCGGTGTCCACTCCGTTCTACGTCTCACCCCAGCAGGCCATGGCCGACCGGGCGGAGTACGCCCGCAAGGGCATCGCCCGAGGCCGCAGCCTCGTCGTCCTCCAGTACACCGACGGAATCGTCTTCGTCGGTGAGAACCCGTCCCGCGCGCTGCACAAGTTCAGCGAGATCTACGACCGGATCGGCTTCGCCGCCGCCGGCAAGTACAACGAGTACGAGAACCTCCGCATCGGCGGCGTGCGCTACGCCGACCTGCGCGGCTACACGTACGACCGGGACGACGTCACCGCGCGCGGCCTGGCCAACGTCTACGCCCAGACGCTCGGCACGATCTTCTCCAGCGCGGGGGAGAAGCCGTACGAGGTGGAGCTGGTCGTCGCCGAGGTCGGCACCGAGCCGTCCGGCGACCAGATCTACCGGCTGCCGCACGACGGCTCGATCGTGGACGAGCACGGCTCGGTCGCGGTCGGCGGGAACGCGGAGCAGATCGGCACCTTCCTCGACCAGCGGCACCGCGACGGGATGTCCCTCGCCGAGGCGCTGAAGCTGGCCGTGCAGGCCCTGTCGCGGGACACCAACGGCAGCGAGCGGGAGATCCCCGCGGAGCGTCTGGAGGTGGCGGTCCTGGACCGCACGCGTCCGCAGCAGCGCAAGTTCAAGCGGATCGTCGGCCGTCAGCTGTCGCGCCTCCTGCAGGCGGACAACGCGGCGGTCACGAAGACGGACGAGCCCTCGGACGAGGCTCCCGAGGAGTAGAGCTCCGCCCCGAAGGGGCTCCGGTGCGCGCGGGCGCACCGGGGCCCCTTCGCGCTGTCCGCCCTCAGGAAGCCGGGACGGGCCCCGAGGAGCCCCGGGCGGCCAGCGTCACGGGGAGCGTGTAGGGCGGGGGCGGATCGCCCGCGAGAACGGCGAGGAGCGCCTCCATGCCCCGCCGGCCGAACTCCTCGGCGGGCAGCCGCACGGTGGTGAGCTCCGGCTCCACCACCGTCGCCAGGGCCATGTCGTCGAAGCCCGTGACGGACAGGTCCTCGGGCACCCGGAGCCCGAGCCGGCGCGCGGCCTTGCAGACGCCCACCGCGAGGATGTCGTCGTCGCAGATCACCGCCGTCGGGCGGGGGCCGGGGGCGGCGAGGGCGAGCCGCGCGGTCTCCCAGGCGTCGGCGACGTTCAGCGGCGAGCGCACGGTGCGGACCTCCGCGCCCCGCAGGGCGTGGGCGAGGGTGGCGGCCCGCACGTCGAAGGTCCAGGACGGGGCCGCGGACGCCAGGTGCAGGAAGCGGCGGTGGCCGAGCTCCAGCAGGTGCTCGGTCACCCGGCGCATCCCGTCCGCGACGTCGAGGTTCACATGGGCGGCCGCCCCGGGGTCCGCCGGGTCGCTGTCCAGCATGACGAGCGGGAGGTCGCTGCCCCGGAAGGCCTCCAGCGCGTCGGTCGCCATCGAGGAGGCGATGACCCCGTCGAGGGCGGCCTGCGCCGAGGCGAAGGGGTCCCTGGCCGGGCCCAGGCCGTCGGGGGAGGGGTAGAGGACCACGCCGAAGCCGTGCCGCGCGGCCGCCGCGGCGGCGCCCGTGTAGACGTGGGCGAAGAACTCGTTCGTGAGCGCGGGGACGACGAGGAGCGCCGTACGGGTCCGGCCGAGCCGGAGGTTGCGGGCGGCGAGGTTGGGCCGGTAGCCGAGGGTCCGGGCGGCCTCCCGTACGGCTTCGGCGGTGCGTTCCGACACACGGCCCCGCCACTTGTCGCCGAGGACGAGGGAGACGGTGGCCTGCGAGACGCCGGCGGTCCGGGCGACGTCCCGGCTGGTGGGGCGGGTGCCGCCGAGCGGCTCCGGGGTCTGCACACAAGCCTCCGCGTCGGACGGTCCGGGTGCGCGGTCTCGGCCGCGGTCCGGTCGCGGGGTGGACCCGCGCACAGCCGACATGGTACGTATGACCACGGAAGTTATACGTAAAACCTCGGCCCGGTCCGAGGCGAAGGGGAGGACCACATGGCCACCGAGGCCCCGGCACGAGGCGGCTATCTCGACATACTCCGGGCGCCGCACGCCGCCCGGCTGCTCGCCGGCACCCTCGTGGGGCGCCTCCCCAACGGCGTCGGACCCATCGCCCTCACCCTCTTCGTCCGCGACCAGGGCGGCAGCTACACCCTCGCCGGCGGCCTCATCGCCGCCTACGGCGTCGCCACCGCGATCGGCCAGCCCCTCCTCGGCCGCGCCGTCGACCTCAAGGGCCAGCCCCGCGTCCAGCTGCCCGCCGCCGTCCTCTCCGCCCTCGGCATGGCCCTGCTCGCCCTCACCGGCATCGGCCACCTCGCCCTCGCCTACGCCGCCGTCCTCGTCGCGGGCCTCTTCACCCCGCCCCTGGAGGGCGGGCTGCGGGCCCTGTGGCCGAGCGTCCTCGGCCGCGAGGACCGGGTCCACCGGGCGTACGCCCTGGACGCCGTCGCCCAGGAGGTCATGTTCACCGTCGGCCCGCTGCTGCTGACCCTCCTGGTCTCCCTCTGGTCGCCCGCCGCCGCCCTCCTCGTCATCAACCTCCTCGGCGTCCTCGGCGCCCTCGCCGTCGTCCTCTCCGAGCCCTCCCGCGCCTGGCGCTCCGCGCCCCGCGAGGCCCACTGGCTCGGCGCCCTGCGCTCGCCCGGCCTCCTCGCCCTCCTCGGGTCCTTCTTCTTCGTCGGCCTCGCCCTCGGCTCCATCACCGTCGCCGCCGTCGCCTACGCCGACGACCGGGGCGACCCCTCCGTCTACGGCTGGCTGATGGCCGCCCTCGGCCTCGGCGCGCTCCTCGGCGGCGTCGCCTACGGCACCCGGCAGTGGTCCGGGACGCCCGAGCGGCGGCTGCGCGTCCTCGTCCTGCTCCTCGCCGTCTGCTACCTGCCGCTCGTGCTCACCCCCGGCCCCGTCGCCATGACCGGCCTCGCGGTCCTCTCCGGCGTCTTCCTGGCGCCCGTCCTCGCCTGCGCCTTCATCGTCGTGGACCGGCACGCCCCGCGCGGCACCGTGACCGAGGCCTTCTCCTGGCTGGTCACCACCTTCGGCGTCGGCTCGGCCCTCGGCTCCGCGGCCGCCGGGCCCGCCGTCGAACTCGCGGGGACGGTCGCCGGATTCGCCGTCGCCGGCGCGGGCGGCCTGATCGCCCTCGTCGTCCTGCTCGCCACCGGCCGCGTCCTCGACGCGCCCGCCGCCCCCACAAACCCCGAGGCCGGGGCCCGACACGCCGTGCCGGCGGGCGCCCCCGACTCCGTACCCGGCGAAAAGAACACGCGCTGATCGGAAAATGATCGAAACGGGAACGTCCAACCCGGTTTCAGCACAGGCCGTCAGGCGTAATGTTCAGACATGGACCGCCGCATTTTCGGGCTGGAGAACGAGTACGGCGTCACGTGCACGTTCAGGGGACAGCGCCGACTGTCTCCTGACGAAGTGGCGCGCTACCTCTTCCGCCGTGTCGTGTCATGGGGCCGCAGCAGCAATGTCTTCCTGCGGAACGGCGCCCGCCTGTACCTCGACGTGGGATCGCATCCGGAATACGCCACACCGGAATGCGACAACGTGACCGAACTGGTCACCCACGACAAGGCCGGCGAGCGCATTCTCGAGGGCCTGCTCGTCGACGCCGAACGCCGCCTGCACGAGGAGGGAATCGCGGGCGACGTCTACCTCTTCAAGAACAACACCGACTCGGCCGGAAACTCCTACGGCTGCCACGAGAACTATCTCGTCGCCCGTCACGGAGAGTTCTCCCGGCTCGCGGACATCCTCATTCCGTTCCTCGTCACCCGGCAGCTCATCTGCGGCGCGGGAAAGGTCCTCCAGACCCCCCGGGGCGCGGTGTTCTGCGTCTCCCAGCGTGCCGAGCACATCTGGGAGGGCGTCAGCTCCGCCACCACCCGCTCGCGCCCGATCATCAACACCCGGGACGAGCCGCACGCGGACGCCGAGCGCTACCGCCGACTGCACGTCATCGTCGGCGACTCGAACATGTCCGAGACGACCATGCTGCTCAAGGTCGGCGCCACCGACCTGGTGCTGCGCATGATCGAGGCGGGCACGGTGATGCGCGACCTGACCCTGGAGAACCCCATCCGGGCCATCCGCGAGGTCAGCCACGACATCACCGGCCAGCGCAAGGTCCGCCTCGCCAGCGGCCGCGAGGCCTCCGCCCTGGAGGTCCAGCGCGAGTACTACGACAAGGCCGTGGACTTCGTCGACCGCCGCGGCATCCGGTCCGGCACCGTCGCCCAGGTCCTGGAGCTGTGGGGCCGTACGCTCGACGCGATCGAGAGCGAGCGGCTCGACAAGATCGAGACCGAGATCGACTGGGTCATGAAGCACCGGCTCATCGAGCGCTACCGGACCAAGCACAACATGACCATGTCGAACCCGAGGGTCGCGCAGATAGACCTCGCCTACCACGACATCCACCGCCGTCGTGGGCTCTACTACCTGCTGCAGAAGAACGGCCAGGCGGCCCGGATCTGCAATGACCTCAAGATCTTCGAGGGCAAGTCGGTGCCCCCGCAGACCACTCGGGCCCGGCTCCGCGGCGACTTCATCCGCCGCGCGCAGGAGCAGCGCCGGGACTTCACCGTCGACTGGGTCCACCTCAAGCTGAACGACCAGGCACAGCGCACGGTGTTGTGCAAGGACCCGTTCCGTTCCGTCGACGACCGCGTCGAAAAGCTGATCGCCGGAATGTAAGCAGGTCATACCGGTCATGGGGCTCCGCACGTTTGCCGTGCGGAGCCCTTCGGCGTGACAGGAGGGTCCCCTAGAGTGTCGGGACAACTACTGTGCCGTCTGAGATCTGAGGAACACGTGCGCCGACTTGCCGGCCTTCTCGTCGTCCCGCTGCTGCTGCTCTCGACAGCGGCGTGCGGCAGCGACGACAAGGGCTCCGATTCCGCCTCGATGAAGAACGGACTGCCCGCCATCACCGCGGGTCAGAAGTTCGGGGAGAAGCCGACCCTCTCCAAGGGAGAGGGCGACCCGCCCAAGGAACTCAAGGTCAACGTCATCAGCGAGGGCAACGGCCCGGTGACGAAGAAGGGCGACGCGCTCCAGGTGAACTACCTGGGTCAGGCCTGGGACTCCACCACCCCCTTCGACAACAGCTTCGACCGCGGCCAGCCCTTCGACCTGACCCTCGGCGCCGGCCAGGTCATCAAGGGCTGGGAGCAGGCCCTCGAAGGCCAGAAGGTCGGCAGCCGCATCGAGGTCGGCATCCCGCCGGAGCTCGGCTACGGCGAGAAGGGTTCGCCGCCGAACATCCAGCCCAACGCCACCCTCGTCTTCGTCGTGGACGTCCTGAAGGCCGTCACGATCCCCAAGTCCGCCACCGGCACCCCGGTCGCCCAGGACAACAAGGACCTGCCGAAGGTCGGGACGAACACCGACGGCAAGGCGCCCGCCCTCACGGTCCCCAAGACCGACCCGCCGACCAAGCTCGTCTCGAACTACGTGCTCGAGTCCAAGGGCGAGGCCGTGAAGGCGACCGACACGGTCGTCGTGAACTACGTCGCCGCCCTGTGGAAGGACGGCAAGGTCTTCGACTCGACATACACCACCGGCAAGCCCGCCAACTTCCCGCTCGGGCAGCTCACGCTGAAGGGCCTGAAGGACGGCCTGGTCGGCAAGAAGATCGGCAGCCGCGTCCTCATCGTCGCCCCGCCGTCCGAGGCGTTCGGCGACAAGGAGCAGCAGGGCATCCCGAAGAACTCCACGCTGGTGTTCGCCGTGGACATCCTGACGAAGCTCTGACCACGAAGATGTAAGACTGTCCCGATCACGCAGTACATCAGCATGAGGAGCAGTTCAGTGAGCATCGAGAAGCCCGAGATCGACTTCCCGGGTGGCGAGCCGCCGAAGGACCTGGAGATCACGGACATCTGGCCGGGCGACGGCGAGGAGGCCAAGCCCGGCGACATGGTGAACGTCCACTACGTGGGCGTGTCCTTCGGCACCGGCGAGGAGTTCGACGCCTCCTGGAACCGCGGCACCCCGCTCGAGTTCCGTCTCGGTGCCGGTCAGGTCATCGCGGGCTGGGACCAGGGCGTCAAGGGCATGAAGGTCGGCGGCCGCCGCCAGCTCGTCATCCCCGCGCACCTCGCCTACGGCGACCGCGGCGCCGGCGGCAAGATCGCCCCGGGCGAGACGCTGATCTTCGTCTGCGACCTCGTGGGCGTCCGGCGCTGACCCCGTCACCACGACCGGGCCCCGTCCCGGCCGTATGACACCACGACCGGGTCCCGACCCGGTCGTATGACCCCCGGCCTGGGCGCCGTCCCGGCCGGCAGCAGGTCCTCCGAGGGCCCCCGCCATCCCTGGCGGGGGCCCTCGGCTTTGGCCCCGACACTCCGGGGCGGTACGGTCGGACGTCCCACAACTGGAACCGGCGGAAGGGTGCAGGGCGCCGATGGCGATTGCCAAGTCCGAGCGGCTGATGAATCTCGCGCTGTGCCTGCTCGGGACACGCCGCCCGCTGAGCAAGCGGGAGCTCCGCGGCTCCATCGAGGCCTACCTCGAAGCGAGCGGCGACGACGCCTTCAACCGCATGTTCGAGCGCGACAAGGACGACCTGCGCGAGCTCGGCCTGGTCATCGAGACCGTCGAGAACCTGGAGGGCGAGACCGGCTACCTAGCCCGCCGCGACTCCAACCGGCTGCCGCCCATCACCCTCGACGCCGAGGAGGCCGCCGCGCTCGGCCTCGCCGCCAAGGTCTGGCAGCAGGCCCGCCTCGCCGGCGCCGCCAGCGGCGCCCTCCAGAAGCTCCGCGCCGCCGGCATGCCGGAGGCGGAGGACTCGTACGACGTCCAGCCCAGCGCCCTCGAACCGCGGATCCCCGTCCACGAGGCCGCCTTCGAGCCGCTGATGCTCGCCTGCCGCGACCGCCGGCCCGTCGTCTTCGACTACCGCAAGGCCAACGCCGCCCGCCCCGAGGCCCGCCAGGTCGAACCCTGGACCCTCGAATGCTGGCGCGGGCACTGGTACCTGGCCGGCTGGGACCGCGACCGCGGCGCCGAGCGCGTCTTCCGGCTCTCCCGCATCACCGGCAAGGTCCGCTCCCGGGCCGGCGCCTTCACCGCGCCCGTGCCCGACGTCGTCACCGTCCGCGAGACCGTGGAGAGCTGGGCCGGCGAGACCGCCACCCGCTCCGCCCGCATCCGGCTGCGCGGCGGCTGCGGCTACCCGCTGCGGGCCCGCGCCCAGTCCGTGACCGAGGGCGCCGACGGCTGGGACGAGCTGGAGATCCCGTACGGGCACGGCCTCGACGCCTGGCTCGTCGAGTTCGGCCCCGACGTCGTCGTACTGGAACCGGCCGATCTGCGGGCCGATGTGGTCGACCGGCTCCGTGCCGTGGCCAAGGGCTGAGGGGGAGACGTACCGCATGGCTGCCAACGCGATCGACCAGACGAGGCGGATGCTCTCGCTCGTCACCTATCTCCGTGAGCGCCCCGGCGCCCACGTCGCCGATGTCGCCCGCGCCTTCGGGATCACCGAGGACGAGCTGATCTCCGACCTCGACGTGCTGCCCATGTGCGGCACCAGCTTCCGGGGCGGCGACCTCCTCGACATCGACACCGACGGCGACCGGATCTGGTGGCACAACCCCGACGACGTCGCGGCGCCGCTCCGGCTCGCCGCCGACGAGGCGACCGCCCTCCTGGTCGCCGCCCGCGCCGTCGCCACCCTGCCCGGCCTGCGGGAGAGCGACCGCGAGGCGCTGCTGCGTGCCACCGCCAAGCTGGAGGCCGCCGCCGGCGAGGCCGCCGGGGCCAGTTCCCGGCTCTCGGTGACCTTCGAGTCCGAGGGCGGTGTCTTCGCCGAGGTCGACCGGGCGATCTCGGAGCGCCGCCGGCTCTGGGTGCGCTACTACTCGCCCGCCCGCGACGAGCTCACCGAGCGCGAGGTCGACCCGATCCGGCTCTTCGCCGTCGGCCACACCTACATGGAGGCGTGGTGCCGGCTCTCCGAGGCGCGCCGCACCTTCCGGCTCGACCGCGTCGTCGAGATCCGCATCCTCGACGAGCACGCGGCGCCGCCGGAGCTGGAGCTGCGTGACCTCTCCGAAGGACTCGTCCAGCCCTCCGCCGACGACCCCGAGGTGGTGGTCGAGGTCGGCCCCGGCGGCCGCTGGGTCGCCGAGTACTACCCGCACGACCGGGCCGACGAGCTGCCCGACGGCGGACTGCGGATCACCCTGCGCACCCCGGACCCGGCCTCGCTGCGCCGGCTGGCGCTGCGGCTGGGCAGCGACGGCCGGATCGTCGCGCCGCTGGAGCTGGCCGAGAACGCCAGGTCGGCGGCGGCCGCCGCGCTCGCCGCGTACGAGGGCGAGTGACGTTCCCCGGCCGTAGGACGCTGATACTGACGTAGCGCCAGAAGCGCTCGCGGCCGTACGGGGAGTACGAGCGGGGGAGCGGGTGGCGCGGCCGGTGCGGTCGGGGTCGTGTGACGCGGTGCACGCGAGCGCGGGAACGGGAGTCGAGAGATGAGGGAAATGTCCGTGATGCACGGTTTTACGGCGACGGTGGCCCCGGTCCTCTTCAAGGCCGCCTGCCCCGACTGCCGCTCCCGCTTCGAACTCTCCGCGAGCGCCCTGCGCCTCGCCATCGGGGCGAGCCGCCGCACCACCTTCTACTCCTTCACCTGCCCCGAGTGCGGCAGCGCCGTCCGCAAGCCCGCCGGGGAGCGCATCGTCGAACTCCTCACCGGCGGCGGCGTCCGCACCCTGCGCCTCCACACCACCGTCTGAGCACCACGCCCGGCCGGCCACGCCCGGGCCACGGCCGTACGAGCGGTGCGGCCGGTGCGACCGGCCGTACCGGCCGCCCCGTCCAACGTCTAGGCTCGCCCCATGTTCTGGCCCATGCTCGCCATCGCCCTCGGCTTCCTCGGCATCGCCGTCCTCGGCGTCCTCGCCGTCAAGGTCTTCATCGAGGTCCAGCGCCTCGGCCGTCAAGTGGCCCACACCACACAGCGGATCAGCCAGGCCGCCGAAGAGCTCGAAACCGCCGCCGTCGGGCTGGCCCGAACCGGCGAGTCCCTGCGCTGAGTCCGTGCCGTACGCTGCATGAAGCGGCTCTGGACCGGGCTCGCGGGACGCAATCGGGAGTATGCAAGGGCATTGCCCTGCGTTTACTCCTGCGGGTTACGATCGCAGACAGCGCGGTGGCCGGACGCCTGTCCGACCCGCCGGGCACGCACTCCATGTCGCCTCGGTGAAGAAGGTATACAGCTATGGGTAGGCTCGGCCCCACCGAGATCATCCTCATTCTCGTCGTCATCATCCTGCTGTTCGGCGCCAAGAAGCTCCCGGACATGGCCCGCTCGCTGGGCAAGTCGGCCCGCATCCTCAAGAGCGAGGCCAAGGCGATGAAGTCGGACGACCAGCAGAGCGCCCCCGCCGACCCGCCCGTCGCCGGCACCGGCACCACCGCCCAGGACCAGCCCGCCCCGCGCACCATCCAGGCCGCTCCCGGCGACGTGACCAGCTCGCGTCCCGTGACCGAGCCCTCGGACACCACCAAGCGCTGACCCGGTCCGCCGCGGCCGCCGCACCGTGCGGCGGCCTGCCGCACGAGATGAGGACGTGGGTTGCCCAAGTCTGCCCGCAAGCAGGAGAAGGATCCCGAGGGCCGGATGCCCCTCGTGGAGCACCTGCGTGAACTCCGCAACCGACTGGCGAAGGGACTCCTCGCCGTCGCCGCGGTGACGATCGTGGCCCTCGTGTACAGCGAGGAGCTGATGCAGTTCCTGACGAAGTCGGTGCCCACCTGCGCACCGGGCGTCAGCAGCAACGGCGGCAACTGCGCGATCGTCTCCTTCAACACGCTCATGGCCCCGTTCAGCACGACGATCCAGCTGTCCCTGACGGCGGGCCTCGTCGTCGCGAGCCCCGTCTGGCTCTACCAGCTGTGGGCCTTCGTCGCGCCGGGCCTCCACAAGAGCGAGAAGAAGTACACGTACGCCTTCGTCGGCGCGGCCGTGCCGCTGTTCTCCGCCGGCGCCTACCTCGCGTACCTGATCCTCCCCATCAGCGTGAAGGTGCTCATCAGCCTCACGCCCGAGGGCTCCGCGAACATCCTCTCGCTCGGTGACGTCCTCGACTTCACCCTGCGCATGGTGCTCGTCTTCGGCCTGGCCTTCGAGCTGCCGCTGGTCCTGGTGATGCTCAACCTCACCGGAGTCCTCACCGGCCGCCGCATGGCCGGCTGGTGGCGGGGCGTGATCATGGGCGTCTTCGTCTTCGGCGCCGTCATCACCCCGACCACCGACCCGGTCGGCATGATCGCCCTCGCCGGGCCCATCACCGTCCTGTACTTCGGGGCCGTCGCCTTCTCCCTCCTCAACGACCGGCGGCGCAAGCGGAACAACCCCGACGCCGAGCTCGACGACGACGAGGCCTCCTCGCTCGACCTCACCCCCGAGACCGTCGGGGCCGTCGAACCGGTCGGCGCCTCCCGCGCCCTGCCCGAGCAGGCCACCGGAGAGCACGGCGGAACCGGTGCGCACCGGGTGAACGGCTACGACGACATCACCTGATCCTCCAGGGTCCCCCCGGGCTGAGTCCGGGGGGACACCCATGTCCGGGCGCCGGGCCGCTGCGCCCTCGCCCGGGACGGCGCCGAGGCTCCCGGCCAAGCGGTCGAGGCCCGGTCAAGCGGTCGAGGCCCCCGGCCCAACGGTCGGAACGGGACCCTCCACATCCCCTCGATAAAGATCGCGTCACTGTCACAGGGGGCGGGTAGGCTCGAGAACAAGATGACAGAGGACCTCACACCAGCCGAGGCGTACGCGGCCGCCCGCGCCCGCAACGCCGATGCGGCCACCGCGCTTGCCCCCTTCCGCGAGATGTACGAGTTCGGTCTGGACCCCTTCCAGATCGAGGCATGCCAGGCCCTCGAAGCGGGCAAGGGCGTACTCGTCGCCGCGCCCACGGGCTCCGGCAAGACCATCGTCGGCGAGTTCGCCGTCCACCTCGCCCTCACACAGGGCCGCAAGTGCTTCTACACCACCCCGATCAAGGCCCTGTCGAACCAGAAGTACGCCGACCTCGTCAAGCGGTACGGCAACGACAAGGTCGGCCTGCTCACCGGTGACAACAGCGTCAACGGTGATGCACCGATCGTGGTCATGACCACCGAAGTCCTCCGCAACATGCTGTACGCGGGATCCCAGGCCCTCTCCGGCCTCGGATACGTGGTCATGGACGAGGTCCACTACCTCTCCGACCGGTTCCGCGGCGCCGTCTGGGAGGAAGTGATCATCCACCTCCCCGAATCGGTCACCCTCGTCTCACTCTCCGCGACCGTGTCCAACGCCGAGGAGTTCGGCGACTGGCTCGACACCGTCCGCGGCGACACCGAGGTCATCGTCTCCGAGAGCCGCCCCGTCCCGCTCTGGCAGCACGTCCTCGCCGGACGCCGGATGTACGACCTCTTCGAGGAGGAGACCGACCACGGCGGCCGCGGCGCCTCCCGCCGCGAACTCAACCCCGACCTCCTCCGCCTCGCCCGCACCGAGAACACGCGCACCTACAACCCGCGCGACCGGCGGCGCGGCAAGATGATCCGCGAGGCCGACCGCGAGCGCGAGCGCCGCCAGCGCTCCCGCATCTGGACCCCCGGCCGCCCCGAGGTCATCGAGCGCCTCGACGCCGAGGGACTCCTGCCCGCGATCACCTTCATCTTCAGCCGGGCCGGCTGCGAGGCCGCCGTACAGCAGTGCCTCTACGCCGGACTCCGGCTCAACGACGAGGACGGCCGCCGCCGCGTCCGCGAGATCGTCGAGGAGCGCACCGCCGCCATCCCCGGCGAGGACCTGCACGTCCTCGGCTACTACGAATGGCTCGAAGCGCTGGAGCGGGGCATCGCCGCCCACCACGCCGGCATGCTCCCGACCTTCAAGGAGGTCGTCGAGGAGCTCTTCGTCCGCGGCCTCGTCAAGGCCGTCTTCGCCACCGAGACCCTCGCCCTCGGCATCAACATGCCCGCGCGCTCCGTCGTCCTCGAAAAGCTCGTCAAGTGGAACGGCGAACAGCACGCCGACATCACCCCCGGCGAGTACACCCAGCTCACCGGCCGCGCCGGCCGCCGCGGCATCGACGTCGAGGGGCACGCCGTCGTCCTCTGGCAGCGCGGACTCGACCCCGAGCACCTCGCCGGACTCGCCGGCACCCGCACCTACCCCCTGCGCTCCAGCTTCAAGCCCTCGTACAACATGGCGGTCAACCTCGTCGACCAGTTCGGCCGGCACCGCTCCCGCGAACTCCTCGAAACCTCCTTCGCCCAGTTCCAGGCCGACCGCTCCGTCGTCGGCATCTCCCGGCAGGTGCAGAAGAACGAAGAGGGACTCCAGGGCTACCGCGAGGGCATGACCTGCCACCTCGGAGACTTCGAGGAGTACGCGCGGCTCCGCCGCGACCTCAAGGACCGCGAGACCGAACTGGCCCGGCAGGGCGCCGCCCAGCGCCGCGCCCAGGCCGCCGGCTCGCTCGAGAAGCTGAAGCCCGGTGACGTCATCCACGTCCCCACCGGCAAGTTCGCCGGACTCGCCCTCGTCCTCGACCCCGGCATCCCGGCCGGCCGCACCAACGGCCACCGGGGATTCGAGCACCACGACGGGCCCCGCCCCCTCGTCCTCACCGCCGAGCGGCAGGTCAAGAGACTCGCGTCCATCGACTTCCCCGTCCCGGTCGAGGCACTGGAGCGGATGAGGATCCCCAAGTCCTTCAACCCCCGCTCCCCGCAGTCCCGCCGCGACCTCGCCTCCGCCCTGCGCAGCAAGGCCGGACACATCAACCCCGAGCGACACCGGAAGCAGCGCTCCGCCGCCGCCGACGACCGCGAGCTCGCCCGGCTGCGCACCGAGATCCGCGCGCACCCCTGCCACGGCTGCGACGAGCGTGAGGACCACGCCCGCTGGGCCGAGCGCTACCACCGCCTCCAGCGCGACACCCAGCAGCTGGAGCGGCGCATCGAGGGCCGCACCAACACCATCGCCCGCACCTTCGACCGGATCGTCGCGCTCCTCACCGAGCTCGACTACCTGCGCGGCAACGAGGTCACCGAGAACGGCAAGCGGCTCGCCCGGCTCTACGGCGAACTCGACCTGCTGGCCAGCGAATGCCTCCGCGACCGCGTCTGGGAAGGCCTCAACCCGGCCGAACTGGCCGCCTGCGCCTCGGCGTTGGTGTTCGAGGCGCGGCAGTCCGACGACGCCGTGGCACCCAAACTGCCCACGGGCAACGCCAAGGCCGCACTCGGCGAGATGGTCAGGATCTGGGGCCGCCTCGACGCCCTCGAAGAGGAATTCAAGATCAACCAGGCGGAAGGGGTCGGCCAGCGCGAGCCCGACCTCGGCTTCGCCTGGGCCGCCTACCAGTGGGCCTCCGACAAGAGCCTCGACGAGGTGCTGCGCGAGGCGGAAATGCCCGCGGGCGACTTCGTCCGCTGGTGCAAGCAGGTCATCGACGTCCTCGGACAGATCGCCGCGGCGGCGCCCCGGGAGAACAGCACCGTCGCCAAGAACGCCCGCAAGGCCGTCGACTCGCTGCTGCGCGGCGTCGTCGCCTACAGCTCGGTGGGCTGACGGCCCGTTTCCTTCCTCCGGCATCCCCGGATCGAGTGCCCGTGGCGAGTACGCCACGGGCACTCGCCCGTCTCCGCACCCCCGAAAAGGGTCGCGCACGGGACGTTGTCCACAGGCCGTCGTCCACAGGGGTGGCGCGCGCGGGGCCGTTCCGATTGCATGGACTCACAAGCAGGGAAGGCCCGTTGGGGAAGGGCCCGTCGGGGAGGGGACGCAGATGACCACGCAAGCCGGACGCCCGCATGCCGGGACGGAGAAGGAGGGCGAGCCGACAGGCTCCCCGTCGACGGCTCCGGCCGCCACTCCGCCCACGGCTCCGGCCATGACTCCGGCCACGGTTCCGGTTGTCGTCGACGGCCCGCGCGGCATGCCACTCCTCGGCAGCCTCCCCGCCTTCGGCAAGAACCCCCTCGCCTTCTTCGAACAACTCAGGGACCGCGGGGACATCGTCCGCTGGCGCTTCGGCCGCAAACCCTCCCTCTTCATCGCCCACCCCGACACCGTCGGCGAACTCCTCACCGAGGTCGAGCGCAGCTTCGACCAGCCCGACCTCGGCATCGCCTTCCGCACCCTCCTCGGGAACGGCGTCATCGTCTCCAAGGGCGCCGACTGGCGCCGCAAGCGCTCCCTCGTCCAACCCTCCGTCCGCCCCAAACAGGTCCGCTCCTACGCCGCGACCATGGCCGACTGCGCCGTCGCCCTCGCCGACCGCTGGACCGACGGACAGCACATCGACATCAAGAAGGAGATGGCGGCCCTCACCCAGCTCATCGCCGTCCGCACCATCTTCGGCGTCGACACCGCGGCCGACGCCGAAGCCATCGGCGCCGCCATGGACGTCGCACAGAAGGAGATCGGCGCCGAGTTCAGCGGCATCGGAGCCGTCCTGCCCGACTGGGTGCCCACCCCCGGACGCGCCCGCATCAAACGTGCCACCGCCGTCATCGACGCCGAGGTCTCCCGCGTCGTCTCCCGTCACCGCGACGGCGAGACCGAACGCCCCGACCTCCTCAGCCGACTGCTCGCCGCCCGCGACGAGACCGGCGCGCCCCTCTCCGACCAGGAGATCCGCGACGAGACCGTCACCCTCTACATCGGCGGCCACGAGACCACCAGCTCCACCCTCGTCTGGGCCTGGTACCTCCTCTCCCGCAACCCCCGGGTCCGCGACGCCCTCACCGAAGAACTCGACCGCGTCCTCGCCGACCACGAACCCGGCTACGACGACTACGCCGCCCTCACCTACACCCAGGCGGTCATCAAGGAGACCCTGCGCCTCTACCCGACGATCTGGCTCATCACCGGCCTCGCCAAGGAAGGCGCCGTGCTCGGTGGCACGCCCGTACCCGCCGGCACCCGCGTCTGGTCCAGCCAGTGGGCCACCCAGCGGGACCCCCGCTGGTACGGCGACGCGGAGGCCTTCCGCCCCGAGCGCTGGATCGAGCGGGAGGGCGAACCCGCCGAGCAGATACCCGAGTACGCCTGGTTCCCCTTCGGCGGCGGCCCCCGCGTCTGCCTCGGCACCCGCTTCGCCCTCGTGGAAGCCGTCCTCGTCCTCGCGGTCCTCGCCCGCCGCTACCACCTGAACCTGACGACCGAAGAACTCCTCCCGGTCCCCAGCCTCACCCTCCAACCGGACCGCGACGTCCTGGCCACGGTACGGACCCGGGACTGAGACCCGCTCCGGGCAGCGCGCTGCGCCCGGGCTCCGGGCGCGGCCCGGGCGAACGGAAGCGTCGTGGTCCGGGGCACCGGAGGCGCGCGTCGCGGCTGGGGCGGGGCTTCAGGCCGTTCGTCAGATCCCTACGCCCCGTGGGTCATGAACGGCCTCCGGCGTGGGGGAAGTGGCCCTGAGGGAGAGGGTCGTTGCTGCGGCGCCCAGGGCGGCGATCGCGGCCGCGGCCGTCAGTGTCGTCGCGTCCGGGGCGAGTAGGGCCTGGCCGCGTAGGGCCTGCCAGGTCAGTAGGGCGAAGGTCGCCGCGTACACCGCGGCGGCCGTCAGGCCGAGCCGGAGTCGTACCCGCTCGTCCGCGAGGCGGGCGAACCGTGGTGCGAGTGCGGCCAGGACGAGCAGCACCAGCGGCAGCAGCTGGAGCGCGTGCATGCCGAAGAAGTGGGGCACGCGCAGGTCGCCGCCCGTGCTCGCCCAGCCGGTCAGCGGCATCGACGGGCCGCCGTCCGGGACGCCGACGGCGTGGCCGCCCTCGATCGGCGGGTGGTCGACGGCGAGCTGTTCCGGCTTCGGACGCACCATCAGGAAGCCGACGGCGGCGCCCGCGAGGGCGATGAGCGAGGAGAGTCGGACGGCCCAGGCCATGGCCCGGTCGAGGATCTTGGCGCGCAGCAGCAGGACCGCGATGACCAGGGCACCCAGCCACAGGACGACGACGGTCGCGCCCATGAGCTGGAACACGGCGTCGTCGAAGGGCGTCGCCTGGTTGAAGTGGCTCTGCGTGCCGCGGATCACCTGGAGGGTGATGAGCACCATCTCGCCGGCGCTGGCCGCGGCGACGACCGTCCCGGCCCACCAGCCGACCCGCCGCCCCCGGGGCAGCAGGGAGAGCATCCAGGCGAGCGAGAGCGCGTACGCGACGAACGAGACCGAGAACTTGAACGGCTTGGTCCAGATCGGCACCCCGACCAGGACGCGGTCGTCGACGAAGATGCCGACCGCCGAGACCAGGGCGAGGACACCCATGGAGGCGGCGAACCAGACCAGTGGCCGGTGGAACCGGGTGAATAAGTTGAGCGAGGACATGCGGATTTCCCCCCGTGGGATGTGCGGACACAGTTGTGGCAGGTATGGATAGTGGCACTAGCTACTATCTGATAGCGCCACTATCTATGATGGGAGGGTCGGTCGGCAAGGCCGAAGCGGGACCAGGAAGGTGAACACGCGGTGCGCATCGGAGAGTTGAGTCGCAGGACCGGGGTGTCCATCCCGACGATCAAGTTCTACGTACGGGAAGGACTGCTGCCTGCCGGAGAACTGACGAGCCCTAACCAGGCTTCGTACGGGGAGACGCATGTGCAGCGCCTCCGCCTGATCCGGGCGCTCCTCGACGTGGGCGGCCTCTCGGTCGCGGCGATCCGCGAGGTGATCGTCGCGCTCGACGACCCCGAACGGTCGGTGCACAAGCTGCTGGGCACGGTGGCGTCCGGACTCGTGCCGCGTTACGACCGCGAGTCCCATGCCGGGATCGAGGAGGCGCGGAAGCAGGTCGCGGCGTTGATCGCCGCGCGTGGATGGCGGGTGGGCGAGGGCAACCCGGCATCGGAGGCGCTCGCCGTGGCCCTCGCGGCGGTCGACGAGGCCGGCCACGGGTCGTTCGTCGAGGTCCTGGACGCGTACGCGGACGCGGCGGAGCGGGTGGCGGGGGCCGACCTGGACTTCGTGGCGCGCAACGTGGCGCGCGAGGAGCTGGTGGAGAGCGTGGTCGTCGGCACGGTCATCGGCGACGCGATCTTCTCGGCGCTGCGGCGGATGGCCCACACGGACACCTCGGACCGGATGTACGGCGAGACGACGTAGGCCGGTCCGGCCGGCCCGTCTTCGGGGGAGTCCGGGCCTGCGGTGCCTGCGGCCGCCCCGTGGCCGGGCCGTGTCGGGGCAGCGGACGCCTGCCACGCCCCTTCTGGATTGCGCCGCGCCTTACGAGAAACGAAAAGCGCGGGGCCCGGGGGTGATCCCCGGGCCCCGCGCCGTGAGCCGGCTCCGCGTCTTCACGGCTCCGCGTCTCAGTTCTCCTGTTCGCGTTCCACCTGGTCGTTCCACTCGCGCTTGATCGCGCGCCACGCCTCGTCCGACTTCCCCTGGCGCCAGTAGCCCGAGATCGACAGGCGCTCGCGCGGTACCGCCCGGTCAAGGCGCAGGTGCCGGCGGAGTTCCTTCACGAAGCCCGCCTCGCCGTGGACGAAGGCGTGCACGTCGCCGGCCGGGAAGTCCAGGGACTGCACGGCCTCGACGAGCGCCTCGCCCACCGGCCGGTCGCCCCGGTGCAGCCAGGTCACGTCGATGCCGTGGTCCGTCGCGAACTTCTGCTCCTCGGCGGCGTCCGAGATCTCCACGAACGCGTGCACCCGCGCCCCGGCCGGCAGCTGCTCCAGGGCCACCGCGATGGCCGGCAGCGCGCTCTCGTCGCCCGCGAGCAGGTGCCAGTCGGCCGCCGGGTCCGGCGAGTAGCCGCCGCCGGGGCCCAGGAAGCGCACCGTGTCGCCCGCCTCGGCGCGCGCCGCCCACGGGCCCGCGAGGCCCTCGTCGCCGTGGACCACGAAGTCGATGGTCAGCTCGCGGTGGACCGGGTCCCAGGCGCGCACCGTGTACGTCCGCGTGGTCGGCCACTGCTCCCGGGGGAACTCCTCCCGGATCCGCTCCATGTCGAACGGCTCCGGGTAGGCGACGCCCTCTGGGGCGAAGAGCAGCTTCACGTAGTGGTCGGTGTAGGTGTCGGCCTCGAAGGCGCCGAGGCCGGGCCCGCCCAGGACGATCCGCACCATGTGCGGGGTGATCCGCTCGGTGCGCACCACGCGCGCCTCGGTGGCCTTCGGTGCCTTGCGGGGCTGCTCCGCCACGAGTGGCTCTCCTGACTCGAAGTGACTCGATGGGTCTCAAATAGCTTAGGTAAGCCTAAGTTATCATCCCGAGGCGCTGTCGACCCAGTGCGAGCCGATTTCGTCAGCGGTCCAGGACCGGCAGCAGTCGTCCCACGGCCCCGCCGAGACCCCAGCGCTTGACCAGCGCGTCGAGCGCCGCCGGGTCCCTGGGTGCCGTCGGCAGGGTCGCGTCGAACTCCGGCAGCGGTACGTCCCCGGCGACCTTCACCACCGTCGGAGCGACGTCCAGGTAGGCGGCCGCCTCCACGATTCCGCGCCGCTTGGCGGGGGTCAGCTTCGACGTCCGGTCCTCGGCGGCCGCCCGTACCCCGGCCAGGTCGCCGTACTCGGTGATCAGCTGGGCCGCCGTCTTCTCGCCGATGCCCTTCACTCCGGGCAGGCCGTCGCTGGCGTCGCCGCGCAGCGCCGCGAAGTCGGCGTACTGGTCGGGGCGCACCCCGTACTTGCTGACGATCATGTCCGCGTCCACCAGGTCGCAGTCGCCGACGCCCTTGCGCGGGTACAGCACCCGTACGCTCCGGGCGTCGTCGACCAGCTGGAACAGGTCCCGGTCGCCCGTGACGATGTCCACCGGGCCCCGGGCGCGGCCCGCGAGCGTTCCGATCACGTCGTCCGCCTCGTACCCCGCCGCGCCGATCCGGGCGATGCCGAGCGCCGCCAGGACCTCCTCGATCACCGGGACCTGGGGGGACAGGGTGTCGGGGATCTCCTCCTCGTCCGGTCCCGTCTCGGTCACGACGGCCACCCGGTGCGCCTTGTACGAGGGGATCAGGTCCACCCGCCACTGCGGCCGCCAGTCGTCGTCCCAGCAGGCCACGAGGTCGTCAGGCTGGTGGTCCTGGACGAGCCGGGTGATGAAGTCGAGCAGTCCGCGCACGGCGTTGACGGGAGTGCCGTCGGGGGCGCGGACGGAGTCCGGCACGCCGAAGTAGGCCCGGAAGTAGAGGCTGGCGGTGTCGAGGAGCATGAGGCGTCGAGTCACCTCCCCGATGTTAGGGCTCGGCGCGCCCGCGGCGCCCGAAGCCGCATTCGAGCGCCCACACCCACACGCGCAAGCCCACACCCGCACGCGCAAGCCCGAAGCGGCACATGCGACGCCCACACCCGCACGCGCAAGCCCGATGCGGCACGTGCGACGCCCACACCCGCACGCGCCACGCCCGCGGACGCCTTCCCCTGCGTCCGCGGTTCCGCCCCCCTCCGCGTGACCCCCGTCACCTTTGCGTTTGCACCCTGTGAAGCCGGGCAGGCGCGTGCCCGGAGCGAACCCGGTACGGGATTCAACAAAAGGATCCCCGTACGCGACGGGTGGCGGGCCGATCCCGCCCGCTCCACGGCCCGGCCACGCGGGGGTGGTGGGGGCCGTTTTCGTTGCTACCCGTGAGGTTCATGTGTCCAGGCTCCAGGCAGACCACCTGTACAAGGTGTTCGGCAGACGACCCGACGAAGCCGTCCGCAGGCTCGCCGCCGGCGCCGACCGGGAGGAGCTGCGTGCCGAGGGGACGACGGCAGCCGTCGTCGACGCCGGGTTCACCGTCGAGCCCGGCCAGATCTTCGTCGTGATGGGGCTCTCCGGATCCGGCAAGTCCACCCTGCTGCGCATGCTCAACGGCCTGCTCGAACCGACCGCCGGGCGGGTCCTCTTCGACGGCCGGGATCTCACCGCGCTCTCCCCCCGCGACCTGCGCACCGTGCGCTCCACCAAGATCAGCATGGTCTTCCAGCACTTCGCGCTGTTCCCGCACCGAAACGTCCTGGAGAACGCCGGCTACGGCCTGGAGGTCCAGGGCGTCCCGCGCGCCGAGCGGGAGGTCCGGGCCGCCGAGGCCCTGGAGCTGTGCGGCCTGGCCGGGTGGGAGAAGTCCTGGCCCGACGAGCTCTCCGGCGGCATGCAGCAGCGCGTCGGCCTCGCCCGCGCGCTCGCCACCGACGCCGACCTGCTCCTCATGGACGAGTCCTTCAGCGCGCTCGACCCCCTCATCCGCCGCGACATGCAGGACCAGCTCCTGGTGCTCCAGCAGCGGCTGAAGAAGACGATCGTCTTCATCACCCACGACCTCAACGAGGCCATGCGCCTCGGCGACCGGATCGCCGTCATGCGCGACGGCAGGATCGTGCAGCTCGGCACCGCCGAGGACATCCTGGTCCGCCCCGCCGATGACTACGTGGCCTCCTTCATCCAGGACGTCGACCGCTCCCGGGTGCTCACCGCCTCCGCCGTCATGACGGGCGGCGCCACCCCGGTGGACTGCCCCGCCGACTGCGCCTGCCAGGCCGTCGGCCCGGACACGCTCGTCGCCGACCTGTGCGCCGTCGCCGCCCGCGCCCCGCACCCCGTGACCGTCGAGGACTCCGACGGCGCCGTCCTCGGAGTCGTACCGACCGAGCGGCTGCTGGCCGTGATGGGCGGGCTCGGCGCGAGGAATGCCGAGGACGCGGATGCGAAGGAGGTGACCGTCGGTGCCTAGGCTTCCCCTCGGTGAGTGGGTCGACAGTTCCGTCGACTGGCTCCAGGCCCAGTTCTCCTGGCTCTTCGACGCCGTCAGCACCGGTGTCACCGGTCTCTACGACGGCATCGACGCCGTCCTGTCCGCGCCCCAGCCGCTGCTCTTCGCCGGCATCCTCGCCGTCGTCGCCTGGTGGCTGCGCGGCCTGGCCGCCGGTGTCCTCGCCTTCGCCGGGTTCGCGCTCGTCGACTCGGTGCAGCTGTGGGACGAGGCCATGGCGACGCTCTCCCTCGTCCTCGTCGCCACCTTGGTGACCCTGGTGATCGCCGTGCCGCTCGGCATCTGGGCGGCCCGCTCGAAGACCGTCAGCGCCGTCCTGCGGCCGGTGCTCGACTTCATGCAGACCATGCCGGCGATGGTCTACCTCATCCCCGGCATCATCTTCTTCGGCGTCGGCGTGGTCCCCGGCATCATCGCCACGATCGTCTTCGCGCTGCCCCCGGGCGTCCGCATGACGGAGCTGGGCATCCGGCAGGTCGACGGCGAACTCGTCGAGGCCGCCGAGGCGTTCGGCACCACCCCGCGCAACACGCTGCTCCGCGTGCAGCTGCCGCTGGCCCTCCCGACGATCATGGCCGGTGTCAACCAGGTCATCATGCTCGGCCTTTCGATGGTCGTCATCGCCGGCATGGTCGGCGGCGGCGGGCTCGGCGGCGCGGTCTACCGCGCCATCGGCAACGTCGACATCGGTCTCGGCTTCGAGGCCGGCGTCTCCATCGTCGTCCTCGCCATGTACCTGGACCGGATGACCGGTGCCCTCGGCCGCCAGGTCTCCCCGCTCGGCCGCCGCGCCGCGGCCAAGGCCCGCGCCCTGCTCAGCGCCAAGCGGCCCGGGGCGAAGCTCTGGGCGCACCGCCCGCAGCCCGTCACGGCCCTCGTCGGTGTCGTCGTGCTCGCCCTCGTCGCCGGTGGCACCGGTGTCTTCGGCGGGTCGGGCGCGAGCTCGACCACGGCCTCGGGGCCGAACGGCGGCCACGGCAAGAAGATCAGCATCGGCTACATCCCCTGGGACGAGGGCATCGCGTCCACGTTCCTGTGGAAGGAACTCCTGGAACGCCGGGGGTACGAGGTCGAGACCAAGCAGCTGGAGGCCGGCGCGCTCTACACGGGCCTGGCCGGCGGCCAGCTCGACTTCCAGACCGACTCCTGGCTGCCCGTCACGCACGAGCAGTACTGGAAGAAGTACCAGAACAAGCTGGAGGACCTCGGCTCCTGGTACGGCCCCACTTCCCTGGAGCTCTCCGTCCCCTCATACGTGAAGGGCGTCGACTCCCTCGCCGACCTCAAGGGCAAGGCGGGACAGTTCAAGGGCCGGATCGTCGGCATCGAGCCCAGCGCCGGCATGATGGGCATCCTCAAGGACAAGGTGCTCAAGGAGTACGGCCTGGAGGGCGAGTACGAGGTCGTCGACGGCTCCACGCCCGGCATGCTCGCCGAGCTGAAGCGCTCGTACGAGCGCAAGGAACCGGTCGTCGTCACCCTCTGGTCGCCGCACTGGGCCTACTCCACCCACGACCTGAAGAAGCTCGCCGACCCCAAGGGTTCCTGGGGCAAGGGCGACGGCGTCCACACCCTCGCCCGTAAGGGATTCGCCGCCGAGAACCCCGAGGTCGGCAGCTGGCTGAAGAACTTCGAGCTGACCGAGAAGCAGCTCACGGACCTCGAAGCCGTCATCCAGAAGACCGGCAAGGGCAAGGAGCAGGAGGCCGTCCGTACCTGGCTGGACAACAGCCCGGGCCTCGCGGAGAAGCTCGCCCCGCAGTAGCCTCCACGGCACCCGACGGCGACCGGTGAACGGTTCCTGTCCGAAAAGGGGTGGTCGCCGAACGTGTTCGGCGACCACCCCTTTTCGTCACGACGCGAAACCCCGCCCCAAAGCTGCGTAAGGTTCAGGTAACCGCCCGGTACGGGACGCACGAGGCACGAGGGAGGGGGCCGACATGGACGAGAAGGAATCACCCCGCGTGGGCGCGGCCGTCAAGAGGAGACGCAGAGCGCTCCAGCTCACGCTGGCCGTCGTCTCCTCGCGCAGCGGTCTCTCCGTGCCCTTCCTCAGCCAGGTCGAGAACGACCGGGCGCGCCCCAGCCACCGCTCGCTGGAACTCGTCGCCGACGCCCTGGAGACCTCCGCCGCCGACCTCCTGGCCGCCGCGGAGGCCTCCCGTACGGTCGACGTCGTGCGGGCCGACGAGCGTTCTCCCGCGCTGCCCCCGGGCGTACGGGCGGTCGTGCGCGGCCGCCATCAGCTGCACGCCCTGGAGTTCACCGGCGAGCAGGACGCGGGCCGCGAGTTCCAGCACCGCAACGACGAGCTGCTGTACGTGGCCGACGGCGCCGCCGAGGTCGAGGCGGAAGGGCGCGCGTACCGGCTGGACCGGGGCGACACCCTCTACCTCTCCGGCGGGGTACGGCACCGCTGGCGCGCCACCGAACCGGGCACCCGGCTGCTCGTCGTCGCCGTCGCGGAGCACGTCGAGGCCGAAGAGGAATGACCACGCGCCCGGGGCCCTCGCTTCGCGGGACCGTGCCGCGGGTCGTCTCCCTCGTGCCCTCCCTGACCGAGGCCGTCGCCGTCACCGCGCCCGGCGTGCTGGTCGGCGCCACGGACTGGTGCAGCCACCCCGCGGACCTCGGCGTCGCCCGCGTCGGCGGCACCAAGAACCCCGACGTCCCCGCGATCACCGCCCTCCGCCCCGACGTCGTCCTCGCCAACGAGGAGGAGAACCGCGCCCCCGACCTCGCGGAACTGCGGGCCGCCGGGCTCGACGTCCTCGTCACCGAGATCCGCACCCTCGACCAGGGCCTGCGCGAGCTGGAGCGGGTCCTCGCCGCCTGCGGCGCGCCCCGGCGGCCGCGCTGGCTCGACGAGGCCGAGGCCGCCTGGGACGCGGTGACCCCCGAGGGGACGTACACGGCGGTCGTGCCGATCTGGCGCCGCCCCTGGATGGTCCTGGGCCGGGACACCTTCGCCGGTGACCTGCTGGCCAGGATCGGGGTGCGCAATCTGTACGCCGAGCACCCGGAGCGCTATCCGCGCCTCCCGCTCGACGAGCTCCGCGCCGCCGCGCCCGACCTGGTCGTGCTGCCGGACGAGCCGTACCGCTTCACGCGCGACGACGGCCCCGAGGCGTTCCCCGGGGCCGCCGCCGCGCTCGTCGACGGGCGGCACCTCACCTGGTACGGGCCGTCGCTCGCGGCGGCGCCGCGGGTGCTGACGCGGGCGCTGCGAGCAGCGAGCCGCTGACGAGGCCGCGCAGGGTGTGGGCCCCGGCCACCAGCCAGGCGGCGACGAGGCACACGTACAGGCCGATCGCGAGCCACCGGAACGCGGCGAGGCCGGTGTGCTGGGCGAGCCCCTCGGCGCCGGTCACACAGGTCCCGACGGGGAAGGTGAACGCCCAGAAGGTCATCGCGAAGCCCATGCCCTGTCGGCGGGCCCGCAGCACCATCGCCCCGGCGAGTCCCAGCCACAGCAGGGCGAAGCCCATGACGGGCACGCCGTAGAGGACGGCGAAGGAGGCGAACCCGTGGGCGTACGGGGCGGGCAGCACGCCCGGGGCGACGTCGGCGAACTTGTTTGCGGCGGTCGTCGACTGGCCGAGCGGGCCGAGGACGAGGAAGAGGGTGGGGGTGAGCGCGAGCGGCAGGGGGCCGCCGGTCACGAGCCGCCCGAAGACCAGCGGCAGCATGACCAGGGTGGCGAGGAGGCTGACGCCGAACATCGCCCAGCAGGCCAGCAGCAGGGTCTCCTGCGCCTGACCGGCGGGCAGATGGGGCACGAGCAGCGGGCCGAGCGCGGCGGAGACCATGGGGGCGACGACCGGCAGCAGCCACACCGGGGAGGCGCTCTCGATCTTGTGGTGGACCACCATGAGGTACGGGATGCCGACCGCGGCCGCCAGGCCGACGACCGTGCCGGCGGTGAACAGGACGGTGTCGAGGGCGACGGCGGCCGGGAGGCCGATCCAGTCCCGGCCCACGATCATCGCGCCGCCGCCGACGGCGAGCAGCGCCATCGACAGACAGCCGTAGAACGGCGCCACGGCGGGGTCCAGGAGGTGCGCCCGTGCCTGGTCGCGGTGGCGCACCCAGTGCACGGTGCGGGCGCACAGCAGGACGAGCAGCATCGCGAGCGACAGCGCCCAGACGGCGGCGCAGGCGGTACGGAGACCGGGGAGGTCCAGCGGGAGGGAGGCGCCCGCGGTGGCCACGATGGCCGTTCCCATGACGGAGGCGTACCAGTTGGGTCCGAGGTGACGGACCGAACGGGCCGGGAAGGCGGCCGGCCGGGCGCCGGGGGTGGTGGCGCGGGGGGCAGGACGGGGAGGTGCGAGGCTTGCCATGGCTCCACGTTCGCCCGCTTTCCCCGCCCCCACCAGGGATCATGCGGCTATGACGTCATAAGCTGGCTTTATGAGCAGCAGCGGGGAGTTCGAGGAACGGTCCACGCCGGCGACGACGTCGGCGTCCGCGGGGGAACGCCGCGGCGAGCCGTACGGGGCCGACGTCAAGGCGCAGCTCCACCACCGGGTGCCGGATCTCGGCGCGCTCGAACTGCTCCTCGCCGTCGCCCGGCACGGCAGCCTCGGCGCCGCCGCCCGCGAGGTCGGCATCACCCAGCCCGCCGCGAGCAGCCGCATCCGCTCCATGGAACGGCAGCTCGGAGTGGCCCTGGTCGACCGCTCGCCGCGCGGATCACGGCTCACCGACGCGGGCGCCCTCGTCACCGACTGGGCGCGCCGGATCGTCGAGGCGGCCGAGGCCTTCGACGCGGGCGCGCAGGCCCTGCGCGGACGGCGGGACTCGCGGCTGCGGGTGGCCGCGTCGATGACGATCGCCGAGTACCTGCTGCCCGGCTGGCTCATCGCGCTGCGCGCCGAGCGCCCCGACACGGCGGTGTCGCTCCAGGCGGGGAACTCGGCGGTGGTCGCGGAGCGACTCCTCGCGAACGAGGCGGACATCGGCTTCGTGGAGGGCCTCGCCGTGCCCGACGGCCTCGACGGGGTGGTCGTCGCCCATGACCGGCTCGCGGTCGTCGCCGCCCCCACGCATCCCTGGGCCCGCCGTCGCGGCCCGCTGGACCCGGCGGAGCTCGCCGCGACCCCGCTGGTGCTGCGGGAGCGCGGCTCGGGCACCCGGCAGGTCCTGGACGCCGCGCTGTCCGCGCACGGCGGCCTCGCGCAGCCGCTGCTCGAACTCGCCTCCACGACGGCGGTGAAGGCGGCCGCCGTGAGCGGGGCCGGCCCGGCCGTCCTCAGCGAGCTCGCGATCGCCGAGGAGCTTGCCTCCCGCCGCCTGGTCGCGATCCCCGTCGGAGGCGTCCAGCTGCGCCGCGACCTCCGCGCCGTCTGGCCCGCCGGCCACCGCCCCACGGGCCCGGCCCGAGACCTGCTGTCCCTGACCCGGGCCCGCCCGACGGGCTGACCACGGCCGACCACCGGCACCTCGGCGCCTCACGCCGACCCCTCACCACACGGCCGCCCCCCGGCGGCTCGCGCCCGCCCTGCCGAGGCTCTCTCAGACCTCCGTCGCCCGGTGGGTGATCCGGCCGTCCAGGACCGTCAGCAGGACCGGGAGGTCCGGCAGGTCCGTCGCCGGGGTCGTCAGGGGGCTGGCCGCGAAGGCCGTCAGGTCGGCACGGAAGCCCGGGGCGATGCGGCCCGCCTCGTGCTCCTCGCCCGCCGCGTACGCCGCCGCCGTCGTCATGCCCCGCAGCGCCTCCAGTGCCGTGAGCGCCTGCTCGGGGCCGTGCGGCGGCATACCCAGGTCCCGGCTCGGGCGCCGGTGGCGCGCCCCGGCCATCACGCCCAGCGGCGGGAACGGCGCGATCGGCCAGTCCGAGCCGAGCACCACCGTGGCCCCCGAGTCCACCAGGTCGCGGCAGCGCCACGCGCGCGAGGCCCGCTCCTCGCCGAGGCGGCGGGACCAGTTGTCGCTGTGGTCGGCGCGGGTGAAGTCGCAGCAGTGGGTGGGCTGCATCGACGCGAGGACGCCCAGGTCGGCGAAGCGGCGCAGGGTGTCGTCCGGCACGGTCTCGATGTGCTCGACCCGGTGCCGGACCTCGCTCCCGCCGGTGGTGCGGGCCTTCTCGACGGCGTCGAGGGCGTGCCGGACGGCCGCGTCGCCGATGGCGTGGGTCGCGGTCGGCACGCCCGCCCGGTGCAGCTCGCCGACGATGTGCGTGTACGCGGCCGGGTCGGGCCAGAACGCGTGGGTGGACTCGCCGTGGCAGTCGGGGCGTTCCAGCCAGGCGGTGCCGTTGTCGATGGTGCCGTCCATGAAGAGCTTCACGCCCGCGACCCGCCACAGCGCGCCGCCGGTGCCCTGCCGCTCGATCAGGGCCCGTACGCCGTCCGCGTCGGTGCCGGGCTGGCACCAGGGCGCCACCCGGAGCCGTAGCGCCAGCTCACCGGCGGCGTCGAGCTCCCCGTACAGCGCGAGGCTCTCGCCGTTGGCGTCCATGGCGTGACCGCCGGTGAGCCCGGCCGCGGCCATGGACCGCAGGGCCTCGGCGAGCCGCTCCCGGCTCTCCTCGGGGGTCGGGCGGGGGGCGACCCGCTCGACCAGCGCGCAGGCCGCGTCCTCCTGGAGGAACCCGGTGGGGCGGCCGTCGGCGTCGCAGACGACCTCGGCGGAGGCCTGGTCGAAGGTGCGGGGGCCGTCGACCCCGGCGAGTTCGAGCGCCCGCCGGCTGGCGAGCGCCGAGTGGGCGTCGAAGAGCAGCAGGAAGGCGGGTACGCCGTCGAGTACGGCGTCGAAGGGGGCGGTGCCGACGGGCCGGTCGCCGAAGACGTTGGGGTCGAGGCCCCAGCCGAAGAGCCAGTCGCCCCGGCCGAGGGTCCGCACCTCGCGGGCGAGGGCCTCGCGGACGTCGTCGAGGTCCGCGCAGTACGACAGGTCGAGGCCGTGGGTCAGTTCGGCGCCCGACACCGGGTGCAGGTGTCCGTCGACGAGTCCCGGGGTGACCACGGCGCCCTTGAGGTCGACGACCGTGGTGGCGGGGCCCGCGAGCGCGCGGATCTCGCGGTCGTCGCCGAGGGCGGCGATCCGGCCGTCGTCGGAGACGGCGAGCGCGGTCTCGGGCAGGAACGCCCCCGTGCCGGGGTCGAGCAGACGGGCGGAGAGCAGGACGAGTCGGGTGCGCACGGTGGCTCCAGTGGGGGAACGGGCAGGGCGAGGGGGCGGGGTCGGGTCAGGACGGTTCGGCCGGCGCCGGTACGTCGCTCAGCGCGCCGTGCGCCAGGCCGAGTTCGCGTTCCGCCGTGGTGAGGGCCATGCGGGTCACGGCCTCGGGGCGGTTGCTCCGGTCGGTGTTGGCGTGGGCGCCGAGGCCGTCGAGGACCACCAGGATCTGGATGGCCGCGGTGCGCGGGTCGTCGGTGCGGAACTCGCCGCGCTCGACGCCTTCGCGGATGAGCCGCTCCAGGCGGTCGTCGGAGGCGAGTTCCTGTTCGGCGACCCGGTCGCGCAGGACGGGCCGGTAGCGGCTGAGGTGCCGGGCGTTGATCCAGAGGCGGCTGATGTCGTCGTAGGCCTCGCCGGCGGAGAGCGCGAAGTAGCGCGCGAGGTACTGCGTGGGCGTCCCGTGGGGGCGCTCGGCGGGCAGCAGCGCGTCGAGTTCGCCGGTGGCGGCCACGCTGAACGCCTCGCCCACCAGATCGTCCGCCGAGGGGAAGTAGTGGCTGATCAGACCGGGTCGTACGGCGAGTTCGTCGGCGATCCGCCGCAGGGTGACGCATTCGAGGCCCTCGGTGAGGGCCACCCGGGCGGCGGTCTCCACGATCTCCGCCCGGCGGGCCTCGGGCGTTTTCCGGATTCTCTTGCGCGGGACGCTTGACGGCATAACGGCGATGCTATTGAGTGTGCGACCAATAAGCAACCAGGTGGGCACCACACGCATCCGGAGGGCCGCATGGCTTCCACGATCCCCGACCCGCTCGCCCGCTCCGAGGGCGCGCCGGTCGATCCGCCGGCCACCGACCGGCCCGGCCGCGTCGAGGCCCACGGCATCGACCACATCCCCGACACCGAGCGCCACGGACACCCCCGTGAGCTCTTCTCCGTCTGGGCCGCGGCGAACGTCAACTACCTCAGCCTGGTCATCGGCGGCGCCCTCGTCCTGATGGGCCTCAGCCTCTGGCAGGCCGTCGGCGTCATCGTGGTGGGCAACCTCTTCTGGCTGCTCACCGGTCTGCTCGCCACCTCGGGACCGGCCGCGGGCGCCCCCAGCGAGGTGATCACCCGCGCCGTGTACGGCGTCCTCGGCAACCGGGTGAACAACGCCGTCGGCGGCTGGCTGGTCTCCGTCTGCTACTTCGCCCTCAACCTCGCCGCGGCGGCCACCGCCGCCTTCGCGCTCGTCGAGAAGGCCGGCCTCACGGCGAACACCCCGGTCAAGGTGGCCGTCATCGTCGTGATCGCCGCCCTGACACTGGTCATCAGCGTCTACGGGCACGGCCTGATCATCAAGCTGTACCTGCCGATCACCCTGGTCCTCGCCGGGGCCTTCACCGTCGTCGCCCTCGCCGTCCTGCGGCACGCCGACTTCTCGTACGCCCCCGCCGAGCCGGTCCACGGGACCGCCCTCTGGGCGCTGCTCCTCGCGGGCACCACGATGATCGCCTCGGGCCCGCTCTCGTACACGACGAGCGCCGACTTCTCCCGCTACCTGCCCCGTACGGCCTCGAAGAAGGCGATCATCGGCTGGACCGCGTTCGGCGCGTTCCTGCCCAGCGTCATCGTCTGCTCCCTCGGCGCCTTCGCGGCCACCGCCGTCGACATGACCGACCCTCAGACCGCGCTCCAGGAGATCCTGCCCGGCTGGTTCGTCCCGGTGTTCCTGCTCGCCCTGGTCATCGGCACCATCGCGATCAACGCCCTGACCGCGTACAGCGCGGGACTCGCGCTCCAGGCCGTCGGGCTCCCCGTCCGGCGCTCCGTCAGCGTCCTCTTCGACGGGGCCGTCGCCGTCGCCCTCACCCTGTACGGGCTGCTCGTCTCCGACTTCCTGGACACCGTCAGCAACGCCCTGCAGGTGATCACCGTCCTGATCGGCCCCATGGCGGCGGTCTACGCCACCGACGTCCTGCTGCGCCGGTGCCGCTACGACGGCCCCGCCCTCTCGGACGAGACCCCGGGCGGCCCCTTCTGGTACACGGCGGGCGTCAACCGGGCGGGCGCGCTCGCCCTCGTCGGGGGCGTCACCACGGCGGCCCTCTGCGCCGACACCCTCTACACGGGCCCGGTCGCCGCCGCGCTCGGCGGCGTCGACCTCTCGCTCCCCGCCGGGATGGGCGTCTCCGCCGCCCTCTACGCACTCCTCATGCGGAACGACCGCGTCCTGACGGCGGCCCGCGCGGCGGCCTGAGCGGCGGAACGGGCAGCCGTCGGGCGCGCGTCACCGCCGTCCACACGTCGCCGCTGGGCGCGGCCTCACCATCGGGCGCGCGTCACCGCCGTCCCACGCGTCACCGTCAGGCGCGCCCCGCCGTGTCCGAGGCCGTCGCCGCCGCCACGAGCCCCCGCATCACGCGCAGGTCCTCGCCCATCTCCGGGTGCCACTGGACGCCGAGGACCCAGGCCGGGGCCGCCAGCTCGACCGCCTCCACCGTGCCGTCCTCGGCGTGGGCCGAGGCCGCGAGCCCCGCGCCCAGCCGGTCCACGGCCTGGTGGTGGTAGGTCGGGACCTCGGCGAGTTCCGGCACCAGGGAGGCGTAGCGGCTGCCCGGCACCGGCTTCACCGCGTGCCGGCCGATCACCCCGACCGCCTCGGTGTGCCCGTCCAGGTGCTGGACCAGCGTCCCGCCGCGCGCCACGTTCAGGAGCTGCATCCCCCGGCAGATGCCGAGCAGCGGGGTGCCGGCGGCGATCGCCGCGTCGATCAGGGCCAGTTCCCAGGCGTCCCGCTCCCGGGCCGGCGGGCCGGTCCGGGGGTCGCGCTCGGCCCCGTACCGCACGGGCTCGACGTCCGCCCCGCCCGCCACGACGAGACCGTCGAGCCGGGCCACGACCGCCGCCGCCGTCTCCGGCGCGTCCGGCGGCAGCATCACCGCGATCCCCCCGCTCTCCTGGACGAGGCGTGGGTACCGCGCGGGAAGCAGCGCGGCCGGCATGTCCCACACCCCCCAACGGGCCTGGTCCAGATAGGTCGTCACGCCGATGAGCGGCTTGTTCACGGAAACGTCCTCCAGGGGTGCGGAGCAGCGGGCGGGTCAGTCGCGTTCGAGCTCGGCCTCGGCCGCGGCGAGCGCCGCGAACTCCTCCTCGGGCGCCCTGGCCACCAGATGGTGCCGACTGTAGAACGCGAAGTAGGCGAGGGCGATCACGTACACCCCGAGCGCCATGAACGCCGCCGTCCGGTCCACCAGGAAGGTCGCGACCAGCGCCGAGAGGGCCAGCACGAAGGCCACCGACGAGGTGACGATGCCGCCGGGCGTGCGGTACGGCCGGTGCAGTCCGGGCTCGCGGCGCCGCAGCACGATGTGGGAGAGCGCCATCAGGGCGTACGAGATGGTGGCGCCGAACACCGCGATGTTGAGCATCCGGGCCCCGTCCCCGGTCCCCGCGGCCAGCGCGAAGCCGATCGCACCCGGGATGAGGAGCCCCAGGTACGGCGACTTGCGGCGGCTGGTGAGGGAGAGGAAGCGCGGCAGGTAGCCCGCCCGGGAGAGGGCGAACAGCTGGCGCGAGCCGGCGTAGATGAGGGAGAAGAAGGAGGCGACCAGACCGGCGAGGCCCGCGTAGTTCACGAACCGGCTCAGCGCCGTCGGCTCCCCGTCGCCCTGGAGCGCCACGACCAGCGGGTTGCCCGCCTCCTGGACGGCGGCCGACCCGCGCGCCCCGGTCGCCGCGAAGAAGGTCATCACGGCGAGCAGCACCAGGATGCCCATGGAGATCGCGAGCGCCCTCGGCATCGACCGCACCGGGTCCTTGGCCTCCTCGGCGGCGAGCGGCACGCCCTCCACGCCGAGGAAGAACCACATGCCGAACGGGAACGCCGCCCAGATCCCGAGCAGGCCGAACGGCAGCCAGGAGCTCGCCCCGAACGCCTCGCCGTCGACCGGGATGTCGTTCAGGCCGTCGACGTGGAAGTCGGTGAACGCGCCCAGCGCGAAGACGACGAGCGCCGCGACCGCGACGGCCGTCACGACGAGGCTGAACCGCAGGGCCTCTCCCACGCCCCAGAGGTGGATCCCGATGAAGAGCGCGAAGCAGACCAGGTAGACGGGCCAGCCGGATTCCAGGCCGAAGAGGCCGAGGGACTCGACGTAATCGCCGATGAAGATCGAGATCGCGGCGGGCGCCAGGATGTACTCGATGAGGATCGCGGTGCCGGTGAGGAAGCCGCCCCAGGTGCCGAGCGCGCGGCGGGCGAAGCCGTAACCGCCGCCCGCGGTGGGCAGGATGGCGGAGAGTTCGGCGAGCGCGAAGACCAGACAGGCGTACATCGCGCCCATCAGGACGGTGGCGACGGCGAGGCCGCCGAAGCCGCCCTTCGACAGGCCGATGTTCCAGCCGGAGAAGTCCCCGGAGACCACATAGGCGACGCCGAGCCCGGTGAGCAGCAGCCACCCGGCGCTGCCGCGGCGCAACGCCCGGCGTTCGAGGTAGTCGTCCTTCGGTGGCGTGGTGTCTTCGAGCGTCATGGCAGCGTCAGCTCCCCGCAACGGGCCCAATGGATTGGAGGCATACCTTTGCGGTGGCCGACACGGGAGCGCAACCCCCGTGCGTTACTTTCGGGTTACGTACCCGGGGAGCGCCGTCTCATGTCAGGAAGCCCCGCAGCAGCGCCGCCGTGCCCGCGCAGTGCTCCCGCATCACCTCGCGCGCCGCGTCCGCGTCCCCGTCGAGGACCGCCTCCACGAGGGCGGTGTGCTGGTGCTGGGAGTGCTCCAGATTGCGGACGAGCAGCGGGATGCAGTCGAGCAGGTCGTTCACGGTGGCCCGGACGGCCGCGTACTGCGCCGTGAGCGTCGGCGAGCCGGACAGCTCGGCCAGGGTGAGGTGGAGCAGGGTGTCCTGGCGGCGGTAGTCGGCCAGCGGGGCGTCATGGGTCGCCGCCACGGCCGCCCGCAGCCGCTCGGCGCCCGCCGCGTCGAGACCGTGCGCCGCGCAGAGCCCGGCCGCCCCCACTTCGAGGACCTCGCGGAAGCGCAGGGTGTCCTCCATGTCGACCGAGGCGATCCGGCGGCGCAGCTCGTCCTCGTCGGCGGTCTGGACGCGCGGCAGCACGAACGTCCCGCCGTAGCGGCCGCGCCTGCTCTCCACCAGGCCCTGTTCCTGGAGCACCTTGAGGACCTCGCGCAGCGTCACCCGGCTGATCCCCATCCGGTCGGCCAGCTCCCGCTCGGCGGGCAGCCGCTCCCCGCCCGGCACGAGCCCGAGCCGCACCACCTGGAGGATCTGCTCCAGGGCCTCCTCGAAGCCGTTGCCCGCCCGCACCGGGCGCAGCACGGGCGTCAGCCGGTCCGCCGATTCACTCGTACTGGCCACGTTCTCGATTCCCCTTCGTCAGCACTTCCCAAGCAATGGTCTTCCGCAATACCTTATGGCTTCCGGCAGGCCGAAGGAGGAGCAATCCCGTGGCAGACCGCAAAGCCCCGCTCGCCGTCGAGGAGCTCCGAGCCCTCGTCGCGAGCGGCGAGATCGACACCGTCGTCCTGGCCTTCCCCGACATGCAGGGGCGCCTCCAGGGCAAGCGGTTCGCCGCCCCGTTCTTCCTGGACGAGGTACTCGGCCACGGCACCGAGGGCTGCAATTACCTCCTCGCCGTCGACACCGAGATGAACACCGTCGGCGGCTACGAGATGGCCTCCTGGGACCGCGGCTACGGCGACTTCGCGATGCACCCCGACCTCACCACCCTCCGCCGCCTCCCCTGGAACGAAGCCACCGCCATGGTGACCGCGGACCTCGCCTGGGCCGACGGCACCCCCGTCGTCGCGGCCCCCCGGCAGATCCTCCGCCGCCAGCTGGAGCGCCTCGCGGACCACGGCTTCACCGCCCACGTCGGCACCGAACTCGAGTTCATCGTCTTCAAGGACAGCTACGAGCAGGCCTGGGACGCGAACTACCGCGGCCTCACCCCCGCCAACCAGTACAACATCGACTACTCCGTCCTCGGCACCGGACGCATCGAACCCCTCCTGCGCCGCATCCGCAACGAGATGACCGGCGCCGGACTCACCGTCGAGTCCGCCAAGGGCGAATGCAACCCCGGCCAGCACGAGATCGCCTTCAAGTACGACGAGGCCCTCGCCACCTGCGACGGACACGCCGTCTACAAGACGGGCGCCAAGGAGATCGCCGCCCAGGAGGGCTACTCGCTCACCTTCATGGCGAAGTACGACGCACGCGAGGGCAACTCCTGCCACATCCACCTCTCGCTCCAGTCCGTCGACGACCCCGGAACGAACGTGATGGCCGGCGACGACCCGCACGGGATGTCCGAGACCATGCGCCACTTCCTCGCCGGACAGCTCGCCGCCCTGCGCGACTTCTCCCTCCTCTACGCCCCCAACATCAACTCGTACAAGCGGTTCCAGCCCGGCTCCTTCGCCCCCACCGCCGTCGCCTGGGGCCACGACAACCGCACCTGCGCGCTCCGGGTCGTCGGCCACGGCCGCTCCACCCGCTTCGAGAACCGCCTCCCCGGCGGCGACGTCAACCCCTACCTCGCCGTCGCCGGACTGGTCGCCGCCGGCCTGTACGGCATCGAGCAGCGCCTCGAACTCCCCGAGCCCTGCTCCGGCAACGCCTACACCGCCGAGTACGCGCACGTGCCCACCACCCTGCGCGAGGCCGCCGAACTCTGGGAGACCAGCGAGATCGCCAAGGCCGCCTTCGGCCCCGAGGTCGTCGCCCACTACCGCAACATGGCCCGCGTCGAACTCGACGCCTTCGACGCGGCGGTGACGGACTGGGAACTCCGCCGCTCCTTCGAACGCCACTGATCCCGCCCCCCCCCGCGCACGCCTCCGAGAGGACTGAGTTGCTCCAGGTACTGAACCCGGCGACCGAGGAGCCGGTCGCCACCGTCCCCGCCGCCACCCCCGCCGACGTGGACGCCGCCGTCACCCGGGCCGCCGCCGCCCAGCGCGGCTGGGCCGCCGCCGCACCCGCCGACCGCGCCCGACTGCTCCGCCGCTTCGCCGCCGTCGTCGACGACCACGCCGAGGAACTCGCCCGCCTGGAGGTCCTGGAGGCCGGCCACACCATCGGCAACGCCCGCTGGGAGGCCGGCAACGTCCGCGACCTCCTCGACTTCGCCGCCGGGGGAGTGGAACGCCTCAACGGGCGCCAGATCCCGGTCGCCGGCGGCCTCGACATCACCCTCCTCGAACCGCTCGGGGTCGTCGGCGTCATCGCCCCCTGGAACTTCCCCATGCCGATCGCCGCCTGGGCCACCGCGCCAGCCCTCGCCGCCGGCAACGCCGTGATCCTCAAGCCCGCCGAGACCACCCCGCTCACCGCGCTCCGGCTCGCCGCACTCGCCCTGGAAGCGGGCCTGCCCGAAGACCTCTTCCAGGTCCTCCCCGGCACCGGACCGGTCGCAGGCAACGCCCTCGTCGAACACCCCGGCATCGCCAAGATCGTCTTCACCGGCTCCACCAGGGTCGGAAAATCGATCATGGCGAAGTGCGCCGACCAGGTGAAGCGGGTCACCCTCGAACTCGGCGGCAAGAGCCCCAACATCGTCTTCGCCGACGCCGACATCGAAGCCGCCGCCGCGGCGGCGCCGATGTCCTTCCTCGACAACAGCGGCCAGGACTGCTGCGCCCGCACCCGCATCCTCGTCCAGCGGAGCGCGTACGACCGCTTCATGGAGCTGCTCACCCCCGCCATCGAGGAGATCGTCGTCGGAGACCCCGCCGACGAACGCACCCAGATGGGCCCGCTCATCTCCCGTGCCCACCTCGACCGCGTCCGCTCCTACGTCACCGACGACCTCCCCGGCATCCGCGGCAAAGCCCCCGAGGGCTCCGGCTTCTGGTTCCCGCCCACCGTCCTCACCGACGTGCCCGAGGACGCCCCCTGCGCCGTCGAGGAGATCTTCGGACCCGTCGCCGTCGTCCTCCCCTTCGACGACGAGGCCGACGCGATCCGCCTCGCCAACGCCACCGAGTACGGCCTGTCCGGCTCCATCTGGACCCGGGACGTCGGCCGCGCCCTGCGCGCCTCCCGTGCCGTCAAGGCCGGCAACCTCTCCGTCAACTCCCACTCCAGCGTCCGCTACTGGACTCCGTTCGGCGGCTACCAGCAGTCCGGCCTCGGCCGCGAACTCGGCCCCGACGCCCTGACCGCCTTCACCGAAACCAAGAACGTCTTCATCAGCACGGAGGCCTGAGCATCATGACCGACACCGAGATCATCTGCCGCCGCCTGGTCGGCCGTACCGCCGTCATCACCGGGGCCGGCAGCGGCATCGGCCTCGCCACCGCCCGCCGCCTGGCCTCCGAGGGCGCGCACGTCGTCTGCGGCGACATCGACGAGACGGCCGGCAAGGCCGCCGCCGAAGAGGTCGGCGGAACCTTCGTGAAGGTCGACGTCACCGACCCCGAGCAGGTCGAGGCGCTGTTCAAGACCGCCTTCGACACCTACGGCTCCGTCGACATCGCCTTCAACAACGCCGGCATCTCGCCCCCAGACGACGACTCCATCCTGGAGACCGGCCTGGAGGCCTGGAAGCGCGTCCAGGACGTCAACCTCACCTCCGTCTACCTGTGCTGCAAGGCCGCCCTGCCGTACATGCGCCGCCAGGGCAAGGGCTCCATCATCAACACCGCCTCCTTCGTCGCGATCATGGGCGCGGCCACCAGCCAGATCTCGTACACCGCCTCCAAGGGCGGCGTCCTCGCCATGTCCCGCGAACTGGGCGTCCAGTTCGCCCGCGAGGGCATCCGCGTCAACGCCCTCTGCCCCGGGCCCGTCAACACCCCGCTCCTCCAGGAACTGTTCGCCAAGGACCCCGAGCGGGCCGCCCGCCGCCTCGTCCACATCCCCGTCGGCCGCTTCGCCGAGGCCGAGGAGATCGCCGCCGCGGTCGCCTTCCTCGCCAGCGACGACTCCTCCTTCGTCAACGCCAGCGACTTCCTGGTCGACGGAGGCATCTCCGGCGCGTACGTCACCCCGCTCTAGACCGCCGCCACACCCCCCACACCCCCACATCCCCACCCGGCAGCCGGGCGTCGCAAGGCGCCCGGCTGTTCGGCGTCCGCCGCAGCCCCGACAGGAGAGTGATCATGAACCAGCGTGTCCGACTCCGTCCGTCCGCCGCCGCCACCGCCGCCCTCGCCCTCGCCGTGACGAGCCTCGTCCCCGCCACCGCCACCGCCACCGAGGCGGAGTCCCGGGACCACCGCACCCCCCGGCCCTGCCCCACCCTGCGGGTCTCCGAGGGCTGGTTCGGCGACAACAAGGCCCGGATCGACGCCCTCGTGGCCAAGCACTGCCACGACAAGGGCGGAAAGCCCGTCGCGGTCTTCGACTGGGACAACACCGTGATCAAGAACGACGTCGGCGACGCCACCTTCCACTGGCTCCTGCGGAACGACCGCGTACGCCCGCCTCGGGACGGCGACTGGTCCACCACCAGCCGCCACCTCACCCCGGAGGCGGCCACCGCCCTCGGCGCCGCCTGTTCCACCGGAGTACGCGTCCTGCCCACGTCCACCGACACCCGCTGCGCCGACGAACTCCTCTCCGTCTACGCCTCGGGCGCCACCACGGCCGGGAAGACGGCCTTCGCGGGGCACGACCGCCGCCGCATGGAGCCCCAGTACGCCTGGCTCGCCCAGCTCCTGCACGGCTGGACCACCCGCCAGGTCGAGTCGTTCGCCGCCGCCGCCCGCGCCGAGAACCTCGCCGCCCCGCAGGGCGCCACCCAGCGCGTCGGCACCGCCCAGGTCACCGGGTGGGTCCGCTACTACCCGCAGCAGCGCGACCTGATCCGCACCCTCCAGGACGCCGGCTTCGACGTGTGGATCGTCTCCGCCTCGCCCGAACCCGTCGTCGACGTCTGGGCGAAGGGCGTCGGTGTCGCCCCCTCCCACGCCATCGGCATCCGCAACACCACCGAGCGCGGCCGGCTCACCGCCCACCTCAAGGGCTGCGGAACGGTGCGGGACGGCAAGGACACGATGATCACCTACATCGACGGCAAGCGCTGCTGGATCAACCAGGAGATCTTCGGGGTCCACGGCCCCGCCGCCGAGCGGGTGCAGCCGGCCGCACGGCGCCAGGTGTTCGCCGCGGGCGACTCCGACACCGACGTCTCCTTCCTGAGGGACGCCACCGGCCTGCGGCTGGTCCTCAACCGCAACAAGAACGAACTCATGTGCCGGGCGTACGAGAACGGCGACGGCCGCTGGATCGTCAACCCCATGTTCATCGAGCCGAAGCAGCGGAAGACCACCCCGTACCCCTGCGCGAGCACCGGCTACACGGCGGGCGACGGCACGGCGCAGCCGGTCCGGCGGTCCGACGGAAGCGTGATCCCGGACCAGCCCGACAAGGTCTTCTGACAAGGGCTGCAAGAAGGCCCGGGCACGGCCTGGCGTTGGCCCGGGCACGGCCGGGGGGAGGGCCTAGAGGAAGGTCTGGCCCTCACCCCGGTACGTCGGAACCGTCGCGGTGATCCGGTCGCCCTCGACCAACTGGAGGCTCGCGAACCGCTCGCACAGCTCACCCGCCTTCGCGTGCCGGAACCACACCTTGTCGCCGATCCGCAGATCGTCGGCGGGCGAGCCGAGCAGCGGGGTCTGCACCTCGCCCGGCCCCTCCTGCGGGTCGTACCTCAACCCCTCCGGCAGATACGGCACGGGCAGCCGGTCGGGCCCCGCCGCACCGGACGCCGGATAACCGCCCCCCAGGACGGTCACCACCCCGACACCCGGCCGCCGCACCACCGGCTGCGCGAACAGCGCGGCGGGCCGCCCGGTGAACGACGTGTAGTTGTCGAAGAGCCGCGGCACGAAGAGCCCCGAACCCGCGGCGATCTCCGTCACCGCCTCCTCGGCGGCCGTGTGCTGCACGCTGCCGGTACCGCCGCCGTTCACGAACTCCAGGTCCGGCGCCACCGCCCGGACCGCCCGCACCACCGCCGCCCGGCGCTCCGCAAGCTCCCGGCGGGCCGCCGCCTGCATCAGCCGGATCGCCCGCGACCGCAGCGGCCGCCCCGCGACCGCGTCACCGACACCCGCGACATGACCCTCGTACGCCATGATCCCGACCAACCGGAACCCGGGACGCCGCGCCACCGAACGGGCCAGCTCCGCCAGCTGCGCGGGCTCCCGCAGCGGCGAACGCCTGGCCCCCACCCGGATGCGGCCGCCGAGCAGACTCAGCGCCGTGTCCAGCTCCAGACAGACCCGCACCTCCTCGGTCCCGCCCGCGCGGGCGGCGTCGATCAGATCGAGCTGCGCCACGTCGTCGACCATCACGGTCACGGCGGCCGCCAGCTTCGGATCGCGCGCCAGCTCACCGAACCCGGCGCGGTCCGCCGACGGATAGGCGAGCAGGACGTCCTCGAACCCGGCGCGGGCCAGCCACAGCGACTCGTCGAGCGTGAACGACATGATCCCCGCGAAGCCCTCCCGGGCCAGCACCCTCTCCAGCAGCGCCCGGCACCGCACGGACTTGCTCGCCACCCGGATCGGCTTGCCGCCGGCCCGGCGCACGAGATCCGCCGCGTTGTCGTCGAAGGCCTCCAGATCGACGATCGCCACGGGCGCGTCGAGATGAGCGGTGGCCCGGTCGTAACGGGCCCGGTCGGCGGCACGGGGAGTCATGGCCCGAGCTTGCCAGACAGGTTTACGGGTGGGTAGCCCCTGGGTTCCCGTACCAGGGGGAACAGCCCGTAGAGTGACGGGCATTGTCGACACGAGCGGGGAGACGGGGATGACCGGCGAACAGCGCCCCGGCACGACCTCCCGCATCACCGAAGCCCTCCTCCCCCCGACACCGCCGGAGCCCCCGGCGGCCGAGACGACGACAAGACTCCGCCCGATCCACCCGACGGACCCACCGCCCCGACCGGCCACCTCGGGGTCGCCCCGGGCCGGCGGCCCTGTACCGCCGTCGGCGGGTCCGTCTGCCCCGGCGTCGCCCCGGTCGACCGGCCCGGGGTCGCCCCGGTCGACGGACCCGGCGTCGCCTCTGGCGACCAGTCCGGCGACCGGCCCGGGGTCGCCCCGGCCGGCCGGCCCGGCGTCCGGTCCTGGGACCGGTCCTGCGTCGCCCCGGGCCTCTGCCCCGGGGCTCGGTCTCGCGTCGCCTTCGGCGCCGTCGCCCGCCCCTGCATCGCCTCGGGCCACCGCCCCGGGGGTCGGTCCCACGTCGCCTTCGGCGTCGTCGTCCACCCCTGCGTCGCCTCGGGCCGCCGGCCCGGTGGCCGGCCGCGCGTTGCCCCCGGCCACCACCTCGGGGCCGGGCCCGGGGTCGCCTTCGACACCCTCCAGGTCCTCCGCCCCCGCGACCGGCTCCGGGGTCCCGCTCCCGCCCGCCTCTCCGCCGCGTACGGCGACAACCCCGCCCCGCCCCGCTGCCCAGCCCTGGGCGCCGCCGGCCTCGGCGGGCCACGTGGCGGGACCGCCCCAACCCGCCGCCCAGCCCTGGGTGTCGCCGGCCTCGTCGGGCCCCGTGGCCAACCCCTTCGCGCCGCCGTTCCCGGCAGCCCTGCCCCCCGAAACTCCCGTCGAGACCACCACGCGGCTGCGGCCCGTGCGGCCGCGGCGGGCCGGGCGGGCCGTCGCCGTGGGTGTCTGCGCCGTACTCGGCGTCGGGCTCATCGGTGGGGCACTCGCCGGACTGTGGCTCGCCGCCGCCGAACCCGGAGAGCCCGCCGAACCCGCCGGGTACGCCAAGGCCAGGGACCTCTGGCACAACGCCCCCGTCGACTCTCTCTTCCCCCGCAGCCTCGCCGGCCCCGCCGCCGGCCCCGGCGCCTCCGCCCGTACCTGGACCCGGATCGTCGTCGCCCCGGACGCCGCCTGCTCACCCGCCGTCCTGGCCAAGGGCCTGCTCGCCACCCTCCGGCCGCTGGGCTGCGAGCGCGTCCTGCGCGCCACGTACACCGACGCCACCGCCAGCAGCGTGATCACCGTCGGTCTCGTCTTCACCCGCGCCGACGCCCCGGCGCAGCGCACCCTCGGCCAGGGACTCACCACCCGCCTCGGCGCCGACGTCCCGCCGACCCTCCCCGGCCCCGGCACCGTCGCCGCCCGCTTCGGCCCCTCGCAGCGGGCCAGCTGGTGGCTGAACGCCCCCGCCGACCTCCCCGTCGTCGTCACCGCCGTCTCCGGTTTCGCCGACGGCCGGACCGTCGACCGCCCGCAGCCCGCCGACGGCGCCATGGCCCGGGGACGTACCGACGCCGTCGCCCAGTCCGGTCTCGGCCACGAGGCCAGGAACATCACGGTGCGCTTCGAACAGCTGCTGCGCACGGCCGTCGCCCCGCCGGCCAAGGAGAAGGACGCCCGGTGACCCGCCTCCGCATCCCCGCGGCCGCCCTGCTCGCCGCCGCCTTCACCGTGCTGCCCGCCACCACCACGCCCGCCCACGCCGACACCATCCGGGCCCGGCAGTGGGGCCTCCAGGCCCTGCACACCACCGAGGCCTGGCGGACCACCAAGGGCGAGGGCATCACCGTCGCCGTCCTCGACACCGGCGTCGACGCCGAGCACCCGGACCTGAAGGGCTCGGTCCTCACCGGCCGCGACCTCATCGGCTTCGGGGCCGCCCGGGGCGACCGCGCCTGGGCCCGGCACGGCACCGCCATGGCCGGGATCATCGCCGGGCACGGCCACGGCCCGGACGGCGGCGACGGCGTCCTCGGCATCGCGCCCGGCGCGAAGATCCTCCCCGTACGGGTCATCCTCGAAGGCACGGACACCTCCCGCGACAAGGCCCGCAAGACCCGGGGCAGCGCCCTCGCCGACGGCATCCGCTGGGCCGCCGACCACGGCGCCGACGTCATCAACCTCTCCCTCGGCGACGACTCCAAGTCCGCCCACCCCGACGCGGGCGAGGACGCCGCCGTCCAGTACGCCCTCGCGAAGGGCGTCTCCGTCGTCGCCTCCGCCGGCAACGGCGGCGAGAAGGGCGACCACATCTCGTACCCCGCCGCCTACCCCGGCGTCATCGCCGTCACCGCCGTCGACCGCTACGGCACCCACGCCTCCTTCTCCACCCGCCGCTGGTACGCCACCGTCAGCGCCCCCGGCGTCGACATCGCGATCGCCGACCCCGACCGCCGCTACTACGAGGGCTGGGGCACCAGCGCCGCCGCCGCGTTCGCCTCCGGGGCGGTCGCCCTCGTCAGGGCCGCGCACCCCGACCTCACCCCGGCGCAGGTCAAGCGGCTGCTGATCGACACCGCCCGGAGCCGCCCGAAGGGCGGCCGCAGCGACGCCAAGGGGTACGGGACGGTCGACCCGGCCGCCGCGATCGAGGCGGGCGCCCGGATCAAGGGCGGCGACCCGAAGAACGTCACCACCGGGTACCAGGGCCGGTACTTCGGGCCCGGCCCGGTGCCGCCCGCGGAGGAGAGCCACCCGGTCGGCCTGCTCGCCCCGCTCGCCGGCGGCCTCGGCGCCCTGCTGCTCCTGACCGCCGTCGTCCTGAGCCGGGCCGGCCGGAACCCTTAGGGCCCCGGCGCGCCGGGCGCCCCCGTGCGGCGGTTAGGCTCGGTGCGTGGCGCTCAAGAACATCCCGGACCCCGGTTTCTCCGACGACGACGGCACCGCCGACCCACGGCTCGCCGCGGCCCTCGCGGCCTGGGCGGAGGACAGAACCGCCCACGGCCCGGTCCTCGACGCGCTGCGCGAGGCCCGGCTGCTCGTACCCGTCGTCGCCGTCCTCGGCGAGGTCGAGACCGACGAGAACGGCCTGCGCCGCGAGAAGACCAGCGACATGGCGGTCCCCACCCTCACGGCCGGTGACCGGCGCGCCCTGCCCGCCTTCACCTCCATCGCCTCGCTCGCCCTGTGGGACCCCGAGGCCCGCCCCGTGGCCGTCCCGCTCCACCAGGCGCTCCAGGCCGCCGCGCACGAGAAGGCCGACACGGTCGTCCTCGACCTCGCGGGCCCGGTGCCGTACCAGCTGACCGGTCCGGCCCTGCTCGCCCTCGCCGAGGGCCGTACCAGCGCCGACCCGCTCGACGACCCGGCCGTACGGGAAGCGGTGCGGGCCGCTGTCGCCGCCGAGCCGGCCGTGCTCCGCGCCCATCTGGGGCCCGGCGCCGCCGACGGCACCCTCGCCCTGGTCCTCGCCGGTGACGCCTCCCCGGCGGAGGCGGCCCAGCGGGTGGCCCGCGCCCTGGCCGCCGACGAAACACTGAGGGCCCGCCTGGTGCGGGGCCTCGACCTGGCACTCCTGCCGGCCTCGGCCACGCCTCCGGGCGAGCCCTTCTACGTAAAGAAGTAGGCGCGCCCCCCGTACCTACTTACTTACCTACCTACCTACTCCCTGCCCAAGGCCCTAGCCGTACACCGGCCCGGTGTACTTCTCGCCCGGGCCCTGGCCCGGCTCGTCCGGGATCAGGGAGGCCTCGCGGAAGGCGAGCTGGAGGGACTTCAGGCCGTCCCGCAGGGGGGCGGCGTGGAAGGAGGAGACCTCCGTCGCGCCCGCGTCCAGCAGACCGGCGAGCGCGTGCACCAGCTTGCGGGCCTCGTCGAGGTCCTTGTACTTGTCGCCCTCCTCGGTGAGCCCGAGCTTCACCGCGGCGGCGCTCATCAGGTTGACGGCGACGGTCACGATCACCTCGACGGCGGGGACCTCCGCGATGTCACGGGTCATGGCGTCGAAGTCGGGGGACTCGGGGGAGTCGGCGGAGTCCGGGGACTCGTTCTGGGGCGTCTCGCTCATGCCTCATACGATATGCCGGTCCTCGGTTAGCGAAGACCGCCGGGTCCTGCTAACCTTGTGTAACGACCGGCCGGACACGTGTGTGCCCGGCCCACAAGTGGAGGCTCCGTACTCCCACCTGACCACCCTCACGGGTGGCGGGTCACCGGTCAGGTGGCGCCCATCGTTCCGTACGGACGATGGAGCCGCCCGATGTGCGCCCCGCGGTTGACCGCGGCGGTGCTCCGGTATTTCCGTGGAGCCCCGCCTGTGTCCCGTCCGGGGCGTTTTTCATGTGCCGGCTCGGTTGGTCTCACAGAAACAGACATGCGCGTCCGTCCGCCAGGCGGTCGCGTGGTGCTACCGAGGAGGATCCATCAGCGCCGAGCCCCGCATCAACGACAGGATTCGCGTTCCCGAGGTGCGACTTGTCGGACCCAGCGGCGAGCAGGTCGGGATTGTTCCGCTTGCCAAGGCCCTGGAGCTCGCACAGGAGTACGACCTCGACCTGGTCGAGGTGGCGGCGAACGCCCGTCCGCCCGTGTGCAAGCTCATGGACTACGGGAAGTTCAAGTACGAGTCGGCCATGAAGGCCCGTGAGGCGCGCAAGAACCAGGCGCACACGGTCATCAAGGAGATGAAGCTCCGGCCGAAGATCGACCCGCACGACTACGACACCAAGAAGGGTCACGTCGTCCGGTTCCTCAAGCAGGGTGACAAGGTCAAGATCACGATCATGTTCCGTGGTCGTGAGCAGTCCCGTCCCGAGCTTGGATTCCGGCTGCTGCAGCGGCTGGCGTCGGACGTCGAGGAGCTTGGCTTCATCGAGTCCAACCCGAAGCAGGACGGCCGGAACATGATCATGGTTCTCGGCCCGCACAAGAAGAAGACCGAGGCCATGGCCGAGGCGCGTGAGGCCCAGGCCGCGCGCAAGGCCGAGCGCCAGGGTGTCTCCGCCGAGGAGTCGCCCGCGGCTCCGGCGGACGAGGCCCCGGCCGCCGAGGCCCCGGCCGAGACCCCCGAGGCGTGACCCCACGGGCTGCCATCCAGGCAGCCCGGGGCCCCGCCCGGAACCACCACACGAAGAACTGACGCTCCCGGATGTCCGGTGCCCGCACCGGGGGGAGCGCCACTGACGAGGAGATACGGCGCGATGCCGAAGAACAAGACGCACTCCGGTGCCAAGAAGCGCTTCAAGGTCACCGGCTCCGGCAAGATCCTGCGCGAGCGCGCCGGCAAGCGCCACCTGCTCGAGCACAAGTCGTCCAAGCTGACGCGTCGCCTCACCGGCAACGCGGAGATGGCCCCGGGCGACGCGGCCAAGATCAAGAAGATGCTGGGCATCTGATCTGATCACCCGCCCTCGGCGACGAGGGCTTCCGGCCAGGTCCGGGACCCATTCGTTTTTCGGGTCGTGTGAGTCCAACCACGACCCCGCTACAAGGAGTTAACAAGTGGCACGCGTCAAGCGGGCAGTCAACGCCCACAAGAAGCGCCGGGCGATCCTCGAGGCGGCCTCCGGCTACCGCGGTCAGCGCTCGCGCCTGTACCGCAAGGCCAAGGAGCAGGTCACCCACTCGCTGGTCTACAACTACAACGACCGCAAGAAGCGCAAGGGCGACTTCCGTCAGCTGTGGATCCAGCGCATCAACGCCGCTGCCCGCCTGAACGGCATGACGTACAACCGCCTCATCCAGGGTCTGAAGGCCGCCAACATCGAGGTGGACCGCAAGATCCTCGCCGAGCTGGCCGTCAACGACGCCAACGCGTTCGCCGCGCTGGTCGAGGTCGCGCAGAAGGCTCTGCCGGCCGACGTCAACGCCCCGAAGGCCGCCGCCTGATCTTCCAGGCCGCAGTACCTCTGCCCGGACCCGCAGGCGCGCACGCGTCGGCGGGTCCGGGTGCGTTCACCCCCGTGGCCGTGTCATCCCGACACCCGCGGTCCCGAAGCCCCGCAGTCTCGTAGTCCCGCAGCCCCGCAGTCCCGCAGTCCCGCAGTCAGCAGTCCCGGCCCGCACCCCCGGCACCGAAGAAGGAACCGCCGCACCTCATGGTCACCCCCGAGCTGATCTCCCCGCGTTCCCCGCGCGTCGTCGCCGCCCGGCGGCTCGCCAAGCGCAACTTCCGGGGCAAGGACCGCCTCTTCATCGCCGAGGGCCCGCAGGCCGTCCGCGAGGCCGTCGAGCACCGCGGCTCCACCGGAGAGCCCACGCTCGTCGAGCTCTTCACCACCGTCGAGGCCGCCGAGCGGTACAGCGCCATCATCGAGGCCGCCCTGGCCTCCGGGGCCCGCGTCCACCACGCCTCCGACGCCGTGCTCGCCGAGGTCTCCCAGACGGTCACCCCGCAGGGGCTCGTCGGGGTCTGCCGGTTCCTCGACTCGCCGTTCGAGGAGATCGTCGCGGCCCGGCCCAAGCTGGTCGCCGTCCTCGCCCACGTACGCGACCCCGGGAACGCCGGCACGGTGCTGCGCTGCGCCGACGCGGCCGGCGCCGACGCCGTCGTCCTCACCGACGCCTCCGTCGACCTGTACAACCCCAAGTCCGTACGGGCCTCCGTCGGCTCGCTGTTCCACCTCCCGGTCGCCGTCGGCGTCCCCGTCGAGCAGGCCGTCGCCGGCCTGAAGAGCGCGGGAGTCCGCATCCTCGCCGCCGACGGGGCGGGCGAGGACGACCTCGACGCGGAGCTGGACGCCGGCACCATGGGCGGGCCCACCGCCTGGGTCTTCGGCAACGAGGCCTGGGGACTGCCCGAGGAGACCAGGGCCCTCGCCGACGCCGTCGTCCGCGTCCCGATCCACGGCAAGGCCGAGAGCCTCAACCTCGCCACCGCCGCCGCGGTCTGCCTGTACGCCTCCGCCCGCGCCCAGCGCCCCCGAACCTCCGCCTGAAGGGTCCATTCCGCCCTCCCCGCCCAGTAGAGTGACGCACTCGGGGGCCCACTGCGCCACCCGGAGGGGTGGAGAACGGGGATGACGGTCGGCACGGGCAGGCCCGCACAGGCACGGAGCGCCGCGCCACGCGCCGCGGAGCCCCCGCCGGCCCCGGGCACCGAGGAACCCGGCGCCCCGGAACCGGGTAGCCCGGAGCCGGGGGCCGCAGACCCGGCCGGCTTCGCCGGGATCCACCCCGACGACCTCCCCGACGGCCTCGTCGTCGCCGACGCGACCGGCCGCGTCGTCACCTTCAACGCCGCCGCCAGCCGGATCACCGCCGTCCCCGGCGCCAAGGCCCTCGGCCTCCCTCTCGACCAGGCCCTGCCCCTCGAAGACCTCAAGGGACGCCGCTGGTGGGCGCTGACCGACCCGTACGGCGGTCTCGCCACCCGCCGCGGCCAGCCCGAGCGCAATCTGCTGCTGCCCGGCGGCCGCGAGGTCCTCGTCTCCGCCCGGTACGTCCGCGAGCACCCCACCGGCCCGGTCCGCCGGGTCGTGGTCTGCCTGCGCGGCACCGAGGCCCGCCGCCGCACCGAGCGCAGCCACGCCGAGCTCATCGCCACCGTCGCCCACGAACTGCGCTCCCCGCTCACCTCCGTCAAGGGCTTCACCGCCACTCTCCTCGGCAAGTGGGAGCGGTTCAACGACGAGCAGAAGCGGCTGATGCTGGAGACCGTCGACGCCGACGCCGGCCGCATCAAGCGGCTCATCGCCGAACTCCTCGACATCTCCCGGATCGACTCGGGCCGCCTCGAAGTGCGCCGCCAGCCCGTCGACATCGCCGCGGCCATCGGCCGCCACGTGCAGGTGCACACCACCGGCGGCCAGTCACCCGACCGGTTCTTCGTACGGATCAGGCCCGAGCTGCCCCCGCTCTGGGCCGACCCCGACAAGATCGACCAGATCCTCGGGAACCTCCTCGAAAATGCGGTGCGCCACGGCGAGGGAACCGTCACCATCGAGGTGGCACCCGCCAAGACCGGCGACGACGGAGAAGAGGGGACGGAGGTCACCGTGAGCGACGAGGGCCCCGGCATCCCCGAGGAGTCGATGAGCCGCGTCTTCACCCGCTTCTGGCGGGGCAGCAAGCGCGGCGGCACCGGGCTCGGCCTCTACATCGTCAAGGGCGTCGTCGAGGCCCACGGCGGCACCATCACCGTCGGAAGGGGCCCCCGAGGCGGGGCCGAGTTCCGATTTATCCTGCCCGTCGGCACCCCGGCCCACCTCCTCTGACGTCTCAGCAGTCGAGACCGTACGAGATCAGGAGCCGCCGGGCCGCCCACGGGCTCATTCGCGTCCCCCCACCCCGTTAGACTCGTCCTTTGGCACGTTTGCGCCCTTGACGTCGAGCGGGGCCGCCCAGCCAGCCAACGGAAGCACGGGAAGAGATGTCCGCACCCAATAAGTCGTACGACCCGGTTGAGGTCGAGGCACTGAAACCGGAAGAGATCGAGCGCATGCGGGACGAGGCGCTCGCCGCCTTCGCCGCCGCGGGCGACCTCGACGCGCTCGCGCATGCGAAGACCGCGCACACCGGTGGCACCTCGCCGCTGGCGCTCGCCAACCGGGAGATCGGCGCCCTGCCGCCGCAGGCCAAGGCCGCCGCCGGAAAGCTCGTGGGCCAGGCCCGCGGCATCGTCTCCAAGGCGCTCGCCGCCCGCCAGACGGAGCTGGAGGCCGAGCGCGACGCCCGCGTCCTCGTCGAGGAGGCCGTCGACGTCACCCTGCCGTACGACCGCGTCCCGGCCGGTGCCCGCCACCCGCTGACCACGCTCATGGAGCGCGTCTCCGACGTCTTCGTCTCCATGGGGTACGAGGTCGCCGAGGGCCCCGAGGTCGAGGCGGAGTGGTTCAACTTCGACGCCCTGAACTTCGTCCCGGACCACCCGGCGCGCCAGATGCAGGACACCTTCTTCGTCCAGGGGCCGGAAGGCACCACCGGTGACGAGTCCGGCGTCGTGCTGCGCACCCACACCTCGCCGGTCCAGGCCCGCACCCTCATCGACCGGGAACCGCCGGTCTACGTGGTGTGCCCCGGCCGCGTCTACCGCACCGACGAGCTCGACGCCACGCACACCCCGGTCTTCCACCAGATCGAGCTGCTCGCCGTCGACGAGGGCCTGACCATGGCCGACCTCAAGGGCACCCTTGACCACATGGTCCAGGCGCTCTTCGGCCCGGACATGAAGACCCGGCTCCGCCCGAACTTCTTCCCGTTCACCGAGCCGTCCGCCGAGATGGACATGCTCTGCTACGTCTGCCGCGGCGAGTCCGTCGGCAACCCCGACCGCCCCTGCCGCACCTGCGGCAGCGAGGGCTGGATCGAGCTCGGCGGCTGCGGCATGGTCAACCCGAAGGTGCTCGTCGCCTGCGGTGTGGACCCCGAGAAGTACAGCGGATTCGCCTTCGGGTTCGGCATCGAACGGATGCTGATGTTCCGCCACAACGTCGACGACATGCGAGACATGGTCGAGGGTGACGTCCGGTTCACCCGGCCGTTCGGGATGGAGATCTGATGCGGGTCCCGCTTTCTTGGCTGCGGGAGTACGTCGACCTGCCGGCGACGGAGACCGGCCGCGACGTCCAGGCCAAGCTCATTTCGGCAGGCCTCGAGGTCGAGACCGTCGAGCAGCTCGGCGCCGGCCTGACCGGCCCGCTGGTGGTCGGCAAGGTCCTCACCATCGAGGAGCTGACGGAGTTCAAGAAGCCCATCCGCTTCTGCACCGTCGACGTCGGCCAGGCCAACGGCACCGGCGAGCCCCAGGAGATCATCTGCGGCGCCCGGAACTTCGCCGAGGGCGACAAGGTCGTCGTGGCCCTGCCCGGCGCCGTGCTCCCCGGAGACTTCCGGATCGCCGAGCGCAAGACGTACGGCCGGGTCTCCCGGGGCATGATCTGCTCCGGCGACGAGCTCGGCATGGGCGACGACGGCACGCACGGCATCATCGTGCTGCCGCCGGAGCACGAGGTCGGCACCGACGCCACGGTCCTCCTGGAGCTGTTCGACGAGGTCCTCGACATCGCCGTCACCCCGGACCGCGGCTACTGCCTCTCGATGCGCGGAGTCGCCCGCGAGACCGCCACCGCGTACGGGCTTCCGCTGCGCGACCCGGCGCTCCTCGACGTGCCCGCGCCGAACTCGTACGGCTACCCGGTCCAGATCACCGACCCGATCGGCTGCGACCGCTTCACCGCGCGCACCGTCGTCGGCCTGGCGCCCGAGGCCCGCTCCCCGATCTGGCTGCGCCGCCGTCTCCAGAAGGCCGGCATGCGCTCCATCTCGCTGGCCGTCGACGTCACCAACTACGTGATGCTGGAGCTCGGCCAGCCGATCCACGCCTACGACCGCAGCCGTCTCGACGGCCCGATCGGCGTCCGGCGTGCCGAGGCCGGCGAGAAGATCACCACCCTCGACGGCACCGTGCGCGTCCTGGACGCCGCGGACCTCGTCATCACCGACAACCGCGGACCGATCGGCATCGCCGGCGTCATGGGCGGGGCCAACACGGAGATCGCCGACCCGGTGACCGACCCGGAGACCGGGATCGTCACCGGCAGCTCCGAGGTCGTCATCGAGGCCGCGCACTTCGACGCGATCTCGATCGCCCGCACCGCGCGCCGCCACAAGCTGTCCTCCGAGGCGTCCAAGCGCTTCGAGCGCGGCGTCGACCCGCAGGCCGCCGCCGCTGCCGCGCAGCGCTGCGTCGACCTGCTCGTGCTGCTCGCGGGCGGCACCGCCGAGGCCGGCGTCACCGAGATCAGCGCCCCGTCCGCGCCGCGCACGATCACCCTGCCGGCGAACCACCCGGACAAGGTCGCGGGCGTCGACTACGGCCGTGAGACCGTCGTCCGCCGCCTCCAGGAGGTCGGCTGCGACGTCTACGGCCAGGACGAGCTCATCGTCACCGTGCCCTCGTGGCGCCCCGACCTGAGCGAGCCGAACGACCTCGCCGAAGAGGTCATCCGCCTGGAGGGCTACGAGAACCTGCCCTCCACGCTGCCGAAGCCGCCGGCCGGCCGCGGGCTCACTGAGCGCCAGCGCGTCCACCGCCGGGTGGGCCGCGCGCTGTCCGGCGCCGGCTACGTCGAGGCGCTGAACTACCCCTTCACGAGCGAGCAGGTCTTCGACCAGCTCGGCCTGGACGCGGACGACACCTGCCGCCGGGTCGTGAAGCTGGTCAACCCGCTCTCCGACGAGGAGCCCGTGCTCCGTACGGCGCTGCTGCCGGGTCTCCTCGGCGCGCTCCGCCGCAACGACAGCCGCGGCAGCCACGACCTGGCGCTCTTCGAGACCGGTCTGGTCTTCCTGGCCGGCGAGAAGCCGGGCGTCGCCGTCCGTCTCGGCGTCGACCGGCGTCCCACGGCCGAGGAGATCGCCGAGGTCAACGCGGCCCTGCCCGCGCAGCCGCGGCACGTCGCCGTCGTCGTCGCCGGTGCGCGCGAGCAGGCCGGCTGGTGGGGCAAGGGCCGTCCGGCCGACTGGGCGGACGCGGTCGAGGCCGCCCGCACGGTCGCGCGGGAGGCGGGCGCCGAACTGATCGTGCGCCAGGGCCAGTACGGCCCCTGGCACCCGGGCCGCTGCGCCGAACTGCTGGTCCTCGTCGACGGCGAGGAGCGGACCGTCGGTTACGCGGGCGAGCTGCACCCGCGCGTGGTGAAGTCCTTCGGCCTGCCGGCCAGGACCAGCGCGATGGAGCTCGACCTCGACCTGGTCGAGGCGGCGTCCGAGGGCCCCCTGAAGGCCCCCCGGATCTCCTCCTTCCCGGTCGCCACCCAGGACGTGGCCCTGGTCGTCGCCGCCGACGTCCCGGCCGCCGACGTGCAGGCCGCCCTCAGCGAGGGCGCGGGTGAACTCCTGGAGTCCGTCCGGCTGTTCGACGTCTACACCGGCGACCAGCTCGGCGAGGGATCCAAGTCCCTGGCGTACGCCCTGAGGTTCCGCGCCCCGGACCGCACGCTCACGGTCGAGGAAGCCACCGCGGCCCGTGACGCGGCCGTGGCCCTGGCCTCCGAGCGCACGGGCGCCGTCCTGCGCGGCGCCTGACCGGCACAGCACCACCAGAGGGGCCGCCCCGGGATCTCCCGGGGCGGCCCCTCCGCTGTCCGGGGGCCTCGGGACCGTCCTTCACTGCGGCGCGGGCGGGCCGACGAAGATGTAGCCGGTGCGGGGCTCGCAGGCCCGCTGGATTCCGCCGCACGTGTAGTCGGCCGTGCCGCTGGACACCGAGCGCTGCTCTCCGAGGACGCGGCCGGGGTCGGCCGTCGGGCTCCAGCTGAAGCCGAACACGGCCCGGTAGGAGCCCTGGTCCGTGGTGGGCTGGATCCAGACCATGGGGAAGGCGATCGCGTTCTCGCCAGGGAGGATCTGACCCCGGTGCACCTGCCGGTCGACGCGGACCCATTGGGAGCCGTCCCAGCGCTCCAGGTCGTAGACGGCCAGGACGTCCTGAGCGTCCGACCCGGCGGTGGCGGGGGACCGGAGCACCTGGGGGCGTTCACTCGCGTGGAACGTCAGCCTCTGGTCCGACGCGGTGTTGCCGACGTCGGACACCTGGATCTGGGGCAGTTCCACCCGGCCCGGTCGGCCCGCGGTCGCCTCGGGGGTCCAGGCCGACGCCGGGGGTGCCGTTCCCAGGGTGCCGAGGACGAACGCGGCGGTCAGGGCGACCAACGGGGAAAGGGCACGGGAGGAGTTGCGGAGCTTCATCATGAGCGGCCTCACACGCGAGGTTCACGGGGGCTCGTCAGGACCTGCTCCTCCAGGTTATGCCCGCGCCCGTCATCTCGCCCGCGTAGCCGCCGGGTGGCCTTCACCGGCGTACGGAAGGCCGGTCGTCGTTCGTTCGTTCGCGTGGCGGAGGGCTGGCGGAGGGCGGCGCCCCGGGGGTGCTCACTCCTTCGGGTGAGATCGTCGGGGGGTGTTCCGTGGTGGGGCGCCGGGTCGGCAGAATCGACGCGGCCGCAGGGGCGGACCTGTGTGCCGCAGGGCCTTCGGGCGCTGTCGGGGCTCGGGAAGGGCCGTGCATGATCCGTACGAGGTCGTTGGTCTCCGATGGCTCCCGGCTCCGCCGGCTGGCCCCGCTCGCCCTTCCCACCGCGTGGGGCGCGGTGGCGGTGGCGTGGAAGTTCGGCTGTCCGCTGGCCCGGCAGCCCGGACTGCCGATGAGGATCGCGACCAGCGTCGTGTTCCTGACCGTCGGCGCCGGGCTCGTGTTCGGACTGCGGCGCGGGCTCGCCCGGGAGTTGGCCCGGGCGCGGGCCGTCGCGGCCGCCACCCAGCGGGTGCTGCTGCGCCCGCCGCCCGCCCGGCTCGACGGACTCGCCCTGGGGGCGGGGCAGTTGTCCGCCTCGCGGGGTGCGTCCGTCGGCGGGGACCTGTACGAGGCGGTGGCCACCCCGTACGGGGTGCGGATCGTCATCGGGGACGTCCGCGGGCACGGTCTCGCCGCGCTCGGCGCCGTCGTGGCGGTCCTCGGGAGCTTCCGCGAGGCCGCGCACGACGAGCCCGAACTCGGCGGGGTCCTGCGGCGGCTGGAACGGGCCCTGGAGCGGCATCTTCGGGAGCGGGCCCGGGACGAGCACCCGGCGCGGGCCGGCGCGGACCCGGTGCATCCGGCGGCGGAGGAGTTCGTGACCCTGCTGCTCGTGGAGGTCGGCTCCGACGGGCGGCTCGCCGTGCTGAACTGCGGTCACCCCGGCCCGTACCGCCTCGGCCGGACGGTGGAGCGGCTTCCCGTCGGCGAGCCGCTGCCCCCGCTCGGCGTGCTGCCGCTGCCCGCCGCGCTCGCCCCGTACACGGCGGCCCGGCTGCTGCCCGGCGAGACCCTGGTCCTGCACACGGACGGCGCGGAGGAGGCCCGGGACCACCGTGGCCGGTTCTTCGCGCTCGACGCCGCCCTCGCGACGGGAATCCAGGGTGAGGCGCCCGGCGCGCTGGTCCGCCGCGTCCACACCGCGCTGTTGCAGCACACGGGCGGCCGGCTCGCCGACGACGTCGCGCTGCTCGTCGTCCGCAACGACCGCGTCCGGGTGCCGGCGCAGCCCGCCGAACCCGGGCTGCGCCGTCCCCGGCCCGCCCCCTCCTCCCACTGCTGAGCGGAAGCGAAGGGCCGTGGCCGGTGTCGCCCGCCCCGCCACGGAGTGTCGGGCAGATCAGCGGGGCGGGCGACACGGACCGGGCGGCCGCACTGAATGAGGGGGGAGCCGGCGGCCCGGTCGTCGCCTTGCGGCGAGAAGCACAGTCAAGCGGTACGGGGACGAGCGCGGCAGAGTACGCGGACCGGAAGAACGGGCACTTCGTTCACACCCCGTGCGAAACCGCCCCGCACCGGGTTGACCCGAAGGGGGCCTTCCGCACTGGTCCGTCCCGTACGAAATCAGCCACCGCTACGCTGAGTTCACCGAGCTGGAGCCCAGCGACCGGAGCGGTCATGCAGCCCAACACCTTGCTCGACGCCCTGCTCGACGAAGCGGGCGTCTCGAACGCCGGCCTGGCCGCCCATGTGAACCGGGCAGGCCGGGCGAGAGGCCTCGCCCTGCGCTACGAACACACCGCCGTGGCCCGCTGGTTGAAGGGCCAGCGGCCGCGCGGCCAGGTTCCGGACCTGATCTGCGAGGTGCTCGCCGCCCGGCTGCACCGCCAGGTGACCCTGGACGACATCGGCTTCGGCGTGCCGGGCGGGCCGCTGCCCGCGCCCGGCTCGCCGCTCACCGGGTTCGTGGAGCGGGCGGCCGCCCTGTGGCGCTCCGACGAACAGCAGCGGCCGCACATAGTCGCCGCGCCCGCCGTGACCGGCACCCCGGCGGTGATGCCCGTCTGGGAGTGGGAGAACCCTCCGGAGGACGTGGACGTCTCCCGTACCGGCAGGACGTCGGTCTCGGCCGCCGACATCACCGTGCTGAGCGCCGCCCGCTCGCACTACGAGCAGATGTACCGCAAGGCGGGCGGCATCGCGACCAGGGCCCGGATCGTCGGCTTCCTGACCACCGAGACCGCGCCGCTGCTGCGCGGCTCGTACAGCGACGCCGTGGGGCGGCGGCTGCACCGGGCGACCGGCGGACTCGTGGCGGTCGCGGGGATCTGCGCGTACGACGCCGACGCGCACGGCCTGGCCCAGCGCTACTTCCACCAGGCGCTGCGGCTGGCGAAGGCGAGCGGCGACCGGGGTCTCGGGGCCTATGTGATCGCGCTGCTCGTCAACCAGTCGCTGTTCATGGGGGAGTACCGGCAGGCGGTCGCGTTCGCGGAGGCGGCGCTGCGGGCGGCGGGGCGGCAGATCACCCCGGCGCTCGCCGCCGATCTGACGGCGATGCAGGCGAAGGCGTACGCGCATCTGGGCGACGGGGCGGCCGCGTTGGCCTGCATCCGGCGGGCGGAGGTGGCGGCGGAGCGGATCAGCCCGGGGGAGGAGCCGGCCGAGACCGGCTATGTCCAGCCGGGGTTCGTCAACGTCCAGGTCGCCGAGGCCCTGCTCAGTCTGGGTGATCTCGCGGCGGCGCACGAGCACGCGTCGATGGCGGTCGGGACGCCCTCGCACGACCGGGGCCGGGTGCACCGGCTCGCGATGCTGTGCCAGATCGAACTGCGGCAGGGGGAGGTCGACGGGGCGGCCCGCACGGCGGTGGAGATGACCGAGCGGGCGCGGGGGATGGAGTCGCGGCGGCTGCGGGACCGGCTGCGTCAGGTGCGGGAGCACCTGCTCGCGAGCGGCGGCGGTGAGGCCCGGGAGGCGGCGGCGCTGATCGACGGGGCGCTACGCGTTCCCCTGTGAGCCTCCAGCTGCTGCGATATTGCCACCAAACAAGCACCGACCAGTCGGAAGGTGGCAAGAACGTGCAGTGGACGAAACTGAGCGAACGCTCTGTCTATGAGAATCGCTGGTTCCGGGTGAACCTCGCGGACGTCGAACTCCCGGACGGCCGCCACCTCGACCACTATCTGATCCGGCTCCGCCCGGTCGCCGTCGCGACCGCCGTCAACGAGGCCGACGAAGTCCTGATGCTCTGGCGCCATCGCTTCATCACCGACAGCTGGGGCTGGGAACTGGCCGCCGGAGTCGTCGAGGACGGCGAGGACGTCGAGTCGGCCGCCGCCCGCGAGATGGAGGAGGAGACCGGCTGGCGGCCGGGGCCACTGCGCCATCTCCTCACCGTCGAGCCGTCCAACGGCCTCACCGACGCCCGCCACCACCTCTACTGGGCGGAGCGGGCCACGTACACCGGACCGCCCGAGGACGCCTTCGAGTCCTCACGGCGGGCCTGGGTCCCGCTGAAACAGATCCCGGACATGATCACCCGGGGTGAGATCCCGGCCGCGAACATGGCCGCGGGGCTGCTGATGCTCCACCACCTGCGGCTGGGCTGAGGAACGGGTGAAAAGCCGGACGGCCCGTACCTGTGCGTGTGTACGGGCCGTCCGGTGTCCTGGGGCGATCAGGCGTACGGGTAGAAGCCCGAGCCCGTCTTCCGGCCGAGCCGGCCCGCGTCCACCATGCGCTGCAGCAGCGGGGGAGCGGCGTACAGCGGCTCCTTGAACTCGGAGTACATCGAGTCGGCGATCGAGGCGATCGTGTCCAGACCGATCAGGTCCGACAGCTTCAGCGGGCCCATCGGGTGGGCGCAGCCGAACTCCATGCCGTTGTCGATGTCGTCGCGGCTCGCGATGCCCGACTCGAACATCCGGATCGCGGAGAGCAGGTACGGCACCAGCAGCGCGTTCACCACGAAGCCCGAGCGGTCCTGCGCGCGGATGGCGTGCTTGCCGAGGGTCTTCTCCGCGAAGGCCTGCGCCCGGCTGATCGTGCCCTCGGAGGTGGTGAGGGCCGGGATCAGCTCGACGAGCTTCTGCACCGGGGCCGGGTTGAAGAAGTGGATGCCGATGACCTGGTCGGGGCGGGAGGTCGCCACGGCCAGCTTCACCAGCGGGATGGACGAGGTGTTCGAGGCCAGGATGGCGTCCGGCCGGGTCATCACCTGGTCGAGGACCTGGAAGATCTCGGTCTTGACCTGCTCGTTCTCCACGACCGCCTCGATGACGAGGTCGCGGTCGGCGAACTCTCCGAGGTCGGTGGTGAAGCTCAGGCGGGCGAGCGTAGCGTCCCGCTCCTCCTCGCTGATCTTGCCGCGTTCGGCGGCCTTCGCCAGCGAGTTGTAGAGCCGCGTGCGGCCGATCTCCAGCGCCTCGCCGGTGGTCTCGGCGACCTTCACCTCAAGGCCGCTCCGGGCACACACCTCTGCGATGCCCGCGCCCATCTGGCCGCAGCCCACCACTCCGACGCGCTCAATGTCGGCCATGGAGTCCGTCACCTCGTGCCTTTCGCTCTTCTCTGGCGGCGGGGGCCCGTGTGATTCCGGTACGTCCGCCTCGACCCCACGACGTTACCGCTCATTAACCGATGATCGATCGTCCGGGGCGGGCATGCTGTCCGGGTGCGTGTGACGTATCCGACACCGGAGGGGTACAAGTGCGGCCTATCGGCAGAAGAGGGTTCGTGACGGGCGCCGCCGGCGCGGCCCTCGGAGCGGGAGCGGGGACCGGGGCGGAGGCCGCGGCAGCCGCCGGAGCGGGGGCGGAGACGGCCGTCGGCACGGCCGCCGCACCCCGGCCGGAGGACGCCCGCGCCCGGCAGCGACGGCTGCGCCGGCCCGCGTTCCGCGGTGTGTGGATCGCCACGGTCCTCAACCGCGACTGGCCCTCCCGGGCCGGCCTCACCGCCGAGGCGCAGCGCGCCGAGCTCCTCGCGCACCTGGACACGGCGGTCGAACGGCGGCTGAACGCGGTGCTCCTCCAGGTCCGGCCGACCGCCGACGCGCTCTGGCCCTCGCCGTACGAGCCGTGGGCGGAGTGCCTCACGGGGACGCAGGGCCGCGATCCCGGCTGGGACCCGCTCGGCACGGCCGTGACGGAGGCCCACGCGCGGGGGCTGGAACTGCACGCCTGGTTCAACCCGTACCGCGTGGCCACGCACACGGACCCGGGCAGGCTCGTCGCCGACCATCCGGCCCGGCTCCACCCGGAATGGGTGGTGCCCTACGGCGGGCGGCTCTACTACAACCCCGGGCTGCCCGAGGTCCGGCGCTTCGTCCAGCACGCCATGCTGGACGCGCTGCGGCGCTACGACATCGACGCCGTGCACTGGGACGACTACTTCTACCCGTACCCGGTGGCGGGGGAGGCCTTCGCCGACGACGAGGCGTACGCGCGGTACGGCGGCGACTTCCCCGACAAGGCGTCCTGGCGGCGGAACAACACCGATCTGCTGGTCTCCGAGACGGCGGCCCTGATCAAGGAGATCAAGCCGCGCGCCGCCTTCGGTGTGAGTCCCTTCGGGGTCTGGCGGAACGTCGCCAAGGACCCGGAAGGCTCCGACACCCGGGCCGGAGCCGGCAGCTACGACGACCTGTACGCGGACACCCGGAAATGGATCCGCGAGGGCTGGATCGACTACGTCCTGCCCCAGCTCTACTGGCACATCGGCCTGCCCGCCGCCGACTACGCCAAGCTGCTGCCCTGGTGGGACGCGGTCGTGACGGGCACCGGCGTCGACCTGTACATCGGAGAGGCGCTCTACAAGGCGGGCGACCCCGCCCAGCCCGCCGCCTGGCAGGACCCGAAGGAGTTGTCACGCCATCTGGAACTCGCCGCGACCTACGCGGCGGTCGGCGGGCACTGCTACTTCGCGGTGAAGGAGGTCGCGGCGGACCCGATCGGGGCGATGACCGGCGTGGTGGCCGACCACTACCCGACCAGGGTCCTTCCGGCGCGATAGCCGCTCAGCTCGCCCCCGCCTCCGGATGGTGACGTACGACGGTGTCGGGACCCGGCGACATGAGGGCCTCGTGGCCGTCGTCCTCGAACTTCACGCGGTACGGGGGAGTGCCGTTCTCCCCCAGTACCTGAAGGACCTCGGCCGTACGGTCGTGGTGACCGACGGTCCGGCCGTGCACCAGCAGTGTGTCGCCCACGTTCGCCTGCATCGGGGTGGCCTCCTCGCGACCGGGCTGTCCTGTTCGGTGCCTCTGACTGCCATTGTGGCCCGGGTCACCCCGATCCGTCGCGCCGGTTCCGCCGCCGCGGCCGCCGCCGGGTCAGCTCTTGGCGCGCTGGGTGACGGCGATGCAGACGAGCACCGCCACCGCCGCGACCGGGGCGGCGAGCGGCAGCGTCTCACCCAGCAGGAACACCGACCAGAACAGGGTGAGGAGCGGCTGGGCGAGCTGCAGCTGGCTCGCCTTCGGGATGCCGATCGACGCCATGCCCCGGTACCAGACGTACAGGCCGAAGAACGTCGAACCGGCGGCCACCCAGACCAGGCCGAGGACACCGTGGGCGTTCAGCCGGACCGGCTCCACGGAGAGCGCCACCGCCGAGCCCACCGCCATCAGCGGCAGGCAGAGGACCAGGGCCCAGCCGATGACCTGCCAGCCCGGCATCAGCCGGGCGAGCCGGCCGCCCTCCGTGTACCCGGCCGCGCACACCAGGAGCGCCCCGAACAGGTACAGGTCGCCCTGCGACACGGCCCCGCCGCTCTGCTGGACCGTGAAGCCGAGCACCACGACGGCGCCCGACACGGCCGCCCACCAGAACGTACGGGACGGCCGGCGGCCCGTCCGCAGCGCCGCGAAGACGGCCGTGGTGAGCGGTAGCAGGCCGACGACCACGGCGGCGTGCGAGGTGGTGGAGGTCTGCAGGGCCAGCGTGGTCAGGAGCGGGAATCCGATGACGACACCACCGGCGACCACGGCGAGGCCCGCCCAGTGACGGCGCTCGGGCAGCGGCACCCGGCCGACGAGGAGGAAGGCGCCCGCGATGAGGGCGGCGAGCGTGGAGCGCACCGCCACGAGCGACCAGGGGCCGAAGCTCTCCAGGCCCCAGACGGTCGACGGGAAGGTGAGCGAGAAGGAGATCACGCCGAGGGCGGCGAGCAGGGTGCCACGGGGGAGCGGGTCGGTCCGGCCGGCGCTCGCGCCGGTGGTGCCCGGGCCGGCCGGGTCCGCCGCGGTGGCGCCGCGGGTGAAGTCCGTCGCGGCGGCGCCGAGGGTGCCGCCGGTGGTGGTGACCGCTATCGTCGTGGTGGCAGTAGCGCTATCCTGTGTCCTCATGAGTGAGCGTAGCAGTGTCGCGGAACTGGCGCATTCGTTGAGGGCGGAGCTGAACCGCTACTCACCAGGTGGAAAGCTGCCGTCGAGTCGGGCCCTCGTCGAGCGGTACCGCGTCTCCCCGGTGACCGTCACCCGCGCCCTCGCCCAGCTCGCCGCTGAAGGGCTCGTCGTCACCCGCCCCGGCGCCGGCGCCTTCCGCGCCGAACCCCGCGCCACCCCCGTCGCCGGAGACACCTCCTGGCAGGAGGTCGCCCTCAGCGCCGACACCGCCACCGAACTCGTCCCCCGCGCCGTCGACGCCTCCGGCGTCCTCGTCACCCTCTCCGCCCCGCCCCCGGGCGTCATCGAGTTCAACGGCGGCTACCTCCACCCCTCCCTCCAGCCGGAGCACGCCCTCGCCGGCGCCCTCGCCCGCGCCGGACGCCGCCCCGGCGCCTGGGGCAGGCCACCCACCGACGGACTGCCCGAACTGCGCCAGTGGTTCGCCCGGGAGATCGGCGGCAGCATCACCGCCGCCGACCTCCTCATCACCGCCGGCGGCCAGTCCGCCATCACCACCGCCCTGCGCGCCCTCGCCCCGCCCGGCACCCCCGTCCTCGTCGAGTCGCCCACCTACCCCGGCATGCTCGCCGTCGCCCGCGCCGCCGGACTGCGCCCCGTCCCCGTACCCGCCGACACCGACGGCGTCCGGCCCGACCTCCTCGAAGCCGCCTTCCGCGCCACCGGAGCCCGCGTCTTCGTCTGCCAGCCGCTCTTCCAGAACCCCACCGGCGCCGTCCTCGCCCCCGAGCGGCGCGGCGAGGTCCTCCGGATCGCCCGCGCCGCCGGAGCGTTCGTCATCGAGGACGACTTCGCCCGCCGCCTCGTCCACGAGGACGCGCCGGCGCTCCCCGCCCCGCTCGCCGCCGAGGACCCCGACGGCGTCGTCGTCCACGTCTGCTCCCTCACCAAGGCCACTTCGCCTAGCCTGCGGGTCGGCGCCCTCGCCGCCCGCGGCCCCGTCCTCGAACGCCTGCGCGCAATCCAGGTCGTCGACAGCTTCTTCGTCCCCCGGCCCCTCCAGGAGGCCGCGCTGGAACTCGTCGGCGCGCCCGCCTGGCCCCGGCACCTGCGGGCCGTCGCCCAGGAACTCAGGAACCGCCGCGACGTGCTCGCCGGCGCCGTCGCCCTCCAGCTGCCCGACGCCGGCCTCGCCCACCTGCCCTACGGCGGCTACCACCTCTGGCTCCGCCTCCCCGACGCCGTCCCCGAAGCCGCCCTCCTCGCCGCCGCGCTGCGCACCGGCGTCGCCGCGGCCCCCGGCCGCCCCTACTTCTGCGCCGAACCTCCCGCCGGACACATCCGGCTGAGTTTCGCGGGTGTCGCGGGCCCTGCCGAGATCGTCGAGGGCGTCCGCCGCCTCCGCGCGGCCGTCGACGAACTCGCCGGCTGAGCGCCGCGGCCGGGCCGCTCCGGACGCGTACCGGCGCGGCCCCGTCCCGGCCGGCCCCCGGCCCGGGCAAATTCACCTGACAAGCCCCGGAGTCACTGGAACCCTTCGGCCATGAGCGACAGCACGACCACCGGCAGCCCCGTCATGCACGGGACGTACGAGATCTCAGCCGACCCGGCGCGCATCGACGCCGCCCGCGTCCACCACTGGCTGTCCACGGACGCCTACTGGGCCATCGGCCGACCTCGGGAGAAGCAGGACCGGGCCATCGCGGCCTCCCTCAACCTCGGCGCCTACCACCGTGACACCGGCGAGATGGCCGCCTACGCGCGCGTCGTCACGGACTACGCCACCTTCGCCTGGCTCTGCGACGTCTACGTCGACCGCGCGGCCCGCGGCACCGGTCTCGGCACCGCGCTCGTCACCGCCGTCCGCGATCACCTCGCGCCGCACGGACTGCGCCGCATCATGCTCGCCACCGCCGACGCGCACGGCGTGTACGAGAAGGTCGGTTTCACGCCACTGCAGAATCCGGACAAGTGGATGGCTCTCGGGCAGTAGTGAGCCGGAGCCTCTCCACCCCCTCGGAATGACCCCTTGACCTGCGGAGCCTCCGGCCTCACGATCGCGCCCATGAGTCTTCGGGTGACGCTCGTCACGGCGGCACGCAGCTCCTCCCTGCTGGCCGAACGCTTCGACGACGACCGGCCGCTGGACGAAGCCGGCTGGTACGAGGTGCAGCAGGCCGCGCCCGCGCTCATCCCGCTCGGCGCGGCCGAACTGCGCTACTGCTCCCCGACCCCGCGCAGCCGCGCCACCGGCACCGCCCTCGGCTACGCGCCGCTCGCCCAGCCGGCCCTCCGCGACTGCGACATGGGCCGCTGGCGGGGCCTCACCCTCGCCGAGGTCGCCGCCCTCGAACCCGCCGCCGTCGACGCCTGGCTCACCGACCCCCGGACCGCCCCGCACGGCGGCGAACCCCTCCTCGCCTTCATCACCCGGATAGGGAACTGGCTCGACACCCGCCCCGCCGAGGACGGCGCCATCGTCGCCGTCGCCGAACCCTCCGTCGTACGCGCCGCCCTGGTGTACGCCCTGAAGGCACCGCCCGCCACCTACTGGAACGTCGACGTCCGCCCCCTCTCCACCGTCACCCTCACCGGCCGCCCGGGCCTCTGGCACCTCCACCTCGCCACCGCCCTCCACTGACCCCCGCCCCGGGCACGCCACGGGAGGACGGGAGGAGCGGAAGGCCACGACCGGCTAGCCTGAGAGCACGATGAACCGTTTGACCACGTCATGGGGCGCCTTCACGCTGACCCGCTTCCCCGAGGACCCGCGCGACCAGCTGCGCGCCTGGGACGCGTCCGACGAGTACCTCCTCGGCCACCTGGCCGAGAGCGGTACCGACCTGTCCGGCACCGTCGCCGTCCTCGGCGACCGCTGGGGAGCCCTCGTCACCGCACTCCAGGCCGCCGGTCCGGGCGAGCTCGTCCAGATCTCCGACTCGTATCTCGGCCGCGAGGCCACGCGCGCCAACCTGGCGCGCGCCGGGGCCGCGCCGGACGCCGTCCGGCTCCTCACCACCCAGGACCCGCCGCCCGGGCGGATCGACGTCCTCCTCGTCCGCGTCCCCAAGAGCCTCGCGCTCCTGGAGGACCAGCTGCACCGCCTCGCCCCCGCCGTGCACGAGGACACCGTGATCGTCGGCACCGGCATGGTCAAGGACATCCACACCTCCACCCTCCGGCTCTTCGAGCGCATCCTGGGGACCACCAGGACCTCCCTCGCGGTCAAGAAGGCGCGGCTGATCCACACCACGCCCGACCCCTCCCTCACCCCCCGCCCGAACCCCTGGCCCCACCGGTACGACCTCCCCGCGGACACCCCCGCGCCCGGCCTTCCCGGCCTGACCGTCACCAACCACGCCGGCGTCTTCTGCGCGGACCGCCTCGACATCGGCACCCGCTTCCTCCTGGCGAACCTGCCCGGCCACCTCGGCCGCGCCCGGGTCGCCGACCTCGGCTGCGGCAACGGCGTGGTCGGCCTCGCCATCGCCCTCCACGAACCCGACGCGGAACTGGTCTTCACCGACGAGTCGTACCAGGCGGTCGCCTCGGCAGAGGAGAACTTCCGCACCCACGTGGGCGACGGACGCAAGGCCGAGTTCCTCGTCGGCGACGGGCTCGCCGACCTGCCCGACGGCTCGGTGGACCTCGTCCTGAACAACCCGCCGTTCCACAGCCACCAGGCCACCACCGACCGCACCGCCCGCCGCATGTTCACGGACGCCCGCCGCGCGCTGCGCCCCGGCGGCGAACTCTGGGTCATCGGCAACCGCCACCTCGGCTACCACGTCACCCTCCGCCGGATCTTCGGCAACAGCGAACTCGTCGCGAGCGACGCGAAGTTCGTCGTCCTCCGCGCGGTACGACAGGGCTAGGGCCCGTCCGGCGGGCCGGGGCGCGGCCCGACGGCCGTGCCCCGTCGTCATCTTCCCCAGGTGCGCGAGCACAGGACGAGCTGATACCCGTCGGGATCGGCGACGGTGACGCCGAACTCGTCCCAGTACGGGTTGTGCGCGGGCACCCGGGTCCCGCCCGCCGCGAGCAGTCGCTCCACCTGCTCCTCCTGGACGGGCGCCCCGAGGTAGACGACGAAGAGGTCCTCGACGGTGGGGGCGGGCTCCACCGGATCCTCGGGATCACGGGTCAGCTCGAAGTGCCAGCCGCCGTCCTCGGGACCGACCATGAGGAGATCGTGCTTGCCGGACACCCGCTCGGTGGTCCGCCACTGCACGACGAGCCCGAGCCCGTCGACATAGAACCGCTCGGCGGCGGCGAGGTCCCGCGAAGGGCGGGCCACCCGTACATGGGTCTGCGCATCGATGATCATGTCTCCAGGCTAGGCGGGCCCTCGTCGTTGCGGCCTCCGGGATTCCCCTGGCCTTCCACGGAGACGCCCCTGACGTGCCGTCAGGGTCGCGGCCCGGTCCGTCAGCCGTCGGGGAACGCCAGGTCCAGCGCGCGCACCCGGTCCTCCCCGGTCGTGACGGAGACGGTGACGATCCGGTCCTCGCGGAGGGCGAACGCCACCGCCGAGACCGGCCGGCCGCCGACGAAGGCGACCGCGCCGACGGCCCCGTCGACCAGCGCGGGCCGGGCCACGTCCGCGAAGTGCGCGAAGGCCGCCGCCCCTTCGGCGACGGCCGGCGCCCCGTGCACCGGCCCGCGCTCCGAGAAGGCGACGACGTCCGGGTCGAGGACGGCGGCGAGCGCCCGGGCGTCCCGCGCGCGTGCGGCGGCCAGGAAGCGGTCCACCACCGCCCGCTGCCGCCCCGCGGCCCCGCCGCCCCGGGCCGCCCCGCCGCCCCGGACCCGCTCGCGGACCCGCCGGGCGAGCCGCGCGGCCTCCTCGGCGGAGCCGCCGGTGATCCGCGCCGTCTCGTGCGGCGGCAGCCCGAACACGTCGTGCAGCACATAGGCGAGCCGCTCCACGGCACCGGAGGACCGGAGCACGAAGAACAGCGCGAGCCACACGTCCTCGACCCCGCCACCGTCCGCCCCTCCGTCCGCGGCCCCGTCCGCCGCCCAGGCCCGGCCCTCGTCCGCCGCCCCGGAAGCGGCCCCGCCCCGGCCCCTGTCCGCCGCCCCGGCCCGGCCCCCGGCGGCGGTGCCGTTCCGGTCTCCGGCCGCCGCCCCCGGCCGGGCGAACCGGCCGCCCGCCTGCCGCTCCTGGAGCAGCCGTACACACTCCTGCCCCACGAGCGCCGTCAGCCAGACCCGTACCGACGCCCCGCCGTCCCGGACGAGCTCCGCCCGCGCCGTCGCGAGCGCCTCCTCGGCCCCGGCCGGCGTGCCCGTCATCCGCAGGGCCACCCGCCGCAACAGCTCCTCCTGGGCGTCGAACCGCCCGGTCAGGGCGGTCACAAAAGCCTCGTCGCGCATGGCGCCTCACTTTTCCTCGGTTCCGTCACCGCCTTGACGCGGGGACCCACGGTGATGTGACAGCGGCGGCGGACGGGCCGGGGAAGACGGAAGGCCGGCCCGACGCGGGGGAACGTCGAGCCGGCCTTCCGGGGTGCCGAGCGCGCGGCTCGGCGGGGGTGTCGAGTGGTGGCGCACTCGACCGGGTGGGGGTGGGTCAGTCGGTGCCGAACTCCATCGCCGCGCGGTCCAGCATCTGGTCCTCGTCGGTGGCCTCGCCACGGGAGGCGATCGCTTCGGCGCCGCCCTCCGGCAGCTCCGTCATGGTGCCGATCAGTCCGGTCGCGGCGGCCTGGGCGGCGCCGATGGCCGGGTTGGAGGTGCCGATCAGGCCGAGGCCCGCGTACTGCTCCAGCTTGGCGCGGGAGTCGGCGATGTCGAGGTTGCGCATGGTGAGCTGGCCGATCCGGTCCGAGGGGCCGAAGGCCGAGTCCTCGGTGCGCTCCATGGAGAGCTTGTCCGGGTGGTAGCTGAACGCCGGTCCCGTGGTGTCGAGGATCGAGTAGTCCTCGCCGCGCCGCAGCCGCAGCGTCACCTCGCCGGTGACGGCCGCGCCGACCCAGCGCTGGAGCGACTCGCGGACCATCAGCGCCTGCGGGTCCAGCCACCGGCCCTCGTACATGAGCCGGCCGAGGCGGCGGCCCTCGTTGTGGTACTGGGCGAGGGTGTCCTCGTTGTGGATCGCGTTGACGAGCCGCTCGTACGCCGCGTGCAGGAGGGCCATGCCGGGCGCCTCGTAGATGCCACGGCTCTTGGCCTCGATGATCCGGTTCTCGATCTGGTCCGACATGCCCATGCCGTGGCGGCCGCCGATGGCGTTGGCCTCCATGACGAGGTCGACGGCGGAGGAGAACTCCTTGCCGTTGATGGTGACCGGGCGGCCCTGGTCGAAGCCGATCGTGACGTCCTCGGCGGCGATCTCGACCGAGGGGTCCCAGAACCGGACGCCCATGATCGGTTCGACGGTCTCCACGCCGGTGTCGAGGTGCTCCAGCGTCTTGGCCTCGTGGGTGGCGCCCCAGATGTTGGCGTCGGTGGAGTACGCCTTCTCGGTGCTGTCGCGGTAGGGGAGGTCGTGGGCGACCAGCCACTCCGACATCTCCTTGCGGCCGCCGAGCTCGGTCACGAAGTCCGTGTCCAGCCAGGGCTTGTAGATCCGCAGGTGCGGGTTGGCGAGCAGGCCGTAACGGTAGAACCGCTCGATGTCGTTGCCCTTGAACGTCGAGCCGTCGCCCCAGATCTGGACGTTGTCCTCGAGCATGGCCCGGACGAGGAGGGTGCCGGTGACGGCGCGGCCGAGCGGGGTGGTGTTGAAGTAGGCGCGGCCGCCGGAGCGGATGTGGAACGCCCCGCAGGTGAGTGCGGCAAGACCCTCCTCGACCAGCGCGGCGCGGCAGTCGACCAGGCGCGCGATCTCGGCACCGTAGGTCTTGGCGCGGCCGGGCACCGAGGCGATGTCGGGCTCGTCGTACTGGCCGATGTCGGCGGTGTAGGTGCACGGGATGGCGCCCTTGTCGCGCATCCATGCGACCGCGACGGAGGTGTCGAGGCCGCCGGAGAAGGCGATGCCGACGCGCTCGCCGGCGGGCAGGGAGGTGAGGACCTTGGACATAGGAAGAGTATGCATCATCTCGCATGGTCATGCAAAGGGGGTCGATCGGCCCGGTTGATGGAGCTCGATCGGGCGGTCGTCGGCGTCGTTGCATAAAAGTGCGTCGAGACGTATAGTCATGCCATCCATGAGGAGGGTTTCGATGACGGTACGAGTAGCAGTGGCGGGTGCGAGCGGATACGCGGGCGGAGAGCTCCTGCGTCTCCTCCTCGCCCACCCCCACGTGGAGATCGGCGCCCTGACCGGCCACTCCAACGCCGGCCAGCGGCTCGGGGGCCTCCAGCCCCACCTGCTGCCGCTCGCCGACCGTGTCCTCGTGCCCACCACCGCCGACCAGCTCGCCGGGCACGACGTGGTCTTCCTCGCCCTGCCGCACGGGCAGTCCGCCGCCGTCGCCGAACAGCTCGGCCCGGACGTCCTCGTCGTCGACATGGGCGCCGACTTCCGGCTGAGGGACCCCGCCGACTGGGAGACGTACTACGGCTCCCCGCACGCCGGGACCTGGCCCTACGGGCTCCCCGAACTGCCGGGTGTCCGCGCCGCGTTGGAGGGGTCCAAGCGCGTCGCGGTGCCCGGTTGCTACCCGACCGCCGTCTCGCTCGCGCTCTTCCCCGCGTACGCGAACGGGCTCGCCGAGCCGGAAGCGGTGATCGTCGCCGCCTCCGGCACCTCCGGCGCGGGCAAGGCCGCCAAGCCGCATCTGCTCGGCAGCGAGGTCATGGGCAGCATGTCTCCGTACGGCGTCGGCGGCGGCCACCGGCACACCCCCGAGATGATCCAGAACCTCAGCGGACCGGCGGGGGAGCGGGTCACCGTCTCCTTCACGCCGACCCTGGCCCCGATGCCCCGCGGCATCCTCGCCACCTGCACCGCCACCGCGAAGCCGGGCGTCACCGCCGAGACCGTACGGGCCGCGTACGAGAAGGCCTTCGCGGACGAGCCGTTCGTGCACCTGCTGCCCGAGGGGCAGTGGCCCGCGACGGCGTCCGTCTACGGTTCCAACGCCGTTCAGATCCAGGTCGCGTACGACCCGGCGGCGAACCGGATCATCGCGATCAGCGCCATCGACAACCTCACCAAGGGCACCGCCGGCGGCGCGGTGCAGAGCATGAACATCGCCCTCGGCCTCCCCGAGGAGACCGGACTTTCCACCACGGGCGTGGCGCCGTGATCGACGCACGCGCGGCCACCGGTCCGCAGACGAAGACGCAGACGAAGACGAAGCCCACACCCTTCCGCCGCGCGGGCGGAGACGGGGGTACCTCCCAGGCGTCAGCTCTGGGGGAGAACGGAGAAGCACAGTGAGTGTCACCGCAGCGAAGGGATTCACGGCGGCCGGCATCGCCGCCGGGATCAAGCAGAACGGCAACCCGGACCTGGCCCTCGTGGTCAACACCGGGCCGCGCCGCGCCGCCGCGGGAGTCTTCACCTCCAACCGCGTCAAGGCCGCCCCGGTCGTCTGGTCCCAGCAGGTCCTCGCCGACGGCGAACTGACCGCCGTCGTCCTCAACTCCGGCGGCGCCAACGCCTGCACCGGCCCCCAGGGCTTCCAGGACACCCACGCCACCGCCGAGAAGGTCGCCGAGGTCCTCAGCGCCCAGGGCACCGAGGTCGGCGCGGGCGAGGTCGCCGTCGCCTCCACCGGCCTCATCGGCGTCCTGCTCCCCATGGACAAGCTCCTGCCCGGCGTCGAGAAGGCCGCGGCCGAGCTCTCCGAGCACGGCGGCGAGAAGGCCGCCATCGCCATCAAGACCACCGACACCGTCCACAAGACCTCCGTGGTGACCAAGGACGGCTGGACGGTCGGCGGCATGGCCAAGGGCGCGGGCATGCTCGCCCCCGGTCTCGCCACCATGCTCGTCGTCCTCACCACCGACGCCGACGTCGACGCGAGCGGCCTCGACGGCGCGCTCCGGGGCGCCACCCGCGTCACCTTCGACCGGGTCGACTCCGACGGCTGCATGTCCACCAACGACACCGTCCTCCTCCTCGCCTCCGGCGCCTCCGGCGTCACCCCGGCGCAGGACGCGTTCGCCGGAGCCGTACGGGAGGTCTGCGACGACCTCGCGCGGCAGCTCATCGGCGACGCCGAGGGCGCCAGCAAGGACATCCGCATCGAGGTGGTCAACGCCGCCACCGAGGACGACGCCGTCGAGGTGGGCCGGTCCATCGCCCGTAACAACCTCCTCAAGTGCGCCATCCACGGCGAGGACCCCAACTGGGGCCGGGTGCTGTCCGCCATCGGCACCACCGCCGCCGCGTTCGAGCCCGACGAGCTGAACGTCGCCATCAACGGCGTCTGGGTGTGCAAGAACGGCTCCGTCGGCGAGGACCGCGACCTGGTCGACATGCGCTACCGGGAGGTCACCATCACCGCCGACCTCGCCGCCGGCACCGAGTCCGCCGTCATCTGGGCGAACGACCTCACGGCCGACTACGTCCACGAGAACAGCGCGTACTCGTCATGACCGAGCCGAAGAACCCGGTCGAGAGCACGACCCGGAAGCACACCGCGCTCCCCAAGGCGCAGATCCTCATCGAGGCCCTGCCCTGGCTGACGCGGCACAACGGCAAGACGGTCGTCATCAAGTTCGGCGGCAACGCCATGATCGACGAGGACCTGAAGGCCGCCTTCGCGCAGGACGTCGTCTTCCTGCGCCAGGCCGGCCTCAAGCCGGTCGTGGTGCACGGCGGCGGCCCGCAGATCAGCGCCGCCCTCGACCGGCACGGCATCGTCAGCGAGTTCAAGGCGGGCCTGCGGGTCACCACCGAGGACGCCATGGACGTCGTACGGATGGTCCTCGCCGGCCAGGTCCAGCGCGAGCTCGTCGGGCTGCTCAACCAGCACGGCCCGCTCGCCGTCGGACTCACCGGCGAGGACGCCCACACCATCACCGCCACCCGGCACCGGCCGGTCGTGGGCGGCGAGCAGATCGACATCGGCCGGGTCGGTGAGATCACCGCCATCGACACCGGCGCCATCCAGGCGCTCCTGGAGGACGGCCGGATCCCGGTCATCTCCTCCATCGCCCGCTCCCAGGACGACGGACATGTCTACAACGTCAATGCTGATACGGCGGCTGCGGCACTCGCTGCGGCGCTGGGCGCCGAGACGCTGATGGTCCTGACCGACGTCGAGGGCCTCTACGAGGACTGGCCGCACAGCGACGAGGTCATCAGCAGGCTCACCGCGAGCCAGCTGGAGAAGCTGCTGCCCGAGCTTTCCAGCGGCATGGTCCCCAAGATGGAGGGCTGCCTGCACGCCGTACGGAACGGGGTCACGACGGCCCGCGTGATCGACGGGCGGGTCCCGCACTCCATCCTGCTGGAGATCTTCACCGACGAGGGCATCGGCACGATGGTCGTGCCGGACGGACAGGGGGAATGATGAGCGGCACCACGGAACCCGGGACCGCGGAATCCGGGACCACGGAACCCGGCACCACGGAACCCGGGACCACGGAACCGGGCACCACCGGCACCGGGAACGAGCAGCTCACCGCACGGTGGCAGGGCTCCCTCATGGACAACTACGGCACCCCCCGGCTGCCCCTCGTCCGCGGCGAGGGCGCCAAGGTCTGGGACGCCGACGGCACCGAGTACCTCGACTTCGTCGGCGGCATCGCGGTCAACGCCCTCGGGCACGGCCACCCGGCGATCGTCGAGGCCGTCACCCGGCAGATCGGCACCCTCGGCCACGTCTCCAACCTCTTCGTCGCCGAACCGCCCGTGGCCCTCGCCGAGCGGCTGCTCGCCCTCTTCGGCCGGCCCGGCAAGGTCTTCTTCTGCAACTCCGGCGCCGAGGCCGTCGAAGGCGCCTTCAAGCTCGGCCGGCTCACCGGCCGCCCGCACATGGTCGCCACCCAGGGCGGCTTCCACGGCCGGACCATGGGCTCCCTGGCGCTCACCGGCCAGCCCGCCAAGCAGACGCCGTTCCTGCCGCTGCCCGGCGACGTCACGCACGTGCCGTACGGCGACGTCGAGGCGCTGCGCGCCGCCGTCACCGAGGACACCGCCCTCGTGATCATCGAGCCCATCCAGGGCGAGAACGGCGTGGTCGTGCCGCCGCCCGGCTACCTCAAGGCGGCCCGGGAGATCACCCGTGCCACCGGCACCCTCCTCGTCCTCGACGAGGTGCAGACCGGAATCGGCCGCTGCGGCCACTGGTTCGAGTACCAGGCGCACGAGGGCGTCGAGCCCGATGTCGTGACCCTCGCCAAGGGTCTCGGCGGTGGTCTCCCGATCGGCGCGACCGTCGCCTTCGGCCCCGCGGCCGACCTCTTCGGGCCGGGTCACCACGGCACGACCTTCGGCGGCAACCCGGTGGCCTGCGCCGCAGGACTCGCCGTTCTCGACACCCTGGGCGCCGACGCGGCCCTCGACCACGTGAAGGCGGTCGGGGAGCGGCTGAGGCAGGGAATCGAAGGTCTCGGCCACCCGCTGGTCTCCCACGTCCGTGGTGCGGGCCTTCTGCTGGGTATCGTGCTCACGGAGTCCCTCGCACCGCAGGTGCAGCAGGCGGCTCAGGACGCCGGCCTCCTGGTGAACGCGCCCGCCCCCGATGTCGTACGGATCATGCCTCCGCTGGTCCTCACCGACGCCGAGGCGGACGCCTTCGTCCAGGCGCTGCCCGGGGTCCTCGACGTGGCGAACGGGCAAGGACGAACCGGAGAATGAGACGACGATGACCGACGCGCAGGAAAATGAGCACGGCGGGCCGTCCGTTCCGCAGACCCGCACCGCACGCCACCGCAGGATCGTCGACATCCTCAACCGGCAGCCGGTGCGCTCGCAGAGCCAGCTCGCCAAGCTCCTCGCGGACGACGGGCTGAGCGTCACCCAGGCGACGCTCTCCCGCGACCTCGACGAGCTGGGCGCGGTGAAGATCCGCAACACCGGCGGTGAGCTCATCTACGCGGTGCCGAGCGAGGGCGGATTCCGCACCCCGCAGGCCCCGCTGGGCGAGTCCGCCAAGGAGGAGCGCATGCGGCGCCTCTCCGGGGAACTGCTGATCGCCGCCGAGGCGTCCGCCAACCTGGTGGTCCTGCGGACGCCGCCGGGCGCCGCCCAGTTCCTCGCGTCGGCCATCGACCAGGCCGAACTCCACGCCATCCTCGGCACGATCGCCGGTGACGACACGCTGCTGCTCATCAGCCGCGACCCGGACGGCGGCCAGGCGCTCGCCGACCACCTGCTGAAGCTGGCGCAGAAGTAGACGTCCACGGCCGGGGGCGACTCCGACGGGGAGTGCCCCCGGCCGTAGGTGCGTTCAGTACCGCGTGATCGCCGTCGGCCCGCCGCCCCGCGTGCCGACGGCGATGTGCGGCCGACGGGCGGGATCGGCCCAGGTGAGCAGGGCCCGCATGGCTCCGGCCGGCACGGAGACACAACCTGCGGTGGCCCCTTGCCCGTTGACGTGCAGGAAGATCCCGGCGCCCCGCCCGCGTACGGGCCGGTCGTAGTTGAAGCCGATGACGAGCCCGTACGCGTACTGGCGGCGGTACGTGACGAGGTGCTCGGCCTCCGCCGCCCGGCAGTCCCGTGGCAGCCCCTCGACCCAGCGGTTGTACGCGCGGGAGCCGTTGTCCTGGCACCACCAGGACCGCCCGGTCACGCGCGCGTACCGGTACGAGGTCCCCGCCGGCGCGGGCTCGATCCCGAAGGCGTACGGCAGCCGGTAGAGCCCGGTGGGCGTGGTGTTCGTCCCCTGCCGGCGCTGCCGTCCCTCCGCTAGCCCCTTCGCGCCGAACCGGGCGGGCGCGGTCCCCGCCCGCACCCACCGCCCGCCGCGCCGGTCCCACCAGGTCAGCGTGCCCGTGGTCGACCCCGTTCCGGCGGCCACGGCGGTGATCAGCTGCGAGCCGCCGCCGGTGTCGGCCATCCGCGCGGGCAGCGGCACGGCGGCCGTCCGCGTCGGCGGCGGTACGGGGAAGGGTGCCGCGCCCAGGGAGAGCAGAGCGGCGCCGAGCACGAGGAGAGTGCGCATGGCCGCGACGCTAGGCCCGTGGACCTCGCCCCGCGCACCGGAGGGGGCCAACCGGAGGTGACCCGCCCCCGGCCCGATCCGCGTTGACAAAACATACGGTGGACCGCATAGTTATGCCTACGCGACGGTATCCCCACCCTCCCGAGGAGCAGCAGTGAGCAGCAACAACGGTGACGTCCGGCTCTGGGGCGGACGGTTCGCCGACGGGCCCGCCGAGGCCCTGGCGAAGCTGTCCGCGTCGGTCCACTTCGACTGGCGCCTCGCGCCGTACGACATCGCCGGTTCCCGCGCCCACGCGCGCGTGCTGCACAAGGCCGGGCTGCTCACCGACGACGAGCTGACCGGCATGCTCGCCGGACTCGACCAACTGGAGGCGGACGTCGCCGACGGCACCCTCGTCGGCACCATCGCGGACGAGGACGTCCACACCGCCCTGGAGCGGGGCCTGCTGGAGCGCGTCGGCCCGGAGCTCGGCGGCAAGCTGCGCGCCGGCCGGTCCCGCAACGACCAGGTCGCCACGCTCTTCCGGATGTACCTGCGCGACCACGCCCGGATCATCGGCGGCCTTGTCGCCGACCTCCAGGACGCCCTCGTCGGCCTCGCCGAGGCGCACCCGGACGTCGCCATGCCCGGCCGTACGCACCTCCAGCACGCCCAGCCCGTGCTCTTCGCCCACCACGTCCTCGCCCACGCCCAGGCGCTCTCCCGGGACGCCGAGCGGCTGCGGCAGTGGGACACCCGTACGGCGGTCTCCCCGTACGGCTCCGGCGCCCTGGCCGGCTCCTCCCTGGGGCTCGACCCGGAGGCGGTCGCCAAGGACCTGGGCTTCGAGCGCGGCTCCGTCGGCAACTCGATCGACGGCACGGCCTCGCGTGACTTCGTCGCCGAGTTCTCCTTCATCACCGCGATGATCGGCGTCAACATCTCGCGGATCGCCGAGGAGATCATCATCTGGAACACGAAGGAGTTCTCCTTCGTGACCCTCCACGACGCCTTCTCCACCGGCTCGTCGATCATGCCGCAGAAGAAGAACCCCGACATCGCGGAGCTCGCCCGGGGCAAGTCGGGCCGTCTCATCGGCAACCTCAGCGGTCTCATGGCCACGCTCAAGGCCCTGCCGCTCGCCTACAACCGGGACCTCCAGGAGGACAAGGAGCCGGTCTTCGACTCCTGCGACCAGCTGGAGGTCCTGCTGCCCGCCTTCACCGGCATGATGGCCACGCTCACGGTCAACCGGGAGCGCATGGAGGAGCTGGCCCCGGCCGGCTTCTCGCTCGCGACCGACATCGCCGAGTGGCTGGTCAAGCAGGGCGTGCCGTTCCGGGTGGCGCACGAGGTGGCCGGCGAGTGCGTGAAGGTCGCCGAGTCCGAGGGCAAGGAGCTGGACGAGCTGACGGACGAGCAGTTCGCCAAGATCTCCGAGCACCTCACCCCCGAGGTCCGCACGGTCCTCAACGTCCCCGGCGCCCTCGCCTCCCGCGACGGCCGCGGCGGCACCGCCCCCTCGGCGGTCGCCACCCAGCTCATCGAGGTCAAGGCCGACCTGGTGGTCCAGCACGCCTGGGCCGAGGCCAAGAAGTAACGCCCGACGAATCACAGCGCCGCCGCCCACTCCGCGAGCGCGTCGAAGTCCGGCCGGAGCAACCCGAGCCGGGGGTCGACGCCCAGGAGCAGGGCGGCGGCGAGGTGGTTCCGCTCCACGTACTCGTGGTCGTACGCGGTGATGTCGTCGTCCATCCAGGCGAACGGCCGCCCCGCGGCGTACTCGAGGATGTACTGCGTCTTCCAGAAGGTCCCGCGAGGGGCCTTCCCGTGCATCTGGGGCCAGTCGATGAACGGCAGCTCCGGCAGCCCGAGCGGAGGCCCGATCCAGTCGTTCGCCTCGCCCTTCCATGTCGTCGCCCAGACCAGCTCGTACGCCTCCGCCAACGCGAGCAGCTCGTCCCCGTGCGCGGGATTCAGCCACACCCGCAGCGGCTTCGTCCCGGACCAGCCGGTCGGCCGCATCCGGTGCGTCGTGTACCCCTCCGGGCGCCGCTCGCGCTGTGCCGCATAGGGATTCAGCGGTCCGTCGACGTCGATCAGCAGCAGTGGCTTCGTCATCGTCACAGCATCCCGTCCCGCCTCAGGTGAGGCATCGCAATTTTGAATGAGACATCAATGTCTCATTCGGTGTATGGTTGTCTCATGTCAGTCGATCGCACCCAGGTGCTCCGCGCCGCCGCCGCCCTGCTCACCCGCAAGGCGACCGCCACGATGGACGAGGTCGCCCGGGCCGCCGGGATCGGGCGGGCCACGCTGCACCGGCACTTCGCCGGGCGGGACGCCCTGGTGCGGGCGCTCGAAGAGCTCGGGCTGCAGGAACTGGAGGCGGCGCTCGACCGGGCCGGGCTCGACGACGGGCCCGAGGACGAGGCCGTACGACGGCTCGTCGCCGAAGTGGAGCACGTCGCGCCCCTGCTGTCCTTCCTCGTCACCGAGAACCAGCTCTTCGAGGGCGACCAGCAGAACGAAGGCTGGGCCCTCCTCGACGCCCGCGTCTCCGCGCTCTTCCGGCGCGGCCAGGAAAGCGGCGTCTTCCGCATCGACCTGACCCCCGCCTGGCTCACCGAGGCCTTCTACGGGCTCGTCGGTTCCGGCGCCTGGGCCGTGCAGGACGGCCGGGTCGCCGCCAAGGACTTCCAGTACATGATCGCCGAGCTGCTGCTCGGCGGAGCGCGCAGGAGCGTGGAGAAGTGACCACCAGCACCCTCAAGTCCGCGGGCCATACCGAGGGCGTGCGCCGCCCCGGCCGGTGGCTCGCCCTCTCCGTTCTCGTCCTGGCCGTCCTCCTCGTGGCGGTCGACGCCACGGTGCTCGGCCTCGCCACCCCCTTCCTCTCCGAGGACCTGAAGCCCTCCGGCACCCAGCTCCTCTGGATCGGTGACGTCTACTCCTTCGTCATCGCCGGACTCCTGGTCTCCATGGGCAGCCTCGGCGACCGCATCGGCCGCAAGAAGCTGCTCCTGATCGGTGCCACCGCCTTCGGCGCCGTCTCCGTGCTGAACGCCTACGCGACCAGCCCCGAGATGATGATCGTGGCCCGCGCCCTGCTCGGCGTCGCCGGTGCGACCCTGATGCCGTCGACCCTGGCGCTCATCCGGAACCTCTTCCACGACCCGCGCGAGCGCAGCCTCGCGATCGGCATCTGGGGCGCCATGGCCTCGGCCGGCGCCGCCGTCGGCCCGGTCGTCGGCGGTTTCCTCCTGGAGCACTTCTGGTGGGGCTCGGTCTTCCTCATCAACCTGCCCGTGATGGCGGTCCTCGTCCTCGTCGGCATCAAGCTGATCCCCGAGTCGAAGAACCCGGCCCCCGGCCCCTGGGACCTGCCGAGCGTCGCGCTCTCCCTCGTCGGCATGATCGGCATCGTCTACGCGATCAAGGAACTGGCCTCGCACGGCCCGGCCCTCGACGCGGCGGCCGCCGCCCTCATCGGCATCGCCGCCCTGACCTGGTTCGTCCGCAGGCAGCTGACCCTGCCCGCGCCGCTCCTGGACATGCGCCTGTTCCGCCACCGCGGCTTCTCGGGCGCCGTGCTCGCCGACCTGCTGACCATCCTCGGCCTCTCCGGCCTGGTGTTCTTCCTGTCGCAGTTCTTCCAGCTGGTCCAGGGCCGCCACCCGCTGGAGGCCGGACTCGCCGAACTCCCGGCGGCGGTCGGCGCCGTGACGGCCGGTCTGATCGCGGGCCTGGTGGCCCGTCGATTCTCCGTACGGTCCGTGGTGGCCGGCGGTCTCGCGGCGGTCGGCCTCGCGCTCGCCGTCCTGACGACCATCGACCAGCACACCGACTACCCGCTGCTCGGCGCCGCCCTGCTCGTCGTCGGCGTGGGCGCCGGTTTCGCCTTCACCGTCACCGCCGACGTGATCCTGTCCAGCGTTCCCAAGGAGCAGGCCGGATCGGCCTCCGCGGTCTCGGAAACGGCATACGAACTGGGCGCCGCGCTCGGCATCGCCGTGCTCGGTTCGATCGTGACCGGTGTCTACCGGGGCTTCGCCACCCCGGCCGGGGTACCCTCCGACACCGCCTCCGCCGCGCACGAGTCGCTGGGCGGCGCGGTCGAGGCCTCCGGCGCTCTCGCCCCGGAGACGGCGACGGCCCTGGTGTCGGCCGCCCAGGAAGCCTTCGTCGACGGCCTGCGGATCGCGGCCGGGGTCGGCGCGGCCGTCCTCCTCGCCACCGCGGTCGCGGCCTGGTTCCTGCTCAAGGGGCAGAAGCTGGAGGACGGCGTCGAGCACTGACGCCGATGGCGAAGGGCCCCGTACGGCCAGCTGGCCGTACGGGGCCCTTTCGTCCGTCCGTGCGGACTACGCGGCCTTCGCCTTCGTGGCGTACATGTCCACGTACTCCTGGCCCGAGAGCCGCATGACCTCGGCCATCACCGAGTCCGTCACCGCCCGCAGCACATAGCGGTCGCGGTCCATCCCGTCGTACCGCGAGAACTCCATCGCCTCGCCGAAGCGGACCGTCACCTTGCCCGGGCGCGGGAAGCCCGCGCCGCCCGGCTGGATCTTGTCGGTGCCGATCATCGCGAACGGGACCACCGGCGCGCCCGTCATCAGGGTCAGCCGGGCGATGCCCGTACGGCCCCGGTACAGCCGGCCGTCGGGGGAGCGGGTGCCCTCGGGGTAGATCGAGAAGATCTTGCCCTCCTCGAGGACCCGGCGCCCGGTCATCAGGGCCGCCACACCGCCGCGGCCGCCGTCCCGGTCCACCGGGATCATGCCGACGCTGGTGAAGAACCAGGCCATGGCCCGGCCCTTGATGCCCTTGCCCGTCACGTACTCGTCCTTGCCGATGAAGTAGACCGGACGGTCCAGGCAGATCGGCATGATCATCGAGTCGATGAAGGTCAGGTGGTTGCCCGCGAGGATGACGGGACCGGTCCCCGGGATGTTCTCGGCGCCCTCCACGCGGGGGCGGAACATCAGGCGCATGACCGGCCCGAGCACTGCCTTGATGATCGCGAGACGGGACAACGGTTCCTCCGGTGGGATGCGGGTCAGTCGAGCTGACGGTGCAGCTGGCGACGATACTCGCGGGTCACCACCGCGCGCACATCGGGTTCACCGAGTGGATACGCAGTGTTGACGTGTGTTTCCGCCATGTTCGGCGGAGGTCTGCCGCCCGTAGGGCCCCGATGCCTAGCGTCGGGGGCACCCGTCGACAGGAGCGGGACATGACACAGGAGGACATCTCATGACCCAGGGCGAACGCCGGATCCCGGCCCGGCGCACGGTTCTCGGAGCGGCGGGCGCCACCGTCCTCGGCGCCTCCACGGCCCTCGCCGCCGGTACGGGCGCGGCGCAGGCCGCCGAATCGCGGACCGCCGGCGCGGCACACGGCCACGGGCGCGGCTACCGCTCCCTGCCCGTCCCCACCGTCATCGCCCACCGCGGCGCCAGCGGCTACCGCCCCGAGCACACCCTCGGCTCCTACCGGCACGCCCTCGACCTCGGCGCCCACGTCATCGAGCAGGACCTCGTCCCCACCAAGGACGGACACCTCGTCTGCCGCCACGAGAACGACATCACCGGCACCACCGATGTCGCCGACCACCCCGAGTTCGCCTCCCGGAAGACCACCAAGAGCGTCGACGGGGTCTCCCTCACCGGCTGGTTCACCGAGGACTTCACGCTCGCCGAGCTCAAGACCCTGCGGGCCAAGGAGCGCATTCCGGCCGTCCGCCAGGAGAACACCCTGTACGACGGCCGCTGGACGGTCCCCACCTTCGAGGAGGTGCTGCGCTGGGCCGACGAGGAGGGCCGCCGCCGGGGCCGCGAGATCTGGCTGCACGTCGAGACCAAGCACCCCAGCTACTTCCGCTCCCTCGGCCTCGGCCTGGAGGAGCGCCTCGCCAAGCTGCTGCGCCGGTACGGCCGTCACCGCGCGAACTCCCCGGTCTTCCTCCAGTCCTTCGAGCCCAGCAGCATCCAGCGGCTCGCGAAGCTGGTCGACTCGCCCGGCGTGGTCCTGCTCTCCGGCGCGACCAGCCGCCCCTGGGACTTCGTGCAGGCCGGGGACCCGCGCACGGTCGCCGACCTGGTCACGCCGGGGGGCCTGCGCTGGATCGCCTCGTACGCCCGGGGCATCGGTCCCACGCTCGACCTGGTGATCCCGAAGGACGCGAGCGGCCGCCTCGGCGACCCGACCACGCTGGTGCGGGACGCGCACGCGGCGGGCCTGATCCTCCACCCGTACACCCACCGCAACGAGAACTCCTTCCTGCCGGCGGACTTCCGCAGGGGCACCGACCCGACGGCGTACGGGGACTCCTTCGGGGCCCTGAAGACCTACCTGGCGACGGGGATCGACGGCATCTTCTCCGACAACCCGGACACCGCCCTGCTGGGCGCCGCGGACTTCACCGCCCGGGACTGAGCGCGGCCCGCGACCGAACACCGCCCCAGGGCTGAGCACCGCCCGCCGCTGAGCACCCCGGAGGGTGTGCGGGTCCGCCGACCGGACCCGCACACCCTCCTCCCGGGTGGTTTGGGACCCGTACCGCAACCACGCCCACGAGCCCCGGCATCGTGCGGTGCATGACCACTGCCGAGTCCGCACCGGACACCACCCCCGGTCTCCTGGCCGCCCTCGCCCCGCTGCTCGCCGCCGAGTCCGACGCCGAGGCGCCGGCCGCGGGCGTCGACCCGGGCGATCTGGAACAGGCCGTCTGGCTCCGCCTCCTGGAGCAGCTCCAGGAGACCGGCGCCGCCCCCGAGCGCCCCGCCGAATGGCTGCGCCGCGCCGTCCGCGCGGAGGCCCGCCGGGCCCGCAGGACCAGCGACCGCGAACGGCCCTACCGGGACGAACCGGCCGAGGACCCGGCCGCGCCCGGACCCCACGGCTCCCCGGAGCACTCCCTGATGGCCGCCGAAGGCCGCCGCACCCTCCGCGCCGCCGTCACCCGGACGCCGGGCCGCTGCCCCCGGGTGCTGACCGCGATGCTCGATCCCGAGGACCCCACGTACCGGGAAATCGCAGGAGAGTTGGGTATCTCACAGGGCAGTCTGGGGCCGATGCGTTCCCGTTGCCTGGGATGCCTGCGCAGAATGCTGGCTGCAGAGGTTCCTGCCCCGGGTCGACGGGGAAGGGTGCGGTAAACCGATGATCGACCAGATGAGCGGGAGGCGTGCACACATGGGCCTGAGTGTGACCATCTCAGCGGCGGACGCGCGGGACGCGGAGCACATCCTGAAGCTGCAGTACCTCTGCTACCAGAGCGAGGCGGAGCTCTACGGAGACTGGTCCATCGAGCCGCTCACCCAGTCGCTCGACGCCCTGCGCGCCGAACTGGACGAGGGGCACGGGCTCGTGGCCCGGCTCGGCGACGAGGTCGTCGCCTCCGTACGGGCCCGGCTCGACGAGGACGGCACCGTACGGATCGCCAAGCTGATCGTGCACCCGCGGATGCGCCGGCACGGCCTCGGCGGCCGCCTCCTCGACGGCATCGAGCGCCACTTCGCGGCCGCCACCGCCGTACCCGCGGGCTCCGCCAAGCGCTACCAGCTCTTCACCGGCCACCGCAGCGAGGGCAACCTCCGCCTCTACCGCAAGAAGGGGTACGCGCAGGTCGGCGTCCAGGAGGTCGGCCCCCGGCTCACCCTGGTGACCCTGGAGAAGGCCGCCTGAGTCAGCCGGCCGCCACCGCCGTACGCGACCGGCGCAGCCACCAGATGCCGGTCAGCGGCAGCAGCACCGGGATGAAGACGTAGCCGTAGCCGAAGTCCGACCAGACCGTCGCGTCCGGGAAGGCCGACGGCTCCACCAGCGTCCAGGTCCCCACGATCAGCACGCCCGCGAGCTCGGCGGCGCAGCACACCAGCGCCGCCCTGCGGGCCTTCTCCCCGCCCCGTACCAGCGTGTACGTGATGAAGACGTAGACGACCGCCGCCACCGCCGACAGGGAGTACGCGAGCGGTGCGCGGTCGAACTCGGTGGCGATCTGGTAGATCGAGCGGGACACCGCGCCCACCGACATCACGCCGTACAGCCAGACGAGCAGCGTGCCCGGCCCGGTGACGAGCCGGGTCTTTCCCTCGGTCTCGGTCGCGGTCATGGTCAGCCCACCGTCCAGATGTCGTAGAGACGCACTTCGAGCACGGCCAGGACGACCGCTCCGGCCGCCACCGTGGCCGAACCCCACCGGCTGCGCTCCGCGAGCGACATGAAGCCGGCGATGGGCACCGCGCACAGCGCCCCGAGCAGATAGGCGACGAAGATCGTCGTGCCCTCCTCGGCCTTCTCCCCGCGCACCAGCTGCACGATCCCGACGACCAGCTGGACCACGACGAGGAACGTCACCACGGCCATGCCGATGAAGTGCCAGTCCTTGGTCGGCTGGTCGCGGAAGGCGGCGAAGCCGCACCAGGCGGCGAGGGCGAGCGCGGCCACGGAGACCGCGACCGTCAGGGCGTCAAGCATGCGCCCGAGGGTATTACGCTCCGAATGGCCCGATGCGCTCGCCCCCCGCGCCCGCGCCGCGGTCCCGCGCGCGGACCGTGGCCTTGGCCACAACCCGCGCCCGCCGGGCACCCGGACCGCCCTTCGCGGGCGCCCGACCATGGGCCGCGTCCCCGCAGGCCACACGGGGAAACCGGGCGGAAGCGCCACCTCCGGAGTGTCCGCATGGCGTCTCAACGGCGTCCGCTATTCGGACAGCCTCCTTTCGTTCGCACGTGCGCATGCTTTACTTGCAGACATGACCACGACGAGCAGCCGCACCCTTGCGACCGAGGCGATCACCACGCCCGGTGCTCGTTGTATGTGTCGAATGTGCGCCTTCTGAGGGCCCCCGCCTGAGTTTCGCGCCCCGAAGCGAGACCGACGGCCGTGCCGTTCCGCCCGCCATCCGGCAGCGGACCGTGCCCGCCCCCGCGCACACCGCCGACTCCCGGCCACCCGCCGGAGCGGCCCCCCGTGCGCCTGACTGTCCGAAGACGAATGCCCCGTGCACGACGGACCCCGCGTCGCGCACTCGACAGTGACGGAAACCCCTGTGATCACCACTTCGGGCCTGACCAAGGTCTACGAGTCGCGCGGCCGCCAGGTCACCGCTCTGGACGGCGTCGACCTCCACGTCCGCGAGGGCGAGGTCTTCGGCGTGATCGGCCAGAGCGGCGCCGGCAAGTCCTCGCTCATCCGCTGCGTCAACCTCCTGGAGCGCCCCACCTCCGGCACCGTGACCGTCGACGGCGTCGACCTCACCGCACTCGCCGGAAAGGGCCGCCGCGCGGGCAAGGACCTGCGCCGGGCACGCAGCAGCATCGGCATGGTCTTCCAGCACTTCAACCTGCTGTCCTCCCGCACGGTGAAGGACAACATCGAGCTCCCCCTGGAGATCCTCGGCGTCTCCGGCGCCGAACGCTCCCGCCGCGCCCTCGAACTCCTCGACCTGGTCGGCCTCGCCGACAAGGCCAAGGCCTACCCCGGCCAGCTCTCCGGCGGCCAGAAGCAGCGCGTCGGCATCGCCCGCGCCCTCGCCGGCGAACCCAAGGTCCTCCTCTCCGACGAGGCCACCAGCGCCCTCGACCCGGAGACCACCCGCTCCATCCTCCAGCTGCTGCGCGACCTCAACCAGCAGCTCGGCCTCACCGTCCTGCTCATCACCCACGAGATGGACGTCGTGAAGACCATCTGCGACTCCGCCGCGCTGATGCAGAAGGGCCGCATCGTCGAGTCCGGCACCGTCGGCGAACTGCTCGCCACCCCCGGCTCCCAGCTGGCGGCCGAGCTCTTCCCGGTCAGCGGCGGCCCCACCGGCCCCGACCGCACGGTCGTCGACGTCACCTTCCACGGCGACGCCGCGACCCAGCCCGTCATCTCGCAGCTCTCCCGCACGTACAACATCGACATCTCGATCCTCGGGGCGGCGATGGACACCGTCGGCGGCAAGCAGATCGGCCGGATGCGGATCGAACTGCCCGGACGGTACGAGGACAACGTCGTCCCGGTCGGCTTCCTGCGCGAGCAGGGCCTCCAGGTCGAGATCGTGGAAGACGACGCACACACGACGGCCGCCGCGCCCGTGCTGGTGAAGGAAGGTGCCAAGTGACCTGGTCCGAGATGCAGCCCCTGCTGGAGCAGGGCACCGTCGACACCCTCTACATGGTCCTGTGGGCCACCGTCGTCACCGTGCTCGGCGGCCTGCCGCTCGGCATCCTCCTCGTCCTCACGGACAAGGGCGGACTGCTGCAGAACCGGCCGGTCAACAAGGTCGTCGGTGCGATCGTGAACATCGGGCGTTCGCTGCCCTTCATCATCCTGCTGATCGCCCTGATCCCCTTCACGACCTTCGTCGTCGGCACCTTCATCGGCCCCACCGCGATGATCGTGCCCCTCGCCATCGGCGCCATCCCCTTCTTCGCACGGCTCGTCGAGACCTCCATCCGCGAGGTCGACCACGGACTCGTCGAAGCCGTCCAGGCCATGGGCGGCGGCATCCCCACCATCGTCCGCAAGGTGCTGCTCCCGCAGGCCCTGCCCTCGCTGATCTCGGGCGTCACCACCACGGTCATCGTCCTCATCGGCTACTCGGCGATGGCCGGCGCGGTCGGCGGCGAAGGCCTCGGCTCCAAGGCCGTCACCTACGGATACCAGCGCTTCGACACCACCTTCATGCTGGTCACCGTCGTCGTCCTGGTCCTGATCGTGACCGTCGTCCAGCTCATCGGCGACGGAGTCGTACGACTCCTCGCCCGCCGCGGCCGCACCGCGTAACGGCCCCCAGCCCCACAGACTTCGTCTTTTCGACGAACACAGCCCGGACTTGTTGTCCAGGCGTCCACCGCACCACCGGAAAGAGGCACTCTTCGTGCGTAAGAACATCAAGCTCACCGCCGGTATCGCCACCGCCGCCGCCCTCGCCCTCGGCCTCAGCGCCTGCGGCACCTCCTCGGACCCCGGCTCCAAGGACTCGGCCGGCTCCGGCGACACCTCCAAGGCCCTCGTCGTCGCCGCGTCCCCGACGCCGCACGCCGACATCCTCAACTACGTCAAGGACAACCTGGCCGAGAAGGCCGGCCTGAAGCTGGAGGTGAAGGAGTTCACGGACTACGTCCTGCCGAACACCGCCACCGAGACCGGCCAGGTCGACGCCAACTACTTCCAGCACAAGCCGTACCTCGACGACTTCAACAAGAAGAACAACACCCACATCGTCCCGGTGGTCAACGTCCACCTGGAGCCGCTGGGCCTCTACTCCAAGAACCTCAAGTCGGTGAAGGACATCAAGGCGGGCCAGACCATCGCCGTCCCGAACGACACCACCAACGGCGGCCGCGCCCTCCAGCTGCTCGCCGACAACGGCCTGATCACCATCAAGCCCGGTGTCGGCACCAACGCCAAGATCTCCGACATCACCGACAAGAAGGGCCTCGAGTTCAAGGAGCTGGAGGCCGCCACCGTGCCCCGCGCCCTGAACGACGTGGACGCCGCCGTCATCAACGGCAACTACGCCATCGAGGCCAAGCTCTCCCCGGCGAAGGACGCCCTCGTCCTGGAGAAGGCGGACGGCAACCCGTACGCCAACTTCCTCGCCGTCAAGGAGGGCAACGAGAAGGACGCCCGCGTGCAGAAGCTCGCCAAGCTCCTCAACTCGCCCGAGGTGAAGAAGTACATCGAGGACACCTACAAGGACTCCGTCGTCCCCGCCTTCGGCGCCACCAAGTAAGGCAGGACGCCCGAGGGACCGTCAGACCGGTTCCCCCGTACAGTCCTTGGGCAGAAGGCCCCCCGCACCCCGTCCGGTGCGCGGGGCCTTCGCCGTACCCCCACCCGACACCCCACCCGGCCATGCGTACCGGCGCCCGCATGCTGCATGCTGTGCGTTCACGGTCGATTCGGACGGTCCACGGCATGGAGCTGAGCATGACTACCACCTTCCCGGACATCTCCATCAACACGGACCGGCTGGTGCTGCGCGCGCTCGAGGAGGGCGACGCCCCCGCCCTGGCCGAGATGATGAACGACGAACTCGTCGGCGCCTGGACCGCGGTGCCCCAGCCCTTCACCGAAGCGGCCGCCCGCAGATGGATCAGCGAGTACGCGCCCGCCGAACGCACCGCGGGCCGGGGCCTCGACCTCGCCGTCACCGAGTTCCTCACCCAGCGCCTGGTCGGCATCGTGCAGTTGGCCAAGACCGACTGGAAGGTCCGCTCCACCGAGATCTCCTACATCGTCGCCCCCTGGGCCCGCGGCGAGGGTTACGCCTCCGAAGCGGCGCTCGCCACCGCCCAGTGGCTCTTCGGCGACCAGAAGTTCGAGCGCATCGAACTGCGCACGGCCGCCGACAACACCGCCTCCCAGCAGGTCGCCCAGAAGATCGGCTGCATCAGCGAAGGCGTCCTGCGCAACGCCTGCATAGCCCGCACCCGCACCGAGGACGGCAGCTGGACCGATCTGCGCACCGACTACATCGTCTGGGGCCTCCTCCCCGAGGACCTCGACGGCGTCGCCGACCAGATGGCCGAGGCCGGATACTCCTCGTACACCGACTGGAGCTGACCCCCGCACACCACGCCGGGGTACGCTCAGCACGCCCCCGACCTGCGACGACACCAGGAGACGACGACGATGGCCGACCGCGTCACGGTGATCGGCTGGGACGGCTCGCCCCTCACCGCGGCGGCCCGCTCCGCGCTCTCCGCCGCCACCCTGGTGGCCGGTGCCGCCCACCACCTCGCCCTGCCCGAGGTACCGCCCGGCGCCGAACGCGTCCGCCTCGGCAGCGTCGACCTCGCCGCCCGCCGCATCGCCGGCCACCGCGGCACCGCCGTCGTCCTCGCCGACGGCGACCCCGGCTTCTTCGGCGTCGTCCGCACCCTGCGCGCCCCCGAGCACGGCCTGGAGGTCGAGGTCGTCCCCGCCGTCTCCTCGGTCGCCGCCGCCTTCGCTCGGGCCGGGATGCCCTGGGAGGACGCCCGGATCGTCGTCGCCCACCAGCGCACCCTGCGCCGCGCCGTCAACGTCTGCCGCGCCCACCCCAAGGTCGCCGTCCTCACCTCACCCGGCGCGGGACCCGCCGAACTCGCCCTCCTCCTCGACGGCGTCCACCGCACCTTCGTCGTCTGCGAGGAGCTCGGCACCGACCGCGAGCAGGTCTCCGTCCTCACCTCCGACAAGGCGGCCGACCACAGCTGGCGCGACCCGAACGTCGTCCTCGTCATCGGCGGCACCGGCGGCGGCACCCCCGGACCCCCCTGGCTGATGGGCCAGGACCCGGCGGCCCGTCCGGTACGCGGCTGGGGCCTCCCCACCGAGGAGTACGACCCCGCCGGGCGCGACGCGCGTACCGGGGCGGGGGAGGACCCCTCCCTGCGCGCCGCCCAGCTCGCCCGCCTGGGACCCCGCACCGGCGACCTCGTCTGGGACATCGGCTGCGCGGGCGGCGCGTTCTCCGTCGAAGCCGCCCGCTTCGGCGCCGCTGTCATCGCCGTCGACATCGACCCGGCCGCCTGCGCCCGCACCGAACAGGCCGCCCGCCGGCAAGGCGTACCCCTCCAGACCGTGCCCGGCCGGGCCCCGCACGTCCTGGAGAGCCTGCCCGAGCCCGATGTCGTGCGCATCGCGGCCGGCGGCGTCGACGTCGTCACCGCCTGCACCGACCGGCGGCCGGAACGCATCGTCGCCCACGCGTCCACCCGCGACGAGGCCGAGGCCATCGGCGCCGCCCTCGCCGACGGCGGCTACACCGTCGAGAGCCTCCTCCTGCAGACCGTCGGACTCGACCCGGCCGACTGGTCGGAACGGGAGCGTTCGGTCGTCTTCCTGCTGGCAGGGCGCAGGACCGACACCCCCCACGCGTAGCCCGAGCACCCCCCACCCGTGACCGTGCCGCCCACCGGGGCAGGTAGGCTGGCCGATTGTTGTACCGCTTCCGGACGTTCGGCGCTTCGTTCGTCAATGTCCTGAATGGGTGGCCACATTGCGCCGCTGACGTGGTACGCGATCAGGGGGGACCGCGCGACGTGGCGCAGTCCACAGCGCACCGTGGCAAATCTCCCTGCCACGAAGGCCGGGGGCCGCGACAATGTGTGGGTGTCCGCGTGTCCTTCGTGCCGCGCGGCGCACGCGCTCGTTCTAGTCGACGGGCGCAGGTCTGAAGGAGCACAAGCGATGGGCGAGGGGTACGCATGACGGACACCGGCCAGGTCCCGGGCGAGGGGCTGCCGGAGAACGCAGGCATGGTCGAGCAGCCGGGCATCCCCGCACCGGGCGCGTACACCTTCCTGGACCCCTCCGAGCACACCACCGAGGACGACGACCTGCTCCTGATGCCGGGCGCCCAGGGCGCCTGGAGCGAGCACCCGCCGGGCGTCGCGCCCGCGCCGCCGGTCGCCGTACCGCCGCCGGCCGCCGCGGTCCCGCACCAGGGCGTGCCGCACCCCGCTCCGGAGGCGCCCGCCCCGATGGCCGACCCGCTCACCGACCCCCTGCCGGACCCGCTCACGGCCCCGCTGGACTCCGTCGCCCTCGGCGACGTGCTCACGGCCCCGCAGCAGGGCGCCCCCCTCGGCACCCCCGCGCACGGCGTCCCGGTGGACCAGCTCACGGGCACCCCCGCCCACGGCGTCCCGCTGGACCCGGCCGGCACCCCCGCGCACGGCGTCCCGCTCGACCCGGCCGGCACCCCGGCCCACGGCGTCCCCGTGGCCCCCCAGGAGCAGCCGCCCACCAGCCACGGCTACGAGCCGGGCATCCTCGACACCGGCGCCCACGAGGCCGCGGGCCGCGACTCCGGTTCCGTGGACCTCAGCGGCGTCCGGATGCCCCCGCCCGCCGCCGCGCCCACCCCGCAGCCCGCGCGCCGCCCGCTCCACATGGGCCCGCCCGTGCCCGAAACCGGCGGCGTGGTCCGCTCGCTTGCCGACCGGGGCCCGGCCGCCGCGCCCGCTCCGGCCCCGCAGCCCGTGCCCGCGCCCGAACCGCTCGTGGCCACCGCGCCCGCGCCCGTACCGGTACGGAACCCGGGCCCGCCGACCACCGGACCCGAGTACTTCGAGATCGCACAGGACCAGCAGCTCGCGCCGCAGGGCGCCGAGCCGTGGGCGGCGGAGCCGCAGGAGCACGCCGCCCCGCAGCCGGTGGCCGTCCCCGCAGAAACGGTCGTCCCGCAGAGCGGCCAGTTCGTCCAGGTCGAGGGCAGCGTCCCGACGGCCCCGCACCTGGCCCCGGTCCCCGCGGCCGACCCCGCGGACGTGGCCGAGCCGGTCGAGCAGGCGGAGCCCGCGCAGGCCCCCGAGCCCGAGCCCGTCGTGGCGGAGGCCGCCCCCGAGCTCCCGGTCGAGGTCACCGAGGCCCCGTCCGCCACCGTCCCCGCCCCCCGCGAGGGCGAGCCCCCGGCCGCCGAGACCCCGGAGGCCGAAGCGCCGGCCGACGAGCCGGCCGCGCAGGAGCCCGTCGTCGAGCCCCTGCCCGAGGCGGAGCCGGTCACCGAGGCCCCGGCCGAGCCGGTCGCCGTGACGGAGGCGCAGCTGCAGGAGGAGACTCCCGAGGAGACCGCCCCCGTGGCGGCCGTCGCCGACGAGGTCCCCTTCGTACCGGAGGCCGAAGAGCCGCAGGCGCCGGCCGAAGAGGCCGTCGCCCTCCCGCAGGCCGAGCAGCCGGAGCCGGCCGCCGAGCCGGTACCGGCCCCGGCCGCCGATGAGCCCACCCCGGCCACGGAGTCCGCCCCGGGCACGGAGACCGCTCCGGCGACGGACGCGGCCCCGGCCACGGACAGCGCCCCCGCCACGGACACCGAGCCGACGACGGCCACGGCCGAGGACACCGACCCGGCCGTGGACACCCACCCGGCCGCGGACACCGACCCGGCCACGGAGCCGGATTCGGCCCAGGACTCGGCCACGGAGCCGGACTCGGCCCAGGACTCGGCCGCGGAGCCGGAGACGGCCCCCGAGCCGGACTCCGCCCCGGCCCCGGAGTCGGAGTCGGAGTCGGAGGCGGCCCCGGAGCAGGACTCCCCCCCGGCCCCCGCCTACGACGACGCCGAGCGCGAAGCCGTCCTCCGCGTCATGCGCGAACGCCGCGACATCCGCAACGGCTTCCGCTCCGACCCGATCCCGCACGAGGTGCTGCTCCGCGTCCTGGAGGCCGCCCACACGGCCCCCAGCGTCGGCCACTCCCAGCCCTGGGACTTCGTGGTCATCCGGTCCGCCGAGACCCGGCAGACCATGCACGAACTCGCCCAGCGCCAGCGCGAGGCGTACGCCAAGTCGCTGCCGAAGGCCCGGGCGAAGCAGTTCAAGGAACTGAAGATCGAGGCCATCCTCGACACCCCGGTCAACATCGTGGTGACCGCCGACCCCACCCGGGGCGGCCGCCACACCCTCGGCCGCTACACGCAGCCGCAGATGGCCCCGTACTCCTCGGCGCTGGCCGTCGAGAACCTCTGGCTCGCCGCCCGCGCCGAAGGCCTCGGCGTCGGCTGGGTCAGCTTCTTCGACGAGCGCGAGATGGTCCGCACCCTGGGCCTGCCCGAGCACCTCGAAGTGGTCGCGTACCTCTGCGTGGGATACGTCGACGAGTTCCCCGAGGAGCCCGAACTGATGCAGGCGGGCTGGTCCAAGCGCCGGCCGCTGGCCTGGGTCGTCCACGAGGAGACGTACGGCCGCCGCGCGCTGCCCGGCGAGGAGCCGCACGACCTCCTCCAGGAGACCATCGCCAACATCCGCCCGCTGGACGCCAAGGCGCTCGGCGAGGCCTGGGAGCGCCAGAAGCGCATGACCAAGCCCGCGGGGGCGCTGGGCATGCTGGAGATCATCTCCGCGCAGCTCTCCGGCCTCTCCCGGGTCTGCCCGCCGCCGATCCCCGAGCCGGCCGCGGTCGCGATCTTCGCGGGCGACCACGGTGTGCACGCCCAGGGCGTCACGCCCTGGCCGCAGGAGGTCACCGGCCAGATGGTGGCCAACTTCCTCGGCGGGGGAGCGGTGTGCAACGCGTTCGCCAACCAGGTCGGCGCCGAGGTCTGCGTCATCGACGTCGGCGTGGCCTCCGAACTCCCGGCCACCCCCGGCCTCCTGCCCCGCAAGGTCCGCCCCGGCACCGGCGACTTCACCACGGGCCTCGCCATGACCCGCGAAGAGGTCCTCGCGGCGATCGAGGTGGGCATCGAAACGGCCCGTGACCTGGTCGCGGCGGGCAACAAGGCCCTGCTCACCGGCGAGATGGGCATCGCGAACACCACCGCGTCGGCCGCCCTGATCTCGGTCTACACCGGCGTCGACCCGACCGAGGTCACCGGCCGCGGCACGGGCATCAACGACGAGACGCACGCCCGCAAGGTCGACGTCGTCCGGCGCGCCCTGGACCTGCACAAGCCGGACCCGGCGGACCCCATCGGCGTCCTGTCCGCGGTCGGCGGCCTGGAGCACGCGGCGCTCGTCGGCCTGATCCTGGGCGCGGCCTCCCTGCGTACCCCGGTCATCCTCGACGGCGTGTCCACCGGCGCGGCGGCCCTCCTGGCCCGCGCGATCGCACCGGAGTCGCTCGCGGCCTGCATCGCGGGCCACCGCAGCGCCGAGCCGGGCCACGTGGCCGCGCTCAACAAGCTGGGCCTGCGCCCCCTGGTCGACCTCGACCTCCGGCTCGGCGAGGGCACGGGCGCCCTGCTCGCCCTCCCGCTGGTGCAGAGCGCGGCCCGCGCGATGCACGAGGTGGCCACGTTCGACTCGGCGGGCGTCACCGAGAAGTAGCACCGAGACGCGTCCCCCACACCCGGATACGGGGTGGGGGACGCGGTCCGGAGCGCCCCCGTGCGGGGACCCACCCGGCCCAGCCCCGGGAGATCCGTCACAGCGTGACGGAGTACGGCCACCGATATCGTGGCCCCACCAGCCGCTTCACCGCAGCAGCGGCCAGCATCCGCCCTCCGAGGAGCCGCTCACCCATGGCCGAGAACGCCGAGCACGCCGATCACACCGCCCCGCCGGCGGCGTCGCACCCCGCCTACCCCGTGGGCCTGCGCCTGGCCGGCCGCCGCGTAGTCGTCCTCGGCGGCGGCCAGGTCGCCCAGCGCAGGCTCCCGGCCCTGATCGCGGCCGGCGCCGACATCACCCTGATCTCCCCCTCCGCGACCCCCTCCGTCGAGGCGATGGCCGAGGCCGGCGAGATCACCTGGGTGAAGCGCCGCTACGAGGACGGTGACCTCGCCGACGCCTGGTACGCCCTGGTCGCCACCACCGACCCGGCCTCGAACGCCGCCGCGTCCGCCGAGGCCGAGCGGACCCGGACCTGGTGCGTCCGCTCCGACGACGCGGAGGCGGCCACCGCCTGGACCCCGGCCACCGGCCGCGGCGAGGGCGTCACGGTCGCCGTGCTGACCGGTCACGACCCGCGCCGCTCCGCCGCCGTGCGGGACGCCATCCTGGAGGGCCTGCGGGACGGCTCGATCGCCGCGCCGCAGCACCGCGCGCGCACCCCGTTCGTCGCCCTGGTCGGCGGCGGCCCCGGCGACCCCGACCTCATCACGGTCCGCGGCCGCCGCCTGCTCGCGGAGGCGGACGTGGTCATCGCCGACCGGCTCGGCCCCCGTGACCTGCTCGACGAGCTGCCCCCGCACGTCGAGGTGATCGACGCGGCGAAGATCCCGTACGGCCGTTTCATGGCCCAGGAAGCCATCAACAACGCGCTGATCGAGCACGCGAAGGCGGGCAGGTCGGTCGTACGGCTCAAGGGCGGCGACCCGTTCGTCTTCGGCCGCGGCATGGAGGAGGCCCAGGCGCTCGCCGCCGAGGGCATCGCGTGCACGGTCGTCCCCGGCATCTCCAGCTCCATCTCGGTCCCGGGCGCGGCGGGCATCCCGGTCACGCACCGCGGGGTGGCCCACGAGTTCACGGTGGTCAGCGGGCACGTGGCGCCGGACGACCCGCGTTCCCTCGTCGACTGGGCGTCGCTCGCGAAGCTCACCGGCACCCTGGTGATCCTGATGGGCGTCGACAAGATCGGGAAGATCGCCGAGGCGCTCGTCGCGCACGGCAAGGACCCGCGGACGCCCCTGGCCCTGGTCCAGGAGGGCACGACGGCCTCCCAGCGCCGGGTGGACGCGACGCTGGAGACGGTCGCGGAGACGGTGAAGGCGCAGGAGGTCCGTCCGCCGGCGGTCATCGTGATCGGCGACGTGGTGGCGGAGGGCCCGAACCGCCTGACCGAGCAGGGCTGACCGTCACCCGCCGACGCACCGCCGCACACACATTGGCACCACACCCCGGACAAGGCAGTATCACCTCGTGGCCGAACTCATCACGATCGACGACCCCGACGACCCGCGCCTGCGCGACTACACCGGTCTGACCGACGTCGAACTCCGCCGCAGACGGGAGCCGGCCGAGGGCCTGTTCATCGCCGAGGGCGAGAAGGTCATCCGCCGTGCCAGGCAGGCGGGGTACGAGATGCGGTCGATGCTGCTCTCCGCCAAGTGGGTCGACGTGATGCGGGACGTCATCGACGAGGTCCCGGCGCCGGTGTACGCGATCCAGCCGGACCTCGCGGAGCGCGTCACCGGCTACCACGTGCACCGGGGCGCCCTCGCCTCGATGCAGCGCAAGCCGCTCCCGGACGCCGCCGAACTGCTCGTCGGAGCCCGCCGGGTGGTCGTGATGGAGTCGGTCAACGACCACACCAACATCGGCGCCATCTTCCGCAGCGCCGCCGCCCTGGGCATGGACGCCGTCCTGCTGTCACCGGACTGCGCGGACCCGCTGTACCGGCGCTCGGTGAAGGTGTCGATGGGCGCGGTGTTCTCGGTGCCGTACGCCCGGCTCGACACCTGGCCGCGAGGCCTGGAGGCGGTACGGGAGGCGGGCTTCAAGCTCCTCGCGCTGACCCCGGCCGAGAAGGCGATGTCGATCGACGAGGCGGCCCCGCACCGGCTGGAGCGGGTGGCCCTGATGCTGGGTGCGGAGGGGGACGGGCTCACCACGCAGGCCCTGCGTGCCGCCGACGAATGGGTCCGCATCCCGATGGCCCACGGCGTCGACTCGCTGAACGTGGGCGCGGCGGCGGCGGTCGCGTTCTACGCGGTGGCGACGGGCCGCCCGACGACCTGACGGGCCGGGGAGCGCGCCGAGCGCTCCCCGCCGGCCGCCCGCTCGGCCCTTCCTATCCCTGAAGGGCCTGGGCGGCGGCGATGCCGAGGGCCACGACCAGGGTCACCACGACGAAGACGAAGAGCCGCTGCCGCAGCAGCCGGGGGTTGGCGGGGCGGCGCCCCGTGGAGGTCGTGCGCCCGCCGGGCCGGGTGGCGGGCCGTCCCCCGGTGCGGCCGCCGGTCCGGGGCCCGGCGGAGGGCCGGGCCGCGGGGCCGGGCCCCCGCCCGGCGGTGCGCTCCCGCTCGGAGCTCCGCTCCGTACCGCGTTCGCCCCCGCGCTCCGCGCCGCGCTCGGTCACCCGCTCGGCGCCCCGCTCCGGCGCACGGCCGGGCACATCGCGCTCGGTGTACCGCTCGGTCGGCCGTACGGTGTTGCGCTCCTCGGCCCGCTCCCGCTGCACAGGCGGCCGGGAGACCGGCAGTCCCTGCGCCTCGCGCGCCGCGATCTCCTTGAGCCGCATCGACAGCTGGAGCGTGCTGGGGCGGTCCTCGGGGTCCTTCGCCAGGCAGGCCCGGATGAGCGGCGCGAGCGCGTCCGGCACGCCGTGCAGCTGGGGCTCCTCGTGCACCACCCGGTAGAGCATGACCTCGGAACTCCCGTGCCCGAAGGGGGAGTCGGACATCGCCGCGTACGCCAGGGTGGCGCCCAGCGAGAACACGTCGGTGGCGGGGGTGACGGCCGCGCCGCGCACCTGCTCGGGGGCGAGGAAGCCGGGGGAGCCGACGGCCGTGCCCACATGGGTCAGGGTGCTCGCGCCGGTGGCCCAGGCGATCCCGAAGTCGATGATGCGGGGGCCCTTGGGGGAGAGCAGGATGTTCGAGGGCTTGAGGTCGCGGTGCACGACCCCCGCCTCGTGGACGGCGACGAGACCCTCCGACAGGGCCGCGCCGATCGAGGCCACGTCCGCGGCGCGCAGGCCGCCCTCCTCGGCGACCCGGTCGTGCAGCGAGGGCCCGGGGACGTACTGGGTGGCGAACCAGGGGCGCTCGGCCTCCAGGTCCGCGGCGACGAGCCGGGCCGTGCAGCCGCCGCGGATCCGCCGGGCGGCGGACACCTCGCGGGCGAACCGGGACCGGAACTCCTGGTCCTCGGCGAGGTCGGGCCGGATCACCTTGAGCGCGACGCGCTGGCCGCGCCGGTCGGAGCCCAGGTACACGACGCCCATCCCGCCGGCCCCCAGCCTGCGGTGGAGCCGGAACGACCCGACGATCCGCGGATCCTCGCGCCGGAGCCGCATCATCGCCATGTCCGTCCCCTCGTCCGTTCGACGTGGCACAGCTTACGTAGTGGCGCCCGCAGGCGCTCATAGGCCGCGCCCTCGCACCCGGAATCGATCGTCAGTGCTGGGGGCCACCCGGGGTGGTGGGGGGTCCGGCCCGTCACCCCAACGCCCATTCCGGGCAGCCGAGTTGACCATCGGTCAGCCGGACGTCCGGAGAGCCCGGGGAAGGTCTGCCGGACCCCCTGGACCTGGGCGTTCGTCCGGGGCCCCGCGAAGTGAGCGAAGTCACGCCCGCGCCCGCCGTCCCGTGCCCCTCCCGGAACCCCTCCGGGATCTCCCGGGGTTCCGCGGCCCCGTCTCCACCCAGGGGAGTACGCCGTCCGGCCGGTCGTCATCCTCCGGGAGGCCCGCAAGTCGGTACGCGGGCATGACGCCCGGGCCCTCCCGGCTCCCTAATGTTGATGTCAAGCGGCGGGTGCAGCACTCGTCCCCCGAGGTCAAGCACCCGCCGCGCCAGACACGACAGGAGAGGAACCATGGCTTTCACGGCATCGCGGACGAGCACCCGGCCTTCGAGCCGGCGTCACCCCTTGGTGGCCACCGCCATGGTCCTCCCTCTCGCGGCCCTGCTCGTGGTCGTCTTCGGCGGCTGGGAAGCGGTGGTCACACAGGCGTCGTCCGTGGGCGTGATGCTGGGGCGCTGAACAGCGCCCCGGACCCGGGAGAGCGGCCCGGGTCGGGACATCCGGCCATCAACCCCGTGGGGACGGGGGTGCGGCGGACGGCAGCGTGGGGCCGGTCAGCTGGGGAGCTGACCGGCCCTCGCGCTTTCCCGGACGCCGCCGGGCGGCGGCACCGGGCCCCCGCCCCGTACGCTCGCCCCCGTGAACTCCGCCCCTCAGCCCCTCCCCGCCCGTCTCGCCGCCCTCGCGCACGCCGCGGCCCACCGTTCCGGAGCGCCCTGCGGCTGCGCGGGCGGCCTGGTCGGGGTGCTCGCGGACCGGGACGACGGGACGGTCGTACGGCACGGGCGGCTGGTCGTGAAGGCGCACGCCCCCGGTACGGACCCCGAGGAGCACCGGGCGCGGCTGGCGCTGGTCGCCCACCCGGACGTCGCCGGGGTCTTCCTCCCGCCCCTCACCTCGCCCGCGGCCCCGCCCGCCGAGCTCGACGGCCGCCCCGTCACGGTGTGGCCGTACGGCCCGCCGGTGGACCCGGCCGACCCCGACGCCGCCCCCTGGGAGGAGGCGGCGAGGCTGCTGGCCCTGCTCCACCGCACCCCGCCGCCGCCCGGGCAGGCCGCCCGGCTCCCGGCGATGAGGGCGCCCGTGAAGGCGGCACTCGCCGTGGAGCGGATGCGCCGGACGGCGCCCGGGCACCCGGCCGCGGCGACCGTGCTCGCCGCCTGGAGGTCGGTCCTCGCGCACCCCGCCCCGGGCCCCCGCCTGCTCTGCCACGGCGACTTCCACCTGGGCCAACTGGTCCGCGACACCGGGCCCTCGGCCACCTCCCCTGCGACCACGTCTCCGGCAGCGACCTCCCCGGCCGCCGCGCCCTGGCGGCTCATCGACATGGACGACCTCGGGCTCGGCGACCCGGCCTGGGATCTGGCCCGCCCCGCCGCCTGGTTCGCGGCCGGAATCCTGCCCCCGGAGATCTGGTCCCGCTTCCTCGGCGCGTACCAGGAGGCGGGCGGTCCGGCCGTGGGCGCCGATCCCTGGGTCCAACTCGACGTCCCGGCCCGCGCCCTGACGGTCCAGACCGCCGCCCTGGCCCTCGCGAAGTCGTCGGCGGAGGGCCGGCCGCTCGACGAGGTCGAGGACGTGATGATCGACACCTGCGCCCGTATCGCCGGGCATCGAACCGACTCGGGCGCCACGGCGTCCACGTAAGGTGAAGCCACCATTCGAACGGCGACGTCAGGGAGTTGAGCCGACGATGCAGTGTCCCAAGTGTCACGCGGCCATGCACACGTACAACCGCAACGGTGTCCAGATCGAGCAGTGCAGCGGCTGCCGCGGGATATTCCTGGACTACGGCGAGCTGGAGGCCCTGACCCGCCTGGAGTCCCAGTGGGTCCAGCAGGCCCCGCCCGCGCCGCCGGCCCCGCAGGCCTACCCGGCCGCGCAGCCCGCCGCTCCCGCCTGGGGCGCCCCGCACCACGGCGGTCACCACGGCGGCGGTCACTACCGCCAGCGCGGTTTCGGCCGCATGCTCTTCTCCTCCTGACGTCAGCCGTCTGACCTCAGGTGCACCGGGTCTCCCGGTGCACGAGCATGCCCGGAGCGGGCACACGAGAAAGCCCCCCGGTCGCGTGATGCGACGGCCGGGGGGCTTCTTGGTGGTGCGCGATACTGGGATTGAACCAGTGACCTCTTCCGTGTCAGGGAAGCGCTCTCCCGCTGAGCTAATCGCGCGGGTGGTGCACACGACGTGCCCGAAGGCACTGCGTACTGCGTGCGCGATACTGGGATTGAACCAGTGACCTCTTCCGTGTCAGGGAAGCGCTCTCCCGCTGAGCTAATCGCGCGGGACGGTCCGTACGGACCGGATCTTCGGTTGTTCTGCGTGCGCGATACTGGGATTGAACCAGTGACCTCTTCCGTGTCAGGGAAGCGCTCTCCCGCTGAGCTAATCGCGCTTGGAGGTGGAGACGGGATTTGAACCCGTGTAGACGGCTTTGCAGGCCGTTGCCTCGCCTCTCGGCCACTCCACCAGGAGTGAATACAGGGGTTCGGGAAGATCCCCCACATCGAGCGGACGACGAGATTCGAACTCGCGACCCTCACCTTGGCAAGGTGATGCTCTACCAACTGAGCCACGTCCGCTTGTCGTTTCCGTTTCGCTTGCGCGTCCCGGCGACGTGTTGAACTCTAGCGGATTCCTGGGCCAGCACAAAAACGCGTTTCCGCAGCGTGCTGACCTGCGCGCCGATCCGGGTGCCCGGCCGGGCGTCCCGGAGGGTTCGCGCCACGTTCACGCGCCGTGTTCCCGGGGTGGCGGGGAGCGCCGTCACACGCGCCCCCGGTGCCCCACCTCCGGCCGACCTAGACTCGATGCGTGCACGACCTTGCTCCTCTGGCCCGCTTCGGCGGCCTCGTCGCGACCGACCTCCGGGACGTCACCCACGACCCCGAAGCCCTGGACTCCACCGGCTTCTGGGCCATCTGCGCCGACTTCGAAGGGCGCCTGACCTGCGCGCGCTTCGGCGACGTGCGGCCCGACCCCGTCCCCGCGCCCGTCCCGGGCGCCTGGCGCGGGCCCGCCGCCGGTGACTGGACGTCCTCCCTCGACCGCGCCGCGTACACCGCGGGCGTCCGGCGCGTGCGCGAGCACATCGCGCGCGGGGAGGTCTACCAGGCGAACCTCTGCCGGGTGCTGACCGCGCCGCTGCCGGATCCGGCCGCCGCCGACGTCGACGCCCTCACCGCGCTCCTCGCCCGGGGCAACCCGGCCCCCTACGCCGGAACGATCCGGCTGCCCGCGCACGGCGTGGAGGTCGCCACCGCGTCCCCCGAGCTCTATCTGCGCAGGGAAGGGGCCCTGATCTCCTCCGGCCCCATCAAGGGGACCGGCCGCACCGCCGCCGACCTCCTCCCCAAGGACCACGCGGAGAACGTGATGATCGTCGACCTGGTCCGCAACGACCTGGGACGCGTCAGCGAGACCGGCTCCGTCGCCGTCCCCGCCCTCTGCGCGATCGAGGAGCACCCCGGCCTCGTCCACCTGGTCTCCACGGTGACCGGTCTGCTGCGCGAGGACGCCGGCTGGCCCGAGCTGCTCGACGCCACCTTCCCGCCCGGTTCCGTCACCGGCGCCCCCAAGTCCAGCGCCCTGCGGATCATCGAGGCCTTGGAGACCGCACCCCGCGGCCCCTACTGCGGAGGCATCGGCTGGGTCGACGCCGACGCGGGCACCGCGGAGCTGGCCGTCGGGATAAGGACCTTCTGGATCGACCGCCCCGAGGGCGTGCTCCGGTTCGGCACCGGCGCCGGGATCACCTGGGGCTCCGACCCGGAGCGGGAGTGGGAGGAGACCGAGCTGAAGGCGTCCCGGCTGGTCGCGATAGCGTCGGGCGCCTACGAGTCAGGCGCCCTTGAGGCGAGCGGAAAGGCCACTTCTCGATGAAAATCTGGGTCAACGGCGGGCTGCACGACGCGGAGAACGCCCTGGTCTCCGTACTGGACCACGGGCTGACCGTCGGCGACGGCGTCTTCGAGACGGTCAAGGCGGAGCGCGGCGAGACCTTCGCCCTCACCCTCCACCTGGAGCGCCTCACCCGCTCCGCCCGCGGCCTCGGCCTGCCCGACCCGGACCTCGACGAGGTCCGCCGCGCCTGCGCCGCCGTCCTCGACGCCAACCCGATGGAGCTCGGCCGGCTCCGCATCACGTACACCGGCGGCCTCTCCCCGCTCGGTTCGGAGCGCGGGGACGCCGGCACCAGCCTGGTCGTCGGGCTCGGGGAGACGGGCCGCCGCGCCGACTCCACCGCCGTGGTCACCGTGCCGTGGACCCGGAACGAGCGCGGCGCCCTCACCGGCCTCAAGACCACCTCGTACGGCGAGAACGTCGTCGCCCTGGCCCGGGCGCGGGAGCGGGGCGCCACCGAGGCCCTCTTCGCCAACACGGTGGGACAGCTCTGCGAGGGCACCGGCTCCAACGTCTTCGTCGTGGTCGGCGGCCGGATCCTCACCCCGCCCGTCTCCTCCGGCTGTCTGGCGGGCATCACCCGCGCCCTCGTCGTCCGGTGGACCGGGGCCGAGGAGACGGACCTGCCGCTGGACGTGCTGGAGACCGCCGACGAGATCTTCCTGACCTCGACCCTCCGCGACGTGCAGGCCGTGCACCGGGTCGACTCCCGTGAGCTGACGCCGGCGCCCGGCCCGGTCACCGCGAAGGCCATGCGGATCTTCGACGAGCACGCGGCTCGGGACCGCGACCCGAGCCTGGGGTAAATCCTGATGACGGACGGCCCCGGGGTGGGTAGAACAGCTGTGATGACCACCACCCTGCGGCCGGCCGAGCCGCTTCAGCAGACGCCCGACGGCGGACGTTCCCGTACCTACGACGTCTGTGTGAACAGCCGCCGCGTCGGTTCCGTCCACCTCTCGACCGACCCGGGCTTCGGCGCCGCCTCCGGCGTGATCGGCCGGCTCCGGGTCGACGAGCCGGACCGAGGACGGGGCAGGGGCACGGTCGCGGCGCTCGCCTCCGAGGAGGTGCTGCGCGGCTGGGGCTGCGTCGAGGTGCAGGTCTCGGTGCCCGCCGACGCCGAGGCGGCGCTGCGGATGGTCCGCTCGCTCGGCTACACCGAGCGCAGCCGGAACATGGTGAAGGAGCTGCCCGCCGAGCAGCCGCTCCTGCCGGAGGGCGTCGAGATCCGTCCGATGACCGGCGCCGAGTACGCGGCCTGGGAGGTACGGGCCAAGGAGGGCTTCGCGCGGAGCTGGATCGACCGCGGCGTCCCCGAGGACCAGGCCCGCGCCAAGGCCGAGAGCAGCCACGCCCGGTACCTCCCGGAGGGGCTCGACACCCCCGGGGTCGCGATCCACGTCGTGGTCAGGGACGGGCGGCCCGCGGGTTTCCTCTGGACCGGCCGGATCGAGCTGGAGCCGGGTCTGTGGGCGGGCTTCGTGTACGACATCGAGGTCGACGAGGCGCAGCGCGGCCACGGCTACGGCCGGGCGCTGATGCTGCTCGCCGAGCGGGTCGCGTGGGAGGCCGGGGAGACCCTGCTCGGACTGCACGTCTTCGCGGGCAACACCCCGGCGATCCGGCTCTACGAGTCCCTCGGCTACCGCACGACCTACGTCAACAGCGCGAAGGAACTGCGGTAGGGGAGGGCGCCCCGGTGCCGGGCTCCCTCAGCCGCGCAGCAGGCGGTCGGCGATCTCCTCGATCCGCCCGCGCAGTCCGTCCTGGCTCTGGCCGCCGTCGAGGCGCTCGCCGCCGATGACGTAGGTCGGCGTGCCGGTGACCTTGATCGCCTTGCCCTCGGCCTCGTCCGCGTCGACGGTCAGCAGGTGCCGGCCGTCGATCAGGGCGGTGTCGAACTCCTCGGCGTCCAGGCCGAGTTCGGTCGCGACCTCCATGAGGACCGGCTCGCCCCGCTCGCCGAGCTCGGCGGTCCTGGCCAGCAGCGCCTCCGCGTACGGCCAGCCCTTGCCCTGCTCGCAGGCCTCCTCGGCGGCCTGCGCGGCGGCGTACGCGTGCTTGTGCTTCGCGAGCGGGAAGTGGCGCAGCTGTACGTCGAGCCGGTCGCCGTACTTCTCGCGGAGCGCGCGGACGTCGTCGAGGGCCTGGAAGCAGTCGGGGCACTGGAGGTCGAACCACGCCTCGAGGACGACGGGGGAGGCGGGTGCGGTGGTGGAGTCGCTCATGGGAGCAGTCTCCCTCACCAGGACCTGGGGAGGAGATCCCGGCGGGGGTGACCCGGAGATCTCCCTGAGACCGGGCCGGGGACATGGCCCGGGACGGCTCCGGCGGTGCACGATGGAAGAGACGTATCACCCGGGACCTGGAGGACCGCATGCTCGCCGAGACCATTTGCTCCGCGGTGTCCGCGGCGGGCCTGGGCATCGCCGCGATCACGGCGTACCGGAAGCGATTCGTGTCCGCCGCCCGTATCGCGGCCTACTCCCTGGTGCCGCTCGGTCTCGTGATGACCGGCGCCGTCGACTGGATCGCGGACACGGCCTTCAGCCCGGTCGCCTGGGCCGGCTTCGGTGTCCTCGGCCTCGCCTGGGTGCTGTTCCTGTCCACCCGGGCCGTCGAGCGGCGGCGCGGTGGCCGCAAGGAGACCACCGGTGGGGCCGGGCCGGGCGCCGTGGCGCCCGCGGCGTCGTCGCCCTCGCGCGCCGTGACGGCGAAGCCGCAGGCCGGCGCGACCGCCGGGGAGGACTTCAGCGACATCGAGGCGATTCTGAAGAAGCACGGAATCTGATCGCTTCTGGCGGTTCCCGTTCCCGTGATCGTCCGGCGATCCACGGGAAGGGGTGAACGACCCTTGCCGTGGGGCGTGTTGCGGGATTTCCGGGGTCCGGGGTGCGTCATCATCCCCCCGAGATGCTCGATACCTCGCGGGACGCCGTCCCCGCCGCCACCGATGCCCCTGCCGACGAGCCGCGCGGCTGTCTGTTCGCGCTCTCCCAGCCGCCGCTGATGATCTTTCTCGGGGTGATCGGCTGTCTGCTGCTGATGGCCGCCGTGCACGACCTCTTCGTCCTGTGAGGCCGTGCGCTCTTCGTCCTGTGAGGCCGTGCGGCCGGGGCGGCCGCGTGCGGCCCGGGCGGTCTCAGCCCGCGGCCTCCTTGCGGCGCGCCCGGTACGCGGCCACGTGCAGCCGGTTTCCGCAGGTGCGGCTGTCGCAGTAGCGGCGCGAGCGGTTGCGGGACAGGTCGACGAAGGCCCGGCCGCAGTCCGGGGCCTCGCAGCGGCGCAGCCGCTCCTGCTCGCCGGCCACCACGATGAACGCCAGCGCCATGCCGCAGTCGGCCGCCAGGTGGTCCGCCACCGAGGCGCCCGGCGCGAAGTAGTGCACGTGCCAGTCGTAGCCGTCGTGGTCGGTGAGCTGAGGCGTGGTGCCCGCACCCGCCACCAGCTGGTTGATCAGCGGGGCCGCGATCCGGGCCTCGGGGGCGGAGAAGACCGCCGCGAACTTCTCGCGGACCAGCCGGACGGCCCGCAGGTCGGCGGGGCCGAGGTCGCCCACGTCGCTGATCTTGTGCGCGTGGACGAAGGTCTGCAGCCCCTCGATGTCCGCGAGCTCGTCGGGCCGGTCGCCCTGGGGCGCGGTGTTCATCAGATCGACGACGGTGTCGAGGGCGATCCGGGTGTCGTGGGGGATCAGCACGATTCGCTCCCTGGCCGGCCGCGGGCGGGCGCCCGCGGAATGGCGCTGACTTTAGCGCGACCGGCAAAAGGACAACGGCGCCCTCCACCGCGCCGGCTGCGCGGTGGGGAGCGCCGGTGTCGTGCCTATGTGGCTGCCCGCGTGGCGCCGTCGCCCCGAGTCGGACGGCGCCGTACGGCTCTCGGCCTGGCTCAGCTGTCGGCCAGGATGTGGGAGAGCTCCGTATCGAGGTCGAAGTGCCGGTGCTCGGTGCCCGGTGGCACGGCGGCGTCGGTCCGCTTCAGGAACGACTCCAGGGCCCTCGCCGGGGCCTCGAGCAGGGCTTCTCCCTCGGGGGAGCTCAGCGCGATGCAGACGACTCCCTGGCCGTGACTACGTGACGGCCAGACGCGGACGTCGCCCGTGCCGGTGGGCCGGTGCAGCCCCTCGGCGAGAAGGTCGCGGGCGAAGACCCACTCGACCGTCTCCTCGGCTCCGGTGTGGAAGGTGGCGTGCACGGCATACGGATCGGCCGTGTCATACCGCAGGCCCGCGGGTACAGGCAGTGAGGACTCGCTCGACACAACGAGGCGCAGGTGCAGCTCGCAGCTGACCGTGGTGTTCATAAGCGCCAGGGCCTTTCGCTCAGTGTGCGCTCGGGGATTCGCACGTCGGCGAAATCGACATGCCACCTCCAGTGCCGTTGTAAACCCCTCTGTCGGTTTTGTGATCGTTCAGGTAGCTCGTATGGGGGCGTGTGACCTGCGGTAATACCGCCATTCCGGCGACTGCCCGCCGTCGGGTAAGTTGGGACCATGAATGCGGAGAGTGACGAGCGCACCGGGGAGTCCGCAGACGGCCAGGAAGCCGAACTGGGATCCCGCGCACCGGAGTTCATCAAGTCCCGGCGAGGCCTGCATCTGAGCTGGCAGGTCGGTGTCTTCATCGTGGGACTCGCCGTGGTCGGCGCCGGAGTGGTGATGCTGCCGCTCCCGGGGCCGGGCTGGCTGGTCATCTTCGGCGGCATGGCGATCTGGGCGACCGAGTTCGTCTGGGCGCAGCTCGTGCTCCGCTGGACCAAGCGCAAGGTCACCGAGGCCGCCCAGCGCGCCCTCGACCCCAAGGTCCGCCGCAGGAACATCATCCTCACCACCGTCGGCCTGGTGATCATCGCCGCCCTGCTCGGCGTCTACCTCTGGAAGTTCGGCCTCGTGATGCCGTGGAAGATCGACGAGTGACCCCTGGATGGTTCGGAAGCCCCGCTGACATGCGGTAATGTTTGCGGTGCGCCGGGGCGATTAGCTCAGTGGGAGAGCACTTCGTTCACACCGAAGGGGTCACTGGTTCGAACCCAGTATCGCCCACCACCCGGCCCGAAGGCCCGAGACGGAATCCCGTCCCGGGCCTTCGGCGTCTCCTCACCGCATCCGGGCGACCCGGTCACGCAGCCTCCGGGCGTCCCGAAGCCGCTGCTCGTACGTGGCACCCACCGCGAGCAGCAGGAGCCCGGCGAGGGCCGGCGGCAGCCAGCGCGGCAGCGCGCCCACCACCTGCACCACGTACGGCGCCAGCTCGTGCAGCCCGTCCAGGGCGAGCACCGAGCCGCCGAGGACCAGGAGCGCCTGGAGCCGGAACCGCGCGCCGAGCAGCGTCACCACGAGGGCCGCCGCCCCCAGCGCCAGCGGGCGCGGCCACTCCGGGTCCGTCCAGGCAGCGAAGAGGCTCGGCAGCAGCGTCGCCGCGAGACCGGGGCCGTACGCCGTCCAGGAGGAGACCGCCGGGTCCCGGCGGCGGCGCAGGAACCCGACGACGAGGGCGGGCACCGTCACCGGCAGCGTGTACGCCTCCGGGGTCGTCACCTCCCACGCCGCGAGCCGGACCCAGGTGGCCGCCAGGAAGAGCACCGCAGCCGTCCACGAGGCGAACGCGCGCCGCTCGGGCCGCAGCGCCGTCGCCGCCGCGATCACCCCGCCGAGGGCCAGGGCGAGCGCGAGGAACGCCGGCCGGGACGCGGCGAGACCGAAGGCGGGCAGGGCCACCACCGCACCGGTGACCTCCACCGGCAGGGCCACCGGGCGCGCCTTGGCGCCGACGGCCGCCGTCCCGGCCGGGACGAGCAGCAGCGCGAGCGCCGTCCAATGGGCCTCGACGTCGGCGGCCGCCGTCGTCGCCCACACGAGCCCGGTGGCCGTGAGCACCGCGCCGCAGGCGGCGACCATCCGGCGCGGGCCGTCGCCGAGCACCGCCACGCCCGTGAGGAGCGCGAGCAGCACGCCGAGCGCCGTGAACGTGGCCGCCCGCACGTCCAGGGCGAGCGCGACCGCGCTCACGGCGGACGCGAGCCCGGCGGCGTACACGATCCACCCGAGGACGGCCCCCGGCTCCGCGCCGTGCGCCGACGGACGCGGCCGGGCCGGGGCCCACGCGGGCCACGTACCGGCCGGCGGCGCGGCAGCTTCGCTCGGGGGCGTGGCGGGGCGCTCGGCGGCCGCCTCGGGTCCGCCGGGGCCTTCGGGGGTTTCGGCGGGGCGCAGGCCGCGGGTCAGCGGGCCCGGGCGGACGGCGTACGTCAGTGCCGCCGCGCCCGTCAGGAGCTGGAGGGCGAGCGTCGCCGCGTACGGGAGGCCGAGCGAGACCGGCAGCGCCGTCAGGAGCGCCCAGAGCAGCGCCAGGGCGCCGCAGCGGGCCCAGAGCCGGGGGAGTGCGGCGAGGACGCCGGCGGCCACCGCGAGGACCAGGACGGCCGTCGCCGGGTACGCGGCGAGGACGGGCTCGGCGTGCTCGCCCGACCAGACCTCCGTCGTCCGCGCCAGCGGCCCGAGGAGTCCCGCCGCCACCGGCGGCAGCGCCCACAGAAGCCCGGTCCCGACGACGCCGGCACCGGCGCCGGCGAGCCCGAGCCGGACACCGGCCGGAAGCCGGACCCCGGCCGGGACGGGCGAGCCGTCCGCCGGAGCAGGTGAGCCCGCCGGCAGACGCCAGACCGCCGCGAGGGCGAGCCCGCACAGCACGTACCCCGGCACCGTCCAGTCCTGCGGGACCGCCGAGCGCAGCACCCCGCCCAGGGCCGTCACCGTCGCCAGGCCCGCGACCACCGAGGCCGCCACCGCGAGCGCGGGGACGCGCAGGGCCACCGCCAGGGCCACCGCGGCGCCCGCCAGGAGGAGCGGCGCGCCGCTCCACGGCGCGGTGAGCGAGAGCCAGCCGCCGGTCAGGAGCGCCCAGCCGCCGAGGAGCACCGCGCCGACGGCCGCCGTGAGCCGGACCGAGGAGGGCCGGGCCCACAGCAGCACCGCGCCGTCCGCCGCCGCCGTGACCAGCGCCGCCCACGCGAAGGCGGCCGGTCCGCCGCCGCCCGCCAGCACGCCGAGCGGCAGCGGCAGCTGTCCGGCGGCCACCGCCACCGGCAGCGGCGTCCGCAGCCGGGGCAGCACCGAGCCGTACGCCGTCCACGCGCCCGCGAGGACCGCCGCGGCCACCGCCGCGTACCCCAGGCCGTCCGTCCCCGCCAGCGCCACCCGGTGCAGCGCGTACGCGTCGAGCACCATCAGGGCGAGACCGAGCGCCGCCACCGCCTCGGCCGTCGAGACCAGGCTCCGGCGCAGCAGCGCCACCGGCGCCGCGAGCGCCGCGGAGGTCACCGCGAACAGGACCGCCGCGCGGCCGCCGATACCCATCGACCCCCAGCTCACCAGGGTGAATGCGACGGCCGCGATCGTCAGCAGGGTGCCGCCGAGCGTGAGCAGGACGTTCTGCGCGCTCCTCGGCGTCGAATCGGCCACCGGCGGGCGCGGCCAGGGGGCGGCAGCGGGAACGGCCCCGGGGGCGGCCGGGGCGTGCAGCACCCGGAGCAACCAGGCGCGCCGGGCCAGCAACTGGGAGCGGCGCGCGTCGAGTCGGGCCAGCTCACGGTCGACGAGCACCAGCTCGTCCGCGGGCGGCAGGGAGTTGTCCATGCCCGGAGTGTGGCCCGGGCCACACCCGCCGGGAATGCGTCGGGGTACTCATCTTCCGGCCCCGGCGGTCTGAGTACGTCCACACTGGGGGCATGGACTGGTGCCGTTACCGCTTCCGCAGCGTCTGGCGGCTCGCCGCCCCACCGGACGCCGTCTACGCCGTCCTCGCACGGACCGAGGAGTACCCCCGCTGGTGGCCCCAGGTCCGCGAGGTCGTCCCCGTGGACGACACCACCGGCACCGCCCGCTTCCGCTCCCTGCTCCCGTACGACATCCTCGTCACCGCCCGCGTCCTGCGCCGCGACCCCGAGGCCCGCGTCCTGGAGGCCGGCCTCGGCGGCGACCTGGAGGGATGGGCCCGCTGGACGGTCAGCCCGGAGGGCGCCGGCACCCGCGCGCTGTACGAGCAGGAGGTCGAGGTCCGGGCCCGGCTGCTGCGGCTCTTCGCCGTCCCCGGACGACCCGTCTTCCGCGCCAACCACGCCCTGATGATGCGGGCCGGGCGGCGGGGGATCGCCGCCCACCTGCGATCGGTTTGAACGAAGGGCGCGAAGGCCTGTATGGTTCAACCCGTTCCCGGGCGATTAGCTCAGCGGGAGAGCACTTCGTTCACACCGAAGGGGTCACTGGTTCGATCCCAGTATCGCCCACCGGGTAGAGGCCGGTCCGTCGCAAGACGGACCGGCCTCTGTCATGTGCCGGGCCCGCCCGCCCCGTTCAGGCCGCCTTGCCGAGCTCCGGCCGCAGCGGCCACGACGGGTCCACCGTCTCCGGCGTCCCCTGCCGGGTGAACCACGCCTGGAGCCCCCGCGCCTGGCCCGCGTGCCACACCGCCTGAAGCGTGTGGAGCTCCGCGGGCGTCAGCCGCTCCAGGCGGGACGAGAAGCGCCGCGCCACCGCCCGTACGACGTCCAGCGCCGCCGTCGCGTCCGCCGCCGCGTCGTGCGCCCCCGCCAGCTCCACCTCGTAGTGCGCGCACAGGTCCGTGAGCGTCCGGCGGCCCTTGCGGTAGCGGTCCAGGTGCTTGTCCAGGACCCGGGGATCGAGCACGCACAGCGGCGTGCTCGCCAGGTAGTGGCCGAGCGTGGACGCCCGGTGCCTGCGCAGCTCGCGGTCGAGGATCGTCAGGTCGAACGGCGCGTTCATCACCACCAGCGGACGGCCCGCCGCGATCTGCTCGGCCAGCGCGCGCGCCAGCTCCTCCATCACCGGCGCCGGCCACCGGCCGTACCGCTGGAGGTGATCGTCCGTCAGCCCGTGCACGGCGGTGGCCCCCTCGGGCACCGGTATGCCCGGGTTGACCAGCCACCGCGTCACCCGGGGGCGGGCCCCCACGGTGTCCTGCACCACGAGAGCGGCCGAGACGATCCGGTCCTCCTCGACGTCAACTCCCGTGGTCTCCGTGTCGAAAGCGGCCAGGGGCCCTTCGTACCAGTGCATCGTCATCCCTGAACTCCCTGCACACGTGCGGCAGATGGCCAACCCCCTGCCCCGAAACGGTGATACCCGGACTGTTTGCGCCGTACGCGGACCGGTCACAACACAAGGGACGGGGAAGGAAATCGACATGGCGCTCGCCCAGCCCGAGTCGGGAGGGCTGCCGCCCCAGCGGCTGGCACCGACGCGCGGCTCACTCGCCACCACCGCCTGCATGGAGACCCTTCAGGTGGGATACCTGCACGCCGTCGCCGCCGCGGCCGGCTGCTCGCTGTCCCAGCCCTTTCCGGACAACGGCATCGACTGGCACGTGAGCCACGGCTCGCCCGGCCACACCGTCGACGACGAGGTCACCATCAAGGTGCAGCTCAAGTGCACCTACCAGATACCGCCGCGCCCGCCCGGGAAGACCTTCTCGTTCACGCTCGACAACGAGCACCTGGTGAAGCTCGCCAGGACACCCGTGTCGGTGCACAAGATCCTCGTCGTGATGCTCGTCCCGAGGTCGCAGGAGGACTGGCTGAGAGCCGGCCACGACCGGCTCGACCTGCGGCACTGCTGCTACTGGATCAACCTGGCCGGACACCCGGTCACCGGACAGCGCCGGACCACCGTGCGCATTCCGACGGCACGGATCTTCGACGACCGGGCGCTCTGCGAGATCATGACCCGGGTCGGCGTGGGAGGGAGACCTTGATGCACCGACCGATCGACGAACCGAGGTTCGGGGACGAGGGCGACGGGGCCGGACACGGCCCCGTCCCCGTTCCCCCGCCCTACCGGCCCCATCCCGCGCCCGGCGACGCCCCCGGGCCCTGGACCGGAGTCCCCGCCCCGCCCGCCGGCCCCTGGGCCGACAGCCAGGGCGCCCCCGACCCGGGCAGGGTCGACCCGCGCGTCCTCGGCGCGCTGCTCGCCCGCCACGGCTGGCGGCGGCGCGGCGGCGCCGCCGGGCGCTACACCCGCTGGACCCCGCCCGGCAGCGGCACCGGCACCAGCCTGCTCGTCCCGGAGAGCCGCGCCTTCCCGGACTGCGAGGACCTGCTCGGCGAGGCGCTCGCCGCGCTCGCCCACAGCGCCACGCCCTCCGCCCGTGAGGTCCTCACCGGGCTCGCCGTGCCCAGCGACGAGATCCGCTGGTGGCGCGACGTGCCCCCCGGCCCCGCCGGCACCGTCCCCTGGACCGTGCAGGAACAGCTCAGATCCGCCGCCCGCCAGCTGCTCCTCGCCGGCGCCCTCGCCGTGCGCGGCCGGGCCGGCTACTACGGGGCCCGGTACCGGCGCTCCGCCCAGGCCTCCCTGGAGACCGTCGTCGTCGGGGCGGCCCCCGGCGGCCGCGGCCTCACCGCCTTCCTGCCCGTCGAACCGGGCCGCCCGGTCGCCGTCCGGCTCTACCACGCGCTCCACGCGGCCCGAGAGGCCACCGACTACCAGCGGGCGACCGGCGGCATGGAGGCCTTCGACGCCGCCGTCGAGGCGGGCGTCAGCAGGGAGCTCACCGAGGCGCTCGTCACCCTCGTCCGGGGCACCGAGGGAGCCAGGATCGCCGTGGAGTGGGCGCCGGCCGCCGGGGCGCCCGAGGGCTGTGCCGCCCGGCCCGAACCGGTCGAGTTCTCACCCGGCGACCTGCCCGCCCTGCGCGAGGCCGGCGCCCGTTATCTGACCGACGAGCCCTCCGTACCGGTACGGCTCACCGGCGCCGTCGTCCGGATGCGCCGCTCCGGGCCGCGCGGCGAGGGCACCGTGCGGCTCCGGGTGCTCGGCGGCGCGGACGTCCCGCACGTCCGAGTGAGCCTGGACGAGGAGGCGTACCGCACCGCGGGGCACGCCCATCTCGTCGGGCTGCCGATCCGGGTGGTCGGCCGGCTGGAGAGCCGGGGCGGCTTCCGCCGCCTCACCGACGCCTCCGGGGTCGTCCCCGTCCAGGTCGACGAGACGGAACGGGACCGGCTGATGAAGGCGCTCCAGGAGAACCTCGACTTCTTCGAGGAGGCCTGCGGGCCCGACGAGGGGTGAGAAGCCGGCGCGGCGCGGTGGACGGGAGACCCTTTCGCGGGCGGCCCGGCGGACGGGAAACCGTTTCGCGGGCGCCCCTGTGGCCTCGGTAGGATCAGGGTGCGCGGCACCTCGTCTCTGTCGCGCATCGCCGGCGCCGGCACCTCGTGTCTGCTTGCGCCCCTATGTACGGAGTACCCGTGTCTGATGTCCGTGTGACCGTCCAGTCCGCCTCGGAAGCAGAGGAGAGGGCGGTGAGCGCGGGCACCACCGCCGGCGCCCTGTTCGCCGACGACCGCACCGTCATCGCCGCCCGCGTCGGTGGCGAGCTGAAGGACCTGTCGTACGAGCTCGCCGACGGCGATGTCGTCGAGGGCGTCGAGATCTCCTCCCCGGACGGTCTCGACATCCTGCGCCACTCGACCGCGCACGTCATGGCCCAGGCCGTGCAGGAGCTCTTCCCCGAGGCCAAGCTGGGCATCGGCCCGCCGGTCCGGGACGGCTTCTACTACGACTTCGACGTCGAGAAGCCGTTCACTCCTGAGGACCTCAAGGTCATCGAGAAGAAGATGCAGGAGATCCAGAAGCGCGGCCAGCGCTTCGCCCGCCGGGTGGTGACCGACGAGGACGCCCGCGCGGAGCTGGCGGACGAGCCGTACAAGCTGGAGCTCATCGGCATCAAGGGCTCGGCCTCGACCGACGACGGCGCGAACGTCGAGGTGGGCGGCGGCGAGCTGACCATCTACGACAACCTCGACGCCAAGACCGGCGAGCTGTGCTGGAAGGACCTCTGTCGTGGTCCGCACCTGCCCACCACCCGGAACATCCCGGCGTTCAAGCTGATGCGCAACGCCGCCGCCTACTGGCGCGGCAGCGAGAAGAACCCGATGCTCCAGCGCATCTACGGCACCGCCTGGCCGTCGAAGGACGAGCTGAAGGCCCACCTCGACTTCCTCGCCGAGGCCGAGAAGCGCGACCACCGCAAGCTGGGCAACGAGCTCGACCTCTTCTCCATCCCGGACGAGATCGGCTCCGGCCTGGCGGTCTTCCACCCCAAGGGCGGCATCATCCGCCGGGTCATGGAGGACTACTCGCGCAAGCGCCACGAGGAGGAGGGCTACGAGTTCGTCTACTCGCCGCACGCCACCAAGGGCAAGCTGTTCGAGAAGTCCGGTCACCTCGACTGGTACGCCGAGGGCATGTACCCCCCCATGCAGCTCGACGAGGGCGTGGACTACTACCTCAAGCCCATGAACTGCCCGATGCACAACCTGATCTTCGACGCGCGCGGTCGTTCCTACCGTGAACTGCCGCTGCGCCTGTTCGAGTTCGGCACCGTGTACCGGTACGAGAAGTCGGGCGTCGTGCACGGCCTGACCCGCGCCCGCGGCTTCACCCAGGACGACGCGCACATCTACTGCACCAAGGAGCAGATGGCGGAGGAGCTCGACAAGACCCTCACCTTCGTCCTGAACCTGCTGCGCGACTACGGTCTGACCGACTTCTACCTGGAGCTGTCCACCAAGGACCCGGAGAAGTTCGTCGGCTCGGACGAGATCTGGGAGGAGGCCACCGCGGTCCTCCAGCAGGTCGCCGAGAAGCAGGGCCTCCCGCTCACCCCCGACCCGGGCGGCGCCGCGTTCTACGGCCCGAAGATCTCGGTGCAGGCGCGGGACGCCATCGGCCGCACCTGGCAGATGTCGACCGTGCAGCTCGACTTCAACCTGCCGGAGCGCTTCGACCTGGAGTACACCGCCCCGGACGGCACCAAGCAGCGCCCGGTCATGATCCACCGCGCGCTGTTCGGTTCGATCGAGCGCTTCTTCGCCGTGCTCCTCGAGCACTACGCGGGCGCGATGCCGCCGTGGCTGGCGCCCGTCCAGGCCACCGGCATCCCGATCGGCGACGCGCACGTCGACTACCTGCACGAGTTCGCCGCCAAGGCGAAGAAGCAGGGCCTGCGGGTGGACGTGGACTCGTCCTCGGACCGGATGCAGAAGAAGATCCGCAACGCGCAGAAGCAGAAGGTCCCGTTCATGATCATCGCGGGTGACGAGGACATGGCCGCCGGCGCCGTCTCCTTCCGCTACCGCGACGGTTCGCAGGAGAACGGCATCCCCGTCGACGAGGCCATCGCCAAGATCGCCAAGATCGTCGAGGACCGCGTCCAGGTCTGACGGCCCGCACGCCTCAGGAGGCCCCCGGGGAACCCCCCGGGGGCCTCCCCTCGTCCTCCCGCCGGAACGCCTGGATCAGCCAGGAGGAGAACGAACCCGTCACCGCGCCCAGCAGCGCCAGACCGCAGGCCATCAGGCCCACCGCCGTCACCCGGCCCACCGGCGTCACCGGAGTCACGTCCCCGTACCCCACCGTCGCCAGCGTGGCGCAGGCCCACCACACCGAGTCCCCGAAGGTGAGGATCGTGGCGCCCGGCGCGTCCCTCTCGTACCGGTAGACGGTGAGCGCGCCCGCGAAGCCGAGCAGCGCGATCGTGAGGCCGGAGTAGACCATCACGCGCGCGTAGAGCCCCAGCCGCGGCCGGTCGTGGCGGCGCTGGATCCGGTCGTAGATGCTGACCATCCGCACCGGCCGCAGCAGCGGCAGGATCACGACCACCGTGTCGAGGAGATGGGTGCGCAGGAAGCGGAGCGGGCCGAGGCCGCTGAGCCGGAGCCGTACCGCGTAGTCCACGACGAAGAACGCCCAGGCGGCGAAGACGGCCCCGAGACAGAGGTCGAGCCAGACCGACGGGAGGTTGCGGTGGCCGAGGACGCGCAGCGCGTACCCCGCCAGGTAGACGACGGACGCCACCGCGAGCGGGATCTCCATGCGGCGGTCCCATCGCTCCTGCCGGGACGGTTCCGGTGCACCGCCGTTCATCGCGTACGCCATCGGATCAGCATGGCCGCTGCATGGATCTTCCGCCCCGGCGACACGTTCCGAACGGGCGACGCAATATGCTGCACAGCATGACGACTGAGCCGGAACAGCAGATCGGAGTGGGGACGCGGGACGCGTTCCAGCGCCTGTGGACGCCTCACCGGATGGCGTACATCCAGGGCGAGAACAAGCCGACCGGGCCGGGCGCCGACGACGGGTGTCCGTTCTGCTCGATTCCGTCGAAGTCGGACGAGGACGGTCTGGTGATCGCGCGGGGCGCGAGCGTGTACGCGGTCCTCAACCTGTACCCGTACAACGGCGGGCACCTCATGGTCGTCCCCTACCGTCACGTCGCCGACTACACGGACCTGGACCCGGCGGAGACGACCGAACTGGCCGACTTCACCAAGCGCGCGATGGTCGCGCTGCGCGCGGCCTCCGGAGCCCACGGCTTCAACATCGGCATGAACCAGGGCGCCGTCGCGGGCGCCGGGATCGCCGCGCACCTGCACCAGCACGTGGTGCCCCGCTGGGGCGGGGACACCAACTTCATGCCGGTCGTCGGGCACACCAAGGTGCTCCCGCAGCTCCTCGCGGACACCCGGAAGATGCTGGCCGACGCCTGGCCGGCCACCATCTGATCCGTCCGCCCCCGGGGGCCGTCGCGTCCGTACCCGGGTCAGGCGTCGTAGACGTCGGCCTTCTTGGGGCCCGGGTCCTGGATGCCGCCGCTGAGGACCAGCGAGCGGTTGGTGAAGCGCTCCGTGTCCACGTTGTGCTCGTCGAGGAACTTCAGGGTCGCCGAGTGCACCGCGCGCAGCACCGGCGTCGCCATCCTTATGGCGTCGTCGGCCATGAAGCGGTTCTTCCAGAGCGGGCCGGCCCAGACGTGCCGCAGGCCGAACGGCTCGGGCAGGACCATCTTGCCGCCGAGGAACTCCAGGACCGGCGGATACCAGGTGAGCGGGGCGCGCACCGCCAGCCGGACGACGTCGTCGGTGTCGAGCAGTGGCTGCTGGATCTCCTTGGTCTCCCAGAAGCGGACGGACTTGGAGACCTCCTTGGTCTTCGCCTTCGGCTTCGTGGTGAACAGGCCGTGCACCGGGCCCAGCGCGTGGCCGGTGACCTCGATCCTGAGCGTGTGGTGGAGCGAGGTCACCGTCACCATCATGGTGAGGACGAGGTTCCCGTCCCAGAGGGTGAACTGCACACCGAGGTAGTGGCGGTTGCCGGCGCCGAACTGCTGGTCGTTGCAGATGCGCTGTATCTCGTGCGGCTTCACCTGGAAGTGCACGATGTTGTCGCCCTCGGGGCGGGTGACCTCGTCGGCGCCCTCGCCGACCGCGGAGACGATCCAGTGCTTGACCGTCGGCTTCGGGAAACCGGTCTTGAGGGAGCCGCGCTCAAGGAGCGTCAGCTGGTCGTGGATCTTGCGGATGACGTCCCAGGCGCGGAAGTCGTGGATCTCCTTGCCGGCCACCGGGATCAGTTCCTCGGCGAGGGTCCAGCTGCCCCAGCGGGTGCCCAGACCGAGGATGCCCTTGGTCCCCGCGTAGAAGGCGATGTTGGACTGCTGCTCGGCGGAGAGCTTCTCCAGGTTCAGCCGGAGCTCCTCGGCCGACTTCTCGCCCGGGTCCTGGGGGACGGACTTGGGGATCTGGGCGCCGACGCCGCCGCCGCTGAGCAGGGCGGTCCAGCGCTCGCGCAGGTCGACGGCGGACCGGTCGCAGATCCGGCGGGCGAGGAACCAGCCGATCACCGGCGCCACGATCATCGCGCGGACGTAGTTCGGCAGGAAGCCGCCCAGCGGCAGCTTCAGCAGCACCAGCGCGGCGAAGATCACCGCCGCCCACAGCAGGACGGTGCCGATCAGGCTGGTCCGCTTGTTCTCCGAGCCGGCCGCGAGCCGGCGCAGCTGGATGACGCCGAGCCAGATCAGCAGGCCGGGCAGGAACAGGACGCCGCAGACGAAGGTGACCAGGGTCAGCCGGGCGTCCCGCCGGCGGCGGATGTCGGTGGCGGCGAGGCAGTGCTCGACGACCGGCTGCGGCTCGGCGCCGAAGGACTGGATGAGGGCCTTGCGGCCGCCGCCGAGCATGCGGACCTGGACCGCGCGGGAGAAGGCCTCGCCGAGGTCGGGGCGGAAGAGCTTCTCCCATTTCCCGGCCTTGACCGTCGTCTTGTAGAGGTCGTTGTCGGCTTCCTGGATCGTCTTGAGCGGGCTGTCCCGGTACGCGGCCGACGCGAGCGCGTTCGTCGCTCCCGTACCGCCGTTGGACCCCGTGAGGGGGACCTGCGCCCCGGGTCCGAAGCCATCGATCGACACTGCCGCCCCCATCGCCACGGTTACCTGTGCGGGCTGTTCCCAACTGCCGCGCCCCGCACACCTTCTGAGCTGGGCACCACAGCGTAACCGGGGACCGTCGTGTGCGTCACCGCCTGTGGATATCGCGGCCGAATGACGTCCGCCCGACCGGTGCCGGGCGGACGTCCACCGCTGTCACCCCCTCAACCGGGCGTGTTCTCACGCCTGTTCGCGGACCTTGTCGGCGAGGTGCGAGGGCATCGGCTCGTGCCGGGCGTACGTACGGTCGAACCGGCCGGTGCCGTGTGAGACGGACCGCAGGTCGATCGCGTACCGCCCGATCTCGATCTCCGGCACCTCGGCGCGCACCACGGTCCGCCCCGGACCGGCCTGGTCGGTGCCGACGACCCGCCCCCGCCGCCCCGACAGATCGCTCATCACCGGCCCGACGTACTCGTCCGGCACCAGGACCTGGACCTCGGCGACCGGCTCCAGGAGGTGCACGGCGACCTCCGCGGCCGCCTCGCGCAGCGCGAGCGCCCCGGCCGTCTGGAAGGCGGCGTCCGAGGAGTCCACCGAGTGGGCCTTGCCGTCCTTCAGGGTGACCCGGATGTCGACGAGCGGATAGCCCGCGGCGACGCCCCGGGCGGCCTGGGCCCGTACCCCCTTCTCGACGGACGGGATGAACTGGCGGGGGACCGCCCCGCCGACCACCTTGTCGACGAACTCGATGCCGCTGCCCGGCGGGAGCGGCTCCACCTCGATCTCGCAGATCGCGAACTGGCCGTGGCCGCCGGACTGCTTGACGTGCCGGCCGCGGCCCGCCGCCGCTCCGCCGAAGGTCTCGCGCAGCGACACCTTGTACGGCACGGCGTCGACCTGGACCCCGTACCGCCCCCGGAGGCGTTCGAGGACGACGTCCTGGTGGGCCTCGCCCAGGCACCACAGCACCACCTGCCGGGTGTCCTGGTTCTGTTCGAGGCGCAGGGTCGGGTCCTCGGCGACCAGCCGCCCGAGGCCCTGCGAGAGTCGGTCCTCGTCGGCCTTGCTGTGGGCCTCGACGGCGAGCGGGAGCAGCGGCTCCGGCATGCTCCAGGGCTCGATCAGGAGCGGATCGTCCTTCGCGGAGATCGTGTCACCGGTCTCGGCCCGGCCGAGCCGGGCGACACAGGCGAGGTCGCCGGCGATGCAGTGGGCCATGGGCCGCTGCTGCTTGCCGAACGGGGAGGTGAGCCCGCCGATCCGCTCGTCGACGTCGTGGTCCTCGTGCCCCCGGTCGGCCAGTCCGTGCCCCGAGACGTGCACGGTCTCGTCGGGGCGCAGGGTGCCCGAGAAGACCCGGACCAGCGACACCCGGCCCACGTAGGGGTCGGCGGCGGTCTTGACGACCTCGGCGACCAGGGGACCCTCGGGGTCGCAGGTGATCGGGGGCCGGGGCTGCCCGTCGGGGGTGGTGACGGCGGGCGGCTCGTGTTCGAGGGGGGACGGGAAGCCGCCGGTGATCAGCTCCAGGAGTTCGAGGGTGCCGAGGCCCTGGGTGCCGCCGTCGGCGGCGGGGGCGGCCGCGAGCACCGGGTGGAAGGTGCCGCGCGCGACGGCCTTCTCCAGGTCGTCGACGAGGGTCTTCACGTCGACGGACTCGCCGCCGAGGTAGCGGTCCATGAGGGTCTCGTCCTCGCTCTCGGCGATGATCCCCTCGATGAGCCGGGCCCGGGCCTCGGCGATCAGCTCCCGTTGCCCCTCGTCGGGCGGGTTCTCCTGCCGTACCCCTGTCGAGTAGTCGAAGATCCGCTCGGAGAGCAGGCCGACCAGGCCGGTGGCCGGCGCGTGCCCGTCGGCGCCCTCGGCGCCGCGCACCGGGAGGTAGAGGGGGAGGACGGCGTCCGGGTCGTCGCCGCCGAACAGCGAGGCGCAGACGGCGGTGAGCTCGCCGAAGTCGGTGCGGGCGGTGTCGAGGTGGGTGACGACGATGGCACGGGGCATGCCGACGGCCGCGCACTCCTCCCAGATCATCCGGGTGGAGGCGGCGATCGCGTCGGCCTCCTGGGCGGCGGAGACGACGAAGAGGGCCGCGTCCGCCGCACGCAGACCGGCCCTCAGCTCCCCGACGAAGTCGGCGTACCCGGGGGTGTCGAGGAGATTGATCTTGTATCCGTCCCAGCCGACCGGGACGAGGGAGAGCTGGACGGAGCGGTGCTGGCGGTGCTCGATCTCGTCGTAGTCGGAGACGGTGCCGCCGTCCTCGACCCGGCCCGCCCGGTTCAGCGCTCCGGCGGTCTGCGCGAGCGCCTCCACCAGCGTCGTCTTGCCCGATCCGCTGTGGCCGACCAGCACCACGTTCCGTACGGCCGTGGGCCGGTCGGCCGTCAAAGCCCTGCCGGCGGCTCCGGCGGCCGTGTTCGCCTTGTCACCCATGATGTGTTCCTCCCGACTGCTCGCACATTGCGGCGGGACGCGGGTTCGGGGGAGTGGTGTGTCGCGGTACGGCTCCGGCGGTACCCGCGGTGGTCCTTCGAGCTTTGCACCGACGCCGGGAAGCGTCCATACGTCGTACACGGGGACGGCCCTCGGGGGGACGCCGACGCGGCGGACCGGGTGCCCGCCCGTGCGCCGGGGCGCGCGTGGCTACGATGGGTGAGCCGGTGGTCGTAGGGGCCGCGCGGCCCACCGAACCTCGGGAAGGCCATGCTGAACAAGTACGCGCGTGCATTTTTTACGCGTGTCCTCACACCGTTCGCCGCGTTTCTGCTCCGCAGGGGCGTCAGCCCCGACGCGGTCACGCTCATCGGCACGGCGGGAGTGATGGCCGGTGCGCTGGTCTTCTTCCCCCGCGGGGAATTCTTCTGGGGCACCATCGTCATCACCCTCTTCGTCTTCTCCGACCTCGTCGACGGCAACATGGCCCGGCAGGCGGGGATCTCCAGCCGCTGGGGCGCCTTCCTCGACTCGACGCTCGACCGGGTCGCCGACGGCGCGATCTTCGGCGGCTTCGCGCTCTGGTACGCGGGCAAGGGCGACGACAACGTGCTCTGCGCCGTGGCGATCTTCTGCCTGGCGAGCGGTCAGGTCGTGTCGTACACCAAGGCCCGAGGCGAATCGATTGGCCTCCCCGTCGCCGTCAACGGCCTGATCGAACGCGCCGAGCGCCTGGTGATCTCGCTGGTCGCCGCCGGTCTCGCCGGACTGCACAAGTTCGGCGTGCCCGGCATCGAGGTCCTGCTCCCGATCGCCCTGTGGATCGTGGCCGTCGGCAGCGCCGTGACCCTGGGCCAGCGGGTCGTCACCGTCCGCCGGGAATCGGCCGAGGCCGACGCCGCCGCGGCCCCCGGGAACGGGGCGGCCACGTGAGCGCCCTGAAGGACAGGCTGAGCGATGGTCTGTACGGCGCCGGGTGGGCGACCGTCAAGAAGCTGCCCGAGCCGGTGGCCACCGGCCTCGGCCGGCGGATCGCCGACCTCGCGTGGAAGCGGCGCGGCAAGAGCGTGCTCCGCCTCGAGTCGAACCTCGCGCGCGTGGTGCCGGACGCCACCCCCGAGCGGCTCGCCGAGCTGTCGAAGGCCGGCATGCGCTCGTACATGCGCTACTGGATGGAGTCCTTCCGGCTGCCGACCTGGAGCAAGGAGCGGGTCGAGCGCGGGATAGACATCAAGGACGTCCACCACCTGAAGGAGGGCCTCGCCTCCGGGCGCGGCGTCGTCCTCGCCCTGCCGCACCTGGCGAACTGGGACCTCGCGGGGGTGTGGGTCACCCGTTGCCTCGGCGTGCCGTTCACGACCGTCGCGGAGCGGCTCAAGCCCGAGACGCTGTACGACCGCTTCGTCGCCTACCGCGAGTCCCTCGGCATGGAGGTCCTGCCGCACACCGGCGGCTCCGCCTTCGGCACGCTGGCGCGGCGGCTGCGGGCCGGCGGCCTGGTCTGCCTCGTCGCCGACCGGGACCTGTCGGCCTCCGGCACCGAGGTGACCTTCTTCGGGGACACGGCCCGGATGCCGACCGGACCCGCGATACTCGCCCAGCAGACGGGCGCGCTGCTCCTCCCGGTGACGCTCTGGTACGACGACACTCCGGTCATGAAGGGGCGGATCCACGCCCCCGTCGACGTACCCGAGTCAGGTACGCGGGCCGAGAAGACGTCCGTGATGACACAGGCGCTGGCCGACGCGTTCGCCCAGGGCATCGCGGACCACCCGGAGGACTGGCACATGCTGCAACGACTGTGGCTCGCGGACCTGGAGGAACGCCCGGAGCCGGGCGGGACTGCCGGGACCGGGACCGGGGGTGCCGAGGGCGCCGGGGCCGTGGATGTCGAGCGGGGCGGGGAGCGCGGCGCGTGAAGATCGGGATCGTCTGCCCGTACTCCTGGGACGTGCCGGGCGGCGTCCAGTTCCACATCCGCGACCTCGCCGAGCACCTCATCCGGCTCGGCCACGAGGTCTCCGTCCTGGCCCCCGCCGACGACGAGACCCCGCTGCCGCCGTACGTCGTCTCCGCCGGCCGGGCCGTCCCCGTGCCGTACAACGGCTCGGTGGCGCGGCTCAACTTCGGCTTCCTCTCGGCCGCGCGGGTACGCCGCTGGCTGCACGACGGCACCTTCGACGTGGTCCACATCCACGAGCCGACCTCGCCCTCGCTCGGGCTGCTCACCTGCTGGGCCGCCCAGGGGCCGATCGTGGCCACCTTCCACACCTCGAACCCGCGCTCCCGGGCCATGATCGCCGCGTACCCGATCCTCCAGCCGGCCCTGGAGAAGATCAGCGCCCGGATCGCGGTCAGCGAGTACGCCCGGCGCACGCTCGTCGAACACCTCGGCGGCGACGCCGTCGTCATCCCCAACGGCGTCGACGTGGACTTCTTCGCCCGCGCCGAACCCAAGAAGGAGTGGCAGGGCGAGACCCTCGGCTTCATCGGCCGGATCGACGAACCGAGGAAGGGCCTGCCCGTCCTCATGCGGGCGCTGCCCAGGATCCTCACCGAGCGGCCCGGGGCGCGGCTCCTCGTCGCCGGGCGGGGCGACGAGGAGGAGGCGGTGGCGTCGCTGCCGCGCGAGATGCGCGCCCGGGTGGAGTTCCTCGGCATGGTCAGCGACGAGGACAAGGCCCGGCTGCTGCGCAGCGTCGACGTGTACGTGGCGCCCAACACGGGGGGCGAGAGCTTCGGCATCATCCTCGTCGAGGCGCTGTCGGCGGGCGCTCCGGTGCTCGCCTCCGACCTGGACGCGTTCACGCAGGTCCTCGACCAGGGGGCGGCGGGCGAGCTCTTCACCAACGAGGACGCGGACGCGCTCGCGGACGCGGCGATCCGGCTCCTGGGCGACGAGTCGCGCCGCGCGGAACTGAGCGCGCGTGGTTCGGCGCACGTGCGGCGCTTCGACTGGTCGACGGTGGGGGCGGACATCCTCGCGGTGTACGAGACGGTGACGGACGGCGCGGCGGCGGTCGACACCGACGAGCGCGTCGGCCTCCGCGCCCGCCTGGGTCTGTGACCCGGTGACCCCGGCCCCCACGCTCCCCGAAGGCGAACGTTCCGCCGGGGCGGTGGGGGCGGGCCGGGCGGCCGGCGGGCGACGGTAGCCTTTGGGGCCGTGACCGTAACCCTGATCTGGACCGTCGTCGCGCTGATCCTCATCGGCGTCTATCTCAGCTGGACCGCCGGCCGCCTCGACCGTCTCCACTCCCGCATCGACGCCGCCCGCGCCGCCCTCGACGCGCAGCTGCTGCGCCGTGCCTCGGTCACCCAGGAGCTGGCCACGTCCGGCGTGCTCGATCCGGCCGCCTCGATCGTGCTGTACGAGGCCGCGCACGCCGCCCGGCAGGCGGAGGAGGACCACCGGGAGGTCGCCGAGAGCGAACTCAGCCAGGCCCTGCGGGCCGTGTTCGGCGAGCCGGAGCAGGTGGAGCTCGTACGGGAGGCCCCCGGCGGCGAGGAGGCCGCGGAGGAGCTCGCGCAGGCCGTCCGGCGGGTGCCGATGGCGCGCCGGTTCCACAACGACGCCGTGCGGGCCGCCCGCGCCCTGCGCCGCCACCGGAAGGTCCGCTGGTTCCGGCTCGCGGGCCACGCTCCGTTTCCACTGGCCTTCGAAATGGACGACGAGCCGCCGGTGGCCCTTGCTGATCGTCCGGCCTGACGATCTCAGCCTGGGAAAACGATCCACCGGGTCCACATTGGCCCTTGCTGTGGACTGCACGTGGACTGTTTCCTCATCTTGTCGTCAACCCCCGTTGTCACGAGTGAGGTATCCGTGTCCACCACGCCTTCCACCACCTTCCAGTCCCCCGAGACCGGCACCGCGCGCGTGAAGCGCGGCATGGCCGAGCAGCTCAAGGGCGGCGTGATCATGGACGTGGTCAACGCCGAGCAGGCGAAGATCGCCGAGGACGCCGGCGCCGTGGCCGTCATGGCCCTGGAGCGGGTCCCGGCGGACATCCGCAAGGACGGCGGCGTGGCCCGCATGTCCGACCCGAACATGATCGAAGAGATCATCGGCGCGGTCTCCATCCCGGTCATGGCCAAGTCCCGCATCGGCCACTTCGTCGAGGCCCAGGTCCTGCAGTCCCTCGGCGTCGACTACATCGACGAGTCCGAGGTCCTCACCCCGGCCGACGAGGTCAACCACTCCGACAAGTGGGCCTTCACGACCCCCTTCGTCTGTGGCGCCACCAACCTGGGCGAGGCCCTGCGCCGCATCGCCGAGGGCGCGGCCATGATCCGCTCCAAGGGCGAGGCCGGCACCGGCAACGTCGTCGAGGCCGTGCGTCACCTGCGCCAGATCAAGAACGAGATCGCCAAGCTGCGCGGCTTCGACAACAACGAGCTGTTCGCCGCCGCCAAGGAGCTGCGCGCCCCCTACGAGCTCGTCAAGGAGGTCGCCGAGCTCGGCAAGCTGCCGGTCGTGCTGTTCTCCGCCGGTGGTGTCGCCACCCCCGCCGACGCCGCGCTGATGCGCCAGCTCGGCGCCGAGGGCGTCTTCGTCGGCTCCGGCATCTTCAAGTCGGGCGACCCGGCCAAGCGCGCCGCCGCCATCGTGAAGGCCACCACCTTCTACGACGACCCGAAGATCATCGCGGACGCCTCCCGCAACCTGGGCGAGGCCATGGTCGGCATCAACTGCGACACCCTGCCCGAGGCCGAGCGCTACGCGAACCGGGGCTGGTAATGACCTCTCCCGTCATCGGTGTCCTGGCTCTCCAGGGCGACGTACGGGAGCACCTGATCGCCCTGGCCGCGGCGGACGCCGTGGCCAGGCCGGTGAGGCGCCCCGAGGAACTCGCCGAGGTCGACGGCCTGGTCATCCCCGGTGGTGAGTCCACCACCATCTCCAAGCTGGCCGAGCTGTTCGGCCTGATGGAGCCGCTGCGCGAGCGCATCGCGGCAGGCCTGCCGGTCTACGGCACCTGCGCCGGCCTGATCATGCTCGCCGAGAAGATCCTCGACCCGCGCTCGGGCCAGGAGACCTTCGGCGGCATCGACATGATCGTGCGCAGGAACGCCTTCGGGCGGCAGAACGAGTCCTTCGAGGCCGGCGTCACCGTCGCGGGCATCGAGGACGGCCCCGTCGAGGGCGTCTTCATCCGGGCCCCCTGGGTGGAGTCCGTCGGCGCCCAGGTGGAGGTCCTCGCCGAGCACGACGGCCATGTCGTCGCCGTCCGGCAGGGACGGGCCCTCGCGACCTCGTTCCACCCCGAGCTCACCGGGGATCACCGCATCCACGCCCTGTTCGTCGACATGGTGCGCGCTGCGGGCTGATCCGATCCCGGTAGGATCTCTGGGGTTCGTTCAGAATTGGGTTACGCGAAGGAGACAGGCAGATGTCCGGCCACTCTAAATGGGCTACGACGAAGCACAAGAAGGCCGTGATCGACGCCAAGCGCGGCAAGCTCTTCGCGAAGCTGATCAAGAACATCGAGGTCGCGGCCCGTACGGGCGGCGCCGACCTGGACGGCAACCCGACGCTGTTCGACGCCGTCCAGAAGGCGAAGAAGCAGTCGGTCCCGAACAAGAACATCGACTCCGCGCTCAAGCGCGGAGCGGGTCTCGAGGCCGGCGGCGCCGACTACGAGACGATCATGTACGAGGGCTACGGCCCGAACGGCGTCGCGGTGCTCATCGAGTGCCTCACCGACAACCGCAACCGTGCCGCGTCCGACGTGCGCGTCGCCATGACCCGCAACGGCGGCTCGATGGCCGACCCGGGCTCGGTCTCGTACCTGTTCAACCGCAAGGGCGTCATCCTCCTGCCCAAGGCCGAGCTGTCCGAGGACGACGTGCTCGGCGCGGTGCTCGACGCCGGTGCCGAAGAGGTCAACGACAACGGCGACACCTGGGAGATCATCAGCGAGGCCACCGACCTGGTCGCGGTCCGCACCGCGCTCCAGGAGGCCGGCATCGACTACGACTCCGCCGAGTCCAGCTTCGTCCCGACCATGCAGGTCGAGCTCGACGAGGAGGGCGCGCGCAAGATCTTCAAGCTGATCGACGCGCTGGAGGACAGCGACGACGTGCAGAACGTCTTCGCCAACTTCGACGTCAGCGACGAGGTCATGGAGAAGGTCGACGCCTGATCCGGGCCGCCGGCCGAGACGGTTCGCCAGCGGGCCGACGGGGACACACCCCGTCGGCCCGCTGTCGTTCGTGCGGCGTTGTCGGTGGCAGCGGATAGCCTGCACAAACAGGTGAGCGAGCAGGGGGTGCGGTGTGCGTGTTCTCGGGGTGGACCCCGGCCTGACGCGGTGCGGCGTCGGCGTCGTCGAGGGCGTCGCCGGACGGCCCCTCAGCATGCTCGGCGTGGGCGTGGTGCGCACCGCCGCGGACGACGACATCGGCCTGCGCCTGGTCGGCATCGAGCGCGGCATCGAGGAGTGGCTCGACCGCTTCTCGCCCGAACTCGTCGCCGTGGAGCGGGTGTTCGCCCAGCACAACGTCCGTACGGTGATGGGCACCGCGCAGGCCAGCGCCGTCGCCATGCTCTGCGCCTCGCGCCGCGGCATCCCGGTCGCCCTGCACACCCCCAGCGAGGTCAAGGCCGCCGTCACCGGCAGCGGACGCGCCGACAAGGCGCAGGTCGGCGCCATGGTGACCCGGCTGCTCCGGCTCTCCGCCCCGCCCAAGCCGGCCGACGCCGCCGACGCCCTCGCCCTCGCCATCTGCCACATCTGGCGGGCCCCCGCCCAGAACCGTCTCCAACAGGCCGTCGCCGAGAACCGCCTCCAGCAGGCGGTCGCCCGGCAGGCGGCCGCAGTGAAAGGCCGAACCCGATGATCGCCTTCGTCAGCGGCCCGGTCGCCGCCCTCGCCCCCACCACGGCCGTCATCGAGGTCGGCGGGGTGGGCATGGCCGTCCAGTGCACCCCGGGGACGCTCGCGGGACTCCGGATCGGCGCGGACGCGCGGCTCGCCACCTCGCTGGTCGTCCGTGAGGACTCCCTCACGCTGTACGGCTTCGCCGACGACGACGAGCGGCAGGTCTTCGAGCTCCTCCAGACCGCGAGCGGCGTCGGACCCCGCCTCGCCCAGGCCATGCTCGGCGTGCACAGCCCGGACGCGCTGCGGGTCGCCGTCGCCACCGGCGACGAGAAGGCGCTCACCGCCGTGCCCGGCATCGGCAAGAAGGGCGCGCAGAAACTCCTCCTCGAACTGAAGGACAAGCTCGGCGCTCCGCTGGGCAGCAGCGGCCTCGTCGGCGCCCAGCGCGCCGCGGCCGCGGGCCCCGCGCCGTGGACGGAGCAGCTGTCGGCCGCCCTGATCGGCCTCGGCTACGCGTCCCGCGAGGCGGAGGAGGCGGTGGCGGCGGTGACGCCGCAGGCCGAGGAGGCGATCGCCGCGGGCGGCGCGGCCCCGGTGCCGCAGCTGCTGCGGGCCGCGCTCCAGTCACTGAACCGAGCCCGCTGACCCCCGCCGGACAGACCACCGCACCACCACCGAGAAGGCAGAACATCCGTGAACTGGGACGACGACTCCACCGACGCGGCCGCCGGCGACGAGGCGCGCATCGTCGGCGCCTCCGCCGAAGGGGACGACCAGGCCGTCGAGGCGGCGCTGCGCCCCAAGGACCTCAGCGAGTTCGTCGGCCAGGAGAAGGTCCGCCAGCAGCTCGACCTGGTCCTCAAGGCCGCCCGGCAGCGCGGCGCCACCGCCGACCACGTCCTGCTCTCCGGCGCCCCCGGCCTCGGCAAGACGACCCTGTCGATGATCATCGCCGCCGAGATGAACGCACCGATCAGGATCACCTCCGGCCCCGCCATCCAGCACGCCGGAGACCTCGCCGCGATCCTCTCCTCCCTCCAGGAGGGCGAGATCCTCTTCCTCGACGAGATCCACCGGATGTCCCGGCCCGCCGAGGAGATGCTCTACATGGCGATGGAGGACTTCCGCGTCGACGTCATCGTCGGCAAGGGCCCCGGCGCCACCGCCATCCCCCTGGAACTGCCGCCGTTCACCCTGGTCGGCGCCACCACAAGGGCCGGACTCCTGCCGCCGCCGCTGCGCGACCGCTTCGGCTTCACCGGCCACATGGAGTTCTACGACCCGGCCGAGCTCCAGCGGGTGATCCACCGCTCCGCCGGCCTCCTCGACGTCGAGATCGACCCCGCCGGCGCCGCCGAGATCGCCGGCCGCTCCCGGGGCACCCCCCGCATCGCCAACCGGCTGCTGCGCCGCGTCCGCGACTACGCGCAGGTCAGGGCCGACGGAGTCATCACCCGGGAGATCGCCGAGGCGGCCCTCAGCGTGTACGAGGTCGACGGGCGTGGCCTCGACCGGCTCGACCGCGCAGTCCTTGAGGCGCTGCTGAAGCTCTTCGGCGGCGGCCCGGTCGGCCTCTCCACCCTCGCGGTCGCCGTGGGGGAGGAGCGCGAGACCGTCGAGGAGGTCGCCGAACCCTTCCTCGTACGCGAGGGCCTACTGGCCCGTACACCCCGCGGTCGGGTCGCCACTCCGGCGGCCTGGGCGCACCTCGGACTCGTTCCGCCGCAGGCAGCGGGCCCGGAGGGCACCGGGAGCGGCGCGGGAAAGGGACAACAGGGTCTCTTCGGGGCGTGACGGTGCGGACACTCGCCCGGACAGGAACCAGGGTGCGATGCTGGACGTTGTTCCATCGATGCGGACTCGCCTAGACTCCGCCGATGCCGCCCTTTCTGGTCGGCGCGCCCACCCCCGAAGATCAGGCCGCGGGTTCTCCGCGACCGTGCGAAGGAAACCCGTCCCGTGAGCATCGTGACCCTCCTCCCCTTCATCGTCCTCATCGGGGCCATGTTCCTGATGACCCGCTCCGCCAAGAAGAAGCAGCAGGCGGCGGCGCAGATGCGCGACGAGATGCAGCCCGGCACCGGCGTACGGACGATCGGGGGGATGTACGCCACCGTCAAGGAGATCGGCGACGAGACCGTCCTCCTCGAAGTGGCGCCCGGCGTGCACGCCGTCTACGCGAAGAACGCGATCGGCGCCGTACTCGAGGACTCCGAGTACAACCGCATCGTCCACGGTGACGACGAGGAGTCGGACTCCGAGACCGTCGTCCCGGACGACGCCTCCTCGCTCACCGAGGCCCCCGAGGCCGCGGACGCGAAGACCGCCGAGGTCGAGGACGCGGCGCCGAAGGCCGACCTGACGAAGAAGTCGGACGCGGCCGAGGCTGCCACCGAGGGCCAGAAGGACGGCAAGGCCGACGGCGAGACCGACGCGAAGTAGTCGCGGCCGGGGACACCGCGCACGCCCACCGGCGCGCGCGGTCCCCGGAACGGTTCCACGTCTGCGGGGGAAGGTCCCCACACACACTTCGTGGCCGTCTCACGCATACCCGGCGGGAGACGGTTGGACAGGGAGATACGACAGGTGGCAGCACCGAAGAAGGGCCGAAGGCCGGCGGGGGGACAGAGTCGGCCGGGCCGCGCCCTGGCACTCATCCTGATCGCCATGGTCGCGCTCACCGGAGGCATGTTCTGGTCGGGGCACACCACCCCGCGCCTGGGCATCGACCTCGCCGGTGGTACGTCGATCACGCTCAAGGCCAAGGCCGATCCCGGCCAGGAGTCGGCGGTCAACGAGACCAACATGAACACCGCCGTGGGCATCATCGAGCGCCGTGTCAACGGTCTCGGTGTCTCCGAGGCCGAGGTCCAGACGCAGGGCCGCGAGAACATCATCGTCAACATCCCTCGCGGGACGAACGAGAAGCAGGCCCGTGAGCAGGTCGGCACCACCGCCCAGCTCTACTTCCGGCCCGTTCTCGGCGTGACGAACGGCGGAGCCGCCCCGGCGCCCAGCGCCAGCTCCTCCGGCTCCCCGTCGGCCTCGCCGAAGCCGTCCTCCTCCGCCTCCGGCTCGTCCGTGGGCGAGAAGAAGCCCACGCCGACGGCCACCGGCTCCGCCCAGGGCCGCGCGCTCACGGAGGCCCTCAAGGCCCCGAGCCCGACCCCGACCGGCAGCTCCTCCGCCTCGTCGAAGCCCAAGGCCACCGGGACCCCGTCGGCGACCCCGACGCCCGATGCCTCCACCGCGGCGCTGGAGCAGAAGTTCGCCTCCCTGAACTGCCTCGACCCCAAGCAGCGCAGCGCCGCCGGCCAGGGTGTCCTGCCCACCCAGCCCACCGTGGCCTGTGGCGAGGACGCGCCGGGCCAGTGGTCGAAGTACCTCCTCGGCCCGGCCGAGGTGGACGGCAAGGACGTCGACGACGCCAAGGGCGTCTTCGACCAGCAGCGCGGCATGTGGATCGTCACCATGGACTTCACGAGCGGCGGCTCGAAGAAGTTCCAGTCGATCACCAGCAAGCTGTCCTCGCAGGCCGACCCGCAGAACCGCTTCGCGATCGTCCTGGACGGCGAGGTCGTCTCGGCCCCGTCGGTGCGCCAGACGCTGAGCGCCAGTGCCGAGATCTCCGGCAACTTCAACCAGCAGTCGGCCCAGGACCTCGGCAACATCCTGTCGTACGGTGCCCTGCCGCTCTCCTTCCAGACCCAGAGCGTCGACACCGTCACCGCCGCGCTCGGCGGTGAGCAGCTGGAGGCCGGTCTGATCGCCGGCGCCATCGGCCTCGGTCTGGTCATCATCTACCTGGTCGCCTACTACCGCGGCCTGTCGCTGATCGCCATCCTGAGCCTCGGCGTCTCCGCGCTCCTCACCTACGTGATCATGGCCCTGCTCGGCCCGGCCATCGGCTTCGCGCTGAACCTGCCGGCCGTCTGCGGAGCGATCGTCGCCATCGGTATCACCGCGGACTCGTTCATCGTCTACTTCGAGCGCATTCGCGACGAACTCCGCGAGGGCCGCACGCTCCGCCCGGCCGTCGAGCGCGCCTGGCCGCGGGCCCGGCGCACCATCCTGGTCTCCGACTTCGTGTCGTTCCTGGCCGCGGCCGTGCTCTTCATCGTCACCGTCGGCAAGGTCCAGGGCTTCGCGTTCACGCTGGGCCTGACCACCCTGCTCGACGTCGTCGTGGTGTTCCTCTTCACCAAGCCGGTCATGACGCTCCTCGCGCGCACCAAGTTCTTCGGCAACGGCCACGCCTGGTCCGGCCTCGACCCGAAGCGCCTCGGAGCCAAGCCCCCGCTGCGCCGCTCCCGCCGTGCCACCGCCTCTGGCCCTGTCGACCCGAAGGAGGCGTGAGATGTCGAAGCTCGGCGATCTCGGCGCCCGGCTCCACCGTGGTGAGGTCGGCTACGACTTCATCGGCAACCGCAAGATCTGGTATGGCCTGTCCATCCTGATCACCATCACCGCCATCGTGGCCCTGGCCGTCCGCGGCCTCAACATGGGCATCGAGTTCCAGGGCGGCGCCGTCTTCACCACCCCGAAGTCGGACGTCTCCGTCAGCCAGGCGCAGGACTACGCGGAAGAGGCCTCCGGCCACGACGCGATCGTCCAGAAGCTCGGCAACGGCTCCCTGCGCATCCAGGTCGGCGGCCTGGACACCGCCCAGTCGGACAAGGTCCGCACGGAGCTCGCCAAGGACCTGAACGTCCCCGAGGACAAGATCGCGGCGGAGCTCGTCGGCCCCAGCTGGGGTGAGCAGATCGCCACCAAGGCCTGGACCGGCCTCGGGGTCTTCATGATCCTCGTGGTGATCTACCTGGCCATCGCCTTCGAGTGGAGAATGGCGGTCGCGGCGCTCGTCGCGCTCATCCACGACCTCACGATCACGGTCGGCATCTACTCGCTGGTCGGTTTCGAGGTCACGGTCGGAACGGTCATCGGTCTCCTGACGATCCTCGGCTACTCGCTGTACGACACGGTCGTCGTCTTCGACTCGCTCAAGGAGCAGACGAAGGACATCACGAAGCAGACCCGCTACACGTACAGCGAGCTGGCCAACCGCTCGATCAACGGCACCCTCGTCCGTTCGATCAACACCACCGTCGTCGCGCTGCTGCCGGTCGCCGGCCTGCTCTTCATCGGTGGTGGCGTCCTCGGCGCCGGCATGCTCAACGACATCTCGCTGTCGCTGTTCGTCGGTCTCGCCGCCGGTGCGTACTCCTCGATCTTCATCGCCACCCCGCTCGTCGCCGACCTCAAGGAACGCGAGCCGGCGATCAAGGCCCTCAAGAAGCGCATCATGACCAAGCGGGCCAGCGCGGCCGCGAAGGGCGAGTCGGCGGAGGACGCGGACGGCCTGTCCATGGACGCGGCCGAGGCCGCCGTCGTCGGTCCCCGGACCGGCCGCCGCGGCCGTACCGAGGAGCGCCGAGGATGACCGCCGAGGCCCAGGACGTCACCGACCTCCTGCTCAGCCGCATCCGCGACGTACCGGACTACCCGAAGCCGGGCGTGCTGTTCAAGGACATCACGCCGCTGCTCGCGGACCCGGAGGCGTTCACGGCGCTCACCGACGCCCTCGCCGGGCTGTGCTCCGCGCACGGCGCGACGAAGATCGTCGGCCTGGAGGCGCGCGGCTTCATCCTGGCCGCCCCCGTGGCCGTCCGCGCGGGCCTGGGCTTCATCCCGGTCCGCAAGGCCGGCAAGCTCCCGGGGGCCACGCTCCGCCAGGCGTACGAGCTGGAGTACGGCACCGCCGAGATCGAGGTGCACGCCGAGGACCTGGCGGCGGGCGACCGCGTCATGGTCATCGACGACGTCCTCGCCACCGGTGGCACGGCCGAGGCCTCTATCGAGCTCATCCGCCGGGCCGGCGCCGAGGTCGCGGGAGTCGCGGTCCTCATGGAGCTGGGCTTCCTGCCCGGCCGCGCCCGGCTGGAACCGGCACTGAACGGCGCTCCGCTCACGGCGCTGATCACCGTCTGACACCGTCCGACGCCGTCTGTTACGGGGTTTCACCCCGCACGGGGCGCCCCGGGGAATCCCCGGGGCGCCCCGTCGGTTTTCCCGAGTGCCCAGGTCCGGGACCCGGAGGGCGTCCACCGCCCGCCGTCCGCCCCGGTCCCGCCCCGGCCGCGTGAGCACCGCGTGTCAGGGCTCGATACCATGGCCTTTCCGGGCCTGACCGGGGGACCCGGCACCTCCCCCAGACCGCGTCCGGGGGGACCCAGAGGAGCGCTCTTGCCAGACGAGGCCCAGTCACTCTCCGCCGCGCAGCCCGACCCGAAGGCCGCGAAGGCCGCGCCCGGGACCGGCACGCCCCAGAACAAGCCCGCGGAGACCGGGCCCGCGCCAGCCGCGCCCGCGCAGCCGGCCCCCGAGGCGCCCGCCCCCACGCGGCCCGCTCCGGCGGCGCCCGCCCGCTCCGGCGGCTCGTCCAACCGCGTCCGCGCCCGCCTCGCCCGGCTCGGCGTGCAGCGCTCCTCCCCGTACAACCCGGTCCTCGAACCGCTGCTGCGGATCGTCCGCTCCAACGACCCCAAGATCGAGACGGCGACCCTGCGCCAGGTCGAGCGGGCCTACCAGGTCGCCGAGCGCTGGCACCGCGGCCAGAAGCGCAAGAGCGGCGACCCGTACATCACCCACCCGCTCGCCGTGACGACGATCCTCGCCGAGCTCGGCATGGACCCGGCGACGCTGATGGCCGGTCTGCTGCACGACACCGTCGAGGACACCGAGTACGGCCTGGACACCCTGCGACGGGACTTCGGCGACCAGGTCGCCCTCCTCGTCGACGGCGTCACCAAGCTCGACAAGGTCAAGTTCGGCGAGGCCGCACAGGCCGAGACCGTCCGCAAGATGGTCGTCGCCATGGCCAAGGACCCGCGCGTCCTGGTCATCAAGCTCGCCGACCGCCTGCACAACATGCGCACCATGCGCTACCTCAAGCGGGAGAAGCAGGAGAAGAAGGCCCGCGAGACCCTCGAGATCTACGCGCCCCTGGCCCACCGGCTGGGCATGAACACCATCAAGTGGGAGCTGGAGGACCTCGCCTTCGCGATCCTCTACCCCAAGATGTACGACGAGATCGTCCGGCTCGTCGCCGAGCGGGCCCCCAAGCGGGACGAGTACCTCGCCATAGTGACCGACGAGGTCCAGGCCGACCTGCGCGCCGCCCGCATCAAGGCGACCGTCACCGGCCGCCCCAAGCACTACTACAGCGTCTACCAGAAGATGATCGTCCGCGGCCGTGACTTCGCGGAGATCTACGACCTGGTGGGCATCCGTGTCCTCGTCGACACGGTGCGGGACTGCTACGCCGCCCTCGGCACCGTCCACGCGCGATGGAACCCGGTCCCCGGCCGGTTCAAGGACTACATCGCGATGCCGAAGTTCAACATGTACCAGTCGCTGCACACGACGGTCATCGGACCCAACGGCAAGCCGGTCGAGCTCCAGATCCGCACCTTCGACATGCACCGGCGCGCCGAGTACGGCATCGCCGCGCACTGGAAGTACAAGCAGGAGGCCGTCGCCGGCGCCTCCAAGGTCCGCGCCGACGTGCCCAAGAAGACCGGCAAGGACGACCACCTCAACGACATGGCGTGGCTGCGCCAGCTCCTCGACTGGCAGAAGGAGACCGAGGACCCCAGCGAGTTCCTGGAGTCCCTGCGCTTCGACCTCTCCCGCAACGAGGTCTTCGTCTTCACGCCCAAGGGCGATGTCATCGCGCTGCCCGCGGGCGCCACCCCGGTGGACTTCTCGTACGCCGTCCACACCGAGGTCGGCCACCGCACCATAGGAGCGCGGGTCAACGGACGGCTCGTGCCGCTCGAATCGACCCTCGACAACGGCGACCTCGTCGAGGTCTTCACCTCCAAGGCCGCGGGCGCCGGTCCCTCCCGCGACTGGCTGGGCTTCGTCAAGTCCCCCCGCGCCCGCAACAAGATCCGCGCCTGGTTCTCCAAGGAGCGGCGCGACGAGGCCATCGAGCAGGGCAAGGACGCCATCGCACGGGCCATGCGCAAGCAGAACCTGCCGATCCAGCGGATCCTCACCGGCGACTCCCTCGTCACCCTCGCCCACGAGATGCGCTACAGCGACATCTCCTCGCTGTACGCGGCGATCGGCGAAGGCCACGTCACCGCCCAGTCCATCGTGCAGAAGCTCGTCCAGGCGCTCGGCGGCGAGGAGGCCGCCACCGAGGACATCGACGAGGCCGCGCCGCCCACCCGCGGCCGCTCCAAGCGCCGCTCCAGCGCCGACCCCGGCGTCGTCGTCAAGGGCGTCGAGGACGTCTGGGTGAAGCTGGCCCGCTGCTGCACCCCGGTGCCCGGCGACCCGATCATCGGCTTCGTCACCCGGGGCAGCGGCGTATCGGTTCACCGCAGCGACTGCGTCAACGTGGAGTCGCTGTCCCGGGAGCCGGAGCGGATCCTGGAGGTCGAGTGGGCGCCCACCCAGTCCTCCGTCTTCCTGGTCGCCATCCAGGTCGAGGCGCTGGACCGCTCCCGGCTGCTCTCGGACGTCACCCGCGTCCTCTCTGACCAGCACGTCAACATCCTCTCGGCGGCCGTCCAGACCTCCCGCGACCGGGTGGCCACCTCGCGCTTCACCTTCGAGATGGGCGACCCCAAGCACCTGGGCCACGTCCTGAAGGCCGTACGCGGCGTCGAGGGCGTCTACGACGTCTACCGCGTCACCTCGGCCCGCAGGCCGTAGCCACGGACACGAGGAAGGCCCCCCGGCTGCGCGCCGGGGGGCCTTCCTCGTACGGTCAACGGCCGTGTCAGCCGCCGAACTCCTCCAGGCCCTTCAGAGCCTGGTCGAGCAGCGCCTGACGGCCCTCGAGCTCGCGGGCGAGCTTGTCGGCCTTGGCGTCGTTCCCGGCGGCACGGGCCGCGTCGATCTGCTTGCGCAGCTTCTCGACCGCGTCCTGCAGCTGACCGGTCAGACCCGCGGCACGCGCGCGTGCCTCCGGGTTCGTCCGGCGCCACTCGGCCTCCTCGGCCTCCTGGATCGCCCGCTCCACCGTGTGCATCCGGCCCTCGACCTTGGGACGGGCGTCACGCGGCACGTGCCCGATGGCCTCCCACCGCTCGTTGAGGGAACGGAAGGCCGCGCGGGCCGCCTTCAGGTCCGACACCGGCAGCAGCTTCTCGGCCTCGGTCGCGAGCTCCTCCTTCAGCTTGAGGTTCTCGGTCTGCTCCGCGTCCCGCTCGGCGAACACCTCGCCGCGCGCCGCGAAGAAGACGTCCTGGGCGCCGCGGAAGCGGTTCCACAGGTCGTCCTCGTGCTCGCGCTGGGCGCGGCCGGCCGCCTTCCACTCCGCCATCAGATCGCGGTAGCGGGCCGCCGTGGTGCCCCAGTCGGTGGAGTTCGACAGCGACTCCGCCTCGGCGACCAGGCGCTCCTTCGCCTTGCGGGCGTCCTCCCGCTGGGCGTCCAGCGAGGCGAAGTGGGCCTTGCGCCGCTTCGAGAACGCCGAACGGGCGTGCGAGAAGCGGTGCCACAGCTCGTCGTCCGACTTCCGGTCGAGCCGGGGCAGGCCCTTCCAGGTGTCCACGAGCGCCCGCAGGCGCTCGCCCGCGGAACGCCACTGCTCGCTCTGGGCCAGCTCCTCGGCCTCCGTGACGAGCTTCTCCTTGGCGGCGCGGGCCTCGTCGGTCTGCTTGGCCTTCTGCGCCTTGCGCTCCTCACGGCGCGAGTCCACCGTCTCGACCAGCTTGTCGAGGCGGGTCGCGAGCGCGGCCAGGTCACCGACGGCGTGGTGCTCGTCGATCTGCTGGCGGATGTGCTCGATCGCCGCGGTGGCGTCCTTCGCCGAGAGGTCGGTGGTCCTCACCCGCTTCTCGAGGAGGCCGATCTCGACAACCAAGCCCTCGTACTTGCGCTCGAAGTAGGCCAGGGCCTCCTCAGGGGTGCCGGCCTGCCACGATCCGACGACCTTCTCACCCTCGGCCGTCCGCACGTACACGGTGCCCGTCTCGTCGACGCGGCCCCACGGGTCGCTGCTCACAGCGCCTCCTCACCATGATGCCGTCGCGGGGTCGTACCCCCCGGGCATCGTCCACAGTTTCCCGGCGGGCCTCGCCCGCCATCCGCAGCGAGGCCGAAGGCCCAACGCTGCACAACGCCAATCTAGGCGAACCGCGGCCCGGCTGTCCGCACTCAGCACGACCGAGATTCGACGGTCACGCGCGGGTGCGGACCCCGGCTCACTTCTTCGCGACGGTCGCCTTCTCGATGGTGACGGCCTTCTTCGGGGCGCCGTCCGTGGCGCCGCCCGTGACACCGGCGGCGGCCACGTCCTGGACCACCTTGAGGCCGGCCGCGTCGATCTTCCCGAACGGCGTGTAGCTCGGCGGCAGCTTGGTGTCCTTGTAGACGAGGAAGAACTGCGAGCCGCCGCTGCCGGGCTGCCCGGTGTTGGCCATGGCCACCGTGCCCGCCGGGTACGTCACCGAACCCTGCGCGTCGGCCTTGCCGAGGGCGTCGAGGTTCTCGTCCGGGATGGTGTAGCCCGGGCCGCCGGTGCCGTCGCCCTTCGGGTCACCGCACTGGAGCACGAAGATGCCCTGGGTGGTGAGCCGGTGGCACTTCGTCCCGTCGAAGTACTTCTTCCCCGCGAGGTGGTGGAAGGAGTTCACCGTGCGCGGGGTCTTCGCCGCGTCCATGGTGATCGTGATGTCGCCCTCGTTGGTCTTGAGCGCCATGGCGTACGTGGCCTTGGCGTCCACCGACATCTTCGGCTCGGCGCCCGACGACTGGCTCTGCGAGGGCGTCGGGCCGCTCGCCGAACCGTCGGAACCCGCCGCGTTGTCCTTGGGGGAGTCGTCGCCCGTCAGCGCCACGGACGCGTACACCGCGCCGCCCGCCGCGAGGACCACCGCGAGGGCCGCCGCGATGACGGTGTTGCGGCGCTTGGCCTTGCGCCGGGACTCCTCCCGCCGCTGCTGCTGCCGCGCGTACTTCTCCCTGGCAAGCTGCCGCCGCCGCTGATCGCTGGTGACCACCGGTTCCGCTCCTGTCGCTCGTCTGTTCCTGTCCTGGCCGGGTGTGCCCGTACCGTATACGGGTTGGCTGTGGAACCGGCACCGCCGGTAGGCTCTGATCTGCCGCATTCCGTGATCGCCGAGAATTCCGCGCCCCCGTGCCGGACGACATCTAAGGACGAACGTGCTGATTGCCGGGTTCCCCGCCGGGGCCTGGGGGACCAACTGCTATCTGGTCGCCCCCGCCGCAGGCGAGGAGTGCGTGATCATCGACCCGGGCCACCAGGCCGCCCAGGGTGTCGAGGAGACGCTGAAGAAGCATCGGCTCAAGCCCGTCGCCGTCGTCCTCACCCATGGACACATCGACCACGTCGCCTCCGTCGTCCCGGTGTGCGGCGCCCATGACGTCCCCGCGTGGATCCACCCGTCGGACCGCTACATGATGAGCGACCCGGAGAAGGCCCTCGGCCGCTCCATCGGGATGCCCCTCATGGGCGAGCTGACCGTGGGAGAACCCGACGACGTGCGAGAGCTCACCGACGGCGCCGAGCTGAAGCTCGCCGGTCTGGACTTCTCCGTCGCCCATGCGCCCGGTCATACCAAGGGGTCGGTGACCTTCAGGATGCCGGAGACCACGGAGATCCCCTCCGTGTTCTTCTCCGGAGACCTGCTGTTCGCCGGCTCCGTCGGACGCACCGACCTGCCCGGCGGTGACATGGACGAGATGCTCGAATCGCTGGCCCGCGTGTGCCTGCCGCTCGACAACTCGACCGTGGTGCTGTCGGGACACGGTCCCCAGACGACCATCGGCCAGGAGCGCGCGACCAACCCCTATCTGCGGGACGTCGCGGCCGGCCTCGGGAGCACCGACGCTCCCCGACGAGGAATGTGACGAGACTTCCGTGAGCACCTTCAAGGCCCCCAAGGGCACGTACGACCTGATCCCCCCCTTCTCCGCCCAGTACCTCGCGGTCCGCGACGCGATCGCCGCGCCGCTGCGCACGTCCGGCTACGGCTACGTCGAGACCCCCGGCTTCGAGGACGTGAACCTCTTCGCCCGCGGCGTCGGCGAATCCACCGACATCGTGAGCAAGGAGATGTACGCCTTCGAGACCAAGGGCGGCGACAAGCTCGCCCTGCGCCCCGAGGGCACCGCGTCCGTGCTCCGCGCCGCCCTGGAGGCCAGCCTCCACAAGCAGGGCAACCTGCCGGTCAAGCTCTGGTACTCCGGCTCGTACTACCGCTACGAGCGCCCGCAGAAGGGCCGCTACCGCCACTTCTCGCAGGTCGGCGCCGAGGCGATCGGCGCCGAGGACCCCGCGCTCGACGCCGAGCTGATCATCCTCGCCGACCAGGCGTACCGCTCGCTCGGCCTGCGGAACTTCCGCATCCTGCTCAACTCGCTGGGCGACAAGGAGTGCCGTCCCGTCTACCGCGAGGCGCTCCAGGGCTTCCTGCGCGGCCTCGACCTCGACGACGACACCCGCCGCCGCATCGAGATCAACCCGCTGCGCGTCCTCGACGACAAGCGCGAGGCCGTGCAGAAGCAGCTGGTCGGCGCCCCGCTGCTGCGCGACTACCTGTGCGACGCCTGCAAGGCGTACCACGAGGAGGTGCGCGCCCTGATCACCTCGGCGGGCGTCGTCTTCGAGGACGACGCCAAGCTGGTCCGCGGCCTCGACTACTACACCCGGACCACCTTCGAGTTCGTCCACGACGGTCTCGGCTCGCAGTCCGCGGTCGGCGGCGGCGGCCGCTACGACGGTCTCTCCGAGATGATCGGCGGCCCCGCGCTGCCGTCGGTGGGCTGGGCGCTCGGTGTGGACCGCACGGTCCTCGCCCTGGAGGCGGAGGGCATCGAGCTCGACATCCCCGCCGCCACCAGCGTCTTCGCGGTCCCGCTGGGCGACGAGGCCCGCCGGGTGCTGTTCGGCGTCGTCACCGAGCTGCGCAAGGCGGGTGTGGCGACGGACTTCTCCTTCGGCGCCAAGGGCCTGAAGGGCCACATGAAGAACGCCAACCGGTCCGGCGCCCGCTACGCGATCGTCGCCGGTGAGCGCGACCTCGCCGAGGGTGTCGTCCAGCTCAAGGACATGGAGTCCGGCGAGCAGCAGGCGGTGGCGCTGGACGGCCTCGTGGAAGCGGTCCGAACGCGACTCGCGTAAGGGAGCATGGATGCCGGGCGGTCCGCCGCCCGGCATCCTCCCCGCCCACGGCGGCGAGGGTCACCGCATGAGGCAGAATGCAGCCATGGCGAACGCGGGTACGGAAACAGCGGGCACGATCGGCGCGAGCAAGGCCCTCGCCTGGCTGCTGGTGATCACCGGAGCGGCCGGGGCGCTCGCCGCCTGGGTCATCACGATCGACAAGTTCAAGCTCCTGGAAGACCCGAACTTCGTCCCGGGCTGCAGCCTCAACCCGATCGTCTCCTGCGGCAACATCATGAAGAGCGAGCAGGCCTCGGTCTTCGGCTTCCCGAACCCGATGCTCGGCCTCGTCACCTACGCCATGGTGGTCGCGATCGGCGTCGGCCTGCTCGCCGGAGCCCGCTACCGCCGCTGGTACTGGCTCGGCCTCAACGCCGGCACCCTCTTCGGCGTCGGTTTCTGCACCTGGCTGATGTACCAGTCGCTGTACGAGATCAACTCGCTCTGCCTGTGGTGCTGCCTGGCCTGGGTCGCCACCATCGTCATGTTCTGGTACGTGACCTCGCACAACGTCCGCAACGGCGTCATCCCCGCCCCCCGCGGCCTCAGGACCTTCTTCGACGAGTTCACCTGGATCCTGCCCGTCCTGCACATCGGGATCATCGGCATGCTGATCCTGACCCGCTGGTGGGACTTCTGGACCAGCTGAGCGGACCCGCTCTGTCAGTCCCCTGACTTAGGCTTCATGACTGTGGAGCCCGACCTCTTTACCGCAGCAGCCGAAGACCGCCAGGAGAAGGACCCCGCCAGCAGCCCGCTGGCCGTCCGGATGCGCCCGCGCACCCTCGACGAGGTGGTGGGCCAGCAGCACCTGCTCAAGCCCGGATCACCGCTGCGCCGACTCGTCGGCGACGGGGACGGCGGCCCCGCCGGTGCCTCCTCGGTGATCCTCTGGGGTCCGCCCGGCATCGGCAAGACGACCCTGGCGTACGTGGTCTCCAAGGCGACCAACAAGAGGTTCGTGGAGCTCTCGGCGATCACCGCCGGCGTCAAGGAGGTCCGGGCCGTCATCGACGGCGCCCGCCGGGCGGTCGGCGGCTACGGCAAGGAGACCGTCCTCTTCCTCGACGAGATCCACCGCTTCTCCAAGGCCCAGCAGGACTCCCTGCTGCCCGCCGTCGAGAACCGCTGGGTGACGCTCATCGCCGCCACCACCGAGAACCCGTACTTCTCGATCATCTCCCCGCTGCTCTCCCGCTCCCTGCTCCTCACCCTGGAGCCGCTCACCGACGACGACCTGCGCGGTCTGATGGCCCGGGCGCTCACCGGCGAGCGCGGCCTCGGCGGGGCCGTGACCCTGCCCGAGGACGCGGAGGCCCACCTCCTGCGCGTCGCGGGAGGGGACGCCCGGCGCGCCCTCACCGCCCTGGAGGCGGCCGCGGGCGCCGCCATCGCCAAGGGCGAGCCGGAGATCACCCTCCAGACGGTCGAGGAGACCGTCGACCGCGCGGCCGTGAAGTACGACCGGGACGGCGACCAGCACTACGACGTGGCCAGCGCCCTCATCAAGTCCATTCGCGGCTCGGACGTGGACGCGGCCCTGCACTACCTGGCGCGCATGATCGAGGCGGGGGAGGACCCGCGGTTCATCGCCCGGCGCCTGATGATCTCCGCGAGCGAGGACATCGGCCTCGCCGACCCCAACGCCCTGCCGATCGCCGTCGCCGCCGCCCAGGCCGTCGCCATGATCGGTTTCCCCGAGGCGGCGCTCACCCTGAGCCACGCCACCATCGCCCTCGCCCTGGCCCCCAAGTCGAACGCGGCGACCACCGCGATCGGCGCCGCCCTGGCCGACGTGCGGGGCGGCCTCGCGGGTCAGGTCCCGCCGCACCTGCGCGACGGCCATTACAAGGGCGCGGCCAAACTGGGCCACGCCCAGGGCTACGTCTACCCCCACGACGTCCCCGGCGGCATCGCGGCCCAGCAGTACGCCCCGGACACCATCCACGGCAAGCACTACTACGAACCCACCCGCTACGGCGCGGAAGCCCGCTACGCGGACGTGGTGGAGCGCGTGCGGGCGAGGCTGAAGGGCGACGAGTAGGACGCGCCCGGCGGCGCGACCCCGCGCCGCGGGCCGGGACCGGGCCCGCGGGCGAGCGCGCCCCGTGGACCCGGTACACTGGTCCGGATTGCTGCGTCCCGTGTCCGGCTCCGGTCGGCACACCAGAACGGGACAGTCAGCCGGAGACCCGGCCCTCGGGCGGGGTTTCCAGGAGCGTCGCGCACCTTCGAAGGTGTCGCGTGCCACCCACCACCCCCCGGGACTCCCGGGAGCGGCGGTGGGTCGTTCGCGTGCTGCACGTATGTGCCCAGACCTGGGAGCGGCTGCCCACAGGTCCGTCCTGGACGGACCACGTGGGTTTCCCGGGCTGCGGATGCGACCTCCCCTAACCCTGGTGAAGCCGTTTCGCAACAGATAGAGAGGTTGGTTCATGCCGAACCAGTCCCGTCCCAAGGTCAAGAAGTCGCGTGCCCTCGGCATCGCGCTGACCCCGAAGGCCGTCAAGTACTTCGAGGCCCGCCCCTACCCGCCGGGCGAGCACGGCCGTGGCCGCAAGCAGAACTCGGACTACAAGGTCCGTCTGCTCGAGAAGCAGCGTCTGCGCGCCCAGTACGACATCAGCGAGCGCCAGATGGCGCGTGCCTACGACCGCGCCAAGAAGGCCGAGGGCAAGACGGGCGAGGCGCTGGTCGTCGAGCTCGAGCGTCGCCTCGACGCCCTGGTCCTGCGTTCGGGCATCGCCCGCACCATCTACCAGGCCCGCCAGATGGTCGTTCACGGCCACATCCAGGTCAACGGTGGCAAGGTCGACAAGCCGTCGTTCCGCGTCCGTCCCGACGACGTCGTGATGGTCCGCGAGCGCAGCCGCACCAAGCCGCTGTTCGAGATGGCCCGCGAGGGTGGCTTCGCCGCCGACGGCGAGACCCCGCGCTACCTGCAGGTCAACCTGAAGGCCCTGGCCTTCCGCCTCGACCGCGACCCGAACCGCAAGGAGATCCCGGTCATCTGCGACGAGCAGCTGGTCGTCGAGTACTACGCCCGCTGATCCTCAGCACGGCGCAGTACCACCCACGCGGGCCCGCCGCTTCCCCGCCCTCACCGGTGGGGGAGCCGGCGGGCTTCCGCGTTCCCGGGACCGCCGCCGACCTTGGCCGTACGGAAGGGACGCGGAGCGGACTCCCCGGCCGGAGCGCCGGTGGTCGGGTCCGGGCGGGCCGCGACCGCGAGCTCCACCGCCTCCGCCGCCGACAGCGCCTGCCCCTCCCGGTACGCGGCTTCGTACGCCTCACGGCCCAGCGCCTCCTCGGACCGCCGCTGGCACAGCGTCCTCGGCGCGTCGAACGCCACCGAGCCGAAGAGCCGGACACCCACCGCGTCCCACAGCGTCGCCGCCGCCCCCTGCAGGACCGCGGCGCCCACCGGATCGCCCTGGCACACCGTCACCAGCGCCAGCACCTCGATCGCCAGGACGAGGCCGACCAGGTCGCGGAAGGTGTGGTTGATGACCACGGCCTCGGTGAGCAGCTCCCGGGCCTCCGCGTACGCGCCACGGTCGAGCGCAGAGAACCCGAGGACGTAGAGCGCGTACGCCCGGGCCCACAGCTCGCCCCGCTCCTCGCAGATGTCCCGGACCTCCCGGCAGAGCGCGCCCGCCCCGTCCCAGTCGCCCCGGAAGGCCCGGGCGAGCGCCACCTCGATCTGCCCCATCAGCACGTTGCTGTTCAGCTCGCCGAGCGCCCGGTACTCCTCGAGGGCCCGCCCGATCAGCTCCTCCGCGCGCGGCAGGTCGTCCGTGAGCAGCGCCAGACAGCCCATCCGGTGCGTCGCGTACGCCTCCGCCAGCGCGTTGTGCGAGGACCTGGCCCGCTCCCCGCACTCGTGGAGCGCCGCCACCGCCGCCGTACCGTCCCCCTGGAGCACCGCCACGTACCCGAGCACCCACAGTGCCTTCAGCCGCGCCTCCTCGTGCCCGGAGTCCAGCGCGAGGGCCCGTTCGAGCCAGTGCCGCCCCTCCGAGAGACGCCCGCAGCCCACCCATGCGAACCAGAGCGTGCCCGCCAGGTGCTGGGCGAGGTGCGCGTCCTCCGGGAGTTCGAGGCACAGGTCGAGGGCCGCCCGCAGATGCGGCAGCGCCGCCTCGGTCCGCGCCGCCACCTCCGCCTGACGCGGACTGAACCACTCCAGCTCGCACCAGGTCGCCAGGCCCATGTACCAGTCGCGGTGCCGCCGCCTCATCCGCTCCGTGTCGTCCAGCGCCGCGAGCCACTCCGACCCGTACGCCGCGACGGTGTCGAGCATCCGGTACGCGGGACCCAGCGGGGTGTCCTCCCGTACCAGCAGCGACTGGGCGAGCAGCCCGCCCAGCAGATCCAGGACGCGCTCCGCCGGCAGCTCCGGGCCCCCGCAGACGTACTCCACCGCCTCCAGGTCGAAGGCGCCGGGGAATACCGAGAGCCGCGCCCAGAGCAGCCGCTCCTCCGGGGTGCACAGCTCGTGGCTCCAGCCGATGGCGGTGCGCAGCGTCTGATGGCGGGGGAGCGCGCCGCGCGCGCCGTCCGTGAGCAGCCGGAAGCGGTCGTCGAGGCGGTGCAGCATCTGCTCGACGGAGAGCAGCGGGAGACGCCCGGCCGCGAGTTCGAGGGCCAGCGGAATGCCGTCGAGCCGCCGGCACAGCTCACGGACGGCGTCCGGGGCCCCCGGACGGGCCGGGACGGGGGAGCGCGGTGCGGAGCCCCCGACGCCGATGCCGCTGCCGATGGCGGTGTCGCTGCCGTGCGCCGGGAGGCCCGGCCGGCCCGGCGCGCCCGTCAGGGCCGGTGCCCCGTGCGGGGCCGCCGCCCCCGGCAGCGCCGGGGCGCCCGCCTCCGCCGCGCGCTCGGCGAGCAGCGCCACCGCGTCCGCCTCGGCCAGCGGGGCCAGCGGGAACACGGTCTCGCCGGCCACCCGCAGGGGCCGCCGGCCGACCGCCAGGACGCAGAGGCCGGGCGCCTGCTCCAGGAGCTCCCGCACCAGCGGCGCGCACTCCTCCACGAGGTGCTCGAAACCGTCAAGGACCAGCAGGACGCGCCGCTCCGCGAGGTGCTCGACGAGCATCTCGCGCGGCGGCCTCGTGGTGTGGTCGGTCAGGTCGAGCGCCTCGGCCAGCGCGTACTCGATCAGTTCGGGGTCGCGCAGCGGCGCGAGCTCGGCGAGCCTGACCCCGTCGACGTAGCGTTTCTGCGTGCCCGCGGCGGCCCGCAGCGCGAGCCTGGTCTTGCCGACCCCGCCCATGCCGACGACCGTGACCAGGCGGGACACGTCGAGGAGCGCCGTCAGGGCGGCCTGCTCGGTGGACCGTCCGACGAACCGGTTCAGCTCCGCCGGGAGATTGCTCCGTCGCATGGGACACGGAGCGTACTCATCCCCGCGCGCTCCGTACAATCGGTTCCCGTAACTCCCGCCCCACGGGCGGTAATGCGGTGCAGCGGGACAGCCCGGGCGCGATAGGGTCGGGGAACGACTTTTCGCAAGGGCCCAACGACATCAGAGAGCGGTGCAGAGTGACCGGTGGAGAGGTTGCCGGGATCCTGGTGGCCGTGTTCTGGGCGATCCTGGTCTCCTTCCTCGCCGTGGTGCTGGTGAGGCTGGCGCAGACGCTCAGGGCGACCACCAGGATGGTGGCGGACGTGACCGAGCAGGCCGTCCCGCTGCTCGCCGACGCCTCCGCGACCGTCCGCTCGGCGCAGACCCAGCTCGACCGGGTCGACGCCATCGCCTCGGACGTCCAGGAGGTCACCTCCAACGCCTCCGCGCTCTCCTCCACCGTCGCCTCCACCTTCGGCGGCCCGCTCGTCAAGGTCGCGGCCTTCGGCTACGGGGTGCGCAAGGCGCTCGGGCGGGGCGGTGCCCCCGAGGACGTGCCGCGCGCCAAGGCGCGACGTACTGTGATCGTCGGCCGTACCGTGCCGTCCTCGCGACGCCGGAAGCAGAAGGGCTGAGCCGCGATGTTCCGCCGCACGTTCTGGTTCACGGCCGGCGCAGCCGCCGGCGTGTGGGCCACCACCAAGGTCAACCGGAAGCTGAAGCAGCTGACCCCCGAGAGCCTCGCGGCGCAGGCCGCGAACAAGGCGCTCGAGACCGGCCACCGCCTCAAGGACTTCGCCCTCGACGTGAGGGCGGGCATGGTCCAGCGGGAGGCCGAACTGGAGGAGGCACTCGGCCTCGACGCACCCGTCGAGCCGGTCCCGGCCCAGACCCGGGAGCTTCCGGAGCCGCGCCGCAGGGGCGCGCTCGGCCCCTCCTCGCACCAGACCACGCACGCAATTCCCACGATCACGTACAACCGGAATGAGGACCACTGATGGAGTCGGCTGAAATCCGCCGCCGCTGGCTGAGCTTCTTCGAGGAGCGCGGGCACACCGTCGTCCCTTCGGCGTCGCTCATCGCGGACGACCCGACTCTGCTGCTCGTCCCCGCCGGCATGGTGCCGTTCAAGCCCTACTTCCTGGGCGAGGTCAAGCCGCCCTTCTCGCGCGCCTCCAGCGTGCAGAAGTGCGTGCGCACGCCGGACATCGAAGAGGTCGGCAAGACGACCCGCCACGGCACGTTCTTCCAGATGTGCGGCAACTTCTCCTTCGGCGACTACTTCAAGGAAGGCGCCATCAAGCTCGCCTGGGAGCTGCTGACCACCCCGGTGGAGCACGGCGGCTACGGGCTGGAGCCGGAGAAGCTCTGGATCACCGTCTACCAGGAGGACGACGAGGCCGAGCAGATCTGGCGCGACGTCGTCGGCGTCCCCGCCGAGCGCATCCAGCGCCTCGGCAAGAAGGACAACTACTGGTCGATGGGCGTCCCCGGCCCCTGCGGCCCGTGCTCCGAGATCAACTACGACCGCGGCCCCGAGTTCGGCGTCGAGGGCGGCCCGGCCGTCAACGACGAGCGGTACGTGGAGATCTGGAACCTGGTCTTCATGCAGTACGAGCGCGGTGAGGGCTCCGGCAAGGACGACTTCCCGATCCTCGGCGAGCTGCCGTCGAAGAACATCGACACCGGCCTCGGTCTCGAGCGCCTGGCGATGATCCTCCAGGGCGTCCAGAACATGTACGAGACGGACACCCTCCAGGTCGTCATCGACAAGGCCACCGCCCTCACCGGCGTCGCCTACGGCAAGGCCCACGACAGCGACGTCTCGCTGCGCGTGGTCGCCGACCACATGCGCACCTCCGTCATGCTCATCGGCGACGGCGTCACCCCCGGCAACGAGGGCCGCGGCTACGTGCTGCGCCGCATCATGCGCCGCGCCGTCCGCAACATGCGCCTGCTCGGCGCCTCGGGTCCGGTCGTCGGCGAGCTCGTCGACACCGTGATCAACACGATGGGCGAGCAGTACCCGGAGCTCATCACCGACCGCAAGCGCATCGAGACCGTCGCGCTCGCCGAAGAGGCCGCCTTCCTCAAGGCCCTCAAGGGCGGCACCAACATCCTCGACACCGCCGTGACCGAGACCAAGGCCGCCGGCGGCACGGTCCTCTCCGGCGACAAGGCGTTCCTGCTCCACGACACCTGGGGCTTCCCGATCGACCTCACCCTGGAGATGGCCTCCGAGCAGGGCCTCTCCGTGGACGAGGACGGCTTCCGCCGCCTGATGAAGGAGCAGCGGGACCGCGCCAAGGCCGACGCCAAGGCGAAGAAGACCGGCCACGCCGACATGACCTCGTACCGGGAGATCGCCGACAGCAACGGCGCCACCGAGTTCACCGGCTACACCAACACCGAGGGCGAGAGCACGGTCGTCGGCCTCCTCGTCAACGGTGTCTCCTCGCCGGCCGCCTCCGAGGGCGACGAGGTCGAGGTCGTCCTCGACCGCACCCCGTTCTACGCCGAGGGCGGCGGTCAGATCGCCGACCAGGGCCGGATCAAGCTGCACAGCGGCGCGGTCATCGAGGTCCGCGACGTCCAGCAGCCCGTGCCCGGTGTCTCCGTGCACAAGGGTTCCGTGCAGGTCGGCGAGGTGACCGTGGGCGCCACCGCCTACGCCACCATCGACGTGCGCCGCCGCCGGGCCATCGCCCGCGCCCACTCGGCCACCCACCTCACCCACCAGGCGCTGCGCGACGCCCTCGGCCCGACGGCCGCCCAGGCCGGTTCCGAGAACCAGCCCGGCCGCTTCCGCTTCGACTTCGGCTCGCCGAACGCCGTCCCCGGCGCCGTTCTCACCGACGTCGAGCAGAAGATCAACGAGGTTCTCTCGCGCGAGCTGGAGGTCCACGCCGAGGTCATGCCGATCGACGAGGCCAAGCGCCAGGGCGCCATCGCCGAGTTCGGCGAGAAGTACGGCGAGAAGGTCCGCGTCGTCACCATCGGCGACTTCTCCAAGGAGCTGTGCGGCGGCACCCACGTCCACAACACCGCCCAGCTGGGTCTGGTGAAGCTGCTCGGCGAGTCCTCCATCGGCTCCGGTGTGCGCCGTATCGAGGCCCTCGTCGGCGTGGACGCGTACAACTTCCTCGCCAAGGAGCACACGGTCGTCGCCCAGCTCCAGGAGCTGGTCAAGGGACGTCCGGAGGAGCTGCCGGAGAAGATCTCCGCCATGCTCGGCAAGCTGAAGGACGCCGAGAAGGAGATCGAGAAGTTCCGCGCGGAGAAGGTCCTCCAGGCCGCCGCCGGTCTCGTCGACTCCGCCCAGGACATCCGCGGCGTCGCCCTGGTGACCGGTCAGGTCCCGGACGGCACCGGCGCCGACGACCTGCGCAAGCTGGTCCTGGACGTGCGCGGACGCATCTCGGGCGGCCGTCCGGCCGTCGTCGCGCTGTTCACCACGGCCAACGGCAAGCCGCTCACCGTCATCGCCACCAACGAGGCCGCCCGTGAGCGCGGTCTCAAGGCCGGCGAGCTGGTCCGCACGGCCGCCAAGACCCTCGGCGGCGGTGGCGGCGGCAAGCCGGACGTCGCCCAGGGCGGCGGTCAGAACCCGGAGGCCGTCGGCGAGGCCATCGCCGCCGTCGAGCGCCTCGTGGTGGAGACGGCGTGACGATGCGCCGCGGCCGCCGTATCGCGGTGGACGTCGGGGACGCCCGGATCGGGGTCGCCTCGTGCGACCCCGACGGGGTCCTCGCCACGCCGGTGGAGACCGTGCCGGGACGTGACGTCCCGGCCGCCCACCGGCGGCTCCGCCAGATCGTCGAGGAGTACGAGCCGATCGAGGTCGTCGTGGGCCTGCCCCGCTCGCTCAGCGGGCGGGAGGGTCCGGCCGCGACCAAGGTCCGTGCCTTCGCGGGGGAGATGGCCAAGGGCATCGCCCCGGTGCCGGTCCGCCTCGTCGACGAGCGGATGACCACGGTCACCGCGACCCAGGGGCTGCGGGCCTCCGGGGTGAAGGCGAAGAAGGGGCGGTCCGTGATCGACCAGGCCGCCGCTGTGATCATCCTGCAGAACGCTCTTGAGGCCGAACGGGTATCAGGTAATCCGCCCGGTGAGGGCGTCGAAGTGGTCATCTGATCGCGATACGGTAACGTTCCGCGCGATGCGGCGGTGTTCGAACAACTGCCGCACTACGTAGAGGCGGATCGTCCGGAAGCCTCGCGGCTGTTTTGGGGATCGATGACTGAGTATGGCCGGAGCCCCGGCTCCGAACCGTGGCACCCCGGGGACCCGCTGTACGGGGACCAGGGGTGGCAGGGCCAGCAGCAGCAGTACCCGCACCCGCAGCAGGCGAGCCAGTACGACCAGGGCGCTCACGGCTACCAGGACCCGTACGGGCAGGGCGGTCAGACCGGTCACGCCCCCCAGGGGTACGAGGGCGACGCCTACCAGCAGCATCACCAGCAGGGCTACGAGCAGCAGCAGTACTCGTACCAGCAGCAGCCGCAGGGATACGTCGACCCGCAGTACCCGCAGCAGGCCCAGCAGCAGCACTACCAGCAGGGCTACGAGCAGCAGCAGTACGGCACGGGAGCCCAGGGCGGCTACGACACGCCCGGGCACCTCGGACAGCAGTACGACGGCAACTGGGAGACGAGCCAGGCGGCGATGCCGTACGGCACCACCCCGGCCGATCCGTACGGCGGCCAGAACCCCGACCTCTACGGCACCCCCGAGGCCTACCCCCCGCCCCAGCCCCCCGGCCGGCGGCAGAACCCGCCGGAGCCGGTCATCGACTGGGCACCGGAGGAAGAGGCGCGCCCGGAGCGGGAGGAGGAGAAGCACCCCTTCTTCACCGGCGACGAAGAGGACCGGGACGACCAGGACGACGCGTACGACGAGGAGCCCCCGCGCGGCGGCCGCGGCTCCCGCGGCGACGACCGCGAGCGCCGGAGCAAGGCGAACAAGCGCAAGGGCAAGAACGGCGTGGCCTGCCTGGTCGTCGCGCTCGTCCTGGCCGGCGGCGTCGGCGGCGTCGGCTACTTCGGCTACCAGTTCTGGCAGGGCCAGTTCGGCGCGGCCGAGGACTACGCGGGCGCCGGCTCGGGCGAGGTCCAGGTCGAGATCCCCAAGGGAGCGCTCGGCAACGAGATCGGCAACATCCTGAAGAAGGCGGGCGTCGTCAAGAGCGTCGACGCCTTCGTCTCCGCGCAGGGGCGCAACCCCAAGGGACTCTCCATCCAGGCCGGCGTCTACACGCTGAAGAAGGAGATGTCGGCCGAGAGCGCGGTCAAGATGATGCTCGACCCGGCGAGCCAGAGCAATTTCGTCATCCCCGAGGGCCGGCGGAACGTCTGGGTCTACGAGCAGATCGACAAGAAGCTCGGCCTCGACGCCGGCACGACGCAGGGCATCGCGAAGGCCAAGGCCAACGACCTGGGCCTGCCGGACTGGGCGAAGAACCACAAGAACGTGAAGGACCCGCTGGAGGGCTTCCTCTTCCCGGCGAGCTACCCGGTGGCCAAGGGCAACAAGCCCGAGGACGTCCTGCGCAGAATGGTCAGCCGCGCCAACCAGGAGTACGGCAAGCTGGAGCTCGAAGCCAAGGCGAAGCAGCTCGGCGTCGAGAGCCCCTGGCAGCTCATCACCATCGCCAGCCTCGTCCAGGCGGAGGGCACGTCGCACGACGACTTCCGCAAGATGGCCGAGGTCGTCTACAACCGCCTCAAGCCGTCGAACCCGCAGACCTACGGCGGCCTCGAGTTCGACTCGACGTACAACTACATCAAGAACCAGAGCAAGCTCGACCTCACCCTCGAAGAGCTCCGGAAGTACGACAACCCCTACAACACCTACTTCGTCAAGGGCCTGCCGCCCGGCCCGATCGGCAACCCCGGCGTCGAGGCGATGCAGGGCGCGGTCAGCCCGACGAACGACGGCTGGTACTACTTCATCTCGATCGACGGCAAGACCTCCCAGTTCACCAAGACGAACGCGGAGCACCAGAAGCTCGTCGAGAAGTTCAACGAGTCGAGGAAGAACTGATGGTGGCAGCACGCCGTGCGGCGGTCCTCGGATCGCCGATCGCCCACTCGCTCTCCCCGGTCCTGCACCGGGCCGCGTACGCCGAGCTCGGCCTCGACGACTGGTCCTACGACCGCTTCGAGGTCGACGAGGCAGGGCTGCCCGGCTTCGTCGGAGAACTCGACGAGAGCTGGGCCGGGCTGTCCCTGACCATGCCGCTCAAGCGGGCGGTCATCCCGCTGCTCGACGAGATCAGCGACACGGCCGCCTCGGTCGAGGCGGTGAACACGGTCGTCTTCGGCGAGGACGGCCGCCGGACCGGCGACAACACCGACATCCCCGGCATGCTCGCCGCCCTGCGGGAGCGCGGCGTCGAGAAGGTGGAGTCGGCGGCGATCCTCGGCGCCGGCGCCACCGCCTCCTCCGCCGTGGCCGCCCTCGCCCGGATCTGCGGCGGCCCCGTCACCGCGTACGTCCGCAGCGAGGCGCGGGCCGAGGAGATGCGCGGCTGGGGCGAGCGGCTCGGCGTGGACGTCCGCACCGCCCCCTGGGACGACGCGGCCGAGGCCTTCGCGTCCCCGCTGGTCGTCGCGACCACCCCCGCCGGCACCACGAACGCCCTGGCCACCGCCGTCCCGGACGCCGTCGGCACCCTCTTCGACGTCCTGTACGACCCCTGGCCGACGGCACTGGCCGCGGCCTGGTCCGAACGCGGCGGCAAGGTGGTCGGCGGCCTCGACCTCCTGGTCCACCAGGCGGTCCTCCAGGTCGAGCAGATGACGGGCGTCCCCAAGGCGCCGCTCGCCGCCATGCGCGCCGCGGGGGAGCGGGCGCTCGCCGCCCGCTAGGCGCCCGAAGACCCCCGCAGAAGGCGACCGGACGTCCGACAGCTGGACCGGGGGCCGAGGTAGCCGCCCGGACGTGGGAGGATCGGGGATGGCGGGCCAGGGCCGCGCACCCGGTCGCGCCGTCGCAGTACCCAGGCGCGAGCATGAGGAGCATCGTTGAGCAGGTTGCGTTGGCTGACCGCTGGGGAATCCCACGGACCCGCGCTGGTCGCGACCCTGGAGGGTCTTCCGGCCGGCGTCCCGGTCACCACAGAGCTGGTGGCGGACCACCTCGCGCGGCGACGCCTCGGCTATGGGCGCGGCGCCCGGATGAAGTTCGAGCAGGACGAGATCACCTTCCTGGGCGGAGTCCGGCACGGACTCTCCCTCGGTTCCCCGATCGCCGTCATGGTCGGCAACACCGAGTGGCCCAAGTGGGAGAAGGTCATGTCGGCCGACCCCGTCGACCCCTCCGAGCTCAAGGAGACCGGCCGCAACGCCCCGCTGACCCGGCCGCGTCCCGGCCACGCCGACCTCGCCGGCATGCAGAAGTACGGCTTCGACGAGGCCCGGCCGATCCTGGAGCGCGCCAGCGCCCGCGAGACCGCCGCCCGCGTCGCCCTCGGCGCGATCGCCCGCTCCTTCCTCAAGGAGACCGCGGGCATCGAGATCGTCTCCCACGTCGTCGAGCTGGCCGCCGCCAAGGCGCCGTACGGCGTCTACCCGACCCCCGCCGACGTCGAGAAGCTCGACGCCGACCCGGTCCGCTGCCTCGACGCCGACGCGTCGAAGGCGATGGTCGCCGAGATCGACCAGGCCCACAAGGACGGTGACACCCTCGGCGGCGTCGTCGAGGTCCTCGCGTACGGCGTGCCCGTCGGCCTCGGCTCCCACGTCCACTGGGACCGGCGCCTCGACGCGCGGCTCGCCGCCGCCCTCATGGGCATCCAGGCCATCAAGGGCGTCGAGGTCGGCGACGGCTTCGAGCTCGCCCGCGTGCCCGGCTCCAAGGCCCACGACGAGATCGTGAAGACCGAGGACGGCCTCAAGCGCACCTCCGGCCGCTCCGGCGGCACCGAGGGCGGCCTCACCACCGGCGAACTGCTCCGGGTCCGCGCCGCGATGAAGCCCATCGCGACCGTCCCGCGCGCCCTCGCCACCGTCGACGTCGCCACCGGCGAGGCCACCCAGGCCCACCACCAGCGCTCCGACGTCTGCGCCGTCCCGGCCGCCGGCATCGTCGCCGAGGCCATGGTCGCGCTCGTCCTCGCGGACGCCGTCGTCGAGAAGTTCGGCGGCGACAGCGTCCCGGAGACCCGCCGCAACGTCCGTTCGTACCTCGAGAACCTGCGCATCCGGTGACCGCCGGCCCGCTGGTCGTCCTCGTCGGACCCATGGGCTCCGGCAAGTCCACGGTGGGCGCGCTCCTGGCCGAACGGCTCGGCGCGCCCTACCGGGACACCGACGCCGACATCGTCGCCGCCGAGGGACGCGAGATCTCCGACATCTTCGTCGAGGACGGCGAGGAGCACTTCCGCGCCCTGGAGCGGGACGCCGTCGCCGCGGCCGTCGCCGAGCACGAGGGCGTCCTCGCCCTCGGCGGCGGCGCCGTCCTCGACGCAGGCACCCGCGCCCTGCTCGCCGGGCGCCCCGTCGCGTACCTCTCCATGGACGTCGACGAAGCGGTCCGGCGCGTCGGCCTCAACACCGCGCGCCCGCTGCTCGCCGTCAACCCGCGCCGGCAGTGGCGCGAGCTGATGGAGGCGCGCCGCCATCTGTACACCGAAGTCGCCCGGGCCGTCGTCACCACCGACGACCGCACCCCCGAAGAGGTCGCGGACGCGGTCCTCGCGGCACTGGACCTGAAGAAGGACGCATGACGACGGACCAGGAAGTCACCCGCATCCACGTCGCGGGCAGCGCCGGCACGGATCCGTACGAGGTGCTGGTCGGACGGCAGCTGCTCGGTGAGCTCCCGGCGCTGATCGGCACCCAGGCCCGGCGGGTCGCCGTGATCCATCCGGAGGCGCTCGCCGACACCGGCGAGGCGCTCCGCGCCGACCTCGCCGAGCAGGGCTACGAGGCCGTCGCCATCCAGGTGCCGAACGCCGAGGAGGCCAAGACCGCCGAGGTCGCCGCCTACTGCTGGAAGGCGCTCGGCCAGACCGGCTTCACCCGCAGCGACGTCATCGTGGGCGTCGGCGGCGGCGCCACCACCGACCTGGCCGGTTTCGTCGCCGCGACCTGGCTGCGGGGCGTCCGCTGGATCGCCGTCCCCACCACCGTCCTCGCCATGGTCGACGCGGCCGTCGGCGGCAAGACCGGCATCAACACCGCCGAGGGCAAGAACCTCGTCGGCGCCTTCCACCCGCCCGCCGGCGTCCTCTGCGACCTCGCGGCCCTCGACTCGCTGCCGGTGCACGACTACGTCAGCGGGCTCGCGGAGATCATCAAGGCCGGCTTCATCGTCGACCCGGTGATCCTCGACCTCATCGAGGAGGACCCGCAGGCCGCCCGCACCCCGGCCGGCCCGCACACCGCCGAGCTGCTCGTCCGCTCGATCAAGGTCAAGGCCGAGGTCGTCTCCGGGGACCTCAAGGAGTCCGGCCGCCGCGAGATCCTCAACTACGGTCACACCCTCGCCCACGCCATCGAGAAGAACGAGCGGTACAAGTGGCGCCACGGCGCCGCCGTCTCCGTCGGCATGGTCTTCGCCGCCGAGCTCGGCCGGCTCGCCGGCCGTCTCGACGACGCCACCGCCGACCGGCACCGCGCGATCCTGGAGTCCGTCGGCCTGCCGCTCAGCTACCGCGGCGACCAGTGGCCCAAGCTCCTGGAGACCATGCGGGTGGACAAGAAGTCCCGCGGCGACCTGCTCCGCTTCATCGTCCTCGACGGCATCGGCAAGCCGACCGTCCTCGAGGGCCCCGACCCGGCGGTCCTGATCGCGGCGTACGGCGAGGTGTCCGCGTGACCGAGCCCCGCCCCGTCCTGGTGCTCAACGGCCCCAACCTGGGCCGGCTCGGCTCCCGCGAGCCCGACATCTACGGCGCCACCTCCTACAAGGGGCTCGTCGAGTCCTGCAGGTCCCTCGGCGCGGAGCTCGGCTTCGACGTCGAGGTGCGGGAGACGAACGACGAGGGCGAGATGATCCGCTGGCTGCACGAGGCCGCGGACCGCTCGATCCCCGTGGTGATCAACCCGGGCGCGTTCACGCACTACTCGTACGGGATGCGCGACGCGGCCGCCCAGCGGACCGCGCCGATGATCGAGGTGCACATCTCGAACCCGTACGCCCGGGAGGAGTTCCGGCACACCTCGGTCGTCGCGGCCGTGGCGACCGGGACGGTCGCCGGCTTCGGCATCGGTTCCTACCGGCTGGCCCTGCGGGCGCTCGCCGAAGAAGTCACCGGCTGACGGGGCACCAGGGGGAGTCCCCGGCCGTTCCCCTCGTGGGGGGCCGGGGGCGGTAACGTTCCGGCGCACCGGATACACCACGGGACACCCGGGCACACGGGGTTCACGGACACATCAGGCGTACGAGACGGAGTGGCACCGGATGCAGCACGCAGTGGGGGGCCCGCTGCCACCGCCCGAACGACCGGGCCAGGCGCCGGGACATGCGCCCGGCCAGGGGGCCGGCCAGGGGGTCGGCACGGGGCAGGGGCCCGGTGTCGGCTCGGGTACGGCTCCGGGGCACGGGGCCGGCGTCGGGCCCGCGCCCGCCTTCGCTCCCGTTCCGGGTGCCGTTCCCGGCCCCGGCTCTGGCCCCGGCCCCGTTCCCGGTGCCGTCGTCGGCTCGGGCCCGGGGTCCCATCCCGGTGCCGCCGCCGGCACGGGCCAGGGGTCCCATCCCGTACCGCCGCCTCCGGCCGGGGCGCCGTACCCGGGGGCGGGCGACGGAGCGCGGCTCGGGGTGCACCCCACCGTGCCGACCGGGGCCCCCAGGCCCCCGCACCCCGCGCAGCCGCCCGCGCCCGGCTGGAGCGCGCCCGGCGCCGTGCCGCCGTCCGGCGGGCCGCAGCATCCCGGCGGGCCTTCCTCGCACCGCGCGGACCCCACCGGGCACGTGCCGCTGCCGCCCGTGAGCGCGCCCCTCGCGCCCGCCGTGGAGCACGGCGCGGGAACCGGCGCGGCGACCCTCGCCGTGCTGCTCATCGGCCCCGCCGGGGCGGGCAAGACGACCGTGGCCCGGCACTGGGCGCAGCGCCGCCGGGTGCCCACCGCGCACATCAGCCTCGACGACGTGCGCGAATGGGTCTGCTCCGGTTTCGCCGACCCGCAGTCCGGCTGGAACGAGCACTCCGAGGCGCAGTACCGGCTCGCCCGCCGCACCTGCGGCTTCGCCGCGCGCAACTTCCTCGCCAACGGCATCTCCTGCATCGTCGACGACGCCGTCTTCCCCGACCGGCCCGTCGTCGGTCTCGGCGGCTGGAAGCGCCATGTGGGCCCCGGTCTGCTGCCCGTGGTGCTGCTGCCCGGCCTGGAGATCGTCCTGGAGCGCAACGCCGAGCGCAGCGGCAACCGGCGCCTCTCGGACGAGGAGGTCGCCGCCATCCACGGCCGGATGGCCGGCTGGTACGGCTCCGGGCTGCCGATCATCGACAACTCCACGTACGACGTCGAGACCACCGCCCGGGTCCTCGACGACGTCCTGGCCCGCGCGATAGCCAGCCCGCCGACCTGGTGACCCGGCGGGCGTCCCCGGGCCCGGTCGGCCGCGCAGAACAGGCCACGGCGCCCCGCTGCTCGTAGGCTCGGAGCATGTCAGAGGTGTATGCGGACCGCCGGGTACGGCTGCGCGACCGCTGCGCGGCCGCCGGCAGCTCGGCGGCCCTGGTCTCCCGCCCCGCCAACGTCCGCTATCTCGCGGGCGGTTCGCCCCCGGGCGCCGTTCTCCTCGTCGGGCCCGAGCCCGACGCGGACGTGCTGCTCTGCCCGGTCGCCCCCGGCGGCGAGCCGGCCGACGGACGGCTCGACGAAGCGCTCCGCCGCCAGGTCGTGCCCACCGGTGGCGGCGATCCGGCCGTCGCCGCCGTCGACCTCGCCCGTCGCGCGGGCGCCGACGCGCTCGCCGTCGAGGAGCACGACCTGACCGTGGCCCGGCACCGCGCCATGGGCTCCGTCGCGCCCGGACTGCGCCTCGCCGACCTCGCCTGCGCCGTCGAGCAGCTCAGGATCGTCAAGGACGAGGACGAGATCGCCTGTCTCCGGATCGCCGCGGAGATCGCCGACCAGGCGCTCGGCGAGCTCTTGGAGTCGATCCTGGTGGGGCGGACCGAGCGCCACCTCGCCCTGGAGCTGGAGCGGCGGCTCGTCGACCACGGCGCCGACGGGGCGGCCTTCCCGACCTCCGTGGCGACCGGCCCGCACTCCGGCCGCCGCGGCCACCGGCCCAGCGACCGCCGGGTCGAGGAGGGGGATTTCCTCTCCGTCTGCCTCGGCGCCGACTACCGCGGCTACCGGTGCGAGATCGGCCGCACCTTCGTGATCGGTACCACCCCCGCCGACTGGCAGATCGAGCTGTACGAGCTCGTCTTCGCCGCTCAGCGGGCCGGACGGGAGGCCCTCGCGCCGGGCGCGGAGTACCGCGACGTGGACCGGGCGGCCCGCCAGATCCTGGAGTCCGCGGGCCACGCGGAGGCCGCCGTACCGCTCACCGGGCACGGGGTCGGGCTCGAAATCGACGAGGACCCGCAGCTCTCACCCTCGGCCATGGGTAAACTGGACGCTTGTGTGCCGGTCACCGTCGAACCGGGGGTCCACCTCCCGGGCCGGGGCGGAGTCCGGATCGATGACACGCTCGTCGTGCGCCAGGAGGCGGACGGCGGACCCGAGCTACTCACCATCACGACCAAGGAGCTGCTCGCGCTGTAGAGCGCGTACGCCTCCTCGGTCCCACGTCAGTCCAGGAGATTCCGCAACCGTGGCTTCCACGAACGACCTCAAGAACGGCATGGTGCTCAAGCTCGAAGGCGGCCAGCTCTGGTCCGTCGTCGAGTTCCAGCACGTCAAGCCCGGCAAGGGCCCGGCCTTCGTGCGCACCAAGCTCAAGAACGTGCTGTCCGGCAAGGTCGTCGACAAGACCTTCAACGCCGGTGTGAAGGTCGAGACGGCCACCATCGACCGCCGCGAGATGCAGTTCTCCTACATGGACGGCGAGTACTTCGTCTTCATGGACATGGAGACCTACGACCAGCTGATGGTCGACCGCAAGGCCGTCGGCGACGCCGCCAACTTCCTCATCGAGGGCTTCACCGCCCAGGTCGCGCAGCACGAGGGCTCGGTGCTCTACGTCGAGCTCCCGGCCGCCGTCGAGCTGACGATCGAGCACACCGACCCGGGCGTCCAGGGTGACCGCTCCACCGGTGGCACCAAGCCCGCCCGCCTGGAGACCGGCCACGAGATCCAGGTCCCGCTCTTCGTCACCACCGGTGAGAAGGTCAAGGTCGACACCCGCGACAGCAGCTACCTCGGCCGGGTGAACAGCTAACCGTGGCCGCTCGGAGCAAGGCCCGCAAGCGCGCCTTCCAGATCCTCTTCGAGGCCGACCAGCGCGGTGCCTCCGTCCAGCAGGTGCTCGCGGACCAGGTCCGGCTCGCGCGGTCCGACGACCGCCAGCCCCCGGTCAGCGACTTCACCATGCAGCTGGTCGAGGGGTACGCGGCCCACGTGGCGCGGATCGACGAGCTCATCGCGACCTACGCGGTGGACTGGGACCTCGACCGGATGCCCGTCGCCGACCGGAACATCGTGCGCCTCGGCGCCTACGAGGTGATCTGGGAGGACGGCACGCCGGACGCGGTCGCGATCGACGAGGCGGTGCAGCTCGCCAAGGAGTTCTCCACGGACGAGTCCCCGACCTTCGTCAACGGTCTGCTGGCGCGCTTCAAGGACCTGAAGCCGCGTCTGCGCCGGGACGCGGACGTCTGAGTCCGTAGACGTCACCGGCAGTCGAAGGGGCCCGCAGCACTCGTGCTGCGGGCCCCTTCGGCGTTCTCTGGCGCTGGGCGCGAAAGCGCCGGGCCCGTGGACGTCGGATGACGTCCACGGGCCCGGCGGTACGTTTCTGCTGGGTCCCCGTAAGGGGTTCAGTTCTCCTCGTGGGCGACGGCGCGGCGCGCGTCCGCGTCGAGGACGCCCCAGCTGATCAGCTGCTCGGTGAGGACCGAGGGCGACTGGTCGTAGATCACGGCCAGGGTGCGCAGGTCGTCCTGACGGATCGACAGCACCTTGCCGTTGTAGTCGCCGCGCTGCGACTGGATCGTCGCCGCGTAGCGCTGGAGCGGGCCCGCCTTCTCCTGGGGGACGTGCGCGAGGCGCTCCAGGTCAAGGACGAGCTTCGGCGGCGGCTCGGCGGCCCCGCCCGGAGTCGTGCCCGGCAGGAGCTCCTGCACCGGCACCCCGTAGAAGTCGGCCAGCTCGGCAAGACGCTGCACGGTCACCGCGCGGTCGCCGCGCTCGTAGGAACCGACCACCACGGCCTTCCAGCGGCCCTGGGACTTCTCCTCCACCCCGTGGAGCGAGAGACCCTGCTGGGTGCGGATGGCACGGAGTTTGGCCCCGAGCTGCTTTGCGTATTCGCTGGACATAACGCTCCCGGACGCTGTGACGACATGCGGCTGCGCCGCGCGGCTGGTAACTCACTGTGAGGTTACGCAGCGTTACTCTTTCCCGTCAAGCCGAATGGTCCGTACCGCCCCCTCCCGGGGGACGGCGCCCGGAGTGGCGCCAGGGGTGCGAGGGGGGCTCCCGTCCGCCCCTGGTATCGTGGACGACGCACTTTCGACGTCCTTTAAGAACCGTCCCGTGAGGCGGAGAAGGAGGTCCGTTTCTTCATGGACACCCAGCAGCAGTACGGCGACGACGCGCGGCCCGTTCTCGAGGCCCCGGACATCGCGCGGGTCCTCACCCGCATCGCACACGAGATCGTCGAGCGCGCCAAGGGCGCAGACGACGTGGTTCTCCTCGGCATTCCCACACGCGGTGTCTTCCTCGCCCGCCGGCTCGCCGAGAAGCTCGAATCGATCACCGGCACCAAGATCCCGGTCGGCTCCCTCGACATCACGATGTACCGGGACGACCTGCGGATGAAGCCGGCCCGTGCCATCGGCCGCACCGAGATCCCCGGTGACGGCATCGACGGCCGCCTCGTCGTCCTCGTCGACGACGTCCTCTTCTCCGGCCGCACCATCCGCGCCGCCCTCGACGCCCTCGGCGACATCGGCCGCCCCCGCGCGGTCCAGCTCGCCGTCCTCGTCGACCGCGGCCACCGCGAGCTTCCGATCCGCGCCGACTACGTCGGCAAGAACCTCCCCACGTCGCTGCGGGAGACGGTCAAGGTCCAGCTCGCCGAGGAGGACGGTCGCGACACCGTCCTGCTCGGCGCCCGGCCCTCCGCCTAGCCGGACCGGCTTCCCCCGCGGGGCCGGGGCACACCCCTGCGCCCCCGCATGCCCTCACACCTCCCCACCACGGAGAGACACCCCGATGATGCGTCACCTCATCTCGGCCGCCGACCTCACCCGCGACGACGCCGTCCAGATCCTCGACACCGCCGAGGAGATGGCCCGGGTGGCCGACCGGCCCATCAAGAAGCTGCCGACGCTGCGCGGCCGGACCATCTGCAACCTCTTCTTCGAGGACTCCACCCGGACCCGGATCTCCTTCGAGGCCGCCGAGAAGCGCCTCTCCGCCGACGTGATCAACTTCGCGGCCAAGGGCTCCAGCGTCTCCAAGGGCGAGTCCCTCAAGGACACCGCGCAGACCCTGGAGGCCATGGGCGTCGACGCGGTCGTCATCCGCCACGGCGCCTCCGGGGCCCCGTTCCGCCTGGCCACCTCCGGCTGGATCGACGCCCCCGTCATCAACGCCGGCGACGGCACCCACCAGCACCCCACCCAGGCCCTCCTGGACGCCTTCACCATGCGCCGCCGCCTGGTCGGCCGGGACGCCGGGCTCGGCCAGGACCTCGCGGGCAAGCGGATCACGCTCGTCGGCGACGTGCTGCACAGCCGGGTCGCCCGCTCCAACGTCGACCTGCTGCACACCCTCGGCGCCGAGGTCACCCTGGTGGCACCGCCGACCCTGGTCCCGGTCGGCGTGGAGACCTGGCCCTGCGAGGTCTCGTACGACCTCGACCGCGTGCTGCCGAAGTCCGACGCGGTCATGATGCTGCGTGTGCAGCGAGAGCGGATGAACGCCGCCTTCTTCCCCACCGAGCGCGAGTACTCGCGCCGGTACGGGCTGGACGGCGAGCGGATGGCGAAGATGCCCGAGCACGCCATCGTCATGCACCCCGGCCCCATGGTCCGCGGCATGGAGATCACCGCCGAGGTCGCCGACTCCGACCGCTGCACGGCCGTCGAGCAGGTCGCCAACGGCGTCTCCGTCCGGATGGCGGTCCTCTACCTGCTCCTGGGCGGCAACGACTCCGACTCCGCCGTCACCCACACCCGTACCGAGGAGAACAAGTAACCATGAGCAAGACCCTGATCCGCGGTGCGCAGGTGCTGGGTGGCGACGTCCAGGACGTCCTGATCGACGGCGAGACCATCGCGGAGGTCGGCACCGGCCTGTCCGCCGAGGGCGCCACCGTGATCGAGGCCGACGGCCAGATCCTGCTGCCCGGCCTCGTCGACCTCCACACCCATCTGCGCGAGCCCGGCCGCGAGGACTCCGAGACCGTCCTCACCGGCACCCGGGCCGCCGCCTCCGGCGGCTTCACGGCCGTCTTCGCCATGGCCAACACCCACCCGGTCGCCGACACCGCCGGTGTTGTCGAGCAGGTCTACCGGCTCGGCAAGGAGTCCGGCTACTGCGACGTGCAGCCCATCGGCGCCGTCACCGTCGGCCTGGAGGGCAAGAAGCTCGCCGAGCTCGGCGCCATGCACGACTCCGCCGCCGGCGTCACCGTCTTCTCCGACGACGGCAAGTGCGTCGACGACGCCGTGATCATGCGCCGCGCCCTGGAGTACGTGAAGGCCTTCGGCGGCGTCGTCGCCCAGCACGCCCAGGAGCCCCGCCTCACCGAGGGCGCCCAGATGAACGAGGGCGTCGTCTCCGCGGAGCTGGGCCTCGGCGGCTGGCCCGCCGTCGCCGAGGAGTCGATCATCGCCCGCGACGTCCTCCTCGCCGAGCACGTCGGCTCCCGCGTCCACATCTGCCACCTCTCCACCGCCGGCTCCGTCGAGATCGTCCGCTGGGCCAAGTCCCGCGGCATCGACGTCACCGCCGAGGTCACCCCCCACCACCTCCTCCTCACCGACGAGCTGGTCCGCTCGTACAACCCGGTCTACAAGGTCAACCCGCCGCTGCGCACCGAGAAGGACGTCCTGGCGCTCCGCGAGGCGCTGGCCGACGGCACGATCGACATCGTCGCCACCGACCACGCCCCGCACCCGCACGAGGACAAGGACTGCGAGTGGGCCGCCGCCGCCATGGGCATGGTCGGCCTGGAGACCGCGCTCTCCGTCGTCCAGCAGACGATGGTCGAGACCGGCCTCCTCGACTGGGCCGGCGTCGCCGACCGGATGTCCTTCGCGCCCGCCCGCATCGGCCGGGCCACCGGCCACGGACGCCCCGTCTCGGCTGGTGAGCCCGCGAACCTGACGCTGGTTGATCCGGCTTACCGTGGTGTCGTGGACCCCGCGGACTTCGCCTCCCGCAGCCGGAACACCCCCTACGAGGGGCGTGAGCTGCCGGGACGCGTCACCCACACCTTCCTGCGGGGCCGGGCAACGGTCGTGGACGGGAAGCTGGCGTGACACCACTCATCGCAATCGCCGCAGGGGCTGCCGATCAGAAGTCGGCGGAGGTGACCGACTGGGCCGGACGGCTCGGCTGGGTCGCCGGACTGCTGCTCTTCATCGCCTTCGTGTACTGGCTGATGCGCCAGGGCTGGAAGTGGCGCGGCAGCCTCCAGTCGGACCTCCCCGCACTTCCCACCGCGCCCGAGACGGCCGGTACGGCGAAACTGACTCTCAGCGGGCGCTACCACGGGTCCACGACCGCCGGGCAGTGGCTCGACCGGATCGTCGCCCACGGCCTCGGCACCCGCAGCCGGGTCGAGCTCACGCTCACCGACGCCGGGCTCTCGGTCGTACGCCCCGGGGCGAACGACTTCTTCGTCCCGGCCGAGGCGCTGCGCGAGGCCCGCCTCGACAAGGGCATCGCCGGCAAGGTCCTCGCCGAGGGCGGCCTGCTGATCGTCACCTGGGCGCACGGCGACACCCTGCTCGACTCGGGATTCCGCTCCGACCGGGCGGCCGAGCACACCGCCTGGGTCGAAGCCATCAACTCCATGACCAACACGACGGAAGGCATCGCACGATGACGACCTCCACAAGGGGAGCTGCCAAGACTCCCGCCGTACTCGTCCTGGAGGACGGCCGCACCTTCCGCGGCCGTGCCTACGGGGCCGTGGGGGAGACCTTCGGCGAGGCCGTGTTCTCCACCGGGATGACCGGCTACCAGGAGACCCTCACCGACCCGTCGTACCACCGCCAGGTCGTCGTCATGACCGCCCCGCACGTCGGCAACACCGGCGTCAACGACGAGGACCCCGAGTCCGGCCGCATCTGGGTCTCCGGCTACGTCGTCCGCGACCCCGCCCGCGTCTCCTCCAACTGGCGCGCCCAGCGCTCCCTGGACGAGGAGCTGGCCGCCCAGGGCGTCGTCGGCATCTCCGGCGTCGACACCCGGGCCCTCACCCGCCACCTGCGCGAGCGCGGCGCCATGCGCGTCGGCATCTTCTCCGGCGACGCCTGGACGGGCGTCCGCGACGAGGCCCTGCTCGCCCGGGTCAAGGAGCAGCCCGAGATGACGGGCGCGAACCTCTCCGCCGAGGTCGCCACCAAGGAGGCGTACGTCGTCCCCGCGATCGGCGAGAAGAAGTTCACCGTCGCCGCCGTCGACCTCGGCATCAAGGGCATGACCCCGCACCGGATGGCCGAGCGCGGCATCGAGGTCCACGTGCTGCCCGCCACCGCCACCGTCGAGGACGTGTACGCGGTCGAGCCGGACGGCGTGTTCTTCTCCAACGGCCCGGGCGACCCGGCCACCGCCGACGGCCCCGTCGCCGTCATGCAGGGCGTCCTGGAGCGCAGGACGCCGCTCTTCGGCATCTGCTTCGGCAACCAGATCCTCGGCCGCGCCCTCGGCTTCGGCACCTACAAGCTGAAGTACGGCCACCGCGGCATCAACCAGCCGGTCCAGGACCGTACGACCGGCAAGGTCGAGGTCACCGCGCACAACCACGGCTTCGCCGTCGACGCGCCCCTCGACAAGGTCTCCGACACGCCCTACGGGCGCGCCGAGGTCTCCCACGTCTGCCTGAACGACCAGGTCGTCGAAGGCCTCCAGCTGCTCGACCAGCCGGCCTTCTCCGTCCAGTACCACCCCGAGGCGGCCGCGGGCCCGCACGACGCCGCGTACCTCTTCGACCGCTTCGTATCCCTGATGGAGGCCGAGCGTGCCTAAGCGCACCGATATCCAGTCCGTCCTGGTCATCGGCTCCGGCCCGATCGTCATCGGCCAGGCCGCCGAGTTCGACTACTCCGGCACCCAGGCCTGCCGCATCCTCAAGGCCGAGGGCCTGCGGGTGATCCTGGTCAACTCCAACCCGGCCACGATCATGACCGACCCGGAGATCGCCGACGCCACCTACGTCGAGCCGATCACCCCCGAGTTCGTCGAGAAGATCATCGCCAAGGAGCGCCCCGACGCCCTCCTGCCCACCCTCGGCGGCCAGACCGCGCTCAACACCGCGATCTCCATGCACGAGCAGGGCGTCCTGGAGAAGTACGGCGTCGAGCTCATCGGCGCCAACGTCGAGGCCATCAACAAGGGCGAGGACCGCGACCTCTTCAAGGGCGTCGTCGAGGCCGTCAAGGCCAAGATCGGCTACGGCGAGTCCGCCCGCTCGGTCATCTGCCACTCCATGGACGACGTCCTCAAGGGCGTCGACACCCTCGGCGGCTACCCCGTCGTCGTCCGCCCCTCCTTCACCATGGGCGGCGCCGGCTCCGGCTTCGCCCACGACGAGGAAGAACTGCGCCGCATCGCCGGCCAGGGCCTCACGCTCTCCCCGACCACCGAGGTGCTCCTGGAGGAGTCCATCCTCGGCTGGAAGGAGTACGAGCTGGAGCTGATGCGCGACAAGAACGACAACGTCGTGGTCGTCTGCTCCATCGAGAACTTCGACCCGATGGGCGTCCACACCGGTGACTCGATCACCGTCGCCCCGGCGATGACCCTCACCGACCGCGAGTACCAGCGGCTGCGCGACATCGGCATCGCGATCATCCGCGAGGTCGGCGTCGACACCGGCGGCTGCAACATCCAGTTCGCGATCAACCCCGACGACGGCCGCGTCATCGTCATCGAGATGAACCCGCGCGTCTCCCGCTCCTCGGCGCTCGCCTCCAAGGCGACCGGCTTCCCGATCGCCAAGATCGCGGCCCGGCTCGCCGTCGGCTACACGCTCGACGAGATCCCGAACGACATCACGGAGAAGACCCCGGCGTCCTTCGAGCCCACGCTCGACTACGTCGTCGTCAAGGCCCCGCGCTTCGCCTTCGAGAAGTTCCCCTCCGCCGACTCCACGCTGACCACGACCATGAAGTCGGTCGGCGAGGCCATGGCGATCGGCCGCAACTTCACCGAGGCCCTCCAGAAGGCCCTGCGCTCGCTGGAGAAGAAGGGCTCGCAGTTCACCTTCGTCGGCGAGCCCGGCGACAAGGACACGCTGCTCCGCGAGGCGGTCCGCCCCACCGACGGCCGCATCAACACCGTCATGCAGGCCATCCGCGCCGGGGCCACCCCGCAGGAGGTCTTCGACGCCACGAAGATCGACCCGTGGTTCGTCGACCAGCTCTTCCTGATCAAGGAGATCGCCGACGAGCTGGCCGCCGCCGACAAGCTGAACCCGGAGATCCTCGCCGAGGCCAAGCGCCATGGCTTCTCCGACGCCCAGATCGCCGAGATCCGCGGTCTGCGCGAGGACGTCGTCCGCGAGGTCCGGCACGCCCTGGGCGTCCGCCCGGTCTACAAGACCGTCGACACCTGCGCCGCCGAGTTCGCCGCCAAGACCCCGTACTTCTACTCCTCGTACGACGAGGAGACCGAGGTCGCGCCCCGCGCCAAGCCCGCGGTGATCATCCTGGGCTCCGGCCCGAACCGCATCGGCCAGGGCATCGAGTTCGACTACTCCTGCGTCCACGCCTCCTTCGCGCTCAGCGACGCGGGCTACGAGACCGTGATGGTCAACTGCAACCCGGAGACCGTCTCCACGGACTACGACACCTCCGACCGCCTGTACTTCGAGCCGCTGACGCTGGAAGACGTGCTGGAGATCGTCCACGCCGAGACCCTCGCCGGCCCCGTCGCCGGTGTCGTCGTCCAGCTCGGCGGCCAGACCCCGCTCGGTCTGTCCCAGGCGCTCAAGGACAACGGCGTGCCGGTCGTCGGCACCTCCCCGGAGGCCATCCACGCCGCCGAGGACCGCGGCGCCTTCGGCCAGGTCCTCGCCGAGGCGGGCCTTCCGGCCCCCAAGCACGGCACCGCGACCACCTTCGCCGGCGCCAAGGCCATCGCCGACGAGATCGGCTACCCCGTTCTCGTACGCCCCTCGTACGTGCTCGGCGGCCGCGGCATGGAGATCGTCTACGACGAGACCCGCCTGGAGTCGTACATCGCCGAGTCCACCGAGATCAGCCCCACCCGGCCGGTCCTGGTCGACCGCTTCCTCGACGACGCCATCGAGATCGACGTCGACGCCCTCTACGACGGCCACGAGCTCTACCTCGGCGGCGTCATGGAGCACATCGAGGAAGCCGGCATCCACTCCGGCGACTCGGCCTGCGCACTGCCCCCGATCACCCTCGGCGGCTTCGACATCAAGCGCCTGCGCGCCTCCACCGAGGCCATCGCCAAGGGCGTCGGGGTCCGCGGCCTGATCAACATCCAGTTCGCGATGGCCGGCGACATCCTCTACGTCCTGGAGGCCAACCCGCGCGCCTCCCGGACCGTCCCCTTCACCTCGAAGGCGACCGCCGTCCCGCTCGCGAAGGCCGCCGCCCGCATCTCGCTCGGCGCCACCATCGCCGAGCTGCGCGCCGAGGGCCTGCTGCCGAAGACCGGCGACGGCGGCACCCTGCCGCTCGACGCGCCGATTTCCGTCAAGGAGGCCGTGATGCCGTGGTCGCGCTTCCGCGACGTGCACGGCCGCGGCGTCGACACCGTCCTCGGCCCGGAGATGCGCTCCACCGGCGAGGTCATGGGCATCGACGCGGTCTTCGGCACCGCGTACGCCAAGTCGCAGGCCGGCGCCTACGGCCCGCTGCCCACCAAGGGCCGCGCGTTCATCTCGGTCGCCAACCGCGACAAGCGCTCGATGATCTTCCCGGCCCGCGAGCTCGTCGCCCACGGCTTCGAGCTGCTCGCCACCTCCGGCACCGCCGAGGTCCTCAAGCGCAACGGCATCAACGCCACGATCGTCCGCAAGCTCAGCGAGGGCGAAGGCCCCGACGGCGAGAAGACGATCGTCCAGCTCATCCACGACGGCCAGGTCGACCTGATCGTCAACACCCCGTACGGCACCGGCGGCCGCCTCGACGGCTACGAGATCCGTACGGCCGCCGTCGCGCGCAGCGTCCCGTGCCTCACCACGGTCCAGGCGCTCGCCGCCGCCGTCCAGGGCATCGACGCGCTCAACCGCGGCGACGTCGGGGTCCGCTCGCTCCAGGAGCACGCGGAGCACCTGATCGCGGCACGCGACTAGCAGCCCGTCTGAGGAGGGGGACACCGGCAGGATCTGCGGTGTCCCCCTCGTCATGAGCAGACCCGGACCGGAGCACATGTACAAGTTCTTCTTCAACGTCGTCTTCAAGCGCATGGACCCCGAGAAGGCCCACTACCTGGCCTTCCGCTGGATCCGCCTCGCGGCCCGCGTCCCCGTCCTGAGGACCTTCGTCGCCGCCGTCCTCGCCCCCCGGTACGAGGAGCTGCGCACCGAGGCCCTCGGCCTGCGGATGCACGGCCCCTTCGGGCTCGCCGCCGGCTTCGACAAGAACGCCGTCGCCATCGACGGCATGTCGATGCTCGGCTTCGACCACGTCGAGATCGGCACCGTCACCGGCGAGGCCCAGCCCGGCAATCCCAAGAAGCGCCTCTTCCGGCTGGTCCCGGACCGCGCCCTGATCAACCGCATGGGCTTCAACAACGAGGGCTCCGCCGCCGTCGCCGCCCGCCTCCACGCGCGCGTACCGGTCTTCAAGACGGTCGTCGGCGTCAACATCGGCAAGACCAAGGTCGTCCCCGAGGCCGAGGCCGCCGCCGACTACGTGAAGTCCACCGAGCGCCTCGCCGCGCACGCCGACTACCTCGTCGTGAACGTCTCCTCGCCGAACACCCCCGGCCTGCGCAACCTCCAGGCCACCGAGTCCCTGCGGCCGCTCCTCACCGCCGTACGCGAGGCAGCCGACCGCACCGTCACCGACCGCCGGGTCCCCCTCCTGGTCAAGATCGCCCCCGACCTGGCCGACGAGGACGTCGACGCGGTCGCCGACCTCGCCCTGGAACTCGGCCTCGACGGCATCATCGCCACCAACACCACCATCGCGCGCGAGGGCCTCGGCCTGAAGTCCGACCCCGCGCTGGTCAAGGAGACCGGCGGGCTGTCCGGCGCCCCCGTCAAGGAGCGCTCCCTCGCCGTCCTGAGGCGCCTGCACGCGCGCGTGGGCGACCGGCTCGTCCTCGTGGGCGTCGGCGGCATCGAGAACGCCGAGGACGCCTGGCAGCGCATCCTCGCCGGTGCCACCCTGATCCAGGGCTACAGCGCCTTCATCTACGAGGGCCCGTTCTACGCCCGCGCGATCCACAAGGGCCTCGCCGCGCGGCTCGCCGCCTCCCCGTACGCCACCCTCGCCGAGGCCGTCGGCGCCGACAACCGAAAGGCCACCGCGTGACCCTCTCCTTCGGAACCCGCCTGCGCGCCGCCATGGACGAGCGCGGCCCGCTCTGCGTCGGCATCGACCCGCACGCCGCCCTGCTCGACTCCTGGGGCCTGACCGACGACATCGCCGGCCTGGAGCGCTTCACCTTCACGGTCGTCGAGGCGCTCGCCGACACCGTGGCCGTCTTCAAGCCGCAGGCCGCCTTCTTCGAGCGCTTCGGCTCGCGCGGTGTCGCCGTCCTGGAGCGCGCCGTCGCCGAGCTGCGCGCGGCCGGCGGCCTGGTCGTCATGGACGCCAAGCGCGGCGACATCGGCTCCACCATGGCCGCGTACGCCGAGGCCTTCCTGCGCAAGGACTCCCCGCTCTTCTCCGACGCGCTGACGGTCTCCCCGTACCTCGGCTACGGCTCCCTGAAGCCGGCCGTCGACCTGGCGCGCGAGTCCGGCGCCGGGCTCTTCGTCCTGGCCCTCACCTCCAACCCCGAGGGGGCGGAGGTCCAGCGGGCCGTCCGCGAGGACGGGCGCACCATCGGCGCCACGATGCTGGCCCACCTCGCCGCCGAGAACGCGGGGGAGACCCCGATGGGCTCCTTCGGCGCGGTCGTCGGTGCCACCCTCGGCGACCTGTCCTCGTTCGACCTGGACATCAACGGTCCCCTCCTCGCCCCCGGTATCGGTGCCCAGGGCGCGACCCCGGCCGACCTCCCGGCGGTCTTCGGCGCCGCGGTCCGCAACGTCGTCCCGAACGTCAGCCGCGGGGTCCTGCGGCACGGCCCGGACGCGGCCGCCCTGCGGGACTCGGCTCACCGGTACGCGGACGAGATCCGGGCGGCCGTCGGCGGCTGACGCCCGCCGGCGCGTCGCCGCGGTGTCCCCGCGGTGTCTCCGGGGCCTCCCTCCGGTCGCTCCGCGGCCTCTGCGCAGGTCGGAGCGGATCGAGCCGGATTTCAGGACTGTTTCGGCCCGGTGAGACGAACCGTCTCACCGGGCCGTCTCACTCCTTGACGAAAACTTGGCTCAAAACCGGGTCGTTATGCCGGAAAAGTCCCGGTCGGTCGATGCTGACCAGGACTTTTCCGCTGTTCTCGCTGACTGGAGCGGCCTCGGCCGCTAGTCTCCGGGGCAGAGCAGGCGTTCAACGACCACTCCGTTGAGCGTTGCTCCACTGGTGTGGGGCGCGAGGTTCCTCACCGGTCCGTATCCGACAGATCGACATCCGAGGTGACGTAGGCGTGGCTCTTCCGCCCCTTACCCCTGAACAGCGCGCAGCCGCGCTCGAAAAGGCCGCCGCGGCTCGCCGGGAGCGGGCCGAGGTCAAGAATCGACTCAAGCACTCCGGCGCTTCCCTCCACGACGTGATCAAGAGCGGCCAGGAGAACGACGTCATCGGCAAGATGAAGGTCTCCGCGCTGCTCGAGTCCCTGCCCGGCGTGGGCAAGGTCCGCGCCAAGCAGATCATGGAGCGTCTCGGCATCTCCGAGAGCCGCCGGGTCCGCGGTCTCGGCTCCAACCAGATCGCCTCCCTGGAGCGCGAGTTCGGCAGCACCGGCGCCTGACCCGGCGACCGGTCCCGCTGCCGGCCCGGCGACCGGTCCGGCCGCCGATCCGGGGCATGCGTCCCGGGCACACCGGTAAAGCTGGAATAATCGCCACATGGCAGCAGAGGTACGTCCGCGGCTGACCGTGCTCTCCGGCCCCTCAGGGGTCGGCAAGAGCACGGTCGTCGCGCATATGCGCAAGGTCCACCCCGAGGTCTGGCTCTCGGTGTCCGCGACGACACGGAAGCCCCGCCCCGGCGAGAAGCACGGCGTCCACTACTTCTTCGTGACGGACGACGAGTTCGACAAGCTGATCGCCAACGGTGAGCTCCTCGAATGGGCCGAGTTCGCGGGCAACCGCTACGGCACCCCGCGCGGCGCGGTCCTCGACCGCCTGGACTCCGGCGAACCCGTCCTCCTGGAGATCGACCTCCAGGGCGCCCGCCAGGTGAAGGACTCGATGCCCGAGTCCCAGCTGGTCTTCCTGGCCCCGCCGAGCTGGGAGGAACTGGTCCGCCGCCTCACCGGCCGCGGCACCGAGTCGCCGGAGGTCATCGAGCGCCGTCTGTCGGCCGCGAAGGTCGAGCTGGCGGCCGAGTCGGAGTTCGACACCACCCTTGTCAACACCTCCGTCGAGGACGTAGCACGTGAGCTGCTAACGTTGATGCTGTTGACTTCTGGGGAATGATCCACTGATTCCCCCGGACACCCAACGGCTGTCCGATCCTTTTTCCATCTTCGGAAGGTAGAGCGTGTCCTCTTCCATCACCGCGCCCGAGGGCATCATCAACCCGCCGATCGACGAGCTGCTCGAGGCCACGGACTCGAAGTACAGCCTCGTGATCTACGCGGCCAAGCGCGCGCGTCAGATCAACGCGTACTACTCCCAGCTCGGCGAGGGCCTGCTGGAGTACGTGGGTCCGCTGGTCGACACCCACGTCCACGAGAAGCCGCTCTCGATCGCCCTGCGCGAGATCAACGCGGGCCTGCTGACGTCCGAGGCCATCGAGGGCCCGGCGCAGTAAGCACGTAACGTTCGTCACTCCAGGCCCGGCGGAACATCCGCCGGGCCTGTGGTGTCTCATGGAGTCGTACGCATCCGAGTGCGGGGAGTGGCAGTGGTGACGAAGCCGAAGGTCGTTCTGGGGGTCAGCGGGGGCATCGCCGCCTACAAGGCGTGCGAACTGCTGCGGCGACTGACCGAGTCGGGCCACGACGTCCGGGTCGTGCCCACCGACTCCGCCCTCCACTTCGTCGGCGCCGCCACCTGGTCGGCCCTCTCCGGCAACCCGGTCTCCACCGAGGTGTGGGAGTCCGTCCACGAGGTGCCGCACGTGCGGATCGGACAGGCGGCCGACCTCGTCGTCGTCGCCCCGGCCACCGCCGACATGCTGGCCAAGGCCGCCCACGGCCTCGCGGACGACCTGCTCACCAACACGCTGCTCACCGCCCGCTGTCCGGTGGTCTTCGCCCCCGCCATGCACACCGAGATGTGGGAGCACCCCGCCACCCAGGAGAACGTGGCGACCCTGCGCCGCCGCGGCGCCGTCGTCATCGAGCCCGCCGTCGGCCGCCTCACCGGCGTCGACACCGGCAAGGGCCGGCTCCCCGACCCGGCGGAGATCTTCGAGATCTGCCGGCGGATCCTCACCCGGGGCACCGCCGCCCCCGACCTCACCGGACGCCATGTCGTGGTCAGCGCGGGCGGCACCCGTGAGCCCCTCGACCCCGTCCGCTACCTGGGCAACCGCTCCTCCGGGAAGCAGGGGTACGCGCTCGCGCGGGCCGCCGCCGCCCGGGGCGCGCGGGTCACCCTCGTCGAGGCGAACACCGGCATCCCCGACCCGGCCGGCGTCGACGTCGTCCACGTCGGCACCGCCGTCCAGCTCCGCGAGGCCGTGCTCAAGGCCGTCTCCGACGCCGACGCGGTGGTGATGGCGGCCGCCGTCGCCGACTTCCGCCCGGCCGTCTACGCCACCGGGAAGATCAAGAAGAAGGACGACGGCGGAGCGCCGACCGTCGAGCTGGTCCGCAACCCCGACATCCTGGCCGAGATCTCCGCCGACCGCGCCCTGCCGGGCCAGGTCGTGGTGGGCTTCGCCGCCGAGACCGACGACGTGCTGGCCCACGGGCGCGAGAAGCTCCGCCGCAAGGGCTGCGACCTCCTCGTCGTCAACGAGGTGGGGGAGCGCAAGACCTTCGGCTCCGAGGAGAACGAGGCCGTCGTCCTCGCCTCGGACGGCGCCGAGACCCCCGTACCGTACGGTCCGAAGGAAGCGCTCGCCGAAACGGTCTGGGACCTGGTCGTGCCCCGGCTGCGCGCCACGACCTGACGGATGCGGCGCGCCCGCCGCGCGGCGGGTTCCGCCGGGGCGGACGCGCGGCGGGCGGTGGTTCGGCCGAGCGGGGCGACAGCCGGATTTCGCCGTGTTGTGGGCCGTTGGGAGGACGCCGGAAGCGGGAAAACGCCTCCTCCCGAGTGATTTACGCCCTACCGGAGGAACCGCGTCCGCCTTGCCGGAGGCCGGTTTCGCGCGCACCCCGGCATTCGCCAGGCGAGACACCTGGTCCACAACACGACCACGACCGATAGACTGTTCGTGGAACGTCGCGGGGCGCAGCCCCCTGCCGGTCCGCGTCACGAGTAGCCAGCAGCCGCTGCAACCCCAGGGAGCGTTGTGTCCCGTCGTCTGTTCACCTCGGAGTCCGTCACCGAGGGACACCCCGACAAGATCGCTGACCAGATCAGCGACACCATTCTCGACGCGCTGCTGCGTGAGGACCCCACCTCGCGCGTCGCCGTCGAGACGCTGATCACCACCGGCCTGGTGCACGTCGCCGGTGAGGTCACCACCAAGGCGTGGGCGGACATCCCGACCCTCGTCCGGAACAAGATCCTCGAGATCGGCTACGACTCCTCGAAGAAGGGCTTCGACGGCGCCTCCTGCGGCGTGTCGGTGTCCATCGGGTCTCAGTCCCCGGACATCGCGCAGGGTGTCGACACGGCGTACGAGCAGCGTGTCGAGGGTGACGAGGACGAGCTCGACAAGCAGGGCGCCGGCGACCAGGGCCTGATGTTCGGCTACGCGTCGGACGAGACCCCCGAGCTGATGCCGCTGCCGATCCACCTCGCGCACCGGCTCTCCCGCCGGCTGACCGAGGTCCGCAAGAACGGGACCATCCCGTACCTGCGCCCCGACGGCAAGACCCAGGTCACCATCGAGTACGACGGCGACAAGGCCGTCCGCCTCGACACCGTCGTCGTCTCCTCGCAGCACGCCTCCGACATCGACCTGGAGTCGCTGCTCGCGCCCGACATCCGCGAGTTCGTCGTCGAGCACGTGCTCAAGCAGCTCGTCGAGGACGGCATCAAGCTCGACACCGACGGCTACCGCCTCCTGGTGAACCCGACCGGCCGCTTCGAGATCGGCGGCCCGATGGGCGACGCCGGCCTCACCGGCCGCAAGATCATCATCGACACCTACGGCGGCATGGCCCGCCACGGTGGCGGCGCGTTCTCCGGCAAGGACCCGTCCAAGGTCGACCGCTCCGCCGCCTACGCCATGCGCTGGGTCGCCAAGAACGTCGTCGCCGCGGGCCTCGCCTCGCGCTGCGAGGTCCAGGTCGCGTACGCCATCGGCAAGGCCGAGCCCGTCGGCCTCTTCGTCGAGACCTTCGGCACCAACAGCGTCGACAACGAGAAGATCGAGAACGCCATCGCCGAGGTCTTCGACCTCCGCCCGGCCGCGATCATCCGCGACCTCGACCTGCTCCGCCCGATCTACTCCCAGACCGCCGCCTACGGCCACTTCGGCCGCGAGCTGCCGGACTTCACCTGGGAGCGCACCGACCGCGTAGACGCCCTCAAGCAGGCCGCAGGCCTGTAACGAGCCCGCCCGCACGCGACCGAAGCCCGGCACCCCTGGGGGGCGCCGGGCTTCGGCACGTCACGGGCGACCCGTCTACGGCGCGTGGCCCTCCCCGGGGGCCTCGTCGGCGGCGTTGCCGGGCTCGAACGGCTCGAAGAGGCTGGACGGGTCTGTCGGGTCGGCCTGGTCTGACGGATCGGTGTGCGGGAACTCCCACGCGTCGACGATCCGGGTCAGCACGTCGGTGCCCTCGATCCCCGTCGCCTTCGCGGCCTCCGCCACGCGGCGGGCGAACAGGAGCTTCCTCGGGTCGTCCTCGGCGACGCCCGCGGACCGCATCAACCCGGTGAGGTGATGGGCGAGGGTCTCAGCCGGGTCCACCGGTCCCTCCGGTTCCTCGGGTTGTCGCGGTGTCTCTCGGAGGCTCCGACCGTCGTCGAGCCGCGCCGTGTCGCCGAGGTAGGGATGGAGTCGTTCGGGCACGGGCTCGTCGTTGGCGACCGCCGTCAGCTGGGCGAGCAGCCCGATGTCCGCCACCGCCCGGTCGACCTGGTCGTTGTTCTTCGCCAGCCACCACACGACCGCGCTGCCCGTGGAGCTCAGGACGTCCTTCCCGAGGTAGCTCCGCTTGCTCTGCTCGTATTTGCGCTCGTGCTCCCACACCGTCTCGTTCTTGCGGACCGTCGCGAGCTTGTCCAGCCGCTCCTGGTCCTCCTCGGAGAGGACCACCTCCACGTGGTCCGCCATGGCGCGGACGCGGCCGGTCGGGTCGGGAAGCATCGTGGCCAGCTCGCCGCTGAGCTGGTGCTGCACCAGGCCGGCCCGGTGCGGCAACTGGGCGGCGGTGATCTCAGCGGCCCGCTGCAGAACGGCGTCCAGGGCGAGGCCCGCGTAGCTGACCTCGGGCGCGCCGTGCGGGGCGTCGGAGGGAACCCAGCGGACGACCGCGGTGAAGAGGAAGTCGTAGTCGGCGGCCCGGCTGGGCAGGGCCACCTCGCGGACGATCTTCTCCCAGCGCTCGACCGGAGGGATGGGCAGATCGGGCTCCAGTGTGTACTCGGGCGGGATCAGGGGTCTGCGTCGCCGCGCCGAGAGCAGCGGCAGCCCGGCGACGGCCGCCAGCACGCAGAGGGCGAGCGGCCAGACCCATGACGGCCATCCGACGCAGAGGCCGAGGATCACGACGATCAGGCTGCCGATGACGGTGAGGAACGCCGACATGGTCTTGTGTCCAGAACTCACGGTGAAGGCTCCGAGCGCGTGTCAGAAGGAGGACGGAACGGTCTTGAAGCCCTGCGCGGCATCGATCTTCCGCCGCAGCCGCTGGGCGTAACGGTGCCGCAGGGACAGGGTGTACAGCCGTGCCAGGGCGGCTGGGCTGGGCTCGGCGGCTCGGACCAGGAGGTCGAGCAGGATGTCCTGGTGGGCGGCGGTCCGGCCGGCGGCGGTCATCCACTCCTCCGCGAGGGGCAGCCACTCCGTCTCGGGCCGGTGGGCGAGGAGGGCGCGCCAGGCGCCGGCGACGTGGACGCGGAGGCCTTGTGCCTCCAGGACGGGTCTGCCGTCCGTGGCCGGTGCGAGGAGCAGCCCGGGGGCCGCGCAGGCGCGGAAGAGCGAGACGTCAGCCAACCACCGGTGGCGGGATAGATCGTCGGCCAGGCGTACGAGCAGCAACCGGTGCAGTCGGGGTTCGGCCAGCGCCAGTGTCAGGAGCCGGACCCGGGCACCGTCCTCCCCGTCCGGGGCACGGCGCGCCAGGTGGTGCAGGCGTACGAGCGCCTGGTCCGGATGGGTGGAGGCGATGACCTCGGCCGACACGCTGACCAGGGCGCCGGCGAGACCGGACGGGACACGGGCGTCCGTGGCCCAGTCGTACACCCGCTGGCGGAACGTCCGCCCAGCCCCCGCGTCGCTCAGTCCGTGCCCCAGGATCTGGATCGCGGCCTGGACGAGGCGGGGCGGGCCGTCGCCCGCCCACTCCTGGGCGAGAGCCAGAAGCGGCTCGTACTGCCCGGCCGCCAGGCACTGCTCGGCGCAGCAGGCGATGAGCGTGTCCCGCTCGTACGAGGTGAGGTCTAGAAGCCGTACGGAACGGTCCACCCAGGCGCGGAAGGCCGGACGCATCCCGGGAAGATGCCTCCAGAAATGGGTGCGGACGGCGGCCGCGTAGTCGGCGGTCTCGAACGCGACCGTCCCGTCGTCACGCGGGAAGGCCCTGATCGACACGAAGCGCTGCGCCAAGTCCTCCTGTTCCAGGAGGGGGCGGTGGTCCTCCGGGTGCCCGACCTCCTTCAGGAGCTCCTCGCTCGCCGCGTGGAGCGCCTCCGGGCGGGTGCCCGACAGCATCGCCGTGGTGAACAGCAGGGCACGCGCGCGGCCGTCGCTCAGGTCACCGAACGCGCTCGCCGCGCGGGCGGCGAGGTCGTGGAGGTCGGCGAGCGCGGCGGCGCACCAGGAGGCCGCCGACCCGCGCGGGGCGGAACGACGGGCCTCGCCGAGGAGCCGGGCGAGGCGCGCCACCTCGCCCATGGGGCGGTCGCCCGTCACGCGCGCGTGGAGCTGTCCGGTGAGCTCCTCGATGTGCTCCGCCAGCGGGAAGTCGTCGCACCGCAGCGCCAGCGAGAGCACGACCCAGCCGGACGGTCTGACGATGGTCCGCCGGTGGGCGGCGAGCTCGTTGCTCAGTCTGGTGGTGCCGTGCGGGACGATCACCACCAGACGGGCCCCGCGCTCCTGTACGACCTGATGGAGGGCGGGCAGCCTGTCGTGAGCTGCCTCCCAGCGGTCGGGTCCGGCGTCCGCGAGGTCGAGCAGCAGGCGGTCGCCCTCTCCCAGGTACGAGCCGTCGAGTTCCGCGTCGGCGTCCTGTCGGTCGACGGTGATCGTGCGGGGGACACGGGGCCCCGGGGTGCGATGGAGGAGTACGCGGGCCGTCGCGTTCCGTCCGCTGCCGGGGGCGCCGTCGAGGAGCAGGGTGCCGGTCGTCGACAGGACATCCTGGGCGTCGGTCATGCCGAAAGGGGGGACGAAGCGACGGTCGAGCCACCGGAGGTGATCGGCGGCGAGCGGACGCAAGGGGGGAGCACCGGGCGGCGCCACGTCGTGGAAGTAGTTCTGGGTGAGGTGGTTGTGCTGGTCACCGGTTCCGGTGTTGAGGGGGCCCGTGGAACCCTGCACCCCGGTCCAGGTCGATTCGCTCATCGCCGGCCGGCCTCGTCCCCTCCCGCGCGGCCGAACCGGTGCGAGATCCCGCCGTGGTTGTCCCCGGCGACGTACGCGGAGCCGTCCCCGGTCAGGTGGGGCTGATGGACGATGTGGTTCTGCTGGTTTCCCGTGCCGGTGTGGACGGGACCGGTCGGGTTGGTGACGACCGTGCCGATGTCGCCGACCCGCCCGGCCTGGACGCTGAAGCCGTTGTTGTCGCCGGTGAGCGAGGCGCGCGGGGCGTTCGTCGGCTCCTCCGCGGGGCTTTCCTTCCTGGCGTCCCGCTCGGCCAGCCGGGAAATGAGCAGGGCCAACTCGTCCCCGATAGCTTCCAAGTCCTTGTGGTAGCTGGACGAGGCGATGCGCAGCGACTGGAGCTCCGCCAGGTGACGGAGCGCGGGCGGCAGCGCCTCACGGTCAAGCCGTCCCATCTGCCGTCCGCTCATCACCGGGATGACGCGGACGCCGTGGTGCCAGGCCTCCAGGATCTCCCTGCGGACCCAGTCGTCCTCCTCCCGGAGGCCCGGGTGGGAGACCCACGACGGGCCGATGACCGCGAGAAGCACGGTGCTCCGGCGCACATGAGCGAGCAGCTCCTCGGAGAAGGCGTCTCCGGGGCGGATCGTCCGGCCGGCGAAGAAGACCGCGTCCTCACCGAAGCGCCGGGAGAGACCCTCGGACAGCAGGGCGGCGGTCTCGTTTCCGTCACCGGTGCGGTAGTTGACGAAGATCTCAGACACGGGGTGCTTCCTCTCGGTCGTGGACGAGGTGGGCGGACGGGTGCAGGGCGGCTGCCAGCCGGGGCGAGAGCGCCCGTACGGCGTCGTTCTTCGGGTGCCGGGCCAGAACACGCGAGAGGCGGCGGACGTCGACGCGGATCGTCGCGGAGGCGAGCGCCTCGCCTTCCGCGAGGAGGGGGCGCGCGAGGGCGCAGGCGTGGTCGATCTCGCCGGACAGGGCGTACGCGAGGGCCCGGCGGGCTCCGTAACGGACCCTGCTGCGGAGGGCGTGGTGCGGGAGCCGGGCCACTTCCCGGTCGAGCGCCTCCGCCGCCTGCCGGGGAAGGCCGAGGTCGAGCAGGCACCAGCCGGCCGTCATGGCGGCCGGGTCGTCCACGTGCGTGGTGCCGAAGGCGGCTGTCTCGGACGCGTCGGCGTCCGCGGCGCGGGCCAGCAGGTCCCGGGCCCGTTCCAGGGCGCGGAAGCATGCGTCGCGGTCGCCGCGCAGCGCGTGCCCCTGGGCCTCGCGTTGTGCGGCGAGACCGCGGATGCGCGGCGGTAATCGAAGGCCCTGGGCTCCTTGCGCGGCCTCGACGGTGGCTCCGGCATCGCCGCCGTAGAGCGTGATCAGCCCCCGGCGCACGAGCGCGTATGCGGCCAGGTCGCGATCGCCCGCGGCGTCCGCGAGGCCCACGGCGTGGGCGGTCCACTCCAGCGCCCCCGCGTCGTCGCCGCTCTCCTGGGCCATCCAGCCGGTGAACTCGGCGTAGCGCGAGGTCAGCAGAAGCAGTCTCTGCCGCGTGCGCCCGCCCGTATTCAGTGCCAGCGACGGCAGGGCCCGCGTCTGCGCGGCCAGAGCGGGCAGCACGACCGAGGCGGGCGCCGTCTGGCCCAGCCGCCGGAACTCGTGGAACAGTGCCTCGACCCCCTGGTGGACGGTCGATCCGTACACGTCCGCCGCCGAGTCCACCGTGACGGGGGCAGGGCCGGGCGCCGGGCCCGTACCCAGGGGGAGGACCGACGGCGCCCCGAGGCCCAGGGCCGGAACCGCCCCGAGGCCGAGAGCCGATGCCGCACCGGCCGTCATCACCTGACGCCGGGTCGGCCGCGACCCGCCGGTCGCCGACGCGGACCCGCCACCGCGCGCCGCGCCACCAGGAGCGGTGCCGGCCGGACCGCCCGGCGCAAGGGCGCTCAGCTCCCCGCCCGCCCCCAGCACCGCGTCGCACAGCCTCGCGAGCTCGGGCGAGGGCCGCTGCCGACCCGTCTCGACCTTGCTGAGCTGTCCCTTGCTGTAGTGCACGCGCGCCGCGAGATCGTCCAGTGTCATCCCCGCCGCGAGGCGCCTGCGGCGCAGCTCCGGGCCGAAATTGGTCATCCCCTCCACCTTCACTCCGTCCTCGCTCCCCGTGACAGCCTCGGTCCGGCGGTGATACCGCCACAAGGCGGCCGGAGCTGTTTCACGTTTCCACTTGCGCAGGTGGGAGCGACAGAGAGCGCATTCGGCCACTCGATGGCCGGTCTCGCACGCTGTGACCGTTGTCCGAGGCGTCTGGTAGGTATGGGGCTGTGAGCAGCGAGAACGAGAGGTCCGTGGAGTCCGGGGAGCCCGAGCAGCTCGCGCTCATCCGGGAGACCGTGCGGAAGGCGAAGGTGCCGCGGGCCAAGCCGCGGACCTGGCGGGGGGCCGCGCTGGCCAAGGAGCTGCCCGTCGCGCGGGTCGTGGTGAACAAGGGATCGCTCCATCTCGACCAGTTCTTCGACTACGCGGTCCCCGAGGAACTCGACGAGGCGGCGCGGCCCGGGGTGCGGGTGCGGGTGCGGTTCGGTGCGGGGGCGCACCAGGTCAAGAACGGGCGGCGCGAGGGCGGGCGGCTCATCGACGGATTCCTCGTCGAGCGGCGGGCCACCTCCGACTACTCCGGGCCGCTCGCCGCCCTCGCCGACGTCGTCTCCCCGGAGCCGGTGCTCGGACCCGAGCTGCTCGGCCTCGCCCGGGCCGTCGCCGACCGGTACGCCGGAAGCCTCGCCGACGTCCTCCAGCTCGCCGTGCCGCCGCGCAGCGCCCGCGCCGAGGGGCGCCCCTCGCCGGAACCGCTGCCGCCGCCCCCCGCGCCCGAGCCCGGGACGTGGACGCGGTACGAGAGGGGGCCCGCGTTCCTCGACTCGCTCGCGCGCGGCGGCGCGCCCCGGGCCGTGTGGAACGCGCTGCCCGGACCCCACTGGGCCGAGGAGATCGCCCGCGCCGTGGCCGCGACCCTCGCCTCCGGGCGCGGCGCGCTCGTCGTCGTCCCCGACGGGCGGGCCGCAGGTCGGGTCGACGCCGCGCTCACCGCCGTCCTGGGGGAGGGGCGGCACGCCCTGCTCACCGCCGAGGCAGGCCCCGAGAAGCGGTACGCCCAGTGGCTCGCCGTCCGCCGCGGCGCCGTGCGCGCCGTGGTCGGCACCCGGGCCGCGATGTTCGCCCCCGTCCGCGACCTCGGACTCGTCGTCATCTGGGACGACGGCGACGGCAGCCACAGCGAGCTGCACGCACCCCAGCCCCACGCGCGCGAGGTGCTGCTGCTGCGCGCCGCCCACGACCGGTGCGGCTTCCTCCTCGGCAGCACCAGCTGCACCGTCGAGGCCGCCCAGCTCGTCGAGTCCGGCTGGGCGAAGGCGCTCGCCGCCGGACGCGAGCAGGTCCGCAGGGCCGCGCCCCTGATCCGTACCGTCGGCGACGGCGAACTCGCCCGCGACGAGGCCGCGCGCGCCGCCCGGCTGCCCTCCCTCGCCTGGCAGACCGTACGGGAAGGGCTCAAGACCGGGCCGGTCCTCGTCCAGGTGCCCCGCCGGGGATACGTACCGAGGCTGGCCTGCGAGCGGTGCCGCACGCCCGCCCGCTGCCGCCACTGCGCCGGGCCCCTGGAAGCCCCCGAACAGCAGGAGCTGCACTGCGGCTGGTGCGGGCGCGGCGCCGCCGACTGGCACTGCGTGGAGTGCGGCTCGACCCGGCTGCGGGCCCAGGTGGTCGGCGCGCGGCGGACGGCGGAGGAGCTCGGCCGGGCGTTCCCGGCGGTGCCGGTGCGGACCTCCGGCCGGGACCACGTCCTGGACAGCGTGCCGGGGCGCCCCGCGCTCGTCGTCTCCACCCCCGGTGCCGAACCCGTCGCCGAGGGCGGCTACGCGGCCGCGCTGCTCCTCGACGGCTGGGCCATGCTCGGCCGGCCCGATCTGCGTGCCGGCGAGGAGGCCCTGCGCCGCTGGATCGACGCGGCCTCCCTCGTCCGGGGGCAGCCGGACGGCGGCACCGTCGTCGTGGTCGCCGAGCCGACGCTCCGTCCCGTCCAGGCCCTCGTCCGCTGGGACCCCGTCGGGCACGCCCAGCGGGAGCTCGCCGAGCGGGCCGAGCTGGGGTTCCCGCCGGTCTCCCGGATGGCCGCCGTGACCGGTCCGCCCGAGGCCGTCGAAGGGTTTCTCGCGGGGGCCGGGCTGCCCGCCGACGCCGAGGTGCTCGGCCCGGTGCCGCTGTCCGTGGTACGCCCCGGGGGCCCGCGCCGTCCCGGCGACCCGCCGCCCGGCGAGCAGTGGGAGCGGGCGCTGGTCCGCGTCCCGCCGGGCAGCGGGGCGGCGCTCGCGGCGGCACTGAAGCAGGCCCGGGCGGGGCGGCTCGCGCGGGGCGGCGGCGATCCGGTTCGGATCAGGGTCGATCCGCCCGACATCGGCTGACGCCGCTGACGTGCTCCCGCCCCCCCCGCACGAGACGGCCGCCCGTCCCCGGTGCGGGGCGGGCGGCCGGCGGGTGGTGCGGCGGGGTCAGCCGTTGCGAGGGGCCGGGAAGGCCGAGGGGCGGGGGTCCTCGCGCAGGGTGGCGCTGCCCGACGTGGGCTGCGGGGGCATCGAGCGGGCGGCCGGGACCGAGGGGAGCGTGCGCGGCGCGCTCGGCTCCACGATCGGGTCCTGGTCGACGGGGACGCCCGGCTGGGTCGCGCGGCGGGCGCCGTAGCGGCGGTGGACGGCCTGCTTGGTGACTCCGAGCGCGGAGCCCACCGCGTCCCAGGAGAATCCCAGCGAGCGGTCGAAGTCGACCGCCGCGGTCACCAGGGTCTCGACACTGTCCCGCAGCTCCTGCGCGAGACGGACGGTCGGGGCGGGCGCCCGCCCGTAGACGACGAAGCCCGTGGACGGGCCGGAGCGGCGAGGGCGGTAGACATTGCCCAGCTGGGCCGTGAGCGTGCGCAGTGCGTCCACCTGCCGCCGGACCCGCTCGATGTCCCGCACCAGCAGGTGCAGACTCGCCCGAGCCTGGGCGTCGTGGGTTGCGTGGTCGGCCATGTGAAAGCCTCTCGAACCGGCATGTAAGGGGGGAGGGCCGCAGGGGGAACGGCGACCCGATTCGGTCAATCTCTCTTGACCAACGCGCCACCGGGAGTTGGGTCACGCTGCGGGGGCGTACACGCATATGCGCGGGGCGCTCGGCCTTCCGTACGCCCCCTCCGTTCGGGGCGCCTAGACTGGTGCGCTGCCCGTAAAGCCCCCGGAGAGACAGGCAGTCGCCATCCATGAAGCTCGTCTTCGCAGGCACCCCCGAGGTCGCCGTACCCGCCCTGGACGCCCTGCTCGCCTCCGGCCGGCACGAGGTGGCCGCCGTCGTCACCCGGCCGGACGCTCCCGCCGGGCGCGGACGGCGGCTGGTCGCCAGCCCGGTGGCCCAGCGGGCGGAGGAGGCCGGGATCGAGGTCCTGAAGCCGGCCAGGCCCCGTGACGAGGACTTCCTCGCCCGGCTGCGGGAGATCGCCCCGGACTGCTGCCCGGTCGTCGCGTACGGCGCGCTGCTGCCCAAGGTGGCCCTCGACATCCCCGCCCGCGGCTGGGTCAACCTGCACTTCTCGCTGCTGCCGGCCTGGCGGGGCGCCGCGCCCGTGCAGCACTCCCTGATGGCGGGCGACCAGGTGACGGGCGCGTCCACCTTCCTCATCGAGGAGGGCCTGGACTCGGGCCCCGTCTACGGCGTCGTCACCGAGGACATCCGGCCCACCGACACCAGCGGCGACCTGCTGACCCGGCTCGCCTTCGCGGGCGCCGGGCTGCTCGCCGCGACCATGGACGGCATCGAGGACGGCACCCTCAAGGCGGTGCCGCAGCCGATCGAGGGGATCACCCTCGCCCCGAAGATCCAGGTCGAGGACGCCCAGGTCGACTTCGCCGCCCCCGCGCTCCGGGTGGACCGGGTGGTCCGCGGCTGCACCCCCGCCCCCGGTGCCTGGACCCTCTTCCGCGGCGAGCGCCTGAAGCTGATCCAGGTCACCCCGCTCCCGGACCGCACCGACCTCGCTCCGGGCGAGCTCGCGGCGGGCAAGAACAACGTGTACGCCGGCACCGGTTCGTACGCCGTGGAGCTCCTCTGGGTCCAGCCCCAGGGCAAGAAGCCGATGAAGGCCGCCGACTGGGCCCGCGGGGTACGCATCGCGCCGGGCGAGCTCCTCGGGGTCTGAGCCCCCGCACGAGCCGGGGCGCCGGACGGGAAGCGCGGGCCGGGCGCGGGCCGAGCACGGGCCCGGGCGCGGGACGGGGCGCGGCGGACGTAGGCTTGGGGGGTTCGACCTCGTCATTTCGTCATGCGGAGCACCTTTGAGCGAGCAGGCACGTCGCCGTCCCCACAAGCCCTACCGGCGGCCCCAGAAGGACCCCGTCCGGATGCTCGCCTTCGAGGCGCTCAGGGCGGTGGACGAGCGGGACGCCTACGCGAACCTGGTGCTGCCGCCGCTGCTCAGGAAGGCCCGGGAGAAGGGCGACTTTGATGGGCGGGACGCGGCCCTCGCGACCGAGCTGGTGTACGGGACGCTCCGCCGCCAGGGCACGTACGACGCGATCATCTCCGCCTGCGTCGACCGGCCTCTGCGCGAGGTCGACCCGCCCGTGCTCGACGTGCTCGCCCTCGGCGCGCACCAGCTGCTCGGCACCCGCATCCCCACCCACGCCGCCGTCTCGGCCAGCGTCGAGCTGGCCCGCGTGGTGCTGGGCGACGGGCGGGCCAAGTTCGTGAACGCGGTGCTGCGGAAGATCTCGCAGCAGGACCTCGACGCCTGGGTGGCGCAGGTCGCCCCGCCGTACGACGAGGACCCCGAGGACCACCTGGCCGTCGTCCACTCGCACCCCCGCTGGGTCGTCTCGGCGCTCTGGGACTCCCTCGGCGGCGGCCGTGCCGGCATCGAGGACCTCCTGGAGGCGGACAACGAACGGCCCGAGGTCACCCTCGTCGCCCGCCCCGGCCGCTCCACCACCGACGAGCTCGCCGAGGCCACCGAGACCCTGCCGGGCCGCTGGTCGCCGTACGCCCTCCGGATGGCGGAGGGCGGCGAGCCCGGTGCCATCGAGGCCGTCAAGGACGGGCGGGCGGGCGTCCAGGACGAGGGCAGCCAGCTCGTCGCGATCGCCCTCGCCAACGCCCCGGTCGAGGGTTCCGACGCCCGCTGGCTCGACGGCTGCGCCGGCCCCGGCGGCAAGGCGGCGCTGCTCGCCGCCCTCGCCTCCGAGCGCGGCGCCGCGCTGCTCGCCTCCGAGAAGCAGCCCCACCGCGCCCGCCTCGTGGAGCGCGCCCTGGCCGGCAACCCCGGCCCGTACCAGGTGATCGCCGCCGACGGCACCCGTCCGCCGTGGCGCCCCGGCTCCTTCGACCGGGTCCTCATGGACGTGCCCTGCTCGGGCCTCGGCGCCCTGCGCCGCCGCCCGGAGGCCCGGTGGCGCCGCCGCCCCGAGGACCTGGACGGCTTCGCCCCGCTCCAGCGCGCCCTGCTGACGGAGGCGCTGAGCGCCGTCCGCGTCGGCGGTGTCGTCGGGTACGCGACCTGCTCGCCGCATCTGGCCGAGACCCGGGTCGTCGTCGACGACGTCCTGAAGAAGGTCGGCGGCGCCGAGCTGATCGACGCCCGCCCGCTGCTGCCGGGCGTCCCGGCGCTCGGCGACGGACCGGACGTCCAGCTGTGGCCGCATCTGCACGGCACGGACGCCATGTACCTGGCACTGCTGCGCCGGACCGCGTGAGCGGCGGGGCGGCCGCGGCGGCCCGGGACGACTGACCCGTCCCGGCTGGCCGGGTCAGCCCCGCAGGGTGTCCTCGGCGATCGCCATCAGCCACGCGCCGTGCGTGTACGGGACGGGCGGGTCCACCTCGAGACCCAGCTGGGCCAGCCCGTACGCGTAGTCCGCCTCGTCGAGCCGCAGGGCCAGCAGCTCGTGCACCTCTCCGCAGAGCCGCGCCACCAGCGACCGCTCGGTGCCCTCCAGGTAGTCGCGCAGGGCCTGCTCGTGGTCCTCGAACTCCTCCCCGAAGTCCTGCGAGAACCAGCCGCCGAGCAGCTGCCCGAGCTCGGGGAACCGGGCCTGCCACTCCCAGCGGGTGCGGGGCGGCCCGGGCGGCGGCATGTCGCCCTCCGCCAGGCAGCGCCGCAGGTGCCCGGCGACGGTGAGCAGCCACGGCTGGATCAGCGGCCCGTCGAGTCCCGGGTCGGGCAGCGGGTAGACCTCCCCGAGGCGCAGCCGCAGCGGCCCCGGGGGATGGCGGGCGTACTCGCGCAGCTGGCTCTCCGCGATGCCGATCGCCCATGGGCGGGTGTGCCAGGTGAGCCGCAGATAGGCGGTCAGGGCCTCGCTGGGCTTCTCCTCGGTGTCGTCGGCGGGCTGACCGGCGTACGCGCGGAGCACCTGGTCCATCTCGCCGTACCGGTGGTCGTGCTGGAGAGGGGTCAGCGGCATCGGAGGCGTTCTCCTGTCACGGAAGGATCGGGAAGGTGGCGTGCACGGTGAACCCGAGCGCGCTGTCCGGGGCCCGCTTCAGCACCACCCGGGCCGCCCGCACGTCCACCGGCGGGTGGCCGGCCAGCATCGTCGCCTGCGGCAGGACCTGGCCCACCGGCTCCGCGCGGGAGGGCCAGTGCGCCTCGATGGTGAGCCGCTCCCGGTCTGCCCGGGTCAGCCACCGGTGCACCAGCTGCTCGTTCTGCGAGACCACCGCCTGGGTGGCCCATTGGGCGGTCTCCCGGTCGGGGTAGGTGGCGGAACGCGTCAGCACGGGGGCTCCTCTCGGCCGCCGGTCCAGGTCACGGGACCGTGCTCCCGGCGCAGATGGGTGGTCAGGGTGTCGGAGATCAGGGTCAGCCAGGCGGACCAGGAGCGGTGCGATCCGGAGCCCAGGCCGAGGTCGCGGGCGAAGAAGCGGCGGAGGGTGTCGTCGTCCTGGAAGAGGGCGAGGGCTTCGGCGCACTCGGCGACGACGGGCGGGAGCCGCCAGGGGCAGGTGCCGCGCTCGTGCCAGTACGTGACGTAGAGGCCGATCCCGTCGACGTCGGACACCTCTTCCTCCAGGGCGATGCCGTCCTGGCCGAAGTACAGGTCGAGCATGCCGCTGAGCAGCGGGAACCGCTGGGCCAGCTCCCAGGCGGTCGGGACGGCGGCGGCGAGTTTGGGGTTCATGCCGGCCTGCCACCCGTCGACGTACGCGGCGATGTCCAGGAACATCGCCGGCTCGCCGCCGGCACCTGAGCGGGCGGCCAGCTCCCGCAGGTCGTCGGGGATGCGTGCGGCCGCCTCCCCGCCCGCGGCGAGCGCGTTCGCGATGGCCCGCATCTCCGCGGCCGCCTCGTACACCGTCAGACCGCCCCGCTCGGACCGGTCCCAGAGGAACCGCAGCGGGGCCTCCAGCGCGGCCTCCCGGGCCGCCCGGTCGACGGGTACGCCGGGGGTGGTGCGGGGAAAGAACGGGGCGAGGAGGCCGCGCGCGGCCGCGAAGCGGAGGTGATCCTTGTGCACGAGGGGGATTCCTGACGGTGCTAGGGCTTGTCCGGGAAGGCGGTGACGACGATGAACGGGGGCTGTCGTCCGTCGTCGGTGAACTGGAGACGGACCTTCACATTGTGTACGGGGGAGGCCGCGCCGGAGGGGCTGTCCACGGTGACGCCCGTGACGGCCGGTGAGAAGTCGACCGTGAACACGTACTGGCCGTTCACGTCGGCCAGGATCTTCTGTGCGATCTGGGTCGTCTGCCGGTCGATGGCCGTCTGGACGTAACTCTGCGCGCTGGTGAGGTCGTAGAAGGAGGAGGCGGACGGCGGACTGGCATCGCGCATGCGCCGTTGCAGCTGCTCGGGGGTCAGGCCCACGTGCCGGTCGATGGCGTGCGCGGTCTGGTTGCCGACCTTCATGTCCTCCTGGTTCGCCAGGTCGATCGGGTACCGGTGGTTCGTCTTCGGATCCCCGGGGACCGTCCAGTTGTGCGTGGTTTCGTAACCCTCGATGGTGCGTGCGCCGACGGTCTGGGCGCGGGCTTCCTCGGCCTGGTAGCTGGGGACGCTCCGCCGGGCCTCGTCCAGTACGGGTCTGAAGGCGTTCAGCTGATCGGCGAGCTGGTGGGTGTTGTTGTTGTACTTGTCCACACCCGCGTTGAGCTTGCCTTCGTCCAGGTTGTCGAGGAACTGCTTGGCGAGTCCCGCCGGCCCGCCGAGCAGCAGTGAACCGACGTCCTTGAGGAAGTCCTTGACGCTGTCCAGCTCCATGCACTCCTTGGCGGCCTGGAGGTACTCCTTCTCGATCACGTCGCGGATGTCCTCCACCTCCTTGGTGAACAGCTGGAGGATGTCGGCGATCTTCCACGCGATGTCGATCAGGATCTGGAGTACGGGCGTGCGGGCCTGGTTCGCCGTGGGGTGCTTCCAGTCGTACCCCTGGGCGACCGGGCTCGGGGCGTTCTTGCCCCAGGAGGCGGTGCCCCAGAGGCTCGCGGTGAACTGGTGCATGGCCGCCTGCCATTCCACCGCCGCCGCGTCCGGGTTCCTCAGGTAGGCGATCGCGTCGTCCAGGTTCTTGCCGGACTCCTTGGCGTCGTTCGAGATCTGCCGCCAGGCGTCCCGGACCTTCGGCAGTTCGAGGTCGTCGCCGCCCGGGGTGATCTGGCCGACCTTCCCGTGGTTGAGGGCCTTGTCCATGGCCTCGCGGATCAGGCCCTGGATGGCGTTGCCGATCTCCCCGAGGACCTTGTTGATGATCCGCTCGGCGAAGTTGCCGCCGCCGCCCCCGGTGCGCCAGCCGAGGTACGGCGCCTTGCCGTACGAGGGCGGGGTCCGGATCACGTCCGGTACGGGTTTCAGGCTGGTGGGGGTGCCGAGGGCCGGATTGGAGGCGTACTCGGCCTTGACGTAGTTGTTCGCCGTGATGGTCAGGCCGGCCGAGACGCCTCCGACGGCGGCCACGGCGGCGGCCCACACCTCCAGGTAGCGGCCGGAGATGTCGTCGTAGGCCCTCTCGAACGCCTCCGGGCCCGAGCCGACCCCGCACACCCGCTCGTGGCCCTCCAGGGTGCTGAGCAGTCTCCTCGGGCCTTTGTCGAACGCCGTCTGGTGGTTCCGTATGAGGTACGAGGTGTACCAGACGTGCATCGGATCGACGTCGAAGCCGCCCGCGTAGGCTCCCGGGTCCACCGACGGCTTGAGGTCCTGGACCTGCTTGTTCGGGTCCGGTGGGGGCTGTCCCTGGGAGATGTCCTTGCCCTGGGGGTCGTACAGCTTGCCCGGCGAGGGGGACGGGACCGCCGGCACGTTCGGCTGGCCGTTGCCGTTGCCGTTCCCGCTGCCTCCGCCCGGCGGCGGTGGTAACAGGCTCATCAGGCGGCCCCCCAGCCGCGCAGGACCGCCTGGTGGGCCGCGGAGTAGTTGGCGTGGGCGGTGGTCACCGCGCTGTGCAGCCACTTCTGTGTGGCCTTGAGGTCCTCCATGTCCGCGGACCACCGGTCCAGGGTGATCATGAATTCCTCGCGGGCCTCGCCCTGCCAGCCGAGCACCACCCGCTCGGTGCGCGTGTACAGCTGGGCCAGCTGCTCGTTCAGCTTCCGGAGGATGTCCTCGAGCTCCCCGGCCATCGCCTGCAGTGCGGTGATGTCCACGGCTATGCGATCGTCGCCCGCCACGTCCGTTCCTCCCCCTACAGGTCTTCGATACGGCTGCGCGGTACGGGCCCGGGCTCGGTGACCGGTGTGCCCGGCGGCGCCTGGAGGGCTTCCGCCTCCCGCGCTATGTCGACCTGGCTCTGGGCCTTGCGCAGCCGGGACAGGACCTCCAGCTCCTGCTCGGTGAACCCGTCCCTGCTGAGCCGGACCGCCTCCTCCAGGAGCCGTAGCCCCTCCCGGATGCGTACGGCGTCCTGCGCGGCCTCGATGTGCAGGGTCCGGTAGGCGTCTCCCGTGGTTCCGTGCCAGCGGGCCTGGATCCGGTCCACGATCCCGTCCATGCGCTGCACCTGGAGGTTCAGGTGGCGCTGCATGGCGTCGAGGTCGTCGGCGAGCCGGGTCAGCCCGTCGTCCTCGGGTACGCGCAGATCAGGGTTGTGCACCGTCATGCCGGCCCCCACCGTTCCCTCGGTCGCACGACGCCCCGTCGTGCGCTGCAACCTACAATTCGACATAGAGGGAAGGAAGTTGATAAGCAGTCAGGTGGGAAACGCGCGCTGGCGGGAACTCGTCGCGGCTGAGCGCGGGGGCCGTCAGCCCGCGCTCGTGCTGGCCGAAATGGCATATGCCGAGTCGGGGCCCCTGTCGCCCCCTGTGCCGCCCGACCCCTCGATCGGCTGACCGTATTGTTCCGGTCCGTCCTGGTCCCGGACTCGTGGGTTCGTACCGAAAATGGTCTGGACCGCAACCGAAACCGCTCGGCGGCAAAGAAGTGGCCAAGAACGTGGGACGCTAGGCGCATGGCGCAGATCAACCCCAGCATCCTGTCCGCGGACTTCGCCCGGCTCGCCGATGAGGCCAAGGCCGTCGACGGGGCCGACTGGCTGCACGTAGACGTGATGGACAACCACTTCGTGCCCAACCTGACCCTGGGCGTCCCGATCGTGGAGTCGCTCGCCCGCGCGACCGACACCCCCCTCGACTGCCACCTGATGATCGAGGACCCCGACCGCTGGGCGCCCCAGTACGTCGAGGCGGGCGCCGGTTCGGTGACGTTCCACGTCGAGGCGGCAGCCGCGCCCGTCCGGCTGGCGCGCGAGATCCGGGCCAAGGGGGCGCGGGCGTCGATGGCGCTCAAGCCCGCCACGCCCATCGAGCCGTACGAGGACCTGCTCCCCGAGCTCGACATGCTGCTGATCATGACCGTCGAGCCCGGCTTCGGCGGGCAGGCCTTCCTCGACATCATGCTGCCGAAGATCCGCCGCACCCGTGAGCTGATCTCCAAGCACGGCCTGGAGCTGTGGCTGCAGGTCGACGGCGGGGTCGCCGAGTCCACCATCGAGCGGTGCGCCGAGGCCGGCGCCGATGTGTTCGTGGCGGGCTCCGCGGTCTACGGGGCGGCCGACCCGGCCGCCGCCGTGGCCTCGCTGCGGGCCCGCGCGGAGGCCGTCACGGCCACCGCCCCGTGGGCGTGTGGCCACTGAGCCTCCGGCGGATGAACGCGGTCCGTCGGGCCGCCGACAGGACTGATCAAGGCTCGCGGGATCTGACAGGATGGACAGCGAGTCCAGAGTGTGAACGACAGCGGTACGCGAACAGCGGTACGTGAACGTCGGTCGGTACGTGAACAGCGGTACGTGAACAGCAGTGAGGAGATCGCGGTGGCGGGTATGTCGGCGGGACGGTCAGCCCTGCGGATGGGCCCCGCGGAGCTGGTGCAGGCGGCGGCCATGGCCCGCCGTTTCTACCTGGAGGGCAAGTCCAAGATCCAGATCGCCGAGGAGTTCGGCGTGAGCCGCTTCAAGGTGGCCCGGGTCCTGGAGACCGCCCTGGAGCGCGACCTCGTACGCATCGAGATCCGCGTGCCGGCCGAGCTGGACGCCGAGCGCTCCGACGCGCTCCGCGCCCGCTACGGGCTGCGCCACGCCGTCGTCGTCGAGTCCCCGGCGGAGGGCGAGGACGAGTCGCCCGACCCGGAGAACCTCGGCGAGGTCGCGGCCGACCTGCTCGGCGAGCTGGTCACCGAGGGCGACGTCCTCGGCCTGGCCTGGGGCCGCTCCACCATCCACATGGCGGCCGCGCTCGACCGGCTGCCCCCGTGCACGGTCGTGCAGCTCACCGGGGTGTACGACGCCGGGACCGCCGAGCGTGGCTCGGTCGAGGCGGTACGCCGCGCCGCCCAGGTCTCGGGCGGCGAGGCCCACCCGATCTACGCCCCCATGCTGCTGCCCGACCCGGCGACGGCCGCCGCGCTGCGCAGCCAGACCGGCATCGCGCGGGCCTTCGAGTACTTCGACAAGGTGACCGTCGCCTGTGTCTCCATCGGCTCCTGGGAGCCGGGCATCTCCACCGTCCACGACATGCTCTCGGACGAGGAGCGCGCCCACTACGCCTCGCTCGGCGTCGCCGCCGAGATGTCCGCGCACCTCTTCGACGCCGAGGGCCGCCGGGTCGGCCGCGACCTGGGTGAGCGCTGCATCACCGTCGAGGCGGACCGGCTGCGCCGGATCCCCGAGGTCGTCGCGATCGCGGGCGGCCAGCGCAAGGCGGCGGCGATCGGCGCGGTGCTCCGCTCCGGGCTCGTCACCAGCCTGGTGACCGACCGCGCGGCCGCGGACTACCTGCTCACCGAATCCAGCCCGGGCACCCACCCGGCGCTCGACCGGACGGACCCGGACGGCAGCTGACGGAACACCGCTCGATCAAGGGGCCGGAGCCATCCCGTAACGGTATGTTCGGGACATGTTGCTCCGGCCCCTGCGCGTGCTCCTCGCGCTCGTCCTGTGCGTCCTCGTGGCCGGGTGCTCCTCGGCGAGCGGCGGCGCCGAGCCCGGCGCCTCGGGCCGCACCACCGCCGCGACCGCGACCGCCACCGCGCCCGCCGACGCCGCCGCGCCCACCGGGACCTCCGGGCTGCCCACCGTGCGGGCCGCCGACCTGCCGCCCGAGGCGCGGCGGACACTGGCCCTCATCGAGCAGGGCGGCCCCTTCCCGTACGCCAAGGACGGCAGCGTCTTCTCGAACTTCGAGCGGGTCCTGCCCCGCGAGAAGCGCGGGTACTACCGCGAGTACACCGTGCGGACCCCCGGCGAGCGCGACCGCGGGGCGCGCCGGATCGTCACCGGGCGCGGCGGCGAGATCTACTGGACCGACGACCACTACGAGACCTTCCGGGAGGTGATCACGGATGAGAACTGACGCCCCCGTCGTCCTCGACCTGACCGGCGTCACCGACAAGGCCGGCCTCATGGACCGGTGCTCCGTCGCGCTCGCCCTGCCCGACTGGTTCGGCCGCAACTGGGACGCCCTCGCCGACTGCCTCACCGACCTCCCCGAGCCGGTCACCCTCGTCGTCACCGGCTGGCAGGAGTACGCCAGGACGCGGCCCCGCGAGTGGGCCACCGCCCAGGACGTCTTCGCCACGGCCGTCGACGAGCGCCCCACCCGCCTCGCGGTCCTCCTCTCCCTCGGGGCGTATTCGGAGGATCCGACGAACCCTCTGCCGCGAGCCTCGGATGATTAGCCCGGGACTGGTATGCGTACCGGCGTGGGACAATGAACTACGTGCTTTTTCCCCTGGCTGAAATGCCTAGGGGCCGATCCGAACGACTGGGATGTCAGCACGTGCGTTTCCTCAATGACGTCAAGCCGCCCTACGACCTGACGTACGACGATGTATTCATGGTGCCGAGCCGCTCGGCCGTGGGTTCCCGCCAGGCGGTGGACCTCTCCTCCCCGGACGGTTCCGGGACGACGATCCCGCTGGTCGTGGCCAACATGACCGCCATCGCCGGCCGCCGCATGGCCGAGACCGTCGCCCGCCGCGGCGGACTCGTCGTCATCCCGCAGGACATTCCGATCGAGGTCGTCACCGACGTCATCTCGTGGGTCAAGAGCCGCCACCACGTGCTCGACACCCCGATCGTCCTTGAGCCGCACCAGACCGTCGCCGACGCGCTCTCCCTGCTGCCGAAGCGGGCCCACGACGCCGGTGTCGTCGTCGACGAGAACCGCCGCCCCGTGGGCGTCGTCACCGACGCCGACCTCTCCGGCGTGGACCGCTTCACCCAGCTCTCCGAGGTCATGTCCAAGGACCTGCTGCTCCTGGACGCCGACATCGACCCGCGCGAGGCGTTCAACACCCTCGACGCCGCCAACCGCCGCTACGCCCCGGCGGTCGACGCCGACGGCAAGCTGGTCGGCATCCTCACCCGCAAGGGCGCGCTGCGCGCGACCCTCTACAGCCCCGCCGTCGACAAGAACGGCCGGCTGCGCATCGCGGCCGCCGTCGGCATCAACGGTGACGTGGCGGGCAAGGCCAAGCAGCTCCTCGACGCGGGCGTCGACACCCTCGTCATCGACACCGCGCACGGCCACCAGGAGTCGATGATCAGCGCGATCCGGACCGTTCGGGCGCTCGACCCGCAGGTCCCGATCGTCGCGGGCAACATCGTCGCCGCCGAGGGCGTCAAGGACCTCATCGAGGCGGGCGCCGACATCATCAAGGTCGGCGTCGGCCCCGGTGCCATGTGCACCACCCGCATGATGACCGGTGTCGGCCGCCCGCAGTTCTCGGCCGTCCTGGAGTGCGCCGCCGAGGCCAAGAAGTACGGCAAGCACGTCTGGGCCGACGGCGGTGTCCGTCACCCGCGTGACGTCGCCATGGCGCTCGCCGCCGGCGCGTCCAACGTCATGATCGGCTCCTGGTTCGCCGGCACCTACGAGTCCCCGGGCGACCTCCAGCACGACGCCCAGGGCCGCGCGTACAAGGAGTCCTTCGGCATGGCCTCGGCGCGTGCCGTACGGAACCGTACGAGCGACGAGTCCGCCTACGACCGCGCCCGCAAGGCGCTGTTCGAGGAGGGCATCTCCACCTCGCGCATGTTCCTCGACCCCCAGCGTCCGGGCGTCGAGGACCTGATCGACTCGATCATCGCGGGCGTCCGCTCCTCCTGCACCTACGCCGGTGCCGGCTCGCTCGCCGAGTTCGAGGAGAAGTCCGTGGTCGGCATCCAGTCCGCCGCCGGCTACGCCGAGGGCAAGCCGCTGCACGCCAGCTGGAGCTAGTCCCGTCACGTCGCGACCACAGCGGGCCCCCGGGAGATCCCTCCCGGGGGCCCGCTGCCGTTCCGTAAGGCCGCCACAGGGGCCCGGGGGCCGCGGAGGGCCCCTGACACGGCCCGAGGGCGTCTACCTCGGCAGGACGTCCCTGAGGGCCTCCGCGACCGCCGTCGCGATCCTGGCGTGGCCGGCGTCGTTGGGGTGGAGACCGTCCGCCAGGTGCTCCGGGCCCAGCAGGGGCCGCCCCGGGAGGACCAGGAGGTGGTCGTCGCCCTCGGACGCCAGGTCGCGGGCCGCGCGTTCCATGGCGCGGCGCAGCTCCGTGAGGGTCGCTCCGAGGGCGTTGCGGGTGTGCTCGGCCTCGGGGCGCAGGACGGGGGAGACGACCAGCAGCGGGGTCTTCGGGTGGCCCCGGCGGACCAGGCCGACGAAGGCCCGCACGGTGGCGTAGAGCCAGTCGGCCGTCGCGGGCACGGTGGACCAGCAGTTGGTGCCGAAGGCGAGGGTGATCAGCTCGCCGGGGAGCCGTGACAGGTGCTCGGCGAGCGGGAGCTCGCCGCGGGCCCCGCCCGCGTACCCGAGGTTGACCGGGTCGAGGCCGAGCAGCCGGCCCGCCGTGGCGGGCCAGGAGTGGGCGGGGCGGGTCGACCACCAGCCCTCGGTGATCGAGTCGCCGTGGACCAGCCAGCGGGGCCGCGCCGGGGCGGGGGAGAGGGTCCCGCCGAGGGCCCGGACGGCGAGCGGCACGGGTGCCTGGCCCTCCGGGAGGTGGACGGTGAAGACCCCGCCGGCCGGCGGCAGCGGGAGCGTGACGGTGGCCTCGGCGGCCGGGGCGGCGCAGGTCTCGCCGACCAGGCGCGTACCGCTCCAGAGGGCGAAGCAGTGCCGGAGTCCGGCCAGCGGGTCGCCCGGTTCGGGGACGTCGGCCCGGTAGCGCAGCTGTACCGCGCGCGTCCCGGGCGAGGCGGTGAACTCGACGCGTACGCCGATGGGCAGCGCGGCCCGTTCGGCGATGTCCCAGGGCAGCCGCTCCAGGTCGTCGGGGTCGGCGCGGACGGGCCGGTTCCCGTCGAGCCAGGCGGTGCCGCGCAGGAACGGTGCCGGGTCGGTCCAGCCCACCGGTCCTCCGATCGTGGGGTCGTTCCGCCGGTTGGTCGAGGGCTCGCAGCGTGGTTCATGGGGCACAAGGAGTCAATGCGCGCGCGGACGGCGGTTCACACCCGTTCGTATCCCCCATGGGTGGATTCATGCAGGGGGGCGCAATGTTTCCCCGTCTGTTCCGGAAGAGCGCAATGATCATCCGGCAGTGCGCAACAACCCTGCATTACGAGTGCGAACCCCGGACCCTTAGGCTCGTGCCTCGTACCAGGAGTGGCGGGGACCGCCTGCTCGGCGGTTCCTTCCCCACGCGGGCTCTTTTGTCATGCTCGCGTACCGCCGTGGTTCCCGTCACGACGACAGGCAGCGATAAGGAGCCTCCGCAGTGCTGGACCACGGCGCAGCCCCACCGGTCGACGAAACGGCCCCCCGCAAGACCTCCGCCCTCGGCGCAATCAGCCGGCGCAAGCCGGTGGAGCAGCTGGTCGCGGAGGGTGGGCAGGGCGAAGGCGGCAATCTCCGCCGCTCGCTCTCCATGTGGCAGCTGACCATGATCAGCATCGGTGCGACGCTCGGCACCGGCATCTTCGTCGTCCTCGGCGACGCCGTTCCGAAGGCCGGCCCCGCGGTCACCATCGCGTTCGTCATCGCCGGTCTCACCGCCCTCTTCTCCGCCCTCTCGTACGCCGAGCTGGCGGGCTCCATACCGGTCGCCGGGTCCTCGTACTCGTACGCTTACGCAACGATGGGTGAACTCGTCGCCTGGGTCTGCGGCTGGTGCCTGGTCCTGGAGTACGGCGTCTCCGTCGCCGCCGTGGCGGTCGGCTGGGGCGAGTACCTCAACGAACTGCTCGACGGCACGATCGGCGTCACCATCCCGGACGTGCTCTCCTCGGCCCCGGGCGAGGGCGGGATCATCAACCTGCCCGGCCTGATCGTCGTGATGCTCGCCATGGTGTTCCTGCTCGGCGGCGCCCGCGAGTCCGCCGTGGTCAACACGATCATGGTCGTCGTGAAGATCGCCGCGCTCGTCCTCTTCTGCGCCATCGGCTTCATGGGCTTCAAGTCCGGCAACTACAAGGACTTCATGCCGCTCGGCACCGCGGGCGTCAGCGCCGCAGGAGCGAGCCTCTTCTTCTCGTACATCGGCTTCGACGCCGCCTCCACGGCCGGCGAGGAGGCCAAGAACCCCAAGCGCGACCTGCCCCGCGCGATCATGCTCTCGCTGATCATCGTCACCGCGCTCTACGTGCTCGTCGCCGCCGTCGCGGTCGGCGCCTGGAACTGGAAGCAGTTCGACGGCTCCGAGGCCACCCTGGCCGCGATCATGAACGACGTCACCGGCCAGACCTTCTGGGGCACCCTGCTCGCCGCCGGCGCCGTCATCTCCATCGCCAGCGTCGTCCTCACCGTGCTCTACGGCCAGACCCGCGTCCTCTTCGCCATGTCCCGCGACGGCCTGGTGCCGAAGGCCTTCGCCAAGGTCAGCGCCAAGACCGGCACCCCGCGCGTCAACACGGTGATCGTCTCCGTCTTCTGCGGCGCCCTCGCCTCGGTCATCCCGCTGGGCAAGCTCGTCGACGCCACCAGCATCGGCACCCTCTTCGCCTTCGGCCTGGTGAACATCGCCGTCATCGTGCTCCGCTACACCCGCCCCGACATGCCGCGCACCTTCAAGGTGGCGTTCGGTCCGGTCTTCCCCGTCCTGGGCTTCCTCTTCTGCGCGTACAACATGTTCAGCCTCGACGCCGTCACCTGGGTGGTCTTCGGTTGCTGGATGGCCGCGGGACTCGTGTTCTACTTCCTGTACGGCATGCGCCGCTCCCGACTGGCCTCGGGGCCGGCCCTGGCAGAGACCCCGGCAGAGAAGTGATCCACCCGTAGTGCGACTCAACGACCTCGACGAACGCATCGTCCACGCCCTCGCGGAAGACGCCCGCCGCAGCTACGCCGACATCGGCTCGCTCGTCGGACTCTCCGCCCCCGCCGTGAAACGGCGTGTGGACCGGCTCCGGGCCGAGGGCGCCATCACCGGCTTCACCGTACGGGTGGACCCGGCGGCGCTCGGCTGGGAGACCGAGGGCTTCGTCGAGATCTACTGCCGCCACAACACCTCGCCGGACGACATCCGGCGAGGTCTGGAGCGGTATCCCGAGGTGGTGTCCGCGTCGACCGTCACCGGTGACGCGGACGCCGTCGTCCAGGTCTTCGCCTCGGACATGCGCCACTTCGAGCGGGTCCTGGAGCGGATCGCGGGCGAGCCCTTCGTGGAGCGCACCAAGTCCGTCCTGGTGCTCTCGCCGCTGCTGCGGCGCTTCTCCTCGGGCTCGCCGGCCTGACCGGTCCTCAGTTGTAGGGGATCTCCCAGGGCACCACCCGGAAGTCCCCCGAACCGGCCTTCACCCGCTCGAACGGCGCGGGGCTGCTGCACGGGCTGACGTCCTCCTTCTCCGGGTCCACGGCCAGCCAGCTGTACCCCAGCCGGTCGCGCCGGCCCAGGTCGTGGACGGAGACGCCGACCCGCCGGTCCTTGAACTCCGGCACATCGGTCTCGATCACCCGGCCCGTCACCACGGCCACCTTCCCGCCGGTGGTCAGGCAGTCGACCTTCACCAGCGCGTAGCCGCCCTTCCCCTGGGTGTAGTGGCTGAACCGGAAGGTGCCCGTCGCGGCCTTCGGGTCCTTGACGTCCTTCGCGGCCAGGTGCGCGTCGAAGGTGAACGTGATGTCGTCATCGGCCGGAGCGGGCCGGTAGAGCTTGGCCGTGCCGGTCAGCGCGGCGGCCTCCGCGACGGGGGACTTCGAGACGACTGCCGACGCCGCCGCCGGCGCGGGCGCGTCGTCCGCCGAGGCGACGGCGACACCGCCCGCCCCCAGGGTGAGCAGAACGGCGGCGGCGACGGCGGCGATCTTCGTACGACGGTTCATGGCCTCTCGGTCCTTTCGGCAGGTCAACCGGACGACCACCACTCTTCCGCGGCGCCCGCCGCGGGGCGTCGCGCCGCAGGACGGTTCCGCCTCCGCCGCGCGGCGGGGGACCCCTGCGACCCCGGGTGGAGCCGTACGCAATGAATCGCCGCCCGAACGGGCGATCGCGCAACGGTTCGACGGTCGGTCCGCAACGCTGCCGTCTTGTCCCGGCCGAGCGCGAAACCGTACCGTTTTTGACGTCTTCCCCCTGAACTCCGACCCCCGAGGATCACGCATGCCCGCGCTGCGCACCGCCCTGCTCCAGAGCTCCGGCGAACTCGGTGACGTGGCCGCCAACCTCAAGATCCTCGACGAGGCGGCCGGCCGCGCCGCCGCCGCCGGAGCGGGCCTGCTGCTCGCCCCCGAGCTCTTCCTCACCGGGTACGCCATCGGCGCCGACATGGCCCGCCTGGCCGAGCCGGCCGACGGCCCCTCCGCCCGCGCCGTCGCCGCGATCGCCGTCCGCCACGGCCTGGCCGTCGGCTACGGCTACCCGGAGCGGGACACCGGGCAGCACGGCGTCCTGTACAACGCCGCGCAGCTCATCGGCGCGGACGGCGAGCCGCTGGCGCGGTACCGGAAGACCCATCTGTTCGGGGACTTCGAGCTGAAGTGGTTCACCCCGGGTGACACCGCCGTCGTCCAGGCCGAGCTCCACGGGCTCACCGTCGGCATGATGATCTGCTACGACGTCGAGTTCCCGGAGAACGTCCGGGCGCACGCGCTGGCCGGTACGGACCTCCTCCTCGTACCGACCGCGCTCATGCACCCCGCCGAGGTCGTACCGCTCTCGGTGGTGCCGGTCCGCGCCTTCGAGAACCAGCTGTACATCGCGTACGCCAACCGGACCGGCCCCGAGGGCGACTTCGAGTTCGTCGGCCTCTCCACCCTCGCGGGCCCCGACGGCACCGCCCGGGCCCGCGCCGGGCGCGGCGAGGACCTCGTCCTCGGCGACGTCGACCCGGCCCTCCTCGCGGCCTCCCGCCAGGAGAACCCCTACCTCCGCGACCGGCGCCCGGGGCTGTACGGCTCCCTCGTCTGAACCGCCCCCGCCCTCCCCGCCTGCTCTCTTTCTCCACCCGTGCAAGGAGTCCGTACCCCATGACGTCCACGGTGCCCACGACCGCCGTCCCCCACAGCGACGGCCAGCCGCCGATCACCATGTTCGGTCCGGACTTCCCGTACGCCTACGACGACTTCCTGGCCCACCCGGCCGGGCTCGGCCAGATACCCGCGACCGAGCACGGCACCGAGGTCGCCGTCATCGGCGGCGGGCTCTCCGGCATCATCGCGGCCTACGAGCTGATGAAGATGGGCCTCAAGCCCGTCGTCTACGAGGCCGACCAGATCGGTGGCCGGCTGCGTACCGTCGGCTTCGAGGGCACCGCCACCGAGGGCCTCACCGCCGAGATGGGCGCCATGCGCTTCCCGCCCTCCTCGACCGCCCTCCAGCACTACATCGACCTGGTCGGCCTGGAGACCACGCCGTTCCCGAACCCGCTGGCCGAGTCGACCCCGTCGACCGTCGTCGACCTGAAGGGCGAGTCGCACTACGCCACCACCGTCGACGACCTCCCGCAGGTCTACCGCGACGTGATGAACGCGTGGAACGCCTGCCTCGACGAGGGCGCCGACTTCTCCGACATGAACCAGGCCATGCGCGAGCGCGACGTCCCGCGCATCCGCGAGATCTGGTCCAGGCTCGTCGAGAAGCTCGACAACCAGACCTTCTACGGCTTCCTCTGCGAGTCGGAGTCCTTCAAGTCCTTCCGGCACCGCGAGATCTTCGGTCAGGTCGGCTTCGGCACCGGCGGCTGGGACACCGACTTCCCCAACTCCATCCTGGAGATCCTCCGGGTCGTCTACACCGAGGCCGACGACCACCACCGCGGCATCGTGGGCGGCTCGCAGCAGCTGCCGCTGCGCCTGTGGGAGCGCGAGCCGGAGAAGATCGTCCACTGGGCGCAGGGCACCTCGCTCAGCTCCCTCCACGGGGGCACGCCCAAGCCGGCCGTGACCCGCCTCAACCGGACCGCCGGGAACCGCATCACGGTCACCGACGCCTCCGGCGACATCCGCACCTACCAGGCGGCGATCTTCACCGCCCAGTCCTGGATGCTGCTCTCCAAGATCGCCTGCGACGACTCGCTCTTCCCGATCGACCACTGGACGGCGATCGAGCGCACCCACTACATGGAGTCCTCGAAGCTGTTCGTGCCCGTCGACCGGCCGTTCTGGCTGGACAAGGACGAGGAGACCGGCCGGGACGTCATGTCGATGACGCTGACCGACCGGATGACCCGCGGCACGTACCTCCTGGACGACGGCCCGGACAAGCCGGCCACCATCTGCCTCTCGTACACCTGGTGCGACGACAGCCTGAAGTGGCTGCCGCTCTCGGCGAACGAGCGGATGGAGGTCATGCTGAAGTCGCTCGGCGAGATCTACCCCAAGGTCGACATCCGGAAGCACATCATCGGCAACCCGGTGACGGTCTCCTGGGAGAACGAGCCCTACTTCATGGGCGCGTTCAAGGCGAACCTGCCCGGTCACTACCGCTACCAGCGGCGCCTGTTCACCCACTTCATGCAGGACCGGCTGCCCGAGGACAAGCGGGGCATCTTCCTCGCGGGCGACGACATCTCGTGGACGGCCGGCTGGGCCGAGGGCGCGGTGCAGACGGCGCTCAACGCGGTCTGGGGCGTGATGCACCACTTCGGCGGCGCCACCGACGCCACCAACCCGGGCCCGGGCGACGTGTACGACGAGATCGCGCCGGTCGAGCTGCCGGAGGACTGAGTCCCCGCCTCTCCCCGTCCCTCGGGGATCAGGGCCTGGTCAGGGGCGTGAGCAGCATCCGTCCCACCAGGCCCACCGACCGGTCGAGGCGTTCGGTGAACTCCTCGGCCAGGTCGGGCAGGCCGCGCAGCTGCCACAGCGAGCGCGCGGCCAGCCAGGCCCCGTCGCGGGCCCGGTCGAGGCTCCAGCAGCCGAGCAGATGCGTCAGCGGGTCCGCGATCTCCAGGAGGTCCGGGCCCGGCATCAGTTCCTCCCGGATGCGCTCCTCCAGGAGGACGAGGATGTCGCCGACCCGGTCGAAGTCGTCCTCCAGGTCGGCGGGCGCGCAGTCCAGCTCGCGGCAGGTGTCGACGACGGCGAGGGCCAGGTCGTGCCCGATGTGGGCGTTGATCCCGGCCAGCGCGAACTGCAGCGGCCGTACGCCGGGATGCCGGCGGTAGTGGAACAGGGGCCGCCAGCAGGCGGGGGCGGGGCGGCCGGCGGCCGCGGCGTCGACCGCCGTCAGATAGCGCTCCGCGAACCGTACGTCGAGGGTGGCGGCGGCCCGCCGGTCGGCGAAGCCGCCGGCGTCGAGGACGTGGCCGATCTCCTCGGTGACGGTCAGGTAGACCCGGTTGAAGACGGCCACCCCGTCGGCGGGGTGCCAGCCCGCGCGGAGTGCCCGCATCCGGTCCACCACGGGGTCGACGGCCAGGAACGGTCCGAGCTGCTGGGTCTGCGCCATGCGGGCAGGCTCCCAGCCGCCGGGCCCGGGAGGGAACTTCTCGGGCCCGGCTTACCCAGAACGGGCGAATCCCTCAGTTCTTCGACAGCGGTTCCTCGCCGGACGTGCTCTCGTACGAGCTGGTGCCGGAGTCCAGGAGCGGCTCCTGGCTCTTCAGGTGGGCCGGGGCGAAGGCCCGCAGCACGTGGTAGCCGGTGATGACGACGATCGTGCCGAGCGCGATGCCGCCGAGCTCGAAGGTGTCGGTGAAGGTCAGCTTCACGCCTCCGACGCCGATGATGATGCCGGCGGCGGCCGGGACCAGGTTGAGCGGGTTGCGCAGGTCGACCTTGGCGTTGATCCAGATCTGGGCACCGAGCAGGCCGATCATGCCGTACAGGATCACGGTGATGCCGCCGAGGACGCCGCCGGGGATCGCGGCGACGACCGCGCCGAACTTCGGGCAGAGCCCGAAGAGCAGGGCGAAGCCGGCGGCGGCCCAGTAGGCGGCCGTCGAGTAGACCCGGGTGGCCGCCATGACGCCGATGTTCTCGGAGTACGTGGTGTTCGGCGGGCCGCCCACGGCCGTGGAGAGCATCGAGGCGGCGCCGTCGGCGGCGATCGCGGTGCCGAGCTGGTCGTCGAGCGGCTTGCCGGTCATCTCGCCGACGGCCTTGACGTGTCCGGCGTTCTCGGCGATCAGGGCGATGACGACGGGCAGCGCGACGAGGATCGCGGACCACTCGAAGCTCGGCCCGTGGAACGAGGGCAGGCCGATCCAGTCGGCCTTGGAGACGCCGGAGAGGTCGAGCCGCCAGTGGTCGGTGATCTGACCGCTCGCCGACATCGAGTTGATCTTCCCGAAGGCCAGGTCGAAGATCCACGAGATGCCGTAGCCGAAGATCAGCCCGAGGAAGATCGCGATCCGGGACCAGAAGCCGCGCAGACAGACGACCGCGAGGCCGGTGAACAGCATCACGAGGAGCGCCGTCCACTGGTCCTGCGGCCAGTACGTCGCCGCCGTCACCGGAGCCAGGTTGAAGCCGATCAGCATGACGACGGCGCCGGTCACGATCGGCGGCATCGCCGCGTGGATGATCCGGGCGCCGAACTTCCGGACCGCGAGACCGGCGAGGAAGAGCACCGCGCCGACGACGAGGACCGCGCCGGTCACCGTGGCGCTGCTGCCGCCGGAGGCCCGGATGGCGGCGGCGACACCGACGAAGGAGAGCGAGCAGCCCAGGTAGGAGGGGACGGTGCCGCGGGTCGCGAGGAGGAAGATCGCGGTCGCGAAACCGGACATCATGATCGCGAGGTTGGGGTCGAGACCCATGAGGACCGGCGCCACGAACGACGCCCCGAACATCGCGACCACGTGCTGGGCGCCGAGGCCGACCGTACGGGGCCAGGAGAGCCGTTCGTCCGGGCGGACGACGGCTCCGGGAGCGGGTGTCTTCCCGTCGCCGTGCAAGGTCCAGCGCACGCCGAGGTTCATGAGGTCGCTCCCGTTCTCCGGTTCCGGCGGCCGTGTCATGACCGCAAAAGATCAGCCACATGGTATGCGCCGCCGGGGGCCCCGGACGCGCGTCCGGGGCCCGGGCCGCGTCACCCCACCGGGCCCGGGGCCTTCTCCGGAGCCGCCTTCGCCCCCGCGGTCTCGCCCCCGCCGGCGCCGCCGGACCTGAGCACCCCCGCGCCGAGGACGAGACCCAGGGCGAGCAGGGTGACCAGGCCGAACGAGAAGACCAGCGAGGTCGCGTCCGCGATGCCGCCGATCGCCGAGGGCGCGATGAGCCCCGAGGTGTACGTGATGGTGGCGACGCCCGCGATGGCCTGGCTGGGGTTCGGGCCGCTGCGCCCGGCCGCGGCGAAGGCCAGCGGGACGACGACCGCGACCCCGAGCCCGATGAGGCCGAATCCGGCCATGGCGAGGGCGGCGTGCGGGGCGAGGACGACCAGGACCCCGCCGAGGGTGGCGACGGCGCCCCCGACCCGTACCGTACGGACCGCTCCGAAGCGGTCCACGACCCGGTCACCGGCCAGCCGTGCCACGGTCATCGTCAGTGCGAAGGCGGTCGTGGAGGCGGCCGCGAGCCCGGCGGAGGTGCCCAGCTCGTCCCGGAGGTAGACGGCCGACCAGTCCAGGCTGGCGCCCTCCGCGAACACCGCGCAGAAGCCGACCGCGCCGATGACCAGCGCGGACTTCGGCGGCAGCGAGAAGCGCGGGGGCGCCTCCTCGTCCGGGGTGCTGCGCATGTCGAGCACGCCCTGGCAGAAGAGCAGGCCGAGGGCGGTCAGGACCAGGGCCGCGATCAGGTGGTGCAGGCGGGCGTCGCCGCCGAGGTGGGCGGCGACCGTGCCGGCCGCCGAGCCGATCAGGGCGCCCGCGCTCCACATGCCGTGCAGGCTCGACATGATGGACTTGCCGAGCCGGTTCTCGGTCTCGACCCCCAGCGCGTTCATCGCCACGTCGGACATGCCGGCCGTCGCGCCGTACACGAAGAGCGCGGCGCACAGCCCCCAGACGTTGGGGGCGAGCGAGGGCAGCGTCAGGGCGAGCGTCCACAGCGTGAGCAGACCGCGCAGCGCGGTCCGGGCGCCGAAGCGGTGCGAGACGGCCCCGGCGAGCGGCATCGCGAGCGAGGCGCCGAGGGCGGGGAAGGCGAGCGCGAGCCCGAGCTGTCCGGCGCTCACGCCCGCGTGCTCCTGGATCCAGGGGATGCGGGTCGCGAAACTGCCGGTCACGGAGCCGTGGACGCAGAACACGGCGGCGACGGCGAAGCGCGCCCGCCGCAGACGTTCGGTGCTGGTGACGGTCTCCGCCGCCATGGGGCCCTCCCTGGGTGTGGTGGTGTGGCGCTGCCGGGTGGCGTGGGCGGTAAACTATCAGGAACCCTGCCTGATAAATAGACCGCAGAACGGCGACCCCCACCGGAGCCCGTCTGAGAGGATCGCCGCATGGCCGCATCCCCGAGCACCGCACGAGCCATCAACGACCGGGTCGCCCTGCGACTGCTCCAGGACGAAGGCCCGTTGACGGCCACTCAGCTCAAGAACCTCACCGGACTCTCCCGGCCCACCGTCGCCGACCTCGTCGAGCGGCTCCAGGGCTCCGGACTCGTCCACGTCGTGGGGGAGTCCGGAGCCGTACGCCGGGGCCCCAACGCCAAGCTGTACGGGATCGTCGCCGACCGCGCCCACCTCGCCGCGCTCGACGTCCGCACCAGCTCCGTCTCCGTCACCGTCGCCGACCTGCTCGGCACCACGCTCGCGGAGGCCTCCGTACCCGTCGGCGACGACCACGGCACCGGTCCCGCCGTCGAGAAGGCCGTCGCCCTCCTGGAACGGACCGTGAAGGAGGCGGGCGCCGACCGGCTGCACACCGTGGCCGTCGGCGCTCCCGGCCTCATCGACCCGGCCAGCGGCGAGCTGCGCGACTCCACCGGCCTGCCCGCCTGGCACCGCAGGCTCGTCGGCGTCCTCCAGGAGCGGCTGCCCGCCCAGGTCCTCGTCGAGAACGAGACCAACCTCGCCGCCTTCGCCGAACTCCGCGAAGGCGCGGCCCGGGACCGCGAGGACTTCGTCCTCCTCTGGCTCGGCCAGGGCGTCGGCGCCGCGGTCGTCCTCGACGGCAGACTCCGCCGGGGAGCCTCCGGCGGCGCCGGCGAGATCGGCTTCCTGCCGGTGCCGGGCACCTCGGGGCTCCCTTCGGCCACCGGCTGCGACGGCGGATTCCACGAACTGGCCTGCGCCTCCGCCGTCGGCACCCTGGCCGCCGCCCACGGCCTCGACCCGGCCGAGGCGCTCCCCACGGGCCACGGAGCGGTCCTCGACGCGGACCAGGCAGCCGGTCCCGACGCGGACCACGCCGCCTTCCTCGACGCGCTGGCCGCGCGCCTCGCCGTCGGCGCGGCGGCGGTCGTCTCCGTCCTCGACCCCGGCTGCGTGGTCCTCGGTGGGGAGACCGGCCACCACGGCGGCGCCGCGCTGGCCGCCCGGGTGGACGCGGTCCTCGCGTCCCTCTCCCCGCTCCGTACGGAGGTCAGACCGAGCACCCTGGGCGACGCGGCGGTCCTGCGCGGCGCCCTCCTGCTCGCCCGCGACGCGGCCCAGGACGCCCTCTTCGGCCCACCGGCGACGGGGGTCTAGAAGGAGCGGCGTGCCGGGCCCGTCGTTCGGATCGGGTCGGCCGGCGCGTCGGGTGTCACGGGCCCGTCCAGTCGAACGGGATGTGCTTGCTCGACTGGCCGTCCCTGCTCCACTCGAAGCCGAAGGCGTCGGCGTGGTTCCGCCGGGCGCGGCCCCAGGTCACGACCTGGCCGGGCCCGGTCTCCGAACCCGGCATGTTCACCGACTGCACCCGCGTGCCCTCCGGCGTCGTCGGACCGTCCAGGGCGTCCCCGCTCGCCTCGACCCGGCCGGGCACGACCGCCCGCCAGCTCGACAGGTCGTCCGCGACCTCGACCTCGACCGGGGCGTACTCCATGCCGCGCATCTCCGCGCCGAACATCGCGCCGAACTGGGCCGGCCAGCTTCCCGCCTGCCCGCCGAAGATCATCTGCAGCGCCTCGCGCTGGCTGCTGTCCGCGCGCTCGTCGAGGAAGACCGCGGCGTACGGTTCGGAGTGCTTACCGGCCCACACGTTGCCGACGAAGGACGCGAGCATCAGCACGTTCAGACCGTCCAGTGACACGTCCCCATAACGGCCGTCACGGATGTGCCAGGCCAGCACGCCGTCGCACTCGCCGTACGTGGGCCGCTGCGCGAACGTGCAGGGGCAGGGCACATCGCACCGGCAGGTGTCGAACCAGTCTCCCGTGACGTGCCACTTCGGAACCGTCGCCGTCGTCCCGGACATCACGCCCGCCTCCTCGCACAACCCTCCCCTTCGATTCTCCGCCTCCTTCCCGGGCGGTGCCATCGGGCGTCCGGCCGTCCGTCGCGCGCCCCGTCGGCCGCTGTGCTGAGCTGGAAGGGTGCGGTTCGACCGGAAGGCCCTCGCTCCGCCCCTGAGACCGGCGAATCTGCTGTCGCCGAGGGAACTCGCACTCGCCTGGTCCCTGATGGCAGCCCTCGCGGTGCTCGCCTGGGTGCTGGTGGTCGCGCAGGCGCACGACATGGGGATCGAGCCCGGCACCATGGGCATGGGCGTCCCGCTGTTCCTGCTGCTGTGGCTGATCATGATGATCGCCATGATGTTCCCGTCCGTGGCGCCGGTCGCCGTCACCTGGGCCCGGGCCATCGGCCGCCGGTCGACCGGCCTCGCCCGCGCGTCCCGGCTGACCCAGTTCGTGGCCGGCTACCTGCTGGTCTGGACGGCCTTCGGACTGCTCGCGTACGGACTCCTGGCCCTCACCGGCGACCTGGTGGCGGACCACCCCGACGCCGGGCGCTGGATCGGCGCCTCGGCGTTCCTGCTCGCGGGGCTGCACCAGCTCGGCCCGCTGAAGACGGTCTGCCTGCGGCACTGCCGCAGCCCCATGGGCACGCTCGTGCGGTACGCCGGCTTCCGGCCCTGGGCCCGGGACCTGAGGGTCGGGCTGCACCACGGTCTGTACTGCCTGGGCTGCTGCTGGGGGCTGATGATCGTCCTCGTACCGCTCGGCGTCATGAACGTCCTGGCGATGGCGGCGCTCGCGGCGGTGATCTTCGTGGAGAAGCTGTGGCGGTTCGGCCCGGCCCTCTCGCTGGTCGTCGGCGTCGCGTTCCTGGTGCTCGCCGTCCTGTCCCTGTTCCAGGGCTGGCCGCTGCCGGGCCTTGAGGAACCGGCGGGCCCGATGACGGAGACCGACATGGCGCCGGGCACGGGCCACGACCGGTGGGGGCCGGTCAGCGGCTGACGCGCCGGTGGCCGGGCGGAGCCGACGGCCCGGTCAGCGGCTGAAGCGTCGCGTCAGGAACTCGTCGAAGGTCACGCGGCCCACCGTCCGCTCCGGCGCCAGGTGCTCGCCGCGCCGCAGGCCCCGGTAGGTCCCGCCCGGCAAGGGGACCTCCACCAGGCGGCGCCGGCGTCCGGCCGCCCGCAGATAGGAGCCGGCGAGATCGGGAAGGGTGCGGATCTCGGGGCCGCCCATGTCCTCGACCCGGCCCACCGGCGGCCCCGCGGCCAGTTCGGCGAGGCGCGCGGCCGCCTCCGTCACCTCCAGCGGCTGGGCCCGCAGGTCCTTGGGCAGCGGCATCACGGGCGGCTTGGCGAGGCCCTGGAACAGCTGGAGGAGCAGGTCGTGGAACTGGGTGGTGCGCAGCAGCGTCCAGCCGATGCCCGAGGCCTGGATCATGCGCTCCACCGCGTACTTGGTACGGAAGTAGTCGAGCGGCACCCGGTCGACGCCGACGATCGAGACGTACAACAGGTGGGGTACGGCGGTCCGGCGCGTGGCGTCGATCAGGACGCGGGCGGCGTCCCGGTCGCCGCGCCGGATGTTGCTGCAGTGCACGACCGCGTCCACCCCGTCGAGCGCCCGGTACAGCAGCGACCCGCCCTGTCGCAGGTCCACGGCGTAGGGGAGCGAGTGCCTGCTGAGCACCCGCACCTCGTGGCCGTCCGCCCGCAGCCGCTCGCAGACGGGCCGACCGAGGGTTCCCGTGCCGCCGGTGACCAGGATCGTGCCCATGTCCCCAGCCTGACCCTCCCGGCCCCGGTCCGCACACGCGGACCCGCCGCGCCCCGGCCCCGGTCCGCACACGCGGACGCGCCGCGCCCCGGACAGGGGGGCGCGGCGCGGCGGGAGCCCGGCGGCGGCAAGGGCCGTGAAGTCCGCCGCCGGGGGTTTCTCGGGGGTGCGTCAGCAGGGACCGAGGTCCTTCCAGACGCCCCACTCGCCGGTCGTGCCGGGCGTCTCGTTCTGGGTCCACCACTGGGCCCGGTACTTGCGGCCGTTGTGGGAGACCTCGTTGCCCGAGTTGTAGACCGTGCCGGCCACGTACGCCGGGACCGTGCCGCAGCCGGTGGGCGGCGTGGTCGGGGGCGTGGTCGGCGGGGTCGTCGGGGGAGTCGTCGGCGGGGTGGTGGGAGGCGTGGTGGGCGGGGTGGTCGGCGGGGTCGTCGTGCCCGGCTCCACCACCGTCGTGCCGCGCGCCAGGTCGCCGGCGAGGGCGTACGTCGTGCCGTTGATGTTCACCGTCCAGTTGGAGGGGGTGGACACCGGCAGGTAGTAGTTGAACGCCAGGTCGACCGTGGCGCCCGGGGCCAGCGACTGCCAGGCCGGGAGCTTCAGGGAGACCCGGTGGAAGTCGCCCTTCAGGCCGCCGACGTTGCTGCCCGTGTGGTCGCTGCTGATGACCTTGGTGCCGAAGCCGGACTGGTCGGAGGCGTTGGCCGGGGCCGAGGTGCCGTAGTCGAACTGGAACTCCGTGCCGCCGGGGAGGGCGGTCGCGGTGTTGTTGGTGATCTTGATCTTCGGGGTGATGGGGTAGTTCGAGTCGCCCAGCTTGAACTCGGTGAACTGGGCGTCGATCTTCACGGCCTGGGTCGGCAGCGCCTTGTTCGACTTCTTCGCGCCGTACGGGGTGGCCGCCTTGAACTTGTCGTACATCAGCGAGGTGAGCGTGGAGCCCATCTCGTACTGGCCCTTGGTGGCGTTCCAGGCGTAGTCGCCGGCCATCTCCCAGACCATCGTGCCGCCGATGCCCTTGTTGACCACGTAGTCGGCCTTGGCGGCCACCGACTGCTCGTCCTCGGTGGAGAGGAAGACCTTCTTCTGCGCGTTCCACAGCCACGGCGCGACCAGGGTCGAGTCGTACTTGCGGGCGTAGGTGCCGGTCAGGGTGGTGTTCGCCGGGAAGCCGTACTGCGTGACGTAGTCGCCGACGATCCCCTTCTCGAGGTTCTTGGCGTGCCACATCGGGTTGGAGCCGGCGGGCGACTCGACGCCGTTGGTGTCCTTGTCGTGCCACAGGTTGTCGATGCCGGTGGCGCCGTCACCGCACTTGGTCAGGCCGGCGCCGGCCGGGCAGGTGGTCGCGGTGGCCTTGCCCCACAGACCGTCGGTGCCGCCCTGCACGTTCTTGTGACCGCGGGTGTAGTAGGGCAGGCCGATGTTGATGCGGCCGGCCGGCATCGAGCCGCGGAAGTAGTGGTACGCCCAGTCGGTGTTGAGGTAGCCGATGTTGCCGTACTGCGCCGAGCCGTAGACGTTGGCGGCGGCGAGCTCGCCGTCCTTGCCGTCGTCGAAGAGGGAGGCGTTGGGCCCGACGTATTCGTTCCAGGCGCCGTGCAGGTCGTAGGACATGATGTTGACGTAGTCCAGATACTTCTGCATCTGGAAGGTCTCCATGCCGCGCAGCAGGTAGCCGGAGGAGGGGGCGGCGACGGTGAGCAGGTAGTGCTTGCCGTCGGTGGCGCCCGCCGTGTCCAGCTTCTCGCGCAGGGACTTCATGAGGGCGGCGTAGCCCTGCACGAGTCCGGCGCGGCGCGCGTTGGCGAGCTGCCAGTCGAGCGGGTTGCCGGCGTCCTTCATGGTCGTCGGGTACTCGTAGTCGATGTCGACGCCGTTGAACCCGTACTTCCGGATGAAGTCGACGGCCGAGGCGGCGAAGGTGTCGATCCCGGCCTGGTTGACCGAACCGTCGGCGTTGGTGGCCATCGAGTAGAAGCCGCCGGAGTTGACCCGGTCGCCGTTGTCCGCGAAGTAGCCGCCGGTCTCGGCCCAGCCGCCGACCGAGATCAGCGTCTTCACGTTCGGGTGCTGCTTCTTGAACTTGTTGAGCAGGTTGAAGTGGCCCTTGTAGGCGTACGCGGGGTCCATCTCGGCTCCGGCGACACCGGGCCAGGTCATCCCGGTGGCCGCGTTGTTGGGACCGTCCGTGCCGACGGAGAGCTTGTTGTCGCCGCCGATGTGCCCGAAGGCGTAGTTGATGTGGGTGATCTTGTCCCACGGGATGTCCTTGGCCAGGTACGCGGGCTGGCCGTTCTTGCCGTCGCGCCAGCCGGTGAAGTAGCCGATGACCCGGCGCTGGTGGTCCGCGCCCATCTTCTCGCGGCCCTCGGTGTCGTAGACCGAGCAGTACGGGACGTCGACGCCGGGGGTCTTGTAGAGCCCGTCGGGGCGACAGGACTCGTTGTCGGCCGCGTACGAGACGCCGCCGGAGAGCGAGCTGAGCAGAAGTCCGGCGACCGCCGCGCCGGAAGCGAGCAGCGAGGCTCTCTTCGTGGTGGGGGACAACACGATCGGTTCCTCCTGGGGAGGTGAAAAAACACAACGAACAAGGGGGTGGGTCGTGTTGGGCCCGTGGAGTGCGCACCCCGCCGGACCGTTCCTCGGAGGTGACACGGAGATTAAGAGGACTAGACCAGTGCGTCAATAGGTCTGGACCAAAGAGGGGTTCTGTGGGACTCTGTGAGCCAGACCACAGGATCTCGGCCACATCGCCCCGCGCGGCTCGTGGCACACTGGCCCTGTATCAGCAGCAGCGCACTCCGGGGTCGGTGTAATTCCGAACCGGCGGTATAGTCCGCGACCCGTCCGCAGCCAGCGGCCGGTTGACCAGGTGAAATTCCTGGACCGACGGTGAAAGTCCGGATGGGAGGCAGTGCGCGGCGGGCGACCCCTGTCAGGGGTGTGCCGGCCGTACGTCCGCTGGTCGCCGCATCGACACCGATCGGCGTACCCGGAGGACGCGGCCTCGGCGCACCCTGTGCAATGCGTCGTTCCGCTCTCTGTCGTCATCGACAGGCCCCGGAGTCCGTGCCCGAAGAGGCAGGAGGACCCGGTGGCCCAGCAGGCCGACATCACCGCCATGCGACGCGCCGTCGAGCTCGCCGCACGCGGACTCGGCGCCACCAGCCCCAACCCGGTCGTCGGGTGCGTCGTCACCGACGCCTCAGGCCGGCCGGTCGGCGAGGGCTGGCACCAGCGCGCCGGCGGCCCCCACGCCGAGGTCCACGCCCTGCGCGAGGCGGGCGCCCTCGCCCGCGGCGGCACCGCCTACGTCACCCTCGAACCCTGCAACCACACCGGCCGCACCGGCCCCTGCGCCCAGGCCCTGATCGAGGCCGGGATCAGCCGCGTCGTGTACGCCGTCGGCGACCCCAACCCGCAGGCCACCGGCGGCGCCGACACCCTGCGCGCGGCCGGCGTCGACGTGCGGCAGGGCCTCCTGGAGGACGAGGCCGAGGCCGTCAACCTCGCCTGGCTCACCTCCGTACGCCGCGGCCGCCCCTTCGTCCGCTGGAAGTACGCCGCCACCCTCGACGGCCGGATCGCCGCCGCCGACGGCACCTCCCGCTGGATCACCTCCGCCGAGTCCCGCGCCGACGTCCACCGGCTGCGCGCCGAGGCCGACGCCGTCGTCGTCGGCTCCGGAACCGCCCGTACCGACGACCCCCACCTCGCCGTCCGCGGCATCGACGCGGCCGTACAGCCGCTCCGGGTCGTCGTCGACACCGAGGCCACCGCCGTCAAGGCCGGCGCCCGGGTCCTGGACGACGCCGCCCCCACCCTGATCGCGGTCGCCGAGGACGCCGACACCGCGCTCACCGACGTCGTACGCCTCCCCAGGGCCGAGCGCGGACTCTCCGTACCCGCCCTCCTGGACGCCCTCCACGCGCGCGGCGTCCGCTCCGTCCTCCTCGAAGGCGGCCCCACCCTCGCGGGCGCCTTCGTCGCCGCGGGAGCCGTCGACCAGGTCGTCGGCTACCTCGCCCCCGTCCTCCTCGGGGCGGGCCCGAACGCCCTCGCCGGCGCGGGAATCAGCACCATCACCGACGCGTTGCGGCTCGACATCACCGAGACCGTCCGCGTCGGAACCGACCTCCGCATCACCGCCACCCTCAAGGGAGCCTGACCGTGTTCACCGGAATCGTCGAAGAACTGGGCGAGGTCGTCGCCGTCGAGCAGCTGGAGGACGCCTCCCGCTTCCGGCTCCGCGGCCCCCTGGTCACGGAAGGCGCCCAGCACGGCGACTCCATCGCCGTCAACGGTGTCTGTCTCACGGTCGTCGAGTTCGGCGACGGCGAGTTCACCGCCGACGTCATGGCCGAGACCCTCAAGCGGTCCAGCCTCGGCGCCCTGGACGTCGGCACCCGCGTCAACCTGGAGCGGCCCATGGCCGTCGGCGGCCGCCTCGGCGGTCACATCGTCCAGGGCCACGTGGACGGCACCGGCACCATCCTGGAGCGGAGCCCCTCCGAGCACTGGGAGCTCGTCAAGGTCGGCCTGCCCGCCCACCTCTCCCGGTACGTCGTCGAGAAGGGCTCGATCACGGTCGACGGCGTCAGCCTCACCGTCGTCGAGGTCGCCGACGACTGGTTCACCATCAGCCTCATCCCCACCACCCTCGACCTGACCACGCTCGGCATCAAGCAGCCCGGCGACCCGGTCAACCTCGAAGTCGACGTCATCGCCAAGTACGTCGAGCGGCTGCTCGGCGCGGACGCCAAGGAGAACGAGAAGTGAACTGGCTCAACTCCGAGGCGTTCACCGTCCTCGACCAGCACATCATGTGGTCCGACATGATCGGCAACACGATCGGGCTCATAGCCCTCGCGCTCGGCTGGCGCCGCTCCATCCTCACCTGGCCCGCCCAGCTGCTCTCCGGCCTGATCCTCGTCGGCGCCTACGCCTCCGCGCACCTCTCCGGCGGCGTCGGCAAGCAGCTCCTGGTCATCGGCGTCGCCGCCTGGGGCTGGTGGCAGTGGAACCGGGGCAGGCAGCAGGCTCAGGACGGCTCCATCGCCGTCCGCTTCGCCACCTGGAAGGAGCGCGGCCTGCTCCTCGGCGGCGCGCTCCTCGGCACCCTCGCCGTCGGCGGGCTCTTCACCCTCTACCCGTCGCTCTCCTGGAGCCCGTGGGCCGACGCGTACATCTTCGTCGGCACCCTCGTCGCGATGGTCGCCCAGGCCCGCGGCCTCGTCGAGTTCTGGTTCGCCTGGCTCCTCGTCGACCTCGTCGGCGTCCCGCTCGCCTTCAACAGCGGCCTCGCCTTCTCCGGCCTGGTCTACGTCATCTACTTCGCCCTGGTCGTCTGGGGCATGCGCGACTGGTGGCTCCGGACGCGCACGACCTCTGCCACCGCTCTGGAAGGAGCCCACGCATGAGCGCGCTGCCGATCTGGGACGCCACCGACCTCGCCCTCGACCCCGTCGAGCAGGCCATCCGCGACATCGCCGCCGGCCGCCCCGTCGTCGTCGTCGACGACGAGGACCGCGAGAACGAGGGCGACCTCGTCATCGCCGCCGAGAAGGCCACCCCCGAAGTCGTCGCCTTCATGATGAGCGAGTGCCGCGGCCTCATCTGCGCCCCCATGGAGGGCGAGGAGCTGGAGCGCCTCCAGCTCCCGCAGATGGTCGAGCACAACACCGAGTCGATGCGGACCGCCTTCACCGTCTCCGTCGACGCGTCCCCCGACCACGGCGTGACCACCGGCATCTCCGCCGCCGACCGCGCCACCACCCTGCGGATGCTCGCGAGCGGCCGCCACGAACCGGGCGACTTCGTGCGCCCCGGCCACATCTTCCCGCTCCGCGCCAAGCCCGGCGGCGTCCTCGCCCGCAACGGCCACACCGAGGCCGCGGTCGACCTGGCCCGGCTCGCCGGACTCCGCCCGGCCGGGGCGATCGTCGAGATCGCCGGCGAGGACGGCGTCATGCTGCGCCTGCCCGAGCTGGTCCCCTTCGCCCGCAAGCACGGCCTGACGATCATCTCCATCGAGGACCTGATCGCCTACCGGCGCTCCGCCGAACCGACCGTCCGCCGCGAGGCCGAGGTCCAGCTGCCCACCGCGCACGGCGACTTCACCGCGTACGGATACCGCTCCACCGTGGACGGCGTCGAGCACGTCGCCCTCGTCCACGGCGACATCAGCGACCTCGCCGACGGCGAGGACGTCCTGGTCCGGGTCCACTCCGAGTGCCTGACCGGCGACATCTTCCACTCGCTGCGCTGCGACTGCGGCCCCCAGCTCCAGGCGTCCATGGACCGGATCACCGAGGCCGGCCGCGGCGTCGTCGTCTACCTCCGGGGCCACGAGGGCCGGGGCATCGGCCTGCTGTCCAAGCTCCGCGCGTACGAGCTCCAGGAGCGCGGCCGCGACACCCTCGACGCCAACCTGGAACTCGGACTGCCCGCCGACGCCCGCGACTACGCGGCCGGCGCGCAGATCCTCGCCGACCTCGGCGTCCGGAGCCTGCGCCTGATGACCAACAACCCCGACAAGATCCACGCCCTCACCCGGTACGGCCTCCGGGTCGAGGGACGCGAGCCCATGCCGGTCACGGCCGGCGAGCACAACCTCCGGTACCTCACCACCAAGCGGGACCGGATGGGCCACGACCTCCCGTGGCTGGACGGCTCCCCGGCCTCCACCTGCGGCAACCAGTAATCACGTACGTACGAACGACCGGCTAGGGAGAAACATGAGCGGCAAGGGCGCACCCGTCCTCAGCGTGAAGAACTGCGGCGACCTGCGGGTCGCGGTCATCGCGGCGCAGTGGCACGAGAAGATCATGGACGGACTCGTCGACGGCGCCCTGCGCGCCCTGAGCGAGCTCGGCATCGACGAGCCGACCCTGCTCCGCGTCCCCGGCAGCTTCGAGCTCCCGGTCGTGGCGAAGGTCCTCGCCGGGCGCGGCTACGATGCCATCGTGGCGCTCGGCGTCGTCATCCGCGGCGGAACGCCGCACTTCGAGTACGTGTGCCAGGGCGTCACCCACGGCCTCACCCAGGTCTCGATCGACACCGGCGTACCCGTCGGATTCGGCGTCCTCACCGTCGACACCGAGGAGCAGGCCCTCGACCGGGCCGGCCTCGAAGGCTCCACCGAGGACAAGGGCCACGAGGCCGTCACCGCCGCCGTCGCCACCGCGACCACGCTGCGCACGGTCAGCGAGCCCTGGCGCTAGTGACGTGAACCTCACCCCGTACTCTTAGGACCATCATGGCGAACAAATCCTTCGAAGAGCTCTTCGCCGAGCTCAAGCTCAAGGCCGAGACCGGCGACCCGGCCACCTCCCGCACCGCGGAACTGGTGGACAAGGGCGTCCATGCCATCGGCAAGAAGGTCGTCGAAGAGGCCGCCGAGGTCTGGATGGCCGCCGAGTACGAGGGCAAGGAAGCCGCCGCCGAGGAGATCTCGCAGCTGCTGTACCACGTCCAGGTGATGATGGTCGCCCGCGGGATCTCGCTCGACGACGTCTACGCCCACCTCTGAGCACACCCGTCCCACCGTTCCGAAAACTCCCTGGCAACTCCCGAAAAACTCCCAGGCAAAGGAAGCTCACCCCATGCTGCGCATCGCCGTTCCCAACAAGGGTTCCCTCTCCGGACCTGCGTCGGCAATGCTCCATGAGGCCGGCTACCGCCAGCGCAAGGAGTCCAAGGAGCTGGTGGTGATCGACCCCGACAACGAGGTCGAGTTCTTCTACCTGCGCCCGAAGGACATCGCGATCTACGTCGCCTCCGGCAAGCTGGACATCGGCATCACCGGCCGCGACCTGCTCCTGGACTCCGGCGCCAGCGCCGAGGAGATCCTGCCGCTGAACTTCGGCCGCTCCACCTTCCGGTACGCCACCCGCCCGGGCACGGCGAAGGGCCCCGAGGACTTCGGCGGCATGACGATCGCCACCTCCTACGAGGGCATCGTCGCCAAGCACCTCGCCGACCAGGGCATCGACGCCTCCGTCGTCCACCTCGACGGCGCCGTCGAGACCGCGATCCAGCTCGGCGTCGCCCAGGTCATCGCCGACGTCGTCGAGACCGGCACCAGCCTGCGCAACGCCGGCCTGGAGGTCATCGGCGAGCCGATCCTGACCTCCGAGGCCGTCGTGGTCCGCCGCCACGGCGCCGACGACGACCACCCGCAGGTCCAGCAGTTCCTCCGCCGCCTGCAGGGCGTCCTCGTCGCCCGCTCGTACGTGATGATGGACTACGACTGCCGCGCCGAACACCTGGAGCAGGCCGTCGCCCTCACCCCGGGCCTTGAGTCGCCGACCGTCTCCCCGCTGCACAACGAGGGCTGGGTCGCGGTCCGCGCGATGGTGCCCGCCAAGGAGGCGCAGCGGATCATGGACGATCTGTACGAGATCGGCGCCCGCGCCATCCTCACCACCGCCATCCACGCCTGCCGCCTCTGACGGCACGGACCGCCCGCACCGAAGGCCCCGAGGAACCCCCCGTGTCCCACGCACCGACCCCCGCCCTGCCGGTCACCTTCCGTCCCGGGCGCACCCGGGCCGTGCTGCTGACCCTGGGCGTCGCGATGTTCGTCGTCGTCACCGCCGTCGCGCTGATGCTCGAACGTCTGGGACCGGGGGAGCGCGCCAGCTTCGTCTTCACCGCCGCGCTGCTCCTCGGGGTCCTCGTCCTGCTCAGCCGCCCCAAGGTCGTCGCCGACGACGCGGGCGTCACCGTCGTCAACATCACCCGGACCCGCCGTCTCGCCTGGGCGGAGATCCTCAAGGTCAACCTGCGCCCCGGCGACCCCTGGGTCTTCCTCGACCTGAGCGACGGCACCAGCCTGCCGGTGCTCGGCATCCAGCCGGGCATCGCCAAGGAGTCGGCGATCCGCGACGCCCGCGCCCTGCGGGCCCTGGCCGAAAGCCGCGGCACGGGCGCGGAGCGGACGGACTGACCCGACGCGGGCGATCCGTCCCCCATCCGGGGCCGACCCCCTGCCCTTCCGGGCCTTCGCGTGACTACTCTGGAGGCGGTGGTGCCGAGCGCACCACCGCCTCGCATGTGCAGGGCCGTACCCACGGCCCGCGAGGCCACCCTTCGACCCGAGGAGTGACTCCCTCCAGCAATGGACGGATCGTCCGGTAGTACCTGCGCCGCCCCCTCCCTGGAGGCGGCGGCATGATCGTCTCCCTTCTGCTGCTCGTCGCGGCCTTCGTCCTCATCCTCGCCAACGGCTTCTTCGTGGCCGCCGAGTTCGGTCTCGTGACCGTCGAGCGAGCCGAGGCCGAGCGGGCCGCGGCCACCGGCGACCGGCGCGCCCGCACCGTCGTCACCGCCCTGCGCGAGCTGTCCTTCCAGCTCTCCGGCACCCAGCTGGGCATCACCATCACCTCCCTCGTCGTCGGCATGCTCGCCGAGCCCGCGCTCGCCGGACTGCTGCACGGACCGCTCACCGCGACCGGACTGCCCGCCGGGGCCGTCTCCGGCATCTCGGTGGTGATCGGGATGCTGCTCGCCTCCGCCGTCCAGATGGTGGTCGGCGAGCTCGTGCCGAAGAACTGGGCGGTCTCCCGGCCGCTCCAGGTGGCCCGGTTCGTGGCCACCCCGCAGCGCCGCTTCTCCGCCCTCTTCCGGCCGGTGATCTCCCTGCTCAACCGGGTCGCGAACCGGCTCGTACGGCTCCTGGGCGTCGAGCCCACCGAGGAGCTGGACTCCGTCCGCACCCCCGGCGAGCTGGTCTCCCTGGCCCGCCACTCCGCCCTGGCCGGCACCCTCGAACAGGACACCGCCGACCTCTTCGTACGGACCCTGTCCCTCGGCGGCCTCACCGCCGGGCAGGTGATGACCCCACGCGTCAAGGTGAGCGCCCTCCAGTGGGACGCCACCGCGGCCGACGTCGTCAACCTCACCCGGGCCACCGGACTCTCCCGCTTCCCGGTCTACCGCGACCGCATCGACGAGGTCGTCGGCATGGTCCACCTCAAGGACGCGCTGGCCGTCGCCCCGCACGCCCGGCTCCGCACGCCGGTCGGCCGGATCGCGGTCCCGCCGCTCCTGGTGCCCGAGACGCTGCCCGCCCAGACCCTGCTGGAACGGCTCCGCCGCGAGCAGCCGATCGCCGTCGTCGTCGACGAGTACGGCGGCACGGCCGGGGTCGTCACCCTGGAGGACATCGTCGAGGAACTCGTCGGCGAGGTCCGCGACGAGCACGACACGGTGGCCGACGGACGGCCCGAACTGGCCGCCGCCCCCGCCGAGGACGGCCGGCCCGCCTGGGAGGCCGACGGCTCCTGCCGGGTCCACATCCTGCGCCGGATAGGCCTCGACGTGCCCGACGGGCCGTACGAGACCGTCGCCGGGCTCGTCGCCGATCTCCTCGGGCGCATCCCCGCCCCCGGCGACCGGGCCGAACTCCCCGGCTGGCGGCTCTCGGTCCGCCAGGTCGACCGCTACCGGGCCGAGCGGGTGCGGATCGTCCGTACCTCCACCGACCAGGACACCACGGCGGACTCCGCCGCCCCGGCTCCCGGTTCGGAGACGGCCCCCGGACCGGAGATGGCCCCCGGGTCGGCAACGGCCCCCGGGCCGGACGTGGTCTCCGCGGCCCCGCTCCACGGCCCGGACACGGACTCCGCCGCCCCGGCTCCGGCCCGGGCCCCCGGCCGGGCTCCGGCCCAGGCCCCCGTCCCGGCGGAGGCCGTCCGATGAGCACCCTGCAACTCCTCTTCGCCGTCCTCCTCGTCCTGGCGAACGGCTTCTTCGTCGGGGCCGAGTTCGCGCTCGTCTCCGTCCGCCGCAGCCAGATCGAGCCGCTCGGCGGCGCCCGGGCCAAGCAGGTCCTGCACGGTCTGGAGAACCTGCCGCAGATGATGGCCGCCGCGCAGTTCGGCATCACCGTCTGCTCGCTGACCCTCGGCGCCGTCGCCGAGCCGACCGTGGCCCGTCTCCTCGAACCGGTCTTCCACACGGTCGGGGTCCCGGAGGCGCTCATCCACCCGCTCGGCTACGTCATCGCCCTCGCCGCGGTCGTCTTCCTCCACCTCGTCATCGGCGAGATGGTCCCGAAGAATCTGGCGATGGCCGCGCCCGAGCGGACCGCGCTCTGGCTCGCCCCCGGCCTGGTCGGCTTCGCCCGGCTCTGCCGGCCGGTGACGGCCGCGCTCGGCGCCTGCGCCCGGCTGGTGCTGCGGGCCTTCAAGGTCGAGCCGAAGGACGAGGTGGAGGCGGTCTTCACCAGCGCCCAGCTGGGCCGGCTCGTCGAGGACGCCGGCCAGGCCGGGCTGCTGGACCCCGCCGAGCAGGAACGCCTCGAGGACGCCCTCGAACTGGGCACCCGCCCGGTGACGGACGTCCTCATCGCCCCGGCCTCCCTGGTCACGGTCCCGCCGTCGGTCACCCCGCGCGAGATCGAGGAGCTGACCGTCCGCACCGGCTACTCGCGCTTCCCGGTCCGCGGCGGGGCGGGCGCCACCTTCATGGGCTTCGTGCACGTGAAGGACGTCCTCGACCTGGAGGAACGGGAGCGGGCGGTGCCGCAGCGGCTGTGGCGGCCGATGGCGACGGTCCGCGCCGAACTGCCCCTCGACGACGCCCTCACCGTGATGCGCCGGGCCGCCACCCATCTGGCGCAGGTCGCCGACGGCTCGGGCCGGGTCCTCGGCCTGGTCGCCCTCGAGGACGTCCTGGAGATGCTGGTGGGCGAGGTCCGCGACCCCGCGCACCGGGTGAGGACGGCACCCGCGGGCGTACGCGGCTGAGCGCCGGCCGCGAGGCCGTGTCCGGAAAGGAGCGCCGTCTGCCCGCAGGCCAGGCGGGACTCTCCGGACACGGCCGGGGACCCTCGTTCGGATCAGGTCCTAGTAGCCGGGCGGGGGCTCCTGCTGAGGGCCGCGGTCGACCGGACCGCGGCCCGACAGGACCTCGCCGTACGCCTGCATCAGATCGGCGAGCCGGAGGGTCGCCAGGTCCTCCCGGGTCGGCGTGCTGGCGTACCCGGAGAGCCGCAGGTCCCGGTACGCGCAGGACTTCTCGTACAGGGTCCGCAGGAAGCGCCCGTTGCCCAGCTCGTCGATCCAGCCCTGCTCGACGACGTGACCGCTGATGGAGCGCAGTTCCTCGACGGCCTCCTCGTCCCAGCCGTCGCCGTTGGCCGCGGCGAGCACCTCGCCGATGGCGGTGAGCTCCAGCGGCCGGTACGAGGGGAAGTCGACGCGGGTGGTGAAGCGGGAGGAGAGACCGGGGTTGGTGCTGAGCAGCCGGTCCATGCCCTCGGGGTAGCCGGCCAGGATGACCACGAGGTGGTCGCGGTTGTCCTCGGCCCGCTTCAGCAGCACCTGCAGTGCCTCGTCGCCGTAGGCGTCACCCTTGCTGTACCCGGTGTTGGAGAGCGCGTACGCCTCGTCCACGAACAGCACCCCGCCGACCGCGGAGTCGATCAGTTCGTTGGCCTTGACCGCGGTCTGGCCGAGGAACTCGCCCACCAGATCCGCCCGCTGGGCCTCCACGAGATGATCGCCGCCGAGCAGCCCGAGGGCGTAGAACACCCGGCCGAGGATGCGGGCGACCGTGGTCTTCCCGGTGCCCGAGGGGCCGGAGAAGACGAAGTGACGTTTGGGCGGCTGGACCGGAAGACCTTGCCCGGCCCGCAGCCGCGCCATCTCCAGCTGCGCCGACAGCGCCTTGACCTGGCGCTTCACCGGCTCGAGACCGACCATGCCCTCCAGCTCGGCGAGCGCCTCCGCGAGCAGCACCGGATCGGTGGGACCTGCCGGGAAACGCGGGGGAACCGGCTGTGCGGGCAGCGGGGCTTTCTGCCGTACGGGCTCCGGCGAGGCGGCCGGGGCCACCGGCGGGGCCGGCTCGGGCGCGAGCCGCAGCCCGTCGCCGACCGGGCCGCCGCCCTCCGGATCGGCGCCCGGCGCGGTGTCCACCCCGTCCTGGCCGAGCCCGCCGCCGAGGGTGCCGAGCGCGACCGTCGCGAGACCGGCCGGGTCGTCCACCCCGTCGTAACCCTCGAAACCGTCGTACTCGGCGATCGCCGCGAGACGCGCCGCCGTGTCCATGAACGTGGGGTCGATGCGGTGCACCGCCCGGTAGAGCGGCAGGGCGGCGGCGCTGCGCCCGGTGCCCTCGTGGGCGCGGGCCAGCCAGTACCGCAGCTCCTTGCGCTGCGGCTGTTCGCTGCGGCAGCGCATCAGCGACGCCGAGAGCAGCGGTTCGGCCTGCCCGTACATCTCCAGACGCACCCGGGCCATGCCGCCGAAGAGCCCGGCCTCGATGCCGAGCAGCGGGTCGTCGACCAGGCTGTCGGTGTGCCGGACCAGCTGGTCCCAGTCCTTGACGAGGTACGCCCGACAGGCGTGCAGGAAGCGCACCTGGGGATCGGTGTCGACCGGCGGCAGCCCGGCGAGGGCCCGGTCGAGCTCAGGGACGTGCCGCCCGTCGAGCCAGTGGGAGGCGTGCGCGAGCAGCAGGTCGCGCGGGCTCTCCAGGACCGGCTGCACCCACCAGCCGAGCCAGTACCAGGAGTTCAGGGTGCGCCGGTACCGGGCCCGCTGCTCGCCGAAGCGGTCGCGGTTGCGGTACATGCGCAGCAGCGCGGTCGTGGTGTCGACCCGGAGCGCGTGCAGCCCGAGCCAGGCGTCCGCCATGCCGGGGTCGATCCTTACCGCCGTCCGGAACTCGTCCTCCGCCTGCGGGTAGGCGCCCATCGTGTAGGCGTCGACTCCGCGCAGCCAGGCGAGTTCGGCGGGGGCCTGCGCGCCCTGCGTGCCGATGTCCATCGGGTCCCCCACAACCGTCTTCGCATGGACGGGATTTGACCGCACCTGGGGGCATCGTACCTGCGCAGGGGGTGCGCGCTTAAGGAGAAGCGCATGATCCGGAAGCGGTGACCCTGGGTGAGCATCAGGGGTCGCGAAGGGGGCCTGAGAGGCCCCTGAGGGGCAGAACGAAGCCCCCGATCACGGGGGAACAACCGGGGGCTTCGTGTCCGCGGCGGCTCCGAAAAGCCGCACATTCAGAACGTAAGACCTGTACGCCCCTTGGGTCAAGCGGAGTTGAGGCACTTGCGGAAGTGGACTTTCGGCCGCTCAGTTCACGGACATGAAGCCGTCACGGTACGTGATGATCTGGTCCGAGTCCGCTGTCACAGCGGGCCCGGGAAGCCAGTCGTACCCCTCGGGGCGCTCCCGTACCAGGGTGTCGGCGAAGGCCCGGGAGGGGTCCCCGGCGAAATGGCGAGTCTCCGCCACGGTCCAGCCGTCCCAGAAGGAGGCCTGGTCCGGACCGTCCCGGTGGCGGCCCCGCGCCCAGGACTCCTCAGGGCCGCGCTCCATCCACAGCAGCCACGCCAGGAACGGCCGCACATTCCGCCGGCCGGCACCGACACCCTCGACGAGGACGACCGGCGCGGCCGGGAGCACGCGCGCCTCGCCGAAGCGACGGAGGTTCCAGTCGTACGGCCGGTACGACGCGCTCTCGCCGCGCGCCAGCGGGTCGAGGACCTGCTCCCGCAGCCGGCCGGTCCACTCGAAGAGCTCTTCGTGCGTGGCGAGGTCGTCGAGGTGAAGGACGGGGGCGCCGCCGAGGGCGGCGGCGAGCCGGGCCGCGAGGGTGGACTTGCCGGAACCCGCGTGCCCGTCGACCGCGATCAGCCGGACCGGCCCGCAGGAGGGCGGCAGCCGGAGCAGCGCGTGGGCAGCGCGGTCGAGGTCGTTCATGGCCCCAGGGTAGGGGAGCGGGGGACCGCCGCAGGTCAGGGAGGTGGCTGCCGTCACTGGTAGAGACCAATATTGGTGCGGCCGACGCGGGCCGAAGTGCTGGCGAAGCCGGGACCAGGCCGGGATAGTGGGGCGCGCCCGGCCCTGTCCGTGCGCCCGTGGTCAAGTCCGTGCGGGCTCGGGTGAGGCCGACAATGACGCACCGCGCCTGCCCGTTGCCCGCCTCTTGCCCACCGCCCTATCGGTCCACCGGCCTACCGTCGACCGCTCTATAGGTCAGCCCGCTTCCCGCTCGTCCTCAGGTCCGTACGCCCACCGTTCTCGACTGGGGGTCACCGCCCATGACCAGCAGCTCCACCCCGCGCAGAACCGTCCTCGCCGCGGCCCTCGCGGCCGCCGGTACGGCCGCCACCGCCGGTCCCGCCGCGGCCGCCGACCACCTGCTTCCCGCCGACGCCCCGCCCGCCGCCGCCGGGCCGGCCCCGGCCGACGACTCCGCGCGGGGCCAGGCGCACGCCCCCGCCCACGCGCCCGCGCCCGGGCTCGTGGACAACCGGTTCTGGTCCTCGTACACGGACTGGAGGTGCGGCAGCGCCGCCGGTACGAAGGCGGTCTTCGGGCGCCGCCCGGGCCTGGTCATCGCCGCACCCGCCGGACGCGTCGACTACACCGACCCGCACACCGGTCGGACGGCCGCGTGGGAGTACGCGAGCTGGACCTCGCCGGTGCACACCCCGACCGTGCCCGCCACCGAGGTCATCGCCTCCTGGAACGCCGAGACGCCCCCCGGCACCTGGATCCAGGTGGAGCTCTCCGGCACCTACACCGACGCCACCGCCACCCCCTGGTACGTCCTAGGCCGCTGGGCCTCGGGGGACGGCGACATCCGGCGCACCTCCGTAGACGACCAGACCGACGGCAGGAGCACCGTCTGGACCGACACGTTCGCGATCGACGACACGGCGAGCGGGCTGCGGCTGGCCTCGTACCGGCTGCGCCTCACGCTCCACCGCACCCCGGGCAGCCGCCTCACGCCCACGGTGTGGCGGCTCGGGGCGATGGCCTCCGACATCCCGGACAGGTTCACGGTCCCGGCATCGGCGCCGGGGCTCGCCCGCGAGCTGGCCGTACCGCGCTACTCCCAGAACACCCATGTGGGGCAGTACCCCGAGTACGACAACGGCGGCGAGGCGTGGTGCAGCCCGACCTCGTCGCAGATGATCGTCGAGTACTGGGGCCGCCGGCCGTCGGCGGAACAGCTGGCCTGGGTGGACCCGGCCTTCGAGGACCCCCAGGTCTGCCACGCGGCCCGCTACACCTATGACCACCAGTACCAGGGCTGCGGCAACTGGCCCTTCAACGCCGCGTACGCCGCCACCTACCGCGACATGAACGCGGTGGTCACCCGGCTGCGCTCGCTCACCGAACTGGAGAGCCTGATCCGGGCGGGCATCCCGGCCATAACGTCCCAGTCCTTCCGCAAGGAAGAACTGACCGGCGCGGGCTACGGCACGTCGGGCCACTTGATGACCGTCATCGGCTTCACGCCGACCGGCGACGTCATCGCCAACGACCCAGCCTCACCGAACAACGAGGCGGTACGCCGGGTCTACCAGCGCCAGGAATGGGAGAACATCTGGCTCCGCACGAAGCGCTACAACGCCAGCGGGAAAGTGGTCTCCGGCACAGGAGGGGTCTGCTACATCTACTGGCCGACCAACCCCACCCCAACCCAGCGCCGCGCACTGCGGGAGCTCGGCTTGCTGTGAGCATGTGCGGCCCCACAGTCGTCTTCACCATCTGGAGCAAGACCGGAACGAGTGCGGGTTGATCGTGCGCGGCTGGCCCGCGGACTGGGACAAGCACTCGTCCGCGCTGTCAATGGCACCCGGTCGTGCCGGTACCGCTGTTCTGGCCACGGTACGGCCGGTTCAGCGGGGCCGCCCGGCGCCTCACTGCGCAGCACGACCCAGTGGTGAGTCCTACCCTCCATGGTTGCCATGGACACGGACGACGACTTCCTCGCCTATCCCTGGGCGGATGAGTTCTTCCTCGAATCCACCTGGGGCTATGACAACAGCGGCCTCACTGCCGCCATCGGGACGGAGCTCACCGATCGCTCCGGCGCGTTCGATGGACAGCTCCCCGCGCCCAGAAAGCCCTCACCTCGCTCACCGACTGGAGGGGCAAGTGCGGCAGAACGTGGTGAGGCACAAACGAGTCGCACCGATAGCTTGAGGGCACACCAGGCCCCACGATCGCGTCGGTCACGCCCGCCTCAGGCAGAAATCGGCCACAGATGTTGCATGCGTCCTGTGCGGCGGGGCTCCTTCCTTGCAACGTGTACGGTCCATCGAAGAGCCTGGTGGTCGAGGGCACGGGGGAGTCTTGAATCTTCAGCAAAGGGCCGGGAACTACGTCAACGCTTCGTGGTCCATGGTGCGGCTGCGGGACCTGATCTACGACATGCTGGGTCTGCTGTTCAGGGAGCTCAGCGCTCATGGCGGGATGGCGGGTGACGACGACGCGGGCCGGGCCTTCGCCGCCGTCTACAAGCCGGCCGTGAAGACCGTCTTCGAAGCCGCCGGCCTCGCCCACCAGGTGATGGCGAACGGTGCGGGGGCCTTGCTCAAGGCCACCGAGGACTTCCTCAAACAGGAGAGCGCGATCGCCGCGTCACTGCTCGGCCAGAGCGTGGCGCCCGACATCGGGGCGCAGCCTTCGCGGCCGGACTGCGATCCGCGGGCCGGCCACAACGTCGAGGAGCTGCCCGAGGTCGTCGGCGAGACCAGCTGGAACGACCAGTATCTGCTCGGTTCGCGCTTCCACGGCCAGCGGGACAAGCTCCGCAAGACGGCCAACGCCTGGCGTTCGGCGGCGGGCATCCTGGACGATGCGTACTGGGATTCCGAAGGCGCGTGGCGTACCGCGACCGCCCAGCAGCTCGGAGAGACCGCCACAGCCGTCCAGACGTTCTTCAACGTGTTCGTCGGCAAGACGCCACCTCCCTCCGAGGTCGGCGAGACGCGACCCTGATGGCGAATCTGCCGTCCGCCTGCCGGATGATCGCCCACGCCTGCGACGCATACGCGGATCACATCGACACGGCGCTGAAGAGGATCCCGGACGAGGAAAGCCCCTTCTTCGGCGAGCCGCTCGCCATCTGGGAACGACCGCAGTTCGGTGGCGAGGGCACGACGGCGGGCTGCACGAGCTCGTCACCGGCGACACGCGCATCGCGCGCCTGGGGAACATCCCGCCAGCGCTCGACAGCTCGCAGGCCAAGGTCCCCATGCCGCAGCCGGACGGGGGCGGTTTTCTCCCCCTTCCGTCCCTGCCGCCCTTCCTCGCACCGCTGATCCGGGTGCCTCTCCTGGTCCCCGTGGGCTACCGCCCGCCGAACGGGCCTCGTGTACAGGAAACCCGCCGAGATCGCCTATCAGAAAAGGGTCGCCGGATACCCCGAGTACGAGGTGCCCATCCCGCCCGGTATCAGCGCCCACAGCACCCTGATGGTCGACGGCTTCCGTAACCGTGACGGCATGGCGATCGAGGCCAAGTACGTCAACACCCCCAACAAGCCGTGCTACCGCTCGCTCGACGAACTCCGCACGAACCACCGGTCCGGCAAGAAGGACTTCCTGTACGACAAGGACCGCAAGGAGCTCGCCAAGTACAACGCTGCTCTCAACGACCCTCGGAACAAGGAGATGAGAGGCGTCGAGACGGTCACCAACAACGCGGACTCCGTGGCCTACTGGCGCGTCATGATGGCCGCCTACGGCGTCAAGGGCTACGCCCGATACGTACCCTGACCAACGGCGGCACACGAAGAGGGAGCGAACGCGTGGACGCGTCCGAACTGGCCGAACTCCGCACCATGTACATCTTCGGCCCCGCCGAGGGTTCCACGTGGGGTCTGACCTATGAGGGGATCCAGACCAAGCAGCGAGAGCAGGAGACGGATCCGTTCATTCGTATCGATGAGGGCGACGAAGGCCCCGTTCATGGGTCCGTCATGCACTTCGGCATCACGGTCGGCGAGGAGGAGCTGGAGGCAATGGCCAAGCTGTCCCCGGAAGGCATCGCCGTCGAGGACTGCACGGCCCTTGCCGCAGCGGAGTTCGTCACGTGGTTGTGGGGCACCGTCGTCCCGGACGGCAGCGGCATCACCTTCAACACTGAGTGGGGCCTTGAAGCCGACCTGCCCGACGCGCTAGTCCCCCACGTCCCCCGTCCACGCCTTGTGGCCACCTTCCTCGCTCATCTCGAAGCCACCGGCGGGCTGGACTGACAGCGGACATGCCTTCGGGGATCACGGCCACGTGAGCGAGGTGGGCAGGCCCCGGCCCCATGACAGAGAAGACTTCCTGCGTTTCAACGGCTTCAAGCGGAACCCCAAAGCCAGCCCTTACCCGTCCATGGAAGAGGCCGGCAAGGCCGCCAACATGCCCAAGGACCGCAAGGACATCGCCGCGTGGTGGCGCAGCCTCGCCCCGGTCACCCGCGGCATCCTGCTGAAGGAGAAGGGCGACGAACTCCGAGCGGCCGGCATCCTGGACCCGCAGTACCAGTGGCATTCCCCCGACCCCGGCTCCGGCCCCTTCAACGTGGAAGACCCCACACCACGCGACGTGCAATTCCACGCCTTGGCCCTCGGCCTCGCCACGGTTGGCGACAACACCGGCGAAACCGGAGCATCCCGGAACATGCTGCACTACCTGCGTGGCACCGGCGAAACCCTCGACGTCGACGTGAACCGCATGCTGCACGACGACGCCAAGTTCCGGTCCGACATCGAAGAGATCCATATCGCGCGAAACCAGGAAGAGTGGCGCAGGAAGGCGCTGGCCGAATTCGAGAAGGCCGGGGGCGACAAACCCGTCACCATTCCGGTGGAGAGTCATCAGTACGGCGGTACGTTCACCAAGGACACCGACTGGTACCACGCGCTGGGGTCGCACCAGCAGACCATCTCAGGCATGGTCACAGTCAGGCCCGGCGAGGGCGGCAAGCCTGACGTGTCACTGGACTATCAGGTCAACGTGTGGGACCGATACAACTGGGACAAAGGCCACCCACGACTTGAACGGCGACGCGAGCCCTACAGTGGACCCCGCCGACCCTGGCCGATCGGGCGGCCCAGGGGACGTCTCGCGGGGCGACGAGGAGAACCGGTGAACAGGCGACCCAGGACGCGTGGGAGTTTCTTCGTCGCGCTGATCTCCGCGCTGGTTCTCACCTCCTGCTCGACCGGGGCCCCCGGCAGCGCGCGCGAGAGCACCTACCCGTACTGGGAGAAGGGCGCCGGCGCCACCGAAGCGGCCGCGTTCATGAAGATTCAGATCCCCAAGGGCGCCACGGACGTGAAGGGTGCCGTGCAGGTCAACCCCCGCGAAGACATGTACATCCTCTCCTTCCGTACCGGCAAGGCCACCGCAGCCCAGGTCGCCGACGTCGCGACGTCGCATGGATGGAGATCTACGTCGAGAACCTGGACTCCGAGCAAGCCCGCGTGTACCTCCGCGCTTTCTGACCGCGACCGGCCGATGGCCCTCCCGGGCCTGTCCGAGAAGGACCGCCATACCCTGGCGCGAAGGTACGGTTTAGGCGTGGGGCTGATGGGTGCATCGCAGCGGTCCTGGTGCGTCGCGTGACGCTAGTGGGGGAGTGGTGTCCGGCACACGAGGGGGTTGGTACCTCTGCTTCCCGGACCGTTCTCGGCCGTGTGGGGCAAGGGCCTCGGGGCGCTCGGGATCGGCTGGTCCGGCAGGGTGGCCCCGGGCGACGTGACCGATGTCTCTACCCCGGGGGTGTCTCCGTGGCGCAAGGTGGTCGCCATGACCTCCGCCTCCTCCGCCGTCACCCGATTCCTCCCGCGCGCCCGGACCGGTGGCCCCGCGGACGACCAGGGCCCCAAGATCCTCGAGCACGTCCTCGGCTGGACCCTCGTCGTCCTGCTCGCCGTGCTCGTCACCCGCGCCGGCCTCATGTGAGCCCCCCGAGAGAGGCCGTGGCCATCGCGCCGGCCGCCCCGGCGTACGTGTGATCCCTCCGCGTCCGTGTGATCCCCGCGTCCCGAACGGGCATACTCCCCGCGACCCCGCGCTCGGCACCCGCCGCCTCCGCCGCCCGTGCCCGCGCCCGGCAGGGAGGAGCGTCCGGCCATGGCCGACAGCACCCCGGACGGCGTGGAACGCCGGCTGCCCACCGACGAGGCCCGCGAGCTGCTCGCCCTGACGCGCGACATCGCCCGGCGCGAGATCGCCCCGCGCGCCGCCGAGGAGGAGGCCGCCGGGCATTTCCCCCGCGAACTGTTCGCGTTGCTCTCCCGCTCGGGCCTGCTCGGACTGCCGTACGACCCCGCCTACGGCGGAGGCGGCCAGCCGTACGAGGTCTACCTCCAGGTCCTGGAGGAGCTCGCCGCCGCGCGGCTCACCGTGGGCCTCGGGGTCAGCGTCCACAGCCTGTCCTGTCACGCCCTCGCCCGTTACGGCACCGAGGAGCAGCGGGCCGCCCATCTCCCCGCGATGCTGGGCGGCGGTCTCCTCGGCGCGTACTGCCTCTCGGAACCGCACGCCGGCTCGGACGCGGCGGCGCTGCGCACCCGGGCCGTACGGGACGGCGACGGCGGGGACTGGGTGATCGACGGCACCAAGGCGTGGATCACCCACGGCGGCATCGCCGACTTCTGCACGGTGATGGCCCGGACCGGCGGCGCGGGGGCGCGGGGCGTCACAGCCTTCCTGGTGCCCGGGGACGCGCCGGGGCTGAGCGCCGCACCTCCCGAGCGGAAGATGGGCATGAAGGGCTCACCCACCGCGCAACTCCACTTCGACGGGGTGCGGGTCCCCGACGAGCGGCGGCTCGGCGCGGAGGGGCAGGGTTTCGCGATCGCGCTCGACGCCCTGGACTCGGGGCGGCTCGGCATCGCCGCCTGCGCGGTCGGGCTCGGCCAGGCGGCCCTGGACGAGGCCGTCGGGTACGCCAAGGAGCGCCGCCAGTTCGGCCGGCCGATCGCCGACTTCCAGGGGCTCCGTTTCCTCCTCGCCGACATGGCGACCCAGGTGGAGGCAGGCCGGGCCCTGTACCTGGAGGCGGCGCGGCTGCGGGACGAGGGGCGTCCCTTCGGCCGCTGCGCGGCGATGGCCAAGCTGTTCTGCACGGACGCCGCGATGCGGATCACGACGGACGCGGTGCAGGTGCTCGGCGGGTACGGGTACACGGCGGACTTCCCCGTGGAGCGGTATCTGCGCGAGGCGAAGATGCTCCAGATCGTCGAGGGCACCAATCAGATCCAGCGGGTGGTCATCGCCCGTCACCTGGTCGGACCAGAGTCCCGCTGACCCGGACCGTGCGGTCGGCCCAGACGGGGCCCGAGGCGAGCCGGGCCCATTCCCGGTCGCGGTGGCCGGGGAGGGCGCGGCCCTGGCTCGCCCAGAGGGAGAGCACCTCCTTGTAGATGGGCGGGTCGGCGGGGACGGGCCCGGGGACGGGCGCCCGCACCGGCACCGGCACCGGCACGGGCATGGGCATGGGCATGGGTACCTGTACGGGCGTGGGCGTCGGCGTGGGGGCGGGGGCGGTGATGGGGGTGGCGGGACCAGGGCCCAGCCCAGAGCCAGGGCCCAGCCCGGATCCAGGGCCCAGGCCAGAGCCAGGGCCGAGCCCAAGGCCCGGCCCAGAGCCAGCGCCCACCCGCCCATTGCCAGGGCCGGGTGTGCCGGGCGCCGACGTGGCCGTCGGCCCCTGCATCGGCGTGGCCGTCGGCACCTGCACCGCCGTGGCCGTCGGCGTCTGCACCAGCTGCGGCATCGGGGCCGCCGCCGGTGTCATCGGCGGCATGGCCGTCATCGGGGCGTGAGGAACCGATTCTTCAACGCGCGGCCCGGCCTGTCGGTGCCGACCGATGCCGCTGGGAGTGGTGTACAGCGTGGTCATGCCCGGACCAACGCGCCCCGGCGGCCCTGGTCACCCCCGTACGCATTCGAGCGGCAGTTCGTCCGGTACCCGGTCGGTGCACGACTCTGGCCCCCCGGAGCCGAGCTGACGTACCGTCAGGTTCCCTCGCGGAAGCGCGCTCGCCGACCAGGAGGTCAGCCATGTCCGGGCACCGGCACGTCGACGACCGGCCCGTCGCACTCGACGAATACCCCGTGCACCAGGCCCCGCTCTCGATGAAGCACCACGTCAGCGGCGATCGCAACGCCTACGACCGGTGCATCTTCCACGTCTTCGACCACACCGGCCGGGCCCTGCTCATCGCCGGTCTCGGGGTCTACCCCAACACCGGTGTCATCGACGCCTACGCCACCCTCCGCGTCGGCGACCGGCTGCACGCCGTCCGCGCCTCCGACGCCCTCGGCGACGACCGGACGAACCTCTCCGTCGGCCCGCTCACCATCACCGTCGACGAGCCGCTCAAGCGCCTCTCCCTGCGCTGCGCGGCCGACCCCGACGACCCCGAAGGCCTCTCGTACGACCTCAGCTGGACCGGCGACTTCCCGGCCGTCTGGGAACCCCACCACACCCAGCGGCACGGCGGCCGGCTCACCCTCGAAGGCCGCCGCTTCGTCCAGGCCGGACACTGCGCGGGCACGATCAGGGCCGGCGGCGAGGAGTTCACGGTCACCCCGGGGGCGTGGACCGGCACCCGCGACCGCAGCTGGGGCGTCCGCCCGATCCCCGGCGAAGAGCCCGGCCGCGCCGCCGAGTTCCGCCCCGAGGGATTCCACTGGCTCTGGATCCCGATGCGCTTCGAGGACCGCTTCCTCATGGTCATCGCCCAGGAGGACGCCGACGGCTACCGCACCCTCAACGAGGCCCTGCTCGTACGGAACGGGCACCGCGACACCCAACTCGGCTGGCCCCGCACCGAGATCACGTACCGTCCCGGCACCCGCCACCCCGAGCGGGCCACCGTCCACCTCACCGACCCCAGCGGGAAGCCCCTGGAGATCGGCGTCGAGATCCTCGCCTCCTCCCCGCTCGCCGTCGGCGCCGGTTACCCGCCCGCCACCGACTGGCAGCACGGCACCTGGCAGGGCCGGGGCTGGACCGACCGGCGGGTCTACGACCTCTCCGACCCGGCCGCGCACCCCATGGCCGCGTACGGCGTCACCGATCACGCCGCCCGGTTCACCCTCGACGGCCACACCGGTCACGGCATCTTCGAGCACGGCTCCTTCGGCCGCCACGACCCCAGCGGCTTCGCCGACCACACCTCGACGGCCCGCTGAGCGGTTCGCCTTATGTCGACGACCCGCTGAGCGGCTCGCCCCACCTCGACGGCCCCCTGAGCGGCTCCCCGTACGCCGACGGCCCGCCGCCCTACACCGACGGCCCGTTCAGCGGCTCGCCTCACCTCCACGGCCCGCTGACCCGCCCTCCCCACGCCCCCGGCACCCCGAGGAGCCTTTCCATGACCTCCGCACCCCGTCCCCGCACCACCACCCGCGACCCCGAGGAGCTCGGGCGTCGGCTCACCCGATGGCTGGACCGGCGCCTGCCCGGCGCCCGTGTCACCGGGCTCGCCGTGCCCGGGTCCAACGGCATGTCCAGCGAGACCCTGCTCTTCGACCTCGACCACCCCGACGCCCCGGTGCGCGGTTGCGCCCTGCGGCTGGCCGCCGACCCCGCCGCGTACACCGTCTTCCCCGTCTACGACATGGCCCGGCAGCACCGCGTCATGCGCCTGGTCGGCGAGCACACCGACGTACCCGTGCCGCGCGTGCTCTGGCTCGAGGAGGACCCGGAACCGCTCGGCGCGTCCTTCTTCGTGATGGCCCGTGCCGAGGGGCGCGTCCCGCCGGACGTCATGCCCTACACGTACGAGGGGAACTGGCTGCACGCCGCGACCGACGCCGAACGCGCCCTGCTCGAAGCCGAGTCCGTCGCCGTACTCGCCCGGCTGCACGACCAGTTCCCGGCGAAGGAAGCGGAGTTCCTGCTCCCGGACGGCCCGGGGACCCCGCTGCGCCGCCACGTCGACGCCCAACGCGCCTACTACGACTGGGTGGTGGCGGGACTCGCGCCCTCGCCGCTCATCGAATCCGCCTTCGACTGGCTGGAGGCGCACTGGCCGGCCGACGAGGGCCCGGCCGTGCTCGGCTGGGGCGACGCCCGCATCGGGAACATCGTCTACGACGGATTCACCCCCGCGGCCGTCCTCGACTGGGAGATGGCGGGTTTCGTCCCCCGCGAGGTCGACCTCGGCTGGACCGTCTACCTCCACCGCTTCTTCCAGGACCTGACCGTGAGCTTCGGCCAGCCGGGGCTGCCCGGCTTCCTGCGGCGCGACGCCGTCGAACGGCGCTACGCGGAGCTGACCGGGCACACCCCGCGCGACATGGAGTTCCACACCCTCTACGCGGCGCTGCGGCACGCGATCGTGATGCTCAGGATCGCGTACCGGCAGGCCCACTTCGGCGAGGTCCAGGTACCCGCGGACCCCGACGGGCTGATCCTGCACCACGCCACGCTCGCGGCGATGGTGCGGGGAAGCTACTGGTGACCGACGGCCTCAGGCCGCGCGCCGCATCTGCGGCACCCGGATCGGGCGCGAGCCCGGTCCGCCGACGTGCGAGAAGGGCTGGGTGCGCCAGTCGAGGCCCTGGGGGAGCGTCAGGAGCAGGGCGGTGTCCTGCTCCTGGACCTCCAGGGTGTCGTCCGCCGGACCCGCCTCGGTCGCCGACAGGCCCGTACCCGGGCAGACCGTCAGGACGAAGGGGTTCCACGGCGTCGGGCACAGCGCGTGCTCCGGCAGCACGTCCTCGTCCGCGAGCAGCGCGATGGGCTGCGCGCACTCCGGGCAGACGACCCGGAACATCTCAAAGGTGTCGTACGCGTCGAGCTCGTCGTGCGTGTCGACCGAATCAACAGGCTCCTGCATGGAGAATCTCCCCCTCGGGTGGGTCGGCCGGATCTGTACGGCCTCGACCACAGCAAGCACTTCCCATGCAGCCGTCCGCATAATCGTGTGGCAGTACCCGAGGGCGGACGCAAACCTGTGGCGTTCGTCACATGCCCGCCGCAGCTGCCCCGGGATGCCCCATACCGCCCGATAGTGGTCGCCCCCGGCGGTGCCGTGCTCCCGCCGGAGCAATAAGGTCACCGCATGGAGGAGCTGGATCGTCAGATCGTCGAGTTGCTCGTCAAGGACGGGCGCATGAGCTACACCGACCTGGGCAAGGCCACCGGCCTGTCCACCTCGGCGGTGCATCAGCGCGTCCGGCGTCTCGAGCAGCGCGGTGTCATCCGCGGCTATGCCGCCGTCGTCGACCCGGAGGCCGTCGGCCTGCCGCTGACCGCCTTCATCTCGGTCAAACCCTTCGACCCCAGCGCCCCCGACGACACCCCCGACCGGCTCGCCGACATCCCGGAGATCGAGGCCTGCCACAGCGTGGCCGGTGACGAGAACTACATCCTCAAGGTCCGCGTCGCCACCCCGCTGGAGCTGGAGCACCTGCTCAGCCGCATCCGCTCCCAGGCCGGCGTCTCCAGCCGCACCACCGTCGTCCTCTCCACCCCGTACGAGGCCCGGCCGCCGCGCGTCTGACCCCGGACGCGCCAAGCTCCGGCTCCCCGTCGGAGGCGCGAGAGGGGACCTGCCGGACAAACCGGGTCCTGGCAGGTCCTAGCCTGGTCGCATGAGTGAGTCCATGCCTGCGGCGTCGCCCGCCGAACACCGCACCGTGCTGCTGCGCGGTGGGGAAGTCCACAGCCCCGCCGATCCCTTCGCCACCGCCATGGTGGTGGAGCGCGGGCACGTCGCCTGGGTGGGCTCGGAGGGCGCGGCCGACGCCTTCGCCTCCGGTGTGGACGAGGTGGTCGACCTGGAGGGCGCGCTCGTCACCCCGGCGTTCGTCGACGCCCATGTGCACACCACCGCCACCGGGTTCGCCCTCACCGGGCTCGACCTGTCGACCGCCGCCTCGCTCGCCGAGGCGGCGGAGCTCGTCCGCGCCCACGCCGCCGCCCGCCCCGAGGACCGCATCCTCATCGGGCACGGCTGGGACGCCTCCCGCTGGCCCGAGCGCCGTCCGCTCACCCGGGCCGAGCTCGACGGGCTCACCGGCGGCCGGCCGCTCTACCTCACCCGGATCGACGTCCACTCCGCCGTCGTCACCACGGCGCTGCTCGACCTCGTCCCCGGCGTCCGCGACCTGGACGGCTTCCACGACGGGCAGCGGCCGCTCACCGGTGACGCCCACCACGCGGTCCGCGCGGCCGCCTTCGGCGCCGTCTCCGCGCGCCAGCGCACCGAGGCGCAGCGCGCCGCCAGGAGCCGCGCCGCCTCCCTCGGCATCGGCACCCTGCACGAGTGCGGCGGCCCCCGCATCTCCTCCGAGGAGGACTTCACCGGCCTCCTCGACCTGGCCCGCGAGGAGGCGGGCCCCCGGGTCGTCGGCTACTGGGCGGACCTCGACGTCGAGCGGGCCCGTGCCCTCGGCGCCCTGGGCGCGGCCGGTGACCTCTTCGCCGACGGTTCCCTCGGCTCCCACACGGCCTGCCTCCACGAGCCGTACGCCGACCACGCCGACGCCGGCCACACCGGCGCCGCCCATCTGGACGCGGCCACCATCGCCCTGCACGTCGTCGCCTGCACCGAGGCGGGCCTCCAGGCGGGTTTCCACGCCATCGGGGACGCGGCCGTGACCGCCGTCGTCGAGGGCGTCAGGGCCGCCGCCGAGAAGCTCGGCCTGGCCCGGGTGCGGGCCGCCCGGCACCGTGTGGAGCACGTCGAGATGCTCACCCCCGAGACGATCGCCGCCTTCGCGGAGCTCGGTCTCACCGCCTCCGTCCAGCCCGCCTTCGACGCGTTCTGGGGCGGCGAGGAGGGCATGTACGCCGACCGGCTCGGCGTCGAGCGGGCGCGCACCCTGAACCCGTACGCGGCGCTGCTGCGCGCCGGAGTGCCGCTGGCCTTCGGCTCCGACAGCCCGGTGACCCCGCTCGACCCCTGGGGCACGGTCAGGGCCGCCGCCTTCCACCGCACCCCGGAGCACCGGATCTCCGTCCGGGCCGCCTTCACCGCCCACACCCGGGGCGGCTGGCGGGCCGTGGGGCGGGACGACGCGGGGACGCTGGTCCCGGGCGCTCCGGCCGACTACGCGGTCTGGCGCACCGAGGAGCTCGTCGTGCAGGCGCCCGACGACCGGGTGGCCCGCTGGTCCACCGACCCGCGCTCCGGGACACCCGGTCTGCCCGATCTGTCCCCCGGCGCCGACCTCCCCGTCTGCCTGCGGACGGTCGTGCACGGACAGCCGGTCTTCGTACGGCCGAACGAGTGATGTAGGGATATGTCCCCTCCGGGACGCCCGCTCCGCACGCTTGTCCCCGACCTGCGGATCTTCCCCTCCGGCCTGGCCTTTTGGGAAGTATTCGCAGGTCAAGCGGGTGTTGACAGTCGACCGTCAGGGGCGGGTAGGTTCTCCGCGTCCACCACAGGACGTCCGACCGGACCGCATCCCCACGCATTCGCCGTACGCCGCCCGCGCCTCGGCCGCGAGGGAAGGTTTCTCCGGCGGAAGGTGCGACCCGGGTGGGGCCCGGACGTTCAGTAGACAACGGCTCTCGGTCGACCCGCAGCCAGCGGTTCCCAGGTCGGACCGAAGGACGACGGGCCCCGCACCGCCCGCCCCGTCCCCGTCACACGACCCGCCGCGCCGGAGCACTCCGGGGACCTCGCTATGGTGGGGGCCTGCGTATGTATCCGAAGGGGCAGTAGTGAACGACGGTGGCCAGAGGCGTTACGGCCCGCTCGGCAAGGCCTTGGTGATCATTCCGACCTACAACGAGGCGGAGAACATCAAGCCGATCGTCGCGCGGGTGCGGGAAGCCGTACCCGAGGCGCACATTCTCGTCGCCGACGACAACAGCCCTGACGGCACGGGCAAGTTCGCGGACGAGATCGCGTCCGAGGACGACCATGTGCACGTTCTGCACCGGAAGGGCAAGGAGGGGCTCGGCGCCGCCTACCTCGCCGGCTTCCGGTGGGGGATCGAGCACGGGTACGAGGTCCTCGTCGAGATGGACGCCGACGGCTCCCACCAGCCCGAGGAGCTCCCGCGGCTGCTGACCGCCCTCAAGGGCGCGGACCTGGTCCTGGGCTCCCGCTGGGTGCCGGGCGGCCGGATCGTGAACTGGCCGAAGTCCCGGGAGTTCATCTCCCGCGGTGGCAGCCTCTACTCCCGCGTGATGCTCGACGTGCCGATCCGCGACGTCACCGGCGGCTACCGGGCCTTCCGCAAGGAGACCCTGGAGGGCCTGGGCCTGGAGGACGTGGCCTCCGCCGGCTACTGCTTCCAGGTCGACCTGGCCCGTCGCGCGGTCGCCGCCGGCTTCCACGTCGTCGAGGTTCCGATCACCTTCGTGGAGCGCGAGATCGGCGACTCGAAGATGAGCCGCAACATCGTCGTCGAGGCGCTGTGGCGGGTCACCGGCTGGGGCCTTTCGGCGCGCGCGGAGAAGGTCGGCAAGCTGCTCGGCCGCAAGTCCTCCTGACCTCCCGCGCGGGCGTCCCGTACTGATCCGTCCTTTACGACGTTCCGGCGGGGCGCCAGGCACACTGGGGACCATGACGACCGGCGCACCGCCTCCCCTCGCCCCCAAGCGCTCACGCGCGCGTACGTTCCTCCCGCTCGGCGTCGCCGCCTGGCTGGTCCTCGAGATCTGGCTGCTCACGGTGGTGGCGGACGCGGCGGGCGGACTGACGGTCTTCCTCCTGCTCGTCGGCGGCATCGTGCTCGGTGCCGCCGTCATGAAGCGGGCGGGCCGCCGCGCCTTCCGCAACCTCACCTCGACCTTCCAGCAGGCCCAGGCCGCCGCGCAGGCGGGCACGATGCCGACGGCGCCGGAGCGGACCGGCGCGGAGGACCGCAACGGCTTCCTGATGCTCGGCGGTCTGCTGCTGATGATCCCGGGCCTGATCTCGGACGCGCTCGGCCTGCTGCTTCTCGTGCCGCCGGTCCGCTCGCTCCTCGGGCGGTACGCGGACCGGGCCGCCGAGCGGCGGATGGCGGCGGCGCCTCCCGGCAGCCTCCAGGACGCCTTCCAGCAGGCCCGTATCCACCGTCCGGACGGCAAGGTGGTCCAGGGTGAGGTCATCCGTGAGGACGCCGCCCAGGGCCCGCGCCGGGCCGACGAGCCCCGCCCGCCGCTGCTTCCCTGACCTACCGCCCGTCTCCCTGCCCCGCCCCACGCCTCGGCGGGGGGCGGGGCAGGGAGACGGGCGGGCACGGAAACGCCGCGGGGCCCGGTACACAGTGCGTGTACCGGGCCCCGCGGCGTTGATGGTTCCGGTGGGTCCGCTAGGCGGACTTGCGGCTGTCGCGCGGATGCACGGCGATGTTCATGGCGCCGGAACGCAGGACGGCCAGCCTTTCGGCGAGGACCTCCTCCAGCTCCTCGCGGGTGCGTCGCTCCATGAGCATGTCCCAGTGCGTACGCGCAGGCTTGCCCTTCTTCTCCTCAGGTCCGTCCCCGTCCACCAGGAGTGCCTGGATTCCGCAGACCTTGCACTCCCACTCCGGCGGAATTTCCGCTTCCACCGAGAAGGGCATCTCAAAACGATGGCCCTTCTCGCATGCGTACTCCACGGCCTGGCGCGGGGCCAGATCGATGCCGCGGTCGGTCTCGTAGCTCGTCACCACGAGGCGCGTGCCGCGAAGAGCTCGCTCACTCATGAATCGTGCCTCCCGGGCTTGTCGCCCACAGGACAGGTGTCGCTGTCGTCGTTATCCGGTCAACGTCCGGTCGGCGGTAAAGATTCCCGTGCCGGGTCATGCGTCGCCCGTCGTGCCGCCCCTTGTTGTACCCACCAGTGCCCGTTTTGTCACATCTGACGGCAGATGTGACCCGGTGTCTTCACCAAAGCAGCACGCAGTAACGGTCCGCCTGGCAGGCCAAACGCGTACACTACCGCCCTTTCACTGCCACGTCTAAATTCGGTCCGGTATGGGGTTCCCCGCGGCCGCCACCGCGCGCCGCACCGGGACCCGCGCGAGCAGGGTGAAGCCGACCACGAAGAAGATCACCAGGGAGATGATGGCATCCCGGTAGCTCCCGGTCAGCTGATACGCGAGACCGAACACGAGCGGACCCAGCCAGCTGAGCCCCCGATCGCTCATCTCGTACGCCGAGAAGTACTCCGCCTCCTTGCCGCGCGGCACCAGATGCGAGAACAGCGAACGCGACAGGGCCTGGCTTCCGCCCAGGACGAGGCCGATCGCGGCGGCCAGACAGAAGAAGAACACCGGCGCGTCGGCGGGCAGGAGATAGCCCGCCACGAGGATCAGGGTCCACACCGCGAGCGATCCCAGAATCGTCCGCTTGGCGCCGTACGACCGGGCGAGTCGTCCCATCCCGAGCGCCCCCGCCACCGCGAGCACCTGCACCAGCAGGACCGCCGTGATGAGGGTGGTCTGGTCGAGGCCCAGCTCCTCCGAGCCGAACACCGAGGCCTGCGAGATCACCGTCTGCACGCCGTCGTTGTAGACCAGGTAGGCGAGGAGGAAGGAGAGCGTCAGCGGATGCCGGCGCATGTCCTTCAGGGTCGCCCGCAGCTGCCGCCAGCCGCTGCCCACCCCGCCCCCACCGGCCCCGCCACCGGCCTCCGGGCCGAGCCGCCGGTCCCGCAGCCGCCGCAGCGGCACGACCGTGAAGGCGCCCCACCAGACGCCCGCGGAGGCCAGGCAGATCCGCACCGCCTCGCCCTCCGTGAGGCCGAAGGAGTCGTGGCCGGAGTACAGGACCAGGTTCAGCACGAGGACGAGGGCGCCCGACGTGTAGCCGAAGGCCCAGCCGCGCGAGGAGACCGCGTCCCGTTCGTCGGGCTCGGCGATCTGCGGCAGATAGGCGTTGTAGAGCACCATCGACACCGAGATCGAGGCGTTCGCCACGATCAGCAGGAACGCCCCGAGCAGATACCGCTCGCCCGCCAGGAAGAACATCGCCGCGGTGGCCGTCGCTCCCACGTAGGCCGCCGCCGCGAGCAGCGGCTTCTTCCGGCCCGTACGGTCCGCGACCGCGCCGACCAGCGGCATCACCAGGACCGCGACCACGATCGAGGCCGACACGGCGTACGCGAAGAGCGAGCCGGCCCGCACGGGTATCCCGAGCGGATGGACATAGCCCTCCGCGTCGGCGGCCGCCTTGGCCACCGAGGTCAGGTACGGGCCGAGGAACACGGTCAGGACGCTCGTCGAGTACACCGAGCACGCGAAGTCGTAGAAGTACCAGCCCCGCTGTTCCCGCTTGCGTGCGGCGGGATCCGCGGCGTACTCCTCCGGTTCGGTGGTTCCAGCGGTCAAGGCCGCGCCCCCTCGTTCGTCCCCGTGCTCCGCCCCGGTGCTCCGGGGCGGATGTCACCGGAACGCGCGCTCAGACCCACACACCCCGCTCGGTCAGCACCGAGCGCAGCGTCTCCAGTTGATCGGTCATGATGCCATCCACGCCGAGGTCGAGGAGAGCGTTCATACGGGCGGGATCGTTCACCGTCCAGACGTGGACCTGGAGCCCGCGCGCGTGCGCCGCCCGGACGAACCGGCGGTCCACCACCGGGATGCCGCCCTGGCGCTCCGGGACCTGCGCGGCGATCGCCCCGGCCCGTACCGCCGCCGGGATGCCGAGTGAGCGCAGCCGCAGCCCGACCACTCCGCGCACCCCGTACGAGGTGGCCAGCTCCGGTCCGGCCATCCGCTGGGCGCGCGCCACCCGGGCCTCGGTGAAGGAGCCCACGCAGACCCGGTCCCAGGCGCGCTTCTTGCGGATCAGGTCGATCAGCGGCACCAGCGCGGCCTCGGCCTTGAGGTCCACGTTCCAGCGGGCCTCGGGGAACTCCTCCAGGAGGTCGGCGAAGAGCGGCAGCGGCTCCGCGCCCGCCACGCGGGCCTCGCGCACCGCCGCCCACGGCAGGTCGCCGATCCGGCCCGTGGCGTCCGTGACCCGGTCCAGGGTGGCGTCGTGGAAGGCGACGAGCGCCCCGTCCGCCGTGGTGTGCACATCGGTCTCGAAGTAGCGGTAGCCCGCGGCGGCGGCCCGGCGGAAGGCTGCCGCGGTGTTCTCCAGGCCGTTCGCCGTGCCGCCGCGATGGGCGAACGGGAGGGGCGTGGGGTGGTCGAGATAGGGGTGGCGTACGCGAGTCACGGCCGCAGTATGGCCTGCTTCGGTGTCTCCGTGGCGACCGCGGTGCTTCCGGAGTCCGGCTCGGGGACGGCGAACCAGCGCAGGAAGAACTGTGCGAGGGGTCCGATCGCCAGCGCGTACAGCACCGTGCCGACGCCGACCGAGCCGCCGAGCAGGAAGCCCGTGGCGACCACCGCGATCTCGATCGCCGTCCGCACCAGCCGGATGGAGCGGCCGGTCAGCCGGTGCAGGCCGGTCATCAGGCCGTCGCGGGGGCCGGGGCCGAAGCGGGCCGCGATGTACAGGCCGGTGGCCACGCCGTTGAGGACGATGCCGGCCGCCAGCAGCGGGACACGGACCGCGAGGCCGTGCGAGTCCGGGACGAGGGCCAGGGTGCCGTCCATCGCCAGGCCGATCACGAACACGTTGGAGACCGTCCCGAGCCCGGGCCGCTGCCGGATCGGGATCCACAGCAGCAGCACCAACGCCCCGACGATGATCGACACCACGCCGATGGTCAGACCCGACTTCTCCGCCAGGCCCTGGTGGAGGACGCCCCAGGGCTCAAGGCCGAGCCCGCTGCGCACCAGCAGCGCCGAGCTGACCCCGTACAGCGTCAGCCCCGCGTAGAGCTGGACGAGCCGGCGGGTGAGGTGCCGGCCGTGGAGGCCGGAGGCGATGGACAAGGAGATCCCCCAGGGTGGTGGTAGTGGACTGACTCATGACACTCTGTGGCGGGGGAACGGGTGCCAACCATGGCCAATTCGAGGAAGGTGGACTGATTTCGATGGCCCAGTGGACTTCGGCGGTGGGGCCCGCACAGCTCGCCCGGCAGCTCCAGGCGCAGCAGCCGCGGCCCGCCGGACCCGGCGGCCGCAAGCCCCCCGCGTACCGCGCCCTGGCCGACGGCATCCGCCTGCTCGTCCTGGAGGGCCGCGTCCCGGTCGCCGCCCGGCTGCCCGCCGAGCGGGAACTCGCCCTCGCCCTCACCGTGAGCCGTACGACGGTGGCCGCCGCGTACGAGGCGCTCCGCGCCGAGGGCTTCCTCGAGTCCCGCCGTGGGGCCGGCAGCTGGACCGCCGTACCGGCCGGGAACCCGCTGCCCGCGCGCGGTCTCGAACCCCTGCCCCCGGAGGCCCTCGGCTCCATGATCGACCTGGGCTGCGCGGCGCTTCCGGCGCCCGAGCCCTGGCTCACCCGCGGCGTCCAGGGCGCCCTGGAGGAACTGCCGCCCTACGCCCACACCCACGGCGACTACCCGGCCGGGCTGCCCGCGCTGCGGCAGATGCTCGCCGACCGCTACACCGCGCGCGGCATCCCCACCATGCCCGAGCAGATCATGGTCACGACCGGTGCCATGGGCGCCATCGACGCGATCTGCCACCTCTTCGCCGGCCGCGGCGAGCGCATCGCCGTCGAGTCCCCCTCGTACGCCAACATCCTTCAGCTCATGCGGGAGGCCGGGGCCCGGCTCGTGCCGGTCGCCATGTCCGAGGGGCTCGGGAGCTGGGACCTGGGCCGCTGGCGCCAGGTGCTGCGCGACGCGGCGCCCCGGCTCGCGTACGTGGTGGCCGACTTCCACAACCCGACCGGCGCCCTCGCCGACGAGGACCAGCGGCGGCAGCTCGTCGACGCGGCCCGCTCGGCGGGCACGGTCCTCGTCGTCGACGAGACCATGGCCGAGCTGTACCTCGACGACGACGTGGAGATGCCGAGGCCGGTCTGCGCCTTCGACCCGGCCGGGTCCACCGTCCTGACGGTCGGCTCCGCCAGCAAGGCCTTCTGGGCCGGCATGCGGATCGGCTGGGTCCGGGCCGCCCCCGACGTCATCCGCTCGCTGGTGGCCGCACGCGCCTACGCCGACCTCGGCACCCCCGTCCTGGAGCAGCTCGGGGTGAACTGGCTCATGCGGACCGGCGGCTGGGACGAGGCGGTGACGCTCCGCCGCGACCAGGCCAGGGAGAACCGGGACGCGCTCGTCGCGGCCGTCCGCCGGGAGCTCCCCGAGTGGGAGTTCTCGGTGCCGCGCGGCGGGCTCACCCTCTGGGTCCGTACCGGCGGCCTGTCCGGTTCCCGGCTCGCCGAGGCGGGGGAGCGGGTCGGCGTCCGGGTCCCCTCGGGCCCCCGCTTCGGCGTGGACGGTGCCTTCGAGGGCTTCGTCCGGCTGCCCTTCACGGTCGGAGGCCCGGTCGCCGACGAGGCCGCCGTCCGGCTGGCCGCCGCGGCCCGCCTGGTCGAGTCGGGCGCGGGCGGCGGCACCGAACCGCCCCGGTCGTTCGTGGCGTAGCGGCGGCGCGCCCGTACGGGGGAGGTGCGGCGCACGGCCCCGTGCGAAGAGGCCGGTACGGACCTGGGGTCCGTACCGGCCTCTTCGCACGTGCGGGTCAGCCCTCCGCGGGGACCGGGGCGTGCAGGGGGGCCGGGCCGGGCTCCGGCTCGGCGCGCGGCGCGGGGGCCGGTTCCGGCGCGGCGACGGTCCGTGCCGGTTCCGGCGCGGTGACGGTCGCGATCGCCATGGTCGTCGCCGCCCGCCGCTCCGGGAGCAGCTCGAGGACCGCCTGCCGGTGCGCCTCGCTCGTCGCGTCGTCGTACGGGTCGGGCGTGGCCGGCACCTGGAGGCGCAGCACCGGCCCGGTGCCCAGGCGCGCGTACCCGCGCCCGGCGGGGACCTGGGGCGTCGGCGTGGTGTGCGGCTCGGCGCCGAGGACGGCCGCGATCTGCTCCGGCGTGGCGGGCCCGAGCACGATCCGGGCCCGGGTGTGGGTCCGTACCGCCTCGCTCAGTGTGTCCGCGCTGTCGAACTGCTCGGCGACCACCACCGTGACCTGGGCCGCGCGCCCGTGCCGCAGCGGCACCTGGAGCAGCTCCTGCGGGTCGGGGCGGCCGTCGGCGGCGGCCAGGTGACCGAGGACGCCGGGCCGGTCGAGCAGGATCCACAGCGGCCTGCGGGTGTCCTCGGGCGCCGGGTGGCCCGCCTGCCGGGCCCGGTTGGCGGCGATGAGCCGCCGCTCCGTCTCGTGCGCCGCCCACTCCAGGCTGGTCAGCGAGCCCGAGAGCCCGCACTCGACGGCCAGGACGCCGTCACGGCCGGTGAGGCAGGCGTACTCGCCGGTGCCGCCGCCGTCGACGATCAGCACGTCGCCGTGGGGGAGGGCCTGGAGCGCGATCGAGCGCAGCAGGGAGGTGGTGCCGCTGCCGGGCTGGCCGACGGCCAGCAGGTGCGGCTCGGTGGAGCGGGGCCCGGTGCGCCAGACCACGGCCGGCGCGTCCTCGGTGCCGTCCGCCGCGACGACGGGCACGGTCCGCTGGACGGCGTCCGCGTCGGTGAAGCCCAGGACGGTCTCGCCCGGCACCGTGACGAAGCGCTGGGCCGCGATGGTGGTGGGCAGGGCGGGCAGCACGCTCATGACGAGCCGGTTGCCCTCCTCGTCCCAGTCGAAGCGGTACTCGCGGCCGCGCCCGGACTTGGCGTGCAGCAGCTGCTCGATACGCGCGCGTGCGGCGGGCTCGCCGTCGGTGAAGTACGGGGGGTAGGTGATCCGCAGCCGGGTGAGCCGGCCGTCGCCGTCGAAGGCGTACTCCGCGAAGGCGCCGCTCCAGTCACCGCCGTGGGCGAAGAGCGGCGCGGGGTCCTCGGGCACGGAGAAGTACGGCACGAGGGCCTCGTACAGGCCCTTGAGCCGGGCGATCTCCGCGTCGTCGGGCCCGGTCTTGACGACCGGGCGCTCGCGTCCCTTCCACGCGGCCGCGGCCATGAGCGTGACGAGGGCCAGGAGCGGCCCGTACGGCACGAGGGCGACGACCAGGACGCAGGCCGCGACCAGGAGCAGCGTGGGACCACGCCGTTCCTTGGGGGTCGCGGCCCACTTGGCGCGCGCGAGGGCGGCCAGTTTCCGCAGACCACGGGAGACCGTGATCAGGGGATGGAGCACGTCGGTGGCGCTGTCGGCGGCCGTGCGCGCGATCTCTCGACTGCGAGCGATCTGTGCGCTGCCGCTGCTCAGAATGCGGGGGAGTGGTCGCCGGGCCACGAAGTACTCCTGAGGTGGTGGAAGGGACTGGAGGGCGTCAGAACTTGATCCCGCCCAGGAGGCCGGCGAGGCTCTGCCCGCCCGCCGTGATGCTCGGGGCGATGGCGGTCCCCGCGAGGTAGAAGCCGAACAGCGCGCTGACGAGGGCGTGCGAGGCCTTCATCCCGTCCTTCTTGAAGAACAGGAAGCAGATGATGCCGAGCAGGACCACGCCTGAGATGGACAGGATCATTGGTTGTTCTCCTGGTTGAGGGGACAGTCACCATGAGTCCTTCCAAGTTCACAGCAAGTATCTATGTGACTAAAGGTGCAATCGAGTGAAAAACGGGCGATTTCACTTGACCGGCCGACGTCGAACGGGCTGTCGAGTGGCGAATTGCCCGGCGTGCGCTAGAGGAGTCCTCCGCGGCGAGCTCCCGTGATCTTTGCCTCGGCCGCGCGAGGTCATGTCCCCGAACGGGCAGTACCCTGTCGATTCACTCGTACGGCCTCGCTTGCCGTGCACCGGCAGGCAACGCAGGAGAAAGGCGGTCCCACCCGATGAGCGAGACTCCGGACCCCGAGGTCATCGAGCTGGCGTCCAAGGTCTTCGACCTCGCCCGCACCGGGGACGCCGACGCCCTGGCCGCCTACGTCGACGCGGGCGTCCCCGCGAACCTCACCAACGACAAGGGCGACTCCCTCGTCATGCTCGCCGCCTACCACGGCCACGCCGCCGCGGTCTCCACCCTCCTCGCACGCGGCGCCGACGCCGACCGCGCCAACGACCGCGGCCAGACCCCGCTCGCCGGCGCCGTCTTCAAGGGCGAGGACGCGGTCGTCCGCGCGCTCCTCGACGGCGGCGCGAATCCGGAGGCTGGGACTCCGTCAGCCGTCGACACCGCCCGGATGTTCGGCAAGACCGAACTGCTCGACCTCTTCGGAGCTCGGTGAACGGGCACTGAACCCCAGGTGAGAGCGGCGTCGTAAATGTGGTCGCGGTGGCGAAATGGGTGGGTCATCATGACGTCGGGCCCGGCAAAACGGGCCACCGACGAGAGGCTGAGGAAGATGGTCACTGGCAAGCGGAACACGACGAGCGGCCCGACATGTCGCCGCACGGCCTAGGCGTACGGGCGAAGCACCGCCCGAGCCGGGTCATCCCGGCATCCCCCGGTCGTGTCGACAGCTTGATGTGAGGCGTCTCCCCATGTTCGAACCAGTCATAGCGCCGAGCGGCACCCTGCTCGGCCTGCTGCAGCGGGGCCGCGGCGACGGCACCCTGCACGCACTCGCCGCGCCACGCGCCGAGGCCCTCGCGGCCCTCAACCACTGCGTTCTCGCCGACCCCCGCCACGACTGGCAGGTCGAGAACCGCTCCCTCTACTACGCCCGTCTCTACCTGGACCTGCACGGCGGTCTCGAGGAGATCGAGGCCCACCTGCTCGGCGCCGAGGACCACCTCGACACCGAGGAGAACCGGACCGGGCTCGCGCTCGCCGTCCTCGGCCACCTCGCCTCCTACGGACGCCAGGACGCCCTGCTCCTGCTCCGCCGCTACGCCGCCACCGGCACGAACTGGGCCTGGGCCCTGGACGAGCTGGCGCTCCGCGACGACGACGCCGGACTCCGCTCGCTCGCCGTGCCCGTCCTGGCCCGCTTCCCGGCCGACGCCGAAGGCGACGCCGAACTCGCCGGCGTGGTGCGCGACGCCTTCGAACCCCGGCCCTGGCGGCTGTGGGCCGAGGACCAGCGCGACGCCGTCGGCGCCCGGGTCAGGGCCGCCCAGGAACAGGGCTCCTTCGACCGCTGGCAGCGCCAGATGCGCCCCGCCGGACCCCGACCCGGCTGGAGCGTGCGCGCCGTCCTCGACTGGGCGCAGGAGGGGTACGAGCGCGGAGCCGTGCTGTACGGGCCCGCGGCCCGCTGCCTCACCGCCGTCGCGGGACCCGAGGACCGGCCCGAGATCCTCGCCGCCGCCCGGCACGGCGCGGCCGGAGCCCGGGGCGCCGCCCTGCACCACCTCGCCGAGTCACGGGACCCCGCCGTCCTCGACCTCGTCGAGGCCGCCGCCGACGGCGACTCCCGCGAGGTCGCCGAAGCCGCCGTCGCCGCCTACCGGCGCATGTGCGGCGAGGACGCGGTCGCCCGCGCCCGCGCGTGGGTCCGCAGGACCGACGCCCTCGGCGCCGCCGCCGCCGACGTCCTCGCCTGCCGTGGCACCGCCCAGGACTCCCCCTCCGTCCTCGGCGCACTGCGTGACACCGTCCGCGACGAAGGCCCCGACGCGCCCGCGCTCGCCGGACTCGTCGACGGCGCGGGCCGCCTCGGCATCGCCTGCGCCGCGCCCGTGCTGCGGCACGTCTACCGCGAGACGGCCTCCTCCCAGCTCCGCGGGCGCGTCGCCCGCGCCCTCGCGGTCACCGACCCCACCTTCGCGACCGGCTTCGCCGTCGAATGCCTCTGGGACTGCGAGGAGACGACCCGGGAGGTCGCGGCCCAGCACGCCGAGACCGGAGACGTCCGCGTCGCCGAACGATTGCGCCGCCTCGCCGCCGACCCGGCCGAGGAGGTCGAGGTCCAGACCGCGGTACGCAACCGGATAGGACCGGATCTCCAGGTCTGACGGATCGGTCGTGGTCCGACCCGGGGCGGCTTGCGACGTCCGCCGGGTCTGGCCTTCGAGGCCCGACCGGGCCCCTCGGCGCCCGGCGTCGGCCTTCCGGCGCCCAGTGCCCGGCCCCACCCGGCCCCCCCGCCACCCGGCTCCGGGGCGGCGCGGCCCCCGGCGGAGATCCCGCCGCGCGAGGCCCCGCCCCGGAGGACCGGAGCGGACGGGGGGCCGGAGCGTACGGGGCCGGTGCGGACGGGGGGCCGGAGCGTAGGGGGCCGGTGCGGACGGGGGGCCGGAGCGTACGGGGCCGGTGCGGACGGAGATCCGGAGCGTAGGGGGCCGGTGCGGACGGAGGTCCGGAGCGTACGGGGCCGGTGCGGACGGAGGCCCGGAGCGTACGGGGCCGGACCGGACGGAGACCCGGAACGTACGGGGCCGGAGCGGGCGGAGTTCGGCGCGTCCGGGCCCGTGCCGGGCCACGGCGACGCGTGATCCTCCCCGGCCCCGGCCGCCCCCCGCGCGAAACGCTCATGGGACGTTCCCTCCCCGTCCAGATCGACGTTGGCGGGGACACGCCGAACACGACGACAACACCCGTATGCGTGTCGTCATCGTCACCGAATCCTTCCCTCCCGACGTCAACGGTGTGGCGCACTGCGCCCTGCAGACCGCGCGCCACCTCGTCCGGCGGGGCCACACCCCGCTCGTCATCGCCCCCGCCGTCGCCGACCCGGCCGCGGACGCCGACGCCCCGTGCGCCGTCGTCCGGGTGCCCTCCCTCCCCCTGCCCGGCTACCCGCAGGTCCGCGTCGCCCTGCCCAGTCGCCGGGTCGCCGCGGCCATCGCCGCCCACCGCGCCGACCTCGTCCACCTCGCCGGCCCCTTCGTCCTCGGCGTACGCGGGATGACGGCCGCCACCCGCCTCGGCATCCCCGCCGTCGCCGTCTACCAGACCGACCTCGCCAGCTACGCCCGTACGTACGTGGGAACCGGCGAAGGCGCGGCCTGGCGCCGCCTCCGCGCCGTCCACGGAGCCGCCGACCGCACCCTCGCCCCCTCCTCGGCCGCCGTCCGCGACCTGGCGGCCCACGGCATCGGCCGCATCCGGCTCTGGGGCCGCGGGGTCGACACCGCCCGCTTCCGCCCCGGACTGCGCGACGAGGCCCTGCGCGGGGAACTCGCCCCGGACGGCGAGCTCCTCGTCGGATACGTGGGCCGCCTCGCCCCCGAGAAGCGGGTGGACCTCCTCGCGGCGGCCGCGGAACTCCCCGGAATCCGGGTGGTGGTGGTCGGCGACGGACCCAGCGGGTCCGCGCTGCGCGCCGCGCTGCCCGGAGCCCGGTTCCTGGGCCGGCGCACCGGCGACGACCTCGCCCGGATCTTCGCCTCGCTCGACGTGTTCGCCCACACCGGCCCGTTCGAGACCTTCTGCCAGACCGTCCAGGAGGCCATGGCGAGCGGCGTCCCCGTGATAGCCCCGGCCGCCGGCGGCCCCCTCGACCTCGTCGACCACGGGCGCACCGGGCTCCTCGTACCCCCGGGGGACCCCGACGCCCTGCGCGAGGCCGTCGCCGCCCTCGCCGCCGCGCCGGAGCTGCGCGCCGCGTACGGCAGCGCCGGGCGGACCGCCGTGCGCGGGCGCACCTGGGAGGCCCTCGGCGACGAGCTGATCGGCCACTACCTGGAGGTCCTGCGCGAGCGGACGGCGGTGGCCGCGTGAACGGCGACGTACCGCGCCTGACGGCCGCCCCGGGAGACGACGGCGGCGCCGTGCGGGGCGGCGGGCTGCGGATCGTACGGCTGGCCAACTTCGTGACGCCCACCTCGGGCGGCCTGCGCACCGCCCTCGACCAGCTCGGCCGCGGGTACCGCGCGGCCGGGCACGAGCCGGTCCTCGTCGTCCCCGGCGACACCGCGAGCGACGTACGCACCGAGCAGGGGCGGGTCGTCACCCTCCCCGGGCCCGTCCTGCCCGGCACCGGCGGCTACCGCGTCCTCGCCGACCGGCGCCGGGTGCGCCGCCTCCTCGACGAGCTCGCCCCGGACCGGATCGCGGTCTCGGACCGCACGACCCTGCGGTGGACGGGGGAGTGGGCGCGACGCGCCCGGGTGCCCTCGGTGATGGTCTCCCACGAGACGGCGGACGGCGTGCTGCGCACCTGGGGCGTGCCGCCCGCCGTCGCGGCCCGCGCGGCGGACCGGCTCAACCGCCGTACCGCCTGGGCGTTCGCCCGGGTCGTCTGCACGACGGAGTGGGCGGAACGGGAGTTCGTACGGATCGGCGCCCGCAACGTCGTACGGGCCCCGCTCGGGGTCGACCTGGAGCGCTGCCGACCCGGCCGCCGGAACACCGCCCTGCGGGCCCGGTACGCCGACGGGGAGCGGGTGCTGCTCCTGCTCTGCTCCCGGCTCTCCGTGGAGAAGCGGCCCGGCACCGCCCTGGACGCCCTCGGCGAGCTGCGGGACGCGGGGACCGCCGCGGCACTGGTGGTCGCCGGTGAAGGGCCGCTCAAGGGCGCCCTGGAGCGGCGGGCCCGGGAGCGGGGGCTGCCCGTACGGTTCCTCGGCCATGTCGCCGACCGGGAGGCGCTGGCGGACCTCCAGGCCTCGGCCGACGTCTGCGTCGCGCCGGGCCCGGCGGAGACGTTCGGGCTCTCCGCCCTGGAGGCGCTCGCCTGCGGAACCCCGGTGGTGGTCAGCGCGTCCTCCGCCCTCCCGGAGGTCGTCGGCGCCGCGGGGGCCGCCGCCGTCGACACCCCGAAGGCCTTCGCCTCCGCCGTACGCGGCCTCCTCGCCGTCCCGGAGCCGGCTCGCCGCGCGGAGGCACGCGCGCGTGCGGAGGTCTTCACCTGGGAACGCTCGGTCACCGCCTTCCTCCAGGCCCACGACGCGCTCCCCACCACGGAGCCGCTGCCGCTGCCGGAGGAGGCCCACCGATGACACCGCACCCCGCGCCCACGTCGGTCGCGACCCCGGCCACGCCCGCCCCCGTCCCCACCCCCCGCTCCGCCCCCCTCGGCGTCCTTCGGTTCGCCGTGCTCGGGGACTCGTTCAGCGAGGGTGTCGGCGATCGGGTCGGCGGTGTCTGGCGCGGGTGGGCGCCGCTGCTCGCCGCCGGGCTCGCCGCCGACGGGCAGGAGACGGCCCTCCTGAACCTCGCCGTCAGCGGGGCGCTCAGCGGCGACGTCGCCGAGCGGCAGGCCCCGCGCGCCCTCGCCTTCCGCCCGCACCTCGCCTCCGTCGTCGTCGGGGTGAACGACACCCTGCGCCGCACCTTCGACATCGGGCTCCTCGCCCGCCACCTGAACCGGGTCTGCGGCCGGCTCGACGCCGCCGGAGCCGTACTCCTCACGGCCTGCCTGCCCGACCCCGGCCGGATGCTCGGCCTGCCGCCCCCGCTGGCCCGCCCGCTCGCCCGCCGCCAGCGGTCCGTCAACGCCGTCGTGCACGCCCTCTCCGCCCGGTACGGGGCCGTCCATCTGCATCTCGCCGACGACGGCTGGACCACGGACCGGGGCCTGTGGAGCGCCGACCGGCTGCACCCGGGCGAGCGAGGCCACCGGGCCGTCGCCGGCGGCTTCCACCGGCTGCTCGCCGACCGGGGACTCGCCCACGGCGCGCCGCCCGGGCGGGAGCCGCTCCAGCCGCCGCCGACCCGCGCCGAGGCGGTGTTCTGGCTGGCCACGGCCGGTACCGGCTGGCTGCTGCGGCGCAGCCACGACCTGCTCCCGCAGCTCCTGCTGCTCGCGGGCGCGGAACTGCGCCACTGGGCCGACGGCACCGGCCCGTCGCCCCTCGACGCCCGCGCCGACGCGGCCCTCGCCGCCGCGCTCGCGGCCACAATGGAGGGATGAACGGCCGCTGGGAGTTCTGGATCGACCGGGGCGGCACCTTCACCGACATCGTGGGCCGGCGGCCGGACGGTCGGCTCGTCACCCGCAAGGTGCTCTCCCACGATCCCGCCCGCCGCCAGGACGCCGCCGTCGCCGGAATCCGGCTCCTCCTCGGTCTTGAGCCCGGCGAGCCCGTCCCCGCCGACCGCGTGGCCGTGGTCAAGATGGGCACCACCGTCGCGACCAACGCCCTCCTGGAGCGGCGCGGCGAACCGACCGTCCTCCTGGTCACCGAGGGCTTCCGGGACGCGCTGCGGATCGCCTACCAGAACCGGCCCCGGCTCTTCGACCGCCACATCGTGCTCCCCGAACCGGTCCACGCGCGCGTGATCGAGGTTCCCGAGCGAGTCGACGCCCACGGCGAGGTCGTCCGCGCCCTGGACGAGAACGCCGTCGCCGCCTCGCTCGCCGCCGCCCACCGCGACGGCATCCGCTCCGCCGCCGTCGTCCTCCTGCACGGCTACCGCCACCCCGCCCACGAGGCGCGGATCGCGGAACTCGCCAGGGACGCGGGATTCACCCAGGTCAGCTGCTCCCACGAGGTCAGCCCGCTCATCAAGCTCGTCCCGCGCGGCGACACCACGGTCGTCGACGCCTATCTCTCCCCGATCCTGCGCCGTTACGTGGACGAGGTCGCCCGTGAACTCTCCGGGATCCGGCTCATGTTCATGCAGTCCAACGGCGGACTGCGCGAAGCCGCCCACTTCCGGGGCAAGGACGCCGTCCTCTCCGGACCGGCCGGCGGCGTGGTCGGCATGGCCCGCACCTCGGCCCTGGCGGGCCACGAGCGGGTCATCGGCTTCGACATGGGCGGTACCTCCACCGATGTGTCGCACTACGCCGGGGAGTTCGAGCGCGAGCTCGGTACGCAGGTCGCCGGGGTACGGATGCGGGCGCCGATGATGAGCATCCACACCGTCGCGGCGGGCGGCGGGTCCGTCCTCCACTTCGACGGGCGCCGCTACCGGGTGGGCCCCGACTCGGCGGGCGCGGTCCCGGGCCCCGCCTGCTACCGCCGGGGCGGCCCCCTCACGGTCACCGACGCGAACGTCATGCTGGGCCGCGTCCAGCCGGGCCACTTCCCGGCCGTGTTCGGCGACAGCGGTGACCTGCCCCTGGACGCCGGCGTCGTACGGGACCGGTTCACCGCCCTCGCCGAGGAGGTGGGCGGCGGGCGCACGCCCGAGGAGGTCGCCGCGGGCTTCCTGGAGATCGCCGTCCTCAACATGGCCAACGCCGTCAAGAAGATCTCCGTCCAGCGCGGCCACGACGTCACCCGCTACGCCCTCACCAGCTTCGGCGGCGCGGGCGGCCAGCACGCCTGCGCGGTCGCCGACGCCCTGGGCGTCGACACCGTCCTCGTACCGCCGCTGGCCGGCGTGCTCTCCGCGTACGGCATCGGACTCGCCGACGCCACCGCCATGCGGGAGCGGTCCGTCGAGGCCGAGCTGGACGCCGCCGGAACCGCCGCCCGCGTGACGGAGCTCTGCGCCGAACTCGCCGCCCTCACGCGCGCGGAGCTGCGCGCGGACGGCCTGCCGGACCCGGCGATCACGACGCACGCGCGCGTACTCCTGCGGTACGCGGGCACGGACGCGAGTCTGCAGGTCGACCTCGCCCCGCCCGAGGAGATGAAGACCGCGTTCACGGCGGTGCACCGCGCGCGGTACGCCTTCACCCTGGACCGGCCGCTCGTCGTCGAAGCCGTCTCCGCGGAGGCCGTCGGCCGGGCCGGTCCCCACGGCCCCGTCCATACCGGCCCCGCCGGTTCAGGTGAACCCGTCGGTTCCTCCGATTCCGTCGAGTCCGGCGGGCCGGCGGTCGCTCCCCGGCCCCCCGTCACCGTCCGGATGTACAGCGCCGGCGAGCCCCACGACGCGCCCCTGCACCAGCGGGCGGACCTGCGGCCCGGGGACACCGTGGACGGGCCCGCGATCATCGCGGAGGCCGACGCCACGACCGTCGTCGACAGTGGCTGGCGGGCCACCGCCGCCGACGGCAGGCACCTCCTCCTGCGGCGCGTGACCCCGCGCCCCGCGCGCGTGGCGGCCGGCACGGACGTGGACCCGGTCCTCCTGGAGGTGTTCAACAACCTCTTCATGGCCATCGCCGAGCAGATGGGCGTCCGCCTGGAGAACACCGCCCAGTCCGTCAACATCAAGGAACGGCTCGACTTCTCCTGCGCGCTCTTCGACGCCGAGGGCAACCTCATCGCCAACGCCCCCCACATCCCCGTCCACCTGGGCTCCATGGGCGAGTCCATCAAAGAGGTCCTGCGGCGGAGACGGGACGAGGACGAGCTGCGGCCCGGCGACGTGTACGCGATCAACGACCCGTACCACGGGGGCACCCACCTCCCCGACGTCACCGTCGTGACCCCCGTCTTCGACGAGGGCCCGGGCGGCGCCCTCCGCTTCCTCGTCGCCTCCCGCGGCCACCACGCCGAGATCGGCGGAATCACCCCCGGGTCCATGCCCGCCTTCAGCCGGACCGTCGACGAGGAGGGCGTCCTCTTCGACAACTGGCTGCTCGTACGCGACGGGCGGCTGCGCGAGGCCGAGACCCGGGCCCTGCTCACCGGCGCCCGCCACCCCTCCCGCGACCCGGACACCAACCTCGCCGACCTGCGCGCCCAGATCGCCGCCAACGAGAAGGGCATCGAGGAACTGCGCCGCACTGTCGACGAGTTCGGGCTCGACGTCGTCCAGGCCTACATGCGGCACGTCCGCGCCAACGCCGAGGAGTCCGTGCGCCGCATCGTCGCCCGCCTGGACGACGGCGCCTACCGCTACGAGACCGACGGCGGCGCGGTCATCCAGGTCGCCGTCCGCGTCGACCGCGAACGGCGCTCCGCCGTCCTCGACTTCACCGGGACCTCCGCGCAGCTGCCCGGGAACGCGAACGCGCCGACGGCCGTCGTCATGGCCGCCGTCCTGTACGTCTTCCGCACCCTCGTCGACGACGACATCCCGCTCAACAGCGGCTGCCTCGAACCCCTGGAGGTCCGGGTCCCGCCCGGCTCCATGCTCGCCCCCGTCCACCCGGCCGCCACCGTCGCCGGGAACGTCGAGACCTCCCAGGCCGTCACGGGAGCGCTCTACGCGGCCCTCGGCGTCCAGGCCGAGGGCTCCGGCACCATGAACAACGTCACCTTCGGCAACGCGCGCGTGCAGTACTACGAGACGGTCGCCAGCGGCTCCGGCGCGGGCGACGGCTTCGACGGCGCCGACGCCGTCCAGACCCACATGACCAACTCCCGCCTCACCGACCCCGAGGTCCTGGAATGGCGCCACCCGGTGCGGGTCGACTCCTTCGCCGTACGCGAGGACGGCGGCGGGCGCGGCCGCTGGCGGGGCGGGCGCGGGGTGGAGCGCCGCATCCGCTTCCTGGAACCGATGACCGTCGCCCTGCTCACCGGACACCGCAGGATCCCGCCGTACGGCATGGCGGGCGGCGAACCCGGCGCCCTGGGCGAGAACCTGGTCGAACGCGCCGACGGCACCGTCGAACGCCTCGGCGGCGCCGCCACCACGGAGGTGGGCCCCGACGACGTCCTGGTCCTGCGCACCCCGGGCGGCGGAGGCTACGGCCCGCCGCCCGACGAGGGACGAGGACGGTCAGGGAGCCGCCCGCGAGGGGGGTGACGGCGGGGAATGCCCCCTGGCCGTGACATCCGCGACGGCCGCGATGACCGCGTCGGACCCGCGGACCCGGCCGCGTCGCCCCCGGTCTCAGCGCACCGGCGTGAAGCGCACCCGCGTTCCCGGCACCGCCTGGGCCGCGGCGCCCAGGTCGGCCTCCCGTACGACTCCGACCACCGGGTACCCCCCGGTCGTCGGGTGGTCCGCGAGGAACACCACCGGTCGGCCGTCCGGCGGCACCTGGACCGCGCCGAGGACCATGCCCTCGCTCGCCAGCTCCCCGGGCAGCGCCCGGTCGAGCGCCGGCCCTTCGAGCCGCAGCCCGATCCGGTTGCTCGCCGGGGACACCCGGTACGCGCGCGTGGCGAAGGTGCGCAGCGCCTCCGCGGTGAACCAGTCGTCGCGCGGCCCGAGCCGGACCCGGAGGACGAGTTCGTCCGGTGGACCGGGCCACGGGGGAACGTCGCCCGCTCCCCGGAGAGCCGTGCCCGGGGCGGCGCCCAGCGGCAGGACCGTTTCCTCGGTCAGCGGCGGGGGGCCGAGTCCGGAGAGCAGGTCGGCCGAGCGGCTGCCCAGCACCGGCGCGACGTCGATGCCGCCGCCGAACCCCACGTACGTCCGCACCCCGCGGACGGCCGCGCCGACCTCAAGGACGGACCCCGCCGGCACCCGCACGGCCGTGCCCCAGGCCGCCGGGCGCCCGTCCACCCGGACCGGGCAAGGCGCGCCGCCGACGGCGACGGTGACCGCCCGACGGGGCCGCAGGGCACAGCCGTTGACGGTGGTCTCCAGGACGGCGGCCGTCTCGGGGTTGCCGACGAGCCGGTTGACGAGCCGGACGGCCGCCGGATCGAGGGCGCCGGAACGGGGCACGCCGAGGTGCGCGTACCCGACCCGGCCGAGGTCCTGCACGGTGGTCAGCGCGCCGGCCCGGACCACGGCGACCGCCCGGTCCGTCATCGCCCGGCCCCCGGCGCGTCGCCTTCCGCCGTGAACCGGACCCGGGTGCCGGGCGTCAGCAGGGCGGCGGGCTCGCGGCCGGTGTCCCAGAGCACCGCGTCCGTCGTGCCGATCAGCTGCCAGCCACCGGGGGAGGAGCGCGGGTACACGCCCGTGTACGGCCCCGCCAGGGCGACCGATCCCGCCGGGACGGCGGTCCGGGGCGTCGCCCGCCGGGGGACCTCGTACCGCTCGCCGAGGCCCGTCAGGTAGCCGAAGCCCGGCGCGAACCCGCAGAACGCGACCCGGAACTCGGCCGCCGAGTGGATCCGTACCGCCGCCTCGACCGACACCCCCCACAGCGCGGCGACCTCCGCGAGATCCGGTCCGTCGTAGCGGACGGGTATCTCGATCGCCCCGTCCACGCGCGCGGGGAGCGGCCCCACGTCCCAGCCGGTCAGCTCGGCCGCGAGCCGGTCCGGATCCGCCACCCCGTCGAGCAGCACCGTCCGCGCCGCCGGCACGATCTCCCGTACGGCGGGCAGCTCTCCCGCCGCCCGGCGCCGCAGCAGCTCGGCGTGGAACGCCTCCGTCTCCTCGCCGCCGGCCAGCTCCACCAGGAGCGCCCGCTCACCCACGCGCAGCGCGCGCGGGGCGGTGCGGCTCACGCGAACGCCTCCACCCGCACCCCGGTGGCTTCGAGGCGCGCCCGGACCCGCCGGGCCAGCTCCACCGCGCCGGGCGTGTCCCCGTGCAGACAGAGCGACCTCGGCCGGACGGCGACGGAACTCCCGCAGTGCGCCGTGACCACCCCGAACCGGGCCATCGCCACCGACCGTTCCACCACGGCCGCCGGATCGCTGACCACCGCGCCCGCCTCCCCGCGGGGCACGAGGGAGCCGTCCGCCCGGTAGGCCCGGTCACCGAACGCCTCGGGGACGACCGGAAGACCGGCCTTTGCCGCCGCCTCGTGCAGCCGCGACCCCGGCAGGCCGAGGACCGGCAGCGAGCGGTCCGCGAGCAGCACGCCCTCGACGACGGCGGCCGCCTGCTCCTCGTCCCTGACCACCCGGTTGTAGAGCGCGCCGTGCGGCTTCACGTACGCCACGCGCGCGCCCGCCGCCCGCGCGAAGACCTCCAGGGCGCCGATCTGGTACGCCACCTCGGCGGCCAGCTCCGCCGCCGGGACGTCCATCGAGCGCCGCCCGAAACCGGCCAGGTCGCGGTACGACACCTGGGCCCCGATCCGTACCCCGCGCGCGGCCGCCAGCTCGCAGACCCGCCGCATGGTGGCCGCGTCCCCGGCGTGGAAGCCACAGGCCACGTTGGCACTGGTCACGACGGAAAGCAGCTGTTCGTCGTCGGTGAGCGTCCAGCGGCCGAAGCCCTCGCCGAGGTCGGCGTTGAGGTCGATCGGGGCCGCCTCTTCGGGAGGGGTGGGCATCTGCACCTCGAAAGGGGGGAAGGGGGAGGACCGTACAGTGCCGTCAAAGTAGAGGATCGTTGAACGATCCGACAAGATGGTCGTCCGCCGACGGTCCGCGCGACCGGCTCGGCGCGGACGACTGAGGAGAGGGAGCGCCGTGACAGCGAGGGAAGCCGGGGACCTGGCCGACGACCGGGCACTGCTCGGCCGCACCAGCACGGCGGAACGGGTCGCCGACATCCTGCGCGGCCGGGTCGCCGAAGGCTGGTTCCCGCCCGGCACCCGGCTCTCCGAGGACAGCATCGGCGGCGCGCTCGGGGTGTCCCGCAACACCCTTCGCGAGGCCTTCCGGCTCCTCACCCACGAGCGGCTGCTCGTCCACGAACTCAACCGCGGGGTCTTCGTCCGGGTCCTGGCCGTCGACGACGTGGAGGACATCTACCGCACCCGGCGGCTCGTCGAGTGCGCCGTCGTCCGCGGGCTCGGACACCCGCCGTACCCCCTCGAAGGCCTGGCGGCCGCCGTCGCCGAGGGCGAGGCCGCCGCCCACGCCGGGGACTGGCCCGGCGTCTCCACCGCCAACATCCACTTCCACCGCGAGCTCGTCGCCCTCGCCGGCAGTGCGCGGACCGACGAGCTGATGCGGGGCGTGCTCGCCGAACTCCGCCTCGCCTTCCACCTCGTCGCCGACCCCCGCGTCCTCCACCAGCCCTACCTGGCGCGCAACCGGGAGATCCTGGACGCCCTGCGCGCCGGCGAGCGGGCCACGGCCGAGCGCCTCCTCGCCCGCTACCTCGACGACTCCCGCGCCCGCGTCGCGGCCGCCTACGCCCGAGCCGTGGAAGCACCGTCGAGCCCGACGCCCTGACCGGCTGGGGGCCCGGTCCCCTGCCCACGGGCCCCGGCTTCCCGCCCCGCCGGAGGTCCCGATCGGGGCCGGTCGCATCTGCGCCGTTTCGACCGTTGTCAGTTCGAGGACCTAATCTGTGCACCGTGACTTCGCCTGCCTCGACGGACCTCGCTCCGCCCCAGCTCAGCGCGGGGCCGCGGCCCGCGCAGGGTCCGGCCGCCGACGAAGGGCTCGCGCGGCGCCTCCGCGCGCTCGCGTGCACCGCCCCGCTGCACGACCTCGACGCCCGCAAGGCGAACCTCGCCGGCGAGTACACGGTCTACGCGATGGCCGAGGTCGCGCTCGCCGCGATCGACCTCATCACGCTCAACATGGACTTCGACACCGGCGCGGACCACGAGCAGATCGTCGCCCGCCTGCTGCCCCGCGTCGCCGCCCAGGCCCCCACCCGCCCCGCCGCCGAGCACGAGCGCGTGGCCCGCTGGGTCCTGGAGAACCTGATCAACGTCGGCAGCGTCGACCGCGGCTTCCGCGCCGTCTACGGCACCTTCGGCACCGACGGCGTCTACGTCCGCAGGGACTACGACTTCAAGCTCATCGAAGAGGTCCCGGGATACGGCGGCGGGGTGTACCTCCGCACCACCGACGAAGCGGTCAACGTCCTCGTCGGGGCCCTCGACACCGACGTCACCAGCGCCCAGATCGCCGCCGAGGTGAAGCTGGAGGTCCTCATCAACCGGGGCCGCCTCGCCGACGCCCAGCTCGCCGCCGAGCAGGCCAGGTACCGGACCGTGCAGTACGCCGAGTCCCTCCGCAAGACCCTGGAGGCCACCCGCCGCAACGTCCGCGCGGTGGACTGGCTCAACGCGGTGCCCGACATGATCGCCGAGGCGCTCGACCACGTCGCCGACCGCTACCGCCACGAGAACGCCATCCTCACCAACATCCGCAGGGCACGCGACGAGGCCGAGGCCGCGTCCGACGCCAAGACGGCCGAGCACAAGCGGCGCGCCGCCGAGCTCGTCGACATAGTGAAGGACTGCATCCGGCGCCACACCCAGCTCCAGTCCCGCCTCCTGGACGCCGGCCCGCTCTTCCGCGCCGAGCAGGACCGGCAGGCCTTCGCCGCCCCCACCGCGTACACCGGGCTCGACGTGTACGGGCAGCTGGTCGCCCCCACGCTGCCGCTCCCCGTCGAGCAGGCCGCCCGGGTCACCGACGCCTTCTTCGCCCGGGGCACCGGACTGCGCGCCCCCGCCTCCGTACGCCTCGGGGACCTCGTCGACCTGCTGCTCACCCCGCCCGTGGAGCGGGAGCACCTCGGCGCGGAGATGCCCGAGCCCGACCTCATCGCCACCCCCGACGACTCCCGGTTCAGCGAGGAGCAGCTCGCGAGCGCCCTGCGCCTGCTCGACCTGGAGCACGACGCCCCGCGCCGCCTCTCCGGGCTGCTGGCCGAGGCCCGCGAGCTCGACGCCGACCTGCCGTACCTCGTCGCCCTGCTCGCCATCCACGCGGCGAGCCCGCCGGTCGGTACGGCGTACCGCCAGGGCGAGGAGCGCCTCCTCTTCGCGGTCGACGACGGCACCCCGCTGGACGACCCCGAGTTCGGCGGCGCCGACCTCATCGTCGGTACGGCGCTGCTCGACGCGGTGGGCATGGCCGCCGACCGCTCGGAGGCCTCGTGACCATCGTCCCCCCGGCCCCTCCCACGCCTGCCACGCTCCTGGTGGACAACGCCACCACGGACCCGGAGCCGACACCCCGGCCGGAGCCCGAGACCCAGCCCGCCCCCGAGCCCATGGCCGCCCCCGAGCCCCAGCCCGGAGCCGAGCTTCCGCCCGAGCCCGAGGCCGAGCCCGGTCCGCCCGGGGCGCAGGAGCGCGACGACCGTGCGGCGGGGCCTCGTCGTGGGGCCGCCGCGGCCGGTACCGGTCCGCGGCTCAGCCCCGTGCACGTCGATCCGCCCGGCGGTCCGTCGGCGGACCGTGAGGACGGCGGCCGCATGGAGCCCGGGCCCGGGGCGCCGCCCCGGCTCGGGGTCGTGGCCGTGCCCGGGCCGTCCCGTGCGGCGGCCGCACGCCGGCGCGGGCTCCCGTCCGTGCGCGCCGTGCGCCTCGACACCGAGCCGCCCACCCGCCCGGCGGACGTCCCCGCCGGCGGGCCGGCCGATCATCCCGAGGCGCCGGCCGCCACCGCGGAGCGCACCGCGGCCGTCACCCCCGTGCCGCTGCCGCTGCCCCGACCCGCCGCCCCCGCCGTCGTACCGACACCGCCGCCCCCACCGACCGAGAGCCGTACCGAGGAGCCCCAGCCGTGAGCGAAACCCACGCCGAGTACGCCGACGCGTGGGGCGAGCAGGAGCCCCCACAGCCCCCGGCCGCCCCCGCCGTCACCCCCGCCGACGCCTCCGACGCCGCCCGGCTCGTCTCCTTCGGGCTCCAGCCCAAGCTGCTCCCGGCCCGCGACGCCGAGTACGGGGAGCTGCTCCGCCGCTACCGCGAGGACCCCTCCTTCGCGCGCCTCGCCGACGCCGTCGCCACCGGTCTCGGCCTGATCGTCCTGGAGGTCTCCCCGCGCGCGGGGATGGCCGTCACCGCCGGTGAGGACTCCGTCTTCGCCGTCCGCATGGGCGACTACGCGCGCCGCGCCGCCACGGACTCCGCCGACCGGTTCCTGCACGGCCTGGCCCATCTCGCCGTCGCGGCCATGGCGTTCCCCCGCCCGGAGGACCTCGCGGACGACGCGTACATCGGCCGGCTCACGGTGAACGGCGTCGACGCCTTCGTACGCCAGGCCTGTCTGCGTCTCGAACAGCGCGCCGAGGAGCAGGGCGAGAACACCGACCCGGCCACCGACGCCCCCGGCCTGGAGGCCGCCTGGCGGATCTACGCCCGGCGCAGCGCCACCGGCGCCACCAAGGACGCCCGCCGCCTCGCCGGGTCCACCACCGGCATCGTCGGCAAGGCCGCCGCCTTCCTCACCGAGTCCGGCTTCCTCCAGCGCACCGGCGACGAGGGCGGCGGCTCCTACCGCACCACCGCCCGCTACCAGCTCCAGGTCCGCGACATGGCCGGTTCCGCCGCCATGGCCGAGCTCCTCGAACTCGGCGTCGTCCCTGTCAGCGACGGCTCCGCGACCCTCCTGCCGCCGCCCGAGGGCGACGACCTGGAGCTCGCCGCCGACGCGGGCCTGCCCTTCCACGCGTGACCGCCGCGCGCAACCGACCGTCCAGAGCACGAGAGCACGAGAGTCCCTCGCCATGTACGAGCTGTCCCGGGTCCGCCTGTACTCCATCGGCCCCGCCGGTGCGCGCTACGCCGACACCGTTCTGGACCTGCGCGGAGTCGGCGCGCCCGTGCCCCACCCCGCCCCCACCCAGGCGGAGTTCTTCGAGGAGGAGCCGGTCGGCCCGCCGCGCCGCCCCGCGCCCGCGGGCGTGCTCTTCCTGGAGAACGGCGGCGGCAAGTCCGTCCTGCTCAAGCTGATCTTCTCGGTCATGCTGCCGGGCCACCGCAACACCCTGGGCGGCGCCAGCTCCGGCGTGCTGCGCAAGTTCCTGCTCGCCGACGACTGCGGGCACGTCGCCCTGGAGTGGCAGCACACCCTCACCGGCGAACTCGTCGTGGTCGGCAAGGCCAGCGAGTGGCGCGGCCGCCAGGTCTCCTCCGACCCGCGGAAGTTCGCCGAGGCCTGGTACTCCTTCCGGCCCGGGCCCGGACTCAGCCTGGACAACCTCCCCGTCGCCGAGGCGACCGCCGTCCGCCCGCCCGTCGAGGGCGCCTCCGGCGCGACCGGCCGCCGCCGCACCATGAAGGGCTTCCGCGACGCGATCACAGAAGCCGGCAAGGCCTACCCGCACCTGGAGGTCTACTGGGAGGAGATCCACGACCGCTGGAACGAGCACCTCGGCGACCTCGGACTCGACCCCGAACTCTTCCGCTACCAGCGGGAGATGAACGCCGACGAGGGCGAGGCCGCCGGCCTCTTCGCGGTCAAGAAGGACTCCGACTTCACCGACCTGCTGCTGCGCGCCGTCACCGACACCCGGGACACCGACGGCCTCGCCGACCTCGTCGGCGGCTTCGGCAACAAGCTGGGCCGCCGCGCCGAACTGACCGCCGAGCGGGACTTCACGGCCGGTTCCGTGGACCTCCTCGGCCGGATCGTGGAGGCCGCCGAGACCCGCTCCCGGGCCCGCGAGGTCCACACCGCCGCCGAGCGCCGCACCCGTACCCTGGCCCGCCGGCTCTCCGCCCGCGCCGCCCAGGAGCGCGGCCGGGGCGCCGAACTCGCCCAGCAGGTCACCTCGGCGGGCCACGCCGTGGCCGAGGCCGAGTCCGCGCGCGGGCGCGCCGCCCTCATCGCCGCCGAACTCGCCTACCGGCACGCCTCCCTGGCGCTGACCGCCGCCGAGAAGGGCGCCGCCTCCCAGCGCCGCGAACTCACCGACGCCCGCACCGTGCACTCCGCCTGGCAGGCCGCCGAGGTCGTCCTGCGCCACCGCGCCGCCGGCGACCGTTCCGCGCGCGTGGCCGCCGCCATCCGCGAGGCCGAGCGGGACGCCGCCCCGGCCCTCGCGGCCCGCGCCGAGGCCGCCGCCGACCTCGTCCGCGCGCTCGCCGCCGCCGCCGAGGAGGGCGAGCGGCACGCGGCCGAGGAGGAGGAGCGCTCCACCGCGCTCCAGGAGGCGGGCGAGACCGCCCACCGGGACGCCACCGCCGCCGCGACCGAGGCCCAGCGGGCCCGCAGCGAGGCCGGGCACCTGCGCCAGCGGCTCGCCGAGGTCGAGCAGGAGACCGCCGAGGCCGTACGGGCCGGCTGGCTCGACGACACCGCGCCCGACGCCGACCCGGCCCGCGCCGCCCTCGCCGCGAGCGACGCCGAGAAGACCACCGTCGCCGCCTGGGACACGGCCCGCGACACCGCCCGCGCGGCCGCGGACCGCGCCCGTGAGGCGGCCGGCGAGGAGTCCCGCGCCGAACTCGCCGCGGCCCGCGCCGCCGACGCCGCCGAGGCCGCCGGGAACGCCTACGACGCGGAGCGCCGCGCCGCCGAGGTCCTCGCCGCCGAGGACCGCCTCGCGGAACTCCTCAGCCTGCCCGCCACCGGCCCGCAGCTCTCCGCCCCCGGCTCGAACTTCCCCGGCCAGCGCGCGGCCACCGCCGACGCCGAGGACGCGCCCGGGACGGACTCCGGACCGGCCTCCCAGGGGCCGCTCACCGTCACCGAGTTCGACCGGTACGCCGACGAACTGCGCGGCATGCTCGACCAGGCCGTCGCCTCCGCCGAGCGCCAGCTCTTCGAGCTGCGCACCGCCGCCGCCGACGACTCCCGCATCCTCGGCGCCCTCGGCGACGGCGGCCTGCTGCCGCCGGGACCCGACGTCCTCGCCACCGTCGAGCACCTCGGCGAGCACGGCATCCCCGCCCTCCCCGGCTGGCGGTACCTCGCCCAGGCCGTGGACCCCGCCGACCACGCGCGCGTGCTCGCCGCCCGCCCCGAGCTCGTCGACGGCGTCGTGATCACCGACCCCGTCTCGTACGGACGCGCCCGCGAGGTCCTGGCCGCCGCCGCCCTGCTGCCCCGCTCCGCCGTCGCCGTCGGCACCGCGGCCGCCCTGCTCGCCCCCGTACCGGCGCAGGACCCGGCGCAGGACGGCGGCAGCCACGACGTCTTCCTCGTACCGCCGAACCCGGCCATGCACGACGAGCACGCCGCCGACGAGGAGCGGCACGCCCTGCGCGCCCGGGCCACCGCCCGCGACGAGGAGATCCGCGCCCTCGCCGCCCGGCTCGCCGCGGACCGCTCCCTCGCCGCCCGGATCGGCTCCTGGCGCGCCGACTGCCCGCCCGGCATGCTCGCCGAGCTCGCGGCCGTCGCCACCACCGCCCGGGAGACCGCCGACGCCGCGGCCGCGATCCTCGACGAGGCCCGCGCGGCCCGCGCCGAGGCCGACGAGGCCGCCGCCGAAGCCGCCCAGGTGCGCGACGAGCGCCAGGAGGCGGCCCAGCGTGCCCGCCGGGTCGCCGACGCCCTCGCGGGCCTGGCGTTCCGGCTCCGCGAGCGGTCCGCCTGGCAGGCCAAGCTCCGCGAGCTCGCCGACGACGCCGCCGAGGCCGAGGCCCGCGCCCAGACCTGTCTGGAGCGCGCCCGCGCCGCCGACGAGGACCGCCGGGCCGCCCAGCGCTCCGCCGACGACGCCCACCGCACCGCCCGCGCCCTGCGCGCCGAGCGCGCCGAGATCGCCGGCGCCCCCGACACCCTCCCCGAGGGCGAGGCGCCCGCGTCCCGCGCGGCACTGCCCACCCTGCGCGAGGCCTACCGGGCCGCTTCCCAGCTGTACGAGAAGGTCGGCGTCGGCGCCGACCTGCGGGCCGAGCAGGCCCGCGCCGAGAGCGACGAGTCCGCCGCCCTCGCCGAACTCGACCGCCTCACCAACAAGGTCCGCACCCGCGCCGAACAGCTCCTGGAGTCCACCGACGGCGCCGACGGCCCCTCCCGGCAGGCGGCCGCCGCCCGCGCCGAGTCGCTGGTCCAGATGCTGGAGACCCGCGCGTCCGAGGCGAGCGAGAAGCTCGGCCGGCTGCGCGGCGAGGCCGAGCGGCTCGCCCCCGAGGACGGCGAGGCCCACACCGAGCTCCCCGAGGAGCTGGAGCCGGCGGACGCCGAGCAGGCCCAGGCCCTGCTCCGTACCGCCACCGCGGAACTCGCCTCCCGCAGCGACGCCCTGGACGCCGCGCGGGCCGCGCACACCGGCCTGCTCCGCGACCACCGCGCCGCCGAGGACGCGGCGGGCGGCTTCGAGGAGACCGCCGCCCTGCTGCGGGACCTGCTGCGCGACCACACGGACGAGGAGCGGGAGGAGTCGGAGCCGTACCCCGGCAGCCTGGAGGAGGCCCGCACGACGGCCGCCGAGGCCCGCCGGTCGCTGCGCGGCTGCACCGCCGAGCTGTCCTCGGCGGACGCCGCCGTGCGCGAGGCCGGCGACATCCTCGTCCGGCACGCCAACTCCACCCGCTACGAGCAGGTCCGCACCCCGGCCCGCCAGCAGATCCGCGAACTCCCCGCGGCCGCGCTGCCCGAACACGCCGCCAAGTGGGCCGAGGCCTTCGCCCCCCGGCTGCGGGTCCTCACCGACGAGCTGGAGCAGCTGGAGCGCAACCGCGACTCGATCGTGGACCGGCTCCGCGGCCTCGTGGAGTCCTCGCTCGCGACCCTGCGCTCCGCCCAGCGGCTCTCCCGGCTCCCCGAGGGCCTCGGCGAGTGGTCGGGGCAGGAGTTCCTGCGGATCCGCTTCGAGGAGCCCGACCAGGCCACCCTCGCCGAGCGCCTCGGCGAGGTCGTCGACGAGGCCACCCGCGCCGCCGTCAAGAAGAACTCCGACCTGCGCCGCGACGGCATGTCCCTGCTGCTGCGGGGAGTTCAGGCGGCCCTGGAACCCAAGGGCGTGTCCGTCGAGATCCTCAAGCCCGACGCGGTGCTGCGGGCCGAGCGGGTGCCCGTCGGACAGATGGGCGACGTCTTCTCCGGCGGCCAGCTGCTCACCGCGGCCATCGCCCTGTACTGCACGATGGCGGCGCTCCGCTCCAACGACCGGGGCCGTGACAAGCACCGGCACGCGGGCACCCTGTTCCTGGACAATCCCATCGGCCGCGCCAACGCCACGTACCTCCTGGAGCTCCAGCGGGCCGTGTCGGACGCGCTGGGCGTTCAGCTGCTGTACACGACGGGGCTGTTCGACACGACCGCGCTCGCCGAGTTCCCGCTGGTGATCCGGCTGCGCAACGACGCCGACCTGCGGGCCGGCCTCAAGTACATCAGCGTGGAGGAGCATCTGCGTCCGGGGCTGCCGCAGCAGGGCGGTGAGGGCGAGGCGATCCACGGCGAGATCACGGCGACGAGGATGTTCCGCCGCCACACCGCCGACGACCCCGCCCAGGCACCGTCCGCCTGACCCGACGGGACGCCTGACGCGAGGGACGGGCGGCCGGCCCGCACGACGGACAGCCCGACGCATACGACGAGCGGCCCGGTCCCCAGAACAGGGGACCGGGCCGCTCGTCGTGTTCCCGGGGTCCGGGCCGCTCGTCGTGCTTCCGGGCTCAGGCGGCCTCGGAGAGCGGCGACGTCTCCGCCCGGCTCGCGTCGCGCTTGGCGCGGAGCGGCGGACGCGCCGTGCTGCTCGGCTCGGACACCACGCCGTTGCGCTGGCGCCAGACCTGACGGGTGATCCAGACGTCGAGGACGCTCCAGGTCGCCACCACGGTGAAGACCACCGCGCTGACCGTCACCGGGAACGCCAGCCAGGAGCCCGACACGGTGCAGAAGAACGCCACCACGGCCTGGACGAGCGTCACCGATGTGATCATCACGGCCCGCACGGCGGCGGTCCGCACCGGGTCGGGCATCCGCTGCCGGGCCCGCTCGTCCTCGACCCACAACTGCCGCGCAGACCGCGACTCGTGTTCCATTGCTCTGTCACTCCCCACACCGAACGACTACAGGAGCGGTTGCCCGTCTTGAGGCCCTTTACGCGGACAGAACCCTCCCCGTACCTATTGACGCACGTCACAGGGAAAAGGTTTCGCCCGGCCGACGGCGACGGCAACGCGAGGAGGAGCGGAACGAATAATTCCAGCCATCTCCGCAGACCGGAGAAATGGCGCATCATCAGGTGTCCTGCGCCACAGTGGCCAATCCCAACTCCCTGAATAACAGGACATCTCATGATCAACACTCACTCGACAGGCTGAAAATAGCCCGGACATGCCTTCGGACTGGCCGTGATGCAGTAGTAGGCTCGCGCCGCCGTTTGTTGAATTTCAAGGTTGACGCCGCGTGTTGACGCCGGACGTCACGAACGTGAAGACCCCCGTGGTCACGGGGGCCGAGCTGGGGGAGGCCATGCGCTTTCGCGGGAAGTCCATCCGCCGGAAGATCGTGGCGTTGCTGCTCGTACCGCTCGTCTCCCTCACTGGTCTCTGGGGATTCGCCACGGTGCTGACCGGCCGGGAGGCCGACCAACTCCTCGACGTCGGCTACATCGTCGACAAGGTCGGCTACCCCCTCGAGGACACCGCCCGGGTCATCCAGCTCGAACGCCGCCAGTCCCTCATCTACCTCGCCGACCCCCGGGGCTCCGGCACCCTCGGCGCCCTGCAGGAGACCCGCAGGGCCACCGACCGCCAGATCGCCCGGATCCGCGCCAACGCCACCGACCCCGGCGTACGCGAGGAGATGCGGCCCGTCACCGCCCAGAAGCTCACCTCCCTCCTCGACGCGCTCGAAGGCATCGCCTCGCTGCGCCGCTCCGTGGAGAAACGTGACATCGGCCGGATGCAGGCCCTGGAGTTCTACAACCGGCTCGTCGACCCCTGCTACAGCTTCCTCATCACCCTCCACGCCCTCGAGAACGTGGAGATGGACAAGCAGGGCCGCGCCCTCGTCGGCGTCACCCGCGCACGCGAACTGCTCTCCCGCGAGGACGCCCTCGTCCTCTCCGCGCTCGTCGCCGACCGGGTCACCGCCCAGGAGATACGCGCGATCAGCGACCTCGTCGCCAAGCGCGAGCAGTTCTACGAGGTCAACCTCGAACTCCTGCCCACCGCCGAACGCGACCGCTTCGAGAAGTACTGGACCAGCCCCGACAGCCAGCCGCTGCGCACCGCCGAGAACGCGATCATCGAGGCCGGCCCCACCGACAGCCCCCGCGCCGTCACCGCCGCCTACTGGCAGGACAACGCCAGCCCCGTCCTCGACGACCTGGCCCGCGAGAACACCGCGGCCGGCGACCGCTACCAGGACCGCGTCCAGCCCGCCGCGTACAGCGTCCTCCTCAAGGCGGGCGTCGCCGGAGTCCTCGGCTTCCTCGCCCTGCTCGCCTCGATCGTCATCTCCGTCCGCATCGGCCGCGACCTCGTCCGCGACCTGCGCCGCCTCCAGAAGGAGGCCCAGGAGGTCTCCGGCGTCCGGCTCCCCAGCGTGATGCGCAGGCTCGCCGCGGGCGAACAGGTCGACGTCGGCACCGAGGTGCCCCAGCTGGGATACGGGCAGGACGAGGTCGGCCAGGTCGGCCAGGCCCTCAACACCCTCCAGCGCGCCGCCGTCGAGGCCGCCGTCAAGCAGTCCGAGCTCCGGCGCGGGGTGTCCGAGGTGTTCGTCAACCTCGCCCGCCGCAACCAGGTCCTGCTCCACCGCCAGCTCACCCTCCTCGACACCATGGAACGGCGCACCGAGGACACCGACGAGCTCGCCGACCTCTTCCGGCTCGACCACCTCACCACCCGCATGCGGCGCCACGCCGAGGGCCTCGTCATCCTCTCCGGCGCCGCGCCCTCCCGGCAGTGGCGCAAGCCCGTCCAGCTGATGGACGTCGTCCGCGCCGCCGTCGCCGAGGTCGAGGACTACGAGCGGATCGAGGTCCGCAGGCTCCCGCGCCTCGGCGTCGGCGGCCCCGCCGTCGCGGACCTCACCCACCTCATCGCCGAACTCCTCGAGAACGCCACGGTGTTCTCGCCCCCGCACACCGCCGTCCAGGTCCTCGGCGAGCGCGTCGCCAACGGCTTCACGCTGGAGATCCACGACCGCGGCCTCGGCATGAACCCCGACGCCCTGCTCGACGCCAACCTCCGGCTCGCCGAGACCCCCGAGTTCGAGCTCTCCGACACCGACCGCCTCGGCCTGTTCGTGGTCAGCCGGCTCGCCCAGCGGCAGAACGTCCGCGTCTCGCTCCAGACCTCCCCGTACGGAGGGACCACCGCGGTCGTCTTCATCCCGGCCGCGCTGCTCACCGACGCGCCCGAGACCCAGGGCGCCGGCTTCCGCCTGGACCGGAAGACCCTGGACCGCACGGCCGCGGAGCGCGCCGCCGAGGACCCGGCCGTCGACGGCGGCACGCTGCCCAGCCGTCGCCCGGCCCTCGCCAGGGTCCCGGACGTGACCGAGGCGCCGGGGCCGCTCGACGGTCCCGTCGAGCTCGAAGGACCGGTCGGCGGCGAGGACTTCGACGTGCTCCTCGACCGCTCCGCCGACCTGCTCGACACCGAGAGCGAGCGCGGCGGCCTCTTCCTGCCCCGCGGCCGGCGCCGTGCCGGGCTCGCACCGGCGGGCGAGCAGCACCAGCAGGCCCCGGACCGGACGCACGGCCCCGGCGAGCCGGAGGCGCCCGCCGACGGGGGAGTGCTCGGCCCCGTGCCGCTGCCCCGCCGCCGCCCCACCCCGACCCTGGTCGTGGACCACGGCCGCCGCGTCGACGGCGACCCGGACCGCGGCCGCACCGGCCCGGGGGACCCCGACCGGGGGCGCGCCGGGGAGCGTGACCGCTCCCGCGTCGGCACGGCCGACCTCGACCGCGGCAGCGCCGGCCCCGGCGACCGCTCCCGCGTCGGCACGGCCGACCTGGACCGCGGCAGCGCCGGCCCCGGCGACCGCTCCCGCGTCGGCACGGCCGATCGCGGCCCCGCCGGCACCGGTGACCGCGGCCGCGCCGGTGAGCCGGACCGCGCACGCCGGGGCGACGACCCCGAGCACGGCGCCTCCCTGCCGAACCAGGAGTTCCCCGGCCGTGACGGCTCCCTCCCGGGCCGCTCGTACGCCCTGCCGGACCGCTCGCAGCTCCTCCCCGGCCCCGACCAGCCGCTGACCGGCCGGGCGCACCCGGCCCCCGGCCGGGTGGCCGACGGCCCGGGCCACGACCCGCACGGCGCAGGCCGGGACGGCCGGCCGGTGCCCGCCAGGGGAACCGGCCCCACCCTCGTCCCCGTACCGCCGGAGGGCCCCGTGCCGCCGGGGGGTTCCGTACCGCCGCAGGGTCCCGTGCCGGCGGACGGCCCCGAGCCGTTCGGCGGGCTGCCCCGGCGCGTCCGCCAGGCAAGCCTCGCGCCCCAGCTGCGCGCCACCGACGGCCCGGCCGACCGGGGCTCGGGCGGCCGCTCCGACGCCCGTACGAGCGGCGCCGCCACGCCCGCGGACCCCGACTCCTTCGAGCGGGACGCCGAGGAGGTACGCGCCCGCATGGCCGCCATGCAGCGCGGCTGGCAGCGCGGGCGTCGCCACAACAGCGACCCCGACGACCCGACAGCACCAGGAACGACACCCGAGGGGGACGGTCGATGACCGCACCGAACGCCGCAGCACCCAGCACCACCTCCGGACACGGCCAGGGAAACGGCGAACTGAACTGGCTCCTCGACGAGCTCGTCCAGCGCGTCGCGTCCATCCGCAAGGCCCTGGTGCTCTCCAGCGACGGACTCCCGACCGGTGCCTCCCAGGACCTGACCCGCGAGGACGGCGAGCACCTGGCCGCCGTGGCCTCCGGGTTCCACAGCCTCGCCAAGGGCGTCGGCCGGCACTTCGAGGCCGGCAAGGTCCGCCAGACGGTCGTCGAACTGGAGGACGCCTTCCTGTTCGTCACCGCCGCCGGTGACGGCAGCTGCCTCGCCGTGCTCGCCGACGCGGACTCCGACGTCGGCCAGGTCGCCTACGAGATGACGCTGATGGTGAAGCGGGTCGGGGCCCACCTCGCGACGGCGCCCCGGACCGGTCTGCCCGCGGGAGGGTGAGTGGGGACGGCATGAGTGACGCAGTCGAGCGCGACCAGCTGAACCCCCAGGATCAGGGCGGCCCCGCCCCGGGCCACCACCACTGGTTCGACGACGAGGCCGGACCGGTGGTCCGTCCGTACGCGATGACCCGCGGCCGGACGAGCGCCGCCACCCGCCACCGGCTCGACCTGATCGCGCTGGTCGTGCCCGAGCCCGCCGCCGACGACCCCGGCCGGGACCAAACGCTCTCCCCCGAGCACGTGGAGATCGTCGAACGCTGCGCCGAGCAGCCCCAGTCGATCGCCGAGCTCGCCGCAGGACTCGACCTCCCCGTCGGGGTGGTCCGGGTGCTCGTCGGCGACCTCGTCGAGGACGAACTCGTCCATGTGACCCGCCCCGTTCCGCCGGCCGAGCTGCCGGACGTGAGCATTCTCCGCGAGGTGATCAATGGCCTTCGGGCGCTCTAGCCGCAAGAAGCCGTACGTCGAGCCGGTGACCCTGAAGATCCTCGTCGCGGGCGGGTTCGGGGTCGGCAAGACGACGCTGGTGGGCGCGGTCAGCGAGATCCGGCCGCTGCGGACCGAGGAGATCCTGAGCGAGGCGGGGCGTCCCGTCGACGACCTGCACGGGGTCGAGACCAAGACGACCACCACCGTCGCCATGGACTTCGGCCGGATCACCCTCCGCGAGGACCTCGTCCTGTACCTGTTCGGCACCCCCGGCCAGGACCGCTTCTGGTTCCTCTGGGACGAGCTGGCGCAGGGCGCCCTCGGCGCGGTCGTCCTGGCGGACACCCGCCGCCTGGAGGACAGCTTCGCGGCCATCGACTACTTCGAGCGGCGCGGCATCCCGTTCACGGTGGCGGTCAACTGCTTCGAGGGCGCCCGGCGGTTCCCCGCCGAGAGCGTGCGCGGGGCGCTCGACCTCGATCCCGAGGTGGAGCTGCTGATGTGCGACGCCCGGGACCGCGAGTCCGTGAAGAACGTCCTGGTGGCCGTCGTCGAGCACGCCCTGGTCCTGGCGGACCGGACCCACGCGACGGCCGCCCCCTGATATCCCGCCCGCCGAGCCCGTCTCAGCGGACCGCCACCACCGCCGACCCGTGCCCGAACAGGCCCTGGTTGGCGGTGATGCCGGCGCGTGCCCCCGGCACCTGCCGGTCGCCCGCCGTGCCCCGCAGCTGCCAGGTCAGCTCGCAGACCTGCGCGATCGCCTGGGCGGGCACCGCCTCCCCGAAGGAGGCGAGTCCGCCGCTGGTGTTGACGGGCAGCCGGCCGCCGAGCGCGGTCGCCCCCTCCCGGAGCAGCTTGGCGCCCTCGCCCGCCGCGCACAGCCCGATGTCCTCGTACCACTCCAGTTCCAGGGCGGTGGACAGGTCGTACACCTCCGCCAGGGACAGGTCCTCGGGGCCGAGCCCCGCCTCCTCGTAGGCGGCGCGCGCGATGGAGGCGCGGAAGCCGTGCGGAGGGGGCGGGAGCGCCACCGCCGAGTCCGTCGCGATGTCGGGCAGGTCGAGCACCGTCTTGGGGTACGTGGGGGAGACCGTCGACACGGCCCGGACCCGCACGGGATCGGGGTGCCCGTGGCGGCGCGCGAACTCCATGCTGGACAGCACGAGCGCGGCGCCGCCGTCCGAGGTGGCGCAGATGTCGAGGAGCCGCAGCGGATCGGCGACGACGGCGGAGGCCGCGACCTCGTCGGCGCTCACCCGCGCGCGGTAGCGGGCCAGCGGATTGAGCGCGCCGGCCGCCGCGTTCTTCACCTTCACCTGGGCGAAGTCCTCGGGGGTGTCCCCGTACAGGGCCATCCGGCGGCGCGCGTAGAGCGCGAAGTACGCGGGGTTGGTGGCCCCGAGGACCCGGAAGCGCAGCCAGTCCGGGTCGTCGGGTCGCTCGCCGCCGGCCGGGGCGAGGAAGCCCTTGGGCGTCGCGTCCGCGCCGACGACCAGGACGACGTCCGCGAGGCCGGCCAGGATCTGGGTCCTGGCGGTCCCGATGGCCTGGGCGCCCGAGGCGCAGGCGGCGTACACGCTGGTGACGCGTGCCCCCTGCCACCCGAGGGCCTGGGCGAAGGTCGCCCCGGCCACGTATCCCGGGTATCCGCAGCGCATGGTGTTGGCGCCGACGACGGAGCCGACGTCCGTCCAGTCCAGACCCGCGTCGGCGAGGGCGGCGCGGGCGGCGGCCGTTCCGTAACGGACGAAGCTCCGCCCCCACTTGCCCCAGGGGTGCATCCCGGCCCCGAGGACGGCGATGTCGTTCACGACCGCTCCTCCCGCTCGCGCGGCGTCACCGGCCGCCAGTTCCAGGTGGTCCAGATGTGCTCGTCGTCCTCGTTGAGGACGCCGGGGACGAGTTCGACCTCCGTCCCGATGTCCAGATCCGCGGGGGTCACCCCGGGCGCGGCCTGCCCGAGGACCACCATCGCCTCGGCCGCCAGCTCGACGGCCACGAGGGTGTACGGCTCCCAGGGCGCGTCCGGATCGGAGACGTAGGGGGCGGGCGGGCGGTAGCGCCCGTCGGTGTACGACCAGACCCGGCCGCGCGGCGAGAGCGGGACCTCGGTGAGTTCGCCGCCACCGGGGCAGCGCGGGTTGCGGCAGCCGTCGTCGGCGCGCGGGAAGAAGACCGACGCGCAGGCGGTGCACCGGGTGCCGAGCAGCCGGAACTCCGCCTCCGGTACGCGGTCGTCGGTGAACCACCCGGTCACCACCGGTCTGCGCGTCCGTGCCATCGGGACCTCCCGTGCCCACCCTGATCTGACGAACCGTCAGGAGTGTGGCACGGGGGAACCGGCGCACGGAAGACTCAGTGCCCGGCCACCGACCGCCGCGCCACCGGGAAGTCGAAGAACGTGCTCGGGAACGGCTCCGGCTTGAACGTGAAGTGCCACCACTCCTCCGGCAGGTTCACGAACCCCTGCTCGACGAGCGCGCCCTTCAACAGCTGCCGGTTGGCCCGCTGCTCGCCCTGGATCCGCGGGTCGTCCGTGTGCGAGAGCGTGTCGAAGCAGTCGTACCCGGTCCCCATGTCCACGGAGTTGTCCGGGAACCGCTCCGCCCTGGGGGCGTAGCACTCCGTCAGCTCCTCGCCCGGCACGTACGCGCGCGTGGGCACGGCCGGCAGCCGCACGATCGTCAGATCCACGGTCGAGCCCCGGCTGTGCCCGGACTTCTCCGCGATGTAACCGTCCGCGAACAGCCTCGACTTGTCGACGAGCGGATAGAACTCCCCCTTCATGCGCTCGTCCTCCAGGTCCTTCGCCCAGCGCACGAAGTGGTCGACCGCCCGCTGCGGCCGGTAGCAGTCGTACACCTTCAGCGTGTAGCCCCGGGCGAGCAGCCGGAGCTGCGCCCGGTGCAGCGCCTCGGCGGCGGGCCGGGTCAGGATGCAGAGCGGCTGCCGGTAGCCGTCCACCGGCTCGCCCACGAAGTTGTGCGGCGTCGAGTAGCGCATCTCCTGGACGATCGTCCGGTCCACGGAGCCGAGCGCCACGAACTCCCGTGGCGCCTTCGGCTCGGGCGCGGCCGAGGCCGGGGGAGCGGGGGCGGCGACGGCGCCCGTGACGGCGAGCAGCCCGGCCGCGGCCGCGACGACGAGGGTACGGAAAGCGGAACCAAGTCCTGTCATGCGCACCCGTCTACCAGTTCCGGCAGCGCCGGGAAAGGGTGATCGCATACGGTCGGGCCGTGAAGGACTCCCACGCCACCGCGCGCCCGGCGTACCACTGCACCGCGTGCGGCGCCGCCCATCCCGCCGAGGCCGGCTGGCCCCGCACCTGCCCGGCCTGCGGCCACACCGCCTACCGCAACCCGCTGCCCGTCGCCGTCGCCCTGCTCCCCGTCACGGACGGGACGGGCACGGGCCTCGTCGTCATCACCCGCACCATCGAGCCCGCGGCGGGCAGGGTCGCCCTGCCGGGCGGCTTCATCGACCACGGCGAGGACTGGCGCGCAGCCGTCGCCCGCGAGCTGCGCGAGGAGACCGGCATCGTCGCGGCTGCCGAGGAGGTGGCCCTCGCCGACGCGATGAGCTCCCCGGCCGGCCACCTCCTCCTCTTCGGCCTGCTCCCGCCCCGCCCGGTCACCGCACTCCCGCCCTCGACCCCGACGGACGAGACCAACGGCCACCACGTGCTCCACGCACCCGGGGAACTGGCCTTCCCGCTCCACACGACGGCGGTACGCAAGTGGTTCGCGGGGGAGTACGGCCAAGGCCCCGGCGCCGGGGAAGCCTGAGCGCGAGGGGCCCCACGGGTTCACCGTCCCCGCACCCGCACCGGCAGCCCCGTCGCCTCCACCCCCTCGTCCGTCACCCGCTCCACGACCACCCGCCCGTCCACCAGCCGCGACTGGTAGCGCTCGATCTCGGCCGGCTCCCAGCCGTCCCCGGTGTCCCGTACGACGAGCCCGCCGCCCGTCCGCCCGGCGGCGGGCGCCCACACCTCCAGGGCCAGCTCGCCGTCCTCGCCGCGCACCGGCAGCACCGCTCCGGCCCGCGCCAGGACCGGCACGCGGGAGAGCGGCGCGTCGAGCAGCACCTGGCCGGGACCCTCGTACGCCTGCCCCGTCGCCGTGTCGTACCAGCGCCCGCGCGGCAGCCGTACCGCACGCCGGTCGGCGCCCCGGCTCAGGACCGGCGCGACGAGCAGCGCGTCGCCGAGCAGGAACGCGTCCTCGCAGTCCCGCAGCACCCGGTCCTCGGGCGTCCCCCACCAGAGCGGCCGCACGTACGGCGCGCCGGTCATCCGGGCGAGCCGGGCCAGTGTCGTGAAGTACGGGCGCAGCCGCTCCCGTTCGGCCAGTGCCACGCGCGCGTGCTCCAGGACCTCGGGACCGAACTCCCACGGTTCGCGCCGCCCCGCGTCGATCGCCGCGTGCGTGCGGAACAGCGGCAGCCACGCCCCCAGTTGGTACCAGCGCAGGAACAGCTCGGGCGTCGGGCTGCCGTCGAAACCGCCCACGTCCGGGCCCGAGTACGGCACGCCGCACAGTCCGAGCCCGAGGACCAGGGCGAGCGAGGCCCGCAGCCCCGGCCACCCCGTGGAGACGTCGCCGGACCAGGTGCCCCCGTACCGCTGCATGCCCGCCCAGCCCGAACGCGAGAAGAGGAAGGGCCGTTCGTCGGGCCGCAGGCGGCGCAGGCCCTCGTACCCGGACCGCGCCATGGTGAGCCCGTACACGTTGTGCGCCTCGCGGTGGTCACCGCCGCGCCCGTCCAGGTCGTGCCGGGCCGAGCGCGGCAGCGTCATGTCGCCGAAGGCCGCGAAGGACACCGGTTCGTTCATGTCGTGCCACACCCCGGCGAAGCCCTGCCGGAGCCGCTCCTCGTACAGCTCGCCCCACCACTCCCGTACGGCGGGGTCGGTGAAGTCCGGATAGGCGCACTCGCCCGGCCACACCTCCCCGTGGACCTCGTCGCCGCGCGCGTCCCTGACGAAGGCCCCGGCCGCCCGCCCGCTGTCGTAGACCGCGTTTCCGGGCTCCGCCTTCACCGCCGGGTCCACGATGGACACCAGCCGCACGCCCTGTTCCCGCAGCTCCTTCGCGAGCCCCGGAAGGTCGGGGAACCGCTCCTGGTCGACGGTGAAGACCCGGTGGCCGTCGTAGTGGTCGATGTCCAGGTGGACCGCGGACAGCGGCAGCCCCCGCTCCTGGTAGCCGGCCACGACCCGGCGCACCTCCCGCTCGCTGCCGAAGCCCCAGCGCGCGTGCTGCGGCCCGAGCGCCCAGGCCGGCGGCAGCGCGGGGGCGCCCGTCAGGGCCGCCCAGCCGTGCAGCACGCGCGCGGGGGTGCCGACGACCACCCAGCAGCGCAGCGGCCCGCCGCCCATGCGGACCTCGCAGGTCCCCGGCCGGTCGTGCCCCGACCCGGCGCCCTCCTCGCCCTCGGCGAGGGTGACCCGGCCGTCCCAGGAGTTGTCGTGAAAGGCCAGGTGCGTCCCGGCGTCGGAGACGACGAACTGCACCGGCATGGTCACGTAGAGCGGATCGTCCCCGGGACCGAAGCTGCCCTTCGGGTCGGTGTTCCAGAGCCGGTACGAGCCGTCCCGGAGCCGCGGCCCGGCCGACCGCCCGCCGAGCCCGAAGAACCGCGCGTCCGCCGGCACCTCACTCCGCTGCACCCACCGGGCCGAGTCCCCCTTCGCACCCGCCTCCGCCACCGGCTCCCACCAGCGTGGCGGCAGGTCACGGCGGAGCATCACGCCTCCCGGCGTCCGGATCTCCACGGCCCCGTGCCGGGAGACCGCCACCGTCACCCGCTCCGAGACGATCCGCCAGCCGCCGTCCGTGTCCGGCTCCAGGGTGGCCCGCAGGTCCGGCTCGGGCGCCTCACCGGCCAGGGCGTACGACGGAAGCGGCTCGGCGCCGTCCCAGCCCCAGAACACGGTGCCGCCCGACGACACGCCGATCCGCAGCGACGACCGGGCGAACCGGATGGTCCCGCCACCGGGCGCGGCCTCCGCGCCCGTCGCGAGCCCGGGCACCCGGGCCCGCTCCGCGCCCCTCGGCGGCAGCCCCCACGCGTCCGTACGGCGCTGCCGCCACGCCGCCCGCACCGTCCGCAATCCCCGCACCGAGCCGAACACCTTCATCGAACGCAGCAGTTCACGACCGTCCATGCAGCTCAGACTGCCATCCGCCCGGGGCGGAACAGGCTCCGTTCAACTGGCGTTCACCCGTGGTGGGAGCACATATTCAACTCCCTGACCATGGGCGGGCAGCCCTGGTGCGAAAGACGATCACATGGCATCGTCCTGTCAGCCGCGTCACGCGCACACCCCAGCACGTGCGCGGGACACACGCCGACCCCGCGTAACAGCCAGGGAGCCGCCCCAATGACATCAGCGCAGACCGAGCCGCTCTGGCAGCCGGACGAGGAACGCATCGCCACGGCCGCCGTCACCCGATTCCAGGCCTGGGCCGCCGAACACCACGGAGCCCCGGCCGAAGGCGGGTACCCGGCGCTCCACCGCTGGTCGGTCGACGAGCTCGAAGCCTTCTGGCAGGCGGTCGTCGAGTGGTTCGACATCCGCTTCTCCACCCCGTACGAGCGCGTCCTCGGCGACCGGTCCATGCCCGGCGCCGACTGGTTCCCCGGGGCCACCCTCAACTACGCCGAGCACGCCCTGCGCGCCGCCGACGAGCGCCCCCATGACACGGCCCTGCTCCATGTGGACGAAACACATGACCCGGTGCCGACCACCTGGGGTGAACTCCGCCGCCAGGTCGGCTCCCTCGCCGCCGAACTCCGCGCCCTCGGCGTCCGGCCGGGCGACCGCGTCAGCGGCTACCTGCCCAACGTCCCGCAGTCCGTCGTGGCGCTCCTCGCGACCGCGGCCGTCGGCGGCGTGTGGACCTCCTGCGCCCCGGACTTCGGCGCCCGCAGCGTCCTCGACCGCTTCCAGCAGGTCGAGCCGGTCGTCCTCTTCACCGTCGACGGCTACCGCTACGGCGGCAAGGAGCACGACCGCCGCGACACCGTCGCCGAACTGCGCGCCGAGCTTCCCACCCTCCGCGCGGTCGTCCACGTCCCGCTGCTCGGCACCCCGGCCCCCGAGGGCACCCTCGCCTGGGACGACCTCGTCGCCGCCGACGTCGAGCCGGTCTACGAGCAGGTCCCGTTCTCGCACCCGCTGTGGGTCCTGTACTCCTCCGGCACGACGGGCCTGCCGAAGGCGATCGTCCAGTCCCAGGGCGGCATCCTCGTCGAGCACGTCAAGCAGCTGGGCCTGCACTGCGACCTGGGCCCCGACGACGTGTTCTTCTGGTACACCTCCACCGGCTGGATGATGTGGAACTTCCTCGTCTCCGGCCTGCTCACCGGCACCACCGTCGTCCTGTACGACGGCAGCCCCGGCTACCCCGACACCGCCGCCCAGTGGCGCGTCGCCGAGCGCACCGGCGCCACCCTCTACGGCACCTCCGCCGCGTACGTGATGGCCTGCGCCAAGGCGGACGTGCACCCCGGCCGCGACTTCGACCTCTCGGCCGTGAAGTGCGTGGCCACCACCGGCTCCCCGCTGCCCCCCGACGGGTTCCGCTGGCTGCACGACGAGGTCCGCGAGAACCTCTGGATCGCCTCCGTCAGCGGCGGCACCGACGTCTGCTCCTGCTTCGCGGGCGCCGTCCCCACCCTGCCGGTCCACATCGGCGAGCTCCAGGCCGCGGGCCTCGGCACGGACCTCCAGGCCTGGGACCCCTCCGGCAAGCCCGTGATCGGCGAGGTCGGCGAGCTGGTCGTCACCAACCCGATGCCGTCCATGCCGATCCACTTCTGGAACGACCCCGACGGCAGCCGGTACCGCGACAGCTACTTCGAGATGTTCCCGGGGGTCTGGCGGCACGGCGACTGGATCACGATCACCGACCACGGTTCGGTCGTCATCCACGGCCGCTCGGACTCCACCCTGAACCGGCAGGGCGTGCGGATGGGAAGCGCCGATATCTATGAGGCCGTCGAGCGGCTCCCGGAGATCCGCGAGTCCCTCGTCATCGGCCTGGAGGAGCCGGACGGCGGCTACTGGATGCCGCTCTTCGTCCACCTCGTGGAGGGCGCCACCCTCGACGAGGAGCTGATCGCCCGCATCAAGGGGACCATCCGCACCGAACTGTCCCCGCGCCACGTCCCCGACGAGATCATCGAGGTCCCGGGCGTCCCGCACACCCTGACGGGCAAGCGCATCGAGGTCCCGGTCAAGCGGCTCCTCCAGGGCACGCCGCTCGCCAAGGCCGTGAACGCCGGCTCCGTCGACGACCTCGGCCTGCTGCACTTCTACGAGACCCTGGCGGCCGCCCGCCGGGGCTGACCCGGCGCACGCGAGGGGAGCCCCAGCCGCACGGCCGGGGCACCCCTTTTCCTCTCACGCCCCCGGCACCACCCCGGGAGCGCCGGCGGCCGCCTTGGCGAGCACGGCCGAGACCCCGAGCACGGTGCCAGCCGGCCCGGCGGACGTCGCCCCGACGACGACCGTGCGCTCCCCGAGGAACGCCGAGGTCGTCCGGTCGAAGATCCACTGGGTCTGCTCGCCGTGCGCGGTACGGGCCACGGCGACGCCCTCCCGGCCCGCCGCGTCCTTCGCGGACGGCAGCACGGTCACTCCGGGGATCCGGGCCGCCGCCTCGTACAGCGCGGCGGTGACCTTCGGGGGAGCCCAGGTCTCCGCGAGCAGCGTCCCGATCGCCGTGAACGCCCGCTGGTCCGGATCGCCCGCCGACCGGCCCGTCTGGTCACGGATCAACCGCAACAGCGCCTCGGGGTCCGTCGGAAGCGTCGCCACGTACGCGTGCGTCGGGTTGGTGACGGAGGGCGGCTCCGCCCGGACGGTCGTCCGCCGGGGCGTGGCCCCCCGGTGGTCCAGTTCGTACACGGGCAGCGGCGCGCCCAGCGGGCTGTCGGCCGTGCCGGGTTCGCGCAGCAGCCCGGGGCGGCTGCCGTCGGCCGACAGCCACACCTCGCGCGCGTGCGCCTCCGGCAGTCGCGCGGCCCCGCCGGAGGCGTCCCGCCCGGCGTGCGCGACGAGGCTCCTGACGTAGACGTACCCGTCGGGCCGGACGTTCGGCGCGGGAGCGGCGGCCGCGGCGAACGCGGCCCGGGACAGCACCTGTACGGCCTCGGGCGAGGCCTGCTGACCGGCCGAGATCCGGCTCGGCGACCCGGGCGGCGCGTCCTGGGGGGCGAGTACGACGGCACCGGCCACGACCGCGCAGGCGGTCAGCGGCGCCGCGATCCAGCCGGCCCGGAACCCGCGACGGGCCGGCCGGGCCGCGGGCCCGCCGCCGGCGGCGAGCGCGGTCCGCAGCACGGTGTGCCGCAACTCCCGGTCCCGCTCAGGGTCGGGTCCTGGCACGGGCGGCGGGGGCAGCAGCTCGGCGAGCTCGGCTGTCAGCAGTGCGTCCGCGTGGGCCCGGTCGGGGCGCGGCGTACGGGGGGTGGAGGCGTTCATGCCTGGTTCTCCGGATTCGATCGGGCCACAAGGGCGGGACGGACGACACACCGGCCACGACCGGCATCAAAGGGAGGGGGACCCGCCTCCCCACCGACGCCGGAACCGGCACTGACCCCCGGGCCGCCGTCACCCACGGGACCACGCCCGGCGACGCCCACGGGGCCGCGCTCGGCGGCGCGGACGGTTTCCGCGGCTTCCGCCGCAGGGCCGGCCACCCTGCCCGCGCCGCCCACCCCGGTCCTCGTCCGGTCCGCAGGCGTGGGCGCCGTGCGGCTCGCCCCGGGCGCCGTCCGGACCGCCGTGGCCGCCGCGCGTTCCTGCCTCCGGGCCGCCCGCAGTTCGGCGTCGGCGAGCTTCCGGAGGCGTTCGCGGGCCCGGGACAGCCGGGACCGTACCGTTCCGACCGGAATCCCCAGCGCCTCCCCGGCGGCGGCGTAGTCGAGCCCGGCCCACACCACGAGCGTGAAGACCTCCCGCTCACGCCGCCGGAGCTTGCCGAGGGCGGCGCGGGCCGCCCGTATCTGCTCGCCGTCCGTCATCCGGGTGAGGACGTCGTCGGCGAAGTCGGGCAGGACGCCGCGCTCCGGCAGCCGGGCGAGGGCGGCGTCCCGCCGCCGGGCCTCCCGCGCGGCGCCGCGCATGATGTTGGTCGCGATGCCGAGCAGCCAGGGCCGCAGACTGCCGCCCTCGGCGTGCACCTTCCCGCGACAGCGCCAGGCTTCGAGGAACACGGCGGAGACGACGTCCTCGGCCGCCGTCCGGTCGCCGCACACCCGGTAGGCGTAGTGGTGGAGCACGCGCGCGTGCTCGTCGTACGCCTCGCCGAGCGCGGAGGGGTCCCCGGCGCGGAAACGATCTCTCATAGGTGATTGCACATCTGGCACTGGGCGGTGGTTCGTCCGGGTTCCCGTGACCCGCGCCACACCTCCCGGCAACCCCGTCCCGATGTGGTCCAGGTCACGGGAACGCCCGGCCCGCCGCGCGCAGTGCTGGGCATGAACGATTCATCGACACCCCACCCGACCGCCGGCCCGACGAACACCGGCACCGGCACCTCCCGCCCGGCCCGCCGGACGCTCCTGCGCGCCCTGGCCCTGGCCGGCGTCGTGGCGGGCACCTCCCTCTCCGCCCTGCCCCCGGTGGCGACCGCGTCCGCCGCGGCTCCGGAGACGTACACGCTGACGATCCGCCACCTCGACCGCGCCGGAACCGCCACCGGCGGCTACCGGACGAACGTCACCGGGATCTCGGGGCCCGGCGCCGAAGCCTCCGCCTCGCCCTACGACGCCTCCGGCACGGTCACCGTCCGGCTGCCCAAGGGCCGTTACCTGCTCGACTCCACCCTGAACGGAGCGGACGCGGCCGCCGGAACGGACTGGATCGTCCAGCCCCGACTGGACCTGGACCACGACATGTCGGTCACCGTCGACGCCCGGACGACCGCGCCGGTGGACGTCCGCCCGCCGGATTCCGGCGCCCGGTACCTGCACAGCATGGCGTTCGTCGAGGCCACCCACGAGGGCACGACACGCTCCGCGAACATCATGATGTCGAGCGCCGGCCTGCGCGTGGCCCACCTCGGCCCCAGCGCCGAGTCCGGCTCCGTCAAGGAGTGGATCGACACCTACTGGTCCGGCGCCCGCGCCGACTACGCGCTCGGCTACACCTTCACCTCCGCGCGTGCCCTGACCGGCCTGGTCCGCCACCCCGCCGCCGCGAGCCTCGCCACCGTCAAGGTCCGCGGCGCCGCCCCGGGAGGCGCGGCCGGCACCGGCTTCGTGGACATCCAGCCCAGCGCCGGGCCCACCGTCGGTCTCGTCCAGCCCCTCCCGCTGCCCGGCACGGCGACCTTCCTGGTGACCCCGGAACGAGGCCGCTGGGACGTCGGATACGCGGGCCCCGCCGCCCCCGACACCCCGCCCAACCGCTACGCGGCGAACGACTTCGCGGTCCGCGCGGGTGCCACCACCACCCACACCTTCGACAACGCCGTCTTCGGCCCCGCCCTCGACCAGGCGCCCGGCGCCCGGCCCGCCGCGGTCCGCGACGGCGACACCCTCTCCGTCGACGTTCCGCTGCTCGCCGACGGCGAGGGCCACGTGCCGTCCGCCCCGCGCTTCCACGGCGCCACCACCACCCTCCACCGCGACGGCGTCCTCGTCGGCACCCGGCAGGGCGAGCCCGGCCGGGCCGCGTTCACCACCACGCCCGGGCGCGCCGCGTACCGGCTGACCGCCACCGCGGCCCGCGGCGACGGCACTCCGGCGAGCGGCCGCGTCACCGCCTCCTGGACGTTCACCTCGGCCGCGGCGCCCCGCCCGGCCGCGCTGCCGCTCAGCACCGTCCGCTTCGCCCCCGCCCTGGACCTCGACGGCACCGCCCCGGCGGGAGCCCTGGTCCGGGTTCCGGTCACCGTCCAGGGCGAGGCCGCCAGGACCGGCGTCCGGTCGCTCGCCGTGTCGATGTCGGCCGACGGCGGCGCCACCTGGACGCGCGTCCCCGTGACCGACGGCCGGGCCGGCTTCCGTAACCCGGGCCCGGGCGGCACGGTCTCCCTCCGCGCCGAACTCACCGACACCGAGGGCAACACCCTCACGCAGACCCAGACGCACGCCTACCGGACCCGCTGAGCCGGCGGCCTGACCGACGACTCGGCCACGCGGCCGACGACCCGATCAGCGCCCCGACCGACGACGCCCGGCGACACCGAACGCTCCGGGGAGGACACACCCTCCCCGGAGCGTTCGCGCGTCCCCCCCCTCAACCCCCGTACGTCGCCTGCCCGTCACCGAGGACCTCGGCGAAGTCCGCGGCCAGGCGCGGCGCGTCGCCCGGTGCCAGCGTCGCCGTGGTGATCCGTACGGCGGGCGGCGCCGCGATTCGGAACCGTGCCCCGGCGGCCACCCACCAGCCGTGCGTCCGCAGCCCGTTGACGATCGCCGACTCGTCGCGCACCGGCACCCACACGTTGAGACCGCTCGCCCCGACCGCCCGGATCCGGTACGCCCCGAGCGCCCCGATGAGGGCCGCGCGCCGTTCCGAGTACACCGCTTCCCCGGCCGCCACGAGCGCGCGGACCTCCGCGTCGCCGAACAGATCGGCCACCATCTCCTGGAGCACATGGCTGACCCAGCCCGAGGTCATCAGCATCCGTCCGTCGTGCCGCGCGAGGGTCACCGCGTCGCAGGCGACCCCGGCCCATCGCAGGTCGATCCCGAGGTGCTTCGACGCGGTCCTGACCTGCGCCCACCGGTCGAGCCCGGCGGCCGCGAGGGTGTGTGCCGCCGCCCCGCCGACCTCCGCGTTGTGATCGTCCTCGACGACCAGCACCTCGGGGAACTCCCGGAGCACCGCGACCAGTTCGTCCCGCCGCCGCCGGGTGAAGAAGGCCCCGGTCGGGCACTGGCCGCGGGGACTGCACACGACCGCGCGCACCCCGCCGCGCAACGCCGTCCGCAGCGACTCCGGTACGAGTCCCTCGTCGTCCACGGTCACCGGGACCGTCCGGAGGCCCAGCGCGGGCACCAGGTCGAGCAGATGGTGGAAACCGGGATCCTCCACGGCCACCGCGTCCCCCGGCCGCAGCTCCGTGGAGAGGAGCCGGGCGATGCAGTCGAGCGCCCCGTGCGCGAACGTCACGTGCCGCGCGGGCACCCCGTCCCGCTCGAACCACCGCCGGGTCGCCTCTTCGAGCGCCGCCAGGCGCGGCGCCGCGCGATGGGACCCGTACACCGGGGTGACCGCCGCCGGGGGACGCAGTACGGGGAGGAAGGCCGGGTCCGGATGGCCGCCGGCCAGGTCCGTGAGCCCTTCGGGGACGCGCGGCGGCCGCCGTGAGGCCACGGACGGCACCTCGGCGACGACGGTCCCGCCGCGGCCCCGCGTGACGATCAGGCCCCGCTGCCGCAGTTCCTTGTACGCCGTCGCGACCGTCCCGGGGCTCACCCCCAGATCGTCCGCGAGCCGGCGTACGGGAGGCAGGGCGTCGCCCGGGGCGAGTCCACCCTCGGTCACGCCCCGCTCTACGGACGCGGCAATCCCCTTGGCCGTCGTGCCCTCGATCGCATATTGTGCTGCCACGTAATCAAGTATGTATCAATACAAAGCAGTTCGCAAGGGGGACCCGTTGAGCCGCACCGCCCGATCCGCCCGAAAAACCCTCGAAGACCGCATCCCCGGAGGCCCCGACGGCCGCCGCATGCTCCTCATCGGCTTCATCGACAAATGCGGCACCGGCCTCTGGGCCACGGCCACGGCCCTCTACTTCACCTTCGTCACCGGCCTCGACCTCGGACAGGTCGGCCTCCTCCTCGCCGTCTCGGGAGCGGCGGGCATCGCGGGCGCACCCCTCGGCGGCCGCCTCGCCGACCGCTTCCCCCTCGTCCGCGTCCTCATCGGCAGCCAACTCCTGCGCGCCGCCGCCCTCCTCGCCCTCCTCACCACCGACGACTACCTGCTACTCGTCCTCTTCTCGGCCGTCGGCGCCCTGCCCGACCGCGCCACCAACGTCCTCACCAAGCTCTACGCGGCCCGGGTCGCCGGCCCCGACCGCATCCGCTACCAGGCCATCAACCGCACCACCTCCAACATCGGCTGGACCCTCGGCGGCCTCGGCGCCGCGGCCGCCCTCGCCGTCGGCACCACCACCGCCTTCCACCTCCTCCTCATCGGCGACGCCCTCTCGTACGTCGTGATCGCGGCCCTCACCCTCCGCTGCGCCGAACCCCCGGCCCCCGCCACCTCCCGGATCGCCGCCGCGTCCACCGACCCCGCCCCCACGGCCAAACCCTCCAACCCCTGGCGCGACCGGAGCTTCCTCGGCTTCACCGCGGCCGACTCGGTCTTCTTCCTCCACGACTCGGTCCTCCAGGTCGCCCTCCCGCTCTGGATCGTCCACGCCACCGACGCCCCCGTCGGCCTCGCCCCGCTCCTGATGGTCGCCAACAGCGCCCTCGTCGTGCTCTTCCAGGTGCCGCTCGCGCGCTTCGGCACCTCCACCGAGGCCGCCCGCCGCCTGCTCGTCCCCCTCGCGGGGCTCTTCGCCGTCGGCACGCTCGCCCTCGCCGTCTCCGCTCTCGGCGGCCGGACCCTCGCCATCGCCGCGCTGATCACCACGGCCGTCGCCCTCACCTTCGCCGAGATGATCCACACCATCGCCTCCTGGGAGATCTCCGTCGCCCTCGCCCCCGACGACGCCCAGGGTGCCTATCTCGGAGTCCACGGCCTGGCCCAGTCCACCCAGCGCTTCGTCGGCCCCCTCCTCATGACCGGCCTCGTCTCCGCCGGCCCCCTGGCCTGGCCCGTCCTGGGCGCCGTCCTCGTCGCCACCACCGCCGCCCAGAACCGGCTCGTCCTCCGACGCCTCCCCGAACCGTCACTGTCAGTGGCGAAGGTTACGGTGAGTGAGCACTGATCGGAGCGTCACCAGGGGGAGACATGACACGCACCGGAACCACCCAGACCCACCTCCGCCGCGCCCTGCGCCGCGAAGTCCCCAGCACCGTCGGCCTCCTCGCCGACGAGCACGACTTCACGGCCATGCGCCGCTACCGCACCTTCGCCTTCGACGACCACCCCACCTACCTCCGGCAGGTCGAGGCACTCCTGCGCACCCTCGCCACCCAGGGCGGCCACACCACCGTCACCCTCTTCGACCCCGAGGAGTACGCGGCCTACTGCGCCGAGACCGCCCTCGACCCCGACCACCCCACCAGCCGCAGCCGGTTCACCGCCCACCTGGGCGCCACCGGCGCCCGGGTCACCTACACCGGGCAGCCCCTCAGCAGCCTCCTGCCCGAGCTCGTCGACACCGCCGTCCGCCACGCCACCTGGGAGTACGCCACCACCGTCCTCGCCACCGCCGGAGACTGCGCCACCTGCGGCAAGGACATCGGCAAGGCCGCCTTCGAGCGGGCCGCCCGCCTCCTCCACCGCCTCCTCGACGCCGCCGGCCCCGGCACCCACCACCTCGTCTGCAGCGTCTCCGCCGCCGACGACCAACTCGTCGCCGCCCTCCACACCCACGCCCCCACCCGACCCGACGCGGGCACCGCCCCCTACGCCGCCGCCGACGACGCGACCGCGGCCGAGTTCACCGCCGTCCTCGCCGCCGGCATCGCCCTCCGCGCACCCGGCGGACTCGTCCTGCGCACCAGCACCCCCGGCGACCGCGACCGCCTCCACGGCTGGCGCCTCACCGGCGACACCCTCACCCCCCTCACCGAGGCCGAGGTCTTCGCCGCCTACTGCACCGACGCCCGCACCGGAGAACCGCTCTCCCCGGAACCGGGCGTCGACCACCGGGCCGGCTTCCCCCTCGCCCCCGACCCCGCCGAGGACGAGACCGGCCACCACTGACCCCGGAAGCGCCGAAGGGGCTCCCCGCCACCTCGGTGACGGAAAGCCCCTTCGTCGCACACCCCGGGAACTACTCCCCGGACAGCACCGCCTGCGCGGCCACGCGCGCCTCGTGCGCCGTGTCCGCCGCACGCGCCGCGGCGGCGGCCCGCTCACACTGCGCCAGCGTGTACTTGGCCAGCGTCGCCCGCACATAAGGAATCGAAGCGGCACCCATGGAGAGAGAGGTGACACCCAGACCCGTCAGCACACAGGCGAGCAGCGGATCGGCCGCGGCCTCACCACAGACACCACAGCTCTTGCCCTCGGCCTTGGCCGCCTCGGCGGACAGCGCCACCAGGTCGAGCAGCGCCGGCTGCCACGGGTCCTGGAGCCGCGACACCGCACCGACCTGACGGTCGGCCGCGAAGGTGTACTGCGCCAGGTCGTTGGTGCCCAGCGACAGGAACTCCACCTCCTGCAGGATCGAGCGCGCCCGCAGCGCCGCCGAGGGAATCTCGACCATCGCACCGAACTTCGCCCGCAGCCCCGCCTCACGGCACGCGTCGGCGAAGGCCTTCGCGTCCGTACGGTCGGCCACCATCGGCGCCATGACCTCGAGGTACACCGGCAGCCCCTCGGCCGCCTTCGCCAGCGCGGTCAGCTGCGTCCGCAGCACCTCCGGGTGGTCGAGCAGTGAGCGCAGACCCCGGACACCGAGCGCCGGGTTCGGCTCGTCCACCGGCGTCAGGAAGTCCAGCGGCTTGTCGGCACCGGCGTCGAGCACCCGCACGACCACCCGGCCCTCCGGGAACGCCTCGAGCACCTTGCGGTACGCCTCGATCTGCTTCTCCTCGGACGGAGCGTTCTTGCTGTCGTCCAGGAAGAGGAACTCCGTACGGAACAGACCGACGCCCTCGGCACCGGCCTCCACCGCCGCCGGCACGTCCGAGGGACCACCGACGTTGGCGAGCAGCGGCACCTTGTGACCGTCCGAGGTCGCGCCCGGACCGCTGGACGTCGCGAGCGCGGCCTTGCGCGCCGCGGCGGCCGCGGTCAGCTCCGCCTTCTTCTCCTCGCTCGGGTCCACGAAGAGCTCGCCGGTCGAACCGTCGACCGCGATCATCGTGCCCTCGGCGAGCTCACCCGCACCCGGCAGCGCCACGATGGCCGGTACACCCAGCGCCCGCGCGAGAATCGCGCTGTGGCTGGTCGGCCCGCCCTCCTCGGTCACGAACCCGAGCACCAGCGCCGGGTCGAGCAGCGCCGTGTCGGCGGGCGCCAGGTCCCGGGCGATCAGCACGTACGGCTCGTCGCTGTCCGGCACACCCGGCATCGGCACACCGAGCAGCCGCGCCACGATCCGGTTCCGCACGTCGTCGAGGTCGGCGACCCGCCCCGCCATGTACTCACCGGCACCCGCGAGCAGTTCGCGGTAGTGCGAGAAGGCGTCGTAGATACCGCGCTCCGCCGTGCTGCCCACGGCGATCCGGCGGTCCACATCGGCGATGAGCTCCGGGTCCTGGGCGATCATCGCCTGGGCCTCCAGCACGTGCTGCGCCTCACCGCCGGCCAGGTTGCCGCGCGCGTTGAGGTCGGCGGCGACAGCCTCGACGGCCTGACGGGCGCGCCCCTGTTCGCGCTCCGCCTCGTCCGCCGGAATCTGCTTGGCCGGCGGCTCGAGAACCGCCGTGCCCATGTGCCGGACCTCGCCGATCGCCACACCGTGGCTGACGCCGACGCCTCGCAGCGTTGTCTCCATCTCACCCGTCTCCGATAGAGCGACGGCCTCTGCCGCCGCGTTGAATGTCGAACCCGCGGTCGTCGTCACGAGGACGGACCGGCTCAGTGCCAGCCGAAGAGCTGGTCGCCGGCCTTCACGTCCTGGTCGACGGCGACGTCGGAGAGCGAGTCCGAGGTGGCCTCCAGGGCCACGATGGGGCAGATGGGGGACTTGCCGGCGGCCTCGACCGCGGAGGGGTCCCAGCGCACGACGGGCTGGTTGCGCTGGACGGTGTCGCCCTTCTTGACGAGGAGCTCGAAGCCCTCGCCGTTCAGCTGGACGGTGTCGATGCCGAGGTGGGTGAGCACACCGTGTCCCTCGCTGTCGACGACGACGAAGGCGTGCGGGTGCATGGAGACGACGACCCCGTCGATGGGGGACACCGCCTCCGAGGGCTCACGCACGGGATCGATGGCGGTACCGGGACCGACCATCGCACCGGAGAAGACCGGGTCGGGAACTGCGGCGAGACCGATGGCGCGTCCAGCAAGCGGCGACGTCACGGTTGTCATGGGAAGCCTCCCAGGGGCGGAGATTGTGTGGCGCCGTCACTACCTGTCCTGGACGGCGTACTGTTCAGAAGCGTATGTCATAGGAAGTCCCGGTTCCGCACGAGACGTACCAGTTGGGCGGAGCTAGGGACTACCGGCAACGATTTGCCTCTACTGACGGTGGGATGTACTGTCGTACTCCTGCCTGACCCCAACGCGGCCTTGAGTCGCGGGTCGGCAGCACCTATCAAGCCAGATCCTAACCCCAGTGGTCTACACCTCTGCATGCTCGCAGGGACGTGGTCGGGGGGACCGAGAAAGCCTGGTAGTGTTCAACCCCGCCGGGAACGGAAAGCACGAAAGTGAATTCCAGACCCCGCAGCCCACTCCAGCGGGTGGCAGAAACGGAAAATCGGATCTGCTAAGCTGGAAACACGAAACACCGAAGGGAAGCCCGGAGGAAAGCCCGAGAGGGTGAGTACAAAGGAAGCGTCCGTTCCTTGAGAACTCAACAGCGTGCCAAAAATCAACGCCAGATTAGTTGATACCCCGTCCATCTTCGGATGGCGAGGTTCCTTTGAAAGTCCTGCCGGCCCTTGTGGCGGGTAGGCAACATACACAGCGAGGACGCTGTGGACAGTCGGCCCTATTCCGGCCTGACTGTCCCGCTCAACGCGAGTGTCACCCGATTACGGGTAAACATTCACGGAGAGTTTGATCCTGGCTCAGGACGAACGCTGGCGGCGTGCTTAACACATGCAAGTCGAACGATGAAGCCCTTCGGGGTGGATTAGTGGCGAACGGGTGAGTAACACGTGGGCAATCTGCCCTTCACTCTGGGACAAGCCCTGGAAACGGGGTCTAATACCGGATAACACCGGCTTCCGCATGGGAGCTGGTTGAAAGCTCCGGCGGTGAAGGATGAGCCCGCGGCCTATCAGCTTGTTGGTGGGGTAATGGCCTACCAAGGCGACGACGGGTAGCCGGCCTGAGAGGGCGACCGGCCACACTGGGACTGAGACACGGCCCAGACTCCTACGGGAGGCAGCAGTGGGGAATATTGCACAATGGGCGAAAGCCTGATGCAGCGACGCCGCGTGAGGGATGACGGCCTTCGGGTTGTAAACCTCTTTCAGCAGGGAAGAAGCGAAAGTGACGGTACCTGCAGAAGAAGCGCCGGCTAACTACGTGCCAGCAGCCGCGGTAATACGTAGGGCGCAAGCGTTGTCCGGAATTATTGGGCGTAAAGAGCTCGTAGGCGGCTTGTCACGTCGGGTGTGAAAGCCCGGGGCTTAACCCCGGGTCTGCATCCGATACGGGCAGGCTAGAGTGTGGTAGGGGAGATCGGAATTCCTGGTGTAGCGGTGAAATGCGCAGATATCAGGAGGAACACCGGTGGCGAAGGCGGATCTCTGGGCCATTACTGACGCTGAGGAGCGAAAGCGTGGGGAGCGAACAGGATTAGATACCCTGGTAGTCCACGCCGTAAACGTTGGGAACTAGGTGTTGGCGACATTCCACGTCGTCGGTGCCGCAGCTAACGCATTAAGTTCCCCGCCTGGGGAGTACGGCCGCAAGGCTAAAACTCAAAGGAATTGACGGGGGCCCGCACAAGCAGCGGAGCATGTGGCTTAATTCGACGCAACGCGAAGAACCTTACCAAGGCTTGACATATACCGGAAAGCATTAGAGATAGTGCCCCCCTTGTGGTCGGTATACAGGTGGTGCATGGCTGTCGTCAGCTCGTGTCGTGAGATGTTGGGTTAAGTCCCGCAACGAGCGCAACCCTTGTCCTGTGTTGCCAGCATGCCCTTCGGGGTGATGGGGACTCACAGGAGACCGCCGGGGTCAACTCGGAGGAAGGTGGGGACGACGTCAAGTCATCATGCCCCTTATGTCTTGGGCTGCACACGTGCTACAATGGCCGGTACAAAGAGCTGCGATGCCGTGAGGCGGAGCGAATCTCAAAAAGCCGGTCTCAGTTCGGATTGGGGTCTGCAACTCGACCCCATGAAGTCGGAGTTGCTAGTAATCGCAGATCAGCATTGCTGCGGTGAATACGTTCCCGGGCCTTGTACACACCGCCCGTCACGTCACGAAAGTCGGTAACACCCGAAGCCGGTGGCCCAACCCCTTGTGGGAGGGAGCTGTCGAAGGTGGGACTGGCGATTGGGACGAAGTCGTAACAAGGTAGCCGTACCGGAAGGTGCGGCTGGATCACCTCCTTTCTAAGGAGCACAGTACCGATTGCAGGCAAACGTTCTGCACGGTCAGCTCATGGGTGGAACGTTGATTAGTTGGCACGATCTTGAGGATCACTTCACCAGTACTGCTTCGGCGTGGAACGTGACGATGAACCAAAAGATCGTGCTTGGCACGTTGTTGGGTGTCTGAGGGTACGGCCGTAAGGTTTGTATCTTCGCGATGCCGGCCCCAGTGCACTCATCTGCTTGTCGGATGGGGTGATGGGTGGCTGGTCGTTGCTTGAGAACTACACAGTGGACGCGAGCATCTGTGGCCAAGTTTTTAAGGGCGCACGGTGGATGCCTTGGCACCAGGAACCGATGAAGGACGTGGGAGGCCACGATAGTCCCCGGGGAGCCGTCAACCAGGCTTTGATCCGGGGGTTTCCGAATGGGGAAACCCGGCAGTCGTCATGGGCTGTCACCCATGCCTGAACACATAGGGCATGTGGAGGGAACGAGGGGAAGTGAAACATCTCAGTACCCTCAGGAAGAGAAAACAACCGTGATTCCGGGAGTAGTGGCGAGCGAAACCGGATGAGGCCAAACCGTATGCGTGTGATACCCGGCAGGGGTTGCGCATGCGGGGTTGTGGGATCTCTCTTTCACAGTCTGCCGGCTGTGAGACGAGTCAGAAACCGTTGATGTAGGCGAAGGACATGCGAAAGGTCCGGCGTAGAGGGTAAGACCCCCGTAGCTGAAACATTGACGGCTCGTTTGAGAGACACCCAAGTAGCACGGGGCCCGAGAAATCCCGTGTGAATCTGGCGGGACCACCCGCTAAGCCTAAATATTCCCTGGTGACCGATAGCGGATAGTACCGTGAGGGAATGGTGAAAAGTACCGCGGGAGCGGAGTGAAATAGTACCTGAAACCGTGTGCCTACAAGCCGTGGGAGCGTCGCTCATTGGGTTTACCCAATGGGTCGTGACTGCGTGCCTTTTGAAGAATGAGCCTGCGAGTTTGCGGTGCGTTGCGAGGTTAACCCGTGTGGGGAAGCCGTAGCGAAAGCGAGTCCGAATAGGGCGATTCAGTAGCGCGCTCAAGACCCGAAGCGGAGTGATCTAGCCATGGGCAGGTTGAAGCGGAGGTAAGACTTCGTGGAGGACCGAACCCACCAGGGTTGAAAACCTGGGGGATGACCTGTGGTTAGGGGTGAAAGGCCAATCAAACTCCGTGATAGCTGGTTCTCCCCGAAATGCATTTAGGTGCAGCGTCGTGTGTTTCTTGCCGGAGGTAGAGCACTGGATAGGCGATGGGCCCTACCGGGTTACTGACCTTAGCCAAACTCCGAATGCCGGTAAGTGAGAGCACGGCAGTGAGACTGTGGGGGATAAGCTCCATGGTCGAGAGGGAAACAGCCCAGAGCATCGACTAAGGCCCCTAAGCGTACGCTAAGTGGGAAAGGATGTGGAGTCGCAGAGACAACCAGGAGGTTGGCTTAGAAGCAGCCACCCTTGAAAGAGTGCGTAATAGCTCACTGGTCAAGTGATTCCGCGCCGACAATGTAGCGGGGCTCAAGCGTACCGCCGAAGTCGTGTCATTGCAGCAATAAGCCCCAACGGGTGCTGTGATGGGTAGGGGAGCGTCGTGTGCCGGGTGAAGCAGCCGCGGAAGCGAGTTGTGGACGGTTCACGAGTGAGAATGCAGGCATGAGTAGCGATACACACGTGAGAAACGTGTGCGCCGATTGACTAAGGGTTCCTGGGTCAAGCTGATCTGCCCAGGGTAAGTCGGGACCTAAGGCGAGGCCGACAGGCGTAGTCGATGGACAACCGGTTGATATTCCGGTACCCGCTTTGAAACGCCCAATATCGAGCCCATTAATGCTAAGGCCGTGAAGCCGTTCCGGACCCTTCGGGGAATGGAAAGTGGTGGAGCCGCTGACCCAAGGTGGTAGTAGGTAAGCGATGGGGTGACGCAGGAAGGTAGTCCAGCCCGGGCGGTGGTTGTCCCGGGGTAAGGGTGTAGGGCGTTGTCCAGGTAAATCCGGACAGCACATAGCCTGAGACCTGATGCCGAGCCGATTGTGGTGAAGTGGATGATCCTATGCTGTCGAGAAAAGCCTCTAGCGAGTTTCATGGCGGCCCGTACCCTAAACCGACTCAGGTGGTCAGGTAGAGAATACCGAGGCGTTCGGGTGAACTATGGTTAAGGAACTCGGCAAAATGCCCCCGTAACTTCGGGAGAAGGGGGGCCACGCCTGGTGATGGAGTTTTCCTCCTGAGCTGGGGGTGGCCGCAGAGACCAGCGAGAAGCGACTGTTTACTAAAAACACAGGTCCGTGCGAAGCCGTAAGGCGATGTATACGGACTGACGCCTGCCCGGTGCTGGAACGTTAAGGGGACCGGTTAGCTCTGTTTCGACAGGGCGAAGCTGAGAACTTAAGCGCCAGTAAACGGCGGTGGTAACTATAACCATCCTAAGGTAGCGAAATTCCTTGTCGGGTAAGTTCCGACCTGCACGAATGGCGTAACGACTTCTCGACTGTCTCAACCATAGGCCCGGTGAAATTGCACTACGAGTAAAGATGCTCGTTTCGCGCAGCAGGACGGAAAGACCCCGGGACCTTTACTACAGTTTGATATTGGTGTTCGGTTCGGCTTGTGTAGGATAGGTGGGAGACTTTGAAGCCGTGACGCCAGTCATGGTGGAGTCGCCGTTGAAATACCACTCTGGTCGTGCTGGATGTCTAACCTCGGTCCGTGATCCGGATCAGGGACAGTGTCTGATGGGTAGTTTAACTGGGGCGGTTGCCTCCCAAAGGGTAACGGAGGCGCCCAAAGGTTCCCTCAGCCTGGTTGGCAATCAGGTGTTGAGTGTAAGTGCACAAGGGAGCTTGACTGTGAGACCGACGGGTCGAGCAGGGACGAAAGTCGGGACTAGTGATCCGGCGGTGGCTTGTGGAAGCGCCGTCGCTCAACGGATAAAAGGTACCCCGGGGATAACAGGCTGATCTTCCCCAAGAGTCCATATCGACGGGATGGTTTGGCACCTCGATGTCGGCTCGTCGCATCCTGGGGCTGGAGTCGGTCCCAAGGGTTGGGCTGTTCGCCCATTAAAGCGGTACGCGAGCTGGGTTTAGAACGTCGTGAGACAGTTCGGTCCCTATCCGCTGTGCGCGTAGGAATATTGAGAAGGGCTGTCCCTAGTACGAGAGGACCGGGACGGACGAACCTCTGGTGTGCCAGTTGTCCTGCCAAGGGCATGGCTGGTTGGCTACGTTCGGGAGGGATAACCGCTGAAAGCATCTAAGCGGGAAGCCTGCTTCGAGATGAGTATTCCCACCTCCTTGAGAGGGTAAGGCTCCCAGTAGACGACTGGGTTGATAGGCCGGATGTGGAAGCCCAGTAATGGGTGGAGCTGACCGGTACTAATAGGCCGAGGGCTTGTCCTCAGTTGCTCGCGTCCACTGTGTTAGTTCTGAAGTAACGAACTCCCATTTTCCGGTTGAGTTCAACTTCATAGAGTTTCGGTGGTCATAGCGTTAGGGAAACGCCCGGTTACATTCCGAACCCGGAAGCTAAGCCTTTCAGCGCCGATGGTACTGCAGGGGGGACCCTGTGGGAGAGTAGGACGCCGCCGAACAATCATTGTGGGAAAGCCCCGCACCTCATGGTGCGGGGCTTTTCTGCGTTCAGGAGCACCTCGCCGGGCCCCTGTGTACGGCGGTGTTGTGGCTGAGGGTAAGGTCAGGGGGCATCGTCCGTACGTTCCCAGCAGGAGGCCCCCGGGTGGAGGTCCAGGAGACTCGCGTTCAGACCGACCGGGTCCTCACCATCCCCAACATTCTCAGCATGGCGCGCCTCGCGGGCGTGCCGCTGTTTCTGTGGTTGATTCTCCGCCCCGAGTTCGGTGGGCCCAACAGTGACGGCTGGGCTCTTCTCGTTCTGATGCTCAGCGGCGTCAGCGACTATCTCGACGGCAAACTGGCCCGGCGCTGGAACCAGATCAGCAACCTCGGCCGGCTGCTCGATCCCGCCGCCGACAGGTTGTACATCCTGTCCACCCTCGTGGGACTCACCTGGCGCGAGATCCTCCCGCTGTGGCTCACCGCGGCTCTTCTGGCGCGCGAAGCCATGCTGCTCGTGATGGTGGCAATCCTCCGCCGGCACGGCTACCCGCCGCCCCAGGTGAACTTCCTCGGCAAAGCTGCGACTTTCAACCTGATGTACGCGTTCCCGTTGCTGCTTCTCAGTGACGGAACGGGCTGGCTTTCGTCACTCGCTGAAGTTTTCGGGTGGGCCTTCGCCGGATGGGGTACAACTCTGTATTGGTGGGCAGGGATCCTCTACGTGGTCCAGGTCCGTCGACTCGTGAAGGCGGATACCGCGGCCGATTGAGCCCGTCCGTCCAGTGCCGAGCAGCGTCGCCGGCAACGACGAGGACGTCCGAGGGCCAGTGCACGGACAGGTGAAGTCGGCAGGACCGTCGTCTCTTCAAGGAGGACGCTTCCGACATGAAGGCCGTCGTGATGGCCGGCGGCGAAGGAACCCGCCTTCGCCCTATGACCTCGAGCATGCCCAAGCCTCTACTGCCGGTGGTGAACCGGCCGATCATGGAGCACGTCCTACGACTGCTCAAGAGGCACGGTCTCAACGAGACCGTCGTCACCGTGCAGTTTCTCGCCTCACTCGTCAGGAATTACTTCGGCGACGGCGAGGAACTCGGGATGGAGCTCACGTATGCCAACGAGGAGAAGCCACTCGGTACAGCGGGAAGTGTGAAGAACGCCGAGGAGGCGTTGAAGGACGACGCCTTTCTCGTCATCTCAGGGGACGCTCTCACCGATTTCGATCTCACCGATCTGATCGCCTTCCACAAGGAGAAGGGCGCCCTCGTCACGGTCTGCCTCACCCGGGTGCCGAATCCACTGGAATTCGGGATCACGATCGTCGACGAAGAGGGCAAGGTCGAGCGATTCCTTGAGAAACCCACCTGGGGTCAGGTCTTCTCCGACACCGTGAACACGGGCATCTACGTGATGGAGCCCGAGGTCTTCGACTACGTCCAGGCGGACGTTCCCGTGGACTGGTCGGGTGACGTCTTTCCCCAGTTGATGAAGGAAGGCAAGCCGATCTACGGCTATGTCGCCGAGGGCTACTGGGAGGACGTCGGCACCCATGAGAGCTATGTGAAGGCCCAGGCGGACGTCCTCGAAGGCAAGGTCCAGGTCGACATCGACGGCTTCGAGATCTCACCGGGGGTGTGGGTCGCCGAGGGCGCCGAGGTGCATCACGACGCCGTGCTGAGAGGGCCGCTGTACATCGGCGACTACGCCAAGGTCGAGGCCGACGCGGAGATCCGTGAGCACACCGTCGTCGGCTCGAACGTGGTCGTGAAGAGCGGGGCCTTCCTGCACAAGGCCGTCGTCCACGACAACGTGTACATCGGCCAGCAGAGCAATCTGCGCGGCTGTGTGATCGGCAAGAACACCGACATCATGCGGGCGGCCCGGATCGAGGACGGCGCGGTCATCGGGGACGAGTGCCTGGTCGGTGAGGAATCGATCGTGCAGGGCAACGTCCGGGTCTATCCGTTCAAGACGATCGAGGCCGGCGCCTTCGTCAACACCTCGGTCATCTGGGAGTCCCGTGGCCAGGCCCATCTCTTCGGGGCCCGAGGGGTCTCCGGCATCCTCAACGTGGAGATCACGCCCGAGCTGGCCGTGCGGCTGGCGGGGGCGTACGCCACGACCCTCAAGAAGGGTTCGACCGTCACCACGGCCCGTGACCACTCCCGGGGTGCGAGGGCGCTGAAACGGGCGGTGATCTCGGCGCTGCAGGCCAGCGCCATCGACGTACGGGACCTGGAGAACGTACCGCTGCCGGTGGCGCGGCAGCAGACCGCGCGGGGAAGCGCCGGCGGGATCATGGTGCGGACCTCGCCCGGGGTGCCCGACTCCGTGGACATCATGTTCTTCGATGAACGCGGAGCGGACCTGTCGCAGGGCGGGCAGCGCAAGCTGGACCGGGTGTTCGCGCGGCAGGAGTACCGGCGGGCGTTCCCCGGGGAGATCGGTGACCTCTCCTTCCCGGCGAGCGTCTTCGACTCGTACACCGGATCGCTGCTGCGGAACGTCGACACCACGGGGATCGCCGAAGCGGGCCTGAAGGTCGTCGTGGACGCGTCCAACGGCAGTGCCGGGCTCGTCCTGCCCAGCCTCCTCGGCCGGCTCCAGGTCGACTCGCTGACGATCAACCCGGGGCTCGACGAGTCGCGGCCCACCGAGTCGGCCGAGAGCCGGCGGGCCGGGCTCGTACGGCTCGGGGAGATCGTGGCCTCGGCGAGAGCGGCGTTCGGCGTGCGGTTCGACCCGGTCGGCGAGCGGCTCTCGCTCGTGGACGAGCGGGGGCGGATCATCGAGGACGACCGGGCGCTCCTGGTGATGCTGGACCTGGTGGCGGCCGAGCGGCGCTCGGGGCGGGTCGCGCTGCCGGTGACGACCACCCGGATCGCCGAGCAGGTCGCCGCGTACCACGGCACTCAGGTGGAGTGGACGACGACCTCGCCCGACGACCTCACACGGGTCGGGCGCGAGGAGTCGACGATCTTCGGCGGCGACGGGCGCGGTGGGTTCATCGTCCCCGAGTTCAGCAGCGTCTTCGACGGCGCGGCGGCCTTCGTGCGGCTGATCGGCCTCGTCGCGCGGACGCAGCTCACGCTGAGCCAGATCGACGCGCGGATTCCGCGGGCGCACGTCCTCAAGAGGGACATCGCGACGCCGTGGGCCGTCAAGGGTCTGGTCATGCGCCGGGTGGTGGAGGCGGCGGGCAGCCGGTCCGTGGACACCACCGACGGGGTGCGGGTGGTCGAGGCGGACGGGCGGTGGGTGATGGTGCTGCCGGACCCCGCCGAAGCCGTCACCCATCTGTGGGCCGAGGGTCCCGACGACGCCTCCGCGCAGGCCCTGCTCGACGAGTGGGCCGAAGTGGTCGCCAGCGCAGGCAGCTGACCGGACGGCCGTCGTGCGGGGAGGCGCTGCCAGGGCGCCTCCCCGCAGGACGGTGGGGCCATTCGGCGGTAGGCCGTGCGACGTGCGACGATGTGCGGCATGTCGCAGCAGCCCCCCGTTCGGAGCACCGGATCACCGCCGCCGCGCCCGGACGCGTCCATGTCGCTGCTGAACAACGTGATAGACCACGCGCTCGACGACGGATACGCCGAGGCGACCGCCCGTCGCGCCGAGGAGGGCGGCGGGCTGCCCCGCAGTCTGCGGGCCAAGCTGGGCGTCGCCGCGGGCCTGGTGCTCGCGGCCGCCGTGGTGACCGTGGGGGCGGCCGAGGCGCGGATCTCCGCGCCGGTCGTCGCCAAGGAGCGGCAGGAGCTGATCGACCGGATCGAGTCGGAGACGTCGACGGCCGACCAGCTGGAGCGGGACGTCGAGCGGATCAGGACCGAGGTCGGCGAGCGCCAGCGGGCGGCCCTCCAGGAGCACGGCGGCGGTCAGGCCGAGCTGGTGGGGCTGCTCTCGGGCGCGACGCCGGTGCACGGCCCCGGCGTGAAGCTCGTCGTCAACGACGCCAAAGGCACCGACTCCGGGGGAGGCGGGCCGCGGGAGAGCAGCGGCTTCTCCGACACGGGCCGGGTGCGCGACCGGGACATGCAGCGGGTCATCAACGGGCTCTGGGAGTCGGGGGCCGAGGCCGTCGCCATCAACGGGCAGCGGCTGACGTCGCTCTCCGCGATCCGGGCCGCGGGTGACGCCATACTGGTCGACAACAAGCCGCTGGTGCCGCCGTACACCATCCTCGCGATCGGGGACGGGCAGCGGCTGAGCACCGCGTTCCAGGACAGTGCCGACGGGCAGTATCTGCACGCGTTGGTCGAGAACTTCGGGATCAGGAGCGGGATCACGGTCGAGGGCGACGTACGCCTGCCGGCCGCGCCCAGCCTGACCGTACGTACCGCAGAGCCGAGGGGGGCCGGGGCGGCGACGCCGTCCGGGCGGGCCACGGCCGACACAGGGAAGGGCACATCGTGATCGCCGTACTGGGCCTGATCGTCGGAGTCGTGGTCGGGCTGTTGGTCCGTCCCGAGGTCCCGGCGGTGGTCGAGCCCTATCTTCCGATCGCCGTGGTCGCCGCCCTCGACGCGGTCTTCGGCGGCCTGCGGGCCATGCTCGACGGCATCTTCGTGGACAAGGTCTTCGTGGTCTCGTTCCTGTCGAACGTGGTCGTGGCCGCGCTGATCGTCTTCCTCGGGGACAAGCTGGGCGTCGGCGCGCAGCTGTCGACCGGTGTGGTCGTCGTGCTCGGCATCCGGATCTTCTCCAACGCGGCCGCCATCCGGCGCCATGTCTTCCGGGCGTGAGGCCGATGAACGAGAACCCTCAGGAGCCGAAGAACCCACAGGACCCTCAGGGCCCTCGGGAGCCGCAGGACCCGCAGGTGCCCGGCGCCGGCGGGAATGCCGGGGACGCCGAGAGCGAGCGGGAGCCCGAGGCCGCCGAGTCCGTCTACGCCGGGACCGCGGACCACGACGTGCGGGTGCCCGTGACGCCGGCCCCGCCCGCCGCCGAGCAGAGCGGGCGGCGGAGGCTGGCCTCCGCCCTGTGGCCGCCGAGGGTGACGCGGGCCCAACTCGTCGTCGCGCTGCTGCTGTTCGTGCTCGGTCTCGGTCTGGCCATCCAGGTCTCGTCGACCAGTGAGAACAGCGCGCTGCGCGGGGCGCGCCAGGAGGACCTGGTGCGGATCCTCGACGAGCTCGACGACCGTACGCAGCGGCTCGAGGACGAGAAGTCCCGGCTGGAGAAGCAGCGCTCCGAGCTGGAGACCAGCTCGGACCAGGCCGAGGAGGCGCGCAAGCAGACCCAGGAGAAGGAGCAGCAGCTCGGGATCCTGGCGGGTACGGTCGCGGCCGAGGGGCCGGGCATCACGCTGACCGTCGGCGACCCCGGCGGGGCCGTGGAGTCCGACATGCTGCTCGACGCCATCCAGGAGCTGCGCGCGGCCGGCGCCGAGGCGATCCAGGTCAACGGTGTGCGGGTCGTCGCGGACAGTTATTTCACCGGTAGTGGTGACGACATGCGGATCGATGGAACGAAGGTGACCGCTCCGTACGTCTTCAAGGTCATCGGCAAGCCGGAGGATCTCGAGCCCGCGCTCAACATTCCCGGCGGTGTCGTGCAGACCCTGGAGAAGGAGCAGGCCACGGCCACGGTGGAGCGGTCGGCGAAGATCGTCGTCGACGCCTTGCGACCCGCGAAGCGGCCTGACTACGCTCAGTCGTCCTCGCAGTGAGAGGGGGACGAGGGGGGTCCCGCGACAAGGGCATGACGTTGCGGGGGGTCGGCGCACCACAACGGTGGTGCGTGGTGGAAACTGTCCGGAGGATACGGACGTTGTGAAGGTGTCCGGGTCGGCAGGTCTGGTGGATCTCGGTTCGTCCTGCCCCACGGGCGGGTCTGTTTCGGTCAAGGGGAATCGCCCGTGAGTTTTTTTGCGAAGTTGTTCGGCAAGAGCGGACGCGAGGACGGCGGTAACGCCAAGCACCGCGCGTCTCGCCACGCCCAGAGCGAGGAGCAGGGCGGCGAGCGCCCGCTCTTCCGCGATGAGGTCGGGGGCCAGGGCGGTGACGTTCCGGGCGCGTACGGCGCGTCGTCTGTTGACCCCGCTGGTGCTGCCCGCATAGGTTTCGGAGAACCATCAACCTCAAGTACGGGTGGAGGGTTTGCCCCCGACCCGTACGCGACACAGACCTCGGCGGGGCAGCCGCGGCAGGAGGATGCGTCCATGCCGGTGTGTACGAGGTGCGGTCACCGCAACGCGGCCGACAGCCGTTTCTGCTCGCACTGCGGCACGCCGCTGCGGGGTGGGGTCGCGCCCGAGCGGGCTTCCGAGACGACGTCGACGATCTCCATCTCGGGCCTCGAGGCGTACGACGCCGAGGTCACCGGGCAGACCCAGCTGCCGTCGCTCTCGCCCGAGGCGCTGGCGGCCGTGGAGGCCCTGCCGTCCGGTTCCGCGCTCCTCGTGGTGCGCCGTGGGCCGAACTCCGGCAGCCGGTTCCTGCTCGACGGTGAGCTGACGACGGCCGGCCGTCACCCGCAGAGCGACATCTTCCTGGACGACTTCACGGTCTCCCGGCGGCATGTCGAGTTCCGGCGGGGTCAGGACGGCAGCTTCACGGTCTCCGACGTCGGCAGCCTCAACGGCACCTATGTCAACCGTGAGCCGATCGACTCGGTCGTGCTGTCCAACGGCGACGAGGTGCAGATCGGCAAGTACCGGCTGGTGTTCTACTCGAGCCAGCGGGGCGTGTGACGCCTCGGAGAAGCCCTTCAGGGAAGGTCCATGCTGCGAACACCGACGGGCGGTGCCGGATCCGGCACCGCCACTGCGGGCGACCGGCTGGTCAGCATCGGCACGGTGCTGAACCAGCTGCGCGACGAATTTCCCGAAGTGACGATCTCCAAGATCCGGTTCCTGGAGGCCGAGGGGCTCGTGGAGCCCCGTCGTACGGCCTCCGGGTACCGGAAGTTCAGCCCGCAGGACGTGGAGCGGCTCGCTCAGATCCTGCGGATGCAGCGGGACCACTACCTTCCGCTGAAGGTCATCCGCGAGCACCTCGACGCCCTCGCCAGGGGGGAGCAGGTCAAGCTGCCCGCTCCCGGGCGGCGGCGTGACCTGTTCGAGGGGGCCTGGGAGCAGGACGCCGAGCCGCCGACCGCGGCGCGGATCGGGCGGGCGGAGCTGCTGGCGGCGGCCGAGGTCACCGAGACCGAGCTCACCGAGTGGGAGTCGTACGGCCTGATCTCGGAGACGGAGGGCGGCGGCTACGACCCGGAGGCGGTCACGGTCGCCAGGCTCGTCTCCGATCTGGGTCGGTTCGGTCTGGAACCGCGGCATCTGCGGGCCGTCAAGGCGGCCGCGGACCGGGACGCGGGACTGATCGAGCAGGTCGTCGCGCCGCTGCGCCGGCACCGTAATCCGCAGACCAGAGCGCATGCGGAGGCCACCGCGCAGGAGCTCGCCGCGCAGTCGGTGCGGCTGCATGCCGCGCTCGTGCAGATGGCGCTGGGCATCCGGCTCCAGTGAGCCCGTGGGCCTGCTCGGGGGCCGTCTCGGCAGGGCCTTGTCAGGGCCCGACTATCCAAACCGGTCGGGCACGTCCTAGGGTTGCTGTGTGAACGAGCTCGACGTTGTGGGTGTCCGGGTGGAAATGCCCTCCAACCAGCCGATCGTGCTCCTGCGTGAAGTGGGAGGCGATCGGTACCTCCCCATCTGGATCGGACCGGGTGAGGCGACCGCGATCGCCTTCGCCCAGCAGGGGATGGCGCCGCCGCGGCCGCTGACGCACGACCTGTTCAAGGACGTGCTGGAGGCCGTGGGACAGGAGCTCACCGAAGTCCGCATCACGGATCTGCGTGACGGGGTCTTCTACGCCGAGCTGGTCTTCGCCAGCGGCGTCGAGGTGAGTGCGCGGCCGTCGGACGCGATAGCCCTGGCCCTGCGGACCGGTACCCCGATCTACGGCAGCGACGGCGTGCTGGACGACGCCGGTATCGCGATTCCGGATGAGCAGGAGGACGAGGTGGAGAAGTTCCGCGAGTTCCTCGATCAGATCTCACCGGAGGATTTCGGGACCAACAGTCAGTGACGCCGAGCGGTGTGGGCACAGGCCGTTCGTGGGGTGCCGTGAGGGCATTCGACTAGCCGTTCCCCGGCGAGAGACACGGGAAACCACTCTCAGGGTGATTATCACTCGGCGTGCCGAGTGTGGCGATCGTTGACGCACCCCGAGTGACTGCCTACCTTCGTGTGGGCAGGTCAAGGACGGAGGGTCGGCGTGATGAGCAGCGCGGACGGTACGGCAGGGAGCTCGCTCGGGCGCGTGTCCGGGGAGAGCGGTCCGTATCCGCTTCACGGCAGTGGGGGCGACTTCGGTACGGACGCCGGCACGGGGCCGGGGAGCGGTCCTGGCGCGGCGGGCGAGGTGGTCGGCTATCGCGGACCGACGGCCTGCGCGGCGGCCGGCATCACCTATCGCCAGTTGGACTACTGGGCGCGTACGGGGCTGGTGGAGCCGAGTGTGCGGCCCGCGTACGGGTCGGGCACCCAGCGGCTCTACAGCTTCCGCGACGTCGTTGTCCTGAAGATCGTCAAGCGTTTCCTCGACACCGGGGTCGCCCTGCAGAACATCCGGGCGGCGGTGCAGCACCTGCGCGCGCGGGGCTTCCGTGACCTGGAGCGGATGACGCTCATGAGCGACGGGGCCACGGTCTACGAGTGTTCCTCGCCGGACGAGGTCGTCGACCTGCTCCAGGGTGGTCAGGGTGTCTTCGGCATCGCCGTCGGCGTGGTCTGGCGGGACGTCGAGGCGGCGCTCGCGCAGCTGCACGGGGAGCGGGTCGACACGGGCGAGACGCTCGTGGGGCACAACCCGGGGGACGAGCTGGCGAGGCGCCGGCGGGACAGGGCCGTCTGAGAGCCGCCTGAGGGGCCTGAGGGCCCGTCCCCGGCGCGCGTGGGACCCAGGGGGTCCCAAGGGGTCCGGCGGGCCGTTCGGGGCGGCTGCGGGCCCGTTGTCAGTGGTGTGAGGCAGCATCGGACGTGTGAGATCCGCGCCCACCATCCTGCATCTCGACATGGATGCGTTCTTCGCCGCCGCCGAGCAGGCGTCGAAGCCCAGCCTGCGCGGAAAGCCCGTGATCGTCGGCGGGCTCGGGCCCCGCGGCGTGGTCGCCACCGCCTCGTACGAGGCGCGCCGGTTCGGGGTGCACTCGGCCATGCCCATGGGCCAGGCGCGGCGACTCGCGCCGAACGCGGCCTACCTCGTTCCCCGGTTCGCCTTCTACCGGTCGATCAGCGAGCAGGTGATGGAGCTGCTCGGCCGGCTCTCCCCGCTCGTGGAGCCGCTCAGTCTCGACGAGGCCTTCGTCGACCTGGAGGCCGGGGGCGTCGCCGACGACAGCGGGAGCGCGCGGGCCGCCGGCGAGCGGCTGCGGGTGGACATCCTGGCGACCACCGGGCTCACCGGGTCGGTGGGGCTCGCCGGGTCCAAGATGATCGCGAAGATCGCCTCCGAGGAGGCCAAGCCCGACGGGCTCGTGCTGATCGAGCCCGGGACCGAGCGGGAGCTCCTCGGGCCGCGCTCGGTGCGGATCCTGCCCGGGGTGGGGCCGGCGACGGGGGAGCACCTGAGGCGGGCCGGGATGACCACTGTCACCGACCTCGCGGAAGCGGGCGAGGACGAGCTCGTACGGCTCCTCGGACGGGCGCACGGGGCCTCGCTGTACAGGATGGCCCAGGGGTACGACGATCGGCCCGTGGTGGCCGAGCGGGACGCGAAGTCGGTGTCGGTCGAGGACACCTTCGACGTGGACCTGCACGACCGGGTGCGGATCAGGACCGAGGTGGAGCGGCTCGCGGAGCGGTGTGTGGGGCGGCTGCGGGGTTCGGGCCACTCGGGGCGGACGATCGTCCTGAAGGTGCGGCGGTACGACTTCTCCACGCTGACGCGGTCCGAGACGCTGCGGGGGCCGACGGACGACCCGGTGGTGGTGCGGGAGGCGGCGGGGCGGCTCCTGGAGGCGGTGGACACGACCGGGGGCGTGCGGTTGCTGGGGGTGGGGGTGAGCGGGCTCGCGGACTACACGCAGGAGGACCTGTTCGCGCAGGCCGCCGAGGCGGAGTCGGCGCCTGCCGTGGGGGAGGCCCTCGCGCCCGCCGAGGCCTCCGCGCCCGAGCCCGAGGCGCCCGGGCCGCTGGAGCGGCACTGGGCGCCCGGGCACGACGTGCGGCACGCGGTGTACGGGGCGGGGTGGGTCCAGGGCAGCGGGGTCGGGCGCGTCACGGTGCGGTTCGAGGAGCCGGGGTCGGAGCCGGGGCGGGTGCGGACCTTCGCGGTGGACGATCCGGAGCTCGAACCGGGGGAGCCGTTGCCGTTGGTGGGGGGCGGGGAGTAGGGCGCCCCGGGGTGCGCCCGGCCTCGCGCCCGGCCTCGCGGCCGGGCGGTGGCGTCGTCGGGGCTCGGCGCGGGGCCTACTGGCCTGCCAGGTGGCCGAAGTCGGTGTCCGGGGACTCCGAGGGGGCCGGGGGGAGGGCGAGGCTGTAGTGGCGATAGAGCTGGAGCTCCTGTTCCGGGGAGAGGTGGCGGCCGACCCCGAAGTCGGGGGCGTCCTTGATGAGTGCCCGCTCGTACGGGATGTGCAGGCCGTTCTCGGCGAGTTCGCTCGGCTCCAGGGGGACGAAGGCGTCCCGGCTGAAGAGGCCCGTGCGCACGGCCGCCCACTCGGGGACCCCGGTCGCGTCGTCCAGGTACACCTCGTCCACGGTTCCGATCTTGTGCCCGTTCCGGTCGTACGCCTTGCGGCCGATCAGGCTGCGCGGATCGATATCGGTCTGCACGGTCCCTCCAACTGGTCGCAACTGCTCTACACCCCTACGAAAGTGCACATCTGGGATGTCGGCCACTTGAGCGATGGGAGCCGCAACCGCGCTGGTAGGCTGGCTGTGGCTGTCGACCCCGTGCGGGAGAGTCCCCCGGAGAAACCTTCCGGTGGGCGCCGAAGGAGCAAATCCTCCCCGGAATCTCTCAGGCCCCTGTACCGCGCGGACGAGGTCACTCTGGAAAGCAGAGCGGTGTCCGACGACGGCATGCGCTCTCACCGACGGTGAAAGCCGGCCTGCCGAGAGGCGTGCCGGTGAAACTCTCAGGTTGAGATGACAGAGGGGGAGGCCGTCCGGGCACCCGCGCCGTGGTGCCCCTCGCAGGTCGTGACGACCAGGAGGCCTCCGTACATGACCGCCAACCGCATTCCGCTCTCCGAACTCGAACAGGGCATCCCGTTCGAGCAGCGGCACATCGGGCCCGACGCCGAGGCGCGCGCCAAGATGCTCGCCCAGGTCGGTTACGGCTCCCTCGACGAGCTCACGGCCGCCGCGGTGCCGGACGTCATCAAGAACACCGAGGCGCTGGGGCTGCCGGCCGCGCGCACGGAGGCCGAGGTCCTGGCCGAGCTGCGCACGCTCGCCGACCGCAACCAGGTCCTCGCGCCCATGATCGGCCTCGGCTACTACGGCACGTTCACTCCGCCGGTGATCCTGCGGAACGTGATGGAGAACCCGGCCTGGTACACGGCGTACACCCCGTACCAGCCGGAGATCTCGCAGGGCCGTCTCGAGGCGCTGCTGAACTTCCAGACCGTCGTCGCCGACCTGACCGGGCTGCCCACCTCCGGCGCCTCCCTGCTCGACGAGGGCACCGCCGCCGCCGAGGCCATGGCGCTCTCCCGGCGCGTCGGCAAGGTCAAGAACGGTGTCTTCCTCATCGACGCCGACGCCCTGCCGCAGACGATCGCCGTCATCGAGACCCGCGCCGAGCCGACCGGCGTCGAGGTCGTCGTCGCCGACCTGAGCGAGGGCATCCCGGCCGAGATCGCCGAGCGCGGTGTCTTCGGCGTGCTCCTCCAGTACCCCGGTGCCTCCGGTGCCGTGCGCGACATCAAGCCGCTCATCGACGCCGCCCACGAGCTCGGCGCGATCGTCACCGTCGCCGCCGACCTGCTCGCGCTCACCCTGCTCACCTCGCCGGGTGCGCTCGGGGCCGACATCGCCGTCGGTACGACGCAGCGCTTCGGCGTCCCCATGGGCTTCGGCGGCCCGCACGCCGGCTACATGGCCGTCCAGGACAAGCACGCCCGCTCCCTGCCCGGCCGTCTCGTGGGTGTCTCCGTCGACGCCGACGGGAACCGCGCCTACCGCCTGGCCCTGCAGACCCGCGAGCAGCACATCCGCCGCGAGAAGGCCACCAGCAACATCTGTACCGCTCAGGTGCTGCTCGCCGTCATGGCCGGCATGTACGCCGTCTACCACGGCCCCGAGGGCCTCCAGGGCATCGCCCGCCGCACCCACCGGTACGCCGCGATCCTCGCCGCGGGTCTGACCGCCGGGGGCGTGGAGCTCACCCAGGGCGCCTTCTTCGACACCCTCACCGCCCGGGTGCCCGGCAAGGCCGACGAGGTCGTCGCCGCCGCCCGCGAGGCCGGGGTGAACCTCTACCGCGTCGACGCCGACCACGTGTCGATGTCCTGCGACGAGACCACCGGGCGCGCCCAGCTCGCCGCCGTGTGGGCCGCCTTCGGCGTGACCGCCGACGTCGAGGCCCTGGACGCCACCACCGAGGACACGCTGCCCGCCGGGCTGCTGCGCTCCGACGCGTACATGACCCACCCGGTCTTCCACGCGCACCGCTCCGAGACCTCGATGCTGCGCTACCTGCGCAAGCTCGCCGACCGCGACTACGCGCTCGACCGCGGCATGATCCCGCTCGGCTCCTGCACGATGAAGCTGAACGCGACGACCGAGATGGAGGCGGTGACCTGGCCCGAGTTCGGTCAGATGCACCCCTTCGCACCGGTCGAGCAGGCGCAGGGCTACGTCACGCTCATCACCGAGCTCGAGGAGCGCCTCGCCGAGGTCACCGGCTACGACAAGGTGTCGATCCAGCCGAACGCCGGTTCCCAGGGCGAGCTGGCCGGTCTGCTGGCCGTCCGCGCCTACCACCGCGCGAACGGTGACGAGCAGCGCACCGTCTGCCTCATCCCGTCCTCCGCGCACGGCACCAACGCCGCCTCCGCGGTGATGGCAGGCATGAAGGTCGTCGTCGTCAAGACCGCCGACGACGGCGAGGTCGACGTCGAGGACCTGCGCGCCAAGATCGCGCAGTACCGCGACGAGCTGTCGGTGCTGATGATCACCTACCCGTCGACGCACGGCGTCTTCGAGGAGCACGTCGCCGACATCTGCGCCGAGGTGCACGAGGCCGGCGGCCAGGTGTACGTCGACGGTGCGAACCTCAACGCGCTGGTCGGTCTGGCCAAGCCGGGCCACTTCGGCGGCGACGTCTCGCACCTGAACCTGCACAAGACCTTCTGCATCCCGCACGGTGGCGGCGGTCCTGGCGTCGGCCCGGTCGGCGTCCGCGCCCACCTCGCCCCGTACCTGCCGAACCACCCGCTCCAGCCCACCGCGGGCCCGGAGACCGGCGTCGGCCCGATCTCGGCCGCCCCGTGGGGCTCCGCGGGCATCCTGCCGATCTCCTGGTCGTACGTGCGGCTGATGGGCGGCGAGGGCCTCAAGCGCGCCACCCAGGTCGCCGTGCTCGCGGCGAACTACATCGCCAAGCGCCTGGAGCCGCACTTCCCGGTGCTCTACACCGGCCCGGCCGGTCTGGTCGCCCACGAGTGCATCGTGGACCTGCGCCCGCTGTCCAAGGCGACCGGCGTCACCGTCGACGACATCGCCAAGCGCCTGATCGACTACGGCTTCCACGCGCCGACGATGTCGTTCCCGGTGGCAGGCACGCTGATGATCGAGCCGACCGAGTCCGAGGACCTCACCGAGCTGGACCGTTTCTGCGACACCATGATCGCGATCCGGGGCGAGATCGAGAAGGTCGCCTCGGGCCAGTGGCCCGCCGACGACAACCCGCTGCACAACGCCCCGCACACCGCGGCCGCGCTGGGCGGCGAGTGGAACCACGCCTACACCCGCGACCAGGCGGTCTTCCCGGCCGGTGTCTCGGCCGCCGACAAGTACTGGCCGCCGGTGCGCCGCATCGACGGTGCCTTCGGCGACCGGAACCTGGTCTGCTCCTGCCCGCCGCTGGACGAGTACGACAACTGAGCATGACGTGAGGGCCGGTCCGGAGTGCGTCTCCGGGCCGGCCCTCGGCGTTCTCCGCCCGTGCCCCGTACGGTGCCGAACCGGCGCCCTCAGGCGGCGGTCGTCACCTGCCCGGCCGTCAGCGGCCGGTGCGGGGCGATGATCTGCCCGTCGGGCAGCAGTTCACCGGTGTCCTCGAAGAGCAGGACGCCGTTGCACAGCAGGCTCCAGCCCTGCTCCGGGTGGTGTGCCGTCAGTCGGGCCGCCTCCCGGTCGGCGGAGTCGGCGGTCGGACAGGCAGGCTGGTGCTGGCACATGGGTGGGTTCTTTCGCTGCGTCGTGGTGGATGTCCTGCGGCTCTTCGCGCTCATCGCCGCCCCCGTCGGTCGGTTGGGTTCCGGTCCCAGTCTTGCCCCATGGACGGCCTTCCGCAGGGATTTCGCGGCAGCTCGTCCTTTCCTGGGAAGACGCATCACCCGCAGGGGCGGTTCAGGTCAACTGCACCGTCTCTTCGGGTGGTTCGGGGTGGTCCCAGTGGGCTAGTCCGTCCGGGCGGGGTGTTCGGGCGCGGCGTTCGGGCGCGGTCGTCGGACTGCAGTGCGCCCCGTGACCCGGGTGGGTCACGGGGCGACGACGCGGGTGAGGTGGATCAGGCGGGCGCCGGCGAGCCCAGCAGGGGCGGCGGCGCGAGACGCGTACTGAGCACGGGCAGGAGGTCGGCGACCTGGTACGGCCGGTGGGCGGCGATCCCCGGCGGGGCGGGGGCCAATGGCACCATCAGATCGGCCGCGGCCGGGGCGGTGGTGGCGCCGTCCGCCTCGGGGTCGGCGTGCAGCCAGAGCGTGAGCATGTAGAGCTCCGGTACGGAGAGCAGCCGCGGTTGGTACGGGCCGGGCAGCGCCTCGGCCTGGAGCAGCGCCCGCTCGGTGGCGGTGACGTACGGGCCCTCGAAGAAGTGCGAGAAGGACCAGCCGTCGGGGGTGAGCATGGTGTCCGCGGCCGCGATGGCCCGGTCTCCGTTCCTGATCAGGAAACGCCAGCCGGTGAGCCGGGTGCGGGGCGCCTGTCCCGGGGTTCCGGTCACGCCGAGGACGTGCACGGGCAGGGGGAGTTCGGGGCTCAGCGGTCCCTGCGCGGCCCGCAGTGCGGGCGTTGGTGCCTCGCGGACGGCCGTCGGCGAACCGAGGGCCGCGAGGACACTGCGAAGGGCCGGCGCGGGGGCCGGGGAAAGTCGGAGCATGGTGGGTCGCCTCTCGCTCAGGAGACACGGTGATGCGTGGGCAGGTACGACGGCGCTGTGGGCGGCGGGGCCGGAGGAGGGCCATGAGGCCATGGCCGGGCGCCAACACTCTGCCTCGTCCGCGGAGTTTATACGACACGTGTTCACGGAGTGTTTCCGCTAGACGTCGCAGATATTCCTGACAAGGCGTCATCAGGCCTTAAGCAGGGGTGGTAGAAGCGGAATCCCGGCTGCCCGCCGCGCTCACCTGCGTATTCCTCGCCGAGGTGGACGGCTGAATTCAAACCCCGGGTCCGGGGACAATAGGACATTGGTATATGTCGATTGTTCCGTGCCCTTGGTATGTGACGGCGGGGCACTGCATCCAGCCTATCCTCCGACAGCCTTCCTCCGCAGGCGGTTGTGGATCAGCGGGGTGGGCATCATCGTCCGTACGCGCGGCCGCCGTGGCCGCCGCCCACTCGGGAGGGGCGCTTCGATGGGGGAGAAGGTCGCGGCCGACGGGTTCGGCCCGTCCGACCGGCAGCAGTACCGGAGAAAGCTCCAGCAGTGCCTCGCGGGGCTCGCGAGGCTCCTGGCGGAGAAGAGGTTCGACCGCCCCCGCAATCTCATGGGCGTGGAGATCGAACTCAATCTCGCGGGCGCCGACGGTCTGCCCCGCATGCTGAACGGGCCGGTACTCGAAAAGATCGCAAGCCCCGATTTCCAGACGGAACTCGGATTGTTCAACCTCGAAGTGAACATCGCGCCCCACCAGCTCGGCGGGCGCGTATTCGACCGGCTCGCCGAGGAGATCGGAACCGCCGTCGGATATGCCGACCGCAAGGCCGCGGAACTCGACGCCGGGGTCGTCATGATCGGCATCCTGCCCACGCTCACCCAGGACGACCTGGTCCCCCGGAACCTGTCGGCGGCCGACCGCTACACGCTCCTCAACGACCAGATCCTCGCCGCCCGCGGCGAAGACTTCACCCTCGACATCCACGGCGTCGAACGGCTCCTGTGCACCTCGGAGTCGATCGTGCCCGAGGCGGCCTGCACCTCGGTCCAGCTCCACCTCCAGGTGACACCCGCCCGGTTCGCCGCCGTGTGGAACGCGGCGCAGGCCGTGTCCGGCATCCAGATCGCGCTCGGCGCCAACGCGCCCTTCGTCTTCGGCCGCGAGCTGTGGCGGGAGTCCCGGCCGCCGCTCTTCCAGCAGGCCACCGACACCCGGCCGCCCGAGCTGCAGTCCCAGGGCGTCCGGCCGCGCACCTGGTTCGGCGAGCGGTGGGTGGACTCGGCGTACGACCTCTTCGAGGAGAACCTCCGCTACTTCCCCGCCCTGCTGCCCATCTGCGACGACGAGGACCCGCTCCTCGTCCTCGACGAGGGCGGGGTGCCGCGCCTGCAGGAACTCGTCCTGCACAACGGCACGGTCTACCGCTGGAACCGTCCCGTGTACGGCTGGGTGGACGGCGTCCCGCACCTGCGCGTCGAGAACCGGGTGCTGCCGGCCGGGCCGACCGTCACCGACGTGATCGCCAACGCGGCCTTCTACTACGGGCTCGTCCGCTCGCTCGCCGACGACCCGCGACCGGTCTGGAAGCGGATGTCCTTCGAGGACGCCGAGGCCAACTTCGACACCGCCTGCCGCCACGGAATCGAGGCCGAGCTGCGCTGGCCCCGGGCCGGCCGGGCGGGCGGGGTCGCGACCCTCCCCGCCGTACGGCTCGTCCTCGACGAACTGCTGCCGCTGGCCGCGGCCGGGCTCGACGCCTGGCACATCGAGCCGGCCGACCGGGACTTCTACCTCGGAGTGATCGAACAGCGCTGTCTGAAGCGGGTGAACGGGGCCTCCTGGCAGGCCGACACCTTCCACCGGGCCCTGGCGTCGGGCCTGGACCGCGAGGCGGCGCTCGCGGCGACGACCCGCCGCTACCGAACCCTCATGCACGCCGGGGAGCCGGTGCACACCTGGCCGGTCGGGATCGACTGAGCACACCGCCCGGGGCGCGGGCGGCCCGGCGGCCGATCATGACAAAGTGGTCGGGGCGCCGCCGGAGCGGAGCCCGTCCGCGACCGGGAAGTGGAGACAGGTGTGGTGTCGGTGGAACGAGTGAGTGACGCTTCCCTGCCTCCCGACGGGCTGCCGCGCCGGGTCCTGCGCTCCGAGACGCTCATCGTCCTCGCGCTCTCGCTCGGGGCGAGCGCGGTGTCGTCCCTCATCAGCTTCATCGGCTCGCTCACCAAGTCCGGGGCGCTCAAGGAGCAGGCGGCGACGCTCAACGGCTCCTACGCCCCCGGGCGGCCGTGGCTCGACCTGTCCTGGCAGCTCTTCGGCATCGCCACCGCCCTCGTGCCCGTCCTCCTCGTGGCGCATCTGCTGATGCGGGAGGGCTCCGGGCTGCGGGCCATCGGCTTCGACCGGACGCGGCCCTGGCCCGACCTCGGGCGCGGGACGCTCGTCGCGGCCGGCATCGGGAGCGCGGGCCTCGCCTTCTACCTGGTGGCGCGGGCGACGGGGTTCAACCTCACCGTGGTGCCCGAGTCGCTGCCCGACGTCTGGTGGAAGTACCCCGTCCTCATCCTCTCGGCGATCCAGAACTCCGTCCTGGAGGAGGTCATCGTCGTCGGCTATCTGCTGCGTCGGCTTGGGCAGTTGGGGTGGACGCCGATGGCCGCGCTGGTCGCGAGCTCGGTGCTGCGCGGCTCGTACCACCTCTACCAGGGGATCGGCGGGTTCGTCGGCAACGTGGTCATGGGCGTGGTCTTCGTCCTGCTGTACCGGCGCTGGGGGCGGGTGGGGCCGCTGGTCGTGGCGCACGCGCTGCTCGACATCGTGGCCTTCGTCGGGTACGGGCTGCTGGCCGGGAAGGTGGACTGGCTGCCCACCGTGTGACGCGGAGGTGCCGAAGGGGCGTACGGAGAATCCGTACGCCCCTTCGCGCGCTCCGGGACCGGGCGGTCAGGCGTGCAGTTCGCCCTCGACGACCGTGACCGCGTGGCCGTTCAGGAGGGTCCGGTCGCCGCGCAGCCGGGTGCGGACGACGCCGGTGCGGGCGCCGCCCTGGAAGCCGACGAGGTCGTCCCGGCCGAACCGCGGCGACCAGTAGGGGGCCAGCGCGGTGTGGGCGCTGCCGGTCACCGGGTCCTCGTCGATGCCGACGGCGGGGAAGAAGCCCCGGGAGACGAAGTCGTAGCCGCTGTCGGGGCGCTCGGCGGCGGCGGTGGCGATGACGCCGCGCGAGGAGAGCACCTTCAGGGCGGCGAAGTCGGGCGCGAGCCCGCGCACCGCGGTCTCGTCCCGCAGCTCGACCACCAGGTCGCCGATGTGGTCGGCCGTGTCGTGAACGGCGACGGCCTCGGCGCCGAGCGCCTTCTCCAGGCCGGCGGGGACGGGGACCGGGGTGAGGGAGGAGGTCGGGAAGTCCATCGTGATCGTGCCGTCGGCCTCGGCGGTGGCGCCGAGGATCCCGCAGCGGGCCGCGAAGCGGATGCTGCCGGTCGCCGCGCCGGTGGAGTGCAGGACGTGCGCGGTGGCCAGGGTCGCGTGGCCGCACATGTCGACCTCGGTCGTGGGGGTGAACCAGCGCAGCGCCCAGTCCGCCTCGCCGCCGGCGGGCAGCGGGTGGGCGAAGGCCGTCTCGGAGAGGTTGACCTCCGCGGCGACCTTCTGGAGCCAGGTGTCGTCCGGGAAGGAGTCGAGGAGCAGGACTCCGGCCGGGTTGCCGGAGAAGGGCTGGTCGGTGAAGGCGTCGACGATTCGGATCCGCATGCCGCCGACCGTACCGGGGGCGGAACGCGGCGGACCAAGGCCAATCGCGGAGAACTGGACCGGGGGCCGCTCGCGGCGGGGGCACCTCGGGTGCGCGGTGCGCCGGGGAGGGCGGAGTCGGGGGCTTGTACCACCGAAGTCCGAGCGCGTGCCATCGGTCCCAGGTCGGGGCGCGAACGGACGGTCTACGCTGTCGCGCGGGACGACGGGGCCGATCACGGCGGTGGGAGCATCGGGTGGGGTGGGAGCTGGGGGCGGCCGGCCTCGCGGTCGGGATGCTGATCGCCACGCTGACCGCGCCGGTCGGAGTGTCCGGGGCGGTGTTCCTGCTCCCCGTGCAGCTCAGCGTCTTCGCCGTGCCCAACCCGGCCGTCACCCCCACCAACCTGCTCTACAACGTGGTGGCGGGACCCGGCGCCCTGCTGCGCTACCGGCGCGACGGCGCTCTCACCGGCCCGCTCGTGCGCCGCCTCGTGCTGGGCACGCTGCCCGGCGTCGTCCTCGGCGCGGTCATCCGCGTGTTCGCCCTGCCCGGCCCGCAGGTCTTCCGCCTCCTGGTCGCCGCGCTGATGCTGCCCCTCGGCATCTGGCTCATCACCCGGACCCTGCGCCCGGTGGCTCCGGAGAACCGACGCCCCGAGCCCCGCCCCCGGACCGTGACAGGCCTGGCGCTCGTGGTCGGCGTCGTCGGCGGCATCTACGGCATCGGCGGCGGCTCGATCCTCGGCCCGATCCTGGTCGGACGCGGCGTCCCCGTCGCCAAGGTCGCCCCGGCCGCGCTCGCCTCCACCTTCGCCACGTCCCTGGTCGGCGCCGCCACCTACGCCCTGCTGGCCCTGGCCCACCCCGGCAGCATCGCCCCGGACTGGCTGCTCGGCCTGGCCTGCGGCCTCGGCGGCCTCGTCGGCGGCTACCTCGGCGCCCGCCTCCAGCCGCGCCTCCCCGAGGCGTTCCTCCGTCTCCTCCTCGGCACTCTCGCCACCGCCCTCGGCGCTCTCTACGCGATCAACGCACTGCGCTGACCGCACGGTCGCCCTCCGCTGTCACGAATCGAGCGGTCGTCGCACATCGACGGCCTGCGCTCGACCTTCAATGGCACAGGACAGCCGGCGGTGCAGTGGCGGTGCAGTCGGCCCCTTGCTCGGTGAACAGTTCCGATATATCGTTGAGGCATCGCGACAGTTCAGCGAATGAATCCCGATGGAAGGAGCGTTGCGATGCGTTCACATGGACACGAGTACGGAAACGGACACGGAGCCGGTCGTGGAGGCTGCGGCCCCGGGCCTCGCGGTGACTTCGAGGGACGGCGCGCGGCTTTCGGGCCCTTCGGTCCCGGCTTCGGCGGTGGCCCCTTCAGGGGCGGGCCCTTCGGCGGCGGCCCCGGTCGCGGAGGCGGCCGGGGCCGGGCGCGGCGCGGTGACGTGCGGGCCTCGATCCTGGCGCTCCTCAAGGACCGCCCGATGCACGGCTACGAGATGATCCGCGAGATCGGCGAGCGGAGCGACGGGGCCTGGAAGCCCAGCCCCGGCTCGGTGTACCCCACCCTCCAGATGCTGGAGGACGAGGGGCTGATCACCAGCGAGAGCGAGGGCGGCAAGAAGCTGTTCACGCTCACCGACACCGGGCGGGCCGAGGCCGAGAGCGGCCCCGACGCTCCCTGGGAGGAGGCCGGGCGCGGGGTCGACTGGGAGGCCCTGAACGAGATCCGGCAGGCCGGCTTCGGCCTGATGGAGGCGTTCGGGCAGGTCTGGAAGACCGGCAGCGCCGAGCAGCGGCAGAAGGCGGTCGGCGTGATCAACGAAGCCCGCAAGAAGCTGTACCTGATCCTGGCCGACGAGGACTGATCCACGATGCCCGGACCGGCCGAGGTTCTGCGAAAGGGCCCCGCGGCACGCGCCGCGGGGCCCTTTCCGTGCGCCGGAGCCGGGTCGTCAGGCCACCAGACCCGAGAGCTTGCGCAGGGACTCGTTCAGCGCCGCCGTCGCCGAGTCCTTCAGCTTGCCCGCCATCAGCGAGACCGCCGCGCCCGTGAACTCCCCGTCGATCCGCACCGTCGTGGCGTCCCCGTCCGGGGCCAGGGAGTAGCGGGTCGTGACGAGCACGCCCATCGGACCCTTGCCCTTGATCGCGAGGGCGCGCTCGGACTCCAGCTCCTCGACCGTCCAGAGGACCTCGGCGGGGAAGCCCATCAGCTTCATGTTCTCGGTGAAGGTCGCGCCGGTCTCCAGGGACTCCGGACCGCCGTTCGGGAAGTTGGTGTGGGTGGCGTTCCACTCGCCGTACGAGGGGAAGTCCATGAGCTGGGCCCAGACCTTTCCGGCCGGTGCCTCGATCCGTGCCTCCGCGCTGACTTCGGCCATGAGACCACCCCTTCACGCGTGCCAACTGGGTCCGGTGTCGTTCCGGTGCCGAGTCCGATGTCGAATCCGGTGTCGAATCCGGTGTCGAATCCGGTGTCGCGGAACGTAGCCGGGCGGCCGTGAACATTCAATACTGATGAACCGTCAGTTCTGCGGCCGCCGGCCCCGCCCCGTCGCCGATCCACCAGATCTCGGCCGCGTCGAAGCTGTCGGAGGCGCGCGGCCCCCCGTCCTCCTCGTGGCAGTGGAAGGCCGCCCAGAACAGATCGGCCGGCAACGCCTCCCGGGGCGCGTACACCCGGTAGACGTACTGCCGCCCGTCGATCGCGAGCAGGGCCACCATCCAGAACACGACCGGACGACGCCCGGGAGAGGGCCTGTGGTTGCATCGGGGGCGCAAAGCAAGGCGGCGCGCGCCCCGGGTGGGCAACGCGCGCGATCTCATCCATAAGGAGGAGGAACCGCGCGCGCGTGCCCAACTCCGGTGGGATGCGGACATGCTTCTCCCCGGCGATGTCCTGGCCGCCCCGGCCTGATGAGGTGGGAGGGTGCACCATCCCGTCCCGTACTCCCCGCAGCCACTCGGGCAGCCCGCCACCCCGCGCGCCGAGCTCGCACCCTTCCTCACGCCGAACCTCATGACCGTCGTGACGGGCGCGCGCCGCAGAGCCCTCCGGGACGGGGACCGGCAGATCGACACCGCACACCTCCTGCACGCGCTCGTCGAGTCCGACCCCGAGGCCGGCGCTGCCTTCGACGGCGGCCCCCAGCTCGCCCGCGTCCTCGGCTACCTCGTCCAGCGGTCCATCGGCTACGGGCTCCGCTGGCAGCGCTCCGAGGAGGACTCGGGCGCCGGGCGTCTGCTCCCCGCCCCGCGCGGGGCCACGTCCCAGGACGGCCGGAGCTCCGGCTGGTCGCCCGCCGCGGCCGCCGCCCTGGAGGCGGCGTTCCGCCGGGCCGCGGAGCGGGGCGAGCCCCAGGCGCGCGGCCTCGACCTGCTGGCCGTCCTCGCCGCCGACCCCGAGAGCCGGGCCGTCGAGGTGCTGCGCCGCGCCGGGGTCGATCCGGTCGCGCTGAACTCCCGTATCGCCGCACGGATCTCCGCCGCCACCGCGGGCCGGGAGGAACGACACGTTCCGTGGGGCGAGGGCGAGCCGTCTCAACAGGTGTAACGGGGGTTACGCCCCTGACCGCGTCCTGTCATCATGGCCCGATGCACGCGTCTCAGGGGAGAAGCGCCGGCCTGGGACTCGCCCTGGCCTCGGCCTTCGCATTCGGTGGTTCAGGAGTGGCGGCGAAGCCGCTCATCGAGGCGGGCCTCGACCCGCTCCACGTCGTGTGGCTCCGGGTCGCCGGCGCCGCACTCGTCATGCTCCCGGTGGCCTGGCGCCACCGGGACCTCCTGCGCCGCAAACCGGCCCTCCTCGTGGGCTTCGGCCTGCTCGCCGTCGCCGGTGTCCAGGCCTTCTACTTCGCCTCGATCTCCCGCATCCCCGTCGGCGTGGCCCTCCTCATCGAGTACCTCGCCCCGGCGCTGGTCCTCGGCTGGGTCCGCTTCGTCCAGCGCCGGCCCGTCACCCGCGCCGCCGCCCTCGGCGTCGTCCTGGCCGTCGGCGGACTCGCCTGCGTCGTCCAGGTCTGGGCCGGCCTCACCTTCGACCTCGTCGGCCTGCTCCTGGCCCTCGCCGCCGCCTGCTGCCAGGTCGGCTACTTCGTCCTGTCCGACCAGGGAGCCGACGAGGCCGAACAGGCCGATCCGCTCGGCGTCATCGCGTACGGACTCCTCATCGGCGCGCTCGTCCTCACCGTCGTCGCCCGCCCCTGGGGCATGGACTGGGCGCTCCTCGGCGGCAGCGCCGACATGAACGGCAACGGCGTGCCCGCGTGGCTGCTGCTCGGCTGGATCGTGCTGATCGCCACCGTCCTCGCGTACGTCACCGGCGTCGTCTCGGTGCGGCGGCTCTCGCCGCAGGTGGCCGGCGTCGTGGCCTGCCTGGAGGCGGTCATCGCGACGGTGCTCGCCTGGGTGCTGCTCGGGCAGCACCTCGACGCGCCGCAGATCATCGGCGGCGCGGTGGTCCTGATCGGGGCCTTCATCGCGCAGTCGTCGACGCCGAAGGCCGCCCAGCCGGAGCCGGTGGCGGGCTCGGCGGCGGACGTGGCGGCGGCCGTGGCCGTGGGTGGGGCCGCGGCCGGGGGCGGGGCGGGCCGGGAATCGGAGTTGTCCGGCGGTCGGGGCGCCCCCTAAGGTGCCGATCATGCATTCGACCGTGCTTCCGCCTCCCGCCGCCTAGCGCGCGCGGAGCGACCCTCCTCGACGAAGACCGGGCTCGGCCGGGCGGTTCCCCGCCCCCGAGCGGTTCGTCGCTGCCCGCGCGCGGAGCTGAGCGACCACCCTTCCCTCCTGTCTTCCACGGAGAAGTCACGTGTCGAACTCTTCGGAACCCGCCCTGTCCGTCGGGCGGAGCCTGCTCTATCTGATCGTCGCCGGGATCGCCTGGGGCACGGCCGGCGCCGCCGCCTCACTGATCTTCCGGATCAGCGACATGGGCCCGCTGGCCCTGTCCTTCTGGCGCTGCGTCGGCGGCCTCGTGCTGCTGCTCGGAGCCCTCGCCCTGCGGCGCCGTCGCCGGGACCGCTCGGCGGGGGAGTCCGGCGGCCGGCGTGCGGTCGGGGAGTCGCGTGGCCGGCGGACGGCCCGCATCCTCGGGACGGGCATCGGCCTCACCGTCTTCCAGAGCGCCTACTTCGCCGCCGTCGAGGCCACCGGCCTCGCCGTCGGCACCGTCGTCACCCTGGGCGCGGGACCCGTCCTCATCGCGGTCGGCGCCCGGCTGACGATGGGCGAGCGGCTCGGCCGGGGCGGCGTCGCCGCCGTCGCCGGGGCGCTCGCCGGGCTCTGCGTCCTCGTCCTCGGCGGCGGGACCGCGGAGGTCAGGCCGCTGGGCGTCGTCCTCGCGGTCGTCTCGGCCGCCGGGTACGCGGCGATCACCCTGCTCACCCGGTGGCTGGGACGCTCCGGCGGGACCACGGACGCCCTGGCCACCACCACCTGGGCGTTCGCGATCGGGGCGGTCGGACTGCTGCCCGCGGCGCTCGCGGAGGGGCTCGTCCCGCACACCGACGCGCCGGGCGCCGTGCTGCTCCTGCTCGGGTACGTGGCGGCCGTCCCGACCGCGCTCGCGTACGCGCTGTACTTCGCGGGGGCGGCCGTCGTCCGGGCCGCCACGGTCTCCGTGATCATGCTCCTGGAGCCGGTGAGCGCGGCCGCGATCGCCGTGTCGGTCCTCGGGGAGCGGATCACCGCCGCCGTCGTGCTCGGCACGCTGCTGCTGCTCGCCGCCGTCACGGGCCTCGCCTTCGCCGAGGCGCGGACGGCCGCGGCGCAGCGGCGGCGGGTGGCCGTCGCGGTGTAGGGGCGCGGTTCCTTCGGGCCCGTCTTTCCGGACGCGGGTCCGCCTGCTCGGGTACGGGCCCCCTGCTCGGGTACGGGTCCGCCTGCTCGGATACGAGTTCCGCCCGCCCGCGATGGGACCGCCTGCTCGGATACGGGCCTGGCTTCCCGGGTACGGGCCTGGCTTCCCGGACATGGGCCTGGCTTCCCAGGTACGGGTCTGGTTTCCCGGCGGCCGGGAGGCGGGCCCGGTCGCTCCCGGCCGCCGGTCCGACCGGGGCCGGGCCGCCGCTGTCGGTCCGGCGCGGTGCGGCCGGCCGCCGTCAGTCCGTCGCGCGGCGGCGGCGCAGCTGGTGGGCTCCGGCCGCGCGGTCGCGGGGGCCGTCGCGCTCCGCGAGCCGGCCCATGACGCGGTCCTGGACCTCGGGGGGTTTGTTGCCCGCGTACTTGAACTTGGCCCGCACCTCGGTCACCTCGAGGCGCAGCACCCGGATTCCGCTGAGCAGGCGGCCGAACGGCGCCTCGCCGGGAACGGCCGGCGCCGTGCCGCCGTCCGGCTGGAAGTGGGCGACCTGGCGGTTGAGGAGCTCCGCCTTCTCCGCCGGGTCGTCGACCACGTGCGCGGTGCAGCGCAGCTGGACGGCGGCGTAGTACGAGGTGGGGGTGCCGTGCGCGGCGGGGGTTCCCTCGGGAGCCGTCCAGGTGCCCGGCACGAAGACGTAGTCGTCGACGACGCTCAGCAGCACCGTCGGGTCCGCCTCCAGGGCGCGCCACAGCGGGTTCGGGCGGGCCAGGTGGGTGACGGCCTGGCCGTACGGGCCGGGCTCGGGCTCGTACCGGAAGTGCGCCGGCTGTACCCAGGGCGGCTCTCCGGGCAGCCCGTTGACGGCGAGCTGCCCGAAGTCGTGCAGGGCGAGCCAGTCGCGCCATTCGCCCTCGTCGTGGGCGGCGTCCCAGGGGTGGATCAGCATCGCGGGTCCGTCCCTCCTACCCTCTCCGTCGTCCGTGCGTCCGTCAGAGCGCGGTCAGATAGGCGGGCAGGGCGATCGCCGGGTCCAGGTCGTCGGCCGGGACCGGGGTGCCGTAGCCGCCGCGCACCGGGACCACGCCGGACCAGTGGGGGAGTCCGAGGTCCTCGGCGTCGTCGTTGGGGCCGCCGGTACGGACCTTGGCCGAGACCTCGTCGAGGTCGAGCCGGATGACGGCCGTGGCGGCGAGTTCCTTGGCGTTGGCCGGGCGCGAGTCCGCGGAGCGGCCGGGGACCACGTGGTCGACCAGGGCGTCCAGGGCGATGCGCAGTTCCACGGGGTCGGTGACCTGGTGGGCGGTGCCGAGGACCACGACCGAGCGGTAGTTGAGGGAGTGGTGGAAGGCGGAACGGGCGAGCACGAGTCCGTCGACGTGGGTGACGGTGAGGCAGACCGGCAGACCCGGGGCGGCCACGCCGTCGCCGGCCGCGCGCAGCGGCCGCGAGCCGGTCGAGCCGTGCACGTAAAGGGAGTCGCCGACCCGGGCGAAGAGCGTCGGGAGCACGACCGGCGCGCCGTCCCGGACGAAGCCGAGGTGGCAGACGTAGGCCTCGTCGAGTATCGAGTGGACCAGCGCCTTGTCGTACGAGGCGCGGTTGCGGGAACGGGTGGGCACGGTCCGGTCGGTCGGCGTGTACGTGTCGGCGGCGGTGCTCATTGCGTACTCCATTGCACTAGTGCATACTTGGCTTTGTGCTAGGAGAGTATCGGATCGAAGGTCGTCGCGCATCGGACATTGCCGCGAGCGTGGAGCGGGGCGTGGGGCTCGGGGCCCTGGAGCCAGGCCAACTCCTGCCACCCATGCGGGAGTTGGCGGCCGTGCTCGGCGTCAACCCGAACACCGTCGCCGCCGCCTACCGCACCCTGCGCGAGCGCGGGGTCATCGAGACCGACGGGCGGCGCGGCAGCCGGGTGCGCCCGCGGCCCGCCACGACCACGCGCGGCTCGATCGGGGTGGCGGCGTCGGAGGGCGTGCGGGACGTCAGCAACGGCAGCCCCGACCCCACGCTGCTGCCCGCGCTCGGCGAGGCCTTCGCCGAGGTCTCCCGGCGGTACGCCGAGCGGCCCGGCATGTACGGGGAGGCTCCCGTCGACGAGGAGTTCGGGCGGCTCGCGCGGGCCGCGTTCGACGCGGACGGAGTGCCGGACGGGCCCGTCGGCGTCACGTCGGGGTCCCTCGACGCCGTCGAGCGCGTCCTCGCCGTCCACCTCAGGCCCGGCGACGCCGTCGCCGTCGAGGACCCCGGCTGGGGCAGCCTCCTCGACCTGGTGCCCGCGCTCGGGCTGCGCCCCGTGCCGATCGCCGTCGACGACGAGGGGCCGCTGCCGGAGGAGGTCGAGCGGGCGATCCGGAAGGACGGGGCGCGGGCGGTCATCGTGACCGACCGGGCGCAGAACCCGACCGGGGCGTGTGTGACCGCGACCCGGGCGGAGGCGCTCCGGCGGGTCCTCGCCGCCCACCCCGGTGTCCTGCTCGTCGAGGACGACCACGGGCACGGCATCGTCGCGCAGCCGCTGCACCCGCTGGCCGGCGGCACCGACCACTGGGTCCTGATCCGGTCCGTCGCCAAGGCCTACGGGCCCGACCTGCGGATCGCCGCCTTCACCGGCGACCCCGAGACCGTCGACCGGGTCCTCGGGCGGCAGCGCCTCGGCCCCGGCTGGGTCAGCCGCCTCCTCCAGCAGGCCGTCGCGCACCTGTGGGCCACGGGGGCGGTCGACCCGGCGGTCGTCGCCCGCTCCTACTCGCAGCGGCGCGACGGACTCGTGCGGGCCCTGGCCCGCCGTGGGGTGGTGGCCCACGGGCGCGGCGGCATGAACGTGTGGATCCCCGTGGCCGACGAGACCGGGGCGGTGGCGCGGCTCGTCGCGGCGGGGTGGGCGGTGGCGCCGGGGGCGCGGTTCCGGATGAACACCGGGCCGGCGGTGCGGGTCACGGTCTCGGGCCTCACCGCCGCGGAGGTGGAGGGCCTGGCGGAGGCGGTGGCGGGGGCGGTGGCGCCGGGGGCGGCGCGGAGCTACGGGTGAGGCGGGCGCACGGACCGGTGTGGCGGGCGCACGGACCGGCTCCCTTGGTGTCTCCGCCCGGCGTGGCTGGACCCGCACCCCGTGCGCGAAGCGCTTCGGGTGCGGGTCCAGGGGCGGAAGCCTAGGCCGGGCAACGGGCGTCGTCCGTGGTGCCCGCCGCTTGAGCCGGGGTGACCCCCGTCGCCCCGGCGGAGCCGACGACCACGACGGGCGGGGCGAGGGCGGGTTCCGGTGCGGCGGAGCGCACGGCCACGGTGGGGCGGCCGAGGGCGGGTGCCGGTCCGGCGGAACCCCTGGCCGGGACGGGGGCGGGGCGGCGGGACTGGGTGAGGGCCGCTCCGGCCAGGACGATCGCGGCGCCCACCGGGGTGTTCCAGGTGAGTTGTTCGTTCAGGAGGGCGACCCCCGCCGCCGTCGCGATCACCGGGATGAAGTACGTGACCATCGCCGCCGTCGTCGGGCCGACCTCCGCCACCACCCCGTACTGGAGCAGCATCGCGTACCCCGTCCCCAGCGCGCCGAGGGCGATCACCGCGAGCAGCGGCACGACCTCCACCGAGTCGGGGAGGGTCGTGAACAGAGGCGTGACCACGGCCAGTTGGAGGGTCGCGACGCCCAGCTGGGAGCCCGCGAGGGCGAGGTTCGAGGCGCCGGTGCCGCTCAGCGTCCGGCGGACGTAGATCCAGCCGACCGCGTAGCTGAGCGAGGCGAGGAGGGCAAGGGCCGTGCCGGTCATGTCGAGCCCCGAGAAGCCCTGCCACGCGCCGAGGACCGTCAGCACCCCCACGAAACCGATGCCCAGGCCCGCCGCGCGCACCCGCGTCGGCCGGTCCTCCGAGAGCGCCACGAGCGACAGCAGCATGCCCCACAGCGGGGTCGTCGCGTTGCAGATGCCCGCGAGCGTCGACGGGATCGTGAGCTCGGCGTACGCGAAGAGCGAGAACGGCAGCGCGTTGAGGAGGAAGGCGGCGACCGTCAGATGCCCCCAGACGCGAGCGCCGCGCGGCAACCGGTCGCGCTTCACGACCAGGGCGACGGCGAGCACCGCCGTACCGAACAGGAGACGGCCGAAGGTGACCTGGAAGGGCGCGAAGCCCTCCGTGCCCACCTTGATGAACAGGAAGCTGAAGCCCCAGATCAGGGCCAGTACGCCGAAGCGGACGCGCCAGTCGAGGAGACGTCGTGGAGTGGTTGCGGGGCTCATGTGCTCAGGGTGGGCGCCCCCCATGTCTTAGGACAAGCGAGAATTCCTCGACCCCTTCCCTTAGGATTGCTTACATGTTGAATCTGGAGCGCCTGCGCACCCTCGACGCCGTCGCCCGGCACGGCTCGGTGAGCGGCGCGGCCGACGGGCTGCACGTCACCACCTCCGCCGTCTCCCAGCAGCTGTCCAAGCTGGAGCGCGAGGTGGGGCAGCAGCTGCTCGCCAAGAACGGCCGGGGCGTGCGGCTCACGGACGCGGGCCAGCTGCTCGCCGAGCACGCCGCCCGGATCCTCTCCCAGGTCCAGCTGGCCCAGGCCGACATCGAGGCCCAGCGCGGCCAGGTGGTGGGCGAGGTGCGCGTCGCGGCCTTCCCGACGGCGGCCCGGGGGCTGTTCCCGGCGGCGCTCGCGTCGCTGCGCGGGGGGCACCCCGACCTCCGGGTCCGTACGACGGAACTGGAGCCCGAGCGGGGGGTACGGGCGGTGCTGCGCGGCGACGCCGACCTCGCACTCGTCCTGGACTGGAGCAACAAGCGGGCTCCGGTGCCCGGCGGCCTGGAGCGCGCCCATCTCCTCGACGACACCGCCGACGTGGCCCTGCCCCTCGGTCATCCGCTGGCCGGGAGCGAGACCGTGGACCTGGTGGACTTCGCCGACGAGGAGTGGGTGTCCTGGCCCGAGGGCGAGTTCTGCCACGACTGGCTGATGTTCACGCTGCGCTCACAGGGCATCGAGCCGCGCATCGGGCACCTGGCGGGGGAGCACCACACCCAGCTGGCGCTCGTCGCGGCCGGGCTCGGGGTGTGTGTCACGCCCCGGCTGGGCCGTCCCGTGCCGGACGGCGTCGTCTTCGTGCCGGTACGCCAGCAGGTGCGGCGGCACATCTACGCCACCTGGCGCGCCGACGCCGGCCGCCGCCCCTCCGTACGGGCGGTCGTCGGCGCGCTGCGGGCGGCGGCCGAGCCGCTGGCGAGCTGAGCGACGGCCGCCGGCGGGCCGAGCTCCGGCGGGTCACGGCCGCGATGGCCGGTGCTCTCGGTGCTCTCTGTGCTCGGCTATCGGGCCCGTCAGAGGCCCGCCAGCTTCCGGAAGTCCCAGGACGCTACGGCGTCCGGGGTCAGCCGCATCCAGGCGTGCCGGCCGTCGTGCGGCATCGCGTCGAGGCCGAAGTTCTTGGCGGCGAAGAGCTGTTCGGGCACGTCGAGTTCGGGGCACGGCTCGCCCGTACGCGGGGCCTCGCCGATGAACGTGACGCGGCCCGACAGCTCCACGCCGCGCAGTTCGCCGTACTCCTCGCCGTCGTCCACGACGACCGCGACCCTCGGATCGGCCCGCAGTTCCGCCCAGCGGCGGCTGCGGGTCAGCGAGTACAGCCACAGTGAGGAGCCGTCCCAGACGAACCAGAGCGCGCTCACGTGCGGGCGGCCGTCGGCGGAGACGGTCGCGACCCGGCAGGTGCGCTGTTCGGCGAGGAAGGAGTCGAGCTCCGCCGGGGTCATCATGATCCGGCGTCCACGGCGCTGTGCGACGGTCATCGTCCGCACCCTTCTGGATTTCTGATGAGACGTCAGAAAGCATGGGGGGCCATTCGCGCGCGTGCAAGGGGAGGGACCATGGACCAGAGGGCGAGAGAGCGGCTCGGGGAGCGGATCCGGCCGGACGGCGGGGTCGTGCTGCTCACCGTCGAGTGTCAGCGGGGGGTCGTAGGACCGGAGAGCGCACTGCCCGAACTCGCCGCGGTCGCCCGCGCGTCGGGGGCGCTGCGGAACGTCGCCCGGCTGGTGGCCGCCGCGCACCAGGCGGACGTCCAGGTCGTCCACGCCGTCGCCGAACGGCGCCCCGACGGACGGGGGGCCAACAGCAACGCCCGGCTCTTCCGGGCCGCCGCCCGGCTGCCGGTGCAGCAGCACAGCGGCAGCGCCGCGGTGCGGATCGCCGAACCGATCGAGGTCGCGGCGGAGGACCTGGTCGTCCGGCGGCTGCACGGGCTGTCGCCGCTCGCCGGGACCGACGTCGACCCGCTGCTGCGCAACCTCGGCTGCCGGACGCTGATCGTCACCGGCGTCTCCGCCAACGTGGCCGTGCCCAACGCGGTCTTCGACGCGGTGAACCTCGGCTACACGGTGGTCGTGCCCGGGGACGCCATCGCGGGGGTGCCGGCCGACTACACCCCCGCGATGATCCGTCACACCCTCGCGCTGGTCGCCACGATCACCACGACCGACGAGGTGCTCGCCTGCTGGAAGCTGCCCCGGCGACCGGGGGCCGCGGGGGGTGCGATCAGCCGAGGCTGATCGCGTCGCCCACCACCTGGATCGGCGTCGGCGGCAGCGGCGAGCGCGCCGGCCCCGACTTCACGCTGCCGTCCGACACGTCGAAGTGGCTCTGGTGGCACGGGCAGACGATGACCCCGTCCGCGATGCTGCTCACGGCGCAGCCCGCGTGGGTGCACTTCGAGGAGAAGGCCTTGAACTCGCCGGCCTTGGGCTGGGTGATCACCAGGCCCTTGTCGGCGAGGATCTTCCCGCCGCCCACCGGGATGTCCGCGGTCCTGGCGAGGGTGGCCGGTTCGGGCGTGGGGCCGCCCTCGTCCGTTCCGCCGCTCGCGCCCCCGTCGGAGCCCCCCGTGGCGCCGTCGCCCTTGTCGTTCGTGCCGCCGCCCCCGCAGGCGGCGAGTGCCGCGACGAGCCCGGTGCCGCCGGCTGCCGCGACGACCGTCCGGCGTGCCACTCCGCTCATGTGCTGCCCCTCTTCCCTCGTGCGTCCCGTGGGTCCGGTCCGCAGCTGCTCCTGCCCGACGGTACGGCGGTGAGCTGTGTCCGGTTCACAGGATCGGGCGTTCCCCTCCTTACAGTTCTTAGTAGAGTGTCGGAACCTGGACATCTTGCGAGGGAAGTGTCCAGCGAAGGGGGTGACGCGCATGCCGGTGCGGTCGGTGAGTGCCCATCACGTACGGGCGGCGCTGTTCGGCGCCGAGCGGCGCGGGATCGCCACCGGGCCGCTGCTCGCCCGGGCCGGACTGTCCCCGGCGCTGATCGAGGACTCTCCGGACCCCGGCCCGGCGGCCCGGGTGCCGGCCGAGCGGTTCGGACAGCTCGTCCGCATGCTCTGGGCCACCCTCGACGACGAACTCATCGGCTTCGGCGGCGCGCCCAGCAAGGTCGGGACCTTCGCGATGATGGCGCATGTCGCCGTGCACGGCAGCCGTGACCTGCGCGAGGCGCTCCGGCGGGCCGGCACCTTCTACTCCCTCTTCCCCGCCGGACCCCGCTTCCGGCTGGTGGAGCCCGCGGCGGACGCCACCCGGCCCGCCGGCCTCGACGAGGCCCGGATCGAGTTCGACGTCTCCGGGTACGACGACCCCCTGCACTTCGGCGCCGAGTCCACCGTCCTCGTCGCGCACCGCTTCGCCGGCTGGCTCGTCCGGCGCCGGATCGGCCTGCGCCGGGTCGAGTTCGTCCACCCCGAGCCCCCGCACGCCCGGGAGTACGCCCTCCTGTTCGGGGCGCCCTGCGTCTTCGGCGCCGCACGGACGGCGGCCGTCTTCGACCGGGCGGACCTCGACGAACCCGTCCTGCGGGACGCGGTCGCGCTCAAGGCGTTCCTCCGGCGCGCCCCCGTCGACGTGCTCGTCCGCGCCGACTACGGCAGCACGGTGACCGGCAGGGTGCGGCACCTGATCGGGCGCGCGCTGCCCACGGGGCCGGTACCGGCGCCCGAGGAACTCGCGGAGCGGCTCTCGGTCAGCCCGCAGACGCTGCGCCGTCAACTGGCCGCCGAGGGAACGACGTACCAGCGGCTGCGTGACCAGGTGCGGCGCGACCACGCCATCGCGGTGCTGACCGGCGGCCGGATCTCGATCGAGCGCTTGTCGCGGCAGCTGGGGTTCTCCGAACCCAGCGCGTTCCACCGGGCGTTCCGCCGCTGGACCGGTGAGACGCCCCGGGCCTACCAGGCGCGGGCGCGGCTCCGTGCGCTGCCCGACGGCCCGGCCCGCCCGCCGTCGCCGTCGACGGGCGCGGACGGTCAACAACCCTGAGCGGTACGGTCACAGCCGCCGCCCGCTCCCCGTCCTACCGTCCCGCCATGACCGAAATCGACCCGTCCGGCGGCCTGGAGCCCCCGGGCCCCCACCGCGTCCGATGACCGTGCGCCGGGCGGCCGGCGCCGTCGCGGGGACCGCCGTCGTGCTCTGTCTCGTCGCGGCGGTGGCCGTCACGACCCTCGGCGTACGGGTCGACGGGACGAGCATGGCGCCGACCCTGCGCGCCGGGGACCGCGTGCTCGTGGCGCCGGGCTCCGCGGGGCGGGCGCGCCGCTTCGACGTGGTGCTCCTGCGGGTCGAAGGGAAGGACGCCCTGCTGGTCAAGCGGGTGATCGGACTGCCAGGCGACCGGGTCGCGATCGTCTCGACGCCGGAGGAGCCCTTCCAGGTCCTCCTCCAGGAGCGGGGGAGGGGCCCCGTCCGCCGGGTGGTGGCGCCCACCTGGGCGGCCCAGGCCCGCCGTACCGGAGCGTGCTGCGGCCCGGAGGGGAACCGGTCGGGGCGGGCCGAGCTGCGGACCGTCCCCGAGGGTTCGTTCTTCTACCTGGGCGACAACCCCGACCTGTCGGACGACTCGCGGGCGTACGGCTGGGGCGAGATCGCCCGGATCGAGGGCCGGGTCGGCGCCCGGGCGTTCCCGCTCTCCGCGCCCTGGGGCATCGGCAACCGGCCCGCCCTGGAGGGGTATCAGGGGCCGGGTCCCTAGGGCGGGGCGCGGGTCCCTAAGGCCGGTGCGCCGGTGCGGGGCCGGGGGCCGGGTCCTGAAGCGGGTGCGGTCCCGCGGGCGGGGCGGTCGTCTCGTGGCCCGTGCTCAGCGCGATCCGGACCACGGTGTCCGCGATCCGCCGGGCCGATCCCTCGGGCGAGGCGGTGGACTGGACGATGTGACTCGCGGTCAGCCGGACGGCCGCGTCCACCGCGAGCTCGCGCGCCACCGGGTCGATCGTCGGCCAGGCTTCCGTGACGTACGCGTCGGCCATCGCCGTCGCCAGGTCGAACGCGGCGGCCGACCTGGTCGTCAGGTACGAGAGGAGTCCGTCCTCGCCGGTGCTGGTCAGCATGGCCTTGATCAGCGGATTCCGGCCGGCCAGCGTCAGCGTGAAGCCGACGGCCGCCTCCACGGCCGCGCGCAGGTCGTCCGGGTGCGCGTCCAGGCCCTGCTGGATGCCGACGAGGCAGCGCTCCAGCTCGCGCTGGAAGAGCGCCTCGCCGACGGCCTCCTTGGAGGGGAACTCCGAGTACAGCGTCTGGCGGCTGACGCCGACCGCGCCGGCCAGGTGCGCCATGCGCAGCTTGTCGAACCCGCGGTCCGCGACCGCCTCGTACGCGGCGTCCAGCAGGCGCTCGCGCAGCAGCGTCCGGACCGTCTCCCTGAACCGTGGCATCGGCCAAGCCTAGTCCAGCGGGAATTCTTCCCAGGATTGTCCGAAGTGTTGACACTCCTGCAAAGAGTGTCCAATTCTCGAACAACGAGCAGCAAAGTGCCATCCAGCGGTCGGATCGGAGATCACATGCAGCACGAGACCGGAAACGTCGAGACCGGAAACGTCGAGACCAGAAGCGTCGAGACCCGGGGCGTCGAGACCAGAGGCGTCACCCGCTGGCGCAGATCGGCGTTCCTCGCCGTTCCCGCCACGGCCGCGGTCGCCGCCATGGCCACCGCCATGGTGCAGGGCGCCCTTGCCGCGAACCTCTCGCTGACCAGCGTCCCCTTCACCCTCAGCTCCAGGACGGTGGCCGCGCCGCAGGGCATCGGCGCCGTCATGCACACCATCGACGCGGGCGGCGCCAAGGGGGCCGCCGAGGTCGGCATCGCCAAGGCGGGGCTCGACGGCATCTGCGTCCACGCCGTCCAGACCGTCAACCTCCCCGTGATCGGCAGCCTCGGCACCTGGTCGCTGAACATCTCCTCGCCCGCGGCGGCCACCCCGCTCACCAGTGACCAACTGGTCGCCGGCGCCGGACTCCAAGCCAACAAGCTGGTCCTGGACGCCCAGTCGCTCAAGGCGGCCACGGCCACCCTCCACGCGAGCGACACCACCCCGAACGTCATCGGGGCGGCCGCCGACGGCGCCGGGATCAAGGGCGCCGGCATCACCGACGGCACCCCGGGCCAGTTCGGTCTGGACGCCACCGGAGGCCGTACCGACATCAAGAACCTCAACGCCGACGCCAACGGCGCCACGATCTCCGGCGCGATCACCCTGCCGGACCTCGCCATCGGCATCGCCCACGGCGACAAGGGCTGCTGAGCCGCCCGGAACCGTACGGCTCCGGTGCACCACGGGCCCGGCGCCCGTGCCCCCTTGCGAAGGGCACGGGCCCCGGCCCACCGTCCGCCCCGACCCCCAGCTGCGAGGCCCCCATGACCACCGATCCGCCGCCCGAGCGCCTCGAACCACCGGACCCGGCCGACCCCGGCCCGAGCCCTTCCTCCCCGCCCGCCCGGGCCGGCGCCCGTGCGGCCTTCCGGCGCTGGCGCCGGACCCGGCCGTTCTGGGCGACCGTCTGGACCGCGCTCGGCGGATTCGTCATCTTCTTCCTGCCCATGGCACCGCTCGGCAAGATCCTCCAGGTCGGCGTCGGAGGGATCGCGGGCATGGCGGGCGGCGTCGTGCTCATGGCGATGGCGCTGCTCATGCTGCTGCTGCCCGGCCAGCGCCACACCGCCGGCGTCATCGCGGTGATCGCCGGGGTCGCCTCGTTTCCCCTGTCCAACCTCGGCGGCCTGTTCATCGGCATGACGCTCTCGGTCCTCGGCGGATCCATGGCCTTCGCCTGGCTCCCCGAGAAGCCCGCCAAGCGCTCCGGCCGCAGCCTCCGCCGCTCGCGGCCGGCCGCCGGAAACCCCGTACCGCCGGCGTCCCTCGGAGGCGCGTCCCTATGACACGGCACTCGTTCGGCCCGCACCGCATCGGCCCGTCGCTCGCCCGGATGCGCACCGGCGGCACCCGAGCCGCCGCCGACTGGAACGCCCGGATGCTCGCCGAGGCGGCCGACGGCACCCGGCGTGGCACCCGCTGGGGGCGCGGCGCCCTCGCGTTCGTCCCCTCCGCGCTCGCCGTCGCGGCGCTCGGCACCGCGCTGGCCCAAGGCGCGCTCGCCGCCAACTTCAGTGTCACCGGGCAGCCGTTCACCCTGACGTCCAACGGGGTCGAGGGCAGCGGCTTCGGCGCCATCGTCAACACCCCGCCCGTCGGGCGCCCCGACGGCACCACGACCACCCACACCGCCATGGCCCGCGTCGGTTTCGCCAGTGCCGGGCTCGCCGGACTCTGCGGCATCGTCCACCAGAGCATCGCCGGAGTCCCGTACTCGCTGCTCCTGACGGGCGGCCAGAAGGTCACGGCCACCCCGCCCGCGACCTTCACCACCGACATCGACGCCTCGAACCTCTACATCCAGGCGACCGAACTCCAGGCGTATGGACCGACCACCCTCCAGAACGCGGTGCTCGGCCAGTCGGCCGACCAGGTCACCGTCGCCGGGAAACCCCTCACCGGCGCCCTGCCCGGCGGGTTCGGGCTGGGCTCGGCGGGCGGGGAGGGCGGCAGTTCGATCACCCTCCACGGGCTCGACGCCACCGCCTACGACGCCGAGATGGCGGGTGCGCTCGTCCTCCCCGACCTGCGGATCAGGGTCGTCGCGGGAACGGCCACCACGTGCTGAGCCGGCTGAGGTCCGCGTACACGTGGTTCCGCGCCTTCCGCCGCACGCGGCCGTTCTGGGGCGGGGTGTGGCTGGTCGCCGGAGGCTGGACCGTCCTCAAGTTCTCCCTGAGCTCCCTGCAGTTGATCGTGAGCACCGGCTTCGGGGGAGTGGCCGGCTACCTGGTGGGCGGCGGGATGATCCTGTGCGGGCTCATCCCGCTGGCACTGCCCTCGCAGCGGTACACCTTCGGGCTCATCGGCGCCGTCCTCGCGGTCGTCTCCCTGGTCGTCTCCAACCTCGGCGGATTCCTCCTCGGCATGGCACTCGGCGTCCTCGGCGGCTCCATGACGGTCGGCTGGGGCGTCAAACGCCCGCGCCGCCGGACGGTGGTGGAGGGATGAGGGCGCACCGGTCCGTCGCCGTGACCGCCGCCCTCCTCCTCGCCGTCGGCACCGCCGTCTGGTCCGGACAGCCGAGCCGCGCGGCGGGCGCGGCCGCCGCCGTCGAGCCGCTGGGCGCGCCCTTCCTGCCGTCCCCGGACCCGCTGCACGTCACCATCGCGAGCATGGTCGCCGTCTCCATGACCGTCCAGAAGAACGTCACCATCCGGCTCTCCGACGGCACGACCCGCGTCACCAACCAGTACACGTTCACCAAGCTCACCATCCGCTCGCACATGAACGTGACCCAGCGGGCGGCCGGGCACACCGTCACCATCGACGTGCCGGGCGAAGGGTCGCTCGGCGGCTACGACAGGGCGGGGAAGCCCGAGACGACCACCATGTGGGGCACCATCTCCCACGTCTGCGTCCGCGTCCTCGTCAAGATCTGCGGGGTGCAGGGCCTGCTCGACTTCTTCGGCTCCCTCATCCCGCTCACCGCCGGAGCCGAGGACTTCACCGGTGACATCTACGCGATCCGCACGGTCGACGACCACGCGGCCCTCGACTCCACCGACAACCCCGTCCACCTGCCGGGAACCATCACGGTGACCACCCCATGAGCGCCGGACCCAGCACCCGACCCGGCCCGGGCCCCGGCCTCCGCTCCCGCCCCCGTCCGCCGGAGGGGCGCACCCACTGGCGCCGCTCGCTCGCCGTCGCCCTGCCCGCGCTGCTCGCCGCCGGCGGCCTCGGCTCGGCCATGGCGAGCGGCGCACTCGCAGTCGGCCTGCACATCCAGGACCGGCCCGTCGACTTCACGACCAGCAGCCTGTACGGGACGCAGTACGGCGCCGCCGTCGTCGACCAGACCGTCGTACGGCCCGACGGCACCACCACCACGGTGCGGGTGCTGCGGATGGGATTCGCCGACGGCGTGATCAACGGCCTCTGCCTGAGCCGGCGGGAGCAGATCGCGGGAGCCACGTACACCCTGCTCCTCACCCTCGGCGACGACGACCCCGGCTCCTGGGAGATCAGGACGAAGAACACCGTCCTCGACCTGCGCGACGCCACCGGAGTCCTCGACATGGACGGCGTCGTCGACCTCAACACCAACGGCGCCGACGTGAAGACCGTCAAGGACGCGACCGGGGCGTACGTCGTCAACCCGCTCGACAGCCCCCAGCACCGCTTCGGCATCCAGGCCCGGTACGCCAAGTTCGACCGGATCGTCGGCACCGCCCAGGACTTCCAGATCCCGGGCCTCCTCACCACCCCGAAGCTCAAGCTCTCCGTACGGCCCGGCACGGTCGCGTGCCCCGCCCCCGCCGCGCCCACCGGGACCCCCGGCACCCCGTGAACCGGCCGCCGCCGCCCGTCCGCCGGGGGCGGTGCCCGGCGGACCCCGCGACCTGGCAGACTGCGGGCCTCACGGTCGTCTCCCCCCGCGCTGTGAGCGGACCGCTCCACCGGGGATGCGGCAAGTGACTCCAGGAGGCCCCCCATGGCGCAGCAGCCCGGCCCCGCGGCCCGCACGAGCGGGACGTGCGAGCGATTCCGGTACGCGAGCGGGACGTGCGAGCGACTCCGGTACGCGAGCGGGACGTGCGAGCGACTCCGGTACGCGAGCGGGGCGTGCGCGCGATGACGCTCTGCCCGACCCGGCGCGCCGCACCCCGCACCCTGCTCGTCCGCAGCGCGCCCGCCGCACCCACGGCCGCCGTGCTCCTGCTGCACGGGGGACGCGAAGACGGCCCCGAGCCGCCGCCCGCACTCAACCTCCCGGCGCTGCGCATGCGTCCCTTCGCCACCGCCGTGACCCGCGCCGTCCGGGGCCGCGACGTGCTGATCGCCGAGGTGCGCTACCGCCACCGCGGCTGGAACGGACCGAACGCCGACGCCGCCCGGGACGCCGAGACCGCCCTCGTACTCCTCCGGGAGCAGGTCGGGCCCGTCCCCGTCGTCCTCCTCGGCCACTCCATGGGAGGCCGCGCCGCACTGGCCGCCGCAGGCGACCCCGCGGTCCGGGGCGTCGTCGCCCTCGCGCCCTGGTGCCCCACCGGCGAGCCCGTCGACCACCTCGGCGGCCGGCGGCTCTATCTCCTCCACGACGAGTCCGACCGCGTGACCTCGGCCCGCGCGTCCTGGGACTTCGTCCGCAGGGCCCGGGCGGCGGGCGCCGACGCGGCCGGCATCCCGATGCCGACCGGCGGCCACGCGATGCTGCGCGGGGCCCAGCTGTGGCACCGCCGCGCGGCCGAACTCACGGCGGCGCTCCTCTCACACGGCTGAACCGCGCCCCTGAACCCCGCCTAGGGCTTCACCAGGTCCGCGCAGGCCGCCCTGGTCGCCGCGTGGACCGCCCGGGCCAGGCGGGCGCCCCACCGGGAGCGCGGGCCCGCGAAGGGTTCGGCTTCGGTGCCTTCGGGCGTCGGGGCCGCCACGCAGACCGCGTCCGTGGGGGTGCCGGAGGCGTCCGCGCCCAGTTCCACCAGGGCCTGCACCTTCGCCTCGGTGGCCGTGGCCACCGCGTTGACCAGCGCCGCGTCCGTCAGGGGGACGGGCACGGAGACGATGATGTTGATCGTCCCGGGGCGGGGCGCCGTGACGCCGCCGTCCCCCGGCGCGGCCGCCCAGCCGCGTACCCCTATCCCGGCGGTGACCACCGCCCGTACCCCGCCGTCCGCCGCGCGGCGCAGGTCCGCTACCGGGGCCGCCGTCATGAGCCCCACGCCCGGGCCGGCGAGCCCCGCCCCGGCGGCCAGCTCGCGGAGGTGGTCGACGGGATCGAGCCGGTCGTAGCCGGGCGGGACCTGGGCGTTGAGCACCCAGCCCCGCTCGCCGATGCCGCCGCCGAGCACCGCGCTCGACACCATGCGGACGCCCGGCCCCGGTGCCCACACCAGGAGCGGCCACTCGCGGCCCTGCTCGGTGTGCGTGAGGAGGGCCGCGTCGGCGAGAGAGGCGCTGGTGAGGAGGGTTCGCGAAGGCACCCCCGCACCCTAGGGGGCGCCCTCTCGGTCAGGCGAGGCCGCCCCAGCCCCAGCGCGGCGTGGGGCCGGGCTCGCCGAGGTCCGTGCCCGGAGCGGAGGCCGAGACGTCCTTGGCGATCCGGGTGCCCCAGTCGAAGTACTCCACCACCCGCCGCCGCAGCAGTTCGTCGTCCGGCAGTTCCTTCTCCACGGCCGCCGTCATCAGCTCCATCCAGCGCAGCCGCTGTTCCTCGGTGATGCCGAGCCCGAGATGGGCCCTGAGCAGTGCCTGGTGCCCGCCGAGCTCCGCGGTGAAGTCGGCGGGCCCCGAGAACACCTCCGCCAGCCACACGGCGACGTGCTCCACGTGGGCGGCGGTGAAGTCGGCGAAGACGGGGGCGAGGAGGGGGTCGGCGAGGACCCCCTGGTAGAAGGTCTCGGAGAGCCTGCGCAGCGCGTCGGCGCCGCCCACGGCCTCGTACAGGGTGTTCGCGTGCTCGGCGGTCATGGAACGCCTCCAGGATGCGGGATGTGACCCCCACAGCCTTGCCGCAACTCGCCCCGTGGCCAAGGATGTTCGCTCTCGGCGGGGCGAGCGCCCGGGCAGCCGCTACACGCGGTCCATCATCGCCATCTGCTCCTCAGTGTGGTGCTCGCCCGCGGCGGGGGGCAGGGCGTCGAGGCGGGCGAGTTGCCCCGCGCTCAGGCGGACCTCGGCGGCCGTCGTGTTCTCCTCGACGCGGGCGGCCCGCCGGCTGCCGGGAATCGGCACGACGTCGTCCCCCCGGGTGAGCAGCCAGGCGAGGGCGACCTGCGCCGGGGTGGCGTCCGCCTCGGCGGCGACGGCGGCGATCTCGTCGGCGATGCGCAGGTTCCGGGGCAGGTTCTCCGCGGTGAAGCGGGGGTTGTCCGCCCGGAGGTCCGAGGCGTCGAAGCGGCCGGCCGCGCGGACCGTGCCGGTGAGGAAGCCGTGGCCGAGCGGGGAGTACGCCACGAAGCCGATGCCCAGTTCGCGCAGGACCGGCAGGACCGCCTCCTCGGGGTCGCGGGTCCACAGGGAGTACTCGGACTGGACCGCGGTGACCGGGTGGACGGCGTGCGCGCGGCGGATCGTGGCGGGGCCCGCCTCGGAGAGGCCGATGTGGCGGATCTTGCCCTCGGCGACCAGCTCGGCGAGGGCGCCGACGGTGTCCTCGATGGGGGTGCCGGGGTCGACGCGGTGCTGGTAGCAGAGGTCGATGTGGTCGGTCCCGAGCCGCCGCAGCGAACCCTCCACGGCGGTACGGACGTTCGCGGGGCTGCTGTCGAGCTGTCCGGGGCCGCCGCCCGCGTGCGAGACGAGGCCGAACTTCGTGGCGAGCACCACCTGGTCGCGGCGGGCGCCGAGCGCTCGGCCGACGAGCCGTTCGTTGGTGTAGGGCCCGTAGATCTCGGCGGTGTCGAGGAAGGTGACGCCGAGGTCGAGGGCGCGGTGCAGGGCGCGGACGGAGCCCGCGTCGTCCGAGCCGGAGCCCGTGTAGCCGAAGGACATGCCCATGGTCCCCAGGCCGATCCGGGAGACCTCCAGGTCCCGCAATCTCGTGTGCCGCATCGGACCGCCTCCTTCGGGGCGCGAGGGTGGATGAGGGGTGGGGTGTGGAAGGGGCGTGGGGGGTGGGAGGGGTGTGGGGTGTGGGGGGTGTTCGGGGGCCGGTGGCCGGTGGGCGGTGGCCGGTGGGTGGTGGCCGGTGGGTGCACCGGCCCCCGAGCCCGCCGGGGCCCGTCCCGTCCGCTCCCGTGAACGGGACGGGGCTGCCCGGCGGGTGGTCGTGCGGCGGCGGTCAGACCTCGTACTCGACCCCGACGCCGCCGAAGTGGAGCCGGCCCTGGACGAAGACCTTCTCGCCCTGCGCGTCGTAGCCGGTGAGGAGGCCCGCCTCCATCAGCCGGACGACGATCTGGGTGCTCAGCTCCTGCCGGCCGACCGCGCCGAGGCGCTTGACCAGCGTCTTGTAGCCGAACTCCTCCTCGGCGAGGTCCTGGAAGATCTGCCGGGCCTCGTCGTCCATCGGGTACTGGGCCATGTCGAGCCCTTCCCCGTTGGCGAGGACCTCGCGCTGTTCCAGCCGGAAGCCGATCGGCTCGACGCGGTAGTGCTGCTTGAGCACGGCCTTGCCGCCGGTCCACTTGAAGCGGGTGATGCTGTTCAGCCGCTTGGTGAGGTCGCTGATCCAGCGGACCCGGGCCGGGTTCAGCTCGGCCTCGCTGAAGTCGTCGCTGAGTTCCGGACGCTGGTGGCGGCCGATCGCGATCATCGTGGATGCCCGGTCGCGGAAGGACGCCACGGTCCCGGAGGGGTCCTCCGGGCCGTTGCCCGCCAGGCTCTCGAACCACTTCTTTCGGGTCAGCCGGTCGTCGTCGGACTCCGTGATGCGCCGCTTCCGCCAGAACTCGGAGTCGGGCTCCGTGAAGGAGGCGAAGGTGTAGAAGGAGGCGAGGAACTGGTGGTACTGCTCGTAGGCCTCGCGGTAGGTGCGGTTGTACCAGGCGTGCACCGCGTCCTTCTCGTCCCCGTGCCGGGTGATGCGGTCGATGGCCGCGGCGGCCGAGACCGCCGACTGCGAGGCCAGGTGCACGCCCTGGGAGAACAGCGGGTCGGTGAAGCAGGCGGCGTCTCCGCAGAGGAAGAAGCGGTCGGCGGAGAAGACCTCGGTGTCGTAGGACCAGTCCTGCACGATCCGGACCTCGTCGACCTGCTCGGCGCCGCCGAGGATGTCCATGGCCTTGGCGCACTTGGCGAGGGTGGACGAGTAGAAGGCGTCGGCGCCCTGCTCGCGCACCTCGGCGGACTTCGAGCGGTCGACGACGAGGCCGACGCTGTACAGGTCGTCCTTGATGGGGATCATCCAGACCCAGCCGTCCTCGAAGGTGATCGAGTACGTGGTGCCCTTGAGGTCCCCCTCGAAGGGGTCCTTCAGCTTGAAGTACGACCAGACCGCGAAGTTCCGGTAGAACTCGTCGTACTGGCGCACGCCGAGCTTGCGGGAGATCGGACCGCCCGAGCCGCCCGCGTCGATGACGAAGTCGCTCTCGACGGTGACGCTCTCGCCGCCCCGGCGCACGGTCAGGACGACGCGGTCGGGGTCGGACAGGTCCACGTCGGTGACCGGGGTCTCCTCGTGGACGGTTATCCCGCGGCTCCGGGCCTCGTCGAGGAGGAGCTTGTCGAATTCCTCGCGCTTCACCTGGACGGCGTGGTCGAAGACCCAGGGCGCGACCTTGGGGGCCGCGAAGGAGAACGTCCACGGGGCCTGGTCCTGGCCCCAGAGGAAGGTCGCCGAGGGCTTCTTGACGTAGTTCTGCGCGTCGATCTTCTCCTGCAGCCCGAGGCGGTTGAGGATCGACATCGTGCCGGGCAGCAGGGACTCGCCGACGCGGTACCGGGGGAAGGCGGACCGCTCGTAGATCGTGACGTCGTGGCCCAGCTTGTGCAGGGTGAGGCCCGCGACACTACCGGCCGGCCCTCCGCCGATGATCGCCACCTTCGATCGTGTCATCACGTACTCCTTGGGACGGGGACAGGCTGACGGGACTCCGCGCCGGGGCGGCGAGGAGGAAGCGCTGTGAAAGGGGTGCGGGGTACGGGCGGGAGGAGGCCGTTCACTCCTCGTCGGCGCCCGGCCGGGACCGCAGCTTCTTCATGCGGTCCGACATCGCGATCGTGTCGACCACGTTGATCTTCGAGGGGACCTTGAACGGCTCGACCCGGCCGGCGAGGAACTCCGTCACGTGCTTGCGGAGGGCCGCGCGGGTGAGTTCGCCTGTGGGCTTGATGTCGACGCACACGGACTGGCCGGTGATCGCGTTCGGCCTGCCGTACACGACGCAGTCCTCGACGAGGGGGCTGCCCATGAGGACCGATTCGAGTTCCAGCGGGAGGAGCTTCTCGCCGCCGACGTTGATGACCTCCTTGGCCCGGCCCTTGATCCGGAGGTAGCCGTGGGCCGCCTCCTCGACCAGGTCCCCGGTCCGGAACCAGCGGTCCTCGGTCAGCGAGTCGTCGTCGTAGTTCAGATAGCCGAGGAACTGGGTCCGGCTCCTGAGCTGGAGTTCGCCGTCGACGATGCGGTACTCCACACCGGCGTCGGAGATCTTGAAGTACGTGCTGGTCGACGATTCGCTGGTGGTGGTGGCGATGCCGGTCTCGCTCGTCCCGAAGGTCTGGAGCAGCCGGACCCCCGGGAAGGTCTTGCGGACCCGCAGGAGGAGTTCCTCGGACATCGGCTCGGTGCCGTACGTGATCAGGCGCAGGCTGCTGAGGTCGTGTGTGCGGTGGTAGTCGCCGACCATGATCAGGTTGAGATAGGTCGGGCTGGTGGGGAGGACGAGGATCCGGTGGCGCTCGATCAGCGCGCAGATCTCGTCCGGGGTGCGCTGGCGGGGGAGGACCGCGGTGCCCCCGACCAGGAGGGTGCTGAGCAGGGAGTTGATGCCCCCGATGTGATCGAACATCAGCACCATGAGGATGTTGAGGGCGTTCTCCCGGCGGCGCGGCCGCTTCTCCAGCTTCTCGCCGACGAGCACGTCGAGACTGTGCAGGATGACCTTGGGCGCGCCGGTGCTGCCGCTGCTGAGCAGCACGAGTCCGGCCGCGTCAGGGTCGCCGAGCCGGCCGTGCACGGCCTCGGCCCCGTCGGTGGGTTCCTCGGCGCCGGCGAGCTGGGCCGGTCCGGCGGGTTCGGCCCGTGCGGCGGGTTCGGCCCGTGCGGCGAGGTCCTCGACCTCCGTACCCGCCCCGGTCGTCCTGATCAGATGGCCCGGCCGGCAGTGCTCGACGAGGGTGTCGAGGGTGGTGTCGGTGAGCGTGACCACCGGCACCACGACGTTCCGGTCGAGGAAGAGGGCGAAAAGGGCCGCCACCGAGTCCAGCGAGTAGTCGCCGTGGACGACCACGGTCTCCCGCGGCTTCACGCCGTGGAGCGCCAGCAGCTGCCGGGTCTCGCCGATCCGCTTCAGGAGTTCCGCGTACGTGACGGCGGTCCCGCGGTCGTAGAGCGCCGTACGGGCGCCGAAGTCCTCGAACCTTCGCAGCAGTTCGTCGCGCATGTCAGTGCACACCCCCTAGAAAGAGCGTCTCGCCCGTGATGAACTCCGACTGCCGGCCGATCAGGAACTCCACGGGGCCGACGATGTCCGCCGTCGTGCACTGACGGGATATCGCCTGGCGTGCGATCAGAGCGTCGATCTTTGGCCGGGGAACGGTCCTCGTCAATACGGTGTGAACGGGCGGAAGTCCGATTCCGTTCACCCTGATCCCGAACGTGGACAACTCCTTGCTCATCACGCGGACGAGTTGTTCGACCGCGCTCTTGCTGGCCGAATAGGCGAGCTGTCCTTCGATGGCCCAGGGCACCGCGACCGTGGAGACGTTCAGGATCGCGGAACTCTGCTCAGTGGATTTCCGCAGCAGTTTGACCGCTTCCCGGCAGCAGTTCAGCACGGCGAAGAAATTGATGTCGAATATCTTCCGGGAAACCTCGTCCGGGGTCGTCATGAAATGGTTCATCGACGAGGTGCCGGCGTTGTTCACCAGGGCGTCGAGCTTTCCGTACTCCGCCCGGACGCTCCGGAACATGCGTTTCGTCTGACCGGGGTCCGCGAGATCCGCCTCGTGGTGCCGGTAGCGCGGGTGGTCGATGGTCGGGGGCCTTCTGCTGCACCCGACGACGTCGTGCCCGGCCTCCAGGAAATGCTCCGCGAGGGCCTTGCCGATGCCGGTCCGGGTGCCGGTGATCATGAGGATCATGGCGGCGGTGACCTGCGCTAACCGCGCACGCCGACGAGTTCCAGCTCTTCCTCGATGAAGCCGATCAGCCTGCGCACGCTGCTGAACGGACTCACCCGGCGGGACACCGCCTTCTCGGACGTGAGCGACACCTCGGTGCCGAACTCGTCCTCGATGTTCTCCTCGACCAGGGAGAGGAAGGCCACCAGGTACATGGACTCGAACACGCCGGAGTCACCGTAGAGACACAGGTCGAGGACCTGGTCGGTCGGAATCTTCTCCTCACGCGTCAGATTGATTTCTTCGAGCGCCGCCACGACGACACCCTGGATTCGCTCCGTCACCTTAAGGCCTCCGTCCAGCACGAAAGACAGAACAGATCGCGTCGCCGGCCGAGTCGTGCTCCGGGCCGACGCCTGGATTTTTATGTCATACGCCCCCGGCCCACGCAAGGTCGTTCAGTCCGCGCGGTTCACCGCCCTGTTCAACTGTCCGGTTCCTTCAGTTGCACGGGGTGGTGATCTGCACACCCTTGCGGCCCGCGACCGATATCCACAGACTTCGAGACGCCGGACCCGGGAAGGGCCGAGCCCGCAAAGGGAAGAGCCCGCAAAGGGAAGTGAAGGAAGGGGTGGGCCATGCGTGACCACACGGACGAGAAATCCGAAGCCGCCGGGAACGACGACGGGCACGTCCGGATCGGCGGACTGCCGGCATTCGACCCGGACGACCCCGCCGAGAACGCGGTCATCAACCGGCTCGTCGGGAACTGGCACCGGCGCGCCGCCGTGAAGCGCGAGGAACCGGACGTCTACGCGCTGTTCGATCCCGGCCGCCCGGACTTCCGGGAGGACATGATCCCCTTCCGGGGCCACCCGATCTGGGAGCGCCTCTCCGACGAGACCCGTTCCCGGCTGCTGAGCTGGGGCTGGGTCGCCTACAACCGCAACACGGTGCTGATCGAGCAGCGGATCGCCAACCCGGCCTTCGAACTGGTCATCGGCGGCGCGTACCCCGGTCTCGGCGGCCAGCAGCTGGAGCTCGCCGTCGCACAGGCCATGGTGGACGAGCAGTACCACACGCTCATGCACATCAACGGCAGCGCGGTGACCCGGCGGATGCGCCGGAGCGACTTCTCCGACCGCGTGCTGCCGGACTCGCACATCACCACGATCCACCAGGAACACCTGGACCGCTGCGAGGAACCGTGGCAGCGGAGCCTCACCACCCTGGGCTTCGCGACGGTCGCCGAGATCTCCATCAACGCCTACCTCGACCTCCTCGCCGACGACCAGGAGATCCAGGTCGTCAACTCCACCACGGTGAAGCTGCACAACCGCGACGAGTACTGCCACGCCTCGATCTCCGGCGAGATGATGAAGCAGGTCTACGAGGCCCTTCCGGCCGACCGGCGCCGATTCCTCCTGGAGAAGGTCGTGGCCGGCCTGGAGGCCTTCGTCGCCCCCGACTTCACGACCTGGGAGTCGATCGTCGCGTTCGAGGGCGTCCCCGGCTGGGAGAAGGCCGCCGCCGAGGTGCGCGAGGCCCAGGGCGGCACCCACCTCGTGCAGGACCACTCGGGCATCCACACCCTCCTCACCGAGATGGACGTCCTCGACCAGGTCGAGTTCGGCTGGGGCACGACGGTGACCCGATGACCGCGGGCAGCCCCGGGCCGGCCGGCCGCACTCCGCTGCGCCCCCGCGCGCTCGCCGTGCGCGACATCCACAGCTTCCTCGCCGACCTCGGCATGGACTGCGACGTCAACCCGTGCACGGCCTTCGTGGGCACCGTCGAACCCGGCCGGGTCGAGGACCCGGCCGCGTGGCGGGAGTTCGTGGCCCGGCTCGGCCTCACCCGGGCCCTGGCCGACCTGGTCGAGGTGGCGGAGGAGGACGTGGTCGTCACCCTCGACCCGCGGCCGGGCCCCGTCGAGGGCGGCCCCGCCGAGCTGGCGGACCTCGTCACCGCGTACCACAACAGCCGGCCGCTGCGGATCGACGAGGCCGTGCGCCTCGCGTACTGGCGGCACACGGACGGCGAGTACCTCGTCTTCGTCAAGTTCAGTCATCTGATCGTCGACCTCGCCGACGTCGTCGACCTGCTCCGGCAGATCAGGGCCCATCTGCGCGGCGACACCCCGCCCGGCCGGATCGGCTCCCGCTACCGCCACCACGCACGGACCGTCGAGCAGTACACGGCCCTGCCGGCGGCCGACCCCGCGGAGGTCACCCGCGCCCTCGGCGAGCTGCCCGTGCCGGGCCGCAAGGGCATCCCGACGATCTCCGCGTCCGTGGAGGAGTGGCTGCCGCTGCGCGAGGGCGTCACCTTCGACGAACTGCTCAGCGCCGTCACCGGCGTCCTGCTGCCCGCCCTCGGCGGCGGCCTGGTCCTGCAGTACCCCTACTCCCGCTGGGAGTTCGCGACGAAGGGCGGCTACTACGTCGAGATCAAGCCCCTCGTCGTACGGCCCGGGCTGCCGTCCGACTACACCCCCGAGTACTTCGCCAAGACCCGGCACGCCCAGGAGTCCCTCGGCCGGTTCACGATGTCCGACCTCGACGCCTTCGCGCGGGCGTTCACCAGCGGCCGGATGCCCCGTGTCGTCGTCTCCGACACGACGTTCATGCGTCCGGAGCCGGACCGGTGGCGCTGGGTCCCGGTGCGCAGCGCCCGGGTCTTCGAGGACCTCAAGTTCCTCGCCGACCGGTCCTGGCCGGGCCCGCCGCTGTTGCGGATGCAGTACAAGCGCGGCTTCCTCTCCCCCGGGGCCGCGGCCGACGTCCTCGACGGACTCAAGCAGCGAATTGGAGCAAGTGGTGGAACTCCCTGACCTGTTGACCGACCTCTTCCGGCGCCACCGCGGACGGACCGCGCTGCGGACCGCCGGACGGACCTGGACCTACGAGGAGCTCGACCGGGTCACCAGCGCGCTCGCCCGCCGGATCGACGCCGAGTGCCCCGCGGGCCGCCGCGTCCTGGTCGCCGGGGAGCACACGGCGGAAGCCGTGGTCTGGGCCCTCGCGGCGATGCGCAGCCACGCCGTGCACACCCCGATGAACCCGGGCCTGCCCGCCGACCGGTTCGAGGAGTTCGCGCGGGTCGCGGACGCGGCGCTGCTCGTCTGCTTCGAGCGCGAGGCGCTGGTGCGCGGCGAGAAGGCCGGCCTGCGCGCCCTGTACGCCGGTGATGTCGGCTGGCCCACCGACCCGGCCCCGGCGCCGGCGGACGGCACGGCCGACGAGCCGGCCCGTTCCCGCGTCGCGTACTCCATCTTCACCTCGGGTTCGACCGGCGACCCCAAGCTCGTCGACGTCGGGCACGGCGGCCTGCTCAACCTCTGCCGCTCCCTGCGGAGGCTGCTCGACATCACCCCCGACGACCAGGTCCTGCACTTCGCGTCGCTGTCGTTCGACGCCTCCGTCAGCGAGATCCTCGGCACCCTGTACGCCGGGGCGACCCTCGTCGTCCCCGTGCGCGACCAGGCCTCCTGGCTGGGGTCCGTCTCGCGGCACCTCGCCGCCCACGGCTGTGACCTCGCCATGCTGTCGCCGTCCGTCTACGCCCGGCTCGACGAGGCGGCCCGCAGCCGCATCCGGAAGGTGGAGTTCTGCGGCGAGGCCCTCGGCGAGGGCGAGTACGACAAGGCCGCCCGGTACAGCAGGGTGTTCAACGCGTACGGCCCGACCGAAGCCACCGTCTGCTTCTCCCTGGCCGAGCTGACCTCGTACACGCCGAGCATCGGCACCCCCGTCGACGGCTTCCGGGCCTACGTCCGCGACCCCGACTCCGGTGACCACGCCACGGCGGGCACCGGCGAACTCGTCATCGTCGGCGACGGCGTGGCACTCGGCTACGCCGGCGGCAGCCCGGCCGAGAACGAGGTGTTCGGTACGGTCGACGGCTCCCCGGCCTACGCCACCGGGGACGTCGTCTCCCTCTCCGACGACGGCGAACTCACCTACCTCGGACGGATCGACGAGCAGATCAAACGCCTCGGCCACCGGGTGAACCTCGCCCACGTCGGCTCCACGCTCTCCCGCCACCTGGGGCGCGAGGTGGCACTCGTCCGCCAGGACGCCACGATCCTGCTCGTCACGGCCGCGGACGGCGAGGCCACCGAGGAGTCGCTGATGGCCCGGATCAGGGACCTGGTGCCCGTCTGGGAGGCACCCGACCGGTTGGTCCTGGTCGACGCGCTCCCGCTCACCTCCGGCGGGAAGGTGGACCGGAGCGCCCTGCGCGAGCTGCTCGCCTCCCCGGCCGGCGCCCCGCACGGCGGGACGGACGGCGAGGACGCCGCGGAACTGCGGCGCGTGCTCGACGTCGTGACCGCCGTCCTCGGCCAGGAGATCGGCCCCGAGACGTCCATCTTCGACGCCGGCGGCAGCTCCCTCGCCATGATCCAGATCCAGGTCAAACTCTCCGACGCGTACGGCGAGGAGGCCGTCGAGGCCGCGTTCGCCGCCATGGACTACGACTTCGCCCCGGCCGCCTTCCTGCGCCACCTGCGCGGCGAGGCCGTCGCCCCGGCGGAGTCCGCCGTCGACACGCTGCTGCGCCGGGTGGAGACCGAGCGCGACGCCCTGCGCGCCGAGCTGCCGCTGCTGCGCCGCGACACCCGCCACGAGCCGGTGCCCGGCGCCGCGGACGGCGACCGCGAGGTGCTCCTCACCGGCGCGTCCGGCTTCATCGGCGGGCACGTCCTCGACCGGCTGCTCGCCGCCGGCCGCCCCGTCCTCGTCGTCAGCACCGGCGACCCCGACGGGGTCCTCACCGGCCACGCGACCCGGTTCGGACGGCAGGCCGCCGACTACGCCCGGGTCCGGGCCATCTCGTACGCGGAGCTCGAGCGCTGGGTCGACCGGCGGCGCGGCCCCGTCGTCGACGCGGTGGTCCACTGCGGCTACCAGGTCAACCACCTGCTGCCGCTCGACAGCCACCTGAGCGGCAGCGTGCGCAACACGGCCCTGGTCGTCCGCGCGGCGGCGGCCCTCGGCGCCCGGTCCTTCGCGTTCCTGTCGGCCGCCTCGGCCGGGGCGGACTTCCTGCCCCTGTCGGCCGCGACCCTCACGGCGGTCGGCGACCCGTACTCGCGGTCGAAGCTGATCAGCGAGGAGTACGTGAACACCCTCGCCGTGCTGGGCTGCGCCGTCTCCCACTACCGGCCGGGTCTTGTCTACGGGCACCGGCCCGAGGACCGCCACCACCTCAAGGACGACTGGTTCACCGCCCTCCTGGAGACCGCGCGCCGGGTGGGCGCGATGCCCCGGCTCAGCGGCCACGTGCCCGTCTGCGACGTCGGCACCCTGGCCGACACCCTCCTCGGCCGGCCGGACGCGAACCCGGGCACGGCCGACGGCGCCTCCCGGACTCCGGACTCCCGTTCGGCGGTCGTCGTCCACCGTACGTACGCGCTCGACGAGCTGCTGCGCCACACCGGCCTCACCGAGGCGGACGTCCTGGCGCCCGCCGCATGGTTCGAGCGGGTACGCGACGGCGGCGAGGTCCCCGCCCCGCTCCTGGCCGCCATGCAGGCGGCCCTGAGCGGACCGGGCTGGCCCTCCGCCCACCGCGAGGTCGACCACGACATCCTCGGCCGGCTGCTCGGCACCCCGCCGGACACCCCGGCCGGCGACCGGCCGGAGCGGACCGGGACCACCGCAGAGGCCCAGAACGGCGCCGCCCACGCGCCGACACCGCGCTGACAGGAACGGAGCCGTAGTCCCCCATGCGCTACTCGTTACGCCAGGACATCGCGGTCGAGCCGGTCATCGCCGGCTGGTACGGCTGGTCGTACCTGCTGCCGCCGCAGACCCTCGCCCGCTTCGTCCACAACCGCTTCAACCGCATCGTCGAGAGCTACCTCGACGACCCGCAGGTCCACGCGGCGGCCGTCCGGCAGCGCCGGATGCACGGCGGCCCCTGGATCCACGCCCACGAGCACCGCGACGCCATCGAGGCCTGGTACCGGGAGACCGCTCCACGGCGCGAGCGGCTCGACGAACTCTTCGAGGCCGTCCGGCGCCTGGAGGAGGACATCCTGCCCCGCCACCACGGCGAGTGCCTCGACCCCGTCTACCAGGAGCTGCCGGCGGCCCTGGCCGGCCGGGTGGAGGTGTTCTACGGCAGGGACAACCGCACGGCCGACTACCGCTTCGTCGAGCCGCTGATGTACGCCTCCGAGTACTACGACGAGTCCTGGCAGCAGGTCCGCTTCCGCCCCGTCACGGAGGACGCCCGCGAGTTCGCCCTCACCACGCCGATGCTGGAGTACGGCCCGGAGCAGCTCCTGGTCGACGTCCCGCTGAACTCCCCGCTGCTCGACGCGGTCTTCCGCGGCGGCCTGACCGGGACCGAACTCGACGACCTGGCGGCGCGGTTCGGCCTCGACGGCGAGCGGGCCGCCCGGTTCGCCTCGTACTTCGAGCCCACCCCGGCGGCGTCGGAAGCTCCCGCCCCCGCCTCCTCCTCCGAGGAGGACGTCCTCGAATACGTCGGCCACGCCTGCGTGTTCGCCCGCCACCGGGGCACCACCTTCCTCGTGGACCCGGTGCTGAGCTACAGCGGATACCCCGGGGGAGCGGAGAACCGGTTCACCTTCGCCGACCTGCCCGAGCGCATCGACCACCTGCTCATCACCCACAACCACCAGGACCACATGCTGTTCGAGACCCTGCTGCGGATCCGGCACCGGGTCGGCAGGGTCCTGGTCCCCAAATCCACCAACGCAAGCCTGGTGGACCCCGGACTCGGCGGCATCCTGCGCCGGCTCGGCTTCACCGACGTCGTCGAGGTCGACGACCTGGAGACGCTGTCCTGCGGATCCGCCGAGGTCGTCGCCCTGCCCTTCCTCGGCGAACACGGCGACCTGCGCATCCGCAGCAAGACCGGATGGCTGATCCGCTTCGGGGAGCGCTCCGTGCTGTTCGCCGCCGACTCCACCAACATCTCCCCGACGATGTACACCAAGGTGGCCGAGGTGATCGGCCCCGTCGACACCGTCTTCATCGGCATGGAGAGCATCGGCGCGGCGGCCAGCTGGATCTACGGTCCGCTCTACGGCGAGCCGCTCGACCGCAGGACCGACCAGAGCCGACGGCTCAACGGCTCCAACTTCCCCCAGGCGAGGGAGATCGTCGACGCCCTGGAGCCCGACGAGGTCTATGTGTACGCGATGGGCCTCGAACCCTGGATGGGCGTCGTGATGGCCGTCGACTACGACGAGAGCCACCCCGCCATCGTCGACAGCGACCTCCTCGTCCGGCACGTCCAGGACAAGGGCGGGACCGCCGAACGGCTGCACCTCCGGCGGACGCTGCGCCTCTGAGCGACGCGACGCCCGCGGCCGGGGCGCGGCGATCCGCCGCCCCCGGCCCCCGGCCCCTCCGGCACGGCCCCTCCGGCCCGTCCCCGTGGCCCGCCGCCGCCCCCGCGCCCTCCGGCGAGCCCTTCGAGACAAGGTGCCCCATCATGCGCACGCTTCTGATCGACAACTACGACTCGTTCACCCACAACCTGTTCCAGTACATCGGCGAGGCCACCGGGCAGCCCCCCGTCGTCGTGCCCAACGACGCCGACTGGTCGCGGCTGCCCCTCGAGGACTTCGACGCGATCGTCGTGTCCCCGGGCCCCGGCAGCCCCGACCGGGAACGGGACTTCGGGATCAGCCGCCGGGCGATCACCGACAGCGGCCTGCCCGTCCTCGGCGTCTGCCTCGGCCACCAGGGCATCGCCCAGCTCTTCGGCGGAACCGTCGGCCTCGCCCCGGAACCCATGCACGGCCGGGTCTCCGAGGTGCGGCACACCGGCGAGGACGTCTTCCGGGGCCTCCCCTCGCCGTTCACCGCCGTGCGCTACCACTCCCTGGCCGCCACCGACCTCCCCGACGAGCTCGAACCCCTCGCCTGGAGCGACGACGGCGTCGTCATGGGCCTGCGGCACCGCGAGAAGCCGCTGTGGGGCGTCCAGTTCCACCCGGAGTCCATCGGCAGCGACTTCGGCCGGGAGATCATGGCCAACTTCCGCGACCTCGCCCTCGCCCACCACCGGGCACGTCGCGACGCGGCCGACTCCCCGTACGAACTCCACGTGCGCCGCGTCGACGTGCTGCCGGACGCCGAAGAGGTACGCCGCGGCTGCCTGCCCGGCGAGGGCGCCACGTTCTGGCTGGACAGCAGCTCCGTCCTCGAAGGCGCCTCGCGCTTCTCCTTCCTCGGCGACGACCGCGGCCCGCTCGCCGAGTACCTCACCTACCGCGTCGCCGACGGCGTCGTCTCCGTCCGCGGCTCCGACGGCACCACGACCCGGACGCGGCGACCCTTCTTCAGCTACCTGGAGGAGCAGCTCGAACGCCGGCGGGTCCCCGTCGCCCCCGACCTGCCCTTCGAGTTCAACCTCGGCTACGTCGGCTACCTCGGCTACGAGCTGAAGGCGGAGACCACCGGCGACCCCGCGCACCGGTCCCCGCACCCCGACGCCGCGTTCCTCTTCGCCGACCGCGCCATCGCCCTCGACCACCAGGAAGGCTGCTGCTACCTGCTGGCCCTCGACCGCCGGGGCCACGACGACGGCGCCCGCGCCTGGCTGCGGGAGACGGCCGAGACCCTCACCGGCCTGGCCGTCCGCGTCCCGGCCGAGCCGACCCCCGCCATGGTCTTCGGGGTCCCCGAGGCGGCGGCCGGCTTCGGCCCCCTGGCCCGCGCACGCCACGACAAGGACGCCTACCTCAAGCGCATCGACGAGTGCCTCAAGGAGATCCGCAACGGCGAGTCGTACGAGATCTGCCTGACCAACATGGTCACCGCGCCGACCGAGGCGACGGCCCTGCCGCTCTACTCCGCGCTGCGCGCCATCAGCCCCGTCCCGTACGGCGCCCTGCTCGAGTTCCCCGAGCTGTCGGTGCTCAGCGCCTCGCCCGAGCGGTTCCTCACGATCGGCGCCGACGGCGGCGTCGAGTCCAAGCCCATCAAGGGGACCCGCCCCCGGGGCGGCACCGCGGAGGAGGACGAGCGGCTCCGCGCCGACCTGGCCGGCCGGGAGAAGGACCGGGCCGAGAACCTGATGATCGTCGACCTGGTCCGCAACGACCTCAACAGCGTCTGCGCGATCGGCTCCGTCCACGTGCCCCGGCTCTTCGAGGTGGAGACCTACGCGCCCGTGCACCAGCTGGTGTCGACCATCCGGGGACGGCTGCGGCCCGGCACCAGCACCGCCGCCTGCGTACGCGCCGCCTTCCCCGGCGGCTCCATGACCGGCGCGCCCAAGAAGCGCACCATGGAGATCATCGACCGCCTGGAGGAAGGCCCCCGGGGCGTCTACTCCGGGGCGCTCGGATGGTTCGCCCTCAGCGGCGCCGCCGACCTCAGCATCGTCATCCGCACCATCGTGCTGGCCGACGGCCGGGCCGAGTTCGGCGTCGGCGGGGCGATCGTGTCCCTCTCCGACCAGGAGGAGGAGTTCACCGAGACCGTGGTCAAGGCCCGCGCCATGGTCACCGCCCTCGACGGCAGCGCAGTGGCGGGCGCCCGATGAGCGGCTTCCCCCGGAGCGTCGTCGTCGGCGGCAGCGGAGCGGTGGGCGGCATGTTCGCCGGGCTGCTGCGGGAGGCGGGCAGCCGCACGCTCGTCGTCGACCTCGTACCGCCGCCGGGACGGCCGGACGCCTGCCTGGTGGGCGACGTCACCGCGCCGGGGCCCGAGCTCGCGGCCGCCCTCCGGGACGCGGACCTCGTCCTGCTCGCCGTACACGAGGACGTGGCCCTCAAGGCCGTGGCGCCCGTGACCCGGCTCATGCGACCGGGCGCGCTGCTCGCCGACACCCTGTCCGTCCGGACGGGCATGGCCGCGGAGCTCGCGGCCCACGCCCCCGGCGTCCAGCACGTGGGCCTCAACCCGATGTTCGCCCCCGCCGCCGGCATGACCGGCCGGCCCGTGGCCGCCGTGGTCACCAGGGACGGGCCGGGCGTCACGGCCCTGCTGCGGCTCGTCGAGGGCGGCGGCGGCAGGCCCGTACGGCTCACGGCGGAGGAGCACGACCGGACGACGGCGGCGACCCAGGCCCTGACGCACGCCGTGATCCTCTCCTTCGGGCTCGCCCTCGCCCGCCTCGGCGTCGACGTCCGGGCCCTGGCGGCGACGGCACCGCCGCCCCACCAGGTGCTGCTCGCCCTCCTGGCCCGTGTGCTCGGCGGCAGCCCCGAGGTGTACGGGGACATCCAGCGGTCCAACCCCCGGGCGGCGTCCGCGCGCCGGGCGCTCGCCGAGGCCCTGCGCTCCTTCGCCGCGCTGATCGGCGACGACCCGGACCGCGCCGAGGACCCGGACCGCGCCGACGACCCCGACCGCACCGACAACCCCGGCCATCCCGGGGGATGCGACGGCGCCGGGAACCTCGACGGCGTCTTCGAGGAACTCCGCCGGCTCATGGGACCGGAGCTCGCGGCGGGCCAGGACCACTGCCAGGAGCTGTTCCGCACCCTCCACCGCACCGACGACGAAGGCGAGAAGGACCGATGACCGAGCAGAACGAGCTGCAGCGGCTGCGCGCGGAGCTCGACGCCCTCGACGGGACGCTTCTGGACACGGTGCGGCGCCGCATCGACCTCGGTGTCCGCATCGCGCGGTACAAGTCCCGGCACGGCGTCCCGATGATGCAGCCCGGCCGGGTCAGCCTGGTCAAGGACAGGGCCGCCCGCTACGCCGCCGACCACGGCCTCGACGAATCGTTCCTGGTGAACCTCTACGACGTGATCATCACGGAGATGTGCCGCGTCGAGGACCTGGTGATGAGCCGGGAGAGCCTGACGGCCGAGGACCGGCGGTGACCCCGCCGGTCCGGACCACTCCGTACGACCCCCACCACAGCCCCGCCGGCGGTGTTCCGACGAGGGCGGAGGAGACCACGATGCACGCGACCACGACGCTCGCGGCCCTGACCGGGCGGACGGCGGCACAACAGCCCTACTGGCCCGACCCGGACGCCGTCGACACGGTGGAGCGGGAGCTGGCCGGACTGCCCGTCCTCACCCCCGAGGACGAGGTCGTCGACCTGATGAACGGGATGGCGCTGGTCGCCCGCGGCGCGGCGCTCCTCGTCCAGGGCGGCGACTGCGCCGAACGCTTCCACGAGGCCGTGCCCGACCTGGTCCGGCGCAAGGTCGACAACCTCCAGGGCCTCGCCGCGATCATGCGGGCCGGCAGCGGGCTGCCCGCGGTGGCCCTCGGCCGGATCGCCGGCCAGTACGGGAAGCCGCGCTCCTCGCCGTTCGAGACCGAGGAGTCGGGCGCGGGCCGGAAGATGCCCAGCTACTGCGGCGACGCCGTCAACGAGCCCGAGTTCGAACCGGCCGCCAGGACCCCGGAACCCCGCAGGCTCCTCACCGCGTACACCTGCTCGCAGATCGTCCTCGACGAGATCCGGCGCTCCTGGTCGGGCCGGCCCGTCCTGGAACGGGTCTACACCTCGCACGAGTTGCTGCTGCTGCCGTACGAGCGGCCGCTGGTGCGCGAGGGCGCCCACGGTACGTACAGCGGTTCCGCGCATTTCGGCTGGATCGGCGAGCGCACCCGCCGGGAGGACGGCGCCCACGTCGCCCTCGCCCAGGCCGTACACAACCCCGTAGGCGTCAAGCTGGGGCCGACGGTGTCGCCGGAGGACGCGGTCGCCCTGAGCCGGTCGCTGAACCCGGAGGGCGTACCGGGACGGCTGACGTTCATCGTGCGCTTCGGCGCCAAGGAGGTGGACGAGCTCCTGCCGCCGGTCGTCCGTGCGGTCGCCCGGCACGGCGCACCGGTCGTCTGGCTCTGCGACCCGATGCACGGCAACGGGCTGAAACTGGCCGGTCACAAGACCCGGCTGATCGAGCCGATGCGCGCCGAGACCGCCGCCTTCGTACGGACGCTCCGGGAGCACGGGCAGTGGCCCGCGGGCCTCCACCTGGAGCTCACCCCGGACCCGGTCACCGAATGCGTGTCGGAGCTCGACCGGCCGCCGCGGTTCACGGACTACCGGTCCACCTGCGACCCCCGGCTGAACCCCGAGCAGTCGGCGGACATGGTCACCCATTTCCTCTCCCTGCTCTGACCGGCTCCCGTGCCGTCCACCCCGGACGGCCGGTGGCCCGCCCCCACGAGGGGGACGGGCCACCGGAGACGGGACGGACGGGAAGGACCGACCGTACGGACAGTCAGGAACGGGCCTCCACCGGACGCCCGGTGGGCGGGTTCTCCGTGGCGGCGGCGTCGGCCTTGGCGCCGGTGACACCGGCGGCCCGGGCCACGCCCGCCAGGACGAGCGCGGTCGCGACGAGCACGGCGCTCACCACCAGCGGCGAGCGGTAACCGAACTCGGCGCCCAGGGCGAGACCGCCCAGGGCGGGCCCGGCGGCGGCGCCGACGTTCAGCGCGGCGGTGGCGAAGCCACCGGCGAGCGTGGGGGCGTCCGACGCCGTGTAGAGGGCCTGCGCGATCAGCGTGGAGCCCACGCCGAACGACAGCGCGCCCTGGACGAAGACGAGGACGAGCGCCACGACCGGGTTCCCGGCCGTGAGGGCGAACACCAGCCAGCCGGCGAGGAGGGCCGCACCACCGACCGCGAGGACCTGGCCGGGACGGGTGTCCGCGAGCCGGCCGCCGACGTTGACCCCGACGAAGGAACCAATGCCGAACAGCGCGAGCGTGGCCGGCACCCAACCGGAGCTCAGCTCCGTCACGTTGGTGATGACCGGCGCGAGGTACGTGAACGAGCAGAACGTCGCGCCGTTGACCAGCGCCCCGAGCAGCAGCGTCACGCCCACCTTGGGCGTGCGGAGCGCCCGCAGTTCGTGGCGGACGCTGGGAGCCGAGGGGTCGACGGGCGTCGCCGGCACGGACCACAGCACCGCGAAGACCGCGGGGGCGGAGATGATCGCGACCCCCCAGAACGCCGAGCGCCAGCCCCAGACCTCGCTGAGGACGGCGCCGAGCGGGACACCGGCGATGCAGGCGAGGGTGACGCCGCTGAGCAGGATCGACGTCGCCCGGCCCTTCGCCTGCGGCCCGGCCATGCTCGCCGCGGTGGCGAGGCCGACGGCGAGGAAGCCCGCGTTGGCCAGTGCGGCGATCACCCGCGTGACGAAGAGGACTTCGAAGCTGTTGGTGAGAGCGCCGACGACGTGCGCGAGGAGGAACGTGATGAGGAACGCGAGCAGCGCCCGGCGGCGCGGCCAGCGCAGGCTCAGCATCGCGACCAGCGGTGCGCCGATGATCATTCCGACCGCGAAGGCCGAGGTGAGTGAGCCGACGGCCTGGAGGGACACGCCGAAATCGGCGGCCATGTCCTCCACGAGCCCGGACAGCATGAATTCCGACGTTCCCTGGGCGAATACGGCCAGCCCGAGAACGTAGATGGCGAATGGCATGAAAAAGCTCCAACTACATCGCAGAAAGGGGAGACGCGACGCAGGACGAAAGGCCGTGCGTGGCGTGGGAGACGTCCCGGAGAGATCCGGACGTGATCCCGCGATGCGGTTGATCCGTGGCGAATGCGCGACGCGCTGCTCGGCGGCAGAGGCCGGGGGAAGCAGGGTCGTCAGAGGGTTACGCGATCAGCCACCGGATCACCGGTGGCTCGCTTCTTTCCGCCTCAGGACTCGACATACCTCTCAACATAGCAACGCCCGGAACGCCGTGTCTAACGACTTGGACACCCCCGGCGCGGAGAAGGAGTGTTCATGACGACCCACCAGACAGCCATGATCATGATGGGGCTCGCGGTGGTCCTCGCACTGGCGCACGTGCTCGGGCGCCTCGCACGGCGATGCGGCCAGCCGGCCGTCCTCGGCGAGATCCTCGCCGGCATCCTGCTCGGTCCGACGCTGTTCCACGGCGCCCTCTCGGACGCCGTTTTCCCCACGGACGTCCGGCCAATGCTCAGCACCCTGGGAAACCTCGGCGTCGCGCTGTTCATGTTCCTCGTCGGCCTCGAACTCGACCACCGGCTGCTGCGCGGGAACAAGCGCGCCGCGGTCGGGGTGTCCGTGGGATCGATCGTCTGCTCGTTCGGACTCGGCGCCGTGCTGGCGGTGTGGCTGTGGAACGCCCACCCGGTCGGCGACCGGCTCGGCTTCGTGCTGTTCCTCGGCGCGGCCATGTCCATCACGGCCTTCCCGGTCCTCGCCCGCATCCTCACCGACCGGGGCATTCAGCACACGCGGGTCGGCGCGCTGGCCATGGCGAGCGCGGCCGCCGGTGACGTCGTCGCCTGGCTGCTGCTCGCGGCCGTCCTCACCTTCACGGGCAGCCAGAGCTCCTGGCAGGTGCTCCTCGTCCTGCCGTACGCCGTGGCCATGGTCGCGGTGGTACGGCCGCTCCTCGGCAGGTACCTGACCGCCCGCGAGCCGGGCGGAACGGGTGCGGGCGGGCACGGGCGGGGCGTGGCCGGGGGAGAACGGGGCGTGGCCGGGCGCGGGCAGGGCGTGGCCGGGGGTGAGCAGGGCACGGACCGGCCGGGGGCGGGCGAGCGCGGGCCGGGGGCCGGGCCGCTCGGGGTTCTCACGGTGCTGCTGCTCGTCTCCGGCGCGCTGAGCGAGTGGTTCGGACTGCACTTCATCTTCGGCGCGTTCCTCGCGGGCGCGATCGTGCCGCGCCAGGGCACCGAGCGGCTGCGCGCGGCGGTCGCCGACCGGTTCGAGGCGGTCACCTGGATGCTGCTGCCCGCCTACTTCACCGTCGCCGGGCTGAAGGTGGACCTGAGCACGGTCGACGCGGACGGACTCGGCGAGCTCGGCCTGATCCTCCTCGTGGCGGTCGGCGGCAAGTTCGGCGGCGCCTACCTGGGAGCGCGGGCCGCGGGCAGGCCCGGACGGTCGGCGACGACACTGGGCATCCTCATGAACACCCGCGGTCTCACCGAACTCATCATCCTCGGCGTCGGCCTGCAACTGGGGCTCCTCGACACGGACCTGTACTCCCTGATGGTCGTCATGGCCCTCGTCACCACCGCCATGACCGCGCCCCTGCTGCGCTGGGCGTACCCGCGCCAGATGGTCGACGCGGACCTGCGGGAGCTGGCCGCCGAATGGGAGGCCGCGGTGCCGCGCCCCCAGGCCGCCCGCGCCGGCGGCGGGAAGCCGTCGGGGGCGAAGCGGTGACGCCGACGCTCCTGACCGGGCTCGTACCGGAAGCGGCGCTGACCGCCGAGGAGTTCGGGGACGTCCCGGACGCCTGGATCTTCCCGGAGGAGGCGGCCGTGCTGCACCGGGCGGCGGACCGCCGGCGCCGGGAGTTCGCCACCGTACGGCACTGCGCACGGCTCGCCCTGACCTCCCTCGGCCGGCCCGCCGGGCCGATGGTGCCGGGCGAGCGGGGCGCGCCGAGCTGGCCGGAGGGCGTGGTGGGTTCGATGACCCACTGCGACGGCTACCGCGCGGCCGCTGTGTCCCGCAGGATCGACGTCGCCGCCCTCGGCATCGACGCCGAACCCCACGCACCGCTGCCGCCGGGCCTGCTCCGGCGGATCGCGTCACCCACCGAGCGGGCCCACCTGACCGAACTGTCCCGGGCCCTGCCCGCGCTCCACTGGGACCGGCTGTTCTTCAGCGCCAAGGAGTCGGTGTACAAGGCGTGGTTCCCGCTGACCGGGACCTGGCTGGACTTCCGCGAGGCCGAGCTGGTCCTCGACCCGTACCGGCAGACCTTCCGCGCCCGTCTCCTCCGCACCGGCCACGACGACGAGGGGCGACCACTCCACACCCTCCACGGCCGATGGCGGGTCGGCCGCCGCCTGGTCGTCACCGCCGTGGCCCACCGGGTGGCGGCCGCCGCCTTGGGGGGAGCGGGCGCCGCCGCTACGGCGGGGCGGCGGTAGGGGATCAGGCCGGGCCCGCGTCCGGCCGCCGCTCGCTTCCGGACGCGGCGTGGTCGGTCAGGGAGTCCTCGACGCACCGCAGTTCCCTGGCCATCCCCTTGAGGTCGTCCGCGCAGGCGGACAGGATGTCGGCCACCGCGCTCCGGCCGTGCAGGGGGATGGTCGGGGCGAGGCGCTTCCACTCCTCGGTGGTCCGCAGCTGCGCGTGCAGGCGCTGCAGGACCAGCCGTCCGCTCTCGCTGAGCCGGAGCGAGGGATCGTTGCGGAGCCCGTCGAAGAGGGTGATGCGGCGGGCGAGGTCGGGCGCGCCCCCTCGCCCCGTACGGTCCTCGTCCGGCCCCGGCCCCGGCGGCGCGGCGACGGGATCGGCGGGGGGAGCGTCGGCACGGCGACCGTCGGGAACCGCCGGCCGCCCCTCGGCCAGCCGGTGGCGCACGTCGCGGGCGGTGCCCACGGAGATCCCGGCCTGCCGGGCGATCTCCCGCAGAGAGGCGTCCGGATTCCGCCGGATCACCTCGGCCGCCACCCGGCGGCCCTCGGCCGTGGTGGACGGGCGGACCCGGCCGTCCCGCCCCACCCGCGCCTCCGGCCGCGCGTCCGGGTCGGCGATGTCCCGGCGCAGGGCGCCGACGCCGGTGGCGCTCCAGCCGGTCCGCTCGGCGATGCTGCGGTCGGACCAGTGGGGGTGGGTACGTAATATCCGCAGCGCCGCCTGTTTCCGCTCGTCGCTGGAGAGCGGGAGCCCGTGCCGCGTGTTGGACTCCACGGCGAGCAGGAAGGCCGCCTGCTCGTCGCCCTCGAACCAGCGCGCGCCGATGGTGTCCCTGTTGCGCAGCTTCGCGGCCCGCACCCGGTGCATGCCGTCGATGACCCGCAGGGTCGCCCGGTGCACCAGGATCGGGGGGAACTCGGTCTCGCTCTCCGCGAGCGCCCGTACGTGCGCCTGGTCGAGCGCGAAGCGCGGCGAGTCGGCCGGCAGCAGGGTGTGGATGTCGATGTCGAAGGTCGACGCCTGTCGTAGATCCGAAATCGTGGACATCAATGCCTCCAGGAACGCACGTCATCGATGACAGGAAAGGTGGTACGGCTCCGCCGGCGCGGGCGCGACGGAGCGGCGCGCGAAGGCGGGGCGGCGGCGCGGGGGAGGGGAACCACCGCGGGGGAGCGCGCGGGGATCACGAGTGAGGGGTGGGGGGTGAGGGTGTGGGGGTGGGATTGGGGGGAGGGCAACGGGGAAACGGGGAAACGGGGCCGGAAGGCGGCGCCGGGTCAGTGCACGACGGCTGGCTCCGGAGCCGTACGGGGCACGGCGGCGTCGGCCGCGACGCCGGCGGAGCCGGTTCTCCGCGGGGCCACCGCGACCCGTCGGCGGTCGGCGCTCGACCGGTGCACCCACCGGTCCTGCGTGTCACGCGGCTGCACCATGCGTTCGCGATCCTTTCGAGGGATGGGCGACGCCTCGTCGGCGACCGTAGCCGAAATGTGACGCTAAGCCAGCGCATGATCAGGCGTCAACGTGTCCGCTGACGTGGACAGCCTCGTCCGCCCCGGCACGTGTCCTGAATCGTTCTTGTCCGCTCCTGCGGACGGAGATACACATGGTCCGAGCCCTCTGCGGGGTCTTCGGGAGGGATGGTTCGCATGACGGAGGAACCGGCGCACGACGACGGAGTGCGGCCGCTGCTGCGGAAGTTCGACCAGCGGCTCACCGAACTGATCCACGCGGTCTACCCCGACGAGCAGCAGCGGCCCGGATACGCCCGCCTCGCCAGGGAGATCAGCGCGGCGACGGGCGGCTCCATCTCGGGGACGTACCTGTGGGAACTCGCCACGGGCAAGAAGCGCAACATCACGCTCGAACAGCTCGACGTCCTCGCCCAGTTCTTCGGGGTGCCGCCGGAGTACTTCCTCAACGAGGAGGTGTCGCAGCGGGTGCAGGCCCAGCTGGCGCTCGCCACCGCCCTGAGGGACGCCAAGGTGCGCAGCCTGGCGATGCGTGCCTCGGGGCTCTCGCCCGCGAGTCTCGACTCCCTGCTGACCATCGTGAACGAGACGCGGAAGGTGCAGAACCTCCCCGAGGTCGACCCCCAGGGCGGCGGGCGGCGGCGCCGGAGCAGACGCGGAGACGACGGCCAGGCGGTGGAGGACGCCCTGTTACCCGAGAACGAGGAGCGGTAGGTGCTGCGATCCCTCACCCTGCATCGGCGCTGCCGGAAGCTCGCCGAACAGGTGCGGCTTCCCGCGCCGTTCTCCATCGCGAGCTTCCGCGACCACGTCGCGGAGCAGCGGGGGCGGCCGCTGCACCTCCACCCGTTACCGCTCGAAGCCGCGTCCGCCGGTACCTGCGGCGTCTGGCTGGCGACCGCCGCGGACGACCACATCTTCTACGAGCAGCACACCTCCGCGCTCCACCAGGAACACATCGTGCTCCACGAGTTCGGCCACATGCTCTTCGACCACCGTCCGGCGGCAGGCAAGCCGGCCGAGGACGCCGCCCTGCGCGCGGTCCTGCCGGACCTCGATCCGCGGCTGATCGGACGCCTCTTCGGGCGGACCAACTACACCACCCTCCAGGAGCGCGAGGCCGAACTGCTCGCGAGCCTCCTGCGCACCGGGGCGGACCAGCCGCCGCGCCGCGAACCAGAAGGCCCGCTCGCCAGCCTGAGCGCGGCCCTCGGGGTCGAGCACCCGGGGTGCTGAGCTCGTATCTGACCGGGTTCGGCACCTGGCTCGCGTACCCCGGCTGCCTCTGTATCTGTCTCGCCGCGCTCCTCCGCGCGGCGCCGTCCCTGCGCTCCGCCGACCAGCGCGGGCTGTGGCTTGCGGTGGCCACGGCGGGCGTGGCGATGGTCCTCGACCTGCCCGTCGTCACCGGGACGGCACGGGATCTGACCGGCACCGGCCACGCCGTCGACCTGGTGCGGAACCTCACTGGCGTCGTCTCGGCGGGCGCCGTCCTGTTCTTCGTCTCGGCCCCCGTCGGGAGCAGACGACTACGGGCCGGACTCTTCGGCGCCACCGGCACGGTGATGGTCGTCCTGACGGTCCTCGACCTCACCGCCCCGGCGCATCCCGCCCACTCGGTGATCGCGGCCGGCGGCCCGGCGCCGTCCTTCGCCTACTGGCTGACGCTGATCGGGACGCACATGGTGGCCAACACGGTGTGCCTGATCGTCTGTTGCTGGTACGGGCTGCGCACCGACGACCGGCTGCTGGCGACGGCCCTCTGGCTCTTCGCCGCGGGCACCGCGTTCGCCGGGCTTTTCTGGACCGGACGGCTGCTGCGGCTCGTCCTCGACGTGGAATGGGTCTGGCCGTACCTCCCGCTCATGATCAACCTGCACGCGGTGCTGCGCGCGACGGCCATCCTCGTCCCGACCTTCGTCGCACTGGCCCGCGCGGTGACCGACGCCCGCACGGTGTGGCGCCTCTGGCCCCTCTGGCACGCCCTGGTGGGTGCCGTCCCCCACGTCGTCCTGACCGGGCGCCGCACGAGACTGCTCGAACTCCTCTGGCCGCCGATCCCGCGGCGACTGCTCGCCTACCGCAAGCTCATCGAGATCCGGGACGCCATGCTGGAGCTCGACCACTATGTGCCCTCGGGGCTCACGCCGCTGGCTCGTGACCACGTCCGGCGCCACGGCCTCACCCCCGCCCAGGCCGACGCGGCGGTCCTGGCCTGTGTCATGAAGGAGGCCCGCCGGGCGAAACTCGCAGGCGTCCCGCGCTGCGCCATGGAAGAAGAACCGTTTCCGCGCGGAGCGGCCCCCCTGCTCCTCACCCGCCAGGACCACCCGACGACCCTCACGGCCGAAAAAACCCACCTGATGGACCTGGCCCGCGCCTACACCTCACCCCCGGCCCGCTCCTTCACCCCCACCCCGACCGCCCACGCGGCAGCCACGGCCCGAGGCGACTGAAGAACCCGCCCGAGCCGGACGAAGAGGGGAACTCCCGACCTTCCCCGCAGGCCTGCCCGTGGGGGCAGGTGAGAATAGACGTCATGCTTACCGAAGTGACAGCGACCCGCTACGTCACGCCCTTGCGCGAGGGCGGCTCGCTCCCCGGGATCGTCGAGGCCGACGATCTCGGCACGTACGTCATGAAGTTCACCGGCGCCGGGCAGGGGCGGAAGACCCTGGTCGCCGAGGTCGTCTGCGGGCAGCTCGCGCGGCGGCTCGGGTTGCGGGTGCCTGAGCTCGTCACCATTCAGCTCGACCCGGTCATCGGGCTCTCCGAGCCCGATCAGGAGGTGCAGGAGCTGCTCAAGGCGAGTGGCGGGCTCAATCTGGGCATGGACTTCCTGCCCGGCTCGCTGGGCTTCGACCCGCTCGCGTACGAGGTCGACCCGAAGGAGGCCGGGAAGGTCGTCTGGTTCGACGCGGTGATCAACAACGTCGACCGGTCGTGGCGCAACCCGAACATGCTCGTCTGGCACGGCGACCTGTGGCTCATCGACCACGGCGCCACCATGATCTGGCACCACAACTGGCCCGGTGCGCAGGCCTCCGCCGCCAAGCCGTACGACGCCTCGGACCACGCGCTCGCCCCGTTCGGGCCGGACGTCGCCGCCGCGGCCGCCGAGCTGGCGCCGCTTGTCACCCGCGAGCTGCTCGAGGAGGTCGCCGCCGACGTCCCCGACGAGTGGCTGGTCGACGAGCCCGGTTTCGACAGCACGGACGAGGTGCGCGCCGCGTACGTCTCCGCGCTGCTGCCGCGCGCCGCCACCATCCACGAGCGGATCACCCTCGGTCCGCGCAGCGAGCGCCGGCCGCAGCAGCCTCCCGGCTGGCTCGCCGAGCGCCTCGCTCCCCGGACGCACTCCACCGAGAAGGACAGCACCACGTGACCGACCGCGATGTCTTCGAGTACGCGCTGCTGCGGGTCGTGCCCCGGGTGGAGCGCGGCGAGTTCTTCAACGCCGGTGTGGTCGTCTACTGCCGCGCCCGGTCGTTCGTGGCCGCGCGGACGCACCTGGACGAGACCAAGCTGACGGCGCTGGACCCGTCCGCCGACGTGACGGGCGTACGGGCCGCGCTGCGGGCCGTCGAGGGGGTCTGTCTGGGCGGGGACGCGGCGGGACAGGCCGCCCGCGACGACGCGGGCCGGCGCTTCCGCTGGCTGATCGCGCCGCGTTCCACCGTCGTCCAGCCGGGCCCCGTCCACACGGGCCTCACCGCCGACCCGGAGGCCGAGGTGGAGCGGCTGCTCGACCTGCTGGTGCGCTGAGTCCTTCCGCCGTACGGCCGCCCGTTCCCCCGCTCGGCGACGGGGAGTGACCGGGTGCACCCGGTGGGCCGTTGACACCGGGTGCCAGGGCTTCTAGCGTCTCGTTCTGCGGACGATACTAAGCGGTCGCTCATGTGCGGGACGCAGGAGCGGACGGCGGGTTCGACCGCGACCAGGGACGATCCAAGGGCGAGGAGAACCAAGCATGTCCACCACCGAGCAGCGCGTAGCCGTCGTCACGGGTGCCGCACGGGGCATCGGGGCCGCCACGGCGCTCCGCCTCGCGGCCGAGGGCCGCGCCGTCGCCGTTCTCGACCTCGACGAGGCGGCCTGCAAGGACACCGTCGAGAAGATCACCGCGGCGGGCGGCCGGGCCCTCGCGGTCGGCTGCGACGTCTCCGACAGCGCCCAGGTGGAGGCCGCCGTCGTGCGGGTCGCCGCCGAGCTCGGCGCGCCGACGATCCTCGTCAACAACGCGGGCGTGCTCCGCGACAACCTGCTCTTCAAGATGTCCGAGTCGGACTGGGACCTCGTCATGAACGTGCACCTCAAGGGTGCCTTCCTGATGGCGAAGGCCTGCCAGAAGCACATGGTCGACGCGGGCTTCGGCCGGATCGTCTCGCTGTCCTCCTCCTCGGCGCTCGGCAACCGAGGCCAGGCCAACTACGCGGCCGTGAAGGCCGGACTGCAGGGCTTCACCAAGACCCTGGCCAAGGAGCTCGGCAAGTTCGGCATCACCGCCAACGCCGTCGCCCCCGGCTTCATCGTGACCGAGATGACCGCGCAGACCGCCGAGCGCGTCGGCATGGGCTTCGAGGACTTCCAGGCCGCCGCCGCGTCCATGATCCCGGTGCAGCGGGTCGGCCGCCCCGAGGACGTCGCCAACGCCATCGCCTTCTTCGCGGGCGACGACGCCGGCTTCGTCTCCGGCCAGGTCATGTACGTGGCCGGCGGCCCGCTCAACTGACGACCGGCAGCGAGAGGAGCACGGTACCCATGACCACACAGGAACGGCCGGAGCTGTCCGGCAAGGTCGCCCTCATCACCGGCGCGAGCCGGGGCATCGGCTACGGCATCGCCGAGGCGCTCGTCGCCCGCGGCGACCGGGTCGTCATCACCGGACGCGGCGAGGAGGCCCTCAAGGAGGCCGTGGAGCGCCTCGGGGCCGACCGGGCGATCGGCGTCCCCGGCAAGGCACACGACGAGGCCCACCAGGCCGCCGCCGTCGAGGCCGCGATGGACGGCTTCGGCCGGGTGGACTTCCTGATCAACAACGCCGGTACGAACCCGGTCTTCGGCCCGATTGCCGACCTGGACCTCGGGGTGGCCCGCAAGGTCTTCGAGACCAACGTGGTCTCGGCGCTCGGCTTCGCGCAGCGGACCTGGCACGCCTGGCAGAAGGACAACGGCGGGGCGATCGTGAACATCGCCTCGGTCGCCGGCGTGTCCGCCTCGCCTTTCATCGGCGCGTACGGAATCAGCAAGGCCGCGATGATCAACCTGACCATTCAGCTGGCCCATGAATTCGCGCCCGTCGTGCGGGTCAACGCCATCGCCCCGGCGGTCGTGAAGACGAAGTTCGCGCAGGCGCTGTACGAGGGCCGTGAGGCGGAGGCGGCGGCCGCCTATCCGCTCGGCCGGCTCGGCGAGCCGGCGGACATCGGAGGCGCGGCGGCCTTCCTGACCTCCTCGCAGTCGGAGTGGATCACCGGTCAGACGCTCGTCGTCGACGGCGGGATTTTCCTGAACGCCGGAGTCGGGTGACCGATAACCGGACACTTTCCGGATTTCGTGTCCGGATTGAGCCCGGTTATACGTCGAATGCCTCAAGTGCCCCGTCAGGCTCGAACATTGACCTGGCGGGGTGCTGCGGTATCGTCGGCCGACCCGTGGCTGAACGAGGAGCGTGCACGTGTTCAACCGGACCAGTCTGCAGGCCGCTGCAGCCCTTGTGTCCATATCCCTTGTGACCGGATGCAGTGTCTTCTCGGACAGTGATTCCGCCGGGGACCAGCGAATCGTCGTCGGTACGACGAGTTCTCCCACCACGCTTGATCCCGCTGCGGCCTGGGACAATTCATGGGAGCTCTTCCGGAACGTCTTCCAGACCCTGGTGAGTTTCCCGACGGGCAGTACGACTCCGGATTCGGACGCCGCCGACTGCAAGTTCTCGGACACGTCGAGCCGGGTCTTCGAGTGCAAGCTCGTGGAGGGCCTCACCTTCTCCAACGGGCACAAACTGGACGCCAAGGCCGTGCAGTACTCGATCGAGCGCATCCGCACGATCAACCACAAGGGCGGCCCCAACGGCATGCTCGGCTCGCTCGACAAGATCGAGACCGTCGGCGACCGGACCGTCGTCTTCCGGCTCAACAAGTCGGACGCGACCTTCCCGTTCGTCCTCGCCACCCCCGCGATGTCGCTGGTGGACCCCGCCGAGTATCCGGCGGACCGGCTCCGCACCGACGGCAAGGTCACCGGCTCCGGGCCGTACGTCCTCGACAAGTACACCGAGCGCGAGACGGCCGAGCTGACCAAGAACCCCACCTACAAGGGCTTCGCGGACCGCAAGAACGGCGGAGTCACCATCCGCTACTTCGACGAGTCCGACGCCATGGTCGCCGCGCTCAAGAAGCAGGAGATCGACGCCACCTACCGCGGCCTCACCGCCGAGGAGGTCGTCGCACTCCAGGACGACAAGCCCGAGAACAAGGGCCTCCAGATCGTCGAGTCGACCGGCGCCGACATCCGCTACCTCGTCTTCAACGCCCAGGACCCGACCGTCGCCAAGCCGGCCGTCCGCCGGGCCGTCGCCCAGCTCGTCAACCGCGACGAACTGGTCAACAAGGTCTACCAGGGCACCGCCGAGCCCCTGTACTCGATGGTGCCCAAGGGCATCGCCGCCCACACCACCAAGTTCTTCGACCGCTACGGCTCGCCGAACGCCCAGAAGGCCAAGAAGATCCTCCGCGAGGCCGGCATCACCGACCCCGTCGAGCTGACCTTCTGGTACACCACGGACCGGTACGGCTCCTCCACCGCCGCCGAGTTCAAGGAGCTCAAGCGCCAGCTGGAGGAGTCCGGCCTGTTCAAGATCACCCTCCAGGGCAAGCCGTGGAAGGACTTCCAGGCGGGCTACCAGAAGGGCGAGTACCCGGTCTTCGGCCGCGGCTGGTTCCCCGACTTCCCGGACCCGGACAACTTCGTCGCCCCCTTCCTGGGCAAGGAGAACGTCCTCGGCACGCCCTACGTGAGCCCCCGGATCACCGGCGAGCTGCTCCCGAAGTCCCGCCGCGAGAGCGACCGCGGAGCCGTCACGGACGAGTTCGTGGAGGCCCAGGAGATCATGGTCCAGGACGTCCGGCTGCTGCCGCTGTGGCAGGGCAAGCTGTACATCGCGGCCGCCGACGACATCGGCGGCGGCGAGCGCGCCCTCGACCCGCAGACGGTCATGCAGGTCTGGGAGCTCTACCGCCGGGCCAGCTGGTAGCAGGACCTCCCGGCACCGGCCGTTTCGGCCGGTGCGGGGACCGCGGGGGCCACTGTCAGTGGCCCCCGGTAGGTTCTGGGACGTAGATCAGGAACGTCCACCGGAGGTTGTTCACCGTGACCGACATCAGCGTGCTGCCCGAGTCCTGGCGGGATGTTCTCGGCGGGGAACTGGCGAAGCCGTACTTCGCCGAGCTCGCCGAGTTCGTCGAGGGGGAGCGCACCAGGGGGCCGGTCTTCCCGCCGAAGGACGAGGTCTTCGCCGCGCTCGACGCCACCCCGTACGACAAGGTCAAGGTCCTGATCCTGGGGCAGGACCCGTACCACGGCGAGGGGCAGGGCCACGGGCTCTGCTTCTCCGTCCGGCCCGGGGTCAAGACACCGCCCTCCCTGCGCAACATCTACAAGGAGATGCAGGCCGAGCTCGGCCACCCGATCCCGGACAACGGCTATCTGATGCCGTGGGCCCAGCAGGGCGTCCTCCTGCTCAACGCGGTGCTGACGGTCCGCTCCGGCGAGGCGAACTCGCACAAGAGCAAGGGCTGGGAGAAGTTCACCGACGCGGTGATCACCGCCGTCGCCTCGCGCCCCGACCCGGCCGTCTTCGTCCTCTGGGGCAACTACGCGCAGAAGAAGCTGCCGCTCATCGACGAGGAGCGGCACGTGGTCGTGAAGGGCGCCCACCCCTCGCCCCTCTCGGCGAAGAAGTTCTTCGGATCGAATCCGTTCACCCAGATCAACGCGGCCGTCGCGGCCCAGGGCCACGAGCCGATCGACTGGCGCATCCCGGACCTCGGCTGAGCCTCGGCCGGATCCGGGCCGCGTGCGGCTAGCGTCGGCTCTCCCAGTGGTGAGCGGGTGGAGGTCGCGGTGACCGAGCAGCAGCAGGTGTCGGACGACGGGGTCATGACCAGGATCGGGCAGGCCATGATGCTGCTCCACGGCGGCGACCGCGAGGAGGCCCGCAACCGCTTCGGGATCCTGTGGCAGCAGATCGGCCCCGACGGGGACCCGCTGCACCGGTGCACCCTCGCGCACTACATGGCGGACGCCCAGGACGACCCCGACACCGAGCTCGCCTGGGACCTGCGGGCCCTGAGCGCGGCGGAGGGCCTGGCGGAGGAGCGGCTGGCCGAGCACGGCTCGGCGATCGCCCTGCGGGCGCTGTACCCCTCGCTCCACCTCAACCTCGCCGCCGACTACGTCAAACTCCAGCGGCCCGACGCCGCGCGGGTCCACCTGGACCGGGCCCGCGCCGCCTCGGACCACCTGGACGACGACGGCTACGGGAACGGGGTGCGGGCCGCGATCGAGCGCCTGGAGCTACGGCTCCGGGGGGAGTGACCGGGGGGGAGTCAGGGGACGGGCCGCAGCGCCTTAGCGGCCGTACGTGCCGTGGCAGATCCTGGACTGGTCGCTGCCGGGCGCCCAGCCGCCGTACCGCTCGCCGAGCTCGCAGACGTCCGCCCGGGACACCGGCGGGTCCTTCGGGAGCTCGCCCAGTTCCGGCAGGCGCGGAAGGGTTGGGCGGGTCACCGGGGCGGGCCGTTCACGCTGTGGCGGTACGGCCTCCGGGCGCGGCGCCGCCGGACGGGCCGGGGCCGCCCTCCGGTGCGGCTCGGCCGGAGGCGCCGCGCGGGGCGGAGCGGACGACGGGGGAGCGGGCAGCGCCGCTTCGAGGGCTTCGAGGGCCGGGCCCTCGACGATCAGCGGGGCCACGTCCCGGCCGGGGCTCACGGTCTCCGCGGCGGGGGCGGGCCCGGGCGCCGTCGGCGGGGTGTCCACCGAGACGCAGCCCGCGAGGGCGGCCACGGCCGCTCCGACCAGGATCTTCGCTGTGGTTCGGGTTCCATGCACCCGCGTCACTCTGCTGGCCCGGCGTGGATCTTCGCGCCGCTACCGGCGGGGAATGCCCCGTAGGGGTGAGCCGGGGATGGGGCCTTGACCCGGGGCCGGGCCTTGGCCCGAGGGCGGGCCTCGACCCGAGGGCGGGGCCGACCTTGACCGGAGAAGTGCGGCGACCGGTCCCCTCGATCCCGTCGACCCCCCTCGGACCGGTCGGTGGCGGGCCCGTCGTGGGCCCGCCGTTCCGTCCGTGGCCGGCCGGGGGCCGTCAGTAGCCGGTCGCGCCGTCGACCCGCTCCCGGATGAGGTCCGCGTGGCCGTTGTGGCGGGCGTACTCCTCGATCATGTGGAGGTAGATCCAGCGGAGGTTGTACGTCTTCCCGCCGCGGTGCTTACCGACGCCGATGTCGTCGAGGCCGTGGCCGGCGGCCAGCGCGTTCGCGTGGGCGATCTCCGCCTGCCAGGTGGCGTACGCCTCCTCGTAGGTGTCCTCGTCCGTGACGTGGATGTCCCGGTCGTTGTCCTCGTCGGTCGCGTAGATCCAGGCCGCCTTCTCGCCGGCCAGGACGTTGCGGAACCAGCCGCGCTCGACCTCGGCCATGTGCCGGACGAGCCCCAGCAGGTTGAGGTCCGAGGGCGCGGCGGAGAGGGTGCGCAGCTGGGCGTCGTCCAGCCCCTCGCACTTCCTCGCCAGGGTCGCACGGTGCCAGTCGAGCCACTGCTCGAGCGCCTCGCGCTCGCCGGAGGTGGTGGAGGGGTCGACGCGGGGGATGGATTCAGTACGTTCGGTGGTCATGCGCGGCATCGTGCCCCATGGTCATCCGCGGCGCCACCGTATTCCGGGCGGGCCGGGCCGTCACCGGCTCCCGAGCATGCCCCGCAGCAACTCCTCGAAGCCGGTCCGCAGTTCGGCGCGGCTCGGTACGGCCGCGTGGAAGGAGCCGGCGGCGCAGGAGAACATCAGCCCCTCGCACCAGGCGACGAGGGAGAGCGCGTGCCGCTCGGGCTCCGGTGATCCGGCCGCCGTCGTCATCGCGACCAGCGGGTCGCGGAAGGCGGAACCGGCGGCGTCGAAGAAGGTGCGGAGTTCGGGGCGGCGGGTTGCCTCCAGGGCCAGTTCGTAGCGCGAGACGAGCAGTGCGCGGTGGTCGGTGAGGTAGCGGTGCAGGGCGAGGGAGAGGGCGTCCGCGAGGGCTGCGGTGCGGAGGCGCGGGTCGGCTTGGTCGGTGGCGGCCTCGGTGTCGGCGGTGGCCTTGGCCTCCGAGTCGGCGGTGGCCCCGGCCCCGGCACCGGTGGCGGCGCCGGCGGTGGCCTCGCCCTCGCCCTCGTCGTCGGTGGTCGGGCCGGTCCGGGCGCCCGGCAGTTCGTCCGGGGCCAGCACCCGCGCCTCCAGCTGGACCTGGCGCCGTACGGCCGTCTCCAGGAGGGCCTGACGGGTGCGGGCGTGGTTCGACGTCGACCCCTGCGGCAGCCCCGCCCGCTCGTCCACCGCGCGATGCGTCAGGCCCCGCATGCCGCGCTCCACGAGGAGGTCGAGGGCCGCGTCGCCGATCCGGTCCGCCCGTGAGGCAGGGGAGTGGGGGGAGTCCGGGGAGCCGGGGGCACGGGAGGCGGCGGCCGAGGCGGCCAAGGCGGTCGGTGGGGTCGATGCGGTCATGGGGACAACCTACTACCCAACCGACTACAGCTGTAGTACCGTCGCTCACGTCGGACGCACTACACCTGTAGTTACCTGATCCGGGGAGCCAGTCATGGAACAGCACCACGCCGTCGTCGTCGGAGCCGGTATCGGCGGCCTCACCGCCGCCGTCGCCCTCCACCGGAGCGGCCGCCGGGTCACCGTCCTGGAGCGGGCCGCCGACCTCGCCCCCGTCGGCGCGGGCATCGCCCTCGCCCCCAACGCCCAGCGGGCCCTGGACGTGATCGGCCTCGGCGACCGCGTCCGGGACCTCGCCGCCTGGCAGGGCGACGGCGGAATGCGCACCCCCGGGGGCCGTTGGCTCGCCCGCACCGATGCCGGGGCCGCCGCCGCCCGTTTCGGCGGGCCCCTCGTGCTCCTCCACCGGGCGACCCTCGTCGAGATCCTCACCTCCGCCCTCCCCGAGGGAACCGTACGCACCGGCGCGGCCGCCACGCTCGTCGACCCCGGCGACGACCATCGTCCGGCCCGGCTCGGCACTCCCGACGGCGAGATCGAGGCGGAACTCGTCGTCGCCGCCGACGGCGTCCGCTCCGCCACCCGGCACGCCCTCTTCCCCGGGCACCCCGGCCCCCGCTACTCGGGCTGCACCACCTGGCGGGTCGTCGTCCCCGCCCCCGAGCGCCCCTTCGCCCCGCACGAGACCTGGGGCGCCGGACGCCTGTGGGGCACCCAACCCCTCAAGGACGGCCGGATCTACGCCTACGCCATGGCCACCGCCCCCGCCGGCGGGCGCGCCCCCGACGACGAGAAGGCCGAACTCCTGCGGCGCTTCGGCGACTGGCACCATCCCGTCCCCGAGATCCTCGCCGCCGTCGACCCGGGCCAGGTCCTGCGCCACGACGTCCACCACCTGCCCGACCCGCTCCCGGCCTTCCACCGGGGCCGGGTCGCCCTCGTCGGCGACGCCGCGCACGCGATGATGCCCAGCCTCGGTCAGGGCGGCAACCAGGCCATCGAGGACGCCGTCGTCCTCGCCCATCACGCGGGATCCGCGCCCGACTTCGTGCCCGGCCGCGCGCTCGCCGCGTACACCGCCGACCGGCTGCCCCGTACCACCGCCATCGTCCGCAAGGCGGCCAGGACCGGCGCCCTCACCATGCTCTCCGCCCGGCCCGCCGTCGCCCTGCGCGCCACCCTCGTCGGCGCCGTCTCCCGTCTCGGCCCGGGCTTCGTCCTGCGCGGCTTCGACGGCATCGCCGACTGGCGCCCGCCGGTGGCCCCGAACCGGTCCGCGTAAGCTGACCAGCGCGAACGGCCCGACCGCAGGGGGCCGGTGAACACGACAAGGGAGACACCCCGTGAAGGTTGGCTGCATCGGACTCGGCGACATCGCGCAGAAGGCCTACCTCCCGGTCCTCGCCACCCTCCCCGGGATCGAACTCCACCTGCAGACCCGCACCCGCGCCACGCTCGACCGGGTCGCCGACACCCTCCACCTGCCCGCCGCGCAGCGTCACGCCGACCTCGACTCGCTGCTCGCCGCCGGGCTCGACGCGGCCTTCGTCCACGCGTCGACCGCCGCCCACGCCGAGATCGCCGGCCGGCTCCTCGACGCAGGCGTCCCCACGTACGTCGACAAGCCCCTCGCGTACGAGTACGCCGACTCCGAGCGGATCGTGGAGCTGGCCGAGAAGCGCTCCGTCAGCCTCGCCGTCGGCTTCAACCGCCGCCTCGCGCCCAGTTACGCCCAGTGCGCCGAGCACCCGCGCGAACTGATCCTGCTCCAGAAGAACCGCGTCGGGCTGCCCGAGGACCCCCGCACGTTCGTCCTCGACGACTTCATCCACGTCGTCGACACCCTGCGGTTCCTGCTCCCCGGCGATATCGAGCACGTCGACGTCCGCGCCCGGATCCGCGAGGGCCTCATGCACCACGTCGTGCTCCAGCTCTCGGGCGACGGATTCACCGCCATCGGCATGATGAACCGGATGAACGGCTCCACCGAGGAGATCCTCGAAGTCTCCGGCCAGGACACCAAGCGCCAGGTCCTCAACCTCTCCGACGTCGTCGACCACAAGGGCCAGCCGACCCTGCGCCGACGGGGCGACTGGGTGCCGGTGGCCCGGCAGCGCGGGATCGAGCAGGCCGTACTCGGCTTCCTCGACGCCGTACGCGACGGGCGGGTGCTCAGCGCGCGGGACGCCCTGCTGACCCACGAGCTGTGCGAGCGGGTCGTGCGCGAGGCGCTGACCCAGGCCTCCTGAGCGCCCCGGCGCCTTCGGCGGCGCACACCGCGCCGACCACGGCGAGCGCCCCGTACAGCGGCCAGTCGCCCCAGCGGACGTAGCCCGTCGTGGACGCCGAGAGCGGCAGCTCGCGGACGGCGACGGCGCTCGCGTCGGTGCCGAGCACGGGGCCGATCCGGCGGCCGTCGGGGCCGTACACCACGCTCACCCCGGTGAGCGTCGCGTGGACGACGGGCCGCCCCGTCTCCGCCGCCCGCAGCGCCGCGAGGGAGGCGTGCTGGGCGGGCGCCCAGCTCTCCTGGAACGTGCTGGTCGATGACTGGACGACCAGCAGCCCGGCGCCGCCCCGGACCAGATGCCGACTCATGTCGGGGAAGGCGGACTCGAAGCAGATCAGCGGGCCGACGAGCGGCGGCCCGGCGGGACCGCTGCCGGATCCGGCCTCCGGGGAGGGCAGGGTCATGACCACCGGTGAGGTACCCCGCCGCCGGTCCTCGTCGGCCGCCTTGCCGAACGACGTCACCCACCCCAGCACCCCGCGCGCCGGGACGTACTCGCCGAACGGCACGAGCCGCATCTTGTCGTAGCGCTGATCCGTGAGCCCCGCAGGACCGACCAGGACGGCGCTCTTGAAGATCCCCGGACGGTCGGCGCGGCGAGCGTCCACGTTCACCAGGACCGGGGCGTCGACCGCGCGGGCCAGGGCGGTGAGCCGGGCGGCGAGTTCGGGACGGCCCGCCGGATCGGCGCCCACTCCGCTCTCGCCCCAGACCACCAGGTCGACATGGCGTCCGACGAGCGTCCGGGTCAGTTCCTCGGCGCGGGCGAGCCGCCGCTCGGCCCCGTCCGGTCCGCCGAACACCCCGGGCTGTACGAGGGCCACCCGCACCGAGCCGTTCTCGCGCGGCGCCCCGACGCCCCAGGCGGCGGTGCCCGCGACGAGCGCGCAGGCCGCGAGACCGGCGAGCCCGGCGGCCCGCAGCCCCGGCGCGGCCACCAGCAGCACCACGGCCGTGTTCGCCGCCACCACGAGCAGGCTCACCAGCCAGACCCCGCCCACCGAGGCGAGCCGCAGCGCCGCCGGAACCTCCCACTGGCTCGCCCCCAGCAGCCCCCAGGGCCCGCCCAGGCCCTCCCAGGAGCGCACCAGTTCGATCATCAGCCAGCCCGAGGGCACCGCGAGCAGCGCGGCACCGGCCCGCAGCGGTGACGGCGCCCCGCCGAGCAGCGACCGGACGAGCCACCCCCAGGGCAGCCACAGCAGGCCGAGCAGCACCGCCAGCGGCAGGAGGAAGACGTGCAGGCTGGGCAGCAGCCAGTGGTGCACCGCGAGCACGAATCCGGTGCCGCCCAGCCAGCCGTCGAGCGCGGCCCGGCGCGCCCCCGGGGCCGTACGCAGCAGGAGCAGCCAGGGCACGAGCGTCAGGTAGGCCCACCACCAGAGGCCGGGGGCGGGGAAGGCGAGCGCCGGGAGCGCGCCGCAGCCGAGGGCGAGGAGGGAGCGGCCGAGGGCGTGCCGCCGGGCGGTGCTCCGGGCCGTACGGGAGCCGGGGCCCGGGGTGCCGTCCCGGTCCCGCTCCCCCCGCCGGTGGGTGAACGGATGGCGCATGGCAGTCTCCGCCCTTTGCCTACAGTGTCGGGCGTGCCGGTACCCGGCGCGCCCGGGCCCGGCGGTGGCCGTGCGGCGGCCGGGCCGGGACCCGGCGCTCAGTTGTGCCGGCGCCAGCGTTCGTCGACGACGACCGAGCGAAGCCGCCAGCCGTCGGCGGTCCGCAGGGCGGAGAACGCGTAACGGCCCCCGCAGATGAAGTCCTCGCCGGAGGAGAAGCGCATCGGGTTGACGTAGTCGGCGCGGATGTCCGCCGCGTCGCCGGTCTCCTGGTAGCCGGCCGGTTCCCGGAAGACGACCCGTCGGTTCACGATGAGGTGCTGGCGTACGGGGAAGAGCGTCATCGTCTCGGCGAGCCAGTCGGCCACGTCGGGCGCCGGGCCCTCGATGCCGCCCGAACCCCGGTAGTCGGCGCGGCCGTCCCGGGTGAACAGCGCCCGGTAGGCAGGCCAGTCGGCGTCGTCCACGGCCGCCGCGTACCCGGTGATCAGGTCGTCGACGGCGAGTCGGTCCATCACGGTCGCGAGGTCCACGCGCTGCGTCATCGGATCAGTGTCGGGCAGCCCGACGCCGGGGCCAAGGGGCGTGCGGGCCGAGTTCCGGGGCCCGGTCATAATGTCGGACATGCGCGTGAACTTCGACCCCGAACTGACCGACGGCACCTCCTTCTACCGGTTGCTCACCGCGACCGTCGTGCCGAGGCCGATCGCCTGGGTCTCCACCTCATCGGCCGACGGCACGGACAACCTTGCCCCGCACTCCTTCTTCACCATCGCCTCGGTCGTGCCGCCCGTCGTCCAGTTCACGTCGGTCGGCCGCAAGGACTCCCTGCGTAACGTGGAGGAGACCGGGGAGTTCGTGGTCAACCTCGCCCCCGAGGGGCTCTTCGAGCAGATCAACGCGACGGCGACGGACTTCCCGCGCGGGGTCAGTGAGTTCGACGCCTGCGGCGTCGAGCGCGAGCCGAGCCTGCGGGTGAAGCCGCCGCGCGTGGCCGGTTCCCCGGTGGCGCTGGAGTGCGAGCTGCACAGCACCCTGCGGATCGGCGATTCGACGGTCGTCTTCGGCCGGGTCGTGCACGCGGCGGTCGACGAGTCGGTCCTCGTCGACGGTCACCCCGAGATGACCCTGATGCGTCCGCTGACCAGGCTCGGCAAGAACGAGTGGGGCACCCTGGGCGGCATCCGGGAGATCGCCCGCGTGCCCTACCAGGGCTAGGGGACCGACGGATGAGCCCCCGGCGCCGGTCGGCGTCAGGGGCTCAGCGGTCCGTTGGGGTGTCTCCGGTCAGCCGGCGGACTCGCCCGCGTGCGGGCTCAGGACGTCCGTGCCGACCAGGATGAAGAGCAGGATGCCGAGCAGGATGCGGTAGATCACGAACGGCATGAACGACTTCGTGGTGATGAACTTCATGAACCAGGCGATCACCGCGTAACCGACGGCGAAGGCGATGACCGTGGCGAAGATCGTCGGGCCCCAGGAGACGTGGCCCTCGCCCGCGTCCTTCAGTTCGTACGCGCCCGAGGCGAGGACCGCCGGGATCGCGAGGAGGAACGAGTAACGGGCGGCGGCCTCGCGGGTGTAGCCCATGAGGAGGCCGCCGGAGATCGTCGCGCCCGAGCGGGAGACGCCCGGGATCAGGGCCATCGCCTGGCAGACGCCGAAGATGAGGCCGTCCTTCACGCCGAGGTCCTTGAGCGTCTTGCGCTCGCGGATCGCGCGGTGGCGGCCGCCGATCTCGTCGCGGGCGGCGAGCCGGTCCGCGACGCCGAGGACGACGCCCATGACGATCAGCGTGGTGGCGATGAGCCGCAGGTCGCGGAAGGGGCCCTCGATCTGGTCCTTGAGCGTGATGCCGAGGACACCGATCGGGATCGAGCCGACGATCACCAGCCAGCCCATCTGGGCGTCGTGGTCGGAGCGCATCGACTTGTCGGTGAGGGAGCGGAACCAGGCCGAGACGATCCGGGCGATGTCCTTGCGGAAGTAGATCAGTACCGCGGTCTCCGTGCCGATCTGGGTGATGGCGGTGAAGGCCGCACCCGGGTCGTGCCAGCCGGCGAACGCCGCGGTGAGGCGGAGGTGCGCGCTGGAGGAGATGGGAAGGAACTCCGTCAGCCCCTGGACGAGTCCGAGGATGAACGATTCGAACCAACTCATGGGGCTAGGGCCGTCCCGTTATGTACGCGTGCGGTCAGAAGGTCGTGCGCAGCGTACCGTCCCCAGGTGAAGGGCCCGCCCTCAGGCTTCCTGAGGGCCTGTCGTCGTCCAGCCGGGTGCCCGGACGTGGGCGCGGAGGCTCTCGCGGTCGGCCTCGTCCCCGCAGTGGGCGCAGACGACCCGGGGGCTGAGGACCTCGCCGCAGCGGTGTTCGAGGACGATCGGGCGGTCGTCGGCGTTGAGGTGGCGGTCCCCCCAGGCCATCAAGGTCACCAGGACCGGCTGGAGTTCCTCGCCGGCGGCCGTGGCCTGGTACTCGTAGCGCGGCGGTCGCTCGCTGTACCGCACCTTCTCCAGGATCCCGGCCTCGACGAGCCGCTTGAGCCGGGCCGTGAGGATGTCGCGGGGCGCGCCCGTGTTGCGGGCGATCCGGTCGAAGCGGCGCACGCCGAGGGAGATCTCGCGGAGCACGAGCAGCGAGTACTTCTCGCCCACGAGCGCGAGGGTGTCGGCGATCGAGCAGGGGCGGGGGGCGGCCTTCATGGGTCAAGCGTAGGACAGGACCCGACGGGATGGTTTGAAAATCAAACTCAGTGGGTTATGTTACTCGTGAGTGTTGGTCCACTTATCCAACTCAGGAGCCTGTCATGCGCGACGCCGTCATCGTCGAAGCCGTCCGGACCCCGATAGGAAAGGGCAAGGCGGGCGGAGCCCTCTCCCACGTCCACCCCGTCGCCCTCCTCTCCCACACCCTGCGCGCCCTGATCGAACGCAGCGGCATCGACCCCGCCCTCGTCGACGACGTCATCGGCGGCACCGTCGACCAGGTCGGCGAGCAGGCCATGAACACCACGCGGTACGCCTGGCTCGGCGCCGGGTTCCCCGAGTCCGTGCCCGCCACCACCGTCGACCGGCAGTGCGGCTCCTCCCAGCAGGCCGTCCACTTCGCCGCCCAGGGCGTGCTCTCCGGGGCGTACGACATCGCCGTCGCCTGCGGCGTCGAGTCCATGAGCCGGGTCCCCATGTGGTCGAACGTGCCGCCCGGCGCCGACCCCTTCGGCCCCGGCGTCGCCGCGCGCTACCCCGAGGGGCTCGTCCCACAGGGCATCAGCGCCGAACTCATCGCCGCGAAGTGGTCGATCGACCGCGCCGCCATGGACGCCTTCGCTACCGCCTCGCACACCAAGGCCGCCCGCGCCTGGGCCGCCGGACTCTTCGACGCCGAGGTCGCCCCGTACGAGGAGGTCCGGCGCGACGAGTCGGTGCGCCCGGCGACCACCGAGGAGGTCCTCGCCGGTCTCCGGCCCTCCTTCGAGGACCCCGGCTTCGCCGAGCGCTTCCCGCAGATCGACTGGTCCGTCACCGCCGGCAACAGCAGCCCCATCAACGACGGCGCCTCCGCCGTGCTCGTGATGGCCGCCGACACCGCCCGCAGCCTCGGCCTGCGGCCGCTCGCCCGGCTGCACAGCTTCGCCGTCACCGGCTCCGACCCGCTGCTCATGCTCACGGGCGTCATCCCCGCCACCGAGAAGGTGCTGCGCCGGTCGGGCCTGTCGCTCGCCGACATCGACCTCTTCGAGATCAACGAGGCCTTCGCGAGCGTCGTCCTCGCCTGGCAGCAGGAGACCGGCGCCGACCCCGCCAAGGTCAACGTCCACGGGGGCGCCATCGCCCTCGGCCACCCCCTCGGGGCCAGCGGCACGCGCCTCACCACGACCCTCGTCCACGCCCTGCGGGCCAGGGGCGCCCGCTACGGTCTCCAGGCGATGTGCGAGGCCGGCGGTCTCGCCAACGCGATGGTCGTCGAAGCCCTCTGACCCGGCCGCGGCGGAGTCAACGCCCCGCGCCGACCGCCGTCTCGGGCTCCAACTCGGACTCCGGCTCCGGTGCCGTGACCGGCGCCGGGGCCCGCAGGCCGTGCCGCTTGCGCCAGGCGACCACGGCGGCCGCCAGGCCCGAGAGCACGATGAACCCCGCCGAGAAGAGGAAGGCGGGCGAGCCCGGTTCGCCCGCCTGCGCGCCCGCCACGACGTAGGCCGCCGTGTTGGGCACCGAGCCGAGCCCCGTCGCCACGAGGAACGGCACATAGCCCATGCGGGAGACCGCGGCGCAGTAGTTGGCCGCCGCGAACGGCACCCCCGGGAACAGCCGGATCGCCAGCATCGAGCGGAACCCGTGCCGGCTGAGCTGCCCGTCCGCCGCCGTGAGCCAGCGGCCCCGCACCATCGGCCGCAGCGCGTCCTGGCCGAGGAGCCGGCCCAGGGTGAAGGCGATCCCGGCGCCCAGCACCGTCCCGGCGATTGCTGCCGTCAGACCGGCGGCCGAGCCGAACAGCGCGCCCGCCGCCAGGTTGAGCACCGGCCGGGGCACGAACGCCGCCGTGCACACCCCGTACGCGAGACCGAAGAGCAGCACCGCCCCGGCGCCGCTCGTCTGCGGCGGCCAGCCCGAGGCGAGCAGCCGCTGCGGCTCGTACAGCACGACGAGGGCCGCCGCCGAGAGCAGCAGCAGCGCGAGCATCGAGAGCCGGGAGCGGGGCGACAGGAGGGCCCGGGAGCAGCGGACGGCGAGGGAGCCCGGCGGCCGGGGCACGGGAGCGAGCATTCGGGGAGAGTAACGGACGCCTCCGTATGATCGCCGTAATGTGCGTCATGTCCGCCCGCACCGCCCGCTGGAGCAGGCGGGACGCGTCCGTCCGCACCGGCCCCCGGAGCGCGGGGAAGGGGAGAGCCCGATGACCGCCACGAAGCCCGCCGCCGCCCCGGAGCCCGGCCCCACCTCGGAGCCCGCCGCCGCCACGAAGCCCGCCGCCTCGAAGTCCGGCCCCGCCACGGCGCCCGACCCCGCCACGAAGCCCGCCGCCACGGCGCCCGACGTCCCCCGCAGTGCCCTCGCCGACACCGTGCTCGATCGGCTCACCACCGTCTATCCCGCCGCCGGAAACCCCTTCCGGGCGCAGGAGATGGTCGCGTACATGAAGGGCGCCGCCCCCTTCCTCGGTGTGCGCACCCCCGAGCGCCGCGCCCTGTCCCGTACCGTCCTCGAAGGGCTCCCGCGCCCCGACGAGGCGGACTGCACCGCCGTCGCGCTGCGCTGCTTCGCCCTGCCCGAGCGCGAGTACCACTACTTCGCCGTCGACTACCTGCGCCGGCACGTGAAGCGCTGCTCCTCCGGATTCCTGCCGGTCGCCCGCCACCTCGTCACCACCGACTCCTGGTGGGACACCGTCGACCACCTCGCCGCGCACGTCGTCGGCGGCCTGGTCGCCGCCGACCCCGCGCTCGCCGCCCGCATGGACGAGTGGATCGAGGACGAGGACCTGTGGGTGGCCAGGACGGCCATCCTCCACCAGCTCCGCTTCAAGGAGTCCACCGACGCCGACCGGCTCTTCGCGTACTGCCTGCGCCGCGCCGCCGACACCGACTTCTTCCTCCGCAAGGCCATCGGCTGGGGCCTGCGCGAGTACGGCAAGACCGCCCCGGCCGAGGTCCGCGCCTTCGTCGCCGCTCACGGCGGCGCGCTCTCCCCCCTCTCCGTCCGCGAGGCCCTCAAGCACCTCGGAGAGCCCGGCACAATGGGGACGTGAACGAGCACATCCCCGTCCTCCGCGAGGTCGACCAGGGCACCGCGCGCCTCATGCCCGACGTGGACCGGGAGCGGGCCTGGCTCCTGACGGTCGACGGCGCACCCCAGTCGTACGTCGACCTCGACGACCCGGCGTACCTGGAGTTCGAGTACGCGCGCCGGCTCGCCCATGTCGTCGACGGCGCCGCCGACGAGGGCGAACCGCTCGACGTCCTGCACCTGGGCGGCGGGGCGCTCTCGCTGCCCCGGTACGTCGCCGCCACCCGGCCCGGCTCGCGCCAGGACGTGGTCGAGGCCGACCTGGGGCTGCTCGCGCTCGTCGCGGAACACCTGCCGCTGCCCGAGGGCTCCGGGGTCACCGTGCACGGCGCGGACGCCCGCCGCTGGCTGGAGGAGGCTCCCGACGCCTCGGCCGACCTCGTCGTCGGCGACGTCTTCGGCGGCTCGCGCGTGCCCGCCCACCTCACGTCCGTGGAGTACGCGCGCGAGGTGCGGCGCGTGCTGCGGCCCGAAGGCCTCTACGCCGCCAACCTGGCCGACGGCACGCCCTTCGCCTTCCTCCGCTCCCAGCTGGCCACCTTCGCCACCGTCTTCCCGGAGCTGGCGCTGGTCGCCGAGCCGGCGATGCTGCGCGGCCGCCGCTTCGGGAACGCGGTCCTGGTCGCCTCGGGCCGGGAGATCGACACCGCCCATCTGGCCCGCCGGGCCGCGGCGGACGCGTTCCCCGCGCGCGTGGAGCACGGACAGACGCTGGCGCGGTTCACCGGCGCCGCGGAACCGGTCCTCGACGCCGGGGCCGTCCCGTCACCCGTTCCGCCGGACGGCGCCTTCGGCATCGGCTGAGGGGGCGGCGGCGCCGAGGGCGGTGGCGGGGGCGGACCCGGGGTCCCCGCCCGCGACCTCCTTCGTGTGCGGACGCCGCGTCAGGTTCCGTACGTCCGGCACCAGCAGGACCAGGGCGGTGACGAGCACCATCAGCGCCGCCGCGCCCCACAGCGCCTCGCTCCGGCCGAACGCGGTCTCCGCGGGGCCCGCGAGGGCCGTCGTCAGCGGCAGCAGGGCGGTCGAGCCGAACCAGTCGTAGGCCGAGACCCGGGACAGCTTCTCCTCCGGGATCTCCTGGTGCATGGCCGTCATCCACGAGACGCCGAAGACCTCGATGGCGACACCGCTGACGAACATCGCCGCCGTGAGCCCCACCGCGTCGAGCGGTACGGCGAGCGCCGCCGACGGCAGCGCGATCGGGAAGACGCAGAGCGTGCCGACGAACAGCATCCGGCGCGGCTTCCACCGGGTCATCAGGACGGCGCCCGCGACCGTTCCCACGCCGTACGCGGCGAGCGCGATGCCCCAGGGGCGCGCGCCGCCCAGTTCGGCCCGGGCGACCAGCGGCCCGTACACCGACTCGACGGCGCCGATCAGACCGACCACCACGGAGAACTGGGCGACGATCGACCACAGCCACGGCCGGCCGACGAACTCCTGCCAGCCTTCCTTCAGATCGGCGAGCAGACCGCCGCCCGGCCCGCGCTCGGGGATGCCGCTCACGTCCAGGAAGGCGCGCAGCCCGCCCGCGACGGCGAAGGCCACGGCGTCGATCAGCAGGACCCAGCCGGGCCCGACGAAGGCGACGAGGGCGCCGCCGAGCGCCGCGCCGCCGATGGAGGCGCCGTGCATCGCCATCCGGTACACGGCGAAGGCGCGGCTCGCCTGCTCGCCGGTGACGCTGGACATCAGCATGCCCTCGGCCGCCGGGTTGAAGAAGGCCTGGCCGGTGCCGCAGAGCGCGGTGAGCACCATCATCTGCCAGATCTGGGCCGTACCGGCGAGGACGAGGGCGGCGAAGACGGCCTGCGAGACGCAGTTGAGGACGTTGGCGGCGACCATCACCCGGTGCCGGGGCACCCGGTCGGCGACGGCGCCGCCGATGAGCAGGAAGAGGACGAGCGGCAGGAAGCGCGCCATCGCCACGAGCCCCACGTCGCCGGCGTCACCGCCGGACTCGAACACCGCCCAGGTGGTGGCGATGAGCGCACCGTGCGTGCCGAGGTTGGTCACGATGGTGGCGGCGGTGAGCAGCAGGTAGTTGCGCCCGGCCCACTCGGGGCGGCGGGAGCCGAGCGGTGGGCGCGAGGGGGGCGCGGCGGGATTGTTCACCCCGGGACTATCCCTGGCGGGCCGCCAGGATGCCAACCCGATATCCGGAGGAGTCCGTCCGGGGGGCCGGACCGGGCCGGAACGCCGCACGGGGCCCGGGCCGGATCGGCCCGGACCCCGTGCGGCGCGGAGCGTCGGGTCAGCTCGCCGACGTCAGGCGGACCGTCGAGAGGATCTGGCGGATGGTGGTGTCCGGCAGCTCGTCCTTGACGCCGTCGGCCCCGTAGAGCACCCAGGTGGTGAAGTCGCCCTTGGCGTTCTTGAAGGTGAAGGCGATCGACTTGCCGTCGGACTCGCACTTGTTGCGCTTCTTGACGCCCGGCGCCGTGGCGGTCGAGACGTGGCCGGTGAGACCGGACTTGGTCTTGTACGGCTCGGGCTTGCTGATCTTGATGGTGCTCTGCGGCATGTGCTGGGCGTAGCCGCCCCACACCCACGTACCGGCCTCGCTGCGGGAGGCGTCCGCGGTGTTCTTGGCGCCCTGGCCGCCCTTGGTGCCGGCGGTGCTCAGGCCCCAGGTCTCGTTGGTGCCGTTCTTGTCGGTGTCGTACGTGCACCACTCGCCCTTGAGCCGGGTGGGGCCCGACATGGTCACGAGGGGGCTGCCGTCGCCCTTCTTCTCGTCCTCGAAGTAGGTGATGAGACCCGGCTTCAGGACCTCCCACTCCGGCGGGACGTCGAAGAGCGTGCCGTACTTCGGGTTGTAGACGACCTTCCAGCCGGGGATGGTCGGCTGCTGGGCGGCGCCGTCGCGCGGGTTGTCGAGCCCGGACGTGCTCGGCTCGGGGGACGGGACCGTCGACGGGTCGGTCGACGGCGCCGACGACACGGGCGCGGAGGGCTTCTTGTCGTCGGCCTTCGGGGTGGTGTCGTCGTCCTTGCCGAGCACCAGGAAGCCGGTGACACCGGCGGCGACGACCACGGCGGTCGCGGCGACGATCGCGATGAGCGTCGTCTTCTTCTTCCCGCCGTCGGGGCCGCCGGGCTGACCCGGGCCGGGCACCGCGTACTGCTGCGGAACGGTCGGCTGCTGGTACGGGTTCGGCTGGCCGTAGCCGGGCTGCTGGCCGTACCCCTGCTGCGGGTAGCCGGGCGGCGTGGGCGGCTGCTGGCCGTATCCCGGCTGTGTGGGCGGCTGTTGCGGGTAGCCGGGCTGTGTCGGCGGCTGCTGCGGGTACCCGGGCTGGGCAGGCGGCTGCTGATACGGGTTCGGCTGCTGGTACCCCGACTGCTGGTAGGGGTTCTGACTCTGGTCCTGCGGGTTCTGCTCGCCCCCGGGCGGCTGCTGTCCTGGCCACATGGCCAGTAACCATAGAGGTGCGCGGGCGCCGCGACCACGCCCGCCCCCGCACGGCGCGCGCCCCGGGGGATGGCCAAGGCTGCTACTCGTGGGTAACATCACGGTCCATGAGCGCAGACCAGATGTCCGTCGGCGAGATGCTCGCCGCCACGGTCCCCATGGCCGGAACCCTGAACCTCGAGTTCCTGGAGACCACCGCCGAGCGCGCCGTCGTGCGCCTGCCGGACCAGCCCGCCTACCACAACCACGTCGGCGGCCCGCACGCCGGAGCGATGTTCACCCTCGCCGAGTCCGCCAGCGGCGCCATCGTGCTCGCCGCCTTCGGCGACCAGCTGAGCCGCGCCGTGCCGCTCGCCGTCAAGGCCGAGATCGGCTACAAGAAGCTCGCCATGGGCGCCGTCACGGCCACCGCCACCCTCGGCCGCCCGGCCGCCGAGGTCGTCGCCGAGCTCGACGCCGGCCAGCGGCCCGAGTTCCCGGTCCGCATCGACATCACCCGTGAGGACGGCGCCGTGACCGGCGAGATGACCGTCGTCTGGACCCTGCGCCCCAACGCCGCCTGACCAGCGGCGTCGCGCAGCGCCCCCGCACCCCCTCAGGGGCGCGGGGGCGCGCCCGTTCCCGGCGGGGACGGCGTCCGCCGGTCCGGACCGACCGGGGTAGGCTGCCTCGGCGTGCCCCGTCGCGGTGCGCGCCGGCGCCACGGCCCCCGACCACGGGCCCGGGCGCGGCACGGCAGTCGAAACGGGAGGAAGCCGCGGTGCACGTCCAGGAGTGGCTGGAGACGATCCCCGCGATCGCCGTCTACGTCCTCGTGGGGGTGGTGATCGGGCTGGAGAGCCTGGGCATCCCGCTCCCCGGGGAGATCGTGCTCGTGAGCTCGGCGCTGCTCGCCTCGCAGCACGGCGACATCAATCCGTACGTGCTCGGCGCCTGCGCCACCGCCGGCGCGATCATCGGCGACTCGATCGGCTACGCCATCGGCCGCAAGGGCGGACGGCCGCTGCTCGCCTGGCTGGGCAGGAAGTTCCCCAAGCACTTCAGCGAGGCGAACATCGGGCTCGCCGAGCGCTCCTTCCAGAAGTGGGGCATGTGGGCGGTCTTCTTCGGCCGCTTCATCGCCCTGCTCCGCATCTTCGCCGGGCCGCTCGCGGGCGTGCTCCACATGCCGTACTGGAAGTTCCTCATCGCCAACGTCTTCGGCGGCATCCTGTGGGCCGGCGGTACGACGGCCGTCATCTACTCGGTCGGGATCGTCGCCGAGGCCTGGCTCAAGCGCTTCTCGTGGCTCGGCCTCGTCCTCGCCGTGCTCATCGGCGTCGCCTCGATGCTGATCATCAAGAACCGCGCCAAGAAGGCCGCCGCGGAGCGCCCCGCGGCCACCGACCCGGAGCCCGCCGCGATCGCGGACTGACGTCGGGCCGTACGCGTACGGAGAGGAGGGCGGCACCCGTCACGGGCGCCGCCCTCCTCCGCGTACGGGGGTACGCGTGTGCGCGCGTACGTCCGGGCTCAGTCCTCGAAGGCCTCGGCGTGGCCCTTGGCGAGCAGCAGGTACATCTCGGCGTTGAGCTGGATGCCCGCCTTCTCCTCCTCCGTCAGCGGGCGGCGCACCTTCGCCGGGACGCCCGCGACGAGCGAGCCCGGCGGGATCTCCATCCCCTGCGGTACCAGCGCCTGCGCGGCGACCAGGGAACCGGCGCCGATCCGCGCGCCGTTGAGGATCGTCGCGCCCATGCCGACCAGCACGTCGTCCTCGATGACGCAGCCGTGCACGGTCGCGTTGTGGCCGACGGTCACCCGGTCTCCGATCGAGACGGGGAAGCCGGGGTCGACGTGGACCGTGCAGTTGTCCTGGACGTTGGAGTCCTCGCCGACCGTGATGGGGCCGCAGTCCGCCCGCAGCACCGCGTGGTACCAGATGCTGGCGCGGGCGCTCAGGGTCACCTCGCCGAGCACCACGGAGGTCGGGGCGGTGAAAGCGGTCGGGTCGATCGACGGCTCCTTGCCGCCCACGCCCTTGATCAACGCCTCTGTCATCGTTCGCTCCTGATCGTCAGCCGTCGTGTCACGCCCGGGGTCGCCCCCGGCCGCAGCCTATGCCGTGCTCATGACGGACATCACAGCGCACCGCACTGATCAGGCACGACGGCGCCGACTACGGTGTCCGGGTGCCCAGGAACAGAAACACGTTCTCCTCCCTCGCCGCCTGGCGGCGCAGGGTCCTCGCCCGCGCGGTGCAGGGCGGCTGGCGCTGGGCACAGGAGGCCGGCTCCGTCACCGCCGAGCAGCCGGGGAGGCTGCGCTTCCGCCGGCTCGGCGCGGGCACCCGGCTGGCGTTCCCCCAGGGCACGGTCTTCGGCGAGCGGTGGATCGAGATCGGCGAGTGCTGCATCGTCGCCGAGCAGGTCACGCTGACGGCCGGGATGCTGCCGGGCCTCGACCTCGGCGAGGACACGGTCCTCACGCTCGGCGACGGGGTGGTCCTCGGCCGGGGCAGCCATGTGATCGCCGACGCGAAGGTGACGATCGGCTCCGACACGTACTGCGGCCCGTACGTCTACATCACCTCGACCAACCACAGTTACGACGACCCGGACGAGCCGGTCGGCCGCCAGTGGCCCCGCTCGGCGCCGGTCGCCATCGGCCCCGGCTGCTGGCTGGGCACGGGCGCGGTGATCCTGCCCGGCGCCCGCCTGGGACGGAACGTGGTCGTCGCGGCGGGCGCGGTGGTGCGGGGTGAGGTGCCGGACCACTCGGTGGTCGCCGGCGCCCCGGCCAGGGTCGTGCGCAGCTGGGACCCGGACAAGGGCTGGCAGCCTCCGCTGCGCACCCCGCCGCCGGTCCCGATCCCGGCCCACGTGACGTCGGAACAGCTCGCGGCGCTCGCCAAGTGGGAGGTCGAGCAGGCGCGCTAGCGTCTGCCCGCGGCAATCGCGGCGGCAGGTGCTAGCCCGTCGCGAGCAGGACCGTGCCCACCAGGGCGAGGCCCGCGCCCGCCGCCTGGATCGCGCGGAGGCGTTCCTTGAGGACGCCGTAGGCGGCGAGGGCGGTGACCACCGGGTAGAGGCTGGCCAGGACGGCGGCGACGGTGACCGGGCCCTGCTGGGCGGCGATCGCGTACGTGCCGTTCGCCGCGACGTCGGCGAGGCCGACGAAGGCGAGGGCCGGGAGGGCCGCGCGGATCACCCGGGGGCCGCCCTCGGGGAGGGCCGTGCCGCCGCGCTTCACCGAGGCGAACAGGGCGGCGCCGCCGACCAGGACATTGGTGACCCGCTGGACGAACAGGGCGAGGAACAGTCCGGTGACCGTCGTCGAGGCCTCGGCGATCAGCGCCATCACCGAGCCGAAGCCGAAGGCCGCGACCAGCGTGAGCAGGACCGCCTGGCGCTGGACGGGCGCTCCGCGCAGCTCCGGCCCGCCGGCCAGGACCACGCCCAGGATCGCCACGCCGATGCCGGCGAACTGGACGAGTCCGGGCCGGTCGCCGACGAGGAGGCCGACCGAGACGGGGACGACGACGCCGAGCGAGCCGAGCGGCGAGACCACGCCCATGGGGCCGAGAGCGAGCGCCTTGTAGAAGGCGAGCATCGCCGCCGGGCCGACGACGCCGGCCCCGACCGCGTACCAGAGCTGGGGGCCCGCCTCGCTCCAGGCGCCGGTGGTCAGGACGACGGTGCCGAGGACGAGCACCGCGAGGAGCTGGGAGACCACGACGACCGTGAGTGCCGGGATGCGGCGGGTGAGGAGCCCGCCGCCGAAGTCGGCGAGGCCCCACAGAAGGCTGGTGGCCAGGGCGAACAGGGCGGTCATGGGTCCTCGCAGTCGCGGACGGCAGTACAGTGCAGTGAACAATCGGGTGCACCCCACCGTAGTTCAGTTCATTGAACTCTGTCATCCAAAATATTGGACGGAATGTGTCGGACCTCGATCAGCTCACGCAGTCGCTCGCCCGGAACCTCAAGCGCTGGCGCAAGGAGCGGGGACTCACCCTGGACGCCCTCGCCGCACGGGCGGGCGTCAGCCGCGGCATGATCATCCAGATCGAGCAGGCCCGGACGAACCCCAGCGTCGGCACCACCGTGAAGCTCGCCGACGCCCTCGGCGTCTCCATCACGACCCTGCTCGACTACGAACAGGGCCCCCAGGTCCGGATCGTCCCGCCCGACCAGGCCGTCCGCATGTGGTCCACTTCCACCGGCAGCCACACCACCCTCCTCGTCGGCACCGAGGCACGTGGTCCCCTGGAGCTGTGGTCCTGGACCCTCATGCCCGGCGACGGCAGCGCCTCGGACCCGCACCCCGACGGCACGGTCGAGCTGCTGAACGTCACCGCGGGTGTGCTCACCCTGGTCGTCGACGGAGCCGAGCACGTCCTGCCGGCCGGTACCTCCGCCGTCTTCGAGGCCAACTCGGCCCACGCCTACCGCAACGACGGCGACGAGCCCGCAGAGATGACGATGGCCGTCTCCATCCCGCCCGTACGCTGACCGCCCGTCACGCCGGGCCGCCCGTACGCCGACCGACCGCCCGTACGCTGAGACGGGCGGTCACGGCTCCGGCGCCGGTTGTTAGCGTGCGGCCCATGCGTGCACCCATCGGAAACTTCGACCAGGCCCGTCCCGCCGCCGACTGCCTCGACCTGCTGACCGGCCCCGTCGCCGCCGCCGTCCGTGCCTGGACCGGCCCCGTACCGGCCGAGCAGCTGCTGTTCGTCGACACCGACCCGGACCTCGCCGACACCGCCGTCTTCCTGGAGCACTACGGGCCCGCGCTCCTCGACCAGTCCGCGAACTGCGTGGTCGTCGCGGGCAAGCGCGGCGAGACGACGACCCTGGCCGCGTGCGTCGTGAAGTCGGCGACCCGGGTCGACGTCAACGGGGTCGTACGCAAGCACCTCGGCGCCCGCAAGGCCTCGTTCGCCCCGATGGACACCGCGACGGGCGAGACCGGCATGGAGTACGGCGGCATCACCCCCGTCGGCCTCCCCGCCGCCTGGCCGCTGCTCGTCGACGCCGCCGTGGCCGACACCGAGTGGGTCCTGATCGGCAGCGGCCGGCGGCGCGGCAAACTGATCGTCCCGGGCAAGGCCTTCGGCCAACTGCCCGGCGCCGTCGTCCTGGAGGGCCTCGGCGTCCCCGTCGGCTGACGGCCCGCGCGGGCGGGATCAGCTCAGGCGGGATCAGCCCAGGCGGGGGATCTCGATGGCGGGGCAGCGGTCCATGACCATGTCCAGGCCCGCCGCGCGGGTCCGGGCGAAGGCCTCGTCGTCGATCACGTCCAGCTGGAACCAGACGGCCTTCGCGCCGACCGCCACGGCCTCGTCGGCGATCCCGCCCGCCTGCTCGCTGTTGACGAACACGTCGACGACGTCGATCGGGAAGGGGATGTCGGCCAGGGAGGCGTAACCCTGCTCGCCGTGGACGGTCTCCGCCTTCGGGTGGACCGGCACGATCCGCTTCCCGAAGCGCTGGAGGACGGCCGCCACCCCGTACGCCGCCCGGGACCGGTTCGAGGACAGCCCCACGACCGCCCAGGTGTCACCGGTGGACGTGAGGATCCGCCGTACCGTCTCCTCCGCCGAGTACCCGGTCGGCTCCGTGGTCGTGGTGTCTACGCTCATCGCTTGCGCTGCCTCTCCTCGGCGTGGCCCTTCGTCCACGTCAACGGGCCGCCCGGCGCCGTGATTCCCGCCCCCTGCCCCCGCCTTCCCAGGCGCGCCGTTCGGCCTCCCGCGGGGCCTCCACCAGGGACGGCAGGCCCGGGCCGAAGGTCATCACCGGCCGCGCCGGATCCCACGACCGCCAGCCCGGGTCGCCCGTCCCGGCGAAGGACACCCAGGCCGCGTGCATCGCCGCCGCCAGCTCGCGCGGCGCGTCGGGACCCGTCAGGGCCCGGCTCTCCGGAAGGTCCAGGGTGTCGAAGACGAAGCCGAGTTCGAGCGCGTGGCAGGCGCCCAGACCGAGCACGGGGGAGCGCCAGCCGAACTCGTACAGGTAGGTCCCCGCACCGCCGCCGGCGCGCAGTCTGGCGTCCGCGAGGTCGTTCAGCGGGACCCGCAGCAGCTTGTCCGTGGCCAGCGCGCCCAGGACCTCGCCCGGCTTCTCCCGCCGACGGCCCGCCCGGTACACCCGGGCCGTGCGGGACGGCACCTTCGTCTTCCACAGCAGCAGCCGCTGGAGCACCGGACCCACCCGGTCGGCGGTCCCGCCCGGCACGAACCACAGCCGGTACTCCTCGGTGGTCGTGCCCATCAGCAGGTCCACCTCGGCCGAGGCGCCGTCCGCGAGCGCCTCCGCCGGGTCGCGGGGCACCACCTCGCCGTCCACGGCGATCTGGAAGGAGTGCCCACCGGTCAGCGGCGAGCCCTTGCCGGTGACCGCCGTCTGCGCCGCGAGGAGCTCCTCCCGGTCCACGCGCGCGAAAGCCTCGGCCGTGGCGGGCACCTTCAGCCGGGCCGCCACCGCCTGCGTGGTCCGGCGGGCCGTGGCGGGCGGCTGGGCCAGCGGCGCGCCGCTCTGCACCACGGCGCGCCGGAACAGCCCCTTCGCGAGCGGCGAGGCGAGCAGCGCGGCGATCGAGATCGCGCCCGCCGACTCACCGAACACGGTCACCCGCTCCGGGTCCCCGCCGAAGGCCGCGATGTTGTCCCGTACCCAGGTCAGCGCGGCGATCTGGTCGCGCAGGCCGAGGTTGGCGGGGGCGTCGGGGAAGACCCCGAAGCCCTCGATGCCGAGCCGGTAGTTGACGGAGACGAGGACGACGCCGTCCCGGGCGAACGCGGTGCCGTCGTAGACCGGCACCGCCGAGGAGCCGCGGATCAGCGAACCGCCGTGGATCCAGACCATGACCGGCCGACCGCCGCGCTCCGTCGCGGACCGCGGCCCGGCGCCCCATGGCGCCCACACGTTCAGGTTCAGGCAGTCGTCGCCCGGGATCTCGGGATCGGGGAGGAGCGCGTCGAGCGGCGGGGCGTACGGCCGCTTCGGCGCCGTCGGACCGAACGCCGTGGCCTCCCGCACCCCGTCCCACGGCTCGACCGCCTCCGGCGCGCGGAACCGCAGCGCGCCCACCGGGGGCCGCGCGTAGGGCACACCCAGGAAGGCCGCCACGCCGTCCCGGGAGGAGCCGCGCAGGGCTCCGCACCCGATCAGTACCTCGGGTCCTCGCTCCGCCATCGTCGCCACCCTTCCTCCGGTACGCCGCCGGCTCAGGCCCGCGCCACGAGCGCGCGCTTCAGGACCTTGCCGGTGGGCCCGAGCGGCAGCTCGTCCACGAAGCGCACGATCCGCGGGTACTTGTGGCGGCCCAGCCGCTCCCGCGACCAGTCGACCAGCTCCTCCTCGGAGAGCGGAGCCGCGCCCTCCCTGCGTACCACCACCGCGCACACCTCCTCGCCCTTCGAGTCGTCGGGGACGCCGATCACCGCGACCTCCGAGACCGAGGGATGCCGCACCAGCACCTCCTCGACCTCGCGCGGATAGATGTTGAAGCCGCCCCGGATGACCAGGTCCTTCTTCCGGTCCACGATCCTCAGGAAGCCGTCCTCGTCCCGTACTCCGAGGTCACCCGTGCGGAACCAGCCGTCCACGACCGCCGCCGCCGTCGCCCCCGGGTCGTCGAGGTAGCCGGCGAAGACGTTGTGCCCGCGGACCACGACCTCCCCGGTCTCGCCGTCCCCGAGCAGCCGGATCTCGCCGTCCACGGCCGCGTCCGCGATGCCCACCTCGACCCCCCAGACGGGGTGCCCGACCGTGCCGGGCCTGCGGCCGATGTGCGGCTGGTTGAAGGTCGCGACCGGCGAGGTCTCCGTCAGCCCGTAGCCCTCGAGGACCTGGGTGCGGAAGGTGTCCTCGAAGCGTTCGAGGACCGCGACCGGCAGCGCCGCGCCGCCCGACACGGCGGCGCGCAGGGCGGCCGGGCGGACGTCGGAGACCGCCGCAGCCTCCACCAGGGCGTGGTACATCGTGGGCACGCCCATGAAGACCGTCACGCCCTCGTCGGCGAGCACCGTCAGGGCCGCGGGCCCGCTGAACCGGGGCATCAGCACGAGGGTCGCGCCCTGTCGCAGCGTCCCGTTCATGGCGCAGGTCTGGCCGTAGCTGTGGAAGAGCGGCAGACAGCCGAGGACCACGTCGCCGGCGCCGAGGCCGAGCAGGTCCTGCGAGGTCACCGAGGCGTTCATGACGATGTTGAGGTGGGTGAGCAGCGCCCCCTTCGGGCGGCCGGTCGTCCCGCTCGTGTAGAGGATCACCGCCGTGTCCGAGGGCGCGGCGGGTCGGGCCGAGGCCAGCGGCTCCGGCGCGGTGGGCGCGCCCTGGAAGGCGCGCACGCCGGCGGCCCGCGCCGCCTCGTCGGCGACCGCCCACAGCGGCCCGCCGCTGACGATGCCGACCGCGCCGCTGTGCTCCAGGACGTACCGCACCTCGTCGGCGACGAGCAGCGCGTGCACGGGCACCACGGTCGCGCCCGCCGCGAGGGCCCCGTAGTAGACCTTGAGGAACTCGATCGTGTTCGGCAGCAGGACGGCGAGCCGGTCGCCCGGCTTCACCCCCGCGTCCCGCAGCCCGGCGGCACAGCGCAGCGCCTCCGTCCACAGCTCCGCGTAGGTGAGCCGGGTGCCGCCCTCGACGACCGCGATTCGGTCGGGGAAGTGGCGGGCGGACTCGCCGAGGACGCCGGCGACGCTCAAAGACATGGCACGCTCCAGGGACGCGGAGTCAACAGCTCTGTTGACGATCGGTGACACGGCACAGAATCCGCCGCGAACCGGGCCGGGCGCCATGTGCGACTGCCCACCATGTGGCCCGCCGAACTGGGCAGCGGCCCCGCCGGACGGGCCGACCCGTGGCAATCGCCAAATCCCGGCGCTACGGTGCCAGCCATGACGCACAGCTCGGACGCACCCGGCGAGCCCCCGAGGGCCCGCTCCGGCGCGGGCCGCCTCCCCGGCACCGGCCGTCCCGCGGGCTCCGGGGGCCCGGGTGCCGGTGTCCCCGGTGCCGGTGCCGGTGTCCCGGGTTCCGGTGTCCCGGGCGGAGCCCGTACCTCACACGGCGGCTCCGGCGGAGCCCGTACGCCGCACTCCGGCGGCTCCGGCGCCGCCCACACCCCGCTCAGCGGCTCCGGCGCGCTCCGCCGCGCCCTCGCCACGGCGATGCTCGCCGACATCGACCGGCTCACCGACCGCGCCGTCGACGACATCCGCGCCCACTCCGGCACGTACGCCTCCGGCGCCCCCGTCACCCGCGAGGACCTCTGGGAGATCTGCCGCGACAACCTGCTGCGCGCCCTGGAGGACTTCGGCGGCCTCGCCGCGACCGGCGGCGACTTCGAGTGGGCGGCCCGGGAGACCGGCCGCCGCCGCGCCGAGCAGGGGGTGCCGCTGGACACCGTGCTCCAGGCCTACCGGCGCGGCGGGCGGGTCCTGTGGCAGGTCATGGCCGAGCACCTGCGGGTCCGGGCGGGCCGGGAGTCCGACAGCCGGGACATCGAGCTCGACATGGCGAGCGGGGTCTGGGAGACCATCGACCGCTACTCGGTTGCCATGGCCGACGCGTACCGGATCGCCCAGCTGGAGCTCCAGAGCCGCCAGGACACCCGGCGGGTCGCCCTCTTCGAGGCCCTGCTCGACGGCCGGGCCGACGACCCCGCCGTCGCCTCGGCCGCCGCGGCCGCGCTCGGCGTCCCGCCGGTCGACCGGTACGTCGTCGTGGTCGCCGCCCAGGACCCGGCGGCCCCGCCGCACCTCTCGCCCGTCCTGGAGACCCAGGGCATGTGGTCGTACTGGCGGCCCCGCTCCGGCCGGTACGCGGGCATCGTCCGGCTGCCCCGCAGGGACGGTCCCGCCGGGCGGGCGGCGGCCCGGGCGGGCGGCGGCACCGACCGGGCCGTCCGCGCGCTCCTCGCGGCCCTGCGCGAGCGGACCGGGGCCACCGCGGGGGTTTCCCCGGAGTTCGAGCGGCTGTCGCAGGCCGGACGCGCCCTGCGGCTCGCCGAGCAGACCCTGCGCACCCTCACCGTGGGCAGCGGTGAGGTCGCCGTCTTCGACGACCGCCTCGCCCAGGTGCTGCTCAGCGGGCGCACCGACATCGCCGAGCGGATCGTCACCGTCCACCTCGGCCCGGTGCTGGCGACCGGCGGTGAACGGGCCGCGCTCCTCACCACCCTCCGAGCCTGGCTCGACCACGGGTGTTCGGCCTCCCGGGCCGCCGACCAGCTCTACTGCCACCGCAACACCGTCCTCAACCGCATCGGCCGCATCGCCGAGCTCACCGGCCGCTCCAGCGAGTCCGGCGAGGCGCGCCTCGGCTGGGCCCTGGCCCTGCGCGCCCTGCCGTACGCCGGACTCGCCACCGCACCCGAACCCGCCACGGGGGACCGGCAGGCGGACGCCCCCTAGGGGGTGTCAGGAGGCGGTCCGAGGCGGAACGTAGGCTGGCCGGATGCAGGAGCAGTACCGCACCGTGGCCCGCGAGGGCGTGCACGAGTCCGAGATCAACCGCTCGCGCTTCCTCTGCGCGCTCGCGCCCGTCGCCGACGAGCGGGAGGCGCAGGAGTTCGTCGCACGCGTCCGCAAGGAGCACCCGACCGCCAGCCACAACTGCTTCTCCTACGTCCTCGGCGCCGACGCCTCCGTCCAGAAGGCCAGCGACGACGGCGAACCCGGCGGCACGGCCGGCGTCCCCATGCTCCAGATGCTGCTGCGCCGTGAGATGCGGTACGTCGTCGCCGTCGTCACCCGCTACTACGGCGGCGTGAAGCTCGGCGCGGGCGGGCTCATCCGCGCGTACGGCGGCGTCGTGGGCGAGGCGCTCGACGCGCTCGGCACGGTGACCCGGCAGCGTTTCCGGCTCGCCACCGTCACGGTCGACCACCAGCGAGCGGGCAAGCTGGAGAACGATCTGCGGGCCACCGGGCGCGCCGTCCGTGACGTGCGCTACGCCGACGCCGTCACCATCGAGATCGGCCTCCCGGACGGGGACGTGCCCGCCTTCCGCGCCTGGCTCGCCGACGTCACCGCGGGCACCGCCTCGTTCGAACCGGGCGGAGAGGCGTACGGGGACGTCTGACGCCTCCCGGCCGGACGGGCGACCCCTGGGGGGCCTCCGGGTCGGTCCACCGCTCCGGGGCCTTCGGCTCGGGTGATCCCTACGGGGCCTCCGCTCGGGCGGCCCCTCCGAGGCCTCCGGCCGTCCCTCCCGTACGGCCCCGACCACACCTCCCGGCGGGATAGCGTGGTGGGCGCACACGAACGGGAACCAGCGGCGAGGAGCGGCGCACATGCGGGGTGGGACGGCATCGTGAGGCTCCTGCACACCTCGGACTGGCATCTCGGCCGCTCGTTCCACCGGGTCGGCCTGCTCGACGCCCAGGCCGCCTTCCTCGACCACCTCGTGGCCACCGTCGACGAGCACGACGTCGACGCCGTCCTCGTCGCCGGGGACGTCTACGACCGTGCCGTGCCCCCGCTGCCCGCCGTCGAGCTGTTCGACAGCGCCCTGCACCGGCTCGCCGACGCGGGCGTGCCCACGGTGATGATCTCCGGCAACCACGACTCGGCCCGGCGCCTGGGCGTCGGCGCCGGACTCATGGAGAGGGCCGGTATCCATCTCCGTACCGACCCCGCCGGCATCGGCACCCCCGTCGTCCTCCGCGACACCCACGGCGACGTCGCCCTCTACGGACTGCCCTACCTCGAACCGGCCCTCGTCCGGGAGCGGCTCGGCGCCGAGAAGGCCGGCCACGAGGCCGTGCTCACCGCCGCCATGCACCAGGTCCGCGCCGACCTCGCCGGCCGGCCCGCGGGCACCCGCTCCGTCGTCCTCGCCCACGCGTTCGTCGCGGGCGGCGCGCCCAGCGACAGCGAGCGGGACATCACCGTCGGCGGTGTCGCCGCCGTCCCCACCGGGGTCTTCGACGGCGTCGACTACGTGGCGCTCGGGCACCTGCACGGCAGCCAGACCCTCACCCCGAGCGTGCGCTACTCCGGCTCCCCGCTCGCGTACTCCTTCTCCGAGGCCGACCACCGCAAGACGATGTGGCTCGTCGACCTCGGCCCGGCCGGCCCCGACGGGGCGGTCACCGGCGCCGAACGGATCGACTGCCCCGTACCGCGCCCCCTCGCCCGGATCAGGGGACGCCTCGACGACCTCCTCGCCGACCCCGCGCTCGACCGCCACGAGCAGTCCTGGATCGAGGCCACCCTCACCGATCCCGTGCGCCCCGCCGATCCGATGGCCCGGCTCGCCGAACGCTTCCCGCACACCCTGAACCTGGTCTTCGACCCCGAGCGCACCGCCGACGACCCCGGCGCCTCCTACGCCCGGCGGCTCAGGGACCGCACCGACCAGCAGATCGCGGAGGACTTCGTGGCCCATGTGCGCGGTGGCGCCGCTCTCGACGGGGCCGAGCGGACCGTCCTGTACGGCGCCTTCGACGACGTACGGGTCGACACGGCCGAGCGCGAGGTGGGCCGGTGAGGCTGCACCGCCTGGAGATCACCGCGTTCGGCCCCTTCGGCACCACGCAGACCGTCGACTTCGACGCCCTGTCCTCCGCCGGGCTGTTCCTGCTGCACGGGCCGACCGGCGCCGGGAAGACCTCCGTCCTCGACGCCGTCTGCTTCGCCCTGTACGGGAGCGTGCCCGGCGTCCGTCAGACCCCCGGCGGCTCCCTGCGCAGCGACCACGCCCCCGTCGGCACCTCCACCGAGGTGCTGCTCGAACTGACGGTGGGGGACCGGCGCCTGGAGATCACCCGGCGCCCCGCCCAGCAGCGCCCCAAGAAACGCGGCGGCGGATTCACCACCGAGAAGGCCCAGACCTGGCTGCGCGAGTACGACCCGGCCACGCGCGCGTGGAACGGCCTCAGCCGCTCCCACCAGGAGATCGGCGAGGAGATCACCCAGCTGCTCGGCATGAGCCGCGAACAGTTCTGCCAGGTGGTCCTCCTCCCGCAGGGCGACTTCGCCCGCTTCCTGCGCGCGGACGCCGAAGCCCGCGGCAAGCTCCTCGGCCGGCTCTTCGACACCCGCCGCTTCGCCGCCGTCGAGGAGCGCCTCGCCGAACTGCGGCGCGGCGCGCAGCAGCAGGTCGAGGAGGGCGACGAGCGGCTCCTCGCCCTCGCCCACCGGATGGGCCAGGCCGCCCGTGGCCTCGGGGCCGCCGACAGTTCCGTCGAGGGCAGGCCCGGTGAACCCGGGCTCGCCGACGCGGTCCTCAGCTGGGCCGCCGTCGCCCGCACCGAGGCCCGCGAGGCCCTCGACATCGCCCGCGTGCGGCTCGACACGGCCGAGGCCCGTCAGCGCGCCGCGCGCGCCGCGCTCGAAGCCGAGAACGACCTCGCCGCCCGCCAGGCCCGACACGCCGACGCCCTGCTCCGTAAGGAGCGGCTCACCGCCCACGCCCCCGAGCGCGACCGCCTCCAGGCCGCCCTCGACCTCAGCCTCAAGGCCGACCGGGTGGCGCCCGCCCTCGGTCTGCGTGAGGACGCCGAGCGCGCGTACCGCGCGGCGCGCACCGCCCGGGAACGCGCCCGCGCGCTGCTCGCCCCCGAACTCGCCGACGCCGGGGCCGAGCAGCTCGCCGCCCTCGGAGACCGGCTCCGCGAAGAGCTGGGCGGCCTGGAGGCGGCCCGCAGGGCCGAACGCCGCGCCGCCGCCGTCGCCGGGGAACGGACCGCCCTCGCCCGCGAGGCGCGCGCCGACGACGACGTGCTGCGCGACGCGGCCAACTGGCTGGCCGGCTGGGAACCGCGCCGCGCCGCGCTCACCGAGCACGTCGAGGCCGCCCGGGACGCCGCCGCGCGTGCCGAGCACCTCGCCGGCCGTCTCGACCCCGCCCGCCGACGGCTCGCCGCCGCGCGTCGCCGCGACGCCCTCGCCGAGGGCGCCCGGGTGGCCGAGGCGCGACTCGCCGACGCCCGCGAGCGCCGGAACACCGCCCACGAGAACTGGCTGGACGTCAAGTCCCGCCGCCTCGAGGGCATCGCCGCCGAACTCGCCGTCACCCTCGGCCCCGGCGACCCCTGTCAGGTCTGCGGCTCCACCGACCACCCGGCCCCCGCCCGCACCACCGTCGACCACGTCGACCGGGCCACCGAGGACGCCGCCTACGCGGCCTACACCCGCGCCGAGGAGACCCGGACCACCGCCGAACGCGAACTGGCCGTCACCCGCGAGTCCCTGGCCGCGGCGCGCGACGAGGCCCTGGACGGCGCCCCGGCCGGTGCACCCGAGCCGACCGTCGCCGAACTGGCCCTCGACGTCGACGCGTTGACCCGCCGGCACGCCGAAGCGCACGCCCTGGCCGGACAGACCCACGGCGCCCGGGAGGCCCTCGCGCGTGCCGAACGGGAACACGAGGAGCGGGTCGCCGCGCAGCGCGAGGCCGAACGGCGGGTCGCCGCCCGCACCTCGCGGCGCGAGGCCCTGGACCGCGAACAGGCCACCCTCGACGAGGAACTCGCCCGGGGGCGCGGCGCGTTCGCCAGCGTGGCCGAACATGCCGACCGCCTGGAACGCCGGATCGCGCTCCTGGCCGACGCCACCGGAGCCGTACGCGCCGCCGAACTCGCCGCCCAGCACCTCAAGGAGGCCGACGACCGGCTCTCCGACGCCGCCTACCGGGCCGGCTTCACCACCCCGGCCGAGGCCTCCGCCGCGCTCCTGCGCGAGGCCGAACGCCGGGACCACCAGCAGCGCGTGGACGCCTGGCAGGCCGAGGCGGCCGCCGTCGCGGACCGGCTCGCCGAGCCCGGCACCGCGGCCGCCGCCGCCCTCCCGCCCGCCGATCCCCACGCCGCGGCCGCCGTCCACGCCGCGGCCGAACGCGCCCTGCGCGAGGCGGACTCCGTCCTGGCCGCCGCCCGCGAGCGGGCCACCGGACTGGACGGGCTCTCCCGGCAGGCCGCGGCCGAGGTCCGCCGCCTCGGCCCGCTGCGCGAGGAGTACGACCGGGTGGCCCGCCTCGCCGCCCTCACGGCGGGCACCTCCACCGAGAACGAGCGCCGGATGCGCCTGGAGTCGTACGTCCTCGCCGCCCGGCTCGAACAGGTCGCGGCCGCCGCGACCGCCCGCCTCCAGCGGATGTCCTCCGGCCGTTACACCCTCGTGCACTCCGACGCCCGCTCCGGCGGCAAGCGGGCCGGCCTCGGCCTGCACGTCGTCGACGCCTGGACCGGCAACGAGCGCGACACCGCCACCCTCTCCGGCGGCGAGACCTTCTTCGCGTCGCTCGCCCTCGCCCTCGGCCTCGCCGACGTCGTCACCGACGAGGCGGGCGGCGTCCGCCTCGACACCCTCTTCATCGACGAGGGCTTCGGCAGCCTCGACGAGCAGACGCTCGACGAGGTCCTCGACGTCCTCGACTCGCTCCGCGAGCGGGACCGCAGCGTCGGCATCGTCAGCCACGTCGGTGACCTGCGCCGCCGGATCCCGGCCCAGCTGGAGGTCGTCAAGGCACGGCAGGGCTCGGCGGTCCGGCTCCGCACCGGCGGGGAGGCCCTCGGCGGCTGAGACCCGCCGGCGTCCGCCTCAGCGGCTGAGGGAGCGCCGGGGCAGCGGCGAGGAGTAGACGACGCTGGTGGTCACCGCGCCGAGCGTGGCGATCTTCCCGGAGATCTCCTCCAGGTGCCGCATCGAGCGGGCCGCGACCTTGAGGACGAAGCAGTCGTCACCGGTGACGTGGTGCGCCTCCAGGACCTCGGGCGTGGTGTCGAGCAGGTCGTGGAACGGCTTGTAGTTGCCGTGCGGGTAGCGGAGCCGTACGAAGGCGAGGATGGGCAGACCGAGCCGGTCCTGGTCGACGATCGCCGTGTACCCGGAGATCACCCCGGCCTCCTCCAGGCGCCGCACCCGCTCGGTCACCGCGGACGGCGACATCGACACCGTACGGGCGAGCTCGGCGAAGCTGGCGCGGCCCTCGGACTGGAGGGCTTCGAGGATGCGCCAGTCGGTGGCGTCAGGGGTGTACTCGCTGGTCATACCGCACAGATTGCAGGGGATTCCCCGGCCGATCAAGAGAGGGGCCGGGGAATCTCGGCGCCCGGTCCTCAGAGCCGCGAGAGTTCCTCGACCAGGTCGTCGAGGCCCAGCGGGCCCTGCGAGAGCGCCGCCATGTGCCAGGCCTTCGCGTCGAACGCGTCGCCGTGCGCCGCCCGCGCGTTGGCACGGCCGAGCAGCCAGGCGCGCTCGCCCAGCTTGTAGCCGATGGCCTGGCCCGGCATCGACAGGTAGCGGGTCATCTCGCTCTCCACGAAGGACGCCGGGCGGCTGCTGTGCCGCTGGAAGAACTCCTGGGCGAGCTCCGGAGTCCACCGCTCGCCCGGGTGGAACGGCGAGTCGGCCGGGATCTCCAGACCCAGGTGCATGCCGATGTCCACGATCACCCGGCACGCGCGCATCATCTGGCCGTCGAGGTAGCCGAGGCGCCGCTCCGCGTCGGGCAGGAAACCCAACTCGTCCATCAGGCGCTCCGCGTAGAGCGCCCAGCCCTCCATGTTGGCGCTGACCTTGCCGATGGTCGCCTGGTAGCGGGAGAGCCGGTCGGCGACGTGCACCCACTGGGCGATCTGCAGGTGATGGCCGGGGACCCCCTCGTGGTACCAGGTCGACACCAGGTCGTAGACGGGGAAGCGGGTCGTCCCGTCGACCGGCAGCCAGGTCCGGCCGGGCCGCGAGAAGTCCTCGGACGGGCCGGTGTAGTACGGCGCGGCGGCGCCGCCCGGCGGGGCGATCCGGGACTCCACCCGCCGTACCCGGTCGGCGAGTTCGAAGTGGGTGCCGTCGAGGGCCTCGATGGCCTCGTCCATGAGCCGCTGGAGCCAGTCCCGCACCTCGTCCACGCCCTCGATGTGGGTGCCGTGCTCGTCGAGGTGGGCGAGCGCCTCCCAGGGGCCGGCGCCCGGCAGGATCCGCTCGGCCTCCGCGCGCATCTCCCCGAGCAGCCGGTGGTACTCGGTCCAGCCGTACGCGTACGCCTGGTCGAGGTCCAGGTCGGTGCCGTTGAAGTAGCGGGTCCAGCGCTGGTAGCGCTCGCGGCCGACCGTGTTCGGGGCGTCGGCGACGGCCGGCGCGTACACGTCCCGCATCCAGTCCCGCAGCGCCGCGACGGCCTCGGTGGCGCCCCGGCCCGCCTTCGCGAGCTCGGCGCGCAGGTCCTCGGGCAGACTGTCGGGGCCCGCGGCGGCGAACTCCTCGAACCAGCCAGGCTTCCCGCCGTCCCCGCCCGCCCACTCGGTGAGCTGCTCGACGAAGGTGGCGGTGGGCCGGGGCCCGCCGAGGAGCCCCCGGTCGAGGCCCAGCGCGAGCGAGGCGCGGTAGCCCTCCAGGGCGCCGGGGACCGCGCGCAGCCGGGACGCGACCGCCGCCCAGTCCTCCTCGGTCTCCGTCGGCATCACGGTGAAGACGATGCGGACGCTGTGCGCGGGCGAGCGCATGTTGCTGACCGCGCAGAGGCCCTCCTCGGCCTCGTACACGGCGAGTTCGGCCGTGAGACGCTCCCGGAGCAGCCGGGCGCACCGCCGCTCGGCCTCGCCGTCCGCACCCGGGGCGCGCTCGGCCTCGTCGAGCCGGGCGAGCGTGCGGCGGGCGAGCTCGGCCACCGCCCGCTGGCCGGCGGGCGAGAAGTCGGGCAGCTGTCCGGCGCTCTCCTTGACTCCCAGGTACGTACCGGTGATCGGGTCGAGGGCGATGAGTGCGTCGACGTGTTCGTCGGCGACCTGGCGGGGCAGCGGGCAGCTGGAAGTCTCTGGCATGGGGGCCATCCTGGCGTCTCCGGCGGGCCCGCGTCACCCTCGTCCGAGCTCAGTCGGCTGACAAGGAGGGGCTCGCGGACGGCGGCAGGAGCGGGCCGCACTCCCACTGCTGGAAGATCAGCCGGGTCTCGACGCGGGCCACCTCGCGGCGCGAGGTGAACTCGTCGAGCACGAGTCGTTGCAGGTCGGCGGGGTCCGCCACGGCCACGTGCACCAGGTAGTCGTCAGGTCCCGTGAGATGGAACAGGGCCCGGGACTCCGGCAGGGCCCGGATGCGGTCGACGAACGGACCGATCAGTTCCCGCCGGTGGGGGCGGACCTGGACCAGAAGGAGCGCTTCAAGCCCCCGGCCGAGTTTGGCCGGATCCAGTCGTAGCTGGTGTCCGAGGATCACTCCGGTGCGGCGCAGCCGCGCCACCCGGTCGAGGCAGGTGGACGGAGCCACCCCGACCTCGGCGGCGAGTTCGCGGTAGGTGGTCCGGGCGTCGTTCTGCAAGAGGCGAAGAATGTGCAGATCGACCGCGTCCAGTACGACAGAATCGGCCATCCGGCGAACGTAGCACGGCGATTTCCCGCTACTTCCCGGTATCCGTTCACAGTGCCGCCATGGACGCCATGGACTACGGCCCCTCGGCCACCCCGAGGGCCCTCGCCACCGAAGCCGTGCACGCCGGCCGCGAAGACCTCGCCACGCTCGGTCTGCACGCCCCGCCGATCGACCTGTCCACCACCTACCCCTCGTACGACGCCCGGGCGGAGGCCGCCCGGATCGACGAGTTCGCCACCACCGGCGCCCGGCTCGACGGCCCGCCGGTCTACGCCCGGCTCGACAACCCCACCGTCGCCCGCTTCGAGGAGGCCCTCGCCCGCCTGGAGGGCACCGAGGCCGCCGTCGCGTTCGCCAGCGGCATGGCCGCGCTCACCGCCGTCCTCCTCGCCCGCGCGAGCCAGGGCCTGCGCCATGTCGTCGCCGTCCGGCCGCTCTACGGCTGCAGCGACCACCTCCTCGACGCCGGTCTGCTGGGCACCGAGGTGACCTGGACCGACCCGGCGGGGATAGCCGGGGCGATCCGCCCGGACACCGGCCTCGTCATGGTGGAGTCGCCGGCCAACCCGACCCTCGCCGAGGCGGACCTGCGCGCCCTCGCCCACTCCTGCGGCTCCGTGCCGCTCCTGGTCGACAACACCTTCGCCACCCCGGTGCTCCAGCGCCCCGTCGAGCAGGGTGCGCGCATCGTGCTGCACAGCGCGACCAAGTACCTGGGCGGGCACGGCGACGTCATGGGCGGCGTCGTGGCCTGCGACGAGGAGTTCGCCCGTACCCTGCGCCAGGTGCGCTTCGCCACCGGCGGCGTACTGCACCCGCTCGCCGGCTACCTGCTGCTGCGCGGTCTCGCCACCCTGCCTGTACGCGTCCGGGCGGCGTCCGGTACGGCGGCGGAACTCGTCCGGCGGCTCGCCACCGACCCGCGGATCGCCCGGGTCCACTACCCCCGGATCGGCGGCGCGATGATCGCCTTCGAGGTGTACGGCGATCCGCACGACGTCATCGCCGGCGTCCGGCTGATCACCCCGGCCGTCAGCCTCGGCAGCGTCGACACCCTCATCCAGCACCCGGCCTCCATCAGCCACCGCATCGTGGCCGAGGGCGACCGGCGCTCGGCGGGCGTCAGCGACCGGCTGCTGCGCATGTCGGTCGGCCTCGAGGACGTCGAGGACCTGTGGCGCGATCTGACCCAGGCGCTCAGCGCTCCGCCCGCCGGACCCCTTCGGATCGCTGCTCCTGCCGCGGCCGGTCGGCCGGTCGGGGTGCCGAGGCCAGCCGGGCGGTGATCACCAGGGTGCCCTCCTCGATCTGGTAGTCGAGGGGCAGCCGGAGCGCCCGCATCGCGGCCACCATCCCGGTGTTGGACGACTGCGTCACGGCGTACACGCTCGCGCAGCCGGCCTCCTCGGCCATCGCCACCAGCCGGCCGAGGAGTTCGGAGCCGATGCCCCGCCGCTGCCAGTCGTCCTCGACGAGCAGCGCGACCTCCGTCTCGTCGCCGTCCCAGAGCAGATGGCCGAGGGCGACGAGCCGGCCCGAGGCCGTCTGTACGGCGAGGGTGCGGCCGAAGCGGGGGCTCAGCAGATGGTCGAGGTAGCGGTCCGCGTCGCCGACCGGGCCGTGGTACCGCAGGCTCAGGGTGCGGGCGGAGCAGCGGTCGTGCATGGCGCGCGCGGCGACCAGGTCGCGCTGGTCGGCGCGGCGGACGGTGATCTCGTTGCCCTCGGGCAGGGTCAGCACGTCCTGGCTGCGCGGGACGCGCGGGCCGAGCCGCGCGTCGAGCTCCACGAGGGCGCGGGCGCGGGCGAACTCGGTCGGGGTGAACGGGAGGTAGGGCCGCTCCACGATGAGCGTGCCGCCGTTGGGGTCGCGCAGCCGCATCACGGTCTCCTCGAGGACGCCCTCGACCGGGGCGTGCTCGCCCGTGGGGCGACCGGTGAGCGAGACGGCGGGCACCGAGTGCAGGGTGCAGCGGCCGAGGAGCTGGCGCAGCGCGAGCGGCAGTTCGGCCGCGTCGAGGGCGGTCCGGGTGGCCAGGCCCAGGACCCGGGTGGGGGTGTCCACCAGGTCGTGGGCGTCCGCCCGCTCGGTCCAGGTGTCCCGGCCGCCGGCCGCCGCCGTCTCCCGGGCGAGGGCCTGGGCGGAGAGGTCGGCGGGGGCACGCAGCAGGAACTCGTCGACCGTGCCGTCGGCGAGCGGGTGGGTCTGGAGGGTGAGGATGTCCACGCCCAGGCGGGCCAGGACCGTGCAGAGCGCGGCCAGGCTGCCCGGCGTGTCCGCGACGGTGGTGCGCATCCGCCACAGCGCGGTCTCGACGGGCACCTCCGGCTTCCCCTCGTCCTCCGCGGCCGCGTCGGACGCCGCGTCAGGCGCGGAGGCCACGGCGGACGGGGAGGTCACGTCGGGGTGCCCGCCGGTGTGACCGGCGGGCGGGGCATGGCTCGCATGACTGTGCCTCCGTGCCCACCAGGTGTGGAAGGCGGCGGTGGCGACCAGCGCGATCGCCGAGAACACCAGCAGGTAGGGGCCGTCGGGTCCCTTGGCGATGGTCTTGGCGATCGTGTCGGCCACCACCACGGCGGTGAACAGGGCGGCGAGCTCGATCAGGTCGCGCCGCCAGTGGTGCGGTCGGCGGGCGCTCTTCGAAGACGTCACATCGGTCATGACCTCACTGTGACCCAGTGGTGTTGCGTGATCACGAACGTTTTGTGACTGACGGGTTAAGCGCCCATCTGGCGGCTTAAAGAACGATTCAGGCCGTTTCTGCCAGAGGCTGACCGGCCCCCTGACGGAGTGCGCCCAGCAGCCGCTTCGCCTGCACGAGGAACTGCGAGGAACCCCGCGCCGAGGCCACCCCCGCGAGACCGGCCACCTCGTCGCCGGCCCCGCACCGCTCCACGCAGTCCGCCGCCACCGCGAGCACCTCGCCCAGCCCCCGCACCGGCTTCTCCGCCCCGAGCAGCTCGGGCAGCGCCGGGGCGAGGACCGCCCAGACCGTGCCGTACGCCCCCGTGGCGGCCGCCGTCCGCAGCGCGTCCGCCAGCCGGTTCGGCTTCACCGAGCCCTCCGCGACCAGCCACGCCAGCTCCGTACCGAGCCGCCGCGCGTCCAGGTCGCCCCGGGACGCGAGCACGAGCAGCGCGTCCACCGCCCGCAGCCGGTCGTCGGCGTCCTGACAGCCCAGACCGGCCGCCAGTGCCAGCGGAAGGGCCCGGCCGACCGGACCGGCCGCCTCGGCGAGCGCGGTGAGCGGCTCCGTCACCCCGCGCTGGTCCGCGTCGGCCCCGGAGGCCAGCGAGGGAAGGACGCACGCCGCCACGAACTCACGGTCCACCGGCAGCGCCGCGACCCAGTGCGCCCGCGTCTCCAGCCAGTGGTAGCAGCGACGGGGAGTCGCCCCCAGCTCACCGCCCAGCCAGCGGAAGGCCGCCGGGAACTCCTTGCGCACCACGGGGCGGTCCTCTATCTCCACGACGATCCGCTCCGCCAGCCACCACTTCCCCGAGGTCCGGTCCTTCCCCCGGGGCAGGAACCGCACCTTCGTCGCCAGGGGCTCCGCCGTCCGCAGCCAGGCCGCGAGCCGTCCTCCCGCCCGGGTCCCGAGCGCCTCCGCCTCCTCGGCGCACCGGCCGGCCGAGGAGTCCCCGCGCCCGACCCGCAGCAGCGCCTGGGCGAAGTCCGCCGGGGCCGGCTCGACGCCCGCGTCCCGGTAGGCGCGCAGCCGCTCCACCAGCACCACCGGGTCGATCTCGCCGGTGTGCACCGTCGGTGCGGCGAGCAGGAACGGCAGCGCGTCCGAGCCGATCAGGGCGGCCGCCTCCCACAGTCGCGCGTCGAGGATTCCCGACAACGCCTCGTGGTGACAGGACTTCCGGCCGGTCCCCTTCCCCCGCCCGGAATCGACGCGCCACCCCGGCAGCACGCCCAGCAGCCCCGCGAGCACCACCTCCGCCCCGTGGGTGTAGTGACTGAAGTAGTGCCGGTTCTCCCAGTGCTCCGTCGGAAACGCCTCGCGCACCGCCGCCTCAAGACCCGCCCGGTCCTGCCGCGCCACACGCACCAGACCGTCCAGCGTCCGCTCGAACGCCGCCGGGTCCTGGTACAGGCCCCTCGTCAGCAGCTCCTCCACCAGCGCCTCGACCGTCGTCGCCGGCGGAGCCACCGGCTCCCGCTCCGGGACCGGGGGCAGGACCTCCTCGTACGGGGCCCAGGCCTCCGCCTCCAGCGCCTCCCCGAACAGCGCGGCGGCGGCCGCCCGGTGCACCGGACTCAGCAGACCCGCCTGCCCGGCGAGCTCGTCGCGTACGGAGGCGTCCACCGCCGCCACATGACGGGCCACCAGCTTCAGCGCCCGCTCCTGGATCGTGGTGTCCTCGTGCCCGAAGGCCTCCGCCACCGCCGGCAACAGCTCGCCCGCCGCGCCGGGCTCCCGCGCCAGCACCTTGCCGACCAGCGTCAACTGCGCCCGCACCAGCTTCTTCTCGGTACGGAACAGCACCCCGCCCGTCATCTCCGCCAGCGCCGCCGTCGACAGCGCCCCCTCGGCGGCCAGCCCCGCGAGGACCTCCTGCGCGTACCCGGCGACCGGCGACGGGGCGTCGGCCGCCATCCCGGTCCAGTCGGGAACCCGCCCCCGGCGCTCCTCCGCGCTCGGCTCCACCAGACGCAGCACCTCCAGCGGGAACCGCAGGTCCCGGGGACGCCCGCCGCGCAGCAGCCTGGAGACGCACAGGTCGACGACCTGGGCCCGGTCGAGCACCCCCTCGGCGACGAGCCCCGCGAGCGCGGTCGGCCAGTGCGTCGGCGCCTCGGGACCCACCGACCAGGTCAGCCGGTCCGGCGTCTCCGCCATCGCGAGGGCGTGCGGCACCAGCACCGTCGTCTGCGGGTCCTCCCGGAGCCGCTCCTGAAGACGCGCGTCGGTGATCTCCCGGGTCCAGGCCAGGACATAGCCGTCGGTGGCGGGCACCGCGCACCCGGAGCGCTCCACGAGCCCCCGGATCAGTCCGTAGCTGCTCTCCGCGACGGCCGGCCGCTGGGCGAGGCGGAGCGCCACGTCCGCCATCCACGCCGCGTCCCGGTCGCCCAGCACCGAGAGGACCAGGCCGCCGTCCTCCGAGCGCCAGCTCAGCAGATCGCGTCCGCCGAGCCAGGTCGCCGCCGCGGCCGCACCGGTCTGACAGCCGGCACCCGCCACGTACAGGGCGCGTCGGACGGCGGTGGCCTCGTTCCACCGCTTCCAGTCCCAGGAACGGACCTCGGAGCGCACGGCCTTCAGCTGTGCGAGGGCGCTCTTCCGCTCGGCGGCTGTCAGCGGCTCGAAGAGCTTCGGCACCTGATGGGCGCGGCCCGCCCGCACCGCCGCGACCAGACGCTCGACCGGCGTACCCGCCGTGCCGTCCTCGCGGTCCGCGTCGCCCACCGTGCCGCTCGCCGTGTCGTTCCCCGTCGTGCCCGCCACCGTGCTCCTCACCTTGATCATCATGCTGTCCATCACCCTGTTCACCAGGCTCTTCCGCACCCCGGTCGCCCCGGTCGCCCCGGTCACCACGCCGTCCGCCCGCGCCGCCCCGTCCGCCGTCATCGCGCCGCTCCGGCCGCACTCGCGCCCTCGGCCCCGGCACCCGGCCCGACGCCGGACGGCGCCCGGAGCGCGTCCCCGGCCGTCGCGCCCCGCCGGACCATCCGGACCGCGAGCGCGTGCTTGCACGGGCCCCGACGGCCCCGGTAGTCCGCCCACCACTGGCAGGTGCAGCTCAGCACCCCGGCCGACTCCCGCACCCGGTAACGCCGATCGCCCGAGGCCACCGTCGCCAGCTCACCGTCGAGCGCCACCGCGCCCTCCGCGACCAGCCGCCGGGCACTCACCAGACGGGGGTTGTGCCGCTCGGCCCGGTCCGCGTCGTACGGCAGCTCCCGGTGGAAGTAGGCCGCGTCCGCCACGTCGTACCCCACCCGGCCCGCCGTGCCCAGCCGGGTCAGTGCCGCCCGCACCCGGTCCACGGAGAGCCCCGCCTGCGCCGCGAGATCGGCCAGATCGATCCGCGGCTCCCAGGCCAGCAGCACCGCGACCAGCTCGGCGTCCTGCGCCGCCTCCTCCGTCGCCAGCGCCTCCAGGACCCCGCCCTCTCCGGAGAACCCCCGCGCCGGATCGGGCGACAGCGTCAACGTCAGCCGCATGCCCGGCAGCGTCACCTCCCAGGCGCTCGCCGTCGCCACGGCCCCGTCCGGCACCGGCCCGTACACCCGCAGCCCCGTCGCGTGCCGCAGCACCCGCTCCAGGGCGACCAGCCGGTCCGGCCCCGGCAGGCACACCGCGCCCGCGCCCGGCCGGGTCGTCGGCCGCAGGGTCCGGCCCGACGGGGTGACCCACAGCGGACCGCGCCCGCGTGCCTGGGTGCGCGGCAAGGAGCGCAGGAAGCGCACCGCCTCCGCCCCGCTCAGCTCGGCCCGCAGATCGAACCGGGCCGAGGCGACCTGGGCCTCGGCGAAGCCCCGCAGCCAGCGGTCCGGCAGCGGGACCTTCTTCTCCACGACCGCCCCCGCGAGCGTGCTGACCGCCATCTCCTCGGGACCCACCCGCAGATGCAGCGGATCGTCCCCCGCCATCCGCGACAGGGCCTCCCGCAGCGGGTTGTTGACGTCGACGTTGGTGGTGCCGTGCCCCGTCTCCGCACCGCCGAGGCCCTCGTCCAGCACGTCCAGGCGCGCGTACACCCCGCCGCAGCCGGAGAACGACTCGAAGCGCAGCCGGTCCCCGTTCCCCGTCACCACCGGGTCCAGCGAACCCGGCCGTATCCGCTGGTGGTAGCGGGCCGCCGCCACGTCGGCGACCGCCAGCAGACCACGGGCGGCGACCTGCGGCGAGGCCAGGAAGCCGGAGAAGAAGCGGGGATGGGCCTCGGCCCCCCGGGGCGTGAGGCCCCCCGCCGTCTCCAGACCGAGCAGCCGGCCGGAGCCCGTGGACTCCAGCGCGGACGGGCGGACATAGGCGAGTGCCTGTACGGATCGCGTCATGAGAACGACCGTAGGACCCGCCACTGACAACGGCCCGGGACCGCGCCCCGCACCGCCTCCGACCAGGAGTTACTGCCCGACGCGACCCGGCTTCAGCACCTTGCTGAACAACACCGTGCCGCCCTCGGCGCGCAGTCGCACCGTCAGTTCCCCGCTGTGGCCGTCGATGTCGACCTCCCCGAAGTACTGCGGGCTCTCCATCGGCGACAGGTTCGCCCGCTCCGGCGCCCGCACGAACACCCGCTCCGGGCCGAACGTCGCGTCGAGGGCGTTCGCCGGGAAGCCGCCGGCTGCCAGCGGCCCCGATACGAACTCCCAGAAGGGCGCGAAGTCCTGGAAGGCCGCCCGCTCCGGCGCGTAGTGCTGCGCCGAGGTGTAGTGGACGTCGGCCGTCAGCCACAGCGTGCCGGTGATCCGCCGGTGCTTGACGAACCGCAGCAGCTCCGCGATCTGGAGCTCGCGCCCCAGCGGGGCGCCCGGATCGCCCTGCGCGACGGCCTCGAAGTTCGCGGCGCCGTCCGGTACCACGAGACCGAGCGGCATGTCCGCCGCGAGCACCTTCCACACGGCGGTGGAGGCGGCCAGCTCCCGCTTGAGCCAGGCCAGTTGCCCGGCGCCCAGGATGCCGGTGGTGTCGTCGGCCTGTCGGCCGGGGGAGTTGGCGTTCCGGAACGAGCGCATGTCCAGCACGAACACGTCGAGCAGCGGCCCGTACCGCACCACCCGGTGCATCCGGCCCCCGCGCCCGCCCCCGCGCGCGTGGAGGGTCGACACCGGCGTGTACTCGCCGAAGGCGCGCAGCGCGCGCGAGGCCAGCACGTCCACGTCCTTCTCCGTGTAGCGGGCGTCGTCCAGGATCTGGCCCGGGTACCAGTTGTTGCGCACCTCGTGGTCGTCCCATTGCACCACCGTGGGCACCTGCGCGTTGAACGCCCGGACGTTGTGGTCGAGGAGGTTGTAACGGAAGTTGCCGCGGTACTCGTCGAGCGTCTCCGCGACCTTGGACTTCTCCGGCGTCGTGACGTTCCGCCAGATCCGCCCGTCGGGCAGCGTCACGCTCGGCTGGAGCGGCCCGTCGGCGTAGATCGAGTCGCCGCTGCACAGGAAGAAGTCCGGGTCCAGCCGGCGCATCTCCTCGTACGCGCGGAAGCCGCCGATGTCCGGGTTGATGCCCCAGCCCTGCCCCGCGATGTCCCCCGACCAGAGGAAACGGACCCCGTCGCGGCGACGCTCGGGGGCCGTACGGAAGGTGCCGACGACCGGCTCGCCCGTGCGGCGCGGATCGTCCGGGTCGGCGAGGGTGACCCGGTAGTGGATCTGCTCGCCCGCGGGCAGACCCCGCAGCGGCGTCGTGCCGGTGAAGTCCGTGCCCGCGCCGATCAGCGGCCCGTGGTGCCGGCGTACCCGCCGGAACGACTCGGTCGCCGAAGTCTCGACGACCATGCGCGCCGGCCGGTCCGAGCGCACCCACAGCAGACCGGAGGACGCCGTGACGTCACCCGTCTGCACACCCCACTCGGCGCGGGGCCGGCCCGACAGCGCGAACGCCGGGGCCGCGAGACCGGTGCCCCCGAGGGTGAGCGCCGCCGAAGCGGCCAGCGAGCCGCGCAGCACGCTGCGCCGGGCGGGGGAGGGGGAACTGCCGGGTACGGACCGGGACATGGGAAGGACCTCCGAGGGGTGTCCGGGCGGGGGCGGTGCGTCGCCCCATGCCTAACGGCCGGGAGCGGCGCCCACACGAACCCCGCGTGAACAGATCACCCGCCGCCGTTGCCGTCGCTTCCGCCGACCGCCGCCGCCAGCCGGCGTATCCCGGCCGTCAGCGCCGACGGCGCCAGATGCGCGTAGCCGATCACGAGCCGTACGTCCCCGTCCGCGGGCCGCGCCGTGCCGTACTCCTCCAGGGGGCGCAGCGCGACCCCGGCCCCCGCCGCCCGCGCCAGGAACCGTTCCGGCGGGCCGAAATCCTTCGGTACGCGCGCGATGACGTGGAGTCCGGCAGCGATCCCGCTCACCCCCGTCCCCGGCAGGTGCTCCGCGAGCGCGGCGAGGAGGACGTCCCGCCGCTCCCGGTAGGCCCGCTGGCAGCGGCGCAACTGCCGGTCGTACCCGCCCCGCGTCACGAACTCCGCGAGCACCGCCTGGTCGAGTACCGGATTGCCGAGGTCCATCGTCCGCTTGCGCTCGACGACCTCATCCAGCAGCGCCCCGGGCACCAGCATCCAGCCCAGCCGCAGACCCGGCGCCAGGGACTTGCTGACCGAACCCGCGTAGACGACCCGCTCCGGGTCCAGGCCCTGGAGGGCGCCCACCGGCGCCCGGTCGTACCGGAAGTCCCCGTCGTAGTCGTCCTCCAGGACGTAACCGTCGACGGCCCGCACCCGGTCGAGGAGCGCCGCCCGGCGCTCCGCCGACCAGCTGATCCCGGACGGGAACTGGTGCGAGGGCGTCACCACCACCGCGCGCACCCCGGAGGCGGCGAGCGGCTCCGGCCGCAGCCCCTCCTCGTCCAGCGGCAGCCACACGGTCCCCAGACCGGTCGAGGCGAACAGCCGCGCGTGCTCGGGGCTGCCCGGGTCCTCGACGCCGACCGTGTCGAACCCCCGCGCCCGCAGGACGAATCCGAGCAGCGACGACGCCTGCGCCACCCCCGAGCACACCACGAGCCGCTCCGGTTCGGCCACGACCCCCCGCCGCCGGGTCAGCATCGCGGCCAGCGCCGCGCGCAGCTCGGGCAGCCCGCGCGGGTCCGGGTACCCCAGCTCCGGATGCGGCAGCCGCGCGAGGACGGCCCGGTGCGCCGCCGACCACGCGGCCCGCGGGAAGAGCGACAGATCGGGAGTCCCCGGCCGAAAATCCACCACCGTCCCGCCCGTCGGCCGACGGGCGCCGACCCGCCCGCGCGAGGCGGCGGCCCCTCCGACGCCGTGGACGTCCCCCCGCGCGCGTGCGGCCGTCCCGCCGCCGCGACCATCCACGGCGTCACCACGCCCGCGTGCGGCGGCCGTACCTCCGCCCCGGGCACCGTCAACTTCCCCACGCGCGGGCGCGGCCGCCCCGCCCCCGCGACCATCCGCGGCGTCCCCCCGCCCGCGTGAGGCCCCACCCCCGCCGTCGCGGTCGTCACCGCCGTCCGCGAACCGTCCCCTCACCGCGTCGCCCACCCAGGTGCCCGCGCCCCGGTCGCTCCGTAGGTATCCCTCGGCGGTGAGCTGCTCGTACGCCTCCGTGACCAGGCCACGGGAGACCCCGAGGTCCGCCGCGAGCGCGCGTGTGGACGGCATCCGGGTACCGGCCGCCAGCCGTCCCGAGCGCACCCCCTCGCGCAGTGCCTCCTGGAGCGCCCGGCCGCGCCGCCGCGCCGGGGCACCGACGGCAGGCAGGAGCAGCTCCCAGGCCGCCTGTCCGTGGCTGCTCATTCCCCGTGACCCTTCTCCCCGTCCCGCGCCGGGTTCCCCGATCCGCCCGGCCGGTGCCCATGATGCCGAGGCACCCCCGCCGGCGGCTACGCGGACCTCCGTGGGGCCCGTCTGACCGGCGCCGTACTCACCGGCGCCCGGACCGGGGGAACCCGCGGCCTGCCGCCCACGGCGTCCCCGGACCGAGCCCCGACCGCTACCCCCGCACCTCGACCGTGAGGTGCGCCGACAGGGACCGGAGGAAGTCCGGTGCGTCGAAGAGGGCGCCGGCCGAGGCGACGCCCGTCGTCCGGGTGCGGCCGGTGAGCACGCGGTGGACCGCCTCCACCGCGAGCGGGGCGCTGACGGCGTAGATGTCCCGGCCGGTCGCGACGGCGCGTCGCTCCGCGCCGCCGGAGCGGACGACGACGTCCACCAGGAAGGTCTGCGCGGACCGGCCGCGCTCGTCGACGGCGGTCGGTGCCGGGGCGTCCGGGGCCGACAGGTCCTGGGCCGCGTCCACGGCCATGTACGTGCGGACCTCGGGCACGTCCAGATGGCTCGGTACGGTCACGACGTCGGCCATCGTGAACTCGCCGATGACCGGCCGGGTGCCCATCGGCTCGGGGAACGGCCACGGGACGACCGCGAAGGCGTCGTCGTGGTACTCCAGCCGGCCGCCGGTGTAGCGGACGTGGCGCCCGCCCCGCCGCTCCCGGGAGACCTTGCCCGCGGCGAGGGTCCCGGCCGTGGGGTGCCAGCTGCTCAGCCCGTACGCGACGTGCGCCTCGTCGGCCTTCGTCCAGTCGCCCATCGCGGTGGTGGCCAGCAGGTCGCCGAGCCCGCCGTAGAAGGCCATCGCGGGGAGGATGACCGTCCCGGCGGCGCGGGCGCGGTCCGCGAACCGTTCGAAGGTGTCGGCGTTGGCCTCGATCTCGGCCGCCACGTCGACGTACGGGATCCCGGCGCGCAGCGCCGCCCCGATGACGGGCGCGCCGGTCACCGCGAACGGCCCGGCGCAGTTGATCACGGCGGCGGCGCCGGCCAGGGCCCGGTCGAGCGAGGCCGGGTCGTCGACCGACGCGGGGCGGACGTCGAGCCCCGGGAAGGTCTCGGCGAGGGTCCGCAGCTTGTCCGCGTCGCGACCTGAGGCGACCGGGACGAATCCGCGGTCGAGCAGCTCCGCCACCACGAACCGTCCGGTGTGTCCGTAGCCGCCGAACACCGCGACCGTGAGCCCCGTCTCCATGACTTCTCCCTGCTCTCGTACCGGTCCGTCGGACCGGTCTCCCGTGCTGATCTCCGGTGACGATCCTGGCGCCGCGGGGCCTCCCGCACGAGTGTCCGGAACGACATCATGCGTACAATTACGGACGTGAACTCCGTCGCGCTGGCCGTCACCGAGGGGATGCGCCACTTCGAACTGTCCGTGGCCTCCGAGGTCTTCGGCCCCGCCCCGGCCGCCGTGACCGGCCCCTGGTACGACCTCGTCCTCTGCGGCCCCGAGGTGGTGCGGGTCGGCCGCTTCCTCGTCGAACCGGACGGCGGATTCGACCTGTTGGCCCGCGCCGATACGGTGATCGTGCCCGCCCTCGCCGACGCCGACGAGGCCCCGCCCGCCGAGCTGGTCGACGCGGTGCGCGCGGCCCACGAGGCGGGCGCGCGGGTCGCCTCGCTCTGCACGGGCGCGTTCGTGCTCGCCGCCGCCGGCCTCCTCGACGGCAGACGCGCGACCACCCACTGGGCCCACACCGAGGAACTGGCCGCCCGCCACCCCCGGGTGGAGGTCGACCCGGACGTGCTCTACGTGGACGACGGCCGGGTGCTGACCTCCGCGGGCAAGGCCGCCGCGATGGACCTGTGCCTGCACATGGTCCGCCTCGACCACGGCTCGGCGGTCGCCAACACCGTGGCCCGCGGCCTCGTCGTACCGCCGCACCGCGCGGGCGGCCAGGCCCAGTTCGTCACCACGCCGGTGCCCGCCCGGGACGACCACCCGCTCGGCGACCTGCTCCCGTGGGTGATGGAAAGGCTCGACCAGCCCCTGACCGTGGAGGACCTGGCCCGCCGGGCGCGGATGAGCTCGCGCAACCTGGGCCGCCACTTCAGGTCGCTGACCGGGACGACCCCGCTGCAATGGCTCCTGACCCAGCGGATCCGGCACGCTCAGGAGCTGTTGGAGGCCACCGACGACAGCGTCGAGGGCATCGCGACGGCCACCGGCATGGGCACCGCCACGACCCTGCGCCGGCACTTCAACCGCACCGTGGGCGTCCCCCCGGACGCCTACCGCCGCACCTTCCGGGCCCGCGCCCGCGCCGCCCCGGGCGAGCCGAAGTGGTCCCCGATGGCGTGAGCGAAGTGGACCTCCACAGGGGCCGCGCGACTTCCTAGCGTCGGAGTCATGAACGCGAACGCCCTGCGCGGGGTCCTGCTCGTGACCCTCGCCTACGCCCTCGTCGGTGCCTCCTTCACCGCGAACAGCCTGCTCGGCTCCTACCCGTACGCCGGTGGCCAGGCGCTGCGCTACGGCGCCGCCTGTCTGCTGCTCCTCCCGCTGCTCGGCCGCGGCGGGCTCGCCCCGCTGCGGACCCTGACCGCCCGTCACTGGGTGCGGCTCGCCGCCCTCGCGGGCGTCGGCATGGTCGGCTTCAACCTCGCGGTCCTCGCCGCCGAGCGGACCGCGGAGCCCGCCGTGCCCGGCGTCCTGGTCGGCTGCGCCCCGGTCGTCGTCGCCGTCCTCGTCCCGCTGACCGAGGGCCGCAGGCCCGCTCCCGCCGTGCTGTACGGGGCGCTGCTCGTCGCCGCGGGCGCCTTCACCGTGCAGGGCTGGGGGCGTACGGACCTGGCCGGCATCGGCTGGTCGGCGGCGGCCCTCGCGGGCGAGGTGGGCTTCACGGTGCTGGCCGTCCCGGTGCTGCGGCTGCTCGGGCCGAAGCTGCTCACGGCCGCCGTCTGCGGGGTGGGTGCGGCCGAGGCGGCGCTCGTGGGCCTGGTGGTGGACGGCGCGGGGGTCGTCCGAATGCCGACGGCGGTGGAGACCGGCGCGCTGATCTGGCAGGCGGCCCTGGCCACGGTCGTCGGCTTCGTCCTGTTCTACATGGGCGTCCAGCGGGTGGGCATGGAGCGGGCCACCCTCTTCACCGGGGCGATCCCGGTCGCCGCCGCGCTGAGCGCCGTCCTCGTCGCGGACGCCGCCTTCGGCCTCCCGCAGGCGGCCGGCAGCCTGCTCGTGGGGGCCGGCGCCGCGGTGGGCACCGGCCTCTTCGCCCGGCGGAGCCGTCCGGGGTCAGTCCCGGCTGCCGTCCAGGACGACGCGCGCGACGAGAGCCGGGTCGTCGCTCATGGGCACGTGGCCGCAGCCGGGGAGCCGCACGAGCCGGGCGCCGGGGATGGTGTGCTTGGCGCGGACGCCCTGCCGGGGGAGCAGCAGCCGGTCGCGGGTGCCCCAGGCCACGGTGACCGGCACGTCGGAGACGTCGTCGCGGAACCGTACGTTCCCGCCGGCGGCCAGGGTCTGCCGGAAGCCGGTGGCGCCGCGCAGCGCGAGCGTCTCGGCGTGGACGGCCTCGGGTGAACGGCGCCCGGGGCGCGCGTAGATGCTGCTGGTGAGCACGGCGCGCCCGGCGGGCGTACGGGAGAGCAGGCCGATCACCGGCAGGGGCATCGACCGGGCCGCGCCCCGCATCGCGCGCAGCGTCGTGAAGGCGTACCTCCGCTCGCCCTCGGACCAGAAGCCGGCGGGGGAGAGGGCGGTGACCGAGCGCACCGCCTTTTCCAGGCCGAGCTGGAGGGCGAGCAGTCCGCCGAGCGAGTTCCCCGCGACGTGCGGGCGTTCGACGCCGAGGGCCTCGCAGAAGGCGCCGAGCACGCTCCCGACGGTGGACAGGTCGTACGGGCAGCCGTCGGGCAGCTCGTCGGAGGCGCCGAAGCCGGGCAGGTCGACGGCGATCACGTCCCGCTCGGTGGCGAGGATGTCGAGGACGGGCTCCCAGGCCTGCCAGTGGTGCCCGATGCCGTGCAGGAGCAGCAGCGGTTCGCCCGCGCCCCGGCGTTCGTACGTGAGGGACGCGGTGCGGGCGCCCGCCGGGGTGTCGATGGTGAGCGCGATCCGTTCGGGCATGCGGACTCCCTGTCCTGAAGCTGCCTCAGTTGTCCCTGCCCCGTGAGCATTACCGACCGGTAGTGTGGAGTTCAAGACCCTTTCCGGAACTGGACAGGGTGACCCGCGTCGGCTGGGATGGACGGGTGCCCACCGACATTCCGACCGACACCCTGACCGACCGTTTCGAGGAACACCGGCCGATGCTGCTCGGCGTCGCCTACCGGATGCTCGGCCGCGCCGCCGACGCCGAGGACGTCGTCCAGGAGGCCTGGCTGCGCTGGACCGCCGAGGACCGCTCCGAGGTCCGCGAGCCGCGCGCCTTCCTCGTACGGATCACCACCCGGCTCGCCCTGGACCGGCTCCGCCAGGCCCAGGCGCGCCGCGAGTCCTACGTGGGCCCGTGGCTGCCCGAACCCGTCGTCACCGACTTCGGCCCGACCACCCCCGACACGGTCGAGCGTGCCCTGCTCGCCGACTCCGTCTCGCTCGCGGTCCTCGTCGTCCTCGAATCACTCTCCCCGCTGGAGCGGGCCGTCTTCGTGCTGCGCGAGGCCTTCGGCTTCCCGTACGGCGAGATCGCCACCGTCCTGGACCGCTCCGAGGCCGCCGTCCGCCAGCTCGCCGGGCGCGCCCGCCGTCACGTCGACGAGGGCAAGCCGCGCTACGACGTCGATCCGACCGAGCGGCGCGACCTCACCGAGCGGTTCCTGACCGCCGCCGCCGGCGGTGACCTCGGCGGACTGCTCGCGCTGCTCGCCCCGGACGCGCGTCTGGTCGGCGACAGCGGCGGCAAGGCCAAGACGCCGCGCGTGATCATCAAGAGCGCGGACAAGGTGGGCCGCTTCCTGGCCGCCACCTCGTTCCAGGCGGAGGAGCGGTTCGAACTGCGCTTCCTCGAGATCAACGGCGGCCCGGCCGTCCTGGCCCTCGACGGCGGAGTGCCCGACACGCTCATCCAGATCGAGGTGCTCGACGGACGCGTCCAGTGCGTCTACATCATCCGCAACCCCGACAAGCTCCGCGGACTCGCCGGACTCTGACCCTCCGCAGCGCCCCGCACGAAGAAACGGCCTGATCACGCCGTTCGGCCGGAACACACCCCGCCTCCCGCCCGGGAGGCGGGGTGTTGTGCTGCGCGGGGCTCACGAAGGTGCGAACGTCCTGTGAACGATCTAGGTCAGAGGGTCACATTCGGGGGCGTTCGGCGGAGGATTGGTCTTGACCAAGGGGGTGGCTCGCCTTATGGTCGCAGAGTTAGTGCAGGAACCTTTAATAAACAAGGGCGCGGAAAAACGCCGCGGGACACGGCGAATTGCGGAGGATCAGGGTGGGGACCACGCAGCTGGCATCGGTACCGGAACCGAAGTACCAGCACCTCAAGACAGTGATCGGCGAAGCGCTCGACTCGGACTTCGCGGTCGGAGAGATCCTGCCCAACGAGCGCGAGCTCGCGGCACGCTTCGGCGTCGCCCGCGCCACGCTCCGCCAGGCCCTGGAGCAGCTGGAGCTGGAAGGACGCCTGCAGCGCCGCCGCGGCGTCGGCACCACCGTCGCCCCGCCGCGCGTCGGCGTCGACGTCTCCACCACCCAGCACGCCTGGCCGGGTGTCGGCGACGAGGCCTGGCAGTCGCTCGACTCCGCCACCGACGTGGCCCCGGCCGCCGTCGCGCGCGTCCTGGAGAGCGGCGCCGAGGAGCGGGTCCACATCGTCCGCCGCCTCCGCGTCAGCCAGGGCCAGCCCGTCGCGGCCGAGCTGCTGTACGTGCCCGCCGGCTCCGTCCCCGGCCTCAGTGCCATCGACGCGCCCGCAGGACCCGCCCGCGCCCGCGCCGTGCTGCGCGAGCTCCAGCACCTCGCCCTCGACGGCCAGGACCGCGCCGTGGAGCTGGGCTCCGCCCGCGCCGACGACGCCAAGGAGCTCGACCGGCTGCCCGGCTCGCCCGTCCTCGTCGTGACGACCCGCTACCTCTCCGGAGGGCGTACCGCCGCCGTCTCCGTGGCCACCTACCGCGCCGACACCTGCCGCCTCACCTTCGGCGACTCGGTCGACCTGGTCATGGCCTCGTAACCCGCACCATCCGCACCCGCCGGCCCGTCGCACACCCCTCGGGGCGCTAGCGGCGGGCCGTCACCGTGCCGTCGACCGCGAACAGCTGCTCCTCGACGTGGTCCAGGGCGAGCCGCAGCGCGCCCGTCCCCACCGCCGCCTCGCCGAGCAGCGACAGCACCACACGCGGCGGCCGCAGGCAGAACCGGGCAAGCTCCTCCCGGAGCGGCTGCAGGACGCCGTCCAGACCCGCCGCCCACCCGCCGACGACCACCAGCTCCGGGTCGATCGCGAGGACCAGCGCCGCCACGTCGTGCACCAGCCGCTGGATGAACCGCTCCACCGCCGCCTCCGCCCGCGCGTCGCCCTTGCGGGCCAGCGCGAACACCTCGGCGACCGCCTGCTCGTCCAGCGGGTGCAGCGGCTCGTCCGTGGTCGACAGCAGATGCTCGGGAGTCACCCCACGGCCGAGCAGGTGCAGGGCGCCGATCTCCCCGGCCGCCCCGCCGAAGCCCCGGTGCAGCCGGCCGCCGATCAGCGAACCCGCGCCCGGGCTCAGCCCGGCGAGCACGAAGACGATGTCGTCGGAGTCCGTCGCGGCACCCTTCCAGTGCTCGGCGACGGCCGCCGCGTTCGCGTCGTTCTCCACGATCACCGGGCACTTGAAGGAGCGCCGCAGCCGCTCACCCAGCGCGAGGCCGGTCCAGCCCGGCAGGGCCGTACCGAGGCGGACGGTGCCGTCGGCCTCCACGATGCCCGGGGTGCCGACGCCGACCGCCCGCAGATTGGACCGGGCGACCCCGGCCCTGCGCAGCACGTCGGCCACGACCGTACGGACCCGGTCCAGGCGCTCGTCCTCGCTCGCCGTCTCCGACACCTCGCGCGAGCCGGCCCCGATGATCCGCCCGTCCAGACCGGAGAGCAGCGCGGCCACACGGTGCGGCCCGATCTCGATCCCCAGCAGATGACCCGCCTCGGCGCGGAAGCGGAACCTCCGGGCCGGGCGCCCCTGGCGCCGGGCCTCGCCCTCCTCCGGGGCCGCCTCGACGACGAGACCGCCCTCCATGAGGCCTTCGACGACGCCCTCGACCGTGGGCCGGGAGAGGCCCGTGATCCGGGTGAGATCCGTGAGCGTGGGCGCGTCCGCGCCCCGCAGTGCATGGAGTACCACCGCGGAGTTGATCCGCCGCAGCAGAGACGGATCCCCGCCGGTCAGCCGCCCCACAGTGTGTCCTCCCAGCTCGTGCGCCTCTTTCGGCGGATGGTACTCAATGGGCCCGGTCGCGGCGAGTGCCGCCCCCGGCACGCAGCGGAGTGCGCCCGCGGCCCGGCACCCCCGCGGACGGTCCGCCCGTTCCTGACGCGCCGCCAACTGTCAGTGGCGGGCGCTTTACTGGGCTCATGACCACGGCAGCGCACCTGGCGGCGATCGACTTAGCGAGGTCCCGGGGATTCGACGGCGGACCCGACTTCCACCTGCTGGAACTCGCCACGAGCGAGGAGTTCTGGGAGGACGACGGCACCCGCCGCCCGATCGTCGAGGAGCAGTACGAAGCGGAACGGGACGGACTCACCGCCCTGCTCACCGGGCGCTGGGGCGCGCCCACCGAGCTCGACCTCTGGCCCGTCCTGGAGCGGAGCATGGCGGGCGAGTCGATACCCGAGCCCTGGTCCACGCTCAGCTCTCACACCCCGGACCTGCGCCTGTGGCGGGTCGACGGGCGGTGGATCGGCCTCGGCGTCTCCCAGTGGGACAAGGAGCTGCCGTTCCAGCTGCTCGCCGTCGTCACGACGATCGACCCGCCGCGCTGAGAGGGACCCGGCGTCCTCACACCTCGGGGACCTGAGCGGCCTCCCGCAGCCGGGCGTACTCCTCGGCCATCGTCGCCGCCGTCCAGTGCGCGTTCAGCCCGCTCGGGTTGGGCAGCGCCCAGACCCGGGTGGATCCGATGACGCGCTCCTGCGGCCCGATCGCGGCCCTCGGCTCGCCGAACGCCGTGCGGTACGCGGTGACACCGACGACCGCGAGCCAGCGCGGCTTCAGCAGCTCCACCTTCCCGACCAGGATCCGGCCGCCCTCCCGGTACTCCTCGGCGGTCAGCTCGTCGGCCCGCGCGGTCGGCCGCGCCACGACGTTCGTGATCCCGAGCCCGTACGTCAGGAGCTCCTCCTGCTCGTCCGGCCGCAGCAGCCTCGGGGTGAAGCCGGACAGGTGGAGCACCGGCCAGAAGCGGTTGCCGGGGCGGGCGAAATGATGGCCGGTCGCCGCCGTCATGAGGCCCGGGTTGATCCCGCAGAACAGTACCGAGAGGCCGCCCGCCACCACGTCGGGAACGACGCGGTCACGGGCGGCCTCCAGCTGCTCCTTGGTGAACCGGGGGCTCCCGGTCAGAGGATCGCCCCGGGGGCGTAGGCGGCGGCCTCCGGGTGCTGCTTGAGGATCTCCTCGATGCGGGAGACCACCGAGGCGACCTGGTCGGCGGCGGCGCCGGTGAAGGACAGCTTGTCCGCCATCAGCTCGTCGAGCTGCGCCCGGTCCAGCGGGATGCGCTCGTCGGCGGCCAGCTTGTCGAGGAGCTCGTTCTGCACGGTGCCCTGCTCGCGCATGGCGAGGGCGGAGGCCACGGCGTTCTCCTTGATGGCCTCGTGGGCGACCTCGCGGCCGACCCCGGCGCGCACCGCGCCCATGAGGACCTTGGTGGTCGCCAGGAACGGCAGGTAGCGGTCGAGCTCGCGGGCGACGACGGCCGGGAAGGCGCCGAACTCGTCGAGCACGGTGAGGAAGGTCTCCAGGAGACCGTCCAGCGCGAAGAACGCGTCGGGCAGGGCGACCCGGCGGACCACGGAGCAGGACACGTCGCCCTCGTTCCACTGGTCGCCGGCCAGCTCGCCGGTCATCGACGCGTAGCCGCGCAGGATGACCATGAGGCCGTTGACGCGCTCGCAGGAGCGGGTGTTCATCTTGTGCGGCATCGCCGAGGAGCCGACCTGGCCGGGCTTGAAGCCCTCGGTGACCAGCTCGTGCCCCGCCATCAGGCGGATCGTCTTGGCGATCGACGACGGCGCGGCGGCCAGCTGCACCAGCGAGGTGACGACGTCGTAGTCGAGCGAGCGGGGGTAGACCTGCCCGACCGAGGTGAAGGCGTGCGCGAAGCCGAGGTGACCGGCGATCCGCCGCTCCAGGTCGGCCAGCTTGCCGGCGTCGCCGCCGAGCAGGTCCAGCATGTCCTGGGCGGTGCCGACCGGGCCCTTGATGCCGCGCAGCGGGTAGCGGCCGAGCAGCTCCTCCAGGCGGGCGTAGGCCACGAGCAGCTCGTCGGCGGCCGTCGCGAAGCGCTTGCCGAGGGTGGTCGCCTGGGCGGCGACGTTGTGCGAGCGGCCGGCCATGACCAGCTCGGCGTACTCGGCGGACAGCTTGCCGAGGCGGCCGAGGACGGCGACCGTACGGTCCCGCATCAGCTCGAGGGAGAGCCGGATCTGCAGCTGCTCGACGTTCTCGGTGAGGTCGCGCGAGGTCATGCCCTTGTGGACGTGCTCGTGACCGGCGAGGGCGTTGAACTCCTCGATCCGGGCCTTCACGTCGTGCCGGGTGACCTTCTCGCGCTCGGCGATGGAGCCGAGGTCGACCTGGTCGAGCACGCGCTCGTAGTCGGCGAGGGCGGCGTCCGGAACCTCGATCCCGAGGTCCTTCTGCGCACGCAGCACGGCGAGCCAGAGCTGACGCTCCAGCTTGACCTTCTGCTCGGGGGACCAGAGGACGGCGAGCTCCGCGGAGGCGTAGCGGCCGGCCAGAACGTTGGGGATGCGGGGCTTCGCAGTCACAGCAGTCACGTGGACAGAGTTTACTGGCGATTTCTGCAGGCCAGCGCCAGGGTCCCATGTGGAGCTTGCTACGAGACGCAGCTCACGGCCGCCGCTCCCACACCGTGTCCCCGGCGGTCTACGGCTCCGTCGTCGGCTCGTACGGCAGCAGCTCGGGGCGCTTGGGCGGGCGGCCGTCGCCCGAGGAGCGGCCGGTCAGGCGCCGCCCGATCCACGGTCCGAGGTGCTCCCTGGCGAACCGGGCGTCAGCCGCCCGGCGGCTCGCCCAGCCCGGGCGCGGGGTGGGGTCCAGGGGCGTGCGCCAGTCCGCCTCGGGCGCCAGGCCGAGCGTCTGCCACACGGCCTCGGCGACCCGCCGGTGCCCGTCGGCGGTGAGGTGGAGCCGGTCCACGTCCCACATCCGGGGGTCGGCGAGCGACGGGGCGCCGTACAGGTCGACGACCAGGGCTCCGTGCCGGGCGGCGAGCTCGTCGACGTGGGCGAAGAGCTCCTCCATCCGGGGGCGGAAGCGTTCGAGGACGGGCCCGTTCCGGCCGGGGCTGCGCATCAGGACGAGCTGCCCGCAGGAGGGCGCGAGGGTCTCGACGGCCTCGGTGAGCAGTCCGCGCACCCTCCCCATGTCGACCTTGGGCCGCAGGGTGTCGTTGAGCCCGCCGACGAGCGTCACGACGTCCGCCTTCATGGCGGCGGCGGTCTCGACCTGCTCCTCGACGATCTGGCCGATCAGTTTGCCGCGTACGGCGAGGTTGGCGTACCGGAAGCCGGGGGTCCGGGCGGCGAGGCGGTCCGCGAGGATGTCGGCCCAGCCCCGGTAGGAGCCGTCGGGCCGCAGGTCCGACATCCCTTCGGTGAAGCTGTCGCCGAGGGCGACGAAACTGTTGTACGTGGCATTGATCTCCATGGCGGAGAGATCATACCGCGCGGTATGCGCGGCGTGCCCGCCGGAAGGGCCCCCGGAATCCCGGGGGCCCTCCACGCGCGGATCGCTTCGCTACGGCGCCGCCGGGCGGCCCACCAGCTCCCGCAGGACGTCCTCCATCGTGACGAGCCCGGCCGGCTTGCCGTCCTCGTCGAGCACCGCCGCCAGATGCGTCCGGCTGCGGCGCATCGCCGTCAGGACGTCGTCCAGCGGCGTCGCCGCGCGGACCCGGGCGATCGGCCGCAGCGCGGACACCGGGAACGGCTCGTCGCGCGGGGAGACGTCCAGGGCGTCCTTGACGTGCAGATAGCCCAGGATCCGGCGCTCCTCGTCGACCACCGGGAAACGCGAGTAACCCGTCCGCGCCGACAGCGCCTCCAGCTCCTCGGCCGTCGTGCCGATCCGCGCGTACACCACCTTCTCCGCCGGCATCACGACGTCCCGTACGGGACGGCGGCCCAGCTCGAGGGCGTCGTGCAGCCGCTCGGCGGCCCGGTCGTCCAGGAGTCCGGCGTCGCCCGCGTCGGTCACCATCCGGGCCAGCTCGTCGTCCGAGAAGGTCGCCGCGACCTCGTCCTTGGTCTCCACCCGCAACAGCTTGAGCAGCGCGTTGGCGAAGGCGTTGATCGCGAAGATCACCGGCCGCAGCGCCCGGGCGAGCGTCACCAGCGGCGGGCCGAGCAGCAGGGCCGTGCGCGTCGGCTCGGCGAGCGCGATGTTCTTCGGCACCATCTCGCCGAGCAGCATGTGGAGATAGGTGGCCACGGACAGCGCGATCACGAACGAGATCGGGTGCACCAGGCCGTGCGGCACGCCGACCGCGTCGAACACCGGCTCCAGCAGGTGCGCGATGGCCGGCTCGGCGACGATGCCCAGCACCAGGGTGCAGAGCGTGATGCCGAGCTGCGCGGCGGCGAGGAGCGCGGAGACGTGCTCCAGGCCCCAGATGACGCTGCGTGCCCGCCGGTTCCCGGCCTCGGCCTGCGGTTCGATCTGACTGCGGCGGACCGAGATCAGGGCGAACTCGGCGCCGACGAAGAAGGCGTTCACGACCAGGGTGAGGAAGCCGATCAGCAACTGGATGACGATCATCGGCCGGCCTCCCCGGACTCGTCCTCGGCGTGGTGGGCGACCGGGGCGTGCATCAGCACGCGGGCGGCGCGCCGGCCCGAGGCGTCGACGACGTCGAGCCGCCAGCCGGCCAGCTCCACGGTGTCGCCGGCGGCCGGGATGCGGCCCAGCTCGTGGGCGATGACGCCCGCGAGCGTCTCGTACGGGCCGTCCGGAACGCGGAGGCCGATCGCCCCCACCTGGTCGGTGCGGGCCGCGCCGTCGGCGGACCAGAGCTCGCGCCCGTCCGCGTCCTCGCCCGCCGGGGCCAGGTCCGGCGTCTCGTGCGGGTCGTGCTCGTCACGGACCTCGCCGACGACCTCCTCGACGATGTCCTCCAGGGTGGCGACGCCCGCGGTGCCGCCGTACTCGTCGATGACGACGGCCATCGTCTGCTTCCCGGAGAGGCGGTCGAGCAGCCGGTCCACGGTCAGCGTCTCGGGCACGAGCAGCGGCTCGCGCAGCAGCTCGCCGATCCGGCGGTGCGGCCGCTCCTCGGCCGGTATGGCCAGGACGTCCTTGATGTGGGCGATGCCGACGACCGCGTCCAGGCTGCCCCGGTAGACGGGGAAGCGGGACAGGCCGGTCGCGCGGGTCGCGTTGGCGACGTCCTCCGCGGTGGCCTGCACCTCGAGGGCGGTGACCTGGACGCGGGGCGTCATCACGTTCTCGGCGGTCAGTTCCGCCAGGTTGAGGGTGCGGACGAACAGCTCGGCCGTGTCCGCCTCCAGGGCGCCCTCCTTGGCGGAGTGCCGGGCGAGCGCCACCAGCTCCTGCGGGGAGCGGGCGGAGGCCAGCTCCTCGGTCGGCTCCATCCCGAGCCGGCGCAGGATGCGGTTGGCGGTGTTGTTGAGGTGGCTGATCAGCGGCTTGAAGGCGGCCGTGAAGATCCGCTGCGGGGTGGCGACCACCTTCGCGACCGCGAGCGGCGAGGAGATCGCCCAGTTCTTGGGGACCAGCTCGCCGACCACCATCAGGACGACGGTGGACAGGGCGGTGCCGATGACGAGCGCCACCGAGGAGGCGACCGAGGGGGAGAGGCCGAGGTCCTCGACCGGGCCGCGGATCAGCTTGGCGATCGAGGGCTCGGACAGCATGCCGACGACCAGGTTGGTGACGGTGATGCCCAGCTGGGCGCCGGAGAGCTGGAAGGTCAGCGACCTGACGGCCTTGAGCGCCCCGGCGGCTCCGCGCTCGCCGCGCCCGGCGGCCGCTTCGAGCTCGCCGCGCTCGACGGTGGTCAGCGAGAACTCGGCCGCGACGAAGGCACCGCACGCGACGGAGAGGAGGAGCGCCAGGAGGAGCAGAAGCACTTCGGTCATCGGTTCACCTCCGTCCCATGATCAGTCAGGGAGGGGAGGCTCGCTCGATGTCGTGCGGCGAAGCGTGTGCGGTCGGAACCAGTGCTACTGGGAGGCTCGCCCATGGGCGGACGCTCACACCTTTCGGTCGTCGGGTGATGGGGACGAGCAACCATGGTAAAGGATCGGCAAAGCGGGCGGGTGATCACCCCTGGCCGTGCGGCCGCGGGGCGCCGGCGCCCTGGTCGGTGAGCGGCTTCACCCAGCGGCGCCAGTGGTCCTCCCGCCCGTACCCGGCGGCCGTCCACAGCCCCTGCCCGGTCTCGTTCGCCTCGAGCACCATGGCGTCCGCCCGCCGTCCGCCGAGCGTGCGGAAACGGTCCTCCGCCGCGCGCAGGAGCGCCGTGGAGATGCCCCGGCGGCGGTACGACGGGAGCACGGCAAGCCGGTACAGATGGGCCCGCCAGCCGTCCCAGCCCGCGATCACGGACCCGACGATCAGCCCGTCGGCCTCGGCGAGGAGCAGCGCCTCGGGGTCGCGCTCCACGAGCCGCGTCACGCCGTGGACGTCGTCCGAGATGGACGTGCCCTCGGCGGACTCCTTCCAGAAGGCCAGCACGGCCTCGGCGTCGGCGGGGGTGGCGGCACGTATCTGAAGATCGGTCATGGCCGGATCCCATCACGGGACGCCGGGCCGGTGCGAGGGAGTTCCGGTCCGCGGGACGGGGCCGGTCACCGCCGCGCCACGCCCAGGACGCACGGCGACGACGGCAGCCGCGGGCCCTTCTCCGGCACGTCGAACGCCCGGTACGGGCCCAGGGCGAAACCGGCCGCCTCGATCGCCGCCAGCGGCGAACGCGCGGTGTGGCAGCCACCGAAGAGCACCGGCCAGACCGTCCGGTCGAGACCCCGCTGCACCCGCGCGAGCCCGGGCGTGTCGGCCAGGCCGTGCTCGAAGAAGCGCAGCTCGCCACCCGGGCGCAGCACCCGGTGCAGCTCGTCGAGGGCCTGCGGGAGGTTCCGTACCGTACAGAGGACGAGCGAGGCCACCGCCGCGTCGAAGGAGGCGTCCTCCAGCGGCAGCGCCTCGGCGGTGTCCGGCAGCACGGTCACCGGGACGGGGGCGCGGACCGCGGCCTCCCGGGCCAGCCGGCGCAGCCGGGACTCCGGTTCGAGGGCCACCACCTCGGTGACCCCGGCCGGGTAGTGCGCGAAGTTCAGCCCGTTCCCGGCACCGATCTCGATCACCCGGCCGGAGACCCCGGCCAGCAGCTCCCGCCGCAGGTCCCCGAGTCCGGCCTTGGTGTCGGCGGAGACGCTGCACCGGGCGTAGAAGCGGGCGAACAGCGGATGGTGGACACGGGACGCCGGGGCTTCCGGGCGGCGGGACGGTGTCATCGGGGCCTCCTCAGCCCGGTCGTCTGGGCTTCGTCAGCCCGTCACGAAGCAGAACTCGTTGCCCTCCGGGTCCCGCATGACCTGGAAGGCGCCCTGCTCGTCCGTGACCGGGCCGCCGACGCGCGCCGCGCCCAGGGGCAGCGCCTCGTCGGCGGCCAGGTCCGGGTCCTCGACCTCCAGGTCGAGGTGGACCCGGTTCTTCACCGTCTTGCCCTCCGGCACCCGCTGGAAGGCGAGCCGGACGAACTCCGGCGGGTCCACGTACGACCAGTCGGCGCTCCGGTCGACCGGAGCACCGCCGAGCAGCCCGGCCCAGAAGCGGACGAGCGCGGCCGGATCGGCACAGTCGAAGACGATCTCCTGAACGTGAGCGCGCATGACTCCAGCCTACGGAGTCGGAGCCCGCGTGTCCCTCGTCAGGAGGCCCCCGGAAACGGCTCCGCGAACCGCTCCCGGAACGCCTCCGCGTCCCACGTGCCGCCGAGCGCGGGCGCGAGCCAGCCGCCCGCCGCCGCCCGGAACTCCGCGGGGTCGAGCCGTCCCGAACCCTCCGGCACGGCTCCGAGCAGCGGCGCGCCCGCCGACTCCGGCAGATCCGCCAGGTTGCAGCGCATCGCCAGGTCCGGCGCGTCGGGCCAGCTGCCGACGACCACACCGAGCTGCTCGATCCCGCGGGCCCGCAGCGCCTCCGCCGTGAGCGTCGCCGAGTTGAGCGTCCCGAGCCCGGCGGGCGTCACCACCAGGACGGGTGCGCCGAGCAGGGCCGCCGCGTCGGCGAGCGTGCCGCCCTCCTCGTCGAAGCGGACGAGCAGTCCGCCCGCCCCCTCCACCAGGACCAGGTCGTGCTCGGCGGCCAGCTTCCGGGCGGCCTCGGCGACCTCGGCGGGGCCGACCGGCGCCATCCCGGCCCGCCGCGCCGCGGTGCCCGGCGCCAGCGGTTCGGGGAACCGGCCCAGTTCGGCGGAGCCGGCGGCGCCGGAGAGCCGGACGACCTCGTCCGCGTCCCCGCGCTCGTCGGGCCCGACACCGGTCTGGGCGGGCTTGAGGACGGCGACGGAACGGCCGGCGGCGGTGGCGACGGCGGCGACGGCCGCCGTGACGACCGTTTTGCCGATCTCGGTGCCGGTGCCGCTGACGACGATGACGGTCATGAGGGGTGTCCTTCTCTCGCGGAGCGGGCGACGGGGGTGGCGGCGCCCGCGAGGGCGCCGTTCCGGGCGGGCGGCACGGCTCAGCCCGCCGCCGCGGCGGCGGTCACCGCCGTACAGATGCGGGCCAGGTCGTCGTCGCTCGTCACGTAGGGCGGCATCGTGTAGATGAGGTCGCGGAACGGGCGCAGCCACACGCCCTCGCGGACCGCCGCGCGGGTCGCCGCCGCCATGTCGACCGGGTGGTCGAGCTGGACGACGCCGATCGCGCCGAGGACCCGCGCCTCGCGGACCCCGGGCAGGGCCGCGGCCGGGGCGAGCCCCTCCCGCAGTCCGGTCTCGATCCGCTTGACCTCGGTCTGCCAGTCCTGCCCGAGCAGCAGGTCGAGCGAGGCGCAGGCCACCGCCGACGCCAGCGGGTTCCCCATGAACGTCGGCCCGTGCGCGAGCACCGGGACCTCGCCCTGGGAGATGCCGTCGGCGACCCTGCTCGTGCAGAGCGTCGCCGCCATCGACAGATAGCCGCCGGTCAGCGCCTTGCCCAGGCACATCACATCGGGGGAGACCGCCACCTGGTCGGCGGCGAACAGCGTGCCCGTACGCCCGAATCCGGTGGCGATCTCGTCGAACACGAGCAGCACGTCGTGCGCGTCGCAGGCCTCGCGCAGCACCCGCAGATACGCCGGGTCGTGGAAGCGCATCCCGCCCGCGCCCTGCACCACCGGCTCCACGACGACCGCGGCCAGGGTGTGCGCGTGCTTCCCGATCTCGGTCCGCAGCAGCTCGGCGTACGACTCCTCGTACGTGGCCGGCGGGGCGTCCACGAAGACCTGCGGCTGCAGCACGCCCTGCCACAGTTCGTGCATCCCGCCGTCGGGGTCGCACACGGACATCGGCTGCCAGGTGTCCCCGTGGTAGCCGCCGCGCCAGGTGAAGAGGCGCTGCTTCTCCGGGCGCCCGAGCGAACGCCAGTACTGCAGGCACATCTTGACCGCCACCTCGACGGACACGGAGCCCGAGTCGCTGAGGAAGACGTGCCGCAGCGGCTCGGGGGTGATCTCCACGAGCCGCGCGGCGAGCCGGACGGCCGGCTCGTGGGTGAGCCCGCCGAACATGACGTGGCTCATCCGGTCGAGCTGGCCGCGCACGGCGTCGTTGAGCACCGGGTGGTTGTAGCCGTGGACCGCCGACCACCAGGAGGACATGCCGTCGATCAACTCGGTCCGGCCCTCGGCGGGTTCGGCGAGCCGCAGTCGTACGCCGGAGGCGGACTCCACGACCAGCGGGTCCGTACGGCCCGGCATGGGGCCGTACGGATGCCAGACGTGGGCCCGGTCGAGGGCGATGAGTTCGTCGTTGCGCACGGCGTTACGCGTTCGGGGCGAGGTCCGTGCCGGCGCCCCGGCGACGCACGGCGACCAGGTCGGTCCGCGCCTGGTTCGCGGCCGCGTCGGCCGGCTCGGCGGGCTCGGGCACCGCGTGACCGCCGCAGGGGCCGCAGCCGCCCGCGTGCGAGCCGCAGCCCGCGCCGTCCTCCGCCGCGTCGTGCGCACCGCAGCCCGCCGACGCCTGGGAACCGCAGCCCCCGCCCGCCGCGGCGAGCGCGTCCGCACGGTGCTTCGGGAGCGTCGTGGTGCCCGCGCCCTCCACCTCGAAGCCCGCGTCGGCGATCATGTCGAGGTCGGCCTGTCCGGCCTGGCCCTCGCTGGTCAGATAGTCGCCGAGGAAGATCGAGTTCGCGATGTTCAGCGCGAGCGGCTGCATCGAGCGCAGGTGCACCTCACGGCCGCCCGCGATCCGCACCTCGACGTCGGGGCAGACGAACCGCACCATCGCGAGGATCCGCAGGCAGCGCTGCGGGGTGAGGTTCCACTCCTTGGCGAGCGGGGTGCCCTCGAACGGGATGAGGAAGTTGACCGGCACCGAGTCCGAGTCGAGCTCGCGCAGCGCGTAGACGACGTCGACCAGGTCCTCGTCGGTCTCGCCCATGCCCGCGATCAGACCCGAGCAGGCCGACAGACCGGCGGCGTGCGCCTTCTGCACGGTGTCCACCCGGTCCGCGTACGTGTGGGTCTTGGTGATGCCCTCGTAGGTGGCCTCGGAGGTGTTCAGGTTGTGGTTGTACGCGTCGGCGCCGGCCTCCCGCAGCCGCTCCGCCTGCCCGTCGGAGAGCAGACCGAGGCAGGCGCACACCTCGACGCCCTCGTTCTGCTCCTTGATGGCCTCGATCGTCCTGCCGACCCGCTCCACGTCGCGGTCCGTCGGACCGCGGCCGCTCGCCACCAGGCAGACGCGCTTCGCCCCGCCCGCGACGCCCGCGGCGGCGGCCTGCGAGGCCTCGTCCGGCTTCAGCCAGGTGTACTTGAGGATCTCGGCCTTGGAGCCGAGGCGCTGCGAGCAGTACGAGCAGTCCTCGGGGCACAGCCCCGACTTCAGGTTCACCAGGTAGTTGAGCTTCACCCGCCGCCCGAACCACTGACGGCGCACCTTTCCGGCCGCCGCCACCACATCGAGCAGTTCGTCGTCGGAGGTCGCCAGGACGGCGAGCGCTTCTTCACGGGTCGGCAGCTCGCGCCGCAGCCCCTTCTCCACCAGCGTGTTCAGCAGGTCCATAACAGCTGATCCTTGCTTACCTCCCACCCCCGGGCCAAGGAGGATCCGAACAAACGGCCCCGCGAGAGGTGTGTGGATGACCACATCCCGACCTCGGCATCCTCCGGTTAGGGTCTGTGCGCTGCCTACAAAAGGATCGCCGCATGCCACAGGCCGACGAGGCACGGGCCGAGGGCCCGCGCCGCACCGCGTTCGACTGGACCGACGCCGAGGCGCGCCGCCGGGCGGACGCCGGACTCGTCCGGACGCTGCGGCCCCGGGCGGCCGAATCGGACCTGCTCGACCTGGCGAGCAACGACTACCTCGGGCTCACCCGGCGCCCTGCGGTCACCGAGGGAGCGGCCGAGGCGGCCCGGCGCTGGGGCGCCGGATCCACCGGTTCGCGGCTCGTCACCGGCACCACCCGGCTGCACACCCGGCTGGAGCGCGAACTCGCCGATTTCTGCGGCTTCGAGGCGGCCCTCGTCTTCTCCTCCGGCTACACCGCGAACCTGGCCGCGCTCACCGCGCTCGGCGGCCGGGACGCCCTGATCGTCTCCGACGCCGCCAACCACGCCTCGATCGTCGACGGCTGCCGCCTCGCCCGCGCCGAGACCGCCGTCGTGCCGCACACCGATCCCGAGGCCGTACGCAAGACCCTCGACGCGCACCCGGGGCGGCGGGCCCTGGTCGTCAGCGACTCCGTCTTCTCCGTCGACGGCGACAAGGCCCCGCTGCCGGAGCTCGCCGCGGCCTGCCGCGCGCACGGCGCCGGGCTCGTCGTGGACGACGCCCACGGCCTCGGGGTCCTCGGGGACGGGGGCCGGGGCGCCCTGCACGAGGCGGGCCTCGCCGGGGACGAGGACGTCGTCGCCACCCTCACGCTCTCCAAGTCCCTCGGCAGCCAGGGCGGTGCCGTGCTCGGCCCGGCCCGGGTGATCGAGCACCTGGTGAACGCCGCCCGCACCTTCATCTTCGACACCGGGCTCGCGCCGGCCGCCGCGGGCGGCGCGCTCGCGGGACTGCGCGCGCTGGTCGCCGAACCGGAGCTCGCCGAGCGGGCCCGTACCGTCGCCGGCACCCTGCACCGGCTGCTCACGGACGCGGGACTCACCTCCGCCCGGCCCGACGCGGCCGTCGTCTCGGTGCGCGCCCCCTCCCCGGAGGCGGCGCTGCGCTGGGCGGCGGACTGCCGCGAACAGGGGCTCGGGGTCGGCTGCTTCCGCCCCCCGTCCGTGCCGGACGGCATCTCGCGGCTGCGTCTCACGGCCCGGGCGGACCTCGACGACGCGCAGATCGAGCGCGCGGTCGGAACGATCCTGCGCACCGCACCGGCCGTCCCGTAGGCCCCAAGAGCGTTTCCGGGCAGCAGAGTTCACCGTTACGGGCGACAGACGGGGACATATCTTGGTGGAACGCCGCGTGGCGCGGCACGATCGGTGGCACTCTGACGCGAAGCGCAATCCGGGGCATTGGCCCCGGCGGGAAAGGGACAGCGTCGCCATGGCAGATCACCAGGAAGCATCCGTCACGCTGCCGAGCGATCCCGCCTCGGTCCCGACAGCCCGGAGGTTCGTCGCGGAGGTGCTCACCGGCTGGGGCCTCGACGACGCGGCGGAGCTCGCGGACGCGATCCGGGTGATCGTCTCCGAACTCGCCACCAACGCCGTGCTGCACACCCGGGGCCAGTCGCCCACGTTCACCGTCGACGTCCGTCTGGAGCGCGAGGAGCTGCTCCACATCGGCGTCACCGACAGCCACCCGCGGCTGCCCCGCCGCCTCCCGGCGGCGGTCCAGCAGGACAACGGCCGGGGCATGGTCATCATCCGCGTCCTGGCGGCGGAGGCCGGCGGCCGTCTCTCGGTCGCACCGACCGAGGAGGGCGGCAAGCGGGTCTGGATCACCCTGCCGTGGACCCCGGTCCCGCTCGCCAGTTGTTAGGCCTCGGACCCGAGGGGCACGGCGGCGCCACCGCACCCCTCACGAACGGACCGCTACCGCCGCCTGATCAGCGGACGCGGCCGTAGTAGACCTTCGACGACCAGATCTTGTCGAGCTTCACCCAGGAGCCCGTCTTGGGCGAGTGCCAGATCTTGCCGCTACCGGCGTAGATGCCCACGTGGTAGACCCTCCCGCCGGAGTGGAAGAAGACCAGGTCCCCCTGTTGCCTGCTGGAGGCGGAGATGTGCCGGGTCTTGTTGTACTGCTGCTGCGCGGTGCGGGGCAGCGACTTGCCCGCCTGCTTGTACGCGTAGAGCGTCAGTCCGGAACAGTCGAACCTGGAGGGTCCGCTGCTCCCGTACCGGTACGGAGCTCCCTTCTTGGACGCGGCGACGCTCAGTGCCTTGTTCGCGTGCGTGGTGGCTGCCTGGGCCTCCGATGCCGCTCCTGGTGCGAGCAGCGTGCCGCCGACGGCGGCGAGGGTGAGAGCCGAGACGGCTCCGGCCCGGGACAGCAGGGACGGGACGTGCATCTGCGCAGTCATGCGCAACCCTTCGTCAGCCGCCTGCGAAGGATGACCTGTCGGGTTCGGGCTGGCGAAGATGCCCGGCCGCTGACGCGGCTTCACCCCAAGGGACGGACTCGCTGCCGGAACAGCGCGTACGCCCCGTAAAAATCGGGTCCTCCACTCCTGCCGATCCAATCCTGTCGACCAGACGTCCGGGACAGCGGCAGGACTCGGCGTCCGCCCGGACCGCCCCGCCGCGGTGGCGGGGGCTTGTCGTCGACAGGGATCTTGACCCACACCCAGGGCGAAATCCGAGCTGAAACGGCGATATGTGAGGCTCCTCACGACTGATCCGTTCGGGTGGACAGACAGCCTTTGTGATCTTCGGCGGTTTGGCCTACGAGCCTCGCACCAGCGACGGAACGCCCGATTCCGCCAAATGCGTACACCTGTTGCGCAACTCACCCGATGCACATGTCGACTCGTCGACTACGCCGAACGGGGGAGCGATTCTGCGGCGCGTGTCGGCCGTCCGGACCTCGACACGACACGCGGGAATGTCAACTCGCCCGTGACTGCGGGACGGTGACGCGGTGGGTCCTCCGCTCCCCGTCCAACACCCGGAGGGCGCGCGCCAATGTGTCCGCGTGCACCTCGTTCTCGCCCCGCATATGCATGAGCGTCAGGGCTTCGAGGAGCGCCTCCGCGCGGCCCACCAGGGCCTGCGCCGCGCGCAACGCACCATAAGTATGCGTGCTTCTGGATGGATTGATCCTGCCGAGGAGGTCGACGACTTCCAGATAGGCGTCGACGAGTTCACCCTCGGCGCGGGTCAGGGCGGGCAGCGGGGGCAGCTCGGGCACCACGGCCGGTTCACCCGGCCGCGCCGCCGGCGGGCCCGCGCCGGCTCGTGATCACGTGGTCCACCAGGCCGTACGCGAGCGCCGCCGGGGCGTCCAGGACGGTGAGGCGGTCGAGGTCGGCGTCGATCCGCTCCCGGTCCCGGCCCGTGTGCGCGGTGAGCATCCCGGCCATCAGCGCGCGGAGCCGGAGCATCTCGCGGGCCTGGAGGTCGAGATCGCTCGGCTGGCCCCGCAGGGGCTCGTCCATGGCGGGCTCCTGGAGGGTGACGCGGGCGCCCGGCAGCATCATGCGCTTGCCCGGCGTCCCGGCCGCGAGCAGGACCGCGGCGGTGGACATGGCCTGGCCCAGGCAGGTGGTCTCCAGGTCGCAGTGGAGCGAGCCCATCGTGTCGTAGATCGCGGTCATGGCGCTGACGGAGCCGCCGGGGGAGTTGATGTAGAGCGCGATGTCCTGGTCCGGGCCGGCGTGGTCCAGATAGAGGAGCTGGGCGATGACGTCGTTGGCCGCAGTCTCGTCGATCGGCGTCCCGAGGAAGACGATCCGGGACTCCAGGAGCTTGGAGTAGGGGTCGAGGGTCCGGGTTCCGTAGCTGGTGCGCTCCGTGAACGCGGGCAGGACGTGGCGAGCATCCATGGCGGGTACCTCCATCTGTAAAAAATGTACAGGACGTACAGCCCGTAAGATGGGGAGCATGACCTACGAGATCCCGGTGACGCAAGCGCGAGCCGAGCTCGCCGACCTCATCAACCGCGTCGTGTACGGCGGGGAGCGCGTCGTCGTCACCCGCCACGGGAAGCCGCTCGTCGCCCTGGTCTCCGCCGCTGACCTGGAGGAACTCGAGGCGGCGGAGAAGCCCGCCGACGAGCAGGTGGTCAGCTCCGTCTCCGCCCTGCACCCGCTCGACTCCGCTACCGGCGAACAGCGCCGCTTCGGCATCGCCGCCCACCACCGCGAGCCCGGCGCCTCCTGACGCACCGTCCATCACCGCGAACCGGCTGCCTCCTGACGGGCCCGCGGGGTCGCGCGCCTCTGGCACCCGCGATGCGCCGCGAGCAGCCGCCTCCTGACGCACCCGCCCGCCGCTCGTGCCCAGCGCGCACGAAGAAGCCGCGTGCCCCCGTCCGCTACAGCGGGGGCACGCGGCGGTCTTCTTCGCGCTGTCGCGCTTCTTCGCGCCTGGGGTACCGGCGGTCCGGGTCAGCCCGCGCGCGCCGGAACCGGCGCTGCCGCGGCCGCGTCCCGTGCGGGTTCCGCGCTCCGCCGCCGGGCCCCGAGCGCGGTCGCCGTGAGACCCGCCGCCGCCCAGAGGGCGAGGACGAGGAGCGGTCCGCCCGCCGCCGCGCCCTCGAAGGAGGAGACGGACCGCAGGGCCGAGCCGGCGGCGCCCGGCGGCAGCCACTGGCCGAGGGTGCCCACCGCGGTCGGCAGGAGTTCCGGTGCGCTCGACACCCCCGAGAACGGGTTGCCGAGCAGGATCATCAGCAGCGCCCCGAGCCCGAGCCCGGGCTTTCCGACGAGCGCCGCGAGCCCGGCGAACGTCGAGCCGATGGCCAGGACGGTGAGGCCCAGTACCCCCGCCTCGGCCCACCAGTTCCCGCCGAGCGCGCCGAGCCAGCTGTGGGCGAGGGCCGTGCCGACGAGGCCCGCGAGCGCGGCGGCGCCGGCCAGGGCGGCCACCGCGCGACCGCCGCGCAGACCGAGGAGGGTGGTGACGACGCCCGCCGCCGCTCCGGCCAGGGCGAGCGGCAGCAGACTGGAGGCGAGGACGGCCCCGCGCGGGTCGCCCGCCGGGGCGGCGACCACATCGGTGACCTGGACCCGTGCGCCCTCCGGGGCCATGGAGGTCACGGCCTCCCGCAGCAGCCCGGCCACCACGGGGCTCGCCGCCGACGCGGTCAGGAGTTCCGTGCCGCCCGGGGTCACGACCACCGCTCCGTATACGTCCCGGTCCGCTATCGCGGCGCGGGCCGCGGCCCCGTCCTCGTAGCGGTGGACCTCGAAGGCTCCCTCGTGCCGGGCCAGGTCCTGCTCCAGGGCGGTGACCACGGTGGCGGGGCCCGCGAGGCCGATCGGCAGGTCGCGGGGGGCCGTCCGGGCCGCGGGCCAGGCGAAGGCCCAGAGGGTCAGCGTCACGACGAAGGGGATCAGCACCATCACCGCGATGATCCTGCGCCCCGCGCCGGCGGCGGTGGCGTTGGCGGACATGGCGTCCTCGATTCATAGAGAAGGATCGTTCGTTTTTCTGTGACCTCACTGTCCTGCGGGCCGTGGATGTTGTCAAGAATGAATATTCGTTTTAAGTTCGTGTCATGGCTCGTGTCTCCCAGGAACACCTCGACGCGCGGCGGCGCCAGATCCTCGACGGCGCGGCGCGCTGCTTCGCCCGCAACGGCTTCCACGCCACGTCGATGCAGGACGTGCTCAGCGAGGCCGGACTGTCGGCCGGTGCGGTCTACCGCTACTTCCGCGGCAAGGACGAGATCATCGCGGCCATCGCGACCGAGGCCTTCGCCGGTATCCGCGGCGCCTTCGAGGAGGCGTCGAGGACCACCCCGCCGCCCACCCCCGACGTCCTGATCGCCGCGGTGCTGCGGCTCTTCCTCGAAGAGCAGATCGAGGGCGCCGACCGGCAGGCCTTCGCCCGCCTGATCATCCAGGTGTGGACGGAGACCCTCCGCAACGAGCGGCTCGCGCAGACCCTCGCGGAGGGCTACAACGGCATGCGCGTCGTCTGGGCCGAACTGGTCACCGCCTACCGCGAGAGCGGCATCCTCGCCGCCGACGTCCCCGCCGACCATGTGGCCCGCACCCTGATCGCCGTCGTCCAGGGCTTCATCGCCCAGCAGGCGCTCTTCGGCGACGTCGCCGTCGACGTCCTGGAGGACGGACTCCGCGGCCTGATGTCCATGTGCGTCGACCCGGTCCGACGATCATGAGATCGCAAAGCCGCAGTTAACGAGCCGGAAAAACTTCCGCCCTAACGTGCAATGTCTGGCCGCGATCCGCATCTCCGCAGTTCAACAAGGTGTTGACGGTCGGTAGGGTCCGCAGCTGTCCGGGTGTGCCCCGGTCGACGACTGTGAGGTGGAAGAGTGCAACTGAGCCCGCACGAACAGGAACGCCTGCTCATCCATGTGGCCGCCGACGTGGCGGAGAAGCGCCGCGCCCGGGGTCTCCGGCTCAACCACCCCGAGGCCGTCGCCCTCCTCACCTCCCACATCCTGGAAGGCGCCCGCGACGGCCGCACCGTCGCCGAACTCATGGCCTCCGGCCGCAAGGTGCTGACCCGCGACGACGTCATGGACGGCATCCCCGAGATGATCCACGACGTCCAGGTCGAGGCCACCTTCCCGGACGGCACCAAGCTCGTCACCGTCCACGACCCCATCATCTGAACGGGCGCCGCCGATGATCCCCGGAGAGATCCTGTACGCGGACGGCCCCGTCGCCCTCAACGAGGGCAGCCCCGTCACGCGCCTGACCGTGCTCAACGCCGCCGACCGGCCCGTCCAGGTCGGCTCCCACTACCACTTCGCCGAGGTCAACCCCGGCCTGGACTTCGACCGGGCCGCCGCGCACGGCCGGCGGCTGCACATCGCCGCCGGGACCGCCGTCCGCTTCGAACCCGGCATCCCCGTCGAGGTCGAACTCGTCCCGCTGGCCGGCCGCCGGGTCGTCCCCGGCCTGCGCGGCGAGGTGGCCGGCCCGCTCGATCCGTCCCATCCCGCGACCGAGGGGGCCGACCGTGCCTGACCTGCACCGCGCCGTGTACGCCGACCTGTTCGGCCCCACCACCGGCGACCGGATCCGGCTCGCCGACACCGACCTCCTCGTCGAGATCGAAGAGGACCGCAGCGGCGGCCCCGGCCGGGCCGGGGACGAGGCCGTCTTCGGCGGCGGCAAGGTCATCCGCGAGTCCATGGGCCAGGCCCGCACCACCCGCGCCGAGGGCGCCCCTGACACCGTGATCACCGGCGCCGTGATCATCGACCACTGGGGTGTCGTCAAGGCCGACATCGGCATCCGGGACGGCCGGATCACCGCGCTGGGCAAGGCCGGCAACCCCGACACCATGGACGGCGTCCACCCCGACCTGGTGATCGGCCCCGAGACCGAGGTCATCGTCGGCAACGGCCGGATCGTCACCGCCGGAGCGGTCGACGCCCATGTCCACTTCATCTCGCCCACCGTCGTCGAGCAGGCCCTCGCCACCGGCGTCACCACCCTCGTCGGCGGCGGTACGGGCCCGGCCGAGGGCACCAAGGCGACCACGGTCACCCCCGGCCCCTGGCACACGGCCCGGATGTTCGAGGCCCTGGACACCTTCCCGGTCAACATCGGTCTGCTCGGCAAGGGCAACACCATGTCCCGCGAGGCCATGCACTCCCAGCTGCGCGGCGGAGCCCTGGGGTTCAAGATCCACGAGGACTGGGGAGCCACCCCCGCCGTGATCGACACCTGTCTCGGCGTGTGCGAGGAGACCGGCGCCCAACTCGCCATCCACACGGACACGTTGAACGAGGCGGGCTTCGTCGGCGACACCCTCGCGGCCATCGCGGGCCGCACCGTCCACGCGTACCACACCGAGGGCGCGGGCGGTGGGCACGCCCCCGACATCATCACGGTGGTCTCGGAGCCGTACATCCTGCCCAGCTCCACCAACCCGACCCGGCCGCACACCGTCAACACCATCGAGGAACACCTCGACATGCTGATGGTCTGCCACCACCTCAACCCGGCCGTCCCCGAGGACCTCGCCTTCGCCGAGTCCCGGATCCGGCCCTCCACCATCGCCGCCGAGGACGTCCTGCACGACCTGGGCGCCATCTCGATCATCTCCTCCGACTCCCAGGCCATGGGCCGGATCGGCGAGGTGGTCATGCGCACCTGGCAGACCGCGCACGTCATGAAGAAGCGGCGCGGCGCCCTGCCCGGCGACGGCCGGGCCGACAACCACCGCGCACGGCGCTACGTCGCCAAGTACACGATCAACCCGGCCGTCGCCCAGGGCATGGACCACCTCATCGGCTCGGTCGAGCCCGGCAAGCTCGCCGACCTGGTCCTCTGGGAGCCCGCCTTCTTCGGGGTGAAGCCGCTCGTCGTCCTCAAGGGCGGTCAGATCGCGTACGCGCAGATGGGCGACGCCAACGCCTCCATCCCCACCCCCCAGCCCGTGCTGCCCCGGCCCATGTTCGGCGCACTCGGCAAGGCCGCCGCGGCCGGCTCGGTCAACTTCGTCGCCCAGGCGGCGATCGAGGACGACATCGCCCAACGGCTCGGGGTGCACAAGGAGTTCGCCGCCATCGGCTCCACCCGGCGGGTGGCCAAGGCCGACATGCGGGAGAACGACGCGCTGCCCCGGGTCGAGGTCGACGCCGACACCTTCACGGTGACCATCGACGGCGATCCGGTCGAACCCGCGCCGGCCGCCGAACTGCCCATGGCCCAGCGTTACTTCCTCTTCTGATGACGAGTCGCGCCACGCTCCTCGTCCTCGCCGACGGACGCTTCCCCGCCGGCGGGCACGCCCACTCCGGCGGCGCCGAGGCAGCCGTCAAGGCCGGCCGCGTCAGGGACGCCGCCGGCCTGGAGTCCTTCTGCCGAGGCCGGCTGCACACCACCGGCCTCACCTCCGCGGCGCTGGCCGCCGGAGCCGCGCACGGCCTCGACCCGTACGAGCTCGACGCGGCCGCCGACGCCCGCACCCCCTCGCCGGCCCTGCGGGCCGCCGCCCGCAGGCTCGGCCGGCAGCTGATGCGGGCGGCCCGCGCCACCTGGCCGGGTCCCGAACTCGACGCGCTGGCCGCCGCGTTCCCGCGCGGCGCCCACCAGCCCGTCGTCCTGGGAACCGCCGCCCGGGCCGCCGGGCTCGGACCCGAGGACGCCGCGCACTGCGTCGCGTACGAGACCGTCAGCGGCCCGGCCACCGCCACGGTCCGGCTGCTGGGCCTCGACCCCTTCCAGGCCACCGCCGTCCTCGCCCGCCTCGCCCCCGCCATGGACGAGGTCGCGGCGGCGGCCGCGGCGGCCGCCCGCCGGGGCGTCGACGCCCTGCCCGCGGCGTCCGCGCCGCTCCTCGACCTCACCGCCGAGCAGCACGCGTCCTGGCCCGTCCGCCTCTTCGCCTCCTGACCACCCGGGTCCCCGGCACGCCCCCGTCCCGAGCACCCCCGCATCCCGAGAACCACTGGAGCCGCCCCATGCACCTCGACCACGGCCACGACCACCACGGCGCCGTCTCCGCCGACGCCCACCGCCCCGACGGCAGCCGCCGCGCCCTGCGGATCGGCCTCGGCGGGCCCGTCGGTTCCGGCAAGACCGCCACCGTCGCCGCCCTCTGCCGCGAACTGCGCGACACCCTCTCCCTCGCCGTCGTCACCAACGACATCTACACCCGCGAGGACGCCGAGTTCCTGCTCCGCAACGCCGTCCTGCCGCCCGAGCGCATCCAGGCCGTCGAGACCGGCGCCTGCCCGCACACCGCGATCCGCGACGACATCTCCGCCAACCTCGAAGCCGTCGAGGACCTGGAGGAGGCGGTGGGCCCGCTCGACCTCATCCTCGTCGAGTCCGGCGGCGACAACCTCACCGCCACCTTCTCCAAAGGGCTCGTCGACGCCCAGATCTTCGTGATCGACGTGGCCGGCGGCGACGACATCCCGCGCAAGGGCGGCCCCGGCGTCACCACCGCCGACCTCCTCGTCGTCAACAAGACCGACCTCGCCCCGTACGTGGGCTCCGACCTGGAACGGATGGCGCGCGACGCGAAGGAGCAGCGTGGCGACCTGCCCGTCGCCTTCACCTCGCTGCGCGGCGAGAACGGCGTCGCGCCCGTCGCCGACTGGGTCCGGGCACAGCTCGCGGCGTGGACCGCGTGAGCCTGCGCGCCACCGCCCGGATCGCCGCCGACGCCGGCGGCGGACTGCCCCTCCTGGTCAGCGACGGCCCCCTCGCCCTGCGCCGCACCCGGGCCGCCGGACCGTACACCCGGGTCACCGTCGTCGGGGCGATGAGCGCCCCGCTCGGCGGCGACCGGCTCGCGATCGAGGCCGAGGTACGGGACGGGGCCCGGCTCCTGGTCGACTCGGCCGCCGCCACCCTCGCGCTGCCCGGCCGGAGCGCCGAACCCGCCGCGTACGACGTGCGGATCTCCGTCGGCGAGGGGGCGGTGCTGCACTGGCTGCCGGAGCAGCTCGTCTGCGCCGCCGGCTCCCACCTGCGGATGCGGACCACCGTCGACCTCGCGCCCACGGCCCGGCTCGTGCTGCGCGAGGAGCAGGTGCTGGGCCGGCACGGCGAACCGCCCGGCACCCTCACCACCCGCCTCACCGTCCGCCGCGCCGGCCGTCCGCTGCTGGACCAGGAGCTGGCCTTCGGGCCCCTCGCGCCCGGCGGCTGGGACGGCGGCGCGGTGCTCGGCGGCCACCGGGCCACCGGTCAACTCCTGGTCGTCGACCCGGGGTTCGCCGAGAAGCCGGTGGAGGCCCGGTTGTACGGGGAGAACGCCGTGGTCAGCCCGCTCGCCGGGCCCGCCGCCCTCGCCACCGCCGTCGCCCCGGACGCGCTCGCGCTGCGCCGGGTCCTGGACGACGTGCGTGACGGACTCGTCCCGTTCTGACCTGCTCCGTACGCTCACCGCTCAGCGGTACACCTGTCACCGGTTATTGGTTCGGCAAAGAAACACGTGTACGCATTTCGTCCCGAGCCCCCGGGACGAAAGGATCCCCCGGACACACAGACCCTTCTGGGGGAGGACCATTGAGACGCACAGCAGTGCTCGGTTCGGCCGGCACTCTGATAGCGGGCACGCTCATGGCGACCGCGCTCGCGGCGCCGACCGCCGGCGCCGTCATCACCGGCCACGACCGTGACGACGAGGCCCGCGGGGCCGTCGCCGCCGCCGCGCAGGCCGCCAAGGCCGGCATCGACTGGCAGGACTGCCCCGCCGACTGGGGCCTCGAGAAGCCGATCCAGTGCGGGTGGGTCACCGTCCCGGTCGACTACGCCAAGCCCTACGGCAAGAAGATCAAGATCGCCGTGGACCGCGCCAAGTCCACCGGCACCCCCGCCGAGCGCCAGGGCGCGCTCCTCTACAACCCCGGCGGCCCCGGCGGCTCCGGCCTGCGCTTCCCGCGCCGGGTCACCACCAAGAGCGCGCTCTGGGTGAACACCGCCAAGGCGTACGACTTCGTGGGCTTCGACCCGCGCGGTGTCGGCCGCTCGGCGCCCATCTCCTGCGTCGACCCGACCGAGTTCGTCAAGGGTCCCAAGCTGGACCCGGTCCCGGACAGCGAGGCGGACAAGCTCGCCCAGCGCAAGCTGGCAGCCGAGTACGCCAAGGGCTGCGCCGAGAAGAGCGGCGACATGCTGCCGTACATGACGACGCGCAACACCGCCCGTGACCTCGACGTCATCCGGGCCGCGCTCGGCGAGAAGAAGCTCAACTTCATCGGCGTCTCCTACGGCACCTACCTGGGCGCCGTCTACGGCACGCTGTACCCGGACCACGTCCGCCGCATGATCGTGGACAGCGTGGTCAACCCGGCGAAGAGCAACATCTGGTACCAGGCCAACCTGGAACAGGACATCGCCTTCGAGGGCCGCCTCACGGACTGGATGAACTGGGTCGCCCAGAACGACGCGACCTACCACCTCGGCGACACCCTCGCGGAGGTCCGGCAGCAGTGGACGACCCTGCGCGCCGCCGCCAAGAAGGCGCCCCTGGGCGGCAAGGTCGGACCGGCCGAGCTCATCGGCTTCTTCCAGAGCGCCCCGTACTACGACTCCTCGTGGGCCCCCGTCGCGGAGGCGTGGAGCGCCTACGCCGCCGGTGACCCGCAGCCGCTCATCGACGGGGCCGCGGCCGACCTCACCGACACCGCGGGCAACATCGCGTCGGAGAACGGCAACGCCGTCTACACCGCCGTCGAGTGCGCCGACGCGCCCTGGCCGACCAGCTGGAACCGGTGGAACCGGGACAACTCCCGCCTCCACGAGCAGTACCCGTTCATGACCTGGGCGAACGCCTGGATGAACCTGCCGTGCGCCACCTGGTCCGGGCCGCGCCAGAAGCCGACCGAGGTCAAGACCGGCAAGGGTCTGCCCCCGGTGCTCATCGTCCAGTCCGAGCGGGACGCGGCCACGCCGTACGCCGGAGCGGTCGAGCTGCACAAGCGCTTCAAGGGTTCGCGTCTCATCACCGAGAAGAACGCGGGTTCGCACGGCGTCACCGGTCTGGTCAACGCCTGCATCAACCCGAGGGTCGAGGCGTACCTGCTCACCGGCAAGCTGGACAGCCGGGACGTGACGTGCGAGCCGCACGCCACGCCCAAGCCGTAACTCCGGCACCACGGCAGGGGGGCGGTCGCCACACGGCGGCCGCCCCTCCGCGCGTGTCTCAACGCGAGGCGAGCCAGGCGTCCTCGGCGGCGTAGTCGAAGAAGTCCACCCCGTACCTGGCGAGTCCGGGGAAGGCCTCCCGCCACTCCCGCCCCGCCAGGTGTCCGGCCAGCCACTCGACCGTCGCGGGCAGCGACTCCGCGTACGACACCACCGGCCGGTACCCCAGCGTGCGCTCCGCCGCCGTCATGTCGTAGACGATCGGGTGCGGCGCGGTCCACGGCGTGAGCCCCACCAGGTCCCCCGGCGGAGCCCCCTCGATCAGCACCGTCTCGCTCTCCACTCCCAGGACGGCGTCGATCGCCGCCCCGATCTCCGCCACCGTCGGCGCCTCGGGGTCGGCGCCGTTCAGCACCCGGCTGCCCGGCCGGGCGGCCGCGAGCCGGACGAGTTCCGCGAGGTTGTCCACGTGCGCCGGGTGGAACCGCGAGGCGCCCCCGTACGCCAGCGGGCGCACCGGCCGCCCGTCGAGCGCCCGCTTCACGAACCACAGTTCACGCGGCCCCGGGCAGTACGGCCCGTGGATCGCGCCGGCCCGCAGCACGGTCGTCGGCAGCGCCTCGCCCGCCGCGAGCAGCTCCCGCTCCAGGGCGATCTTCCGCGTCCCGTACGTGCCGTCCCCGGGCGCGACCGTCACCCAGTCCTCGGGGATCGGCACCGGATAGGCGGGGAAGCCGTCCGGCCGGTCCTGGGTGTCGAAGCTGCGCCCCCGGTCGTCCTCGTAGACCGCGCCGCTCGACACCACCACCGCCGAACCGATCCGGTCCGCCAGGCCCGTCAGCTGCCGGCCGTGCCCGGCGTCGTACGCGACGATGTCCACGAGCACGTCGACCCCGTCGCCCAGACCCGCCGCGAGCGCGCCCTCCTCGTTCCGGTCGAGCGCCACCGACCGGACCTCGGCGGGCCAGCGCCCGTCCCTGCCGCCGCCCCGCGAGGCGGCCGTCACCTCCCAGCCGTCCGCGAGGAGCGCCTTCACGGCCGCCCGCCCCACCTGTCCCGTCGCACCCAGCACAAACGCGTTTCCCTTGGTCATGCCGGGGACGCTACGGGCGTCCGGCGTGGCCGCCCAGAGGATTGCGCCGTGCGCGGATCCGCCCTCAGCGTTCCCCGCGCGGGAACTTCCGCGTGGGGGCGCCGGCATCCGCCTCCGCGGCCTTCACCACCGCCGCGTACTCGTCCACGTACTCCTGACCGGAGAGCCGCAGGATCTCGTACATGATCTCGTCCGTCACCGCGCGGACCACTGCCTTCTCACCCGCCGATCCCGCGTACCGCGAGAAGTCCAGCGGCTCCCCGAAGCGGATCGTGACCCGGCGGATCCTCGGCACGACCTTCCCCGGCGGCTGGATCTCGAAGGTCCCCACCATCGCGCACGGCACCACCGGCACCCCGGCCGTCAGCGCCATTACCGCCACCCCCACCTTTCCCTTGTAGAGCCGCCCGTCGTGCGAACGCGTCCCCTCCGGGTAGATGCCGAGCAGCTCGCCCCGGTCGAGCACCCCGAGCCCCTCGCGGATCGCCGCCTTCCCCGCCTCCTTGCCCGAGCGGTCGACCGGGATCTGACCGGCCGCCCGGAAGAACGCGGCCGTCAGCCGCCCCTTGATCCCCGGCCCCGTGAAGTACTCCTGCTTCGCCAGGAAGGTGATGCGCCTCTCGAGCACCACCGGCATGAGGAAGTGGTCCGAGAAGGAGAGGTGATTGCCCGCGACGATCGCCGCGCCCTCCTCAGGGATGTGTTCGAGCCCCTCGATCCGGGGCCGGAAGAGCAGCCTGAGGAGTGGTCCGAGCAGTACGTACTTCATCAGGTGGTAGAACACCCGCGACCCCCGTTCGTCGTCCGTCAAGCCCGTTGTATCCGCGCACGGGCCCGTGGTCCACTGGTGGGGGAGCGTCACCATGACGGGCGAGCGCGGAATCAGGCGACCCGGCCGTGTCCTCACCGCACTGCTGTGCGCGCTGACGGCGGCCGGGCTGTACGGCTGCTCCGGCTCGGGCCCGCCGGAACCGGCCCCCACGCCGACGACCGCGCCCGCCGCCACCTCCCCGTTCACGGGGCTGCCCGCACGAGCCGCCCCCGTCCTCGCCGTCAAGATCGACAACGTGGGCGCGGCCCGCCCCCAGACCGGCCTCGGCGCCGCCGACCTGGTCTACGTCGAGCAGGTCGAGGGCGGCCAGACCCGGCTGCTCGCCGTCTTCTCCTCCCGGCTGCCCGACCGGACAGGACCCGTCCGCAGCGCCCGCGAGTCCGACATCGAACTGCTCGCCCAGTTCGGCACCCCGGCGCTCGCCTACTCCGGCTCCCAGACCGCCCTGAAACCGCTGCTCCGAGCGGCGCCGCTGCACGCGCTGCCCCAGGAGGAAGCCCCGGCGGCCTTCGTCCGCAGCACCGCCCGCGCCGCACCCCACAACCTGTACCTGCTGCCCGGCCGCGCCCTCGCGGCGGCGCCCGGCACGAGCCCCGCCCACGACATCGGCTTCCGCTTCGGCCCGGCGCCCGGCGGCGGCACCCCGGTGCGGGAGCACACGGTGCGCTACCCCGCCGCCCGGTACGGCTTCACCTGGTCCGCGGCGGACCGGACCTGGCGGGTCGCCATGGACGGCCGGCCCGCCGGCACCACCGACGCCGGGCCGCTCAAGCCGTCCACCGTCGTGGTCCAGTACGTCGACATCCACCCCTCGCGCTTCCACGACGTCCTCGGCAGCGTCTCCCCGTACACCGAGACCGTCGGCACCGGCACCGCGCTCGTCCTGCGCGACGGGCGCGCCCACGAGGCCCGCTGGTCGCGGCCCTCGGCGACCTCGGGCACCGCCTTCACCACCCCGGACGGCGGGCCGCTGGCCTTCGAGCCGGGCCAGGTCTGGGTGCTCCTCGCACCCGAGGCGGGCCGCCCGTAGGGACCTCAGGGCCGTGCCGCGCCCGGGCCCGTGGGCGGTCGGCGGCGCGGACCGGACGGGTTCGCCCCGTCGGACGCGGCAAGGCCGATCGTCGCCACGCCGAGCACCACCGAGCCGAACCACAGCCAGCCGCTGCTGCCGAGCGCCACCGTGTACGCGGTGGTCAGCACCACCGCGGTGCAGGTGAGCACCGCCATCGTCTTCGTGCCACCGGACATCAGTCCGCCCTCCTCCCGACCGAGGTCGTGGAAGCCGTCCAGGCCATCGTGACCCCCGGAGAGGGGCGCGCGCTACTCCCCGGACGCCCCGGCGTGCGCCGGACATGCCGGCGGGCCCGGCGCCCCACCCCGTACGGGGGCGGGACACCGGGCCCGGAAGGGGGTCAGGTCAGCGACGGACGGAGATCACCGGCCGCGGGCCTGGAGCGAGGCGAGATACGCGTTGTACGCCTCCAGGTCCTTGTCGCCGTCCCGGTCGGCGGCCCGGTCCTTGCGGACCGCCTGCCGCTGCTCGGAGTGGTACCACTGGTACACCAGCGCGATCAGCACCAGCACGGACGGGATCTCGCTGAACGCCCAGGCGATGCCGCCCGCCGCGTTCTGGTCGGTGAGCGCGTCGATGCCCAGTGAGGCCGGCGGGTTCCGGTACGTGGTGACCATCGGCTCCGAGGCCATCATCAGCGCGATGCCGAAGAAGGCGTGGAACGGCATGCCCGCGAACAGCTCCAGCATCCGCATCACGTAGCCGGGCCGGTGCGGACCCGGGTCGACGCCCATGATCGGCCAGAAGAACACCAGGCCCACCATCAGGAAGTGGACCATCATGCCGATGTGCCCCGGCTTCGAGCCCATCAGGAAGTCGAAGAGCGGGGTGAAGTACAGCGCGTACAGGCTCGCGATGAACATCGGGATGGTGAACCCGGGGTGGGTGATCACCTTCATGTACCGGCTGTGCAGCAGCTTCAGGAGCAGCTCGCGCGGCCCCGTCGAGCCCCGGCCCGCCACCGGCAGCGCCCGCAGCGCCAGGGTGACCGGCGCGCCGAGCAGCAGCAGGATCGGCGACAGCATGGAGATCACCATGTGCTGCACCATGTGCACGCTGAACATGACCATGCCGTAGTCGTTGAGCTTGGTGCACATCACCAGCGCGATGGTCAGCACGCCGACCGTGAAGAACACCGTCCGGCTCACCGGCCAGGCGTCCCCCCGCCGCCGCAGCCGCGCCACGCCCCAGCCGTACAGACCGAGCCCCGCGAGGCAGCCGATCAGGAAGAAGAGGTCGGGGGAGAACTCCAGGCCCCGTCCCAGCGTGAACGGCGGCAGATCCATCGTCATGCCGTGCCCGCTGTGATCCATCGTGTGCACTCCTGGAGCCCGATTCGCGCTTGTTGTCCGCACCAGACTAGAACCGCCCCCGGCCGCGACTGCGACCGGGGGCGGTGTCACGCGAAGGCGTCCGCGCCGATGTGCGTCAGATCACGCACTCGGCCTCGGCGTAGCGGTCGGCGGGGACCGTCTTGAGGCTCTCCACGGCCCGGGCCAGCGGAACCATCGTGATCTCCGTGCCGCGCAGCGCCGTCAGCATGCCGAACTCGCCGCGGTGCGCCGCCTCCACCGCGTGCCAGCCGAAGCGGGTCGCGAGGACGCGGTCGTACGCGGTGGGGGTGCCGCCGCGCTGGACGTGGCCGAGGATGACCGGCCGCGCCTCCTTGCCGAGGCGCCGCTCCAGCTCGACCGAGAGCTGGTTCGCGATCCCGGTGAACCGCTCGTGGCCGTAGATGTCGGTGCCGGCGGTCTTGAAGTCCATCGAGCCCTCGCGCGGCTTCGCGCCCTCGGCCACCACGACGATCGCGAACCGCTTGCCCGCCTCGAAGCGCTCGCCGACCCGGGTGGTCAGCTCGTCGATGTCGAAGGGGCGCTCGGGGACGACCACGGCGTGCGCGCCGGCGGCCATCCCGGAGTGCAGCGCTATCCAGCCGGTGTGACGGCCCATGACCTCGACGACGAGGACGCGCTGGTGGGACTCGGCGGTGGTCTTCAGCCGGTCGAGGGCCTCGGTGGCGACGGTCACGGCCGTGTCGAAGCCGAAGGTGACGTCGGTGGAGGCGATGTCGTTGTCGATGGTCTTGGGGACGCCGACGATGGGCAGACCCGCCTCGGAGAGCAGGTTCGCCGCCTTGAGGGTGCCCTCGCCGCCGATCGGGATGATCGCGTCGAGGCCCAGGTCGGCCACGTGGCCGCGGGCGCGCTCGACACCGCCGACCAGGTGCGCGGGCTGGACCCGCGAGGAGCCGAGGATGGTGCCGCCCCGGGCCAGGATGCCGCCCACCGCTTCGAGATCGAGCTTGCGGTAGTCGCACTCCAGGAGGCCCTTCCAGCCGTCGTGGAAGCCGATGACCTCGTCGCCGTGGTCGACGACGGCGCGGTGCACGACGGAACGGATGACAGCGTTCAGACCGGGGCAGTCTCCGCCGGAGGTGAGCACGCCAATGCGCATAGCCCAAAAACCTTTGCAACGTGGGCCGACTCCCGGACCACGTCGTCCGGCTGGATCCCCGCCACCCTATCGCCGCAGGGTGGCGGGGCCGAACCGGATGTCCGCACAGTGGACAACGTACGTTCGTACGAGGGACCAACAACGGCGCCGGTGTTGCCGCCGGGCCGGTCCCGCTCGGTCCTTAGGCGGGCTGCGTCGCCGCGGCGATGCGCTCGGCGCGCAGCGCCTCGTACCAGCGGTCGTCGGTCGGCGGCAGCGCGTTCACGTCGAGGGCCAGCTTCAGGAGCAGGTCCGCGATCTGCGGGTTGCGGGCCATGACGGGGCCGTGCATGTACGTACCGAAGACGGTGTCGTTGTACGCGCCCTCGGTGCCGTCGCCGGTCCCGTTGCCGTTGCCGAAGACCGTCCGGGCGAACGGCCGGGCCGTCGGACCGAGATGGGTGATGCCCTGGTGGTTCTCGAAGCCGGTCAGCTGGGGCAGGCCGAGCCGCGGGTCGATGTCCCCGAGGACGTCGCCGACGCACCGGGCGCCCTCGCCGCGGGTCGTGACCACGTCGAGCAGGCCGAGACCGGGCTGGCGCTCACCGACGTCGTTGACGAACTCGTGGCCCAGGATCTGGTAGCCGGCGCAGACCGAGAAGATGATCGCGCCGTTGGAGGCGGCGCGGCTCAGGCCGCCGTCCCGGAGGAGCCGCTCGGCCGCGAGCCGCTGCGGACGGTCCTCGCCGCCGCCGATCAGATAGATGTCGCCCGAGGTCGGGATCGGCTGGTCGCTGCGGACGTCGACGCGCTCGACGCTGAGGCCGCGCTGTTCGGCACGGCGCTGGACGACGAGGACGTTGCCCTGGTCGCCGTAGGTGCTGAGCAGGTCCGGGTAGACCCAGACCAGGCGCAGGCTGCTGTCACTCATGCTGCAAGTCCTCTACGGGTCAGTTGCCGACGCGGCGGCGGACGTCCTGGAAGGCGGTGTAGTTGGCGATCAGCTCGATCTGCCCGGGCGGTGCCATCGTGACGGCCTCGTCCAGCGTCTCGCAGACGCGGAAGTCCACACCCGCGACCTCCAGGCGGACCGCGAGGTCCAGCTTCCGGTCGCCGATCACCATGATCGGGTGCCCGGCGAGCCGGCCGTAGTCCACGTCCCACAGCCAGGAGGTGTCCGTGCCGTCGGCGCCGCGGGCGTTGACGGAGAGGATCACCGGGGCGGGCGGCCCGTCGATGAGGGAAAACGTTTCGAGCCAGCCGGCCGGGTTCTTCGCGAGCAGCAGACGCAGCTCGCGGCCCTGGAAGGAGACCACGTCGTAGCGGCCGGCGACGGCCTGCACCTGGTACATGCGCTCCAGGGCCACCTGCGGCGGCACCCCGAAGACGGCGGCGACGGCGGCCGAGGTCGCGGCGTTCGCCTTGTTGGCGCGGCCGGGCAGCTGGAGCCGGATCGGCCAGGCCGAACCGTGCGGGTCGAGCACGTGGTCGCCGCTGAGCGCCCAGCTCGGCGCGGGACGGCGGAAGCCGCACTCGCCGCAGAACCAGTCGTCGCCGGGACGCTGCATCACACCGCCACAGGCGGGGCAGGACCAGGCGTCGTCCTTCCACTCCTGGCCGGCGGCCACCCACACCACGTTCGGCGAGGAGGAGGCGGCCCACACGATGAGCGGGTCGTCGGCGTTCGCGACGACGACGGCCTTCGTGCCGTTGAGGCCCTCGCGCCACTTCTCGGCGAGCATGCGGGTCTCCGCGGCGCGGTCGAGCTGGTCGCGGGAGAGGTTGAGCAGCGCGATCACCTTGGGCGTGGTGTCGCGGGCGACGCCGGCGAGGTACTTCTCGTCGACCTCGATGACGCCGTACTTGGAGTCCGAGCCGCCCGCGAGGGCGGAGGTGATCCCGGCCGGCATGTTCGCCCCGAGGGCGTTCGACACGACGGGGCCCGCGGCGCGCAGGGCCTCCGCGATCAGCCGGGTCGTGGTCGTCTTGCCGTTGGTCGCCGACACCAGGACGACGTCCAGATGCTGTGCGAGCCGGCCCAGCAGGTCGGGGTCGAGCCTCAGCGCCACCTTGCCGCCGATCACCGATCCGCTGCCGCGCCCCGCCGCACGCGACACCGCGGCCGCGGCCCTGCCCGCCGTCACGGCCAGCTTGGCGCGCGGCGACAGCGGCTCTGGATTACCGGGGTGTCCTGACATCGTTCTTGTTCCTCCTTGCGTCGGTCCGGGCTCAGCCTATCGAGATCCGGCCAGCAGCCCGAACAGCGGCACCGTGCAGAGGCCGAGTGAAACAGCCAGGTCACGGCGGACCGTACGCTTACGGCCATGCGAAACCGCCCCATCCCCGGCAGTTCCGGCCTGGTCCGAGCGATGACCCTGCTCGGCGACCCGGTGCTGCACGCGCCCTGCGCGCCCGTCACCGACTTCGGCCCCGAACTGGCCCGGCTCGTCGAGGACATGTTCGCCACGATGTACGCGGCGAACGGCGTCGGCCTGGCGGCCAACCAGGTGGGGGTGGGGCTGCGCGTCTTCGTCTACGACTGCCCCGACGACGAGGAGACCCGCCACCTGGGCCATGTGGTGAATCCGCGGCTGGTGGCGGCGGACGGCGACGTGGTCCGCGGCCCGGAGGGCTGCCTCTCGCTCCCGGGCCTGGAGGCCCCGACGCCCCGTTACGACCGTGCGGTGGTCGAGGGCGTACGGCTGGACGGCACGCCGGTACGGGTGGAGGGCACCGGGTTCTTCGCCCGCTGCCTCCAGCACGAGACCGACCACCTGGAGGGCGGGGTCTACGCGGACCATGTCACCGGGTGGCGCCGGTCACGCCTGCTCCGCGCGATCCGCAAGGAGCCCTGGGGGACCAGCGCGGGGGTGCTGGACACCCCCTAGGCCCTGTCGTTCGGATCAGGTCCTAGAAGCCGGGGCCGTCGGCGCGGTCGTCGGCCGCGGCGAGGCGGCCCCAGAGGAGGTCGGCCAGGCTGCGGACGAGTTCGTCGCGGGAGCAGGGGCGCTCGCCGAGCCACCAGTCGCCGGCCGCGTGCATCATGCCGACGATGCCGTGTCCCCAGATCCGGGCCTGCGCCTCGGCGCCGGGGCCCAGGTCGACGCGTTCGGCGATGACCTGGCCGAGCTCCTCGCCCATGCGGCGGAGCAGCGGGGCCGAGTGGCGGCCGACGTCGAAGCCCTGCTCGGTCTGGTGCGGCTCCTCCGCGGGGTGCATGAGGAAGCGGTAGACCTGGGGCATCGCCTCGATCGAGGCGAGATAGGTGTCGAGGGTGGACTCGACGCGGCGGCGGCGGTCGGCGGGCGCGTCGAGCGCGGCCCGCAGGGCGGCGAGGAGGCCGTCCGTGTGCCGGGTGGCGAGGGCGCGGTACAGGCCGCCCTTGTCGCCGAAGTGGCGGTAGAGGATCGGCTTGGTGATGCCGGCTTCCGCCGCGATCGCGTTCATGGAGGCCTTGGGGCCGTCCCGGAGCACCACCCGGTCCGCCGCCTCCAGCAGTTCGCGTCGCCGCTGCTCGGCGGGCGTCTGCTGGTCGGTGGTCCGGTGTGCGATGTCCATAAGCGTGTCTCCCCGCCCAATGCGATTCCGTGAGGCTGTCGCAACGTAACACCCGGGCGGTGTCCGGTGCGGGCCGGGCCGAACCGCTTCACCGCAGGTTGACAGCCTATACCCGCCGGTAACAGACTGGTGTTACCGCAAGTAACGTACTGCTGGGAGGGAAAATGGGCGAGTTCACGCTCGAACTCAACGATGACCAGAAGCAGGTCCGCGACTGGCTCCACGGCTTCGCCGCCGATGTGATGCGCCCCGCGGCCGCCGAATGGGACGAGCGTGAGGAGACTCCCTGGCCGATCATCCAGGAAGCGGCCAAGATCGGCATCTACTCGCTCGATTTCTACGCCCAGCAGTTCTTCGACCCGACCGGCCTCGGCATCCCCATGGCGATGGAGGAGCTCTTCTGGGGCGACGCGGGCATCGCCCTCTCCATCGTCGGCACCGGCCTCGCCGCCGTGGGCGTCCTCGCCAACGGCACCGAGGAGCAGATCGGCACCTGGGTCCCGCAGATGTACGGCGACGCGAACGACATCAAGGTCGCCGCCTTCTGCTCCTCCGAGCCCGACGCCGGCTCGGACGTCGCCTCGATGCGCACCCGCGCCGTCTACGACGAGGCCAAGGACGAATGGGTGCTCAACGGCACCAAGACCTGGGCGACCAACGGCGGCATCGCCAACGTCCACGTCGTCGTCGCCGTCGTCGACCCCGAACTCGGCTCCAAGGGCCACGCCTCCTTCATCGTCCCGCCGAACACCCCCGGACTCTCCCAGGGCCAGAAGTTCCAGAAGCACGGCATCCGCGCCTCCCACACCGCCGAGGTCGTCCTGGAGGACGTCCGCGTCCCCGGCCACTGCCTCCTCGGCGGCAAGGACAAGCTGGACGAGCGTCTCGCCCGGGCCCGCGAGAAGTCCAAGGCCGGCGGCGAGCAGGTGAAGAACGCCGCCATGGCGACCTTCGAGGCCTCCCGCCCCGCGGTCGGCGCCATGGCCGTCGGCACCGCCCGCGCCGCGTACGAGGTCGCCCTCGACTACGCCAAGACCCGCGTCCAGTTCGGCCGCCCGATCATCGAGAACCAGGGCGTCGCCTTCCAGCTCGCCGACATGGCCACCCAGATCGACGCGGCCCGCCTCCTCGTCTGGCGCGCCTCCTGGATGGCGACCGCGGGCAAGCCCTTCACCTCGGCCGAGGGCTCGATGTCCAAGCTGTACGCGAGCGAGGTCGCCAAGAAGGTCACGGCCCAGGCCATCCAGATCCTCGGCGGCAACGGCTACACCCGCGAGTACCCGGTGGAGCGGATGCACCGCGACGCGGCCATTTATACGATCTTCGAGGGCACCAGCGAGATCCAGCGCATGGTCATCAGCCGGGCCCTGGCCAAGTAGCCCCGGCGGCCGGCCGTGCCGCCCGGGCGAGGGGCGGCACGACCCGGTCAGACCAGGCAGAACTCGTTGCCCTCGGGGTCCTGCAGGACCACCGCGTAGTAGTCCATGCCGTTCGGCTCGTCCATCGCGTACAGGATCGTCGCGCCGAGCGCCGTCAGCCGGGCCACCTCGCCGTCCACCCGCTCACGGCGGACCGCCAGCGGCACGTCGCGGCCGCCGCCGACCTTGAGGTCAAGGTGGACCCGGTTCTTCACCGTCTTCGGTTCCGGGACGCGCTGGAACCAGACCCGCGGGCCGACGCCCTTCGGGTCCACGATGGACTCCGGCAGCTCCCCGGCGTCCTCGCCCAGCTCCTCCTCGGGGACACCGATGGCCTCCCAGTACGCCCGCCAGCTGGCGTGCCCGGCCGGCGGCGGATCGGGGACGTACCGCAGGGCCTCCAGCCAGAACGGCACCAACCGCTGGGGATCGGCGCAGTCGATGGTCAGTTGCAGGGTCATCTCGGGTCGCTCCATGCGGGCGAGCCTCTCAGACACCACTGACAACCGGCCGCCGAGCGCCAACGGGCCAGATCCGGTCGGCTGTTCGAGCACGCCTACCGGTCCGTCACGGCCTGCGCGACAATCGCTCCCGCAGGCGACGATCGAGGGGGAACCGTCCATGGCCATCACCACCGGCACCGAAGCACCCGAACTCGCCGGGCATCCACTGCTCGGCTCCATGTCCGACCTCAAGAACGACTCGCTGGGCACCTTCCTGCGGGCCCGGCGCGAGCACGGCGACGTCGTCCGCATCGTCGCGGGACCGCCCGGCATCCGCGCCACCGTCTACGGCGTCTTCTCCGCCGAGGGCGCGCAGCAGGTCCTCGCCGGGGAGTCCGCCAACTTCCGCAAGGACAACGCCTTCTACCAGGAGATCCGCGAGTCCTTCGGCAACGGCCTGCTCACCAGCCAGGACGAGGACTACCTCCGCCAGCGCCGGCTCGTCCAGCCCCTCTTCACCCGCCGCCGGGTCGACGGCTACGCCGCCGCCATCGCCGCCGAGGTCACCACCCTCACCGAGGAGTGGCGGGACGCCGGCGCCGAGCCCGTCGACGTCCTCGACGAGATGGCCCGCCTCGCCCTGCGCGCCGTGGCCCGCATCCTCTTCGGCACGGACGTCGACGCGGCCGTCGAGATCGTCGGAAGCGCCTTCCCCGAGCTCGGCGCGTACGTGCTCCGCCGCGGCTACAGCCCGCTCAACGTCCCCCGCAGCTGGCCCACCCCCGCCAACCGGCGCGCGGCCGCCGTCCACCGGGCGCTGTACGAGGTCTGCGACCGCATCATCGCCGGGCGTCGGAGCTCCGACGGGGCGTCCCCCGGCGACGGCCAGGACCTGCTCACCCTCCTCGTCGAGGCCGAGAGCGCCGAGGACGGCAGCTTCGACGCGACCGAGCTGCGCGAACAGGTCCTCGTCTTCCTGCTCGCCGGACACGAGACCACCGCCACCTCGCTCGGCTTCGCCCTGCACCTCCTCGCCCTCCACCCGGCGGAGCAGAAGCGGGCCCACGAGGAGGTCGACCGGGTGCTCGGCGGCCGTACCCCCGGCGCCGGCGACCTCGACGCCCTGCCCTACGTCACCCAGGTGCTCAAGGAGGCCATGCGGCTCTTCCCCGCCGCCGCGGTCATCGGGCGCCGGGCCGTCGTCGAGACCCGGATCGGCGGTGTCACCGTCCCGGCCGGGTCGGACGTGATCGTCGCCCCCTGGGTCACCCACCGCCACCCGGACTACTGGGAGGACGCCGAGCGCTTCGACCCCGACCGCTTCACTCCCGAGGCGGAGGCCGCCCGCCCCCGCTACGCCTGGTTCCCCTTCGGCGGCGGCCCGCGCGCCTGCATCGGCCAGCACTTCTCGATGCTGGAGTCGGTGATCGCGCTGGCGATGATCCTCCAGCGGTACGAGTTCGAGGCCGTCGACACCGAGGTGCCGGTGGCCCCCGCGATCACCCTCCAGGCGATGGGCCCGGCGCGCTGCCGCCTCAAGCCCCGGCAGGCGTAGCCGGGTAGGGGCCCGCTCCGGCCGGAGGAGGCGTGGGCGGGCGGCTCAGTCCGCCCGCTTCCCGCCGAGGTGGAGCGCGCGGAGGGCCGCCTCCAGGGCGAAGCGGTGGTCGGGGTCGAGCAGCCGGTCGCCGAAGTGGTTGTCCAGGTTCCGCAGGCGGTAGCGGACCGTCTGGGCGTGCACGCCCAGCATCTCGCCGACCTGCTCGGCGGGGGCGCGGGTGGAGATGTGGACCCGCAGGGTCTCGATCAGCCGGTCCCGCCGGGTGCCGGACAGCTCGTCGAGCGGGGCGAGTTCACGCCGGGCGAGCTGGGCCACCAGGGCCGGGTCGGACAGCAGCCACAACGTTGTCAGATGGTCCTCGCAGCGCACGACCGGAGCGTCCGGTACGACGCCGTCGTCGATGAGCTGGAGGACCCGCCGGGCCCAGCGGATGGAGTGGGCGGCCTGCGCGGGCGGCACGGTCAGACCGACGACGGCGGGGGTGCCGGCCAGGGCGGCGCCCAGCATCGTGAGGCGGTCGGCGCTGAGCGGGCCGGGGATGAGCAGATACGGCTGGGGAAGACTGAGGTCGGCCAGGACGTCCCGGTCGAGCCCCGCCTGGACGAGCTCGGCCACCGGCGGGCGGAGGGCGACCAGGGTGCACTCGGCGGGGAGCTCCCACGAGGCCTGCTGGCAGAGCTCGGCGATGGTCGCCCGGGGCAGTGGGGGGCCCGCGACGACCAGGTGGAGTAACTGTCTTCGCAGCGCGGCCACATCGGACACCGCGCGGGCCTGGACCATGACGTACCCCTCGCGGGAGAGCGCCTCCAGCTCGTCGACGTAGGCGAAGAGGGCGTCGGCGAAGGCCAGGATCACGGTGGGGGAGAGGTTGTACCGGCGGCCGATGATCTTGGCCCGGCGCAGCGCGATGCGGGCGCCGAGGCGGTAGGCGCCCTGCAGGGTGTCGAGGTCACGGCCCTCGTAGGCCTCCACCCGGCCGAACTTGCGCAGCAGTTCGTCCCGGAGGGCCGAGTTCGTCCCCGGATCGGCGACCCGTTCCACGAAGGCGGCCAGCGCCTGTTCCACGCCCTGGCGGATCGCGTCCGAGTGGGGCCCGTTGAAGAGGTGGGCGTACACGGGATAGGTCCGCTGGACCTCCGCGCCGATCTCCTTGATCAGGCCGGGGATCTCCGGTCTCATCAGCGCGGCGAACTCCCTCGGGAGCGGGTCGAGCGGCTCACCGACGTCCGGTGACTGTGCGATTGCGGGCATGGACCGATCCCTTGCTCTCCTACGCGACCGGTGGGGGAGCGACGGTGCGGGCCCGCCTGGAGGGCGGGCACCGCCGTGGCCGTCAGGTGCGTACCTACGTGGACTGCTGAAGCTAGGTCAACTGCTGTGTGGTGTACACATGTTGCGCAAGAGTTGGGGTGCCGGAGGGGCTCGGGCACGCGGAGTCGGCCGGGAATCAACCCTGGTTGGCTGTTACTTGACGGCGGAGTGCCAGTTCCGGGACAGCGTCCGGCCGGCATCGGGGGCGGCGAGGCCGGGGGCGAAGAGGCCGGTCAGATGGGTCTGGGTGTTGTTGAGGGTGAGGCTGTTCTTTCCGGCGGCGGAGGGCAGCCCCGTCTTGAGGTTGACCGCGGCGTCGATGATGCCGAACCACCCGAGGCCGCAGCCGCTGGCGCCGGGGACGGCGAAGGTCTTGTCGACCTGGGTGGAGCCGAGGATGTTGAGGCGGCTCATGTCGCCCTCCTCGTTCGGGGAGCCGTCGCCGTTGAAGCGCTCGACGCCGAAGTCCGGCGAGGTGAGGTTGCTCGGGCGCAGGATGATCGGGTTGGCCTTCGTCCCGATGTAGCAGTTGCTGCCGAGGAACGGGTTCTCCAGGTGGATGCGGACCGGGATGGACACGATCGGCTTGTCGGTGAGGACGCCCGCGATCTGGTCGAAGTCCGAGGGGGTGCCGACCGACTCGACCGTGGCGGTGATCTTGTTGAGCTTGGCGTCGGTCAGCTGCCGGCAGATGTCGGTGATGAACGGGATGTCGCTCGGACACATCAGACCGAGCAGCCCGCCGGGGACGGTGGCGGAGTCGGCGATGAGCGCGCCGCCGGCCGGGGCGGCGACCGTGCTGGTGCCGTCGGGGTTCTGGACGACGCCGATCTGGAGGTTGGTGTTCCCGGTGTTCACGACCGTGTTGCCCAGCTTGATGGAGCCGCTGGCGGAGTAGGAGACGACGCACTGGGGCGCGGTCTCCAGGCCGTCCGCGGCGAGCATCGGCGCGGCGTCGACGGGGCAGCGGGTGGACGGCGCCCAGCTGCCGTTGAGCTGCGGGTTGCTCGCCGTGGCCGTCCCGACGGAGGCGAAGGCGCCGAGCGCGGTCAGGGCGGAGAGGGTGGCGAGACGCGTGCGCGAGGAGACGAGGGGCATGGCGGGGTGCCTTCCGTTGAGGGGCGGGGGATGCGGTGGGTCCGGGGGACGAGGGGATGCGGGGGGAAGCGCGGGGTTCGGCGGGTGGGCCGGCTCAGCGCTCGGGCTTGGGGACCACGTACGGCTGGCGGTCCTTGGTGCACTGGCCCTCGGTGGGCACCTCGACGCCCACCGCGCAGGTCTGGCCCTGGATCTGCTTGATGTGGTTGCCGGGGCCGGAGATGGAGGCGGTGAGGAGCCGGTCGAGGTTCTCGCCGCCGGCGCCGCAGCCCTTGAAGGCGGGGACGGTCACCTCGCCGGTGAGCGGGCCGCCGCTGGTGAGGACGTAGCCGGTGGCGTCGGTGCCGTTGAGGAGCTGGCCCTTGCCGAGCAGCACCAGGTGGTCGCCGGGGTACTTGGCGGGATTCGGCTCGGGGGAGGCGAGCGGTGTGACCGTGCGGCAGTTCGGGCCGACGTCCAGTCGCGTGCCGTTGACCTTGACGTCGAGGACGCGCAGGACGAGCGGCACCCGGATGTAGGTCTCCGCGATGTTGTCGGGGAAGACGAGGAGGACGTCCGACTCGACGGTCATGGGTCCGGCCTGCTCCAGGACCAGGGTCGCCGTGGTCGGGGCGAAGCCGAAGGTCAGGAACGTGGAGGTGAAGGGCGGGGACTGCTTGCGCCCCTGGTACAGGAGCGAGCCCATCGACTTCTGGAGCAGGTGGATGGTTCCGTCCGGCCGGAAGTCGATCACCGGCTCGCCCTGCTCGATCTGCACGCAGGACACCGGGATGAGCGAGGCCCCGTTCAGCTTCCGCACGTTGGAGTAGCCGGTGATGTACGCGGAGAGCGAGGTGGAGGTCGGCTTCTCGGTCACGCAGGGCGGCGCCTTCCGCCGGCCCGCCGGCCCGCCGGTCGCGTTCTCGGCGACCGCCCGCGGGCCCTTCGCCGCCTCGTGCGGGGACTCCGGGTCCTTGGGCGCCCCGCTCGTCCCGCCTCCGGTCGGCCGCCCGGTCGGGGACGACGGCAGCGGAGAGCCGGATGAGCCGGATGAGGCAGAGGGGACGGAGGGGGCGGAGGGGAGGCCGGAGGACGGGGAGGCCGACGGGCCGGCGGGATAGCTCGGGCTCCCGGTGGGGGTGCCGGCGCCGACGGGGACCGTGGCGAGCACCGTGCGGCCCTCCGCCTCCTTCGCCGGGACGCAGGTGACGGAGAGGGACGCCGGGGTGGTGGCCGCGCCGTCGGCCGTGCTGAGGGCGAGGCCGAGGGCGAGCTTCCCGGCGGTGAGGGTCAGGTCACCGGCGCTGTCCGTGGTGAGGGTGGGGACGTCGCCGGTCGTGGTGAGCGCGAGCGGGCCCTCGGCGGGCACCCCGACGGGCTGCGCCGTGCCGGCCCAGGTGACCTCGGTGGTACGGCCGTTCTGGCCCGCGGCGACCGAGAGCAGCGTCTCCGCCCCGACGGTGGCGGCCTTGAGCGCGGTGAGATCGGCGACGGCCGCGGCCGGGAGCTCCACGGTCGTGCCGGCCCCGGTGGGCCGGACCGCCTCGCCGACGGCCACCCGGTCGGGGAGGGTCGCCCGGATCCGTACCTTCGCGGGTTGTTCGCCCGAGGGCAGCGCGCAGAGATAGGGCAGTTCGGCGTCGACCGTGTGCGGGTCAAGGGCCACGGCCGCGGCGGGGAGGAGGGGGGCGAGCGCCACGAGTGCGGCGATGGCCGCGCCGCGGGCGGGGGCGCGGGAGGGTCGCTGGGCGGCTCGCAGGCCTCTCATCTGGTGCTCCGCTCGGGGTCGTGCGCGTGCGAACGCGAAGGGGGACGGCGGTCGGGGAAGGGGGGCGGGGGCCGGGGACAGCCCGGTCCGCCCGGCCGGGGTCACCGGCCGGGCGGACGCGGTCGCGCGCCTTACGGGTTGGAGCCGACGATCGTCGGGATGGTGTTGGTGCCGGTCACCTTGACGAGGTAGGCACCGGTGAACAGCGGCTTGGCGCCGACCGGGACGGCCGAGCCGCAGTTCGTCGAGGAGACGACGGTGAGCTCACCGGAGGTGCTGTTGACGGCGAGCTTGCCCGTCGAGTTGGTGTACGTGCCGGAGGCCTTGCCCGTGACGCGGAAGACGCAGGCGCCGACCGTCACCTTGGCGTCGACGTTGCCGACGTAGCCCTTGGTGACACCGGTCGCGGCGGTGTAGTCCTGCGCCACCACGGTCCACGGGGTGGTCGCGACGGTGGTCACGTTGCCCAGCACGCTGGTGCAGGGGGCGCCGGTGGCGCCGAAGGCGATGGAGGTGATGGAGGCGACGGTCGCCGGGTTGCCGGTGGCGCTCGCCATCGTGCCGGCGGCGTTCGACTTCGTACACGTCATGGCGATGCCGTTGACGCTGAGGACGACGTTGCCGGTGTTGGTCGCGGTGAAGCTGGCCGGCGTCGGGTTGACGGTCCAGACCGTCGAGGGAACCGCCGAGGCCGGACCCGCGGCCAGGGCGAACGCGGCGGTGGCCGCCCCGGCGACGACGGCGAGGTTTCTCATCTGCTTCTTCATGGGTCGGGGACTCTCCTTGGGGATTGACCAGCAGAGGGTGGCCGCGGTGGGGGAGCGGCCCGCGGCCCGGTAATTCTCGGCCGCGAAACCTGACGTTACTTGCGGGAAACTTAGCTGAACAATGGCACAGCCCATGATTCTTTGAAGAGGCTGAATTGCCTGTCAAGCCGGTGAGCGGTGGCTTGAATCCCCTTGGTTCCGGGGTGCGCAATGTCGACAATTATGATCGATCAACCGAGGTCACCGGGCGATTTGTCACGTGCTGCTCGCCGGTGCGCCGCCGGGGCGGCCATTTACTCTCGGCGATGACAAACCAAGACCCGGAACTATGTCCTGGCTGATAAATGACCGGACGGTCGCCGCCGCCCGGAGAAAACTGGGAATCCGGTATTGCCCGGGGAGGTTACTGGGCCGTAGCGTTCCCGGGGCGGTGCTCAGTCGCAGGTCGGACCACCACTATGTGCCGACGGAGACAAACGCCCCGCCCGGCTTTGTCTCCACGGTGACAAATTCCGGAGCGGATCAAGGATTCTGCGCCACGCCCCTTGTCCGAGTGATCCGCACCGACTTAACGTGCGCCCGCGGCGCACGCCCGACGCATGCTTGCTGGAGGTGGGATGGGAATCGAAGTAGTGGTTGAGGGTCTGACCATGTCCTTTGGCAAGCAGAATATCTGGCAGGACGTGACCTTGACATTGCCGGCCGGAGAGGTGAGCGTCATGCTCGGCCCTTCCGGTACCGGGAAGACGGTCTTCCTGAAATCGCTCATCGGGCTGCTGAAACCCCAGCAGGGCCGCGTCCTCATCAACGGGGTCGACATGGTCAGCAGCCCCGAACGGGACATCTACGAGACCCGGAAACTCTTCGGCCTCATGTTCCAGGACGGCGCCCTCTTCGGCTCGATGACCCTCTTCGACAACATCGCCTTCCCGCTGCGCGAGCACACCCGCAAGCGGGAGTCCGAGATCCGCCGCATCGTCATGGAACGGATCGAACTCGTCGGCCTCCTCGGCGCGGAGGGCAAACTCCCCGGCGAGATCAGCGGCGGCATGCGCAAACGAGCCGGCCTCGCCCGGGCCCTGGTCCTCGACCCGCAGATCGTCCTGTGCGACGAACCCGACTCCGGACTCGACCCCGTCCGCACCGCGTACCTCTCCCAGCTCCTCATCGACCTCAACGCGCGGATCGACGCGACGATGCTGATCGTCACCCACAACCTCGACATCGCCGCCACCGTCCCCGACAACATGGGGATGTTCTTCCGGCGCAACCTCGTCACCTTCGGCCCCCGCGAGGTGCTCCTCACCAGCGACGAGCCCGTCGTCACCCAGTTCCTCGCCGGCCGCCGCGAAGGACCCATCGGCATGTCCGAGGAGAAGGACGCCGCCCTGCTCGCCGCCGAGCTGGACAACCCCGCGCCGCACGTGGCGGCGCCCCGCGTCATCGTCCCGCAGCTCGAACCGTCCCCCGGCCTGCCGCCCCGCGCGGCCGTCGGACGCCGCCGCGAGCGCGTCCTCGGGATGCTCGACCGGCTCCCGCCCGCCGCCCGGGCCGCCATCCGCGACACGTACGCCAAGAGCGATACGCCGTACACCCTGCCCCAGCGGGAACGGATCACCGGGAGCGGCTCGTGATCACCGGCGCGCTGCGGCAGACCGGCCGCCTCTTCGCCCTCGCCGCAGAGGTGAGCCGGGCCGTCTTCCGGCGGCCCTTCCAGTTCCGGGAGTTCCTCGAACAGTTCTGGTTCGTCGCCAGCGTCACCATCCTGCCCGCCGCGCTCGTCTCCATCCCGTTCGGCGCGGTGATCGCCCTTCAGGTCGGCTCGCTCACCCAGCAGTTGGGTGCCCAGTCGTTCACCGGCGGCGCCAGCGTCCTCGCCGTCATCCAGCAGGCGAGCCCGCTCATCGTCGCCCTCCTGATCGCCGGCGCCGGCGGCTCCGCCATCTGCGCCGACCTCGGCTCCCGCAAGATCCGGGAGGAACTCGACGCGATGGAGGTCATGGGCGTCTCACCCGTCCAGCGCCTCGTCGTCCCGCGGGTCCTCGCCACCATGGCGGTCGCCGTGCTGCTCAACGGCATGGTCTCGGTCGTCGGCACCCTGGGCGGCTACTTCTTCAACATCATCCTCCAGGGCGGCACCCCCGGCGCCTACCTCTCCAGCTTCTCCGCCCTCGCCCAGCTGCCCGACCTCTACATCAGCGAACTCAAGGCCCTCATCTTCGGGTTCATCGCCGGCATCGTCGCCGCCTACCGGGGACTCAACCCCCGCGGCGGACCCAAGGGGGTCGGCGACGCCGTCAACCAGTCCGTCGTCATCACCTTCATGCTGCTGTTCTTCGTGAACATGGTGCTGACCGGCATCTACCTCCAGATCGTCCCGCCGAAGGGAGGCTGAGAGCGATGGCCTCCCCCTTCGTCTGGCTCGACCGGTCCGGCGACCAGCTCCTGTTCTACGTCAAGGCCCTGCTCTGGATCCCCAGAACACTGCGCCGGTACCTCAAGGAGGTGCAGCGCCTGCTCGCCGAGGTCGCCTTCGGCTCCGGTGGCCTCGGCGTCATCGGCGGCACCATCGGCGTCATGGTCGCGATGACCCTCTTCACCGGCACCGTCGTCGGCCTCCAGGGCTACGCCGCCCTCGAACAGATCGGCACCGCGGCCTTCACCGGCTTCGTCTCCGCGTACTTCAACACCCGCGAGATCGCCCCCCTCGTCGCCGGACTCGCCCTCTCCGCGACCGTCGGCGCCGGATTCACCGCACAGCTCGGCGCCATGCGCATCAACGAGGAGGTCGACGCCCTCGAAGGCATGGGCATCCGCTCCATGCCCTACCTGGTCACCACCCGCATCATCGCGGGCGTCGTCGCCATCGTCCCGCTGTACGCGATCGGCCTGCTCTCCTCCTACCTGGCCTCCCGCTACGTCACCGTCCTCTTCAACGGCCAGTCCCAGGGGACCTACGACCACTACTTCAACCTCTTCCTGTCGCCGACGGACGTCCTGCTCTCGGTGCTCAAGGTGCTGATCTTCAGCGTGATGGTGATCATCGCCCACTGCTACTACGGCTTCCGCGCCTCCGGCGGCCCCGCCGGCGTCGGCATCGCCGTCGGCCGCTCCGTGCGCAACGCCATCGTGCTGATCAGCGTCACCGACTTCTTCCTGTCGCTGGCCCTCTGGGGCGCGACCACGACCGTGAAGGTGGCGGGGTGAGATGAGCGACTCAACGGCCGAGACCCTCCGCCGCCGGTTCGCCGGCGTCGTCTTCCTGCTGGTGCCCGCCCTGCTTGCCTGGCTGGCGGTCGCCGTCTACGACAAGAAGTTCACCGACTCCGACCCCGTCGTCGTCGAGACCGGCAGCGTCGGCAACGAGATGCACCTCGGCGCCGAGGTCAAACTCCGCGGCGTCGTCATCGGCGAGGTCCGCGCCATCGACGCCGTCGACGGCGGAGCCCGGCTCACCCTCGCCATGCGGCCCGGCACCCTCCGCCACGTCCCCTCCGACGTCCGCGCCCAGATGCTGCCCACCACGCTCTTCGGCGAACGGTTCGTCGCCCTCGTACCGCCAGGGAACCCCTCGGCGAAGCCACTCGGCCCCGGAGCCGTGATCCCGGAGGACCGCTCGAGCAACGCCGTCGAACTCCAGCAGGTCCTCGACAACGTCCTGCCGATGCTCACCGCCGTCCAGCCGCAGAAGCTGTCGGCGACCCTGTCGGCGGTCTCCAAGGCACTGGAAGGCCGCGGCGACAAGCTCGGCGACACCCTCGCCCAGCTCGACGCCCACCTGCGCGCCTTCAACCCCCAACTGCCCGCCCTCACCCGGGATCTGAAACAGCTCGTGAAGGTCAGCCACCTCTACGCGGACGCCGCACCGGACATCGTCACGGCGCTCACCGACTTCACCACCACCAGCGGCACCCTCGCCGAGAAGGAGGGCGAGCTGGCCCGCACCTTCGGCGCCACCACCCGGACCGCCGAGGACGTCACCGCCTTCCTGCGCCAGAACAAGGACAACATCATCCGGCTCAGCGCCACCAGCCGGCCCACCCTCGAACTGCTCGCCGAGTACTCCCCGTCCTTCCCCTGCACCCTGCGCACCCTCGCCCAGTTCGTGCCGGCCATGGACAAGGCGCTCGGCAAGGGCACCGACCGCCCCGGACTCCACGTCGACGTCACCACCGTGCCCTCGCGCGGCGCCTACGTCCCCGGCCGGGACAAGCCCTCGTACGGAGCGGGCGGCGGCCCGCGCTGCTACCCCGTGCCCTACCTCGGCATCCCGACCGCCCCCGCCGCACGCGCGTCCGTCGCCGCCGACCAGCAGCTCGGCCCCGCCAACTCCCCGCAGGAGAACGACCTCGTCAACGAACTCCTCGCCCCCGGGGCGCAGAAGCGGCCCGGCGACCTCCCCGACTGGAGCAGCATGCTGGCCGGCCCCGCGTTCCGCGGCGCGGAGGTGACCCTGCGATGACGACACCGCCCTCCCACACCCGGCGCCGCGGCCTGACCGGGACGCTCCTGAAGTCCCTCGCCTTCGTCCTGGTCACGGCGCTGGCCACCACGGTGCTCGGCCTCAGCATCGCCAACACCGGCGTCGGCTCCGCCACCCACTCGTACAAGGCGCTGTTCACCGACGTCACCGGGCTCGTCAAGGGCGACTCGGTGCGCATCGCCGGCGTGAAGGTCGGCGAGGTCACCGACGTGCGCGTCGTCGAACGACGCACGGCCCAGGTCACCTTCACGGTCCGCGAGGACCGCTCCGTGCCCCGCTCCGCGACCGCCGCCGTGAAGTACCTCAACATGGTCGGACAGCGCTACGTCTCCCTCGGCCGGGGCAGCGGGGACCTGAACGGCACCCTCGCGGAGGGGGAGACCATCCCCCTCGACCGCACCACGCCCGCCCTCGACCTGACCCTGCTGTTCAACGGCTTCAAACCGCTCTTCGAGGGCCTCTCGCCCGCCGACGTCAACGACCTCGCCGGCTCGCTCGTGCAGGTCCTCCAGGGCGAGAGCGGCACCGTCGACAGCCTCATGCGCCACATCGGCTCCCTCACCAAGACGGTCGCCGCCAAGGATCAGGTCATCGGCCAGGTCATCACCCACCTCAACACCGTCCTCGCCACCCTCAACAACCGCGAGGCCGCCTTCGGCGACCTCGTCGTCACCCTCCAGAAACTCGTCACCGGCTTCAACGCCGACCGCAAGCCCCTCGGCGAGGCCGTCCAGGCCATCGGCGCCCTCACCACCACGACCGCCGGACTGTTCCAGGAGGGCCGGGCCCCCCTCAAGAAGGACATCCGCGAACTGGGCCGGCTCTCCGGCACCCTCGGCGACCACACCCCCGCCATCGAGGCCTTCCTCGCCAACAACCCGGCCAAGATGACCGCCCTGGCCCGGCTGTCCTCGTACGGCTCCTGGTTCAACCTCTACCTCTGCGAGGCGCGCGTGAGCGGCGTGGGAACCTCCGACGGCTCCAAGCCGCCCACCGGCATCGCCGTGACCGAACCGAGGTGCCGCGGATGAGCCCCCGCCCCCTGTTCAAGCCGGTCAAGGAACGCAGCCCCGTCGCCGTCGCCGTCGTCGGGCTCCTCCTCCTCGCCCTGCTGGCCGCCCTCGCCTACAACGTGGAACGGCTCCCCCTCGTCGGCGGCGGCACCACCTACAGCGCCGACTTCACCGAGGCCGCCGGACTCGACACCGGCGACGAGGTGCGCGTCGCCGGCGTCAAGGTCGGCGAGGTCACCGAGGTCGCCCTCGACGGGGCCAAGGTCAAGGTGTCGTTCGAGGTCGGCGACGCCTGGGTCGGCGACCGCTCCACCGCCGCCATCGCCATCAAGACCCTGCTCGGCGAGAAGTACCTGGCGCTCGACCCGCTGGGCTCCGAACGGCAGGACCCCCGGACCCGCATCCCGCAGTCGCGCACCACCTCCCCGTACGACGTCACCCAGGCCTTCCAGGACCTCAGCGGCACCGTCGACGCGATCGACACCGAGAAGCTCGCCGAGAGCTTCGAGACGATCTCCGACACCTTCAAGAACTCGCCGCCGCACGTCCGCAACGCCGCCACCGGACTCTCCGAACTCTCCCGGTCCGTCTCCAAGCGCGACGCCGAACTCGCCCGGCTGCTACGGAACAGCAAGCAGTTCACCAAGACCCTGGAGAACAAGAAGTCCAGCTTCGAGACGCTCCTGGAGGACGGCGGTTCCCTCCTCGGCGAACTCCAGAAGCGCCGCGACGCCATCCGCGCCCTCCTCAAGGGCAGCAGGGCCCTCGGCACCGAACTCAGCGGCCTCGTCGGCGACAACGACCGGCAGCTCGGCCCGACCCTGAAGGCCCTCAGCAGGGTCACCGGCGTCCTGGAGAAGAACAGCGGCCAGCTGGAGAAGACCCTCGCGCTCGTCGGCCCGTACTACCGGCTCGTCGGCAACACCCTCGGCAGCGGCCGCTGGTTCGACAGCTACCTGTGCGGCGTGGTGCCCCGTACCTATCTGCCCGAAGCCTCGCAGCCCACGACCGGATGCCAGCCGCCGAAACAGAAGGCGACGGCCAAGGGGAGCGGTGAATGATGACCAAACCCAGAAGACCCCTCGTCGCCGGGCTCGCCCTCGTGCTGCTCGCCGCCTGCGGGACCTTCGCCGTCCGCGCCCTCGGCGACGACGGCACCCGGATCACCGCCTGGTTCGACCGGGCGGTCGGCATCTACGCCGGCTCGGACCTGCGCGTCCTCGGCGTACGGGTCGGGGAGGTCGAGTCCGTCGAGCCGCAGGGCACCCGGGTCCGGGTCCGGCTCCGCCTCGACGAGGGCGTACGCGTCCCCGCCGACGCCCGGGCGCTCGTCGTCGCCCCCAGCATCGTCGCCGACCGGTACGTCCAGCTCACCCCCGCCTACCGCACCGGCCCCGCCCTCGCCGACGGCGCCGAACTGCCCGCCGCCCGCAACCGCACCCCCGTCGAGATCGACCAGCTGTACGACTCCATCACCGAACTCAGCCGGGCGCTCGGCCCCGACGGCGCCAACTCCGCCGGAGCCCTGTCCGAACTCCTCGACACCGGCGCGAAGAACCTCAAGGGCAACGGCACGGCCATCGGCACCTCCATCGAACAGTTCGGCAAGGCCGCCAAGACCCTCGACGGCAGCAGCCAGGACCTGTTCACCACCCTCGGCCAGCTCCAGACCTTCACCACCATGCTCAAGGAGAAGGACGGCGACGTCCGCACCGCGCAGGAACGCCTCGACGACGTCGTCGGCTACTTCGCCGAGAACAAGGACGACCTGGCCGGCGCCCTCAAGGAACTCGGCAAGGCCCTCGCCCAGGTCAAGACCTTCATCAAGGACAACCGCGGCGAACTGAAGAAGAACGTCGACCGGCTCGTGCCGATCACCCAGGCCCTCGTCGAGCAGCGCGCCTCCCTCGCCGAGGCCCTCGACGTCGCCCCGCTCGCCGCGGGCAACGTCGTCAACGCGTACAACAAGGACACCCGCACCCTCGACGGCCGCGCCAACCTCAACGAGATCAGCATGGGCGGACCCCTGCTCCCGCTGCCGGTGACCGGGGGCGCCTCGGCCGGCGGCGGAGCCGCCCCCGGCGGTCCGTCCACCGGCACCGGAAAGGGGGAGCGGTGAGACGCGCCACGCTGCCCTCCCGCAAGGCGGCCGGGGCCGGAGCCGTCGGCGTGATCGCGGTCGGCCTCGGGCTCGCCGTCATCCTCGGCGCGACCCCCGCGAACCCCTTCCGGTTCGACGGCATCGAGGACCTGCCCCTGCCCGGCGGCGCCGACCTCGGCTCCCATCCGTACACCGTCACCGCCGAACTCGACGACGTGCTCAGCCTCGTCCCCCAGTCCGCAGTCAAGGTCAACGACGTCGCCGTCGGCCGCGTCACGGCCATCGAGCTCGGCACCGGCGACTGGTCCGCCCGCGTCACCCTGAAGATCAACGGCGACGTCCGGCTGCCCGCCGGCGCCGGGGCCCGCCTGGAGCAGTCCAGCCTGCTCGGCGAGAAGTACATCCAGCTCGTCGCGCCGGCCAAGGACGACGGCGGCAGGCTCGCCGACGGCAGCGTCATCCCGCTCGCCCGCACCAGCCGCAACACCGAGGTCGAGGAGGTGTTCGGCGCGCTGTCCCTGCTCCTCAACGGCGGTGGCGTCAACCAGCTCAAGACCATCACCCGGGAACTCAACGCGGCCCTCGGCGGCCGCGAGCCCGAGGTCCGCTCCATGCTCAAGCGGGTCGACACCCTGGTCACCACCCTCGACGCCCACCGCGGCGACATCACCCGCGCACTCGACGGGCTCAACCGGCTCTCCGCCACCCTCGCCGGACGCAAGAAGGACGTCGACACGGTCCTCACCGGCCTCTCACCCGGCCTGAAGACCCTGGAGAACCAGCGGGGTTCCCTGCTGACCATGCTCCGCGCCCTGGACACCCTGTCCGGTGTCGCCGTCACCACCATCGACGCGAGCAAGAAGGACATGGTCGCCGACCTCAAGGCCCTCGCCCCCACCCTGACCGCCCTCGCGGACGCCGGGGCCGCCCTGCCCGCATCCCTCCAGGTGCTCCTCACATATCCCTTCACCGACGAGGTGATGCGGGGCATCAAGGGCGACTACCTCAACACCTATCTGCACCTCTCCGCCGCCCCCGGAACCCAGGTGATCCCCCCGCTGATCCCCCGGAACGAGCCCACCCCCACCCCCAGCCCCACACCGACCGACCCGGCCCCGACCGAGCCGGAACCCGAACCCGAACCCACCGAGCCCGAACCCACCGAGCCCGGACCGACCGACACGGACCTGCCGCTGCCCCCGGCCGCCGCACCGAAGCAGGGAGGCGCGCACCGGTGATCACCCGCACCGTACGGCTGAAGAACCTCGCGTTCCTCGTCATCGCCGTCCTCGTCCTCGGCTTCGTCGGCGTCCGCTACGCCGACCTCGGCCGGTACGCCGGCGTCGCCGACCACTACACCGTCCGGGTCCATCTCGCCCGCACCGGAGGCCTGTTCACCCACTCCGACGTCACCTACCGGGGCGTCTCCGTGGGCCGCGTCGGAGCCATCGACCTGACCGCCGACGGCGTCGTGGCCGAACTGCGCATCAAGAAGTCGGCCCCCGCGATCCCCGCCGACGCCCGGGCCGTCGTCGCCGGACTCTCCGCCGTCGGCGAGCAGTACATCGACCTGCGCCCCGAGAGCGACGCCGGCCCCTTCCTCGCCGACGGCGCCCGCATCGAACAGTCCGACACCCAGGTACCGGCACCGGTCACCGACGTGCTCGCCGGCATGAACGACCTCACCAGCTCCGTACCGCTGGAGTCCCTGCGCACGGTCGTCGACGAACTCGGCAAGGCCTTCGAGGGACACGGCGACGACCTCCAGGTCCTGCTCGACAGCGGCAGCCGGTTCGTCCAGGCCGCCGACACCTCGCTGCCGGTCACCACCCGTCTCATCCAGGACGGGGAGGTCGTCCTGCGCACCCAGGCCGACGAGAGCCGCGCCGTCCGCGACTTCGCCACCGGCGCCCGCGACCTCGCCGCCACCCTCAAGGGCTCCGACCGCGACCTGCGCCGCCTCCTCGCCGTCACCCCCGACGCGACCGGCCAGGTCAGCGGCCTGCTGCGGGACCTCGACCCCAGCCTCGGCGTCGTCCTCGCCAACCTCCTCACCACCTCGGAGATCGCCGTCACCCGGCAGCGCGGCACGGAGGAACTGCTCGTGAAGTTCCCGGCGGCCGTCTCCGCCGGAGCCACCGCCGTCGACGGCGGCCGCGTGAACTTCGGCATGGCCGTCACCTTCTTCAAGCCGCTGCCCTGCACCTCCGGCTACGGCGCCACCCGCTACCGCAACGGGCTCGACCTGGGCACGGCCCCCGCCCTCAACACCGGCGCCGCCTGTACGGGTTCGGCGGCGGCCGGCGTCAACGTACGCGGCTCCGCGCAAGCGCCCAAGGGCGGGCCCGTGCCCGTCCCCGCCAAGCCCGGGTCCCTGCCCTCGGGCAGCGCGCGGAGCACCGGCGGCACCCAGCAGGCGCTGCCCGGCGCGCTCGCCCTGTCCGCCCAGAACGGCGGACCGACCGACATGGCCGGACTGCTCGGCCTCGGCACCGGGAGCACGCGATGAGGCGCGGCCGGATCGTCGGCGCCGCCGCGCTCGTCGTCGCGCTCGGCTTCTGCGGAACCGGCGCGTGGACCTACACCCAGGCCCGTACCGACGAGACCCTCGCCTACGGCCACGCACGGGACACCGCGCTCGCCCAGGGCCGGGACCGCCTCACCGTCCTGAACACCCTCGACGCCTCCACCCGCGAGCACGCCGAGACGGGCATCCGGGCCTGGCGCGAGGCGTCCACCGGCCCGCTCAGGACCGAACTGGGGCGCACCCAGCCCACGGTGGGCGCCTCGGCCCGCGCCACCGTCACCGAGGCCGCGCTCACCGCGCTCGACACCAGAGCGGGTACGGCGAAGCTCATCGCGACCGTCCGGGTGGACGTCACCCCGCGCGGCGGCGGCGCCCCGAGCACCGACCGCAAGCGCCTGGAGGCCGTCCTGACGCGCACCGCCGAGAACACCTGGCGCGTCGCCGCGCTGAGCGCGGTCCCGGTGACCGGAGCAGAGGAGGAGAAGAACGAATGACACGCCTCCTACGCCACGGGGCACCCACGAGACCGAGCCGGACCCCGAAGGCCCCCGAGACGCCTGAGGCATCCGAGACGCCTGAGGCCCCCGAGACGCCTGAGGCCCCCGAGACGCCTGAGGCCCCCGAGACGCCTGAGGCATCCGAGACGCCTGAGGCCCCCGAGACGCCTGAGGCGCCCGAGACGGTCGAGACACCCGCCGACGCCGAGGCGACCGTAGCCGACGAGGACGCCTACGGTGACGACGGGCGCGCCGCCCCCGCCCGCCCGGCGTTGCGGCAACTCGTCGGCGGCCCGCGCCGCGTCGCGCTCCTCGGTGCCGTCGTCGTTCTGCTGCTCGGCGGCAGTGGCTTCTTCTACGGGGCCCACCAGCTCCGTACCACCGCCTCGGCCCGCAACCACGCGCTCACCGACCAAGGGGCCACCGCCCGCGTCGGCGGCGATGTCGGGGAAGGGCTCGCCCGGATCTTCTCCTACACGCCCACCAGCACCGACGGCGCCGAGCGTTCCGCCAGGACCGTGCTGGCCGGGCGGGCGGCCCGGCAGTACGACGACCTGTTCGAACAGGTGCGCGCGAGCCTGGTCGAGCAGCGCATCACCCTCACCACCCAGGCCGTGCGCACCGGCGTGATCGAGCTCGACGGGGACGACGCGCGCCTGCTCGTGTTCCTCGACCAGACCTCACGCCGGGACAAGGCGGCCGCCACGACCGCCGCGGCCCAGCTCACCGTCACCGCGAAGTTCCAGGGCGACCGGTGGCTGATCGTCGACATCAAGGCCCGCTGAGCATGCGCGGGAGACGGGAGCACCCCATGAACCGCCCGGTCCGCACCCCGGCGGGCGTCCGCCCGGCCCTGGCGGTGGCCCTCGCGCTCACCCTCGCCGCGGGCGCCTCCGCGGCCTGGGCCGGGCGCGACTGGTACGCCGCCGCCCACGACGACGCCGCCGCCTACGCCGTGCAGCGCGACGAGGCGCTCGCGGCGGGGGAGCAGGCCGTGCAGAACCTCAACACGCTCGACCACCGGAGCGTGGAACGGGGACTCGACCTCTGGGAGTCGTCCACGACCGGCGATCTCCACAAGCAACTCGTCGACGGCCGCGAGGAGTTCACCGGGCAGGTGAAGACGGCGAAGACGGTCACCACGGCCCGGGTGCTGTCCGGCGCCGTCACGGAGCTCGACGACCGGGCGGGCCGGGCCCGGCTGCTCGTCGCCCTGCGCATCACCGTCACGACGCCGGACAGCAAGAGCTCGGACAAGGACAGCCGCATGCTGGGCGAACTCACCCGTACCGACGGCGGGTGGAAGCTCAGCGCTCTGGGGCAGGCCCCCGTGGGCGGTACGGCGGCCGGCTGACCGGGCCGGACCCCGACAGCCCCCGCACCCGAAAGGACACGCACGATGCCGACGCCCCGCCACCACCTGAACCGCCAGCGCCGCCGCCAGGCCCTCGCCGAGGCGCCGGCCCCGCGCTCCACCGGGTCCGAGGGCGCCGCCTCCCGGCCGTCCGCCGCCGGCCGGGCCCGCACCTCCGTGGGCGTCCTGACCGAGCCGGGGCCACGGACCCGGCCGGCCCCGCCGGCGAAAACCGAGGAGGGGGCGACGGCGACGGCTCCACGGCCCCGGCCCCTCGTGCCGCTCGTGGTGCTCTGCGTGCTGACCCTGCTGCTCGGCGGCTTCGCGGGCCTGGCGTACAGCAGGGCCGGAGAGCTCCGCGACGACCCCGCACGCGGCAACACCGCCCTCACCGATGCCGCCCGCACGAGCGAGATCAAGGGCCAGACGGCCGCGGCCGTCGCCGCGCTCTTCTCGTACGACCACGCCGACCCCGCCCCCTTCGAGCGGGCGGGGAAGACGCTCCTCACGGGCAAGGCGGTCGAACAGCACCGCACCCTCCTCGGCGGGGTCCTCTCCAACGCGGCCCAGCAGAAGTCGGTGATCACCACGACGGTCACCGACAGCGCGGTCGAGCGGATCGACGGCGACCGCGCCCGGGTGCTCGTCTACGCCGACCAGAGCAGTGTGAGCACGGCCGGGACGGGAAAGGCGGGGAAGCAGCCGAAGGCTCAGGACCAGGGGGTCTACGCGGGCGCGATGTTCGCGGTGGACGTCGTGCGGCGCGACGGGCGCTGGCTCGTCGAGAACATCGACACGTTCGGCCGCTGAGCCGCGCGAGGCCGCCCGTCGACGGCCGGTGACGCGGCGGGAGCCCCGTACCGCCGTCCAGGACGGGATACGGGGCTCCCTGCCGGGCTCCCTACGGGGCTCCCGCGCGCCTCACACCGGCCGGGTGGCGACGAGCACCGTGGCGTACCGCTCCTCGCAGCTCACGATCCGCGCCCGGAGGCCGGCCGCGGCGGCTACCTCGCACGCCCGCCCGGCCTGCCGCTCGCTCGTCTCCACGAGCAGGTGCCCGCCCGGCGCCAGCCACTCGGGCGCCCCGGCGGCGACCCGCCGCAGCACGTCGAGGCCGTCCGGGCCGCCGTCGAGGGTGACGAGCGGTTCGTGGTCGCGTGCCTCGGGCGGCAGCAGCCCGATGTCCTCGGTCGGGACGTACGGCACGTTGGCGACGAGGATCTCGACGCGGCCCCGCAGCTCCGGCGGCAGCGGGGCGAACAGGTCGCCCTCGTACACCCGGCCGCCGCGCGGCTCGACGTTCCGGCGAGCGCAGCGCACCGCGGCCGGCTCGATGTCCGAGGCGTGCACCTCGGCGCCCTCGACCCGGTCGAGGAGGACCGCTCCCGCGGCGCCGGAGCCGCAGCACAGGTCGACGCACACGGCGCCCGGCCGGGCCAGTTCCACGGCGTGCTCCATCAGGAACTCCGTACGCCGCCGGGGGACGAACACCCCGGCGTCCACCTCGACGCGCAGCCCGGCGAACCCGGCCCAGCCCACCACGTGCTCCAGGGGCAGGCCGGAGGCCCGGCGCTCGACCATCAGGTCCAGCTCGGCGGGCCCGGCGGCGCTCGCGAGGAGCATCTCCGCCTCTTCCTCGGCGAAGACGCAGCCGGCGGCCCGCAGCCGCTCGACGACCCCGGCGCCGTCCGCCAGGTCAGGCAAGCTGGGCCTCGATCGCGGAGACGATCTCAGGGGCGTCGGGCTCGGTGCGGGGACGGAAGCGGGTGACCCGGCCGTCGCGGCCGATCAGGAACTTCTCGAAGTTCCACTGCACGTCACCCGCCTCGCCCTCGGCGTCGGCGATCTGGACCAGCTCGGTGTAGAGCGGGTGACGGGCCTCGCCGTTGACGTCGGTCTTCTCCAGGAGCGGGAAGGAGACGCCGTACGTCGTCGAGCAGAAGGTCTGGATCTCGTCGGCGCTGCCGGGCTCCTGGCCGGCGAACTGGTTGCAGGGCACGCCGAGCACGGTGAAGCCGCGCTCGCCGTACTCCTGCTGCAGCTTCTCCAGGCCCGCGTACTGCGGGGTGAGTCCGCACTTGGACGCGACGTTCACGATCAGGACCGCGCGGTCCCGGTAGTCGGCGAGGGAGGTCGGCTCGCCGGTGAGGGTCTTCAGCGGAATGTCGTACAGGCTCATGGACAGCTCCTCGTCGGAATGAGGTTTGATCTCAACATGGGAGACGAACTACTGGCAATCTCGATCGATTCCGCGTCCGGGGACGGACCGCGCCGGGTGCACTGCCGTCTCTGCGGCCGCCCCCTGACGGGCGCGGACTCCCGCCGGACGGGCCTCGGCCCCACCTGCGACGCCAAACTCCATCCGCCGGCCCCCGACATCCGCACCCGGCGCCACGAGGTGGACCAGGACGCCCTTCCGGGCATCGACCAGGCCCTGTAGGGCGGTCCGGCCGGACCGGGTGACGCTACCAGCGGGCAAATCGATCGCCCAGCGCATTCCCGTCGTGCAGGGTGGGCCGCGATGAGAACGAAACCCGAGCATCCGGAGTCCTGAACCATGTCGACCCTGCGCGTCACCGCCGAAGTCCTGACCGTCCATCCCCACCCCAACGCCGATGCCCTGGAACTGGCCCAGGTCGGCCTGTACCGGGCCGTCGTCGCCAAGGGCGCGTACCGCACCGGCGACGCCGCCGTCTACATCCCGGAGCAGGCCGTGCTGCCCGTCGCACTCGTCGACGAGCTCGGGCTGACCGGGCGGCTCGCCGGCGGGAAGTCGGACCGGGTGAAGGCGGTACGGCTGCGCGGGGAGCTGTCGCAGGGCATCGTCTGCCGCCCCGGCGCGCTCGCGGACGTCGACCTGGCGGCGGCCGCCGCCGCGGGGACCGACTTCGCCGAGACGCTGGGCATCGTCAAGTGGGTGCCGCCGATACCGCCGACGATGAGCGGCGACGTGGAGGTCGCGCCTGACCTGCTGCCGTGGGTCGACATCGAGAACCTCCAGCGCTACCCGGGGATCTTCGAGCCCGGCGAGCCGGTCGTCCTGACGGAGAAGCTCCACGGCTCGGCCTGTCTGATGACCTTCCTCGCCGAGGAGGGGCGCGTCCAGGTGTCGTCCAAGGGCTTCGGGTCGAAGGGCCTGGCCCTCCAGGAGGACCCGCGGAACCTGTACTGGCGTGCCGTCCACGGGCACGGCCTCGCCGCCGTGGCCGAGCGGCTGGCGAAACGTCTCGGCGCCCGCCGGGTCGGGTTCTTCGGCGAGGTGTACGGCTCCGGGGTGCAGGATCTCGCCTACGGCGCCGACGCCCGCTCCGAGACCGTCGGCTACGCGCTGTTCGACGTCTCGGCCGAGATCGACGGACGGGTGGAGTGGCTGGACCCGGCGGAGGTCCTGGAGCCCGGCGAGGTCCCGCTCGTCCCCCGGCTCTACTCGGGGCCGTACGACCTGGACACGGTGCTCGCCCACGCGAGCGGCCGGGAGACCGTCTCCGGGCGGGAGACCCATCTGCGCGAGGGCGTCGTGATCCGGCCGGCGACCGAGCGGTACAGCCCGGTCACCGGCGGCCGGGCCATCGCCAAGGCGGTCAGCCCGGCCTACCTGACGCGGAAGGGCGGCACCGAGTACGAGTGAGCGGCAGGCGCGGGCCCGGCCGGGCCCGGCCCGCGCCGGGCGTCCGGCCGCTCAGAGCTTCCTGAACAGGCCCTCCTGGACCACCGACACCAGGAGCTGCCCCTCACGGTCGTAGATCCGGCCCCGGGCGAGTCCCCGGCCGCCGGTCGCGATCGGGGACTCCTGGTCGTACAGGAACCACTCGTCCGCCCGGAACGGCCGGTGGAACCACATCGCGTGGTCCAGCGACGCCATGTCGAAGCCCCGCGGGCCCCACAGCGGCTCGACCGGGATGCGGACCGCGTCCAGGAGCGTCATGTCCGAGGCGTACGTCAGCGCGCAGGTGTGGATCAGCGGGTCGTCGCCCAGCGGCCCCACGGCCCGCATCCACACCGCGCTGCGCGGGTCCGCGCCCTTGACCTCGTCCGGGGTCCAGCGCAGCCGGTCGACGTACCGGATGTCGAAGGGCTGCCGGCGGGCCATCCGCTCCAGCGCCTCCGGCAGCGCGCCCAGGTGCTCGCGGATCTCGTCCGCCAGGTTCGGCAGGCTCTCCGGGTCCGTCAGGTGCCTCGGCGGCAGCTGGTGCTCGAAGGCGCCCTCCTCCGGCTTGTGGAAGGAGGCCGTCAGATTGAAGATCGTCCGGCCCTCCTGCACCGCCGTGACCCGGCGGGTCGTGAAGGACCGCCCGTCCCGCACCCGCTCCACCTGGTACACGATCGGCACCCCGGGCCGGCCCGGGCGCAGGAAGTAGGCGTGCAGCGAGTGCACCGGCCGGTCGCCCTCGGTGGTGCGGCCGGCCGCGACGAGCGCCTGCCCGGCGACCTGCCCGCCGAAGACCCGCTGCAGCGACTCCTGCGGGCTCCGCCCACGGAAGATGTTGACCTCGATCTGCTCCAGGTCGAGCAGATCCACGAGCCTCTCGGCGGGATTGGTCACGTCAGCCCTCTCCTCTACAGCTGTCCGACGGACGTCACGCGGAGCACCGCCCGGCCCTCCTCGTCGGAGGCCGCGAGATCCACCTCCGCGCTGATGCCCCAGTCATGGTCGCCGTTCGGGTCGGCGAAGGTCTGCCGGACGCGCCACAGGCCGTGGGCCGCGTCCTCCTCGATGGCGAGCAGCTTCGGGCCGCGCGCGTCCGGGCCCGTACCGAGGTCGTCGTACTCGTCCCAGTACGCGTCCATCGCCTCGCCCCACGCGTCCGCGTCCCAGCCCGCCTCGGCGTCCAGCTCGCCGAGCGCGGTCAGGTTGTCCAGGGCCGCGAGCTCCACCCGGCGGAACATCGCGTTGCGGACCAGGACCCGGAAGGCGCGGGCGTTGGCCGTGACCGGCTTGACCTGGTCGGCCTTCTCCTGGGCCTCCTCGGCGGTCTGGATCTCCGGGTTGGCCAGCTGCTCCCACTCGTCGAGCAGCGAGGAGTCCACCTGGCGCACCATCTCGCCCAGCCAGGCGATCAGGTCCTCCAGGTCCTCGGTCTTCAGGTCGTCCGGGATGGTGTGGTCGAGCGCCTTGTACGCGCTGGCGAGGTAGCGCAGCACGATGCCCTCGGTCCGCGCGAGCTCGTACCAGGAGGTGAACTCGGTGAACGTCAGGGCCCGTTCGTACATGTCACGGATGACGGACTTCGGCGACACCGGGTGGTCGCCGACCCACGGGTGCGACTTCCGGTAGACGTTGTACGCGTGCCAGAGCAGCTCTTCGAGGGGCTTCGGGTACGAGATGTCCTGGAGCCGCTCCATCCGCTCCTCGTACTCGACGCCGTCCGCCTTCATCTGCCCGACCGCCTCGCCGCGCGCCTTGTTCTGCATGGCGGCGAGGATCTGGCGCGGGTCGTCGAGCGTCGACTCGACGACGGAGACCATGTCCAGGGCGTACGAGGGGGACTCCGGGTCGAGCAGGTCGAAGGCGGCGAGCGCGAACGTCGACAGCGGCTGGTTCAGCGCGAAGTCCTGCTGGAGGTCGACCGTCAGGCGGATCGTGCGGCCCTCGGCGTCCGGGGTGTCCAGCTGCTCCACCACACCGCCGTCGAGCAGCGAGCGGTAGATCGCGATGGCCCGGCGGATGTGCCGCAGCTGGGCCTTGCGCGGCTCGTGGTTGTCCTCCAGGAGCTTGCGCATGGCCTCGAAGGCGTTGCCCGGGCGGGCGATCACCGAGAGCAGCATGATGTTGGTGACCTTGAAGCGCGAGGTCAGCGGCTCGGGCTCGGCGGCGATCAGCTTCTCGAAGGTCGTGTCGCTCCAGGCCACGAAGCCCTCGGGGGCCTTCTTCCGGACCACCTTGCGGCGCTTCTTCGGGTCGTCGCCGGCCTTGGCGAGCGCCTTCTCGTTCTCGATGACGTGCTCGGGGGCCTGCGCCACGACCAGACCGGCGGTGTCGAAGCCGGCCCGGCCGGCCCGGCCCGCGATCTGGTGGAACTCACGGGCGCGCAGGGTCCGCACCCGGTTGCCGTCGTACTTGGTGAGGGCGGTGAAGAGCACCGTGCGGATCGGCACGTTCACGCCGACGCCGAGGGTGTCCGTGCCGCAGATCACCTTCAGGAGACCGGCCTGCGCCAGCTTCTCCACGAGCCGCCGGTACTTCGGCAGCATGCCCGCGTGGTGCACGCCGATGCCGTGCCGGACGTAGCGCGAGAGGTTCTGGCCGAACTTGGTGGTGAAGCGGAAGTTGCCGATCAGCTCGGCGATCTTGTCCTTCTCCTCGCGCGTGCACATGTTGATGCTCATCAGCGACTGGGCGCGCTCGACGGCCTGCGCCTGCGTGAAGTGCACGATGTAGACGGGCGCCTGCTTGGTCTCCAGGAGCTCCGTCAGGGTGTCGGTGATCGGGGTGAGCCGGTACTCGTACGAGAGCGGCACCGGCCGGGTCGCCGAGCGGACCACCGAGGTCGGCCGGCCCGTGCGCCGGGTCAGGTCCTTCTCGAACATCGACACGTCGCCGAGGGTCGCCGACATCAGGACGAACTGCGCCTGGGGCAGTTCCAGGATCGGGATCTGCCAGGCCCAGCCGCGGTCCTGCTCGGCGTAGAAGTGGAACTCGTCCATCACGACCTGGCCGATGTCGGCGTACTTGCCGTCCCGCAGCGCGATCGAGGCCAGCACCTCGGCCGTGCAGCAGATCACCGGGGCGTCCGCGTTCACGGAGGCGTCGCCGGTCAGCATGCCGACGTTCTCGGTGCCGAAGAGCTTGCACAGGTCGAAGAACTTCTCCGACACCAGGGCCTTGATCGGCGCGGTGTAGAAGGTCACCTGGTCGTTGGCGAGGGCGGTGAAGTGCGCACCCGCCGCGACCAGGGACTTGCCCGATCCGGTCGGCGTGGACAAGATCACGTTGGCCCCGGAGACGACCTCGATCAGCGCCTCTTCCTGGGCCGGGTAGAGCGTGATGCCCCGGTCCTCGGCCCAGGAGGAGAAGGCCTCGAAGAGGGCGTCGGGGTCGGCGGTCGGCGGCAGCTGATCGATAAGGGTCACGCCCCCATCTTGCCTGGATTCCGTCCGGATGAGGGAACCGGCCACCGGATCGAAGATCACGAACGATAGGCTCGTCCGTCGACCGGTCGTCAACTGAGCGCCGGCAGGGGAGAAACGGGGCGGGCCAACCATGATGGGACCGGCGCACTCGCTGTCCGGAGCGGCGGCCTGGCTGGGTGTCGGAGCGGCCGCGGCGGCCGCCGACCGCCCCATGCCGTGGCCGGTTCTCGTCGTCGGCGCGCTCATCTGCGCGGGCGCGGCCCTCGCTCCCGATCTGGACCACAAGTCGGCGACGATCTCGCGCGCCTTCGGACCGGTGTCCAAGGGCCTGTGCGAGATCGTCGACAAGCTGTCGTACGCCGTCTACAAGGCGACGAGGTCCTCCGCCGACCCCCGCAGGTCCGGCGGCCACCGCACCCTCACCCACACCTGGCTGTGGGCGGTCCTGATCGGCGTCGGAGCCTCCGTCGCGGCGGTCACCGGCGGCCGCTGGGCGGTGCTCGCGATCCTCTTCGTGCACCTGGTCCTGGCCGTCGAGGGCCTGCTGTGGCGGGCCGCCCGGATGTCCAGCGACGTCCTGGTCTGGCTGCTGGGCGCGACCAGCGCGTGGATCCTGGCCGGCGTCCTCGACAAGCCGGGCAACGGCTCCGACTGGTTCTTCACCGGCCCCGGCCAGGAGTACCTGTGGCTGGGCCTGCCGATCGTGCTCGGCGCCCTCGTCCACGACATCGGCGACGCCCTGACGGTCTCCGGCTGCCCGATCCTCTGGCCCATCCCCGTCGGCCGCAAGCGCTGGTACCCGATCGGCCCCCCGAAGGGCATGCGCTTCCGGGCCGGCAGCTGGGTCGAGCTGAAGGTCCTGATGCCCGCCTTCATGCTCCTGGGCGGCGCGGGCGGCGCCTCGGCCCTCGGGTTCTTCTAGGGCTGTCCCCGAACGGGCCGGGCCGGGGCGTCGCACGACGCCCCGGCCCGGCCCGTTCCGCGGGTCATCCGTGCCACGACCTCCACAGCGCCGCGTACGCCCCGTCCGCCGCCACCAGTTCCGTGTGGCTGCCGAGCTCGCTGATGCGGCCCGACTCGACCACCGCGATCAGATCGGCGTCGTGCGCGGTGTGCAGCCGGTGCGCGATGGCCACGACCGTGCGGCCGTCCAGGACCCGGCCGAGCGAGCGCTCCAGGTGCCGGGCCGCCCGCGGGTCCAGCAGCGAGGTCGCCTCGTCCAGGACCAGGGTGTGCGGGTCCGCGAGGACGAGCCGGGCCAGCGCGATCTGCTGGGCCTGCGCGGGGGTGAGCGACCGGCCGCCCGAGCCGACCTCGGTGTCCAGGCCCTCGTCGAGGCCCCGGGCCCAGACCTCCGCGTCCACCGCCGAGAGCGCCGCCCACAGCTCGGTGTCGGTCGCCCCGGTCCTGGCCAGGAGCAGGTTGTCCCGGAGCGAGCCCACGAAGACGTGGTGCTCCTGGTTGACCAGGGCCACGTGCTCGCGGACCCGCTCCGCGGGCATCCGCGCGAGCTCGGCGGCACCGAGGGTGACCGAGCCGGTGCGCGGGGCGTAGATGCCCGCGAGCAGCCGCCCGAGGGTGGACTTGCCGGCGCCCGAAGGGCCGACCAGGGCGACCCGGGTGCCGGGCGCCACCTTCAGGGACACCTCGTGCAGCACGTCGACGCCCTCGCGGTAGCCGAACCGGACCTCGTCCGCGCGCACGGCCCGGCCCTCCGGCCGTACCTCCGTGTCGCCCGCGTCCGGCTCGATGTCCCGGACGCCGACGAGCCGGGCCAGCGACACCTGCGCGACCTGGAGCTCGTCGTACCACCGGAGCACGATCCCGATCGGGTCGACCAGCATCTGCGCGAGCAGCGCGCCCGTGGTCAGCTGCCCCACGTCGATCCAGCCCTGGAGCACGAACACCCCGCCGAGCAGGAGCACCGAGCACAGCACCGTCGTGTGGGTGATGTTGACGACGGGGAAGAGAACCGAGCGCAGGAAGAGGGTGTACCGCTCCCACGCGACCCATTCGGAGATCCGCCGGTCCGACAGCGCGATCCGCCGCGCGCCGAGGCGGTGCGCCTCGACGGTGCGGCCCGCGTCGACCGTCTCGGCGAGGGCCCCGGCCACCGCCGCGTACCCCGCCGACTCCGAGCGGTACGCCGAGGGCGCCCGCCGGAAGTACCAGCGGCAGCCCACGATCAGCAGCGGAGCCGCGAGCAGCGCGGCCAGCGCGAGCGGCGGGGCCGTGACCGCGAGGCCGCCGAGCAGCAGTCCCGCCCACACGAAGCCGATGGCCAGCTGGGGCACGGCCTCGCGCATGGCGTTGGAGAGCCGGTCGACGTCCGTGGTGATCCGGGAGAGCAGATCGCCCGTGCCCGCCCGCTCCAGGACGCCCGGCGGCAGCCCGACCGCGCGGACCAGGAAGTCCTCCCGCAGGTCGGCGAGCATCTCCTCGCCGAGCATCGCGCCGCGCAGCCGGACCATCCGTACGAAGACGGTCTGGACGAGCAGCGCGGCCGCGAACAGGCCGACCGTGCGCTCCAGATGGAGCTCCCGCGCACCCGCGGCCAGCTCGTCCACCATCGAACCGAGCAGGTACGGGCCGGCCATCGAGGCGATCACGGCGATCGCGTTCACCCCGACGAGCAGCGCGAACGCCCGGCGGTGGCGGCTCAGCAGCGCCCGCACATAGGCGCGGACGGTCGCGTCCGCGGCGACGGGCAGCGTCGTCGCCGTCGTCGGGGCCGCCGGGTCGTACTCCGGTGCCGCCAGGCCGATCATGCCGATTCCCCTTCCAGTGCTTCGAGTTCGCCGACCGGACCGAGCCCGTCGACCGCGTCGGCGCGCGGCCGCGCCGCGGCGAGCTCCTCCTCGGTCTCGCGGGTGACCACCGCGCGGTAGCGGGGCTCCGTGGCGAGCAGCTCGCGATGGGTGCCGACCGCGACCGCCTGGCCCTCGTGGACCAGGACGACCCGCTCGGCGCGGTCCAGGAGCAGCGGCGAGGAGGCGAGGACCACGGTGGTCCTGGTCGCGCGCAGCTCGCTGACGCCGACGGCGACCCGGGCCTCCGTGTGCGCGTCGACCGCCGAGGTCGGCTCGTCGAGGACGAGCACCTCCGGGTCGGTCACCAGGGAGCGGGCGAGCGCCAGACGCTGGCGCTGGCCGCCGGAGAGCGACCGGCCCCGCTCGGTGATGCGGGTGCGCATCGGATCGCCGTCGGTGTCCACCGACGCCTGCGCGAGCGCGTCGAGGACGTCCTCGCAGCGGGCGGCCGCCAGGGCCTGCTCGGGGAGCACCACGCCGGAGCGGGGCACGTCGAGCAGCTCCTGGAGGGTGCCCGAGAGCAGGACCGGGTCCTTGTCCTGGACGAGGACGGCGGTCCGGGCGTCCTCCAGCGGCAGTTCGTCGAGCGGGACCCCGCCGAGCAGGACCGAGGTGTGGCCCTCGCCCGGTTCGGCCGGGTGGCCGCCGAGCCGGTCCGCCAGCCGCCCGGCGACGTCCGGGTCGCCGCAGACGACCGCGGTGAGGCGGCCGGCCGGAGCCAGCAGCCCGGTCAGCGGGTCGTACAGGTCGCCGGAGGCCTTGCGGTCCCCGTCCGCGGCGGTGGGGCCGTCCGTCCGGGCCAGGCCGAGGACCCGGGCGGCCCGCTTCGCGGACGGCCGCGAGAAGGAGTACGCCATGGCGATCTCCTCGAAGTTGCGCAGCGGGTGGTACGTGAGGGCCACCGCGCTGTAGACGGTGACCAGTTCACCGACGCCGATCCGGCCGTCGAGCGCGAGCCGCGCCCCGTACCCGGCGACGACGATGAGCAGGATGCCGGGCAGCACGACCTGGATCGCGGAGATCAGCGCCCACATGCGGGCACTGCGCACGGCGGCCCTGCGGACCTCCTGGGAGGCGGCGCGGTAGCGGCCGAGGAACAGTTCCTCGCCGCCGATGCCGCGCAGCACCCGCAGCCCGGCGACGGTGTCGGAGGCCAGCTCGGTGGCCTTGCCCGCCTTCTCGCGCTGGATGTCCGCCCTGCGGGTGGCGCGGGGGAGGAGCGGCAGTACGGCGAGGGCGAGGACCGGGACGCCGACGGCCACGACGATGCCCAGGGTGGGCAGGTAGACGACGAGGCCGACGCAGATGACGACGAGCACGACGGCGCCCGCGGCGAACCGCGACAGGGCCTCGACGAACCAGCCGATCTTCTCGACGTCGCCGGTGGAGACGGCGACGACCTCGCCCGCGGCGACCCGCCGGGTCAGGACGGAGCCCAGTTCGGCGGTCTTGCGGGCCAGGAGCTGCTGCACCCGGGCGGCGGCGGTGATCCAGTTGGTGACGGCGGTGCGGTGCAGCATCACGTCACCGGCCGCGATGGCCGCGCCGAAGGCGACGAGCAGGACCGCGGCGAGGCCGAGCCGCCCGCCGTCGTGGTCCACGACGGCCTGGACGGCGAGGCCGATGCCGATCGGGAGCGCGGCGATGCCCAGGTGGTGCAGGAGTCCCCACAGCATGGACTTCACCTGCCCGCCGAGCTGCTGACGGCCGAGCCAGACGAGGAACCGGGTGCCCGAGCGGACATCGGGGACCCCTGGGTCGGCGTAGGGAAGGTCTTGGATCTGCATGGCGTCCCAGGGTCTCCGGGTCTTGTCTGGGGGAAACGTCTTGTCCGGGCGAATCGTCTCGTCCGGGGGAAAGCGTCGTGTCCGGGGGAATCGCGCGCCGGGGGTGTGCGGCGGCCGGGGGTGCGACAGGGTGTGCGGCGGCTGGGGGAAACCGTGCAAGGTTCGCTTTTTCCCCCAGGGGGCGGCAATCGATTTTCCAGCCGGGGGAACAGATCGCGCCATGTCCGCTCATCGTCCTCTGGACCGCACGGAACGCGGCGCGGTTCACTCTCGCCCCATGAGATCACTCAAGATCATGAGCATGCTCAGCGGACTGGTGCTCGCCGCGGGCGCGCTCCTCACCGCCCACCCGGCCGCCGCCGACGGCCCGAACGGCCCCACGCCGCCGGCCGAGTTCACCAGCGACTGGCACGACCCGGTCACCGCCGCCCCGCCCGTCGAGACCCCCGGCACCCGCAGCTGCACGGTGACCCTCGCCGCCGCCCAGTTCCGCGACTTCACGCCCTACCAGGGCACTTACACCCCGCCGAAGGAGTGCGGCACCTCCTGGAACAAGGTCGTCCTGCGCCTCGAAGGCAGCGTGAAGGGCCGCCAGTACGACCGCCTCGGCCATCTCTCCGTCGGCGGCGTGGAGATCCTCCGCACCTCCACGCCACAGCCCTCGCCCGACGGCATCACCTGGTCGGTCGAGAAGGACGTCACCCGGTACCGCGACACCCTCAGCCGTCCCGGGCCCGTCGAGATGCTCATCGGCAATGTCGTGAACGAGACGTACACCGGCGTCCTGGACGTCCGCGTCACCCTGACCTTCCACACCGCCCGGGGCCGGGTGAAACCCGCCGCCGGTACGCCCGACCGGGTGATCCCGCTGGCCGGCTCCACCCTCACCACCCCGCGCAACACCGAACGCCTCCTCGCCGAGGTGTACGCCACCGGATCCGGCGGCGGCTGCGAGGAGTACTGGTACCTCTCCGTCCCCGACGCCGCCCCCTACTCCTGCCGGGCCACCGACGGCCCCCACCGGGAGGTCCGGGTCTCCGTCGACGGACGCCTCGCGGGCATCGCCGCCCCCTTCCCGACCGTCTGGACCGGCGGCTGGTCCAACCCCTTCCTCTGGTACGTCACCCCCGGCCCGCGCGCCTTCGACGTCCAGCCGATCGTCTACGACCTCACCCCCTTCGCCGCCCTCCTCAACGACGGCCGCGCCCACCGCGTCGAGGTCACCGTCGCCGGGGTGCCCGCCGGACAGACCGGCTGGTCCACCCCGACCAACGTGCTGCTCTGGCAGGACGCGGGCAGCCGGGTCGTGACCGGCGGACTCGACCGCCACGAGGAGACCGCCCCGCGCAACTCCTCCGTCCACACCCCCGGCACCGGCGGCTCCCTCCACCGCCTCGACACCGACGCCGCGCACCGGCTCACCGTCACCGGACACCTGAACACCTCGCACGGCCGGATCACCACCACCGTCGACCGGTCCGTCGGCCACACTTCGGTCCACCGCTGGGGCGAGGGCGAGAACCCGGACGCCTTCACCGCGCGCTGGACCGACCGGGAGACCGTGACCAGCGGCCGGACCGTCACCCGCGCCGACCGCACGTACACCATGGACGGCGAGACGACCGTCGGCGCGGGCGACCGGCTGCGGACGGTGCTCACCCTCGGGGACCGCGCCGACACCGGCGTCCTGCGCGACGGCCGGCTCCGCTCCTGGTCGCGGCTGGACGACACGTACACCGGGGACGCCACGTACACCTCCGGAGTCCCGCGCGACCAGCGGCACGCGGTCGGCACCACCACCGAGCGCTACCGGCTGTACGGCTCCGAAGGCTGCTACGACCGGACCCTGACGACCGTCCAGGGCACGCTGACCGGGGACCTGCGGCGCTGCTGAACACGAGGGTGCCCGGCCCCCTTACGCGAGGGCCGGGCACCGTCCCGCCGGCTCAGGCGGGCTTCACCGAGTCCACGCCCGAGCGGGCCTTGCGCCACTCGCCGCGGGTGAAGTCGGGGATCTCCTGCGGAGCGCCGTTCGCCTTGATCGAGGCGTGGCTGAGCGGCACCGGCGCCGTCCAGGTGGCGGCGTCGTACACGTCGAAGTCCGGCGGCAGCCCGAGCTGCATGCACTGCATCAGGCGGTACACCATGATGTAGTCCATGCCGCCGTGCCCGCCCGGCGGATTGGCGTGCTCCTTCCAGAGCCAGTGGTCGAACTCGCCGGCGTACGCCGCGAAGTCGCCCCACCGGTCGTCCTTGTGGTCCGGCTCCAGGTAGATCCGCTCCGGATAGTCCTCGAAGACCCCGCGCGTCCCGCCCAGGCTGTTGATCCTGCTGTACGGGTGCGGGGTGGACACGTCGTGCTCCAGCCGGATCACCCGGCCCTTGGCCGTCTGGACCAGGCTGATCGTCCGGTCGCTGCCGATGTACGACTCCTTCCAGCTCGGGTCGCCGGGCGGCATGTGCTCCTCGCGGTACTCGGCGAGACCGAGCGCCGGGGTGCCGAAACTGCTGATGCTGACCGCCCGGTCGCCCCGATTGACGTCCATGTAGTTGGCGACCGGCCCGAAGCCGTGGTTGGGATAGAGGTCGCCCCGCAGCTGCGTGTGCCACCGCCGGCGCCAGGGGCCCTCGTAGTACGTCGGGGAGAACATCAGCGCGCGCAGGTCGTGGTTGTACGCCCCCGCTCCGTGCAGCAGCCGGCCGAACTTGCCCGCGTGCGCCATCCGCAGCACCCGCATCTCGTTCCGGCCGTAACAGCAGTTCTCCAGCTGCATGCAGTGGCGGCGGGTCTGCTCCGAGAGGTCGACCAGCTCCCACAGCTCGTCGAGCCGCATGGCGACCGGACACTCCACGCCGACGTGCTTGCCGGCCAGCATGGCGGCGCGGGCGATCGGGAAGTGGCTGTCCCAGGGCGTGGCCACGTGCACGAAGTCGACGTCGGAGCGGGCGCAGAGGTTCTCGTAGTCGTCCTCGCCGTGGGTGTAGACGGCGGGGGCGGGCTGTCCGGCGGCCACCACCTTCGCCGCGGCCCGCTCGGCCTTCTCCCGCACCGGATCGCAGACGGCGACCACCCGGACCCAGGGCAGGGCGAGGTACAGGCCGATCATGCTGCCGCCGCGGTTGCCGAGGCCGATGAGCCCGACCCGGACGGTGGACCGGCCGGCGAAGGGGACCCCGGCCATGGTGGCCCCCTTGCGCCGCGGGGCCGCCGCGGCCGTGGACGGCGCCTCGGCCGGGGCCGCGGCGGCGGCCTCGGCGGTCACGCTGCCGAGGGCGCCGATGCCGAGGCCCGTCCCGGCGGCCGCGGCGGTGGTCCTGAGGACCTTGCGGCGGCTCGGGGTGTGCGGTGACTGCTCGTTCATGGAACCTCCCGGAGCTGTGTGCACGGCTGTTTCATGAATCCCGCACAGGACCCTGGCCCCGGTGGCCGATGGTGCGCAAGGGCGCCGATAGGACTCTCGCGACGGGTGGTTGGACTTTACTGTTCCGGATCTCGCGCGGAGCCGTGCCGGGCGACGACCGTCACCCGAACGTACGAAAGCCCCTCACCACCCGGGGTGAGGGGCCGTCAGAAAAGCGTGCGCCGACAGGCGGTCAGGGGCGGGTCGCCCGCTCCAGCGCGAGGAGCACCGAGCCGTAGCCGCGGCCCGTGGCCCGGTCCATGCCGATCTCGCACATCCGATTGGCCGAGAAGTGCGCGTCGAACGGACGGGCCGTCACCTCGGCCGCCTCACGGGCGGTCGCCGACGCGGTCAGCTCCGGGTGCAGCATCCCCCGGTCGCCCGCGAAGGCGCAGCAGCCCGCGTCGACGGGAACGACGACCTCGTCCGCGCAGGCCCGCGCGAGCTCCGTCAGCTTCTCCTCGTCGCCCAGGTGCCGCATCGAGCAGGTCGGATGGACCACCGCGGAGCCGACCCGGCGGCGCACGTCCAGCCGGGGGAGCAGCTCGTCCGCCGCCCACACCAGCGAGTCGAGGACGGTCAGCTCCGCGTGCAGCGCCCGGTTGTCCTCGGTCAGATACGGCACGACCTCGTGCGCGATGCCGAGCGTGCACGAGGAGGCGTCCACGACCAGCGGCAGCGTCCCGCCCGCGGTCCATCCCCAGGCGGCCTCCACGATCCGGTTCGCCATCACCTCGTTCCCGCGCTCGTACCCCTTGGAGTGCCAGATCGTCGCGCAGCACGTTCCGGCCACGTCGTCCGGGATCCACACCGGCTTGCCCGCCCGCGCCGAGACCGCGACCACGGCCTCGGGCAGCGAGGGGCCCCGCCCGCCGTCCGGACCGCCGAAGATCCGGTTCACACAGGCCGGGTAGTAGACGGCGACCGCCGCCGGGCGGTGGGTGCGCGGCAGCCGCCGCGCCGCCGCGCCCGGAATCTCCGGCAGCCACTCCGGCACGAGGTCGGTGCTGACCGCACGGCGGGCCAGGCCCGTCACGGACTCCAGGACCCGGTCGCCGATCCGGTCCGCCGCGGCGACCGCGAGCCGCGCCGAGGCCTCCGCCGCCCGGAAGTTCTTCGCGGCCAGGGCGGCGACCCGCTCCTGGCCGGGGGTGTGCCGCTCGTGCCGGAACTCCTTCATCAGCGCGCCCGTGTCGATCCCCACCGGGCAGGCCAGCTTGCAGGTGGAGTCACCGGCGCAGGTGTCCACGGCGTCGTAGCCGTACGACTCCAGGAGCCGGGTCTCGACCGCGGAGCCGTCGTTCTGCCGCATCATCTCCCGGCGCAGCACGATCCGCTGGCGCGGAGTGGTCGTCAGGTCCTGGCTGGGGCAGGTCGGTTCGCAGAAGCCGCACTCGATGCAGGGGTCGGCGATCCGCTCCACCGTCGGGATCGTCTTCAGGCCGCGCAGATGGGCGTACGGGTCGCGGTCGAGGACGATCCGCGGGGCGAGCACCCCGTCGGGGTCGACGGCCTCCTTGACCCGCCACATCAGGTCGGTCGCCTTGGTCCCCCACTCCAGCTCCAGGAAGGGCGCGATGTTCCGGCCGGTGGCGTGCTCCGCCTTCAGCGAGCCGTCGAACCGCTCCACGGTCAGCTTGCAGAACTCGGCCATGAAGGCCGCGTACCGCTCGACGTCGGCGGGGTCGCCCGCGTCGAAGGCGAGCAGGAAGTGGAGGTTGCCGTGGGCGGCGTGACCGGCCACGGCCGCGTCGAAGCCGTGCCGGGACTGGAGGTCGAGCAGCGCCTCGCAGGCCTCCGCGAGCCGGGCCGGGGGCACCGCGAAGTCCTCGGTGATCAGGGTCGTACCGGAGGGGCGCGAGCCGCCGACCGCCGTGACGAAGGCCTTGCGGGCCTTCCAGTAGCCGGCGATCCGCCCCGGGTCCGTGGTGAACGCGTTCTCCACGGAGGGCACCGGGGCCACCAGGTCGAGCCCGTCGAGCACCTCCCGCGCCGCCCGCTCGTACGCCGCGCGTGCCTCCGCGTCGGGGGCCCGGAACTCGACCAGCAGCGCCGCCGTCTCCTTGGGCAGCTCCGCCCAGTCCGCGGGGACGCCCGCCACGTTCACCGAGGCCCGCAGGGTGTTGCCGTCCATCAGCTCGACGGCCAGCGCCCCGGCGTCGTTGAACCGGGGCACGGCCTCCGCCGCCGCCGGCAGGGAGGGGAAGAACAGCAGGGCGGAGGAGACCTCGCGGTCCAGCGGCAGGGTGTCGAAGACGACCTCCGAGATGAAGCCGAAGGTGCCCTCGGAGCCGACCATGAGACCGCGCAGGATGCGCACCGGGGTGTCGCCGTCGAGGAACGCGTCGAGCCGGTAGCCGTTGGTGTTCTTGATGGCGTACTTGGCGCGGATCCGCTCGGTCAGCTCGCGGTCCGCCTCGATCTCCGCCTTGAGCCGCATCAGCTCCGCGCACAGCCTGGGCTCGGCGTGCGCCAGCTCCTCGTCGGCCGCCGGGTCGGCCGTGTCGACCACGGTCCCGCTCGGCAGCACGAAGGTGAGCGAGGAGACGGTCCGGTACGAGTTCCTCGTCGTCCCGGCCGTCATCCCCGAGGCGTTGTTGGCGACGACCCCGCCGATCGTGCAGGCGATGGCGCTGGCCGGATCGGGCCCCAGGACCCGCCCGTACGGGGCGAGCGCGGCGTTGGCCCGTACGACGGTGGTGCCGGGGCGGATCCTCGCGCGCGTGCCGCCGTCCAGGACCTCGACGCCCGCCCAGTGGCGGCGGACGTCGACCAGGATGTCCTCGCCCTGGGCCTGCCCGTTGAGGCTGGTCCCGGCGGCCCGGAAGACCACCTCGCGGCCCTTGCCGTGCGCGTACGACAGGACCGTGGAGATGTCGTCGATGTCCTCGGCGACCACCACGACCTGCGGGACGAAGCGGTACGGGCTGGCGTCCGAGGCGTACCGGACGAGGTCGGAGATCGTGGAGAGGACCTTCCCGGGGCCCAGCAGCTCGGTGAGCTCCTCGCGCAGCCGCCTCGACGTGCCCCGCGCCTGGAGCTCCGGCACGCGGTCCGGCGCCGGAGTCCGCTTCGTACCGGGACGGAGGGCCTGCGGGTTCGGCTCGAACAGCGGCATGTCGCGGCTCCCCTTCGGCGTGGACGCGGGCCCGGGGAGGTCAGCAGCCGGCCTCCGGGCCGGGGTCGACCAGGGCGGTCAGCAGACCTCCGAGTTCCTCGCGCTGTGCGGCGGTCAATGGGGCAAGGATGTCCTCTGCGGCCGCCCGGCGCGCGCTGCGCAGCTCCCGCAGCGTGGCGCGGCCCGCGTCGGTGAGCTCGATCCGCACCACCCGCCGGTTGTGCGGATCGGGCACCCTGCGCACCCGGTCGACGGCTTCGAGGCCGTCGACGAGACTGGTGACCGCGCGCGGTACGACCTCCAGCCGGGCGGCCAGGTCCGCCATCCGGGGCGGCTCCCCGAAGTACGCGACCGTGCGCAGCAGCCGTGACTGGGCGGGGGTGATGCCGACCGGCTCCAGGTGGCGCTTCTGGATGCGGTGCAGGCGCCGGGTGAGGCGCAGCAGCTGCTCGGCGAGGAGGCCGTCGGCGCCCTCGGTGTCGGGTTCCCCCGAACGGCCGGGTCCGGTCGGGACGGCGGAGGTGCTCATGCGGGAACAATATCAGGATCTTGTTCATTGTGAGTATAGGTAACAATGAGCTAAGCTCTCATCGACATAGCCGAACCCTCGAAGGAGCCCATGCGCCCCCACGACCAGTCCGACTGGACGCCCCCGCCGCGCGATCCCCGCCAGCCGAAGGAGCCCGCGCAGCTGCGGCGCATCCTGCGGCTCTTCCGCCCCTACCGTGCCCGCCTGCTGCTCGTCGGCCTCCTGGTCGGCGCCGCCTCGCTCGTCACGGTCGCCTCGCCGTTCCTGCTCAAGGAGATCCTGGACACCGCGATCCCCCAGGGCCGCACCGTGCTGCTCAGCCTGCTCGCCCTCGGTATGATCGCCACCGCCGTGCTGACCAGCGTCTTCGGCGTGCTCCAGACCCTGATCTCCACCACCGTCGGCCAGCGCGTCATGCACGACCTGCGCACCGGGGTCTACGAGCAGCTCCAGCGGATGCCCCTGGCGTTCTTCACCCGCACCCGGACCGGCGAGGTCCAGTCCCGCATCGCCAACGACATCGGCGGCATGCAGGCGACGGTCACCTCCACGGCCACCTCCCTCGTCTCCAACCTCACCGCCGTCGTCGCGACCGTCGCCGCGATGCTCGCCCTCGAATGGCGGCTCACCCTCGTCTCGCTGCTCCTGCTGCCGGTCTTCGTCTGGATCAGCCGCCGCGTGGGCAACGAGCGCAAGCGGATCACCACCCAGCGGCAGAAGCAGATGGCCGCCATGGCCGCCACCGTCACCGAGTCCCTCTCGGTCAGCGGCATCCTGCTCGGCCGCACCATGGGCCGCGCCGACTCGCTGACCAAGTCCTTCGCCGAGGAGTCCGAGCGCCTCGTCGACCTCGAAGTGCGCTCCTCCATGGCCGGACGGTGGCGGATGTCCACCATCGGCATCGTCATGGCCGCCATGCCCGCGCTCATCTACTGGGCCGCCGGCATCGCCCTCGGCGCCGGCGGGGCCGCGATCTCGCTCGGCACCCTCGTCGCCTTCGTCTCGCTCCAGCAGGGCCTCTTCCGGCCCGCCGTCAGCCTGCTCTCCACCGGGGTGCAGATGCAGACCTCCCTCGCGCTCTTCCAGCGCATCTTCGAGTACCTCGACCTGCCGGTCGACATCACCGAGCCCGACGAGCCGGTCCGGCTGCCGGTGATCCGCGGCGAGGTCGCCTTCGAGAAGGTCGAGTTCCGGTACGACCCCCAGGGCACCGGCCGCCCGACCCTGGACGCCGTCGACCTGACCGTCCCCGCCGGGGGCAGCCTGGCCGTCGTCGGCCCCACCGGCTCCGGCAAGTCCACCCTCAGCTACCTCGTGCCCCGGCTGTACGACGTCACCGGCGGCCGCGTCACCCTCGACGGGGTCGACGTGCGCGACCTGGACTTCGACACCCTCGCCCGGGCGGTCGGGGTGGTCTCCCAGGAGACCTACCTCTTCCACGCCTCCGTCGCCGACAACCTCCGCTTCGCCAAGCCGGACGCCACCGACGAGGAGATCGAGGCCGCCGCCCGCGCCGCCCAGATCCACGAGCACATCGCCTCGCTCCCCGAGGGGTACGACACCCTGGTCGGCGAGCGCGGCTACCGCTTCTCGGGCGGCGAGAAGCAGCGCCTGGCCATCGCCCGGACCATCCTGCGGGACCCGCCGGTGCTGATCCTCGACGAGGCGACGAGCGCCCTCGACACCCGTACGGAGCACGCCGTGCAGCAGGCCATCGACGCGCTGTCGGCCGGCCGCACCACCATCACCATCGCCCACCGGCTCTCCACCGTCCGCGACGCCGACCAGATCGTCGTCCTGGAGGCGGGCCGGATCGCCGAGCGCGGGACGCATGAGGAACTGCTCGCCCGGGACGGGCGGTACGCGGCCCTGGTCCGGCGGGACGCGCGGACCGCCGCGTCCGCCACCGAACAGGCGAACGTGGGAGCGGTTGTTCCCCAGAACGTGTGATCGTTCCCGGAATCGTTGCTCAACTCCCGTGCGGCGTCGGAAGATTGCGGTGCGCGATCGAAGGGCTGCAGACCGTGACCGCGCGGTCCCACTGAAGCATCAGTCCCACTGATGTACCTGTACGAGGAGAAGCACCACCATGAACGTCATCACCAACCTGCTCGCCGGCGTCGTCCACTTCCTGGGCTGGCTCGTCTGACGATCGCAGTGCCCGGCGCCGCCGGTTCCCCGTCCCAGGGGACCGGCGGCGCCGCCGTGTGCGCGGGCTCCCCGGATTCACGGACCCGGCGGGTTAGCGTGCGGCCATGACGTACCGGCCGCCGTCACCGTACGCACCCCCGCGCCGCCGCCCCCGGCTCACCCGGCGCGGCCGCCTGGCGCTCCTCGTCGGAGCCGCCCTCGCCGTGGCCGTCGCCATCGCCGTCCCGCTCCTCCTGACCCGCGGCGAACCGGCCGCCGAGAAGCCCCGCATGCTCCTCGTCCCCGAGGGCTGGCGCGCCGGCCAGGTCTACACGGCCGTCGACCGGATGCTCGGCCTTCCCGAGGGCACCGCGCGCAAGGCCGCGACGGCACCCGGCACCGCCCTCCCGCTGCCCGCCGCCGCCGGGGGCAACCCGGAGGGGTACCTCTTCCCGGCGACGTATCCCGTGCTCGACGCCACCACGCCGGACGCACTCCTGCGCTTCATGGTCGACACCGCGGGAAAGCGCTTCGGCGCCGCGCGGATCGCCGAAGGGGCACGGGCGCACGGCATGAGCGTCTACGAGACGGTGACCGCGGCCAGCATCGTCCAGGCCGAGGCCGACAACCCCGAGGACATGGCGAAGGTCGCCCGGGTCGTCCACAACCGGCTCGCCCGGGGCATGGCCCTCCAGATGGACTCCACCCTCAACTACGCGCTCGGCCGCAGCACCGTGGACACCTCGTACGAGGACACGCGGACGGCGAGCCCGTACAACACCTACGAACGCAAGGGCCTGCCGCCGACGCCGATCGGCAACCCGGGGGACGAGGCCCTGGACGCGGTGATCCGCCCCGCGGACGGCGACTGGCTCTACTTCGTCACGGTCGCCCCGGGCGACACCCGCTTCACCGCGGACTACGCGGCCCACCAGCAGAATGTCGCCGAGTTCAACGCGAACCGCAGCGCGGCGAAGAGCTGACCCCCGTCACACCGTGACGACGGCCGCCGGTGCCGCGGCCGGTCCGTGACGCAGCAGGCGCCGGATGTCGGAGACGGCCGCCCGCCCGGCCCGGTTGGCGCCGATCGTCGAGGCCGAGGGCCCGTAGCCGACGAGGTGGACGCGCTCGTCCCGTACGGCCCGCGTCCCCTCGACGCGGATGCCGCCGCCCGGCTCGCGCAGCCGCAGCGGGGCCAGGTGGTCGATCGCCGCCCGGAAGCCGGTCGCCCACAGGATCACGTCGACGTCGACGGACCGGCCGTCGTCCCAGGCCACACCCGTCGGGGTGATCCGGTCGAACATCGGCAGGCGGTCCAGGACACCCCGCGCGCGGGCCGCGCGGATGGCGTCGTTGAGGGGGAGCCCGGTGACGGAGACGACGCTCTGCGGCGGCAGCCCCCGCCGTACCCGCTCCTCCACGAGGGCGACCGCGGCCCGGCCCTCCATCTCCCCGAAGGGGCCTTCACGGAAGACCGGTTCGCGGCGGGTCACCCAGAACGTCTCGGCGGCGACGTCCGCGATCTCCATGAGGTGCTGCGTGCCGGAGGCCCCGCCGCCGACCACGAGCACCCGCTTCCCGGCGAACCCGGCGGGCCCCGGGTATCCGGCGGTGTGCAGCTGACGGCCCCGGAAGGTCTCCTGGCCCGGGTAGCGCGGCCAGAACGGCCGGTCCCAGGTGCCGGTGGCGTTGACGAGGGCGCGGGTGGCGTAGTCGCCCTCCGAGGTCTCGACGAGCAGCCGCCCGCCCTCGCCCTCGCGCACGGCGGTGACGTCGACGGGCCGGTGGACCCGCAGGTCGAAGGTCTGCTCGTAGCTGTCGAAGTAGCCGCCGATCACCTCCGACGAGGGACGCGCGGGGTCGGCGCCGGTCAGCTCCATCCCGGGCAGCGCGTGCATCCCGTGGACCTTGCCGTACGTCAGCGAGGGCCACCGGAACTGCCAGGCGCCGCCGGGCCGCGGGGCGTGATCGAGCACCACGAAGTCCCGGTCGGGCTCAAGCCCGGCCCGGCGCAGGTGAAAGGCGGCCGAGAGCCCGGCCTGCCCGGCCCCGATGACCACCACGTCCACCGAGCCGCCGCGCGCCCCGGACCCGACCTCTTCGACCCCGTAATCGTTCACGGTTCTACCAACCGAGGCGGGGGCGCGGATCTTCCCGCACCCCCGCCAGCGGCGGCCTACCGTCCGCCCGCCACAAGCAGCGGCGCACCGCCGGGCGCGGAGGCCGGACGGCCGTTCGCCGCCGGGACGCCGAGCAGCGGCGAGGGCACGGAATCCGGCAGCAGACCACGCGCCGCCAGCTCCGGGCGGACGCCCTCGCCGAACCAGTACGCCTCCTCCAGGTGCGGGTAGCCGGAGAGCACGAAGTGCTCCACGCCCAGGTCGTGGTACTCCTCGATCCGGTCGGCGACCTCCGCGTGACTGCCGACCAGCGCGGTGCCCGCACCACCCCGGACCAGGCCCACCCCCGCCCACAGGTTCGGCGCGATCTCCAGCTCGTCGCGGCCCAGCGAACCGCCCCGGTGCAGCGCCAGCATCCGCTGCTGGCCGACCGACTCGCTGCGGCCCAGCACGCGCTGCGCGGCGGCGACCGTCTCGGCGTCGAGATCGGACAGCAGCCGGTCGGCCGTCGCCCAGGCCTCGCGCGCCGAGTCGCGGGAGATCGTGTGCAGCCGGACGCCGAAGCGGACGGTCCTGCCGCGCTCCTCCGCGAGCCCCCGGATCCAGTCGATCTTCTCCTTCACCTGCCAGGGCGGCTCGCCCCAGGTCAGATAGACGTCCGCGTGCTCCGCCGCCACCGGCCCGGCCGCCGCCGACGAGCCGCCGAAGAAGATCTCGGGCAGCGGGTCCGGCGGCAGCGCCGTGAGCCCGCCCTCGATCCGGAAGTGCTCGCCCTCGTGGTCGAACGGGCGGCCGCCCCACACCCCGCGCACCACCGACAGGAACTCGGACGTGCGCGCGTACCGCAGGTCGTGGTCCAGGTGGTCGCCGAAGCGGCGCTGCTCGGCCGAATCGCCCCCGGTCACGACGTTGAGGAGGAGACGGCCCCGGGTGATCCGCTGGTACGTGGACGCCATCTGCGCCGCGAGCACCGGGGAGATCACCCCCGGCCGGAACGCCACCAGGAACTTGAGCCGCTCGGTGTGCTGGGCGAGCGCGACCGTCGTCAGCCAGGCGTCCTCGCACCAGGTCCCGGTCGGGGTCAGCACGGCTTCGAAGCCCAGCTGTTCGGCCGCCTTGGCGATCTGCGTCAGATAGTCGATGTCGGGCGCGCGCACCCCGGACACGGCCCGGTCGCGGGTGATCCCGCCGTCCGTGTAGGCGTGCCGGTCGACGAGGGTCCGGCCGTCGCCGCCGGTCGGCAGGAACCAGTGCAGATGGACGGTCATGAGGAGGCCTTTCCGTAGCTGCGCGCCGGAGTGGTCGACGGCGGCAGGTCCTTGTTGAAGCGGGTGTCGACGAAGTCGGCGAAGCGGATGGTGCGGGGGACGAGCCCCAGGGCGGCGAAGGTGTCGGCGATCTTCTGCTCGGAGGCGACGGCCGCGTCGTCGAGGGCGACCGGGATGCGGGTGCCGTTGCTGCGCTTCACGGCGGCGAGCGCCACCTCGTACGGCAGTCCGGTCTCCTTCGCCCAGACCTTCGCCCACTCCTCGGGGTGGTCGAACACCCAGCCCTGGGCGCGCCGGAGCCGCTCGACGAAGTCGCCGACGGCCTTCGCCTTCGCCGGGTCGGCGAGCGCCGAAGGGGAGGCGACCTGGAAGCCGAGGCCGTTGACGAGCCCGCGTCCGTCGGTGAGGACGCGGCCCTTGCCGCTCAGCAGGACCTGGGAGGTGTACGGGTCCCAGGCCGCCCAGGCGTCCACCTTGCCGCTGGTGAACGCGGCCAGGGCGTCCGCCGGCTGGAGCAGGGTCACCCGGACGTCGGCCGGCTTCAGGCCGGCCTTCGCGAGCGAGGCGACCAGCTGGAAGTGGGCGGAGCTCCCCTGGGCGACGGCGACCTTCCGCCCCTTCAGGTCGCCCACGGTCCGCACCGGCGAGTCCGGGGCGACGAGGATGGCCTCCCCGGCGGAGTCGCCGTGGGTCGCCGAGACGACGGTGATCTTCGATCCGGCGGCCGCGGCGAAGACGGGCGGGGTGTTGCCGACGGAACCGATGTCGACGGCCTTGGCGTTGACCGCTTCGAGCAGCGGCGGACCGGAGGTGAACGTCGACCAGGCGATCCGGTACGGAAGGTCGTCCAGTTCACCGGCGGCCCGCAGCAGGGCCTCGGCGCCGCCCTTCTGGTCGCCGACGTTCAGGACCAGGGAGCCCTTGCCGTCGGTGTTCGACGCCTGGCCGGCGGCGGAGACGCCGGAGCAGGCCGAGGCGAGGAGCGCGAGCGGGAGCAGCAGGGCGGCGGCGGACAGCCGGAGGCGTTTCACGGAGAGGTCTCCTCGGAGCAGGTGGGGGCGCATGATTCAGGCCGCCTTCTCGGCGAACTCGCCTTCGGCGACGCCCAGTTCGGCGAGCAGGCGGGTACGGAGCGCGGCGAGCGCGGGATCGCCGGGGGAGCGGGGCCGATCGAGGTCGACCGCCGTGTCGTACGCGATGACGCCGTCCCGCATCACGAGCACCCGGTCCGCGAGCAGCAGCGCCTCGTCGACGTCGTGGGTGACGAGCAGGACGGTGCACCCACGCCGCCGCCACAACTCGGCCACCAGGCGCTGGGCCTTGATCCGGGTCAGCGCGTCCAGCGCGCCGAACGGCTCGTCGAGCAGCAGCAGGTCCGGGTCCCGTACCAAGGCCCGGGCGAGGGAGGCGCGTTGGGCCTCGCCGCCGGAGAGGGTCTTAGGCCAGGCGCCCGACCGGTGGCTGAGACCGACCTCCTCAAGGGCCCGCTCCGCCACCGCCCGGCCGGGCTTCCCCGGCAGTCCGAGCAGGACGTTGCGCCAGACCCGCTTCCACGGCATGAGCCGGGGCGCCTGGAAGGCGACGGCCCGGCGGCGCGGGACGAGGACCGTGCCGGAGATCTCCCGGTCGAGACCGGCGAGGACCCGCAGGAGGGTGGACTTGCCGCAGCCGCTGTGGCCGAGCAGGGCGGTGAACTGCCCTGCGGCCAGGGTCAGATCGAGTCCGTCGACGACCGGACGCCCGTCGAAGGAGCGGGTGAGACCGCGGACGGTCACTGCCCGGTGAAGGTCGGTCGCCATTGCAGCAGCAGCCTTTCGAGAGTGCGGACGAGGGCGTCGGCGAGCAGGCCGAGGAAGGCGTACACGACCAGGCAGACGACGATCACGTCGGTGCGGAAGAACTCCCGCGCCTGGTTCATGAGGAAGCCGATGCCGGCGTCGGCGTTGATGGACTCGCCGAAGACCAGCGCCAGCCACGCCGTGGCGAGGGAGTAGCGCAGTCCGGTCATGGCGCCGGGGAGCGCGCCGGGCAGCACGACGTGCCGGACGAGACCCCGACGCCCGAGCCCCAGGGACCGCCCCGCTTCCACGAGTTGGGCGTCGACGCCGCGGATTCCGGCGTACACGTTCAGATAGAGGTGGAAGGCGACGCCGAGCGCGATGAGGGCCACCTTGGGCGCCTCGCCGATGCCCAGCCAGATGATGAGGAGCGGGATCAGGCCGACCCAGGGCACGGTGCGCAGCATCTGCACCGGGGCGTCCACGAGGTCCTCGCCGAGCCGGGAGAGTCCCGAGAGCAGGGCGAGCGCGATCCCGACGACCCCGCCGATGAGCAGTCCGGCCGCGACGCGCCGCAGGGAGACGCCCATGGCGGTGGGCAGGGTCCCGTCCCCGATCAGCTCCGCGCCGGCCCGGGCGATCGTCCCCGGCGAGGCCAGGGCATCGGCCGGCAGGACTCCCGTCGCGCTGAGGGTCTGCCAGAGGGCGAGGAGGAGGACGGGGCCCACGGTGCGGCGCAGCCAGCGGGGAACGGTGAGGCCGCGGCCGGCGCCCCGATCGGGGGTGAGCGCCTCGACATCCGGCAAAGGCGATATGTCGGGCGGGGAGTGGGGTGGGGCGTGGTCGACGGTCATGGCGGAACTCCGGGGATGCGGGACGGGGAGGGCGGGCGGGTACGCGTCGTGGACCGTCGGCGGCGCGGGGGCGGGTCCGGGTGCACGGCGGTCGGAGCGTGGGAAGGGGTACGCCGACGGCAGGCGCCCGTGGATGCGGACGCACGGCGTCAGGGAGGCGAAGAGCCCGGAGGAGGCGGGGGTGCGCCGAGGAGGCGGAGGTGCCTCAGCGAGGCGCGAGCGCCTCGGGAGGATGAGGGGGCGTCAGCGGCCGCGGCGACACGCGGCGGAGGCCACCCGCAGCAGGTCGATGTGACCGCGCGTGGTGAGCAGGGCTGTACGCAACATGGCCGCGAAGGTAGCGGTGGCCGCGTGACAGGTCAACGGCGTCTCGGAGCGTGGACGGGCGCGCGCGGCGGGAGGGAGGTGCGGGGAGCGCAAGAAGAAGGCATGGACGTGACCTTGGCCGGATTCCGTCTTGCCTCCCGATCGGACCCCCCACTTTCGCTGCTCGGTAAGGTTAGGCTAACCTCTGCGGCGTGCAAGCAGGTGAAGAGACCGCCGCGACTCTCCGTCCCCCCGGTCATGAACTCTCGGCCACGGGCGTCACCGTGGCGTACGAAGGCGTCGACGTCGTCCACGACGCCGCCATGACACTGCGCCCCGGCGAAGTGACCGTCCTGGTCGGACCGAACGGCAGCGGCAAGTCGACGCTGCTGCGCACCCTCGCACGGCTCCAGCAGCCGCGTACCGCCACGCTCGTCCTCGACGGCGCCACCGACTGCCTCGCGCTGAGCCCCCGTGAGTTCTCGCGCCACGTCGCCCTGCTCACCCAGGGACGCCCCACCCCCAGCGGCCTGACCGTTCGGGACCTGGTCGAATTCGGCCGCTACCCCTACCGGGGCCGCTGGGGCAAGGCAGACCCGGAAGGGCCGGCCGCCGTCGACCGCGCGCTCGCCCTCACCGGCGTCACCGAACTCGCGGGACGCGGCGCCGAGCACCTCTCCGGCGGCCAGCTCCAGCGCGTCTGGCTGGCCGGCTGCCTCGCGCAGCAGACGGGCGTACTGCTGCTCGACGAACCGACCACCTACCTCGACCTGCGCTACCAGGTCGAACTCCTCGACCTCATGCGTGACCTGGCGGACGACCACGGCATCGCCGTCGGCGCCGTCCTCCACGACCTCGACCAGGCGGCCGCCGTCGCCGACCGGATCGTCCTGCTCGACACGGGACGCGTCGTCGCCGACGGCAGCCCCTCCGACGTCCTCACACCGGAGCGGCTGACCGACACGTACGGCATCCGCATCGAGGTCGACACCGATCCCCTCACCGGCCGGCTGCGCACCCGTGCGATGGGCCGGCACCACTCGCGAAGCGAAAGGCTCAGCACCACCTCATGAGACGCCTCCTCCTCACCACGGCGGCCGCCACCACCGCCGCCCTCGCCCTCACCGCCTGCGGCACCACCGAGCCCGCCGCCGACGACGCGAAGAAGAGCACCGAGCGCATCACCCTCACCGATGCCACGGGCACCAAGGTCGAGCTCGACGGCCCCGCCAAGAAGGTCGTCGGCACCGAGTGGAACGTCGTCGAGCACCTCATCGAGCTCGGTGTCGACCCGGTGGGCGTCTCCGACGTCAAGGGCTACAAGACCTGGGACACGGCCGTTCCGCTGAAGAACGAGCCCAAGGACATCGGCACCCGCGGCGAGCCGAGCATGGACACCGTCGCGGCCCTCAAGCCCGACCTCATCCTCGCCACCTCCGACCTGCCGCCGGCCGCCGTCAAGCAGCTGCGCAAGATCGCCCCGGTGCTCGAGGTGAAGGCCGCCGACGCCGCCGACCCGATCGGCCGGATGACGCAGAACCTCGACCTGATCGCCAAGGCCACCGGCACCACGGACAAGGCCGCCGCGCTCAAGAAGCAGTTCGAGGCCAAGCTGGCGGAAGGCGCCAAGGCGCTCGCCGACGCGAAGCTCGCCGGTGCGAAGTACGCCTTCGCCGACGGCTACGTCGTCTCCAACCAGGTCTCGATCCGCCCCTACACCAGCGGTTCGCTGATCGGCGCGGTCAACGAGAAGCTCGGCCTGAAGAACGCCTGGACCGTCAAGGGCGACCCCGCCTACGGCCTCGGCGCCACCGACGTCGAAGGCCTCACCAAGCTCGGTGACGTCCAGTTCGCCTACATCGGCAACGACGGCGACGCCTCCAGCAACCCGTTCGCCGGCGTCCTCGCCAAGGACAAGGTGTGGACCTCCCTGCCGTTCGTCAAGAAGGGCGACGTCCACCGACTGCCCGACGGCGTCTGGATGTTCGGCGGCCCCGGCTCCATGAGCAAGTACGTCGACTCCGTCGTCGCCGCCCTGACGAAGTAGCACCATGGCCGTCACCGCAACCACCCCCGCCACCCGTCCGCCGGCGGCCACGTCCCGGACGGGCGCGGCCCCGGTGACGGCCGCTCTCCTCCTTCTCGTCGCCGCCCTCGCGATCGTGGACCTCACCCAGGGCACGGCCGCGGTCGGCGCCCCCGAGGTGTGGAAGGCACTCACCGGCCGGGCCGACCCGGCCGACGCGTCCGTCGTCATCGCCTCCCGGCTGCCCCGAGCGGCCGCGGGGCTGCTCGTCGGCGCCGTCCTCGGCATGGCGGGCGCCGCCCTGCAGGCCGTCAGCCGCAACGTCCTCGCCTCGCCCGACACCCTCGCGGTCAACGCGGGCTCCTACTTCGCGCTCAGCGTGGTCACCGTCACCGGTGTCTCGCTGCCCCTGATCGCCTCCTCGGGCGTCGCCTTCATCGGCGGCCTCGCCGCGGCCGCCGTCGTCCTCGGCCTCTCCGGCCTCGGCACCGGCACCGTCCGGCTCGTCCTCGCGGGCAGCGCCCTCACCCTCGGCCTCACCGCGCTCACCGAGGGCCTGCTCCTGCTGTTCCCCCTGCAGACCGACGGCATCCGCCACTGGAACCAGGGCAGCATCGCCCAGAACGGCTTCGACGGCGTCCTCCAGATGCTGCCGATCGCCGTCGCCGGACTCGTCGGACTGCTGCTCCTCGCCCGCCGGATCGACGCCCTCGCCCTCGGCGACGACGCCGCCCGCGGCCTCGGCGTCCCCGTCCGCGCCACCCGGCTGACCGCCGTCGTCCTCGCCGCGCTGCTCTCCACGGCCGCGGTCACCCTCGCCGGCCCCATCGGCTTCGTCGGCCTGTGCGCGCCCGCGCTCGTCCGGCCGCTCGCCCGCAGGTTCCGCGGCTTCACCCGGACCCGGGGCGGCCTGCCCGTCGCGGGCCTCGTCGGCGCGGCCCTGGTACTCGGCTCCGACGTCGTCCTGCGCGTCCTCGTCCCTTCGGACGTGGCCGTCGCCGTCCCGACCGGGGTCGTCACCAGCCTCGTCGGCGCGCTCTTCCTCGTCGTCATGGCGACCCGGTCCCGCGACACCGCGGCGGCCGACGCGCCCGACCGGCTGCGGATCCGCGGCCGGGGCGTCTTCCTCGCCACCACCGCCGCCCTGGTCGTCGTCCTGGTCGGCGTGGTCGTCGCGGCCCTGCTCCTCGGCGACGCCAAGCTGCTGCTCGGCGACGTCCTGAACTGGGCCCAGGGCAAGGCGGGCCGGACCACCGCGTTCGTCCTGGAGACGCGCGTCCCCCGCGTCCTCGCCGCCCTGCTCGCGGGCTCCGCGCTCGCCCTGGCCGGCACCCTCGTCCAGGCCGTGACCCGCAACCCGCTCGCCGAACCCGGCATCCTGGGCGTCTCCAACGGAGCCGCGCTCGGCGCGGTCCTGCTCGTCACCACCGTGCCGGCCGCCGGATCGTGGGGCGTGGCCGGCGCCGCCTTCGCCGGCGCCGCCGTCAGCTCCGTCCTCGTCTTCGGCCTCGCCGCGAAGGGCGGCTTCCGGCAGAACAGGCTCGTCCTCGTCGGCTTCGGCGTCGCCACCGGGGCATCGGCCCTGATCAGCCTGCTGGTGATCCTCACCGACCCGTTCAACGCGATCAAGGCGCTGACCTGGCTCTCGGGCTCCACGTACGGGCGGACCCTGCCCGACGTCGTGCCGCTGGCCGCGGTCCTCACCGTGGGCGTGGTCGTCGCGGCCGCCCGGCGCACCGAACTCGACCTGGTGTCACTCGACGAGGACACCCCGCGCCTCCTCGGCCTCCACCTGGGCCGCGGCCGCCTGGGCTTCCTCGCCCTCGCCGTCCTGCTCAGCGCCACCGCCGTCGCCGCCGCCGGCACCATCGGCTTCGTCGGCCTCGTCGCCCCGCACGCGGCCCGCGCCCTCGTCGGCCGGCAGCACGCGCGCGTGGTGCCCGTCGCGGTGCTCCTCGGCGCCGTCCTGGTGTGCACCGCCGACCTCGTCGGCCGCACGGTGATCGCCCCGGCCCAGCTCGGCGCGGGCGTGATGACCGCGATCGTCGGCACCCCGTACTTCCTGTACCTGCTGGTACGGACGCGGCGCTAGAGCTGTCCGGCGGATCAGGGTCGGACGGGCCCAGCCGGGTGTCTCGGCCGTCGGGCCGGAGGGCGGACGACCTAAGCTGCCCTCCGGCAGAGGACCCGACCCAGGAGCACTCACGATGACCGACCGCGAACGGCAGCACCCGTACCCCGACGCCCTCCGGCCGGACGCCGCACCCGCGCCGCACGAGCTGCTCGCGCCGGTGACCGGGCTGCTCGGCACCTGGACCGGTACGGGACGGGGCGAGTACCCGACGCTCGCCGAGGACTTCACGTACGCCCAGGAGGTCACCTTCAGCCACGACGGCCGGCCCTTCCTGCACTACGAGGCGCGCGCCTGGCTGACCGGCGCCGACGGCGCCCCGCTGCGCCCGGCGGCCCGTGAGAGCGGCTGGTGGCGGCTCAAGCCGGAGGGGCTGATCGAGGCGCTGATCACCCAGCCCACCGGGATCGCCGAGATCATGGTCGGCCGGGTGGAGGACGGCGCGGTCGACCTCACCACCCACACGGTCGCGCTGGCCCCCACGGCCAAGCACGTCGAGGCCACCCGCCGCCGCTACACCCTGACGGACGGCGACACCCTCGACTTCGTCCACGACCTGGCGGCCGTCGGACAGCGGCTGCAGCACCACCTTTCGGCACGACTGCGACGCGAGGACGGGAAGTAGCACCATGCGGAACGCGAGCGAGGACGACCCGTACCTGTGGCTGGAGGACATCTCGGGCGAGGCCGCGCTCGCATGGGTGGCCGAGCGGAACGCCGAGACGGCCGGGGCGGTGACCGCGGACGACGGCTTCGGTCCGCTGAAGGCCCGGCTGCGGGAGGTGCTCGACGCCTCCGACCGCATTCCCTACACCGTGCGGCGCGGCGCGTACCTCTACAACTTCTGGCGTGACGCCGGGCATGTGCGCGGGCTGTGGCGGCGCACGACCCTGGAGTCGTACCGGCAGGACGAGCCCGACTGGGAGGTGCTGCTCGACGTCGACGCGCTGGCCGAGGCCGAGGGCGAGAAGTGGGTCTGGGACGGGGCGAACGTCCGCCGCCCGGACTTCGACCGCGCCCTCGTCCGGCTCTCGCGCGACGGCGGGGACGCCGTCGTGGTGCGCGAATTCGACCTCGGGACCCGGGAGTTCGTCGCCGACGGCTTCCGGCTGCCCGAGGCGAAGACCCGGATCGGCTGGGCCGGACCCGACACCGTCCTCGTCGGGACGGACCTGGGACCGGACTCGCTGACCGACTCCGGCTATCCGCGCACCGTGCGCCGCTGGCGGCGCGGGACACCCGTCGAGGCGTCCGAGCTCGTCTACGAGGGCGAGCGGGCGGACGTCGCCGCCTGGGGCTACCGGGACTCCACGCCCGGCTTCGAGCGGGAGTTCGTCGGGCGCTCGCCGGACTTCTTCCGGAGCGAGACCCACCTGCTGCGGCCCGACGGCACCCGCGTACGGATCGACGTACCGGACGACGCCGACGCCTACGCCCACCGGCAGTACCTGATCGTCACCCTGAAGTCCCCCTGGCTCGGGCAGCCGACCGGCTCCCTCCTCGCCTTCGGCTTCGACGCCTTCCTGGCCGGCGACCGCACACCCGAGGTGCTGTTCACCCCCGACGCGCGGACCGCCCTCGCCGGGCACACCTGGACCCGCAACCACCTCATCCTGGAGACCATGCGGGACGTCAGCACCCGGATCGAGGTGCTCACGCCCGCCGCCGAGGGCGGCTGGACCCGGGAGCCGCTCGTCGGGGTCCCCGAACTCTCCGCCGTCAGCGTCGTCGACACCGACCCGGACGAGTCCGACGAGTACTTCCTCGACGTGTCCGGGTTCCTCCAGCCCTCCACCCTCCACCTCGGCCGGATCGGCGCCGGGACCGAGGTGCTCAAGCAGGCCCCGCACCGCTTCGACACCACCGGCCTCACCGTCGGGCAGCACTTCGCGACCTCCGCCGACGGCACCCGCGTGCCGTACTTCGTCATCGGCCCCGACCGCACCACCACGCCCGGCCCGGGCCCCGCGCTGCTCTACGGCTACGGCGGGTTCGAGGTGTCCCTCACCCCGTCGTACGCGGCGGTGACCGGCCGCGCGTGGCTGGAGCGCGGCGGCACCTACGTCATCGCGAACATCCGCGGCGGCGGCGAGTACGGCCCCGACTGGCACCAGGCCGCGCTCGGCGCCGAACGCCCCCGGGCCTTCGAGGACTTCGCCGCCGTCGCGAAGGACCTCGTCGCGCGCGGCATCACCACCCCCGCCATGCTGGGCGCGAAGGGCGGCAGCAACGGCGGACTCCTCATGGGCGCGATGCTCACCCGCCACCCGGAGCTGTTCGGCGCGATCGTCGCCCAGGTGCCGCTGCTCGACATGACCCGCTTCCACAAGCTGCTCGCGGGCGCCTCCTGGATCGCCGAGTACGGCGACCCGGACGACCCCGCCGACCGCCCCCACCTCGCCGCGATCTCCCCGTACCACCTGCTGGCGGCGGACCGGCCCTATCCGCCGGTCCTCCTCATGACGTCGACCCGCGACGATCGCGTCCACCCCGGACACGCCCGGAAGACGGCCGCCCGGCTGCGGGAACTCGGCCACCGGGTGCTCTTCTACGAGAACACCGGCGGGGGCCACGCGGGCGCCGGAGACAACGAACAGGCCGCCCACAACAGCGCGCTCGTCCACACCTATCTGTGGCAGCAGCTCGCGGCCCCCGGGTCGCCGACCGTCCCCGGCCCGCTCACAGCCAGCCCGAGCGCTGTGCCTGCAGCGCCATCTGGAACCGGCTTGTAGCACCCAGGCGGGCCATCAGGACCTGCACGCGGCGGAAGAGCGTCCGACGGCTGACCCCGAGCTCCCGGGCGATCACCTCGTCGCCCGCCCCCGCCGCGAGCAGCCGCAGCAGCCGGCGGTCGGCGGGCAGCAGCCCCGCCGGCCGCGCCGAACGGCCGTGGAACGGCAGCGCGTTCTGCCAGGCCTGTTCGAACAGCGCCACCAGCGCGGACAGCAGCCCGCACGGCTGCACGACCAGCATCGTGTTGTACACGTCGGTCTCCCTGATCGACAGGGCGACCAGCGCGTACGCGTCGTCGATGATCACCAGCTTGACCGGCACCGACGGCAGCACCCGCGCCTGCTCCCCGGCCTCGATGCAGGGCTCGATGGAGTTCTCCAGCTGCCCCGGGTGCTCCAGCGACTCCCGCGAGTAGACGACCCGCTGCGTCACCCCGCGCGCCAGCGTCGCCAGCGCGTCCTCCGTGGCGCCGTCCAGCGGGAAGTACGGCGGTGAGTCCAGCTGCCGGATCTGCTCCCGGGCGCTCGTCCACGCCTGGCGCATCCGGAGCCCGATGGCGTCCCCCGTGACGACCTCCACCAGCGGGTCCTGGTATCCGGTGAGCCGCTGCCGGCGGAACGCGTCGAACGCGCCGCCGACGGTGATCCGGGACTCGTCGAGCTCGGCGGCCCGCCGCCGCCCGAGGATCTCCAGGCCGGCGGCCGGCGGCACCGGCGCCACCGTGTCCCGCCCCGCCTCGGCGGCGCTCGCGAGCCCCGAAGCGACCAGCTCCCCGTACGCGGCCGCCAGCTCGGCCCCCGCCAAACCGGCCGCCGCGCCGACATCGGCCAGCGGCGCGGGCCCGAGCTCCAGGAGCGAGCGGTAGACCCGCACCGCCTCCGGGCCGATGCCCAGGAGTCGCAGGGCCTCGCCGAGTCTCTCGTTCGCCATGCGTCGATTATCGGCTCCGCCGCGCCCGCCCGTGTCCGATCCGTGCCAGTGGCGGTCTTCGGCAACCGGGGCGCTCCCGGCGCAGTACCGTCCGGGAGCCGTCGCACCACGGCGTTACCAGGCACTCATCCGGAAGAAGGAGCAGGACGTGGCGAAGGGTCGCAAGAACGGCCTCTACGAAGGCGTCTCCGAGGAACTCTCCCGCCTCATGCGCACCGGCTGGGCGAACAGCGAGCGGCGCGGGACCGAGCCCGCCGAGCAGGCGCCGTACGCGGCCGCCCGCCGCGCCGCGCTCTCCGCGCGCTTCCCCGGCGAACGGCTCGTCATCCCCTCCGGCAACCTGAAGACCCGCTCCAACGACGACACGTACCCCTTCCGCCCGTACACCGGCTATGTGCACATGACCGGCGACCAGGCCCGCGACGGGGCCCTGGTGCTCGAACCCCGCGCGGACGGCGGCCACGACGCCTACTGCTACCAGTTGCCCCGCGACAGCCGGGAGAACGACGAGTTCTGGATCGGCTACACCGCCGAACTGTGGATGGGCCGCCGCCGCACCCTCGCCGAGTCCGAGATCCTCCTCGGACTGCCCTGCCGCGACGTCCGCGGCGCCGCCGCCGACCTGGCCGCCGTCACCGGCGTGCCCACCCGGATCGTCCGCGGCCACGACCCCGCCCTCGAAGCCGCCGTCAGCACCGACGAGGACCGCGACGACGAGCTGGAGGAGGCGCTCTCCGAACTGCGGCTCGTCAAGGACGCCTGGGAACTCGGCGAGATGCGCAAGGCCGTCGATTCCACCGTCCGCGGCTTCACCGACTGCGTGGGCGAGCTCTCCCGGGCCGTCGCCTCCTCCGAGCGCTGGATCGAGGGCACCTTCTTCCGCCGGGCCCGTCTGGAGGGCAACGCCGTCGGCTACGGCTCCATCTGCGCCGCCGGCGAGCACGCCACGATCATGCACTGGACGGACAACGACGGCCCGGTCCGCCCCGGCGAACTCCTCCTCCTCGACGCCGGCGTGGAGACCCACTCCCTCTACACCGCCGACGTCACCCGCACCCTGCCCATCAGCGGCACCTTCACCCCGGTCCAGCGCCAGGTGTACGACGCGGTGTACGAGGCGCAGGAGGCCGGCATGGCCGCGGTGAAGCCGGGCGCCCCGTACCGCGACTTCCACGAGGCGTCCCAGCGGCACCTGACGGCGCGCCTCGTCGAGTGGGGCTTCATCGAGGGCCCGGTCGACCGCGCGTACGCCCTCGGTCTCCAGCGCCGCTTCACCATGGCCGGCACCGGCCACATGCTCGGCCTCGACGTCCACGACTGCGCGCAGGCCCGCACGGCGGAGTACGTCGACGGCGTCCTCGAACCGGGCATGGTGCTCACCGTCGAGCCCGGGCTCTACTTCCAGCCCGACGACCTCACCGTGCCGGAGGAGTGGCGCGGCATCGGCGTCCGCATCGAGGACGACCTCGTGGTCACCGAGGACGGCCACGAGAACCTGTCGGCGGGACTCCCGCGCTCCTCGTCCGAGGTGGAGGCGTGGATGGCGGAGTTCGCGGGCTGACACCCCGCAGGCAGCCGCGCCGCGCGGCCACGGCTCGTACCTCCGCGGATTTCGCCTCCGCGCGGTCCGGTGTTGTCCGGGTGTTCAGGCCGTGGTCTCCCACGGAGGTGATCTTCGGCCGGTGAGCCGCGACGCGCCGGAGCGGCGGCGGAACGGCAGGGGGCACCCGTGGGGCGTGGAGCCGTGGGAGCGGCGGCGGCAGCCGTCGTCGTGGCGGCGGGGCTGCTCGTCGCGGGGCTGACGGAACCATCGGGACGGGGGGAGCCGGCGCCCGGCCGTGCGGGGCCGGGCGCCGGCTGCACGACCTCCGTCCCGTTCACCGCGGGGGCCGGCGGGTACGTCGGCTACCGCATCCCGGCCGTCGTGCGGACCCCGGCCGGCACGGTGCTGGCCTTCGCCGAGGGACGGGCGGCCGGCGGCGGTGACAGCGGCGCCATCGACATCGTCGTGCGGCGGTCGGAGGACGGCGGCTGCACCTGGGAGCCCCAGCGGATCGCCGCCGACGGCCGGGGCGACACCCGTGGCAACCCCGCCCCGGTGGTGGACCCGCGCACCGGCGACGTGGTCCTCGTCAGCTCCTTCAACGGCGCCGAGGCGACGGAGAGCCGGATCCTCGCCGGCCAGGTCCCGGCGGCGCGCGGCCGCCGGGTCTTCGTGCAGCGCAGCGCCGACGACGGCCGGACGTTCTCGGCGCCGAGGGAGATCACGGCCCAGGTGAAACGGCCCGGCTGGCGCTGGTACGCCACCGGGCCCGGCCACGCCGTGACCCTCCGCCACGGCCCGCACGCGGGGCGGCTGGTCGTCCCCGCCAACCACTCGGCGGCGCCGCCCGAAGGCTCGGCCGACACCGGCCGCGAACCCCGGTACTACGGGGCCCACGCGCTCTACAGCGACGACGGCGGCAGGTCCTGGCGCCTCGGCTTCGTCGACGACACCTACGACGGGCAGGTCAACGCCAACGAGTCGGCCGTGGCGGAACTCCCCGACGGCAGGCTGTACTTCAGCGCACGCGACCAGCTGGGGAACGGCCCGGGCAACCGCGCGGACACCACGTCCGGCGACGGCGGCCTGAGCATCGAGCGCCCCTTCGCGCCGCAACCCGCCCTGGACGCCGTGCCCGTGGTGCAGGGCAGTCTCCTGTACGTGGGCGGGCCGGGCGGCACGCTGCTGTTCTCGGCCCCGTCGGTCCCGGACGCCCGGGTCGCACCGGCCCTCTGGAGCAGCCGCGACGGCGGGCTGACCTTCACGAGGACGCTGACCGTGTCCGGGCGGAAGGGCGCGTACTCGGACCTGGTCCAGCTGGACGGGGAGACGATCGGACTGCTTCACGAGACGGGGACGAAGAGCCCGTACGAGACGCTGGAGTTCCGGCGCGTTCCGCTGGCGGCGGTGACCGGCCCGGGCGGCGGCCCGGCCTGACGGCCCGTCCGCGATCGATACGATCATGTGTCGATCGAGAAGTACGGGGGGAAGAAAATGACGCTGTCAGCGGCGGCGGAACCGGGTGCCGACGACGGGCCGGTCGGACGTGCGGGAAGTGCCGGCGGTGCCGGTGGTGCCGGAGAGGGCGGCGGCGAACGGCCGGGCGCGCGGCTCGCGCAGGTCGACGCCCTGCGCGGCTTCGCCCTGCTGGGGATCCTGCTCGTCAACATCGGCTTCCAGGCGTCGGCGTACCACGGGGTCGGCCTGGCGGAGCCCGGCTTCGACTCGCCGCTCGACGGCGCGGTCCGGTGGTTCGTCGCGCTGTTCTTCGAGTCGAAGTTCTTCCTGCTCTTCTCGTTCCTCTTCGGCTACAGCTTCACCCTCCAGCTGGCCTCCGCCGAGCGGGACGGCGTCCGCTTCGCCCCGCGCTTCCTGCGGCGTCTCACAGGCCTCTTCGTCCTCGGGGTGCTGCACGCCGTCCTGCTGTTCTCCGGTGACATCCTCACCACGTACGCGCTCCTCGGCCTGATCCTGTTCGCGGCCCGCCGGGTCCGCCCTCGCGCCGCCGTCCGCACCGCCGTGATCCTGCTGACCGTGACCGCCTCCCTCTACCTCCTGCTCGCGGCGGGCGTGTTCCTGATGGGCGGGGCGGACGTCCCCGACGCGGGTGCGGCGGCGGAGGCCGAGCGGGCCACGCAGGCGCTGCGCGGCGGTCCCGGCTCGGTGATCGGCCAGCACCTCGCGGAGCTCTCCGAGTTCGTGTTCGCGCTGATCTTCCTCCAGGCACCGGCCAGCCTCGCGGCCTTCTTCCTCGGCCTCGCGGCCGGGCGGGCGCGTGCCCTCGGCGACCTCGCCCGCCACCGCGCGACCCTGGTCCGGCTCCAGTGGGCGGGCTTCACGGTGGGACTCCTCGGGGCCGGCGTGTACGCCTGGGGGAACCTGGCGGACGCGGGGGACGCGTTCCAGATCCTCGCCATCGGGATCGACCTGCTCACCGCGCCGCTGCTCTCTGCGGCGTACGGCGCCACGGTGCTCCGGCTCACCCAGGGGCGGTTCGGCCGGCGGACGGTGGCCCTGCTCGGCCCGGTCGGCAGCATGACGCTGACCGGCTACCTCACCCAGTCCCTCGTGTGCGCCCTGCTGTTCACCGGGTACGGGGCGGGCCTCGTCGGCCGGGTGCCGCCGGCGGGCGTCCTGGCGATCGCCCTCGCGCTCTTCGCCGCGCAGGTCGTGGCGAGCCGGTGGTGGCTCCGCAGGTACCGGAGCGGCCCGGTCGAGTGGGCGCTGCGCGCCTGGACGACGCTGAGCGTCCCGCCGCTGCGCCGGGAGGCCCAGGACGGACGGCCTGGACGTGGGGCCTGGACGCGGCCCGGAGGATGCGGTTAGCTGCAAGTGCACCTAATCAACAAGTTGCATAGGAGCCTGCCGTGCACCCCTTCCGCAAGGCCGTCGAGGCCATGGACCACGCCGCCGTCGAGGCGCTCCTCGCCGAGGACGTCGTCTTCACCAGCCCGGTGGCCTTCCGGCCGTACCCCGGCAAGGCCATCACGGCGGCGATCCTGCGCGCGGTCATGCGCGTCTTCTCCGACTTCCGCTACGTACGGGAGATCGCGAGCGCGGACGGCCGGGACCACGCCCTCGTCTTCACGGCGAAGGTCGGCGACATGGAGATCAACGGCTGCGACTTCCTCCACATGGACGAGGAGGGCAAGATCGACGACTTCATGGTCATGGTCCGGCCCCTGTCCGCCGCGCAGGCCCTGTCCGCCGCCATGGGCGCCCAGTTCGACCGCGTCAAGGCGGAGGCCTTCGGCGGAGCCGAGGCGTCGGCCGGGTCGGCGGGGACGCCCGCCGACGGCGAGCGGTGAGCGACGGCTGAGGACGGCGGGGGAGCGGCGGCGCTCGTACGCGGACGTGGAGATCGGGCGTACGGTCGAGATCGGACGGCCCGGCCGTTCACCGATTCAGGTGACAGCGGCCAAGGCGAAACGTCCCTCCCGGCGGCGGGGCGGCCACGCTCGAAGCGACACATGGAGCCACCCTGTGGAGCGTCCGATGCAGCTGATCCCCCGTCATGACCCGTACCTCGTCGTCCGCTCGACCGGCGGTGACACCGTCGCCGTCCTCCGCGGTGAGCTCGACCTCGTCCTCGTACGGCACCTGCGGCCCGAGCTGGACGCCCTCGTCCGGGAGTCCGACGCCCTGACCGTCGACATCCGGCGCCTCACCTTCTGCGACGCCACCGGACTCGGCCTCCTCGCCCACTGTGCCGGACGCACCCGCCAGAACGGCGCGCGCTGGCGGCTCGTCTGCGACCAGCCGTGGATCCTCCGGCTCATCCGCCTGACGGCCCTCGACGAACTCCTGCGCCCGGAACCCCCGCGCCCCGACGACGCCGAGTCTCAGCCCGGCCCGCCGGACCCGCTGGACCCCCGCCTGTCCGAGCCCGGCGTCACCAGGCCCGTCTCGTGGGCGGCGAACCCCGACTGACGGCCGGCGGGCCGAATTCCGTGGCGGCGGGGGCGTGCGAGAACGATGATGTCCGGATGAGCAGCCCGCGCACCGAGACCGCCCCGCACGCCGTGACCACCTCGTCCGCCGAGACCGCGCCGCACGGCGCGACCGCCCCGCCCGCCCCTCCCGTCGACGCGCTGATCGTCGTGGACGTGCAGTCCGCGTTCGTCACCGGGGACGGGGCCGTGCCCGCCGCCGAGCGGCTGGTGGACCGGACGACGGACCTGATCGCGCGGGCGCGCCGGGACGGGGCGCTCGTCGTCCACCTGCAGAACGACGGACCGCCCGGCGCGGAGGACGAACCCCACACGCCGGGCTGGGAGTTGCACCACCCCGTCGAGCCCGGCCCCAGGGAGACGGTGATCCGCAAACCGTACGACGACGGCTTCGAGGAGACCGCGCTGGGCGTGGTCCTCGCGGACGCGGGAGTCCGGGCGGTCGCCGTCTGCGGTGTGATGTCGGAGATGTGCGTCCACGCGACGGCCCGTACGGCGCTGGCGCGCGGCTACCGGGTGGTCGTCCCGCACGACGCCCACGCGACCCAGGACGTCCCGGCCGTGCCCGGCGTCAGCGAGGCCGTTCCGGCGGCGGTGGTCTCCCGGGTCGCGGCGTACGCCCTCGGGAGCGACGCGGAGGTCACCGTACGGGCGGCCGACGTGACGTTCACGAAGCCCGCCGGGGAGCGGTGGCTCAGCCCCTGAAGTCCGCCGGACGCTCGGGGGAGGCCTCGGCGAGGGCCTTCGTCACGGCCTCCACGCCTTCCCGGAGGCCGTAGACGGGCGTGCCGGGCTGCTGGCGCCAGGACTCGTCGATCCCGCCCGCGTCCACCGTGTCGAAGCCCAGTTCGTCGATGAGGGCACGCACCTTCCGCTTGGCCGCGTCGTCGTCGCCCGCGACGGGCAGCGCGAGCTGGCCGGGGTCGCCGGCGGGCAGCGGTCGGTCCAGGATGTCCTGCGCGTACGTGCCGTTGAAGGCCTTGACCACCGGGTGGCCGAGGTGGCCCTCGGTCCAGCGGCTCTCGGTGAGACCGTCGTCCTCGATGGCGGCGATCCGGCCGTCCCGCTGGGGGTAGTAGTTGTTGGTGTCGATCACGACGAAGCCGTCGGCGGCGCCGTCGAGGACACCCGCCGGAAGGTCCGGGACGTTCTTGAGCGGGACGGTGACGACGACGACCTCGGCGCCGCGCGCCGCCTCGGTTGCCGCGACCGCGGTGGCGCCCGTCTCCTCGGCCAGCGCCGCGAGCGTCTCGGGGCCCCGGGAGTTGGCCACGGACACGTCGTGACCGAGGGCGGCGAGGCGACGGGTCAGATTGCCGCCGATGTTGCCGGCGCCGATGATGCCGATCTTCATGGTGCTTCCTTCTGTCCGTTCCTGCTGTGTGCAGCGGTTGCTCGTTGCAGCTCCTCGGTCCGCCGGTTTGTTCCTGCCCACGCGATCGGATAATTGCAAAATTCTGCAATTCGCTACATCCTGGTCGGGCCGTGCCCGTGCGAGAAGGATGGCGACCCGCATGACCATCGAATGGCGCTACACCGTCCAGCAGGACCTGGGCGTACTGTCCTTGGCCGGGTTCCTCGGAGCCGACGCCGTGGGACGGTTCACCGGGGCCGTGGGATGGGCGGTCGCGCGCGGCACGGGACCCGTCGTGCTCGACCTGACCCGGCTGCGGGGCTGGTCGGCGGGCGGGCAGCTCGCCGTGGCCGAGGCCGCCCTCCGGCTGCGGTCCGCCGGCCGGACCCTCGAACTCGCCGCGATCCCCGCCGACGGCTCCCTCGTGCCGGGCGGCGACGGCGCCCCGATGCCCGTCCACCCCGACCTCGCCGCCGCGCTCGCCGCGCACCGCGGCGCGGGCGCGGAGCAGCGGGCCTGGCGCAGCGACGCGTGGCCGACCGCCTGAGCTTTCGGAGGATTCCGGCCGCCGGACCGTCCAACTGCCGTACCGTCCGAGGGGGTTCCGGGCGGGGCCGGGCCGTCGCGCCGCGGGTGAGTGCGGCGCGGGTTGTGCCGTCCGCCCCGGCAGGCGCGAGGATGGGGGCATGGTGCTGAGGGCTGGGACGACGGGACGCGCGGGGTGGGTGCGATGAGCGCGCCGCTCTACCAACTGAAGGCGGAGTTCTTCAAGACGCTGGGGCACCCCGTCCGCATCCGCGTCCTGGAACTGCTGAGCGAGCGGGAGCACGGGGTCGCCGAGATGCTCCGCGACACTCGGGTCGAACCGGCCTACCTTTCCCAGCAGTTGGCCGTCCTGCGCCGGGCGAACCTGGTCGTCGCCCGACGGGAGGGCACGGCCGTCTACTACGCACTGACGAGCCACCAGGTGGCCGACCTGCTGCGGACCGCCCGCACGATCCTCTGCGGCGTTCTGACGAACCAGACGGAACTCCTCGCGGCCCTCCACACCACACCGCCCCGGGAACCGGCACCCTGAGCCACGGTGACCGCCGGGGGTGCGGGAATCCTCCCCGAGCAGGGGGTCAGGGACGCTCCCGCGAGGTCAGCGTCAGGCGGGACGGGCCGTGGAACACCCAGTCCGGGGCGTACTCCACCTCCACCCGTGGACGGGCGCCGGTCCGGAGCGCCGGCAGCCGTTCCAGCAGGAGCCCCAGGCCGATCTCCGCCTCCGCGCGTGCCAGCGCCGCCCCCACGCAGTAGTGGATGCCCAGACCGAACGCGCAGTGCCGGCCGGTGTCCCGGCGGATGTCCAGCCGGTCGGGGTCCGGGAAGCGGGCCGGGTCGCGGTGGGCCGAACCCAGCACCAGCTGGACCCGGTCGCCCCGGCGGACCGCTCGGCCGGCGAGCTCCGCGTCCCGCCGCGCCCACCGCGTGACCATCTGCACGGGTGGGTCGTGGCGCAGGAACTCGTCCACGGCGTTCGGCAACAGGCCCGGGTCCGCGCGCAGTTCCTCCGCCACCTCCGGCCGCGCCAGCAGCGCGAGCACCGCCTTGCCCAGCAGGCCCGTCGTCGTCTCGTGCCCGGCCGTCAGGAGGTGGACGCAGGTCGACGTCAGCGCGGTCGTCCCCAGCGAGGGGTCCTCGGCGCCGGCCGCCGCCAGCGCCGAGAGCAGGTCCCCCCGGTCCTCCGAGCGGCGCGCCGCCAGCTCCGCCCGGAAGTACGCGTCAAGGTGCGCCGCCGCGCGGTCGGCCCGTGCGAGCGCGGCCGGCGACCGGTCGCCCCTGGTCCCGCCGGACCGCTGGAGGGCGAGCGCCTCCTCCCGGAACCACGGCCACCGACCGGGGTCGACCCCGAGCAGCCCCGCCACGACCAGCAGCGGGAACGGGGCGGCGAAGCCCTCGACCAGTTCGACCACGGGCCGCCGCGCGAGGGGCCGTACGAGTTCCTCCGCGATCTCCCGTACGCGGGGACGCAAGGCCCGTACGGCCGGAGCGCTCAGCGGCGGGGCCACCTGGGCGCGCAGCCGCGTGTGCCGGGGCGGGTCCAGGAAGACGAGCCAGTTCTCGACGATCCGGCGCAGCGTCCCGTATCCCTCGGGGATCGGCGCCGCGCTCGCCGCCGACGGCGACGCCCGGCCGAAGCCCCGGTCCGTGAGGACCCGCGCGACCTCCGCGTACCCGAAGACGTACCAGGTGGTCGGCCCTGCCCGGTCGGTCGGCCGCCCCGGATGCACCGAACCGGCCTCCCGGTACCGCCGGTAGACCGGGTACGGGTCGGCCAGGTCGAGCCCCACCGGATCGAACACCCCCACCCCGCCCGCCCCGTTCATCCCGCGTCCCCCGACCCGGTCGCCGTCGCGCCCGCCCCGCGGACCAGGTCCGCCAGCCGCGTCGGGTCGGGCGGTGCGGTGTGGCCCCGCCAGGCCACGTGGCCGTCCGGGCGGACGAGGACCAGGGGGCGGTCGTAGCGCCGGGTCACCTCGGGGGTGTCGCAGTGCTCCACCCGCAGGGGCACCCGGCGGTCGCCGAAGGCCCGTACGAGTCCGTCCGTCAGCGGGGCGCGGGCGCCGACGCGGAGCAGCACGAACTCCCCGCCGAAGAGGTCGAGGGTCGACCGCCCGGGTGCCAGCCACGCGTGCGGGGCCCGGGCGCCCGGCACTGCCGACCGGTTCCATGCCGGCTCGGCCCGGGGCCCCTCGGGCGGGCCCGGCTCCGCGGCCTTCTCGTCCGCGGCGACCGGCGCGACGACCGGCGACGCGTACCGGTGGGCGAAGTGCGCGTCGGGCGCGTCGAATTCGCGGCCCGGGTCCGACTCCGCGATCTCCCGCGAGAGCGCGGCCCGCGCCCGCTCCCCCTCGGGTGTCGGGTCGCACAGCGCCCCGGAGAGCCGCCGGTCGAGGGTGCGGCGCAGATTGCGGTGGCTCTCCTCCAGGCTCCGCAGGGCCACCGGCCGCCGCTCGCTCTCATAGGAGTCGAGGAGGCCGGGTCCGGCCCAGCCCGCGAGCTCCGCGGCCAGCTTCCACCCCAGGTCCGCCGCGTCCCCCACTCCCGTCGCGAGCCCGAACCCGCCCGAGGGCGACAGCGTGTGCGCCGCGTCCCCGGCGAGGAGGACCCGCCCGGCGCGGTAGCGCGAGGCCACCCGGTGGGTCAGGTGCCAGGTCGTGTCCGACAGCACCTCGAACGGCACGTCCGGCGCCACGGCCCGCCGTACGGACTTCGCCGCTTCGGCGGGCCCGGCCGGACACGTCAGCCGGTACAGGCCCCGGCCGTCGATGGCCCGCAGGGGGTAGCGGAGCCCGCCCGGTTCGGTCACGAAGTGGACCAGGGCGGCGCGCGGACCGAGGCGCTCCGCGAGCTCGGGCGCCCGGAACAGGATGTTGCGCAGGACGCGGGTCCGGTGCCGCTCGGGCGCGTCGATGCCGCAGGCCTTCCGCACCCGCGACGACACCCCGTCGCAGCCCACCAGATAGCGGGCGTGCACCGTCGTCCGTACCCCCGCCCCGTCCACCAGCCCGGCGCTCACCCGGTCCGGGAGCCGGGTGAACCCGAGGAGCCGGGTGCCCAGACGCACCGGACCCGCCGGATGGACGCCGACGCGCTCGGTGAGCAGCGGCGCCAGCCAGTGCTGCGGGCAGACCGCCTCGGGTTCCGGCGTGTACGGGAGCGGCGGCCGCCCACCGGCCGTCCCGAGCGGCACCCGGTGCAGCTCGTGCCCGCCGACGGCGGTCACCCAGGCCACGTCCAGGGTGTGGTCGGCCGGCCAGCCCGCACCCCGGATGGCGTCCGCGACCCCCCAGCGCCGGAAGGCCTCCATCGCGCGCGGGCCGATCGTCGACACCTTGGGGTGGGTGACCCGCCCGTCCCCGGCCTCCGCGAGCACGAAGTCCACACCCCGGTGGGCCAGATCGAGCGCGAGCGCGAGCCCGACCGGCCCGCCGCCCACGATCAGCACCTCGGTCTCCATGGTCACCTGCCCCCTTCCTGCGCGAAGCGCTCCGCGTACCAGGCCATCAGTTCCGGCACGTGCTCCGGCACGCCCTCGCACTCCCGGGCCATCGCCGCGAGGTGCCGGAAGCGCATCGCGAACCCGCGCCGGGCCACATCGGGTCGCGCGATGTACGCCGGAGGTTCCTCCAGTTCGAAGGAGGGGCCCGCGGTGCGGCCCCGCCACCCCGACTCCATGGGCATCAGCTGCTCGGCGAGCGGCCGCATCATCCCCGTCATCACGTCGATCGCGGCGTTCATCAGCTTCGAGCGGCGCAGGCTCGCGTCGGGGCTCTCGCCGAAGTGCTGGACGATCAGCTGGAGCATCATGAAGTAGCAGCGGTTGAACAGCCGCATCACCTGGCGTGCGTGCGGATCGCTCACCGCCGCCCGGCCCGGATGCCCGGGGTCGAGCGTCGGATTGCGCAGCGAGGGGTACGCGGGCTGCCACGGCGTCCCCTCCCCGTGCGGCCCGTCGGCCCGCTCCGTCATCAGCAGTTCCGCGAGCCGGACGAAGGTGTCGTGGTGGGAATCCGAGCCGTCCTTCTCGATGTCGAGGACGCCGCCCTCGCCCTGCTCGGTCACGAAGTCCACGGCGAACAGCGCGCTCGACAGGTCGTCCACCTCCAGCTGGTAGTCCGGATGGACGGCGTTGACCGCGCCGCCGATGAACAGGTGGTGCTCGCCGCCGCCCCGGCCCCGGTCGACCATGAACAGGTCGGGGACCCGGGTCAGGCCCTCCCGGATGCCCGCGTACAGCTCGCTCGGCGATCCGAACGGGGTGGGCCCGTCCCCGCCGCCCGTGCCGCCCGCGAGCCGCTCGGGCCGCTCGATGGCGATGAACCGCTGGAGGCTTCCCAGGTGCAGCGGCTCCAGGGCGAAGTCCAGCGGCAGCGGCAGCCGGCCCGGCGTCCCGAAGTCGATCTCCGGGACGTGGAAGGACTCTCCCATCGCCATCAGGATGTTGTTGACGACGAGGAAGTGCATCATCTCCTCGCGGGCCACGTCGAAGAGGCTGTCCCGGACGCCCTTGGCCAGGGTCTCGCCGCCGTCCCCGCAGGCGAGCCGGAGCTGGCGCGGTGTCCACACCCCGCTGCGCACGTACTCGAAGCCCGTGCCGTGGGTGGGCACCGAGTAGCCGGCGTAGAGGTACTGGAGCGAGGAGGCCAGCTCCACCGCCACCGCCTGCCACAACGCCGACCGCAGCTGCGCCCGCGTGGTGATCCTGGGCTGCGACCGGACCGGTGAGGGGACGGCGGCCGGTGGCACGGCCGTCGCCGCGCTCCGCGCACGCAGGTACTTGAGGAGCAGCCGCGCCTTCGGCAGCGACAGGTCGCGGGTCGGCGGCATGTAGTACGTCCTGTCCTTGTTCGCCGGATCGCACATCTGCCAGATGAGCTTCGCGTACGTGTCGACCTTGCAGCGGTCCTCCAGGCTGAACACCTCGTCCCGCATGAACGGGAACAGCTGCTCGTAGTACGCGAACACCTCGCGGTGCAGCAGCTCGAAGGTCACGTCCTGCTGGAGGACGGCGTCCAGCGCCCAGTCGTCGGGCAGCACCCGGACGGCCGCCGAGCCGGCCCACGGCCAGAAGTCCAGGGCGTCGGCGTGGTCGTAGCAGGCCTCGGCCGAGCCGGGGGCCGCCGGATCGGTGGGCGGCACTTCCTCCGGCCGCGCGGCGAGGAGCAAACGGGCCGTTCCCGCCCGGGCCCCGGAGACGGTGAACCAGCCGCGCCCGCGCCCGTCCGTGGCCAGCCGGCAGGAGGCCCCCGCCGTCCCCGTCCCGTCCGTCACGGGCTTCTCCCCGGCGGTCCGGCCCGCCCGGAGCCGTACCACCTCCACGTCCCCGCAGCGGGCCTCCGGCGCCGAGGCGACCGGATCCAGCGGCAGGGCACGCGGATTGGGGTACTGGCGGACGACGACGGTGTCGAGCGGCGCGGGGCGGCCCCGCAGGAAGGTCCGCACCGGGACCTCGACCGCGTGCTCGTCGCCCCGCTCGGCGTCCGGGTGCTCCAGGATCAGACAGGCCTCGTCGGTCAGCACGACGGTCTCCCGTTCCCGCAGCAGCACCGTGGCCGCCCCGGTGCCGTGCGCCGCCCGCACCAGGACCAGGCCCTCCTGCTCGGCCCGGCTCACCGCCTCGGGCGAGTCCGCCGGCACGGAGACCACCGTCCCGCCCCCGGACGGGCCGTCGGGCACGCCGTCGGGCAGGACGGCGACCAGCAGGTCCGAGCGGGCGGTCCGCAGCTCCACGACACCGGGCTCCCGCCCCGCGTCCGGGGGCCGGTTCCCTTCTGTGAAGGGCCAATTGAAGGACACGCCGGCGGGGGAGACCCGAACGGTGCACGGGTTCCCGCGCGCGTCACCGATCCGCCCGTGCGGGACGAGGAGCCGGCCCGCCGGATGGGTGCGCGGCTCGTCAGGGTGCCAGGGCGCGACCGTGCCCCGCAGCTGCCACACGCCGGGGGCGTCCGGCGCGGCCGGCTCCCCCTCCGTGACCCGCCGCTCCAGGGTGAACTGGACGAGCAGACCGCCGCCCTCCCGGACCTCGGCGGCCGCCCGCAGGGCCCGCACGGCGGGGGAGTCCGCCGAACCGGCCGGCCACTCCAGGGCCTCCCCGGCCTCGATCGCGAACTGGTGCAGCGTCCGGCACACCGGCGTGAAGCCGTGCCACCGGGGCGGCATGAAACCGGTCACGTCCCCCACGCACAGATACCCGGCGTCGTGCGAACGTCCCTCCCGCCCGAAGGCGAACTGCCCGCCCATCACCGTCGTCGTCCACGCGGACGCGGGGTCGACGTCGAAGACCCGGGCCCGGTTCACCGTCGTCCCCAGATAGGGGTTGTAGTGCCCCCACAGGTCGACGGCCCGGCCCACCACCGGGTCCGCCGTGTCCACGGCGGACCCGTCGACCCGCTGCACACCGGTCACCCGGGCGTCGAAGAGGAAGTGGCCGTTCCCGGAGAAGTGCTCGCCGCGCGCGCCGTGCGCGGCGAGGTGCTCGTGGTACTCCCCGGCGGGCCCGTCCACCCCGAAGGGGGCCACGCGCCCGGACTGTCCGGGGCCGGGGGAGGCGCCCCTGAGGGCCGTGTTGCCCGCCAGGTCCACCAGGCCGCCGCGCGGCCCCGTGGGAAGCCGCGTCACGGCCGTTCCCCCGAAGTACAGCCGGGGCAGATCGAAGACGCTCACGCCGCCTCCAGTCCGGCCGGCTCCACGACGCCACGGCCCGGCGCGTGCCGGGCGATCAGCGTCACCGCTTCGAGCGCCGACTCCACCGCGCCCTCGATCCACGCCGGTTCGCTCGCGCAGTGCTCCCCGGCGAAGAACATCCGGTGCTGCGGCCGCACCGCCCGCCGCCGCTGCTCCTCGCACGCCGCCGCGTCCTGCCCCCACCGGATCGTGCACCCGCCCGCCGTCCACGGATGCCCGCCCCAGGCGAGACTCGCCACGCCCCGCACCATCCCCCGGCGCAGCAACTGCGGGTGCATCCGCCCTAGTTCCTCCACCACCGTCCGGTGCCGCTGCGCGGGCGGCATGGCGCCGAGGTGCTCCGCGTCCTCGCCGATCGTGTAGCTCGCGAGCAGCGCCGCGCCCAGCGAGGGATCCGTGGTCCCCTCGGCCTCGGAGGGCGGGTAGTAGGTCTGCCGGATGCGGCCCCCGCTGAACGACGCGCCGCCACGGATGCCCTCGCGCTCCCAGAACGGCTCGCGGACGTGGACGGCGACCTTCGTCGCCGGGCAGTAGTCCACCTCCCGCACCACCGCGAGCTTGTCGTCGTCGAAACCGGTGAGCGTCAGACTCCGCAGCACGGAGAACGGCACCGTGCACAGCACGTAGTCGCAGCGCCGCACGGCCGGCGACGGGCCGCCCCCGAGCCGTACGAGGACGTGGTCGGGAGCCACCTCGAAGCCCGACACCCGCTGGCCCAGCCAGATCGGCCCCCGGATCCGGGCCGCGAGCCGCTGCGCCAGCTGGTCCATGCCGCAGGCGAGCCGCACCAGTTCGGGACTCGTCTCGGTGAGGATGTCGTCGAGGAAGCTGTTCAGCCGGTCGCCGCACCCGGCCCGGATCCCCGGGTGCGCGGCGAACAGACCGTGCACGTCGATCCGGTCCTTGGCGTGGCCGAGGAGGTGCGGAGAGAGGTCGACCTCCTCGACCAGATCGAGCAGGTTACGGGCGAGGTCGGCGCGGAGCCCGGTGCGCAGCCCCGGCGGCGCGACGGCGTCGACCACCGCCGCGAGCCACGCCCCGAACACGACGGTCTCCTCGCGGTACGGCGCACCCGGCAGCGAGGCACGGACGTCGGCGATCAGGGCGCGGGGCGCGTCCCGGAGCCGTACGTGCCCCGTGCTGGTCGCCAGGAAGGCGTTCTCCTCGGACAGCAGGGTGGTGAACGGGCGCACCTGGTCGGCGAGGCCCAGGTGCTCCACGTAGTGCATCGTCCGGTGGTGTCCGGTGGGGATGCGCATGGCGCCCAGCTCCACGAACGGCGCGCCCTCGGCAGCGCCGAAGCGGTGCGTGTGGACGCGGCCCCCCAGCCTGCGACTGCCTTCGATGACCTCGACGCGGAAGCCGAGCCGCTCCAGCTCGTAGGCGGCGACCAGGCCGGCCATCCCGGCGCCCACGACGCTGACCGTGCTGTTGGCGCGGGTCCGCCGCCGGGCGCGCGGCACGGGGCGGGACTGCATGACGGTGGTGGTCTGCATGACGGTCCGACTCCCGATCGGTTCAGTGCGCACGGTGTGGGCGGATCGGCCGGGACTCCCGTACGGCCCCGGGGCCGTCGGCGGCGAGCACCGCCAGGTAGTCACGGAGCAGGGCGGTACGGGCGAGCGGGGCGACCAGGCCCACGTATCCGTCGGGCCGCACCAGGCGCAGGTCGTCGGGGTGCCCGAGGCGGGCGGCCTCGGCGCCGTCCCAGGGGGTCACGGCCAGGACGCGGACCGGGGCGGGGAATGTGGCGCAGGCCTCCCGGAGCCGGTCGAGGACCCCGGGGTGGGCGCGGGCGGCGTGCAGGACCAGGGTCCACCGCTCGTACCCGAGGAGGGTGTGCAGCCGGGTCGGCGCCGGGTCCGTGGGATCCACGGGGCAGGTGGTGACGGTGACGTCGGGCATCCGGTCACCCGCGCGGGGCCCGGTACGGTGGCGTCGGCCCGGGCGGTGCCAGGAGAGCGCGCCGCCCGCGTGGCTCCGGCCGAGGTCGCTCAGCCGCAGGTCGAGGCGGCGCTGGAAGCCCCGCCGGGCGAGCGCGGCGGGCACGGTGGCCGTGAACGCCCGATAGCCCAGTGGGGGCAGCGGCAGCTCCATGAAGTTGAACCGCATCTCGCGGATGTACCGCACGGCGAGCAGCCGTTGCTCGTCGCTGTAGGTGTCGAGGAGCTCCTCGCGCGCGTGCCCGTGGTGCACGGCGGCGAGCTTCCAGGCGAGGTTGTGGGCGCCGAGGATGCCGACGTTCATGCCGTGTCCGCCGACCGGCGCCCAGGCGTGGGCCGCGTCGCCGGCGAGCAGCCCGCGCCCGCAGCGGAGCCGGGCCGCGACCCGGTCGCTGAACCGTGCGCGGTTCAGCCAGGGCACCTCGGTGGGGCCGAGGCGCAGTTCCGGCATCCGGGCGGTGTCCGCGACCAGGTCCCGCAGTTCGCCGAGGGTGGGGGCGGCGGCCAGCGAGGGATCGGGGTCGTCCCGGAAGCAGAAGAAGCGGTAGCCGCCGCCCGGCAGCGGGAACACGAGCAGCGAGCGGTGCGGGGCAAGGAAGATGTGTCCCCGGCCCGGCTCGTGGCCCAGTGACCAGGTGGGGCGGGCGTTGCCCTGGACGACCTGGAGCCCGGTCCTCCGGCGCCCCTCGAAGGGGATGCCGAGCCGGTCCCTGACCACGCTCGCGGTGCCCTCGCAGCCGACGATCCACGGCGCCGCGGCGGACTCGACGGAGCCGTCCTCGTGCCGCAGGGTGAACTCGGCCCGGTCGTCGTGCACCTTGACGTCCGTCACCTCGGTGTTCCACTCGACGTGGGTGCCGAGCCGGGCCAGCTCCTCGCAGAGCAGCCGCTCGATGTCGTGCTGCTCGATGTTGAGCGGACGGGCGTGGGCCGAACGCGCCCAGCCGGTGGTGAGTTCGCCGAGGGCGCGGCCGCGGGCGTGGATGGTCACCACGTCCAGCTCGACGCCGTGGCGCCGGAGCGTCTCGCCGACCCCCAGGGCGTCGAGCGCCTCCCGGGCCCGCGCCCAGAGCACCAGGGCCCGGGCCTCGTGCTTGGTCGCGGGGGCCTTGTCGACGATCCGGACCCGCAGCGCGAGCCGGCGCAGCCCGATCGCCAGCGTCAGCCCGACCGGGCCCGCCCCGACCACACACACGTCCACGTCACCGTCGCCGTGCCCGTCCGTGCCACTTCCTGTCCCCACCCGTGTCACCCGCTTCGTCGTCGACGTTCCCGGTATTCAGCGTGCGGGCGGAAGATCACCTTCAACAGGGCGTGCGGCGGGGCGCGGGGATCACGACGACCAGGGAAGATGACTACCTGTGCATCATCTGGTCCGTTTGAGTGACGACGGCGGGATTCGGTCGACCTGGGCACTGAGAGTGACCACCTTTGGCCGGATCATCACGCTGCGATGCGAAATCAGCCCCGGGAGCCGGACTGCCGGAGCCCCTCGAAACGCTCGCGGAGGTCCGCCGGAGAGTTCCTGACGCCACCGAAGTGGCCAGTACTCGACACGGACGCCTCCGTGCCCCCGCCGCCCCGCGCGAAACGCCCGGGAGTCGTGCCCACGAGCCGCTTGAACGAGCGGCTCAGATGCGACTGGTCGTAGAAGCCCGTCGCCACCGCGACCTCCCCGGCCGGGTGCCCGTCGAGCAGCAGCCCGCGGGCCCGTTCGAGCCGGCGGGCCGTGAGGTACTGGTGCGGGGCGATGCCGAAGGTCCGGCTGAACGCCCGTACCAGATGCGCGGGATGGGCGTGCAGGAGCCCCGCGGCCTCGTCCAGGGTCACGCCGTCGAGCAGCCGCGCGTCGAGGAGCTCGCGCAGCCGGTGGGCCACCCCGGGACCGGCCGACCGGGCGTCCGTGACCGCCCCGGGCCGCAGATGGGTCCGCAGCCGTTCCCGTACGAGGGCGAGGCGGCTCTGCGCCTCCAGGGCGCCGCCCGGGTCCGCGAGCGCGGCGTGCAGCTGTCCGACGCGGCGGCGGAGCAGCGGATCGACCAGGTCGGGTCCGTCCACCGCCGCGCCGATGAAACTCTCGTCCAGCTGGGTCAGGTCAAGGTAGAGGACCCGCTTGCGGAAGCCCTGCGGGGTGGCGGGAGAGCCGTTGTGCGGCACTTGCGGCGGCAGCAGGGACACCGTGTCGCCCGGAGTGCCGTGCTCCCGCCGGTTCAGGTCGTAACGGACGGCGCCGTCGTCCACGATGAGCAGGGTCCACACGTCGTGCACGTGCATCGGATAGGCGTGCTCGGTGAAGTGCGCGTGGAACACCTCGACGACCCCGGGGACGTGCGGGCGCCACGCCGAAACCTCCTGCCGGGCCACCATGCAAGGAATGTACAAGACGCTCCCGTGGGGTGATCGGCAGTCTCAGGGCATGACCACCACCGACGCCGCCCCCGTGCGGTTCGACACCAAGATCGCCGTACTCCTGCGGGACGACCTGGAGACCTGGCAGCGCCTGAACGTGACCGCGTTCCTGGTCAGCGGCCTCGGCACGGACCTGCCCGAGGTGATCGGCGAACCGTACGCCGACGCCGACGGCACCCCCTACCTGCCGATGTTCCGCCAGCCCGTCCTCGTCTTCGAGGGCTCGAAGGAGACGCTGACGGCGGCGCACGCCCGCGCCCTCACCCGCGCCCTGCCGAGGGCGGTCTTCACCACCGACCTCTTCACCACCGGCAACGACCGCGACAACCGCGCCGCCGTACGAGCCGTGGGACGCGACGGCCTGGACCTCGCGGGCCTCGCCGTGTACGGCCCGCGCAACGCGGTCGACAAGGTACTGAAGGGCGCCCGGATGCATCCCTGAGGGGTACGCCGGGGGGTGACGCGGCGCCGCCGTCACGGTGCGGCACCTGGCGCCCTGAAGCCCGTCTCAGGTTTCCGGACCCGCGCGTTCAAGGCCGTCTCGACCGGACGGCGCCGTTGTCGGTGGCGTGCCGTACAACTGTTGGTGCGCGAGAGTACGACCGAGCGACGTGCCGTACGGGCGGCCACGGACCACGCGAGGGGGACTGCAGGTGGACACTTCCGCGGATCCGGGGTGCGCCGACCGTGCGCCCCTCGCCGGACGGGCCGGGGAACTCGCCCGGCTCGACGCGCTGCTGCGCGGGCGCGGGACCGGGGCCGGGGGAGCGGGCGGACCGGTGGCCGTGGACGTGACCGGCGAGCCGGGCATCGGAAAGACCCGGCTCCTCACCGAGTTCGCGAACCGGGCGCGGCGGGCCGGAGTCACCGTCCTGCGCGGCCGCGCGACCCCTCCCGACCCGCATCCGGGCCCGTCCTTCCACCCCTTCACCGACGCCTTCGCCGACCTGGACCCCGGCGATCGCACCCTCTTCCCGGAGCTGGCCGAGCGGGCGGAGGAGGCGGGCGCGGGCGGCGGCCCGTGGGCCACCGACCCGGGTAGCGAACCCGAACCGCACCACGACCGCGCGACCTCCGAAGCGACCCGGACCTCCCGTCGCCCCGGCGCGCACCGGGACGACGACCAGATCCGCCGCGTCGCGGCGGCGCTGGGACGGTTCGCGGGGCCTGCGCCCGCGCCGGAGCGGGATCCCGAGGTGGCGGGGTCCGCGCCGAAGCGGGAGCCCGAAGTGGCGGGGCCCGCGTCCGAGCGGGAGCACGAGGTGGCGGCGGCCGACCAGGGCCGGACCGCCGTCGCCGCGCGCGGGCTCGTGATTGTGCTCGACGACTTCCACGGGGCCGACCCCGCCTCCGTCGCGCTCGTCGACCACCTCCTCAGGCACCCCCTCCGCGCCCCCGTCCTGCTGGTGCTCGCCCGCCGCGAGCGCCAGACCCCACCCGCGCTCGCCTCGGTCCTCGCCCGCGCCGCCGACGCCGGAGCTCTCACCCGGCTCGCCCTCGGACCGCTGACTCCGGAGGAGTGCGCCGAAGGACTCACCCCCGGGCTGACGCGGCGGCAGGCCGGCGAGGTCCACGCCCTCGGCCTCGGCAACCCGCTCTACCACCGGGCCCTCGCCCATGCCCGTACGCACCGGGAGGAGGCCCCGGGCGCCGGGCCGGTCGCCGTGCTCCTCGCCGAACTGTCCCCCCTCCGCCCCCTGGAACGGGCGGTCGTCGACTCCCTCGCCGTCCTCGACGGCCGCGCCACCACCGCACTGCTTGCCGCGGTCGCCCACCCCGCCAACGAGGCCGCCTTCGACGCGGCCCTGGGCGAGCTGAGCCGTCGTGACCTCGTCCGGGGCGGCGAGGACGGACGGGTCCTCGTGCTGCGCCACCCGGCGCTCGCGGAACTCCTCCGAGGCACCCTCGCCCCGTGGCGCAGGCGGGAGCTGCACCGGCGCGCCGCCGACGCCCTCGCGCGGGCCGGGGCGCCCGTCACCGAGCGGGCGCCGCACCTCGTGCGTGCCGCGACCGCCTGGGACCCGGTCGTCGGCGCCGAACTGACCGAGGCCGCCGAGCGGATCGGAGCGGCCGACCCCGGGCGCGCCGCCGACTGGCTCGCGGCCGTCCTCGGCCTCCTCCCCGACACCGCCGAACACCGCGCCACCTGGCGTGATCTGACGCTCCGCCGGGCTCGGGCCCTCGGGTCGGCCGGCCGCGTGGCGGAGAGCCGCGACCTGCTCCACCACCTCATCGACGCCTGCGACACCGACGCCACCGATGCCACCGGCGACACCGACGGCACGGACGAGACGCGTACCTCGGCCGTCCTCCTCTGCGCGTTCATGGAGCGCCACCTCGGCCGTTACCCCGAGGCCGACGCGCTGCTCCGCAGGGAACTGGAGCGCACCCCCGGCCCCCGCCCCGACCTGCGGACCTGGCTGGTCGTCGAATGGGGCTGCCGGGCCCTGTTCGCCGCCCGGTATCCCGAGGTCAGGCCCGTCCTCGCCGACACCCTCGCCGAGGCCCGCCGGCGGGGCGACGACGCGGGCGCGGCGGAGGTCCTGACCCTCGCCGCGCTCGGGGAGGCGTACGAGGGGGAGACCACGGCCGCCCGCGTCCACGCGGCGGAGGCGGCCGCCCTCACCGGCACCTTCACCGACGGCGAACTTGCCGATCACGCCGAGTCGTTGGTACGACTCAGCTGGACCGAGGTCTTCCTGGAGCAGTACGGCACCGCCGAGCGCCACGCCACCCGGGGCATCGCGATGGCCCGGCGCGCCGGACGCCCCTTCGCGCTCTCGCAGCTCCTCCTCTGCTCGGCGTACGTGCACTTCCTGACCGGCAGGGTCGGCGCCGCGCTCGACCTGGCCGACGAGTCCCTCGCCGTCGCCCGCACCCTCGGCGGCGCCGAACTCGTCGGCTTCAGCGGGGCGATCCGCGCCGTGGTCCTGCTGCACGCCCGTCCGCTCGGCGACCCGGAGGCACTCGCCGCCGCCGAGGAGGCCGCCGCCACCGTGGGCACCGCCGAAGGCTGGTGGGCCACCCAGGCCCGCTGCCTGCTCGGCTACTGCGTTCCGCTCGGCGAGGACCCCCACCGGGTGCGGGAGGTGCTCGTGCGGGCGGGCGGCGACCGGAACCTGTCCCGGCTCCAGCCGTCACTGCGCCCCGGCTACCTCGAACTCCTCGCCGGAGCGGCGCTGGCCACCGGCGACCTCGCGGAGGCCGAGCGGGTCGCCCGGCGGGCGCTCGCGGAGGCGGAACCGCTCGGGCTGCCCGCCCAGCGTGCCGCCGCGCTGCGGGCCTGGGGGCAGGTTCTCGCGCGCCGCGGCGAACCGGTCGCCGCGGCGGAGGCGTTGACCGAGGCGGTGCGGGAGAGCGCCCGCTCCGGTGCCACCGTCCGCGAGGCCCACAGTCTGCTCCTCGCCGCGCCGTACGTACGAGCGGCGGGAGACGGCACCGCGGCCGCCGCGCTGTGGCGCAGAGGCCGCCGGCTGGCCGCCGACGGCGGCGCCCGTCTCCTCGCCGACGTGGCCGACCACACCTGGCCCGGCACCCGGCCCGCCCCTGAAGGGGGCGTGGCCGGAGGGCGGCTCGCCGTCCTCACCCCACGGGAACGCGAGATCTCGGTCCTGGTCGCCGAAGGGCTCACCAACCAGGCCGTGGCCGAACGGCTCTGCCTGAGCCCGCGCACGGTCGAGAGCCATGTCGCCCGGGTCTACCGCAAGACGGGTGTGGAGACCCGGGCCGGACTCGCCTCCCTCGTGGTCAGGGACGGCGTGGTCAGGGACGGCGTCGGCGGCGTCGGGATCGGCGGAGGCGTCGGTGGAGTCGGTGGAGGCGTCGGTGGGGGTTACTTCTCGCGGGGGTAGGTCGCCGTCACCCGGCCCTTCTGGTCCGCGCTGAGGTAGGCGGAGCCGTACGTGTCGGACAGGTAGACGCTCATGCCCGCCTTGGTCCCGAAGATCGTGGAGGCGGGGGTGAGGACGAGGTAGCGACTGGTCGGCTTGTCGACACCCAGCTCCTTCTCCGCCCGTTTCATGAGGGCCGGTACGGCGTCCCAGTCGAAGTCGTCCAGATCGGCCGGGACCGCACCGGGGAAGGCGGTGCCGGATCCCTGGCGTTCGGCGACGTCCTTGCCCCGGTAGATGTAGCGGTCGTACAGCTTGCTGCTGCCCTTGACGACGGCTTCGGCGACCGCGTAGTCCGGGTACACGACGAAGCTGGTCACCTTGTCCCCGCCCGAGGCCGCCTTGATGGCGGCGACGGCGGCCCGCACCCCGTCGGGCGTCAGCAGATCGCGCCGCACCGGGTCCCCGTCCTTCGACGGCGGCGTCGTGACGGGGGCGGTCGTCACCTTGGGCCGCTGGGCGACCGGTCCCTGCTGGGACGGGGGAGCGCTGCTCGCGCCGCCGCCCGGATCGCCCGGCCGCCAGTCCCAGTTCATGGCGGCGACCGGAATGCCGACGGCGAGCACCACCACGACGGCGGAACCGAGGAACCGAGCGGTACGGCTCCGCCGGCGCCTCTCGCCGGGACGGGAGGACGGGGCGCCGACCGAGGGCGCGGTCGCCGCAAACGCGCCGGAACCCGCGCCAGGAACCGCCCCGTGCGCCGCCGGACCCGCCGGACCCGTCGGTGCCGTCGAAACCGGGGCACCCGCAGGCGGTGTCGGAGCTGGGGCGGCCGCCGCCCCCGAAGGAGGCGCCAGCCGGAAGGACGTCGCCTCGCCGTCGTCCCCGCCCCCGGCATCGGCCACGACGCCCGGGCCCGCCGCTCCCGTCACACCCGGCGCCCCGTCCCGCACGGCATCCGTACGCGCACCCGCGTCCGGCCCGGCGACGGACGCGAGCGCGCGGTCGAGTTCCTCCGCCGTCGGGCGGGCCGCGGGGTCACGGACGAGCAGCGCGGTCAGGACGCCGGTCAGCGCGCCCGCCCGCCGCGGCGGCGGGACGTCGTCGGAGAGGACGGCCGCCAGCGTCGCGAGGGTGTTCTCCCGGCGCAGCGGATGGTGGCCCTCCACCGCCACGTACAGCACCATGCCGAGCGACCACAGGTCGGCGGCCGGACCGCTGCCACCGCCGCCGCGGATCCGCTCGGGCGCCATGTAGTCCGGGGACCCGATGATGGAGCCGGAGGCCGTGAGGACGGTGGACTCGCGGATCGCCGCGATGCCGAAGTCGGTGAGCACGGGGCGCCCGTCGGGGCGCAGCAGGACGTTGGGCGGCTTCACGTCGCGGTGCTCGATGTCCCGGGCGTGGGCGGCCCGCAGCGCCGAGAGCAGCTCGCGGCCGAGACCCGCGGCCTCGGCGGGCGTCATCGTGCCCCGGTCGAGCCGGTCCTGGAGGGACCCGCCGGTGACCAGTTCCATCACCAGCCACGGGTACGTGCCCTCGCCGGCGTCCACGATGTGGTGGATCGTCACCACGTTGGGGTGGTCGATGCGGGCGAGGGCGCGCGCCTCGCGCAGGACGCGCTCGCGCAGGGTCCGGGCGCTCTCGACGTCGTGCTCGGCGAGGGCGGGGTCCGGCGGGCGTACCTCCTTGAGCGCCACGTCACGGTGGAGGGCCAGGTCGCGGGCGCGCCAGACCGTTCCCATCCCGCCGCCCCCCAGCCGCTCCATGAGCTCGAAGCGGCCGTCGATCACTCTGCTCACACGCACCCCTGTACTCGGGTCCCCGGGGCGGTGGTGGCCCACGGCCATGCCCCGCCCACTTCGCCGTACACGTTCACCTGGTAGCGCCCCGGCGGCCCGAACGGCTCCGGGAGGTCGTACACCCCCTGCCAAGGACCGCCCACCCCCGAGCCCCCACCCGCCGCGGACTCCGACTCCGACTCCGTCGCCGGTCGGGCCGTAGCCGAAGTGGCTGAAGTGGCCGTGGCCGTAGCCGAACTGGCCGCAGTGGCCGTCTCGGTTTCGGTCGGGGCGCCGGGGTCGACCGTACCGCCCGCGCCGGCGGCCTCCGACAGCCCCCGCCACTCCCGCACCGCCCGTTCGGGCGACCCGGCCAGGGCGAGCGCGTACGCGGTCCGGTGGCTCAGCTCCTCGCGGTGCCGCCGCTCGTCCCACCGCCCGGCCTCGGCGGCCGCGAGCGCGTACTCGCGGGCCGCCCCAGCGGGTTCGCCGAGGCCGAGCGCACACTGCGCGAGCCAGGCCCTGACCCGTACGCGCGCGGCGGCGTCGCCCTCCGCCGTGAACCCGTCCAGGGCACGGGCGAGCAGCTCGGAGGCCTCGCCGTACCGGCCGCGTTCCGCGAGCGCCACCCCGAGCCGGAGGCGGGCGACGGCCCCGACATGGACGTCGCCGACGGGCCCGTCGGCATGACGGACGGCCTCCGCGAGCAGCGCCACCATCTCCTCCTCGGGGTCCCGCGCCCCCGTGGCCGTTCGTCCCGGCCCGCCGTCCACCTCGACCGTCCGGGCGAGGGCCAGGCAGAGAAGTGCCCGGTCGGCAGCCCGGAGCGGGGTGTCCGGCGCGCCGGCGGCGAGCGCGGCCCGCAGGAGGGCGCGGGCCTCCTCGTGGGCGCCGGTGGCCCGCAGGGCGGCGGCGAGGAGGAGTTCGTGCGGGGTGGCAGGCCAGGGCAGGTCTCCGGCGCGGTGCTCGGCGAGCGCGGCCCTGAGGTGGACGAGCGCGGCGGCCGGGTCGTCGGGCGCGGTGATCCGGCCGAGCAGTGCGCGGGTGTCGGCGAGCACGCCGAGGACGGCGGGGTCGGCCCGGTAAGGCGCGGCGAAAGCGATCAGCCGGGTGAGCTCCGCGCGCAGGGCGTCCGCCTCGGCCGCCGGGTCGGGCGCCGTGTCCAGCAGATCGGCGCGGGCCCGGCCGCGCAGCAGATGGACCGTGGCGGTCTCGGCTGCATCCGCCTGCCCGATCGCGTGGAGGGCGGTGGCCCGTCCGCACAGTTCCGTGAGCCGGGCGCAGGCCGTCGCGCCGACCTCGGGTCCCGCGACGAGCGCCCGGGCCCGTGAGACCAGCGCCTTGCCCCGCTGTCCGGCCTGTTCGTGCAGGTCGGCGGCCCGGAAGAAGAGGGGGCCCGCGGCGGGCCCGGCCGCGCCCCGGCAGTCGAGCGCCGTGGCGTCCAGGGCGTCCGCGTGGTCGCCGGGGGTGAGGCTGCCGCCCGCGCGCCGCAGGGCGACGGCGGCCAGCTCCCAGGCGCTTCCCGCCCCGGGGTGCCCGTGGGCGGAGAGCCGCCGCGCCCGGTGCAGCAGCTCGTGCGGATCGTCGGGCTCGCCGGTGCGCGCGCCGGCGCCGTCGGCAGCCTCAGGACCAGTGCCCCTACCGATGCCGGCACCGACCCCGGCCCCCGTACCGGCGCCATCGCCACCCGTACCGGCACCGACCCCGGCCCCCGTACCGGCACCGGCCCCCACACCCCCACCCGTACCGTCACCGCCACCGTCTCGCTCCCCACCCCCCGACCCACGGTCGTACGGGCGCGCACCGAGGCGGAACTCGTCGGGGGAGCGGCTGCTCATGCGGGGTGCTCCGGGGGTGGGGGGACGCGTGAACACAGAGGTCGGACCGACTCTGGCAGCCGCGCGCCGCCCGCACATCCGTAGAACTACGGAAACCCGCAGGCCCGAGGCGCGCTCCCGCCGGGGCCCCGCCGCCCGCGCCGCCCCCCCAGAGTTCGCCCCATCGATCGGCCGCACTGCGCAGAGCCCGGCCCCGGCTCCTCGGCTAGGGTGATTCGACAGGGAATGCGCCCCCCGGGGCCGGGCCGATGCGTAGGTCGATGCGTTGGAGACTCACGAGTCGTCGAGCAGGGTTCCGCAGCCGCCCCGTGCGGCCGTCGGGGACGCGGGCGTGCTCCGCGAGCTGCTGCCGATCGCCCTGTGGCGGGAGGACGCCGAGGGGCACATCGTCGAGTGGTCCCTCGCCGCGCAGGACCTCCTCGGGCACCGCCCCGAGCACGTGCTCGGCCGGCTCGCCACCCCGCTGCTCGTGCCCGACGCCAACCGCGAACTCGCCGAGCGGCTCACCCTCCGGGTCCAGGCGGGCGAGACCATGGTCGGCACGCTGCCCGTCCGGCACCGCGACGGACACACGATCGCGATGGAGATGTGGATCGTGCCGGCCGCCGACCCGGCGGGCCGGCCGGGGGCGATGCTCATCGCGGTGGAGACCTCCGAGGTCCTGCGCATGCGGGAGAACCTGGCGGCGATGGAGAGCCTCTTCACCCAGTCGCCGATCGGTCTCGCCCTGCTCGGCCCCGACCTGCGGTTCCTGCGCGTCAACGACGCCCTGGCCCGGATGAACGGCGTGGCGGCGGCCGAGCACGTCGGCCGCCGCCTCACCGAGGTCGTGCCCGGGGTCAACGCCGCCTCCCTGGAGTCCCTGATGCGGCAGGTCATGGACAGCGGGCACGCCGTCGTCGACGCCCGCCGGGTCGGCCGTACCCCCGCCGACCCCGAGCGCGACCACATCTGGTCCTGCTCGTACGCCCCGCTCATCGACCGGACCGACCGGCGCTCCCTCGGTCTCATCGCCTCCCTCGTCGACATCACCGAGAGCCAGGAGGCGCACATCGAGGTCGAGCGGGCCCGCCACCGCTTCGCCCTGCTCGCCGAGGCCGGGGCCCGGATCGGCACCACCCTGGACCTGCGGCAGACCGCCGAGGAGACGGTACGTTTCCTGGTGCCGCAGCTCGCCGACTCGGCCGACGTCCAGATGCTGGAGGCCGTCCTCGCCCCCGACGACCCGGTCGCCTCCACGCGCGGCGTGCTCCGGCGGCTCGCCGCCCGCTTCCCGGACCCCACCTCGCCCACGTCCCTGCTGGCCCCGGGCCAGACCTTCCAGATCCCGCTGGACTCCGTGTACGAACAGGTCGTCGCGCACGGACGGCCCACGAACCTCTACACCACCGACCTCCCGGCCCTCTTCACCGACCCACGCACCGAGGCGCTCCGCACCTATTTCGCCACCCGCATCGGCTCGGCGCGGCTCGTCCCCATGGTCGCGAGGGGGAAGGTGCTCGGCGCGGTCACGGTGACCCGGCTGCGGACCCGCGAGCCCTTCGACGCGCAGGACTGCGTCCTCATCGACGAGGTGGTGGCCCGCGCCGCCCTCAACATCGACAACGCCCGCCTCTACACGACCCAGCGGGAGGCAGCGCTCACCCTCCAGCGCAGCCTCACCAACAGCGCGCTGCCCGCCGTGACCGGACTCGAGCTCACCGGGCGGTACCTGCCCGCGAGCGCCCACGACGTCGGCGGCGACTGGTTCGACGTCATCGCCCTGCCCGGCGGCCGGACCGGTCTCGTCATCGGCGACGTGATGGGGCACGGCATCCACGCGGCGGCCGTCATGGGCCAACTCCGCACGGCGGTACGGACCCTGGCCCGCCACGACATCCCGCCGGCGCGGATGCTCAGCTCGCTCGACGCCGTCGTCGCCGACCTCGGCGAGGACACGATGGCGACGTGTCTGTACGCCGTCCACGACCCGGCCACCGGCGGCTGGGTCATCGCCCGCGCCGGCCATCCACCGCCCGCCGTGGCCACCCCGGACGGGACGATCACCTTCCTCGACGGGCCGCCGGGAACCCCGCTCGGCACCGGCGCGCACGACTTCGGCACGGAGGAGGTCGCCCTGCCGAAGGGCGGGCTGCTCGTGCTCTACACGGACGGCCTCATCGAGGCCCGCGACCGCGACCTCGACGAGGGGATGCGGCAGCTCGCCCGGGCGCTCCGGCCCCTGGACCGGCCTCTGGACGTGCTGTGCGACGAGATCCTGGAACAGCTCCTCGCGGCGCCCGCGCAGGACGACGTGGCCATGCTCCTCGCCCGTACGACCGGCTGAACCACCCCCGCCGGGAAGGGAAGTGCCGTCGGCGCGACGCTTCCGGGCGGCGCGGGGTGCTCAGGTGCGGTCGATGTGCACGCTCGTCGACTTCACGCGGGCGGTGGCCTGCATCCCGACCTCGAGACCCAGCTCCTCCACCGCCTCCCGGGTGAGGAGCGACACCAGCCGGTGCGGACCGGCCTGGATCTCCACCTGCGCGGCGACGTCACCGAGCTTGACCGCGGTCACGATGCCGGGGAAGGCGTTGCGCGCGGAGGTGTACGCGGCCTCCTCGTCGCCCTGGCCGTTCGCGGCGATCTCGACGGAGAAGGCGGCGAGGGCGCGGCCGTCGATGACCCGTCGCCCGTTGTCGTCGCGGTGGGTCTCGACGCGCCCGGCGTCGGCCCAGCGGCGGGCGGTGTCGGGGCTGACGCCGAGGAGACGGGCCGCCTGACCGATCGTGTAGGACTGCATGCGCGTCACGTTAGGCCGTACGGTCCCCGATCTCCAACGGGTGGCCTCAGCCGGGGCCCGGGCCCCGCCCGACCGCCTCGACCAGCGGCAGCAGCCGGTGCGCCACCCGCTCGCGCAGCGCGATCTCGGTGCGGGTGCGGACCACCCCGGGCAGCTGGATGAGCCGCTGGATGACGTCCTCAAGATGACCGGCGTCGCGGGCCACCACCCGGGTGAGCAGATCGCCCCCGCCGGTGATCGAGAAGGCCTCCACGATCTCCGGCACCGCCGCGAGCGCGTCACCGACCTCGTCCAGATGCCCCTGGGTCACCTCGACGTGCACGAAGGCGAGCACCGGGTGGCCCAGGGCGGCGGGGGAGAGGACCGGACCGGTCGCGGTGATCACCCCGTCCCGCTCCAGACGGTCGATCCTGGCCTGCACGGTGCCCCGCGCCACCCCCAGGATCCGGGCGTACTCGCGCACGCTCGTGCGCGGCTGCTCGATGAGCAGCCGCAGGATCCGGGTGTCGAGCTCGTCCACCGCCATGCCCGGCAGCCCTCCTCAAGATCGGAACGGCTCCATTCTGGTACGGAACCCATCATCCCCGGGTACCGGCGGCGGAGCGGAGGGGACCGACTGCTCCCTTCGGCTCCGGGTAGAGGCCCAGGAGCGGCGCGGGCGCGAGCCGCCGTCCGCCGGTCACCCGCCCGAGCCGCCGCCCGCCGGGCACCCGCCCCCGGGTGGAGCGGGCGCGAGCCGCCGTCCGTCGGCCACCCGCCCGTGGAGAGGAACGATCATGTGCGCGGCGCGTACGCACGGAGCCGGGAACTCGTACTGGCTGGACTCCGCACCGCCCGGCGCCCGCCCCCACCCGCCCCTCGACGGTGATCTCTCCGCCGACGTGGTCGTCGTGGGAGCCGGCATCGCCGGCCTGTGCACGGCGCACGAGCTGGTACGCGCCGGGGCCGACGTGGTCCTGCTCGAAGCCGACCGGATCGCGGCCGGGGTCACCGGGCACACCACCGGCAAGCTGACCGCCCTCCACGGCCTGCGGTACGCAGCCCTGAGCCGCGCTCACGGCGCCGCCGCGGCGGCCCGGTACGCCGACGCACAGCAGCACGCCCTGGACCGCGTGGTCCGGCTCGCCGCCGAGCTCGGCGGCGACGCGGAGCTCGAACACCGGCCCGCGTTCACGTACACCCCGGACGACGAGAGCGTCCCCGAGATCCGCGCCGAGGCGGCCGCGGCCTCGGAAGCCGGACTCGACGCCACCGTCGTGACCGAGACGGGACTGCCGTACCCGGTGGCGGCGGCCGTACGGGTCGACGGCCAGCTGCAGTTCCACCCGCGCCGCTTCCTCCTCGCCCTGGCCGAGGACTACGTCGCGCACGGCGGCCGGCTCCACGAAGGCACCCGCGTCACCGGGCTCCGGGAGGGCGCCGCGTGCCACCTGACCGTCGAGGGCGGGGTCACGGTCGACGCCCGGGACGTCGTCCTCGCCACCCACTTCCCGCTCCGCTGCCACAGCAGCCTCCTGGTGCGGCTCTCGGTGCGCCGCGAACTCGTCGTCGCGGCCGCCGTCGCGGAGCGCCACGCCCCGTACGGGATGTACCTGACGCCCGAGGGCGGCACCCGCTCGGTGCGCACCGCGCCCCTGGCCGAGGGGCGGCGGCTGCTGATCGTCACGGGAGAGACCTTCGAACCGGGGAGCGGCGGCGTACGCGAGCGGTACGGCCGCCTCGACGCCTGGGCCCGCGAGCACCTGCCGGGCTTCGCCGAGGCGCCCGAGGTCCACCGGTGGGCCGCCCAGGACGTCCACACCCCCGACGGGCTGCCCTGCGTCGGCCACGAACACCCCGACACCCAGCACGTCTTCCTCGCCACCGGCTTCGGCGGCTGGGGACTCAGCAACGGTGTGGCCGCCGGACACCTGCTCGCCGCCCACGTCACGGGCGCGCCCCGCCCCGCCTGGACGGAACTCGTCGACCCGCGCCGCTTGCTGCCCGTCCGGGAACTGCCGGGCGTGGTCCGGCGGCAGACCGCCGTGGCCCGCCACTACGTGGCGGGTTTCCGGCCCGGCCCCCGCTGTACGCACATGGGCTGCGAGCTGGGCTTCAACGCGGCCGAGCAGACCTGGGAATGCCCCTGCCACGGCTCCCGCTTCGCCACCGACGGCCGAGTCCTCCAGGGCCCGGCGACCGAGCCGCTGGAGCACCCCCCTCGTCCCGCCGGAAAAAAGCTCGGCCGGTGATGTCGAGAATCCGCGTCCTGCTCCGTCCCCGGGGAGAACGCGGCCAGAATGGCCGCACGGAACCGAGGAGAGACACCATGGCGAAGTACCTGCTGCTCAAGCACTACCGCGGCGCTCCGGCCCCCGTGAACGACGTGCCCATGGACCGCTGGACGCCCGAGGAGATCTCGGCGCACATGCAGTACATGCGGGACTTCGCGGGCCGGCTCGAGAAGTCCGGCGAGTTCGTCGACGGCCAGGCGCTCGCACCCGAGGGGACGTGGGTCCGCTACGACGGCGAGGGGCGCCCGCCGGTCACCGACGGCCCCTTCGCCGAGACCAAGGACCTCATCGCCGGCTGGATGGTCATCGACGTCGACGGCTACGACCGCGCCGTCGAACTGGCCGGAGAGCTGTCGGCCGCCCCCGGGGCGGGCGGGAAGCCGATCCACGAGTGGCTGGAACTGCGCCCGTTCTACGGCGTGCCGCCCACCGTCACGGAATGACCCCTTCGATGGACGAGGTCCTGCTCCGGACCCTCACGCCGGGCGTGCTCGGAGTCCTCGTCCGCCGCGGAGCCGACTTCGCGGCGGCTGAGGACGCCGTCCAGGACGCCCTCGTCGAGGCGGTCCGCGTCTGGCCGGAGGACCCTCCCCGGGACCCCAAGGGCTGGCTCGTCACCGTGGCCTGGCGGAAGTTCCTGGACGCGGCACGGGCGGACACCGCCAGGCGCCGCCGCGAGGACCGCGTCGAGGAGGAACCGGAGCCCGGTCCCGCGCCGGCCGCCGACGACACGCTCCAGCTGTACTTCCTGTGCGCCCACCCGTCGCTGACCCCGTCGTCCGCCGTCGCGCTCACGCTCCGCGCCGTCGGCGGACTGACCACCCGCCAGATCGCCCAGGCGTACCTGGTGCCCGAGGCGACGATGGCGCAACGCATCAGCCGGGCCAAACGCACCGTCTCCGGAGTCAGGTTCGACACGCCCGGCGACCTCGCCACCGTGCTGCGCGTCCTCTACCTGGTCTTCAACGAGGGCTACTCCGGTGACGTCGACCTCTCCGCCGAGGCCGTCCGGCTCACCCGGCAGCTCGCCGCCGCGGTCGACCACCCCGAAGTCGCGGGGCTGCTCGCCCTGATGCTGCTCCACCACGCCCGGCGGGCCTCCAGGACGGCGCCCGACGGCAGCCTGGTGCCGCTCGCCGAGCAGGACCGGAGCCGGTGGGACACGGCGGCGATCGCCGAGGGCGTCGCCGTCCTGCAGGCGGCGCTCGCCCGGGACCGGCTGGGCGAGTTCCAGGCGCAGGCGGCCGTCGCGGCACTCCATGCCGACGCGCCCACCGCCGGGGAGACCGACTGGGTGCAGATCGTCGAGTGGTACGACGAGCTGGTGCGGCTCACCGACAGCCCGGTCGTCCGGCTCAACCGCGCGGTCGCCGTCGGCGAGGCCGACGGACCGCGGGCCGGCCTCGCCGAGCTCGCCGCGCTGGACGCCGCGCTGCCCCGGTACGCCGCGGTGGCCGCGTACCTCCACGAGCGCGAGGGCGACCTGGCGACGGCGGCCCGGCTGTACGCCGAGGCGGCCCATCAGGCCTCCGACCTCGCGGAACGCGACCATCTGACCCGCCAGGCGGCCCGGCTCAACGCCCGGCTGCGCGGCGGCGGCGACGAGGAGGGGCGCTGACCCGCCCGCGGCCCCCGCTCCGCTACGCGTCCTGGCGGCGGCGCACCAGCTCGGTGATCCAGACGGGCGCGTAGGGGGAGGTGCAGCCCGGGGAGGTCGGGTAGTCCTTGAGCACCTCCAGGCGCTCGCCGATGCCGATGGCCCGGGCGCGGTGCTCCTCGCGTTCGATCCCGATCTGGGCCAGGCAGTGGTTCATCGCCCACTGGAGGCGGTCCGGGGCGTCCTTCATGTCGGCCTCGATGACGTCGAGGAGTCCCGCGAGGTCGAGGCCGTCGGGCTGCTTCGCGACCCGTTCGGTGGTCAGCGCCCAGCCGGCGCTCGCGACCACGGGATCGGGGTCGGCGAGCCAGGCCAGGCGCAGCTCCTCGGCGTGCGGGTTCTTCTTCACCACGTAGTTCACGAGCCAGTCGTGCACCTTGGGCGTGCGCGCCTGGCGCAGCATGGTGTCCAGCTCGTCCCGCCCGAAGGCCTTCGGGCGGCAGATCAGGAGCGCGAGCAGCCGCGCCGCCGTGTCCCCGGTCTCCCACAGCTGCCGGGCGAGCTCCTGCTGCGTCTTCAGCCGCTTCGCGACCGCCCGGAGCTTGCCGAGGTTCACCCCGTGGTCGTCACCGTGCCGCTCGTTGACCTCGCGTGCCTTGGGGTCCTCGAGCGCGGCCAGCTCGGCCATCACCTCGGCCACCGTCGTACCGGTCACCACGGCCTCCCTTCTGTCGCCGACATGCCGGTCCAGCCTACGAGCCGGACGCCCGGATGGTCCGTTGGTCTCCCGCTGGACCGGTTCGACGGCCCTGCGCTGGACCATTGGCCCAGCGAGACCGCGATGAGTTGAGCCAAGCGCCGCCCGGATGGTTTCCTTGTCGTATCCAGGTACTTTCGGCGCCGCGCAGCGCCGGGGCGGCGACGAGGCCGGTCCGGACCGCGGCGCCTTCGTCATGTCCGCGAGCCCCCACCACCCCGGGACGCCGCCGACAGGACGAAAGGCAAGACGAGGGGGCGGTTCACAGCCGTGAAGAGGATGTTCGTGGCACCCGATCCGGGGCACGTCAGGTTGAAGAACTCGCTGCGGGCGGTCCTGGGCATCGCGCTCGCCGTCGCCCTCGCCGAGCTCGCCGGGCTGTCCCTGACCGCTTCGATCACCGGCGGTCTGGCCGCGCTGCTCGCGCTGTTCACCGTCATGGACTCCACCGTCCGCGAGCAGGCCGTGACCACGCTCCTCCTCCCGGCCGCCGGCTTCCCCGTCCTCGCCCTGGCCACCGCGCTGCACGACCTCACCCCGCTGCGAGACCTCGCGTTCCTCGCGGTGGTCTTCTGCGGGGTCTACGCCCGGCGCTGGGGCCCGCGCGGACACGCGCTGGGGATCTTCGCGTTCATGAACTTCTTCACGACGCAGTTCCTGCACGCCGTGCCGGGCCAGCTCCCCGAGCTGTACGCGGCGGTGGGCATCGCCCTGGCCGCCGCCGGCGCGGTCCGCTTCGTCCTGTGGCCGCTGGAGCGGCGCACGCCGCCGCCCGCCGCACCGGCCCCGCTGCCCGGTACCGGGCTGGCCCGGGTGACCACCCGGCAGGCGATCCAGGCCGCCGCCGCGTGCGCGGTGGCGCTGGCGATCGGGCAGGTGCTGTCCGAGGACCGCTGGTACTGGGCCGTCGGCACGACCTGGTGGATCTTCGTGAACACCGTGTCGCGCGGCGAGACGCTGGTACGCGGCTTCCGCCGGGTCCTCGGCACCGTGATCGGGATCGCGGTGGGCATGGTCGTCGCCATCCCGCTCGACGGCGCCGTGCTGCCGACGGCCGCCCTGGTGGCCCTCTGCGTCTTCGGCATCTTCTACACCGCGCCCGTCTCGTACAGCTGGATGATGCTGGCCGTCACGGTGATGGCGGGGCTGCTGTACGGCCTGCTCGGCGTGCTCGACCCGGCCCTGCTCGTGCTGCGCCTCGAGGAGACCGCCGTGGGCGCGGTGTCCGCCGCGCTGGCCGTGCTGCTGATCCTCCCGGTCACCACCCACGCGATCAACGACGCCTGGATCCAGCGCGCCCTGCAGGGCGTGCGGTCGGCCACCTCCGCCTCCCTGCGGCGCCTGTCCGGCGACGCGGACGCCGACCCGACGCCGCACGCCGCCGAGCTGGAGCTGCTCCTCGGCCGCGTACGGCTGTCCCTCGCGCCCCTGGTCCACCCGCTGAGCCCGTTCCGCGGCCGGAAGGCCCGGGCCCGCCGGGTCCTCGCCCTGCTCGACGAGTGCGCCGAGGAGGTGCGCGGGCTCGCCGCGGTGGCGGCCGATCCGGCCGCGAGCCACGACGCCCGCCTCGCGGCGGCCTGCTGGCGCGTCGAGGCCGCGGTGGAGCGGCTGACCTCGCCGCGCTCCGGCTCCGGGGCGACGGAGCGGCACCCGGCGGACGCCGGTACCGCGCCAGTCTCCGGCCAGGCCGCGCTCGGACACGTCAGCGGCCTGGAGAAGCTCCTCGCCGCCCTCGACGAGCCCCTGCGGACGCCCCCGGGCTCGCTGCTCGTCCGCTCCTGACGCGGGTACGCGGGCGCTCGGCGGCTCCTGACGCGTGTCCGCGGGCGCTCGTTCGCTTCCTGACGCGTGTCCCCGGGCGCCGGGCCGGGTCCGGTGGCCCGCGACGCCTGGCGCGCCCTCGGCCGCTCCCGACGCGCGCCCGCGGGCGCCGGATTCCGTCGGGCCGGGTCCGGGGAGTCCCACCCGGCCCGCGACGTCCGGCACGCCCTCGGTCGCTCCCGACGCGCCGCCCCCACTTTGGTCTAGACCGCCTGCTACCGTCGGCCGGACCAAGGCCGGTCGACCGCGACCGGCGGGGACAGGGGAGGCGTCGTGAGCGACACAGGGACGGTTCAGGGGCGGGGCGCGGTACGGGCGTACATCGGCTCCTTCACCTCGGCGGGCGGCCGCGGAGTCCTCGCCGCCGACGTCGACGCCGAGACCGGCGCGCTGACCGTCACCGGTGCCAGCGACGCCCTCGCCGACCCCTCCTTCCTCGCGCTCGCGGGCCCCGTGCTGCACGCCGTGTCCGAGACCGAGGCGGGGGCCGTCGCCGCCTTCGACGTCAGCGGGCCAGCCCCCCTGCCGCTCGGCGCGCCCGTTCCCGTCGACGGCGCGGGCCCCACCCACCTCGCCCTCGCCGACGGGCACCTCCTCACCGCCAACTACACCTCCGGCAGCGTCACCGCCCTGCCCCTGGCCCCCGACGGCACCGCCCGCGCCGCCACGAGCGTCCTGCGGCACGAAGGCGGCGGCCCCGTCACCGCACGCCAGGCCGGACCGCACGCCCACCAGGTGCTCCCCGACCCCAGCGGCCGCTGGGTCGTCAGCGTGGACCTCGGCACCGACTCCGTACGGATCTGCGCCCTGGACCCCGCCACCGGGACGCTCCGCCTCCACGGCGAGACCGCGCTCCGGCCCGGCACCGGGCCGCGCCATCTCGCCTTCCACCCGGCCGGCACCCACGCCTACGTCCTGAACGAACTGGAGCCCACCCTCACCGTCTGCCGCTGGGACGCCGCCGCCGGCGTCCTCGAACCGCTCGCCGAGACCCCCGTCGTCCCCGACGGCACCACCGGACCCAGCTACCCCTCCGAGGTCGTCGTCGCCCCCGACGGACGCTTCCTCTGGGCCGCCGTCCGCGGCGACGACACCCTCGCCGTGCTCGCCCTCGACCCCGAAGGCGCCAAGGCGTCCCTGGTCGCCACCGTGCCCTGCGGCGGCACCTGGCCCCGCGACCTGACCCTCGCCCCCTCCGGCCGGCACCTGTACGCCGCCAACGAGCGCTCCGGCGACGTCACCTGGTTCACCCTCGACCCGGAGACCGGCATCCCGGCGCGCGCGGGCGCGATCGAGGCCCCCGCCGCCTCCTGCGTCGTCCTCGGCTGAGCCGACGGTCCGCGCCCGTCCGGCAACGCCGAAGGGCCGCGCCGGACATCCGGTGCGGGCCCTTCGACGTACGGGCGGGGCGGGTCGGCCTCAGAGCGCGGGCGCGCCCTGCGGCTGCTGCGGCGGGAGGCCCAGCGTGGCCGTGTACTGCGAGAGCACCAGCTTGCCGATCGCCGGGTAGGCCCCCAGCGGCTCGGCGGAGGCGCACCCGGCCTCCTTGGAGGCCTCGTCCAGCAGACCCTCGGCCAGCTCCGGGCCGATCAGGTACGGGGCGAGGGCGAGCTGCTCCGCACCGGCGGCGCGCAGCTGCTCGGCGACGGAGGCGATCGAACCGTCCTGGTCGAGCGCGGCGGCCATCACCGGGACGGCGAGGCGGGCGGCGAGCAGCATGCCGGTGATCCCCGCGGCCTGGACGGCCTCCTCGCCACCGACGGTGGCCAGGACGATGCCGTCGGCGGCCGTGGCGACCGTGAACAGCCGGGCCCGGTCGGCGCGGGCCAGACCGGCCTCGGAGAGGCGCACGTGCAGCGCCTCGGCGAGCAGCGGGTGCGGGCCGAGCACGTCGGTCAGCTCGGCGGTGTTGCCGGCGTCCATGACGGCCTGGCGGACCTGGCGCGTCTGGGCGCTGTCCGGGCCCGCGAGCAGCGGCACGACGACCGAGGCCGGGCCGGTGGGGGCGCTGACCTCGCGGCCGGCGGCCAGGGCCAGCTCGTACCGCTCGGTGCGCAGCGTGGCGGCGGCCGTGAGCACGGTCGCGAGCGAGGGGTACTCGGTGTCGTCGCCCTCGACGAAGCCGATCAGGGCGTCGAGACCGGGGAGCTCGGAGCGGGCGATGCTCACGACCTCTTCGGCGAGCGAGCGTATGGCGGCGGAGGGCACGCCGGGCACAGCGAGAACCAGTGCGGGAGCGCCCTCGGGCGCCGCCGCGGGTTCGGGGCGACGGTGCCGCCCGGACTGACGGGGTCGAGGCATTCGTACAGGCAGGCCGGAAGCAGGCCCAGTGGGGGAGCTCATGGCGCCGCATGCTACTGGTTTCGCCCGGCGTGCCGTCGGCTGAGGTGCGATCATGCGCCTTCTGCCCCCGTATGTCCTCCTTGCCGTGGGCATCCCTCACCCCCGGACCGGGCACACCGCCTCCCACCTGGGCGGATGCCATCGCCTACGACAGCTCGCCGCCGCACCGACGCAGCAGCGCGACGTCCTCCGGCAGCCGCAGCGTGCCGCCGGCGAGCGCCGTCGCCAGCGCGACCGCCCCGGCCAGCGGGTCGCCCTCCGGCGCCACCGTCCGGGCCTCGGGCAGCAGCTCGGCGAGCGCCGCCCGCAGGGGTACGAGCAGGGGGTCGCCCATCTTGAAGAGACCGCCGGTCAGTGCCACCCGCGCACCCGGCCCGGCGGGACACACCGCCTCGGCCGCCTCGGCGATGTGCCGGGCCGCCCGCGCGAGGACGTCCGCGGCCACCGGGTCCTCGGCCGCGCACCGCGCCACCTCGGGCGCGAAGGAGGCGAGCACCGCGGGCCGGTCCGTACGGGGGTAGAGCGCGCCCGGCAGCCCCGCCACCGGCCCGAACAGCTTCTCCGCGCGGGCCAGGAGCGCGGCGGAACCGCCCCGCCGCCCGTCGTGCGCGCGCATCGCCGCCTCCAGTCCGGCCCGGCCGATCCAGGCGCCGCTGCCACAGTCGCCGAGGAGATGGCCCCAGCCGTCGGCCCGCCGCCAGGCGGTCAGGTCCGTGCCGAGCGCGATCATGCCGGTGCCGCCCGCGACGACGGCGCCCGGCCCCTGTCCGAGCGCCCCCGCGTACGCGGTGACCGCGTCGGCCGCGAGCGCGAGCCGCCGGACGCCCCAGGCGGAGGCGAACGCGCCGGGGAGCTCGGCCCGCAGCTCGTCCCCGAGGGTGGCCATTCCTGCGGCGCCGACGGCCACCGCGACGACCGGCCGGTCGCCGTGGGGCTCCGTCAGGGCGCGGACCGCCGGCAGCACCTGGTCGAGGAAGTGCCGGGCGGAGATCCCGCCGGGCCCGGTCCGCACCGGTTCGCGGGAGGCACGGGTGCCGAGGACGGCACCGCTCGCCGCGTCGGCGAGCGCGATCCGCAGCCCCGAACCACCGGAGTCGACACCGACCACCAGACCGCCGGAGGGGCCGGGGGAGCCCGGGGACTCGTTCACGGAAACCACGGTGCACCGTCCTCGCAGCAGGTGGGGAGGGGAAGGGGGCGGGGGAGTGGGGGCGCGCGGGCGGAGTCTAGGGGGTCCGGCGGGAACGGGAGCGGAGTGGGGTGTCACTGTAGGCCGGTAGAGTGACGGACCGTGACAGCGCGACCGTTGAACGAACTGGTGGAGCCCGGCTGGGCGGAGGCCCTGAGCCCCGTCGCGGGCCGTGTGGCGGAGATGGGCGACTTCCTGCGCGCGGAGATCGCCGCGGGCCGGACCTATCTGCCGGCCGGACAGCACGTGCTGCGGGCCTTCCAGCAACCCTTCGACGAGGTGCGGGTCCTGATCGTGGGTCAGGACCCTTATCCCACGCCGGGGATGGCGATCGGCCTGAGCTTCGCGGTCGCGCCCGAGGTCCGCTCGCTGCCGGGCAGCCTGGAGAACATCTTCCGGGAGCTGCACACCGACCTCGGGCTGCCCCGGCCGTCGAACGGCGATCTGACCCCCTGGACCCGCCAGGGCGTCCTCCTGCTCAACAGGGCGCTGACCACGGCGCCGCGCAAGCCGGCCGCGCATCGCGGCAAGGGCTGGGAAGAGGTCACCGAGCAGGCGATCCGCGCGCTCGCCGCGCGCGGCAAGCCGCTGGTGTCGATCCTGTGGGGCCGCGACGCGCGCAACGCCCGCCCGCTCCTCGGCAAACTCCCCGCGATCGAGTCCGCGCACCCGTCCCCGATGTCGGCGGACCGCGGCTTCTTCGGCTCCCGTCCCTTCAGCCGCGCGAACGAACTCCTGCTGCAGCAGGGCGCCCAGCCGGTTGACTGGCGCCTGCCCTGACCCGGGGCTCGCCCGCCGCGGTCCCTGACCTCAGGCGGGCGCCGGAGTCCCTGACTTCCAGCGCCGGCCGGCCGACCCTCATCTCGGTCCCTGACCTCAGGCGCCGGCCGCACGGCCCCGTGCGGCCGGTGTCTCAGACCACCGCCGCCCGGACGCACAGCACGTCCGGCAGGTGATCGGCGAGGAGCTGCCAGCTGTCGCCGTCGTCCGCGCTGGCGTACACCTCGCCGTTGCGGTTGCCGAAGTACACGCCCGCCGGATCCGCGTCGTCCGTGCACAGCGCGTCCCGCAGCACCGTGCCGTAGTGGTCGCCCTCGGGCAGTCCCCGGCTCAGCGGCTCCCAGCTGGCCCCGGCGTCGGTCGTGCGGAACACCCGGCACCGGCGGCCGGCCGGGACCCGGTCGGAGTCGGCGGTGATGGGGAAGACATACGCGGTGTCCGGCCGGTGGGGGTGCGCGGCGACCGCGAAGCCGAAGTCGGAGGGCAGCCCGGCGCCGATGTCCGTCCAGCTGGCGCCCGCGTCGTCGCTGCGGAAGACACCCCAGTGGTTCTGGAGGTAGAGCCGGTCGAGATCGCCCGCGTCCTGGGCGATCTTGTGCACGCACTGCCCGAACTCCGGGTGCTGGTCCGGCAGGAACACCGCGGACACGCCCTTGTTGGAGGGCTCCCACGCCGCCCCGCCGTCCCGCGAGCGGAACACCCCGGCGGTGGACACCGCGACCGTGAGCGCGTCGGGGTCGCGGCGGTCGGTCACGACCGTGTGCACGGCCTCGCCGCCCCCGCCCGGAACCCACTGGGAGCGGGTCGGGTGCTCCCACAGCGGGCGGACGAGCTCGAAGGACTCCCCGCCGTCCGCCGACCGGAACAGGGCGGCCGGCTCCGTCCCCGCGTACACCACGCCGGGGGCGTGTCCGGGCGCCGGGTGGAGCTGCCAGACGCGCTCCAGGGAGGCGCCGGTGTCCTCGGGGAACTTCACGGCGGGGCGGGCCGGTTCGGTCCAGGTCCTGCCGAGGTCGTCGGAGTGGAAGACGGAGGGGCCCCAGTGGGCGCTGTCCCCGCCCACGAGCAGCCGCGGGACCGGCCCGCGGGTGTCGATGGCGACCGAGTAGACCGCCTGGGCGGGGAAGGCCGGATCGTCGAACTCCCATCGGCCGTCGTGCCTGCGGCCGATGAAGAGCCCCTTGCGGGTGCCTACGGTGAGGAGTACGTCGGGCATGGATGCCACCTCCAGGACGCCGTTGTCGCGGATACGGGCCAGTCTGCACCCGGCCACTGACAACGGCTCCCGGACACTCCCGCACCGGGCTCCCGGCTCAGATCGCCCAGGCGTACGGCGGCGGAGCCGGGTGGGTCGTCGCGCCCAGGTCGCGGGCGGCGCGCCGGGCCCAGGAGGCGTCGCGCAGCAGCTCGCGGCCCAGGAGCACGGCGTCGGCCTCGCCGTTGGCGACGATCTTCTCGGCCTGGTCGCTCTCGGTGATCAGACCGACGGCGGCGACCGGCAGCCCGGTCTCCGCCTTGACGCGCGCGGCGAAGGGCACCTGGTAGCCGGGGCCGACCGGGATCTCGGCCGGTCCGCCGTTGCCGCCGCTGGACACGTCGAGGAGGTCGACGCCGTGCTCACGGAGCAGCGCGGCGAACCGTACGGTCTCGTCGGCGGTCCAGCCGCGCTCCGCGAGCCAGTCGGTGGCCGAGACGCGGAAGAAGACGGGCAGCTCCTCGGGCCACACGGCCCGCACGGCGTCGACGACCTCCAGGGCGAGGCGGGTCCGGTTCTCGAAGGAGCCGCCGTAGGCGTCGGTGCGGTGGTTGCTGTGCGGGGAGAGGAACTCGCCGATGAGGTAGCCGTGGGCGCCGTGGATCTCGACGACCTGGAAGCCGGCGTCGAGGGCGCGGCGCGCGGCGTCCGCGAACTGCCCGGTGATCTCGTGGATGCGCTCCACGGTGAGCTCGGTCGGCACCGGGTGGCCCTCGGCGAACTCGACCGGGCTCGGCGCGACGGGCTGCCAGCCGGGGCCGTCCTCGGGGACGGGTCCGCGGCCCTCCCAGGGGCGCTTGGTGGAGGCCTTGCGGCCGGCGTGGCCGATCTGGATGCCGGCCACGGTGCCGTGGTCCTTGAGGAAGCCCGCGATCCGGCGCAGCGCCTCCGTCTGCGTGTCGTTCCAGAGGCCGAGGTCGGCGGGGCTGATCCGGCCCTCGGGGGAGACCGCCGTGGCCTCGACCAGGATCAGGCCGGTGCCGCCGGTCGCCCGGGAGGCGTAGTGGGCGAAGTGCCAGTCCGTGGCGACCCCCGCGTTCGGGCCGGTCATCTCCGCGGAGTACTGGCACATGGGTGCCATCCAGACCCGGTTGGGCACGGTCAGCGACCGCAGGGTGTAGGGCTCGAACAGGGCGACGCTCATGAAGGACTCCGTTTCGGGGTGCCTCGAAGGACGCTAGTACGATAGCTCTCGTAGTACGGCGTCTGTCAAACTACGAGGGTTCTCGTACAATGACGGAATCCCGGATGAAGTGGAGCCGCCGTCATGACGACCGCCACCAGCCCCCGCGCCCTCGAACACCCCACGCGCGCCCAGATCCGTCTCGAGGCGGTGCTGCACGCGCTCTCTGATCCGGTACGCCTGCGGATCGTGCGGGAACTGGCGAGCGAGCGCGCGGCACTCGCCTGCTCGCACTTCGTCCTCCCGGTCACCAAGTCCACGACGACGCACCACTTCCGGGTGCTGCGCGAAAGCGGCGTCATCCAGCAGATGTACCGCGGCACGGCCAAGCTCAACGCGCTGCGCGAGGACGACCTCGAAGCGCTCTTCCCCGGCCTCCTCGCCGCGATCCTGGCCGCGGCCGGAGCCCAGTCCGACCGCGACCCCGAGGACGGCCCGGCCTCCGGCGACCGGTGACGAAGTCCCCGGCCCCTCACAGCCCCCGCATGCGTCCGATCTCCGCCGTCTGCTGGGCGATCACGTCGTTCGCCATCTCCTCCACGAGCACGTTGTTGCCCTCGCTCAGCACCTCGGCCGCCATCGTCACCGCGCCCTCGTGGTGGGTGACCATCAGCTTCAGGAACAGCTCGTCGAAGGCCTCGCCCTTCGCGGCTCCGAGCTCCTTCAGCTGCGCCTCGGTCGCCATCCCCGGCATCGAGTGGTGGTCGTGACCGGCCTGTTCGCGCGGGCCACCGTTGTTTTTCAGCCAACCTTCCATCGCGTCGATCTCCGGCTTCTGCGCCGCTGCGATCCGCTCGGCCACCTTCTTGACCTGCGGGGAGGCCGCCCGCTGCGGGGCGAGCGCCGTCATGGTCAGCGCCTGCCGGTGGTGCACGACCATCATCTGGACGTAGGTGAAGTCCGCGCTGTTCGGGGTCTCGTCCGGCAGCAGCTTCGCGGCCTCCTCGGGCGATATCCGCTTCGCCGGTTCACCCGGCTTCCCTGGCGCGACCACCGTCCCCGTCGAGGACTTCCCCTCCGGAGCGCCCTTGTCCTGCCCCGACTCGCAGGCGGCCAGGGCGAGTACGGCGAGGGCGGACACGACGGCTGCGGCGACGGCACGCCGGCGGCGGATCAACAACGCGACCTCCAGAGGTTCTTGCGGGGACAGGGACCGTTCCTAGCACCATTCTCGGCTTGACCGATCAAAAACCTTCATTACGTCTGTGTTGCCATCTGTTGAGATGTGCACGGCAAGGAAGATACTGCCGGGGTCCAACACCCGTTCAACGCTGAACGGATACCAGGGAGGACGGAGTGACTTCGTTGCGTACCCCGCGTACCACGTCCCACACGCGCGATCCGCGTGCCCGGCTCAGACGCCTGGGCGTGGCATCCGCCGCGGCGGGCCTGCTGGCCACGCTGCTCGTGGCCGGACCCGCCACCGCGACCCCCGACCCCGGCGACGCGCCCGCCCAGGGCAAGGTCTCCTCGGAGCAGGCCGCCGAGGCGCGCTCCGCCATCCGGAGCGGTGAGATACCCGGCGTGGACGAGATCGTCCACAGCTCGAACATCGAGCACCTCGCGAACATCCCCAAGGACGCCCTCCAGAGCCTCAACACGGACCTCGCGTTCCAGGGCAAGTACGCCTTCGCCGGCAACTACGACGGCTTCCGGATCTTCGACATCAGCAACCCGAAGGCCCCGAAGACCGTCGCCCAGGTCCTCTGCCCCGGCTCCCAGAACGACATCTCCGTCTCCGGCGACCTGCTGTTCCTCTCGACGGACTCCTCCCGGAGCGACAACTCCTGCGCCAGCACCACGCAGCCCGCCTCCGTCAAGGAGTCGTGGGAGGGCATGAAGATCTTCGACATCAGCGACGTCCGCAACCCCAAGTACGTCGCCGCCGTCGAGACCGCCTGCGGCTCGCACACCCACACGCTGGTGCCCAAGAAGCGGGACGTGTACGTCTACGTCTCCTCGTACTCGCCGAACGCGGCGTTCCCGGACTGCCAGCCCCCGCACGACGGCATCTCGGTCATCAAGGTGCCGCGCAAGTCCCCCGAGAAGGCCGCGGTCGTCTCCTTCCCGGTCCTCTTCCCGGGCGAGGGCCCGGACGGCGGCGGCAACCCCGGTGGGCCCACCAACCCGGGCGTCTCCAAGACCACCGGCTGCCACGACATCACCGTGCTGCCGGAGAAGGACCTCGCCGCCGGAGCCTGCATGGGTGACGGCATCCTCTTCGACATCAAGGACCCCGAGCACCCGCGGGTCATCGACCAGGTGCAGGACAACGTCAACTTCGCGTTCTGGCACTCCGCGACCTTCAACCAGAAGGCGAACAAGGTCGTCTTCACCGACGAGCTCGGTGGCGGCGGCGGTGCCACCTGCAACGCCGAGGTCGGCCCGAACCGGGGTGCCGACGGCATCTACGACATCGTCGGCAAGGGCAAGAAGAGCAAGCTCGTCTTCCGCAGCTACTTCAAGATCCCGCGCCACCAGGCCGACACCGAGAACTGCGTCGCCCACAACGGCTCGCTGATCCCGGTCAAGGGCAAGGACCTCATGGTCCAGGCCTGGTACCAGGGCGGCGTCTCCGTCTGGGACTTCACCGACTCGGCCAAGCCCAAGGAGATCGCCTACTTCGAGCGCGGTCCGCTCTCCGCCACCACCATGGCGACCGGCGGCTCGTGGTCCGCGTACTACTACAACGGATACATCTACTCCAACGACATCGCGAAGGGCTTCGACGTCCTGAAGCTCTCCGACCGCCGTACCGACCCCGCGAAGCGGATCCGGATGGACGAGCTCAACGTCCAGACGCAGCCGGACTACTTCGACTTCGACGACTGACCGGCTGACGACCGGCCGGTCGGTGGTCTGACCACCGGTGTGCCGTCGGGCGGACCTCCGTCCGGCGGCATGCCCGCGTCCCAGTCGAGCCCGTAGCGGTGGAACAGCTCCGAGCGCAGCCGCGGCAGCGGCATCTGCGCCCCGGGCAGCAGCACCGCCACCACCGCGCCCATCAGCAGGGCGCGCAGCAGCGGATAGTCGGTGTCCACGTCCTCGGAGCCGTACCGCGTGACCGTGTCCCGGAGCAGGAACGCCAGGCGCTGCTGCTCCGGGCACTGCACGAACCCCTCCGCCTGCAGGATGCCCGCCATGTGCGTCCGCATCAGGGTGGGGCGCTCCGCCGCGAGGCCCAGGATCGCGTCGATCGCGCGGGCCAGCCGCTCCCGGCCGTCCTCGGTGCGCGGCTCGCGTTCCAGCGCCTCCTCCAGGGTGAGGTGCATCAGCCGGTGCACCGCCGACTGGAGGAGCTGCCGCTTGCCCGGGAAGTAGTACGAGATGAGTCCCCGCGCCGTACCGGCCCGCTCCGCGATGTCGCCGAGCGTGGTCGCCTCGTAGCCACGCGTGTCGACCAGCTCCAATGTGGCCTGCAAAATACGCTCGCGGGACCTGCGTCGAAGCTCTTCATTGACCGATGGGCTACGCGGGGACATGCTTGACTCCTGCGTTGACTGGCTGCCGGCCAATATACTCGGCGCATCCCGTCGGCATGCCTTCGTGGCAGGCCGCCGGGGAGGCCGTCTGTTCTGGGCGACACGGGGGATCGTCCAGAACAGGCGGCTTCACTCTGTTCCTTCCATTCTGCTCCGCGGCCCGCCGGTCTCCCCGGCCCGAGCGCCCGCCCCGGAGCCGCGCCGCTCGCTCCTGCGGTACGTCAGGACCGCCACGGCCACGCAGCACCAGCCCAGCAGCCAGCCCCCGAGGACGTCCGTGGGCCAGTGCACGCCCAGGTAGACCCGCGTCCAGCCCACGCCGAGCACCGAGACGAGCGCCACGCCCGTGAGCGCCCCCCAGCCGCGCCACTCGTCCCGCCACCGCAGGGCGAGGACCCACAGCAGCAGCCCGCAGGTGACCGTGGCCGTCATCGCGTGCCCGGACGGGAAGGCGGCGAACCGCGCGGAGTCGACCGGATCGCTCCACTGCGGCCGATCCCTGCCCACCAGCGTCTTCAGTCCCTGCTGGAGGCCGACGGCCAGCAGGCTCGTCGCGGCCACCCACAGGGCGAGCCGCCGCTCCCGCTTCCACCACAGCAGCACCACGGTGGCCGCGGCGAGGGCGCGCATCGTCCACGGGTCCCACACCCAGTCGCTGAGGAAGCGCTGGAGCCCGGTCAGGCCCGGTTCGGCCACGGCGTCGCGGTGCAGCGCCTCGGCCACCGCCCGGTCGAAGGAGAGCAGCGGCTCCCATCCCACGGCGACGAGCACGAGCAGGAGAACGGCCAGGGCCCCGGAGATCACGGCGGAGGTGAGCATGGGCCGATCCTGCCCGACGAGCGGCCCGGGGCGGTCTTCCGCGCTCCCCGCGCGCGCCGCGGCGTGCGACTCGACCGGCGTGCGCGCGGTCACCGCCATCCCAGCGCGCCGAGCGCCGGGACGAAGGCCACGAGCACCGGGACCACCGGCACCATGGAGGCGGCGGCGGTGAGCCGCAGACGGCGTCCCGCGGTGAGCCGGGGCGCCGCGGTGAGCAGCCGGTTCACCCGCCGGGGCAGGTCCCCGTACGGCGCGGTCCCCGGCCCGAACACCCCCCGGTCCTCGTTGAGTTCGACCAGTGCCAGCGCGATCGTGAGACGCCCGAACCGGCGCGAGGCCACGTCGTCGGCGGCCAGCTCCACCAGCCGGTGCATCTCCTCGCGGAAGGCCGCGAAGACCGGGATGCCGGGGAACCCGGCGGCCAGCGCCGCCGACCAGTGCCGCAGCCAGTCGTGCCGGGCGCGCGCGTGACCCTGCTCGTGCGCCAGGACCGCGTCGAGCTGTCGCCCCTTCAACCGCCGGAGCGCCGCCGTGGTGATGACCAGCTGGGGCGTGCTCCCCGACAGCCACCAGGCGTTCGGCCGCTCGCCCTCCAGGACGACGAGGCGCTCGCTGCCCGGCTGTTCGCCGGGCAGCAGCGGGGAGCGGACGAGCAGGTCGCAGCGGCGCTGCCGGCGCCGGGACCGTGCCTGGCCGAACTCCCGGCCGAGCATCGCCCCGGTCCACACCCCGCCGGCCGCCAGGGCGACCGCGAGCACCGCGGACCAGGGGCCGGTCGTGCCGAGCTCGTACGCGTCGACCACCGCGCGCGGTGCGGGGGCGAAGAGCTGCCCCCGGACGGCCTGCCAGGCGGTCGAGGCGCTGAAGGTCATGGAGAGCGCGAAGCTCAGCAGGACGGCGGCGACCACGCACTGCCAGACCCAGAGGGCCACCACGGGTTCTCGCTCCACCCAGTCCGCCCGGGACAGCAGCCGGGGGGCCGCGAGGGCGGTCAGGATGCCGAGCAGGAACAGCGCGAGGGAGACCCACATGGCCGTCACCCTATGAGGGGGATACGGGTCGGGGGTACGGCCTCGTACGTCAAGTGACGTACGCCACGGTTTCGTTGCCGCGTGGGGCCGCCGCAGCCGTACGGCACCGGCCCGGTCGGTGAGACGCCGGCCGGTGCCGGCCCGTCACAGCGCCACGAGCATGGCGAGCATCGCGAGCGCCATCGACAGCCTGCAGCTGAGCGTCAGTTCCGGGCGGGTCGCCCAGCCGGGACGCCGCGCCCCGCCGAGGGCTCCCGCGGGCGCGGGCGCCACCCCCACCGGGACCGGCACCGTCGCCCCGGGTATCGCCTCCGGCGCGAGCCGCGCGCCCGTGTGCAGCACGTACGCCGTGTAGTAGAGGAGCAGCGCGCCCGTGAGCACGGGTATGCCTCCCGCCGTGCCCACCGTGTGCCCCGTGTGCGCCCCCGGGTCGGGCGAGGCCATCGCCACCGCCATGTAGACCATGGCGAGCGAGCCGACGACATGGTGCGCATGCCGCCCGCCGTGCCGGAGCGCGACGAGGCCGTGCAGTGCGGCGCCGCCGAACACCGCCGCGTACACCCCCCAGCTCCACCCGGGCGGGGTGAGCACCGCGGCGGGCAGCGCCATGGTCGCCATCCCGAAGCCCATCACGGCCTCGCCGCCCGCGGCCCGCCGCTCCTCCCCGGCGCACGCGCGCATCCGCAGCAGGCAGGAGAACCCCGTCGCCGCGCACAGGGCGACCATCAGCCAGCCGGGCAAGGCCGGTCCGTGCACGGCACACCTCCCCCTCGACGCCGTCCCCTCCCCGGAGGATGCCCGGCCCCGGCCGGGCGCACGCGGGCGCACGGGTGCGCACAGGCGTACGGGGGGGGAGTGAAGAGGGCGGACGCTAGGCTCGGGAACGATCGCGTACGGCGATCGTCAGCGCCCGAGGGGAGCCCCGTTCACATGGACACCGCCACGCCGCAGGAGACCGGCCGGATCAGTTACCGCGAGGCGGTCCTGGACGACGTCCCGGCCCTGGTCCCGCTCGTGGAGTCGGCCTACCGGGGCGACGCCAGCCGGGGCGGCTGGACCACGGAGGCGGACATCCTCCAGGGGCAGCGCACCGACCCCGAGGGCGTGGCCGCCGTGATCACCACGCCCGGCAGCCGGCTCCTGGTCGTCGAGCGCGACGGCGAGATCGTCGCCTGCTGCCAGCTGGAGCACCGCGACGAGGCCGCCTACTTCGGCATGTTCGCCGTCCGGCCGGAACTCCAGGGGGCGGGCCTCGGCAAGCAGATCATCGCGGAGGCCGAGCGCCGGGTGCGCGAGCTGTGGGACGTGCGCGAGATGCACATGACGGTGATCTCGGTGCGTGAGGAGCTGATCGCCTGGTACGAGCGCCGAGGCTACCGCCGCACCGGGCGGATGACTCCCTTCCCGTACGGCGACGAGCGCTTCGGGCTGCCCCAGCGCGACGATCTGGAGTTCGAGCTCCTGGTGAAGCCGCTGGGCTGAGTCCTGCGGCGGAAGGGTGGCTTCCCCCCGTCTCCACAGGAAAAACTTCTGCGATCAGGGGGGTCGGGCAGGATAATTTCTCTTGGCCCCTCTTGTGGCTGAGAACCGTCCATGGTTACGGTGTCTCGACGCGAGGTTCTCCTGTGGAGGAAGAGGCATGACGGAAATTCTTGTGCAGGACGTGACCGGTGAGGGGATATCCACCGCCGCCCGGGTGATCGACCACCCCGCCTGGCCCGAGCTCAAGAATGCCGTGGAGGAGATCCGCGCCTGGCAGAGCGCCGACGGCTCCATCGACTTCGAGGCCGAGGGCGCACCCGCCCGCGCCTTCGCCGAGCTGACCCTCGACCGCGTCACCGCCGCGATCGAGCAGCTCTCCCCGCTGGTCCCGCACGACGCCGCGTACCACCGCGCCCTCGTCTCCGACCTGCGCAAGTGGGCCGAGAGCGGCTTCACGGTCCCGGACTTCCTGGACTCGCTGCTCGCCTTCCAGCCGGCCGCCGACCGGGTGGACGGGCTCCAGCACCTGGTGCTGTTCCCGATGTACACGCAGAACGGCAACCCCGACCGCAACCTCGAAGCCGTCGTGCTCCGCATGGTGTGGCCGGAGTGGCTCGCCGAGCTGGAGCGCACCCGCTACGACAACCCGCTGTTCTGCGGCATCACCTTCGAGGACTTCACCGCCGGGTACGACACCAACTCGGCCGTCCTCTTCCCGGAGACCATCGCCGTCCGCGAGGCCCCCGAGCGCTTCTCCTGGGGCGGCATCTTCTGCGACCGCGAGGCCGCGCGCTTCCGCAAGGTCACCGAGGCCGCCGTCGACACCCTCGGCATCCAGCTGCCCGCCGACATCGCCGCGATGATCGACGACCAGGAGCGCTGCGAGAAGGCCTTCGTGCTCTGGGACATGGTCCACGACCGCACCCACAGCCACGGCGACCTGCCGTTCGACCCCTTCATGATCAAGCAGCGCCAGCCGTTCTGGATGTACGGCCTCGAAGAGCTCCGCTGCGACCTCACCGCCTTCAAGGAGGCCGTGAAGCTGGAGGCCGAGGGCAACACCCACGGCCGTGACGTGCAGTACGCCGTCCTCTTCGACCGGATGTTCCGCTTCCCGCTCTCCGGCGACCGCAACCGCAACTACGACGGTCTCGGCGGCCAGCTCCTCTTCGCGTACCTTCACAAGCACGACGTGGTGCGCTGGACGGACAACACCCTCAAGATCGACTGGCAGCGGGCCCCCGAGGTCACCAACCAGCTCTGCGCCGACATCGAGAAGCTCTACCGCGACGGCATCGACCGCCCCAAGCTGGTCCACTGGTTCAAGGCGTACGAGCTCGTCTCCACCTACCTCGCCCCCCACCCGGGATCGAAGTGGGCCAAGGGTCCCGACGCCCTCGACCTGTCCCTCCCGCCGCGCAAGCTCGTCGACGACGTGCTTCCGGACGAGTTTCCGCTCAGCATGTTCTTTGAGGCCCTCGCCAAGAAGCTGAAGGGCGTGATCGCCGACACCAAGGGGATCACCGCCGCCGACGCCTCGCGGACCGAGCGGGCCGCCGCGTGAGCGCGCGTACGGAGCACACGGAGGAGGCGTCGCCCATGAACGCCAACGGAAACGGCGGGCCGCTCGACGGCGCCGTCATCGCGGTCGCCGGCGCGGCCGGACCGGCGGGCCGCGCGACGCTGATGCGTCTCGCGGAGGCGGGCGCGACCGTCGTCGCGTCCGACGCCGACCCCGCGCGCCTGGTGGAGGCCGTCGACGCCGCCCGCTACGCCCACGGCGGCGCCCGGGTCGTCGGCGACACCGTCGACCTGCTCGACCTGGACGCCACCCGCGACTGGGCCGCGAAGACCGAGAAGGAGTTCGGCCGGATCGACGGCCTGGTCCACCTGGTCGGCGGCTGGCGCGGCGCGGGCTCCTTCACCGAGACGGACCTCGGGGACTGGGACTTCCTGGAGAAGCTCCTGATCCGCACCGTCCAGCACACCTCGCTCGCCTTCCACGACGGACTGCTGCGCAGCGCAGGCCGCGGCCGCTACGCCCTGGTCAGCCAGGTCGGCGCGCACAAGCCGCTCGCCAACAACGCCGCCTACAACGCGGGCAAGGCCGCCGCCGAGGCCTGGACCCTCGCCATGGCCGACTCGTTCCGCAAGCTGGGGGGCGACGACGGCCCGCAGGCGGCGGCTGCGATCCTGGTGATCAAGGCATTGGTGCACGACGCCATGCGCGCCGAACGCCCCAACGCGAAGTTCGCGGGCTTCACCGACGTCACCGTCCTGGCCGACGAGATCGCCGGTCTGTGGAGCAGGCCCGCCCAGGAAGTGAATGGACAGCGTCTGTGGCTGACCCCCAAGCCGTGACCGCGGCACTCGGCCCCAGGACCGACGCACGTCGGCACCACGACCCGTCGGTCCGGGGCTTCGCCAGCGACAACTACGCCGGCGCCCACCCCGAGGTCCTCGCGGCCCTAGCCCTCGCCAACGACGGCCACCAGGTCGCCTACGGCGAGGACCAGTACACCGAGCACCTCCAGCGGATCATGCACGGCCACTTCGGCCCCACCGCCGAGGCCTTCCCGGTCTTCAACGGGACCGGCGCGAACGTGACCGCGCTCCAGGCGCTCACCGACCGCTGGGGCGCCGTGATCTGCGCCGAGTCCGCGCACATCAACGTGGACGAGGGCGGGGCGCCGGAGCGGATGGGCGGCCTCAAGCTGCTCACCGTGCCCACCCCGGACGGCAAGCTCACCCCCGAGCTGATCGACCGGCAGGCCTGGGGCTGGGAGGACGAGCACCGGGCGATGCCGCAGGTCGTCTCGATCACCCAGAACACCGAGCTGGGCACCGTCTACACGGTGGACGAGATCCGTGCGATCGTCGAGCACTCCCACGCCAAGGGCATGAAGGTGCACCTCGACGGCGCCCGGATAGCCAACGCCGCCGCCTCCCTGGACGTGCCGATGCGCGCGTTCACCAACGCGGTGGGCGTCGACGTCATCTCGTACGGCGGCACGAAGAACGGCATGCTCTTCGGCGAGGCCGTCGTCGTCCTCAACCCGGACGCGGTCAGCCACATGAAGCACCTGCGCAAGCTGTCCATGCAGCTCGCGTCGAAGATGCGCTTCGTGTCGGTGCAGCTGGAGGCCCTCCTCGCGAAGGACCTCTGGCTGCGCAACGCCCGCCACTCCAACGCGATGGCCCAGCGCCTCGCGGCCGGGGTGCGCGAGCTCGACGGGGTCGAGATCCTCTACCCGGTGCAGGCCAACGCCGTCTTCGCCCGGCTGCCGCACGACGTGACCCGGCGGCTCCAGGAGCGCTTCCGCTTCTACTTCTGGGACGAGAAGGCGGGCGACGTCCGCTGGATGTGCGCCTTCGACACCACGGAGGACGACGTGGACGCCTTCCTTCAGGCCCTGAAGGAAGAGCTGGCCCGCCAGTAGCGATCGCACGACGACACACGGCCGGACGGAGAGTCACCGACTCCCCGTCCGGCCGTTCGCGTACGCCGTCCGCGATGTGGATTCGAGTTCATTAGAGTGCACTATCGAGTGCTCTATGCTGGACTTCGACAGAGCGACCCGAACATCAGCGAACGGCGGACCATGACTCTCACGCTCACCGTCTCCGACGAGGTGCGCACCCTCGTCCCCGGCTTCACCGCTCTGGTCGTCGAGGCCCGAGGACTGATCAACGGACCCAGCGACGAAGCCAGTTCGGCCCTCCTCGACGAGGCCGCACGGCGGCTCGCCGAGCGCCTCGACGGCCGGAGCCCCGACCAGGACCCGCACATCGCCGCCTGGCGCGCCGCGTACACCGCGTTCGGCGCCAAGCCCTCCCGTACCCGCAACTCGGCCGAGGCGCTCGCCAGGCGCGCGCTCGCGGACGGCGGCCTGCCCCGGATCAACCGGCTCGTCGACGCCTACAACGCGGTCAGCGTCGCGCACCTCATCCCGGTCGGCGGCGAGGACCTGGGCCGGATCCAGGGCGCCATGCGCCTGATCAGGGCCACCGGCGACGAGCCCTTCGTCACCGTGGCGGGCGGCGTGGAGAACGTCGAGCACCCCGAACCCGGGGAGATCGTCTGGTGCGACGAGGAGGGCGTGACCTGCCGCCGCTGGAACTGGCGCCAGGGCCCCCGTACGCGCATCGACGACGCCACCGTCGACGCGTTCTTCCTGCTGGAGGCGCTCGACCCGATGACCGGGGACGAGCTCCGTGCGGCCGGCGCGGAGCTGGCCGAGTCGCTGGCGAAGCTCAGCCCGGGGGCCCGGATCACCGTCCGCGATCCGGAGTGACGATTCAGCGCCGCTCCGGCAGCCCGCGCTCCCGCGTCAGCCCGCGTCCTTGACCTGGGCCGGCGTCGGAGCCGTGCCGCCGAGGTGGGCCGGAATCCACCAGGTGTCGCTCGCGTCCTTGGTGCGGACCGGGTAGGCGCGCTGCGCCGCCTCCAGGAGCTCCTGGACGCGCTCGCGCAGCCGCCGCGTGATCGCGCCCGCGTACTGGTCGGCCGGAGCCTCGACGGGCTCGCCGACGCGGATCGTGACCGGGATGTGGCTCCGCTTGAAGTTCCGCGGCCGGCCCTTGGTCCAGATCCGCTGCGTGCCCCAGAGCGCCATCGGGATCAGCGGCACCCCGGCCTCCTGGGCGAGCCGCGCCGCGCCCGTCTTGAAGCCCTTGAGGGTGAAGGACTGCGAGATGGTCGCCTCGGGGAAGACGCCGATGATCTCGCCGGCCCGCAGCGATTCCAGCGCGTGCTTGTAGGCGTGCTCGCCCGCCGCACGGTCCACCGGGATGTGCTTCATGCCGCGCATGAGCGGTCCCGAGATCTTGTGCCGGAAGACCGAGTCCTTCGCCATGAAGCGCACCAGGCGCTTCTGCGGCAGCGCGGCAAGGCCCGTGAAGATGAAGTCCAGATAGCTGATGTGGTTGCTGACCAGCACCGCGCCGCCCGTGCGCGGGATGTGCTCCGAACCCTGCGTGTCGATCTTCAGGTCGAGCGCCTTGAACATGCCCTTCGCGGCGCCGATGACCGGTCGATACACGAGTTCTGCCATCTGAGAGGAACCCCTTCTTCTGTGCCTGCGGAGGGTTCTCCGGGCGGAAGTTACGCGGCCGTAGGTTTTCGGCTTTGGGCAGATCGTGCCCCATGTGGGCCGCCGTGACCAGTCCAGGCGGCTTCGTACAGGGAGATTCTCGTCACTCGCGGTGGCCGTGGCGGGAATCGAACGCCGACGTGCGACGCTGCACCAGGTGGGACGGCCCGAGGCGGGGCCGCGAGGAACGCGGGAGATCCGGCGCGGATCCGGCGAAGGTCCGGGGAAGCCCGGGGAAGGGGAGACACGGGTGAGTGAGGTCCTGGGATCCGAGGCGCTCGGCGCCGAGCTGGGGGAGCGGGCCACCCTCGTCCAGTTCTCCACCGCGTTCTGCCAGCCCTGCCGCGCCACCCGCCGCACCCTCGCCGAGGTGGCCGCGATGGTGCCGGGGGTGGGGCACGTGGAGATCGACGCCGAGGAGCGACTCGATCTCGTACGCGCGCTCGGCATCGCCCGTACCCCCACCGTCCTCGTCCTCGACCGGACGGGCCGTGTCGTCCGCCGCGCCGCCGGACAGCCCCGCAAGGCCGATGTCATCGCCGCCCTGGGGCGGGCGGTCTGACGCCGTGACACTCCTCCCACATCACGGTACGCACTTGACTGCACGCGGCAACGATCGTCACCCTGACGGAGTGCCCCCAGAACTCCTTCTCTACGGCCGGACCCACGTGGACCTGGCCCGCAACGCGAGCGCGCGCTGTCCGGGCGTCTGACGACCCCCGGACCCCAGCCATGCCGCCCTCGCAGAAGGACAACTCCATGACGGTCTCGCCCGACCTCCGACTCGACACCGTTCCCACCATCGGCGCACCCCGGCAGGCCTCTCCCGACCTGCTCCGCTCCGTCTTCCGCCGGCACGCGGCCGGCGTCGCCGTCGTCACCGCCCACGGCGAGCGCCCCGTCGGCTTCACCGCGACCTCGCTCAACTCCGTCGCCGCCGACCCGCCGCTGATCTCCTTCGGGGTGGGGACGACCTCCTCCAGCTGGCCCGTGCTCGCCGAGGCCGAGCACATCGGCGTGCACATACTCGGCGAGCACCAGCAGGACCTCGCGGCCACCTTCGCGCGCAGCGGCGCCGACCGCTTCGGCGAGGGGACCCGGTGGAGCGTGGGGCCCGAGGGCGTGCCCGTCCTCGACGGCGTACTGGCCTGGCTGGTCTGCCGCGTGGTGGCCCGGGTGCCCGCGGGGGACCACCGGATCGTGATCGCCCAGGCCGTCGCGGGAGACCCCGACGGGGTGGGCAGGCCGCTGCTCTACCACCACGGCCGCTTCAACGCGCTGCGTGACTGAGGGTTCCCTAACCTGGGCGTTGTCAAGGTCACACGTCTGAGCGCTTGCTTACTGGTAACGGACTGGGTGTACTGGCGAGTAATATTCTGGTCGGGGCGTCCGGCGCCCCGACCGGAAACCCGCCCTTCAGGCGCCTATGCTGCGAGCAACAAGGCAGCCCAGTTATGACGATGCAGTAGGAGAGCCGGCGTGAGCTTGAGGATCGTTGTCTGTGTGAAGTACGTGCCCGACGCCACCGGCGACCGGCACTTCGCCGATGACCTGACCGTCGACCGCGACGACGTCGACGGCCTGCTGTCGGAGCTCGACGAGTACGCGGTAGAGCAGGCGCTGCAGATCGCCGAAGAGGCGGACGACGCCGAGGTCACCGTGCTGACGGTCGGCCCCGAGGACGCCAAGGACGCGCTGCGCAAGGCGCTGTCCATGGGCGCCGACAAGGCGGTCCACGTCGAGGACGACGACCTGCACGGCACCGACGTCATGGGCACCTCGCTGGTGCTCGCCAAGGCGATCGAGAAGACCGGCTACGACGTCGTCATCGCCGGCATGGCCTCCACCGACGGCACCATGGGTGTCCTCCCGGCGATCCTCGCCGAGCGGCTGGGCGTCCCGCAGGTCACGCTGCTCTCCGAGGTCTCCATCGAGGACGGCGTCGTGAAGGGCCGCCGTGACGGCGACACCGCCTCCGAGCAGCTGGAGGCCTCCCTGCCGGCGGTCGTGTCCGTCACCGACCAGTCGGGCGAGGCGCGCTACCCCTCCTTCAAGGGCATCATGGCCGCCAAGAAGAAGCCGGTGGAGTCCCTGGACCTCTCCGACCTCGACATCGAGGCCGACGAGGTCGGCCTGGAGGGCTCGTGGACCGCGGTCGACTCGGCCACCGAGCGTCCGGCGCGCACCGCCGGCACGATCGTCAAGGACGAGGGCGAGGGCGGCAAGCAGCTCGCCGAGTTCCTCGCGAGCCAGAAGTTCATCTAGGACTCGGCGCCGTGCGCCGGGACGACGTCCCAGGCCCGCGCGAGCCCCTCAGACCGCCCCTTTCCGTTCGCAGGAGATTGAAGTCCCATGGCTGAGATTCTCGTCTACGTCGACCACGTCGACGGAGCCGTCCGCAAGCCCACCCTGGAGCTGCTGACCCTCGCCCGCCGCATCGGCGAGCCGGTCGCCGTCGCCCTCGGCAACGGCGCCGCCGACACCGCGGCCGTCCTGGCCGAGCACGGCGCGGTGAAGGTCCTCACGGCCGACGCCCCCGAGTTCGCCGAGTACCTGGTCGTCCCGAAGGTCGACGCGCTCCAGGCGGCGTACGAGGCTGTGTCCCCGGCCGCCGTGCTCGTCCCGTCCTCCGCCGAGGGCAAGGAGATCGCGGCCCGCCTCGCGGTCCGCATCGGCTCCGGCATCATCACCGACGCCGTGGACCTGGAGGCCGGTGACGAGGGCCCGGTCGCGACGCAGTCCGCGTTCGCCGCCTCCTTCACCACCAAGTCCCGTGTCTCCAAGGGCACCCCGGTCATCACGGTCAAGCCGAACTCGGCCCCCGTCGAGGCCGCCCCGGCCGCCGGCGCCGTCGAGACCCTCGCCGTCTCCTTCTCGGAGAAGGCGCAGGGCACGAAGATCGTCGCCCGCACCCCGCGCGAGTCGACCGGCCGCCCGGAGCTGACCGAGGCCGCGATCGTGGTCTCCGGTGGCCGTGGCGTCAACGGTGCCGAGAACTTCGCGATCATCGAGGCCCTCGCCGACTCGCTCGGCGCGGCCGTCGGTGCCTCGCGTGCCGCGGTCGACGCCGGCTGGTACCCGCACTCCAACCAGGTCGGCCAGACCGGCAAGTCGGTCTCGCCGCAGCTGTACATCGCCTCCGGCATCTCCGGCGCGATCCAGCACCGCGCGGGCATGCAGACCTCGAAGACGATCGTCGCGATCAACAAGGACGCCGAGGCGCCGATCTTCGAGCTCGTCGACTACGGCGTGGTGGGCGACCTCTTCGACGTCGTCCCGCAGCTGACCGAAGAGGTCAAGTCCCGCAAGGGCTGATCTCTCCGTGCAGGTGTGACCTGCGCTTCTGTACGGTCCGGGGGCCGCGTGGTGATGATCACCGCGCGGCCCCCGGCCGTTTCGGACAGCCATTGACGCGGGTCCCGGCGGACTACTAACTTCGCTATACGGATTGTTGATTCCGTGAAGCGGAAAATAGGAGGATGTGGGATGGGTCAGCAGGAGAAGGTGTCGACGAGCCTCGCGGGCGCGGTCAGCGAGGGCATCAGCGCCTCCCTCGCCGCGGTGGACGCCGAGCTGGACCGCCGCTACCCGGGAGACCCCGGCACCCGCCAGCCCGTCCACACCGTCTACGTCCCCGGCAACGTCTTCGACGCCGGAACCATCCGCTCCTGGGGCGACCAGGCCCTCGCCGCCCTCGACGAGCACGCCCCCGACGCCGCCTCCTTCGCCGCCGTCCTCGGCCTCTCCGACGACCTCGCCGAGGACGTCTACGGCCGCGTCCGCGCCAAGCTGGAGCGCGAGCCGATCGAGGACCTCCGGGTCGACTTCGAGGACGGGTACGCCGGTGACGACGAGGACCAGGACGCGGCCCGCGCCGCCCGGCTGATCTCGGAGGCGTACGAGAAGGGCACCGCCGCCCCGTACATGGGCATCCGGATGAAGTGCATGGAAGCCGCCGTACGCGACCGCGGCATCCGCACCACCGACGTCTTCCTCACCGGCCTCCTGGAGAACGGCGGCCTCCCCGACGGGCTCGTCCTCACCCTCCCCAAGGTCACCTACCCCGAGCAGGTCACCGCCTTCGTCCGCCTCCTGGAGGCCTTCGAGAAGGCACACGGCCTCGACGCCGGCCGCCTCGGCTTCGAGATCCAGATCGAGACCAGCCAGGCCATCCTCGGCTCCGACGGCACCGCCGCCGTCGCCCGCATGATCGGCGCCGCCGAGGGGCGCGCCACCGGGCTGCACTACGGCACCTTCGACTACAGCGCCTGCCTCGGCGTCTCCGCCGCCTACCAGGCAAGCGACCACCCGGCCGCCGACCACGCCAAGGCGATCATGCAGGTCGCCGCCGCCGGCACCGGCGTCCGCGTCTCCGACGGCTCCACCAACGTGCTCCCGGTCGGCTCCACCGAGCACGTCCACGAGGCCTGGCGCCTCCACTACGGCCTCACCCGCCGCGCCCTCGCCCGCGCGTACTACCAGGGCTGGGACATGCACCCCGGCCACATCCCCACCCGGTACGCCGCCGTCTTCGCCTTCTACCGCGAGGGCTTCGAGGCCGCCGCCAAGCGCCTCTCCGCCTACGCCAACCACGCCGGCGGCGACGTCATGGACGAGCCCGCCACCGCCAAGGCCCTCAGCTCCTACCTGCTGCGCGGCATCGACTGCGGCGCCCTCGACACCGCCGAGGTCGACGCGCTCACCGGCATGAACCGCGCCGCCCTCGACCGCTTCGCGGCCCCGCGCCGCGGCGACCTGACGGCCTCCGCGGAGTAGGAACGCGGAGCCGGCCGACCCGCCGTTCCCCCGCTGTGCGTGCCACGGCGGGGGAACGGGCCGGCGTGCTGCCGAACCGGTGTCGGTCGGTGGCGGTCGGCCGGTGGGTGGCGGCCGGTCGGACGGTGCCGGCCGGGCTTTCGGTGTCGGTCGGTCAGACGGAGGGCGGCGGGATCTCGCCCGAGCCGCGGGCCAGGAGGGTGGTCCCGAGGACCACCCGCTCCGGTGCCTCGTCGACCCCGTCCAGACGACGGAAGAGACGTTCCGCAGCGGTCCGGCCGAGCGCCGCCGCGTCCTGGGCGATGACCGTGATGCCGAGCAGGTCCGCCAGCTCGATGTCGTCGAAGCCGACCAGGGCGACCCGCCGCGGGTGGCCGGAGAGAGCGCGGACCACCGTGACCAGGACCCGGTTGTTCCCCGCGAACAGCGCCGTCACCGGCTCCGGTGCGGCCAGCATCTCCCGTACCGCCGACCGCACCCGCTCAGGCCCCGTGGAACCCACCGAGACCCAGGCGTCCTCGACCGGCAGACTCGCGTCCTCCATCGCCGCGCGGTAGCCGCGCAGCCGCTCGGACGCGGTGTGGATACGGGGCCGGTCACCGATGAATCCGATCCGGCGGTGTCCGTGGGCGATCAGATGGGCCACCCCGTCGCGCGCCCCGCCGAAACTGTCGGAGAGGACGGCGTCGGCGTCGATCAGTCCCGCGGGCCGGTCGACGAAGACCGTGGCCACACCCGCCCTGATCTCCGGCTCCAGATAGCGGTGGTCGGTCCCGGCGGGGATCACGATCAGCCCGTCGACCCGGCGCGCGCACAGCGCGAGCGCCAACTCCTGCTCGCGGTACGGGTCCTCCGCGCTGGACCCGTTGATGAGCAGCGCCCCGTGCGCCCGTGCGACCTCCTCCACGGCCCGGCTGAGCGGCCCGTAGAACGGGTCGGCGAGGTCCTCGAGGACGAGGCCGACGGTCGCGGTCCTGCCCTTGCGGAGGACCCGCGCGCTGTCGTTGCGGCGGAAGCCGAGGATCTCGATGGCCTCCTGGACCCGGCGCTCGGTGTCCGGGGTGACCCCCGGCTCGCCGTTCACGACCCGCGACACCGTTTTCAGGCCGACGCCGGCCCGTGCGGCGACGTCCTTCATCGTGGGCCGGTTGCCGTAGCGGTGATCGGGGCGGCGGGCGATGTCGGCCACGGTGCGCGGTTCCTCCGTCGGGGCTCGGTCGGTCCGGCCGGAGCTCGGCGGCCGGTCGGACAGGGGGGTGTCCGGTGGACTTCCCCTGGCCGAAGCATAGGGCCTGGACAACGTTGTCAACGGGCTGGGAGACTGGACGTACACCGTTCCGCCGCACGTCGCCGACTGGAGACCCCTCGCCCATGCAGACCGATTCCGCCACCGGCCCCGCAGACGGTCTCGCCGACGGCCCCGTCGAGGGGCTCGTCGTCGCACTCGACATCGGCGGCACCAAGATCGCCGGTGCACTGGTCGACGGCGAGGGCGGCATCCGGGTCCGCGCGCAGCGCCCCACCCCCGCGCGCGAGGACGACGACACGGTGATGCGCGCGGTCGAGGACGTGCTCGCCGAACTCGCCGCCTCGCCCCTGTGGGAGGACGCCGGAGCCGTCGGGATCGGCAGTGCCGGACCCGTGGACGCCCACCGGGGGACCGTGAGCCCGGTGAACATCCCCGGCTGGCGCGACTACCCCCTGGTCGAGCGCGTCCAGAAGGCGGCCGGCGGCCGGCCCGTCACCCTGGTCGGCGACGGCGTCGCCATGACGGCCGCCGAACACTGGCTCGGAGCCGCCCGCGGCCACGACAACGCCCTGTGCCTCGTGGTCTCCACCGGCGTCGGAGGCGGCCTCGTCCTCGACGGCCGACTCCACCCCGGCCCCACCGGCAACGCCGGTCACATCGGCCACATGGTCGTGGACCTGGACGGCGAGCCCTGCGCCTGCGGCGGCCGCGGCTGCGTCGAGCGCCTCGCCAGCGGACCGAACCTCACCCGCCGCGCCCTGGAGAACGGCTGGCGTCCAGGGCCCGACGGCGACGTCTCCGCCGCCGCCGTGGCCGCCGCCGCACGCGCGGGCGACCCGATCGCCCGCGCGTCCTTCGAGCGGGCCGCCCAGGCCCTCGCGGCGGGCATCGCCGCGACGGCGGCGCTCGTCGAGATCGACATCGCGGTGGTCGGAGGCGGGGTGGCGGGCGCGGGCGAGATCCTCTTCGCCCCACTCCGCCGCGGCCTCGCCTCCTACGCCACGCTCTCCTTCGTCCGGAACCTGACCGTCGTCCCAGCCCTCACGGGCACGGACGCCGGCCTCCTGGGCGCGGCAGCGGCAGCGGCAGCGACGACGGCGCGCTGACGCGCCCCAGCTGGGCGCCCGCGACGGGACCGACGCCACCGGGCCGACGCAGGTCTCGCGCGCTTCCCCGGCCACCCGGCCACCCGCGTCATTCCTCCCGTACGGGCTCCGGTACCCGCTCCGGTGTCCGCTGCTCGACGATCACCAGGAACGTGTCGGTCTCCAGGTCCATCACGACCCGGGCCGGCACCCCCTCGTCGCGGCGCGCTCCGGCGAACTCCTCCGCCGGCCAGCTGCCCCGCGGGCCGCCGGCCGGAAAACGTTCGAGAACCTGACGACTCATTCTCCGCACCCCCTCGTGCTTGCCGTTCTCAACGACGGGGGCGCGGAAGCGTCACGCAGGTGCCCGGACATGTGTTCGTGGTTTTCGTGGCAGGGTGTTGAGGGCAAGCCACAGGGGGCTACCGATGAGGGGGGAATCGTGATCGTCTGGATCAACGGTGCGTTCGGCGCGGGGAAGTCCAGCACCGCGCGCGAGCTGGTCGATCTGATCCCGAACAGCACGCTGTACGACCCCGAGGTCACCGGCGGAGGCCTGCGCGGACTCCTCCCGGCCAAGCGGCTCGCCGAGGTCGAGGACTACCAGGACCTGCCGATCTGGCGGCGGCTGGTCGTCGACACCGCCGCCGCGCTGCTCGCCGAGGTCGGCGGCGTCCTGGTCGTACCGATGACCCTGCTGCGCCAGGAGTACCGGGACGAGATCTTCGGCGGGCTCGCCGCCCGCCGCATCGACGTGCGCCACGTCCTGCTCGCCCCGGAGGAAACGATCCTGCGTCAACGGATCGACGCCCGCTCCGAGGACGCCGACCCCGAGACCGACGCCCGAATCCGCGAGTGGTGCCACGACCACGTCGCGCCCTACCAGGCGGCCCTCGACTGGCTCGCCGCAGACGCCTACGTCGTCGACACCTCGACGCTCACCGCCCCCGAGGCCGCCCGGTCCGTCGCCGACGCGGTCCTGGGAGGCCACGCCACCCCCTGCGGCATCGTCCAGACGCCCGAGCCCACCGGCGAGACCGTCGCAGCCGGAGTGCTGCTCTTCGACGAGCAGGATCGTTTCCTGCTCGTCGACCCCACGTACAAGCCCGGCTGGGAGTTCCCCGGCGGAGTCGTCGAACCCGGCGAACCGCCGGCCCGCGCCGGCATGCGCGAGGTCGCCGAGGAGATAGGCCTCGCACTCGGCGCCGTACCCCGCCTCCTCGTCGTCGACTGGGAACGCCCCCAGCCCCCCGGCTACGGCGGACTGCGCCTCCTCTTCGACGGCGGAACCCTCGGCGCCGACGACACCGCCCGGCTCCATCTGCCCGGCGCCGAACTCCGCGCCTGGCGCTTCGTCACCGAGGAGGAGGCCGCAGACCTCCTGCCCCCGGTCCGCTACCAGCGCCTCCGCTGGGCCCTGCGCGCCCGCGAACGCGGCACCGTGCTCAACCTGGAGGCCGGAAGCCCCGTCGGCTGACCGGCGGAGGCACGCCCGTTCGGCCCGGGCGCGAACAAGGGCGGCCGAACGGCGTGCGGTCGGGGGCCCGTTGGGGCCTCGTTGGAGTCCTGTTGGGGAGCCGTTGGTGACGGTCGGCACAGTGCTGTCCACGTGCTCACCACGAAAGGCCCTTGCGACATGCGCACACCTCGCCCCGCGAAAGGCGTCACCTCGCTCCTCCTCGCGGCGGTCTCCGCCGGCGCCCTGCTCATGGCCGCGCCGGCCGCCCACGCCGACGACTCCGCGTACAAGATCTGCAAGGACACGTACGGGACACGGCTCTCTCCCAGCGGGTACGGCATTCCGCGCTACGACTACTCCCAGGGCGACTCCGACATCTGTGTCGCCGGACTCCAGGAGCTCGTCGCGCGGTTCGGCCTGACCTCGTGGGAGCAGAGCGGCGGCAACTTCACCGACGGCGTCTTCGGAGCCCGCACCGACTCGGCCGTCCGCAGGTTCCAGAGCAACCACGGTCTGGCCCCCGACGGCATCGTGGGGCCGCGCACCTGGGAAAAGCTCGTGACGGGCTGAGCCCCCCCGCCTTCTCCCGGACCTCCGTCCCGTACCCCTCCCTCCGCCTTCCTCCTCAGGAGACGATCCACGTGTTGACATCGCGCCGTGCGCGCCCCCTTGCCGCCCTGGTACTCGCCGCGTCCACGCTCGGGACGCTGCTGGCCACCGCGCCCCAGGCCTCGGCCAGTGAATACCGCTCCGCCTGCTTCGACAGCGTCGGCACCCGCAGGTCCGCCAACGGCTGGCTCATCCCCGCCCGGAACTTCCAGTACGGCTCGACGGGCGTGTGCGTCCGCGAGCTCCAGTCGGACGTCGCCTCGATCATGGGCATCGACCCGGCGGACTGGCCCTTCGTCGACGGCGTCTTCGGGACGAAGACCGACGACTACATCAAGGAGTTCCAGCGCCAGCACCACCTGATCGTGGACGGCGTGGTCGGCCCGAACACCTGGGAGGCGCTCATCTCCCGGACCACGGACTGACGGCCATGGCGAACAAGTGGGCGCGCACGCGCGCGTTCTGGGCCGGCGTCGTCGTCGCGAGCACCACCGCCCTGCTCGGCGGTCTCGCATCCTCCCCCGCACAGGCCTACTGGCCGCAGGACCTGGCCACCTGCAAGCAGGCGTACGGCTCCGAGGTCTACCTGGCGTGGGATATACCGACGGTGGTCCTGGCCAAGGGCTCGTCCGGAGTGTGCGTCAGGGGACTCCAGGACGCGCTGCTGGAGGCCGGGGCGGTCCGGGCCGAGGACCAGCCCGGCTTCGTCGACGGCTCCTTCGGCCCCAAGACGTACAACGCGGTGGTGGCCTTCCAGCGCAGGGCCGGGGTCACCGGCGGCGCGGACGGCGTCGTGGGCCGCTACACCTGGCACCACCTGATCGCCACCGTCGGCTTCGAGTAGCCGACCCGGCCGACCACATCTCTCCCAGAAAGCCATCTCCTGCCATGCACACCATCAGACGTACGGCCGTCCGCTCGGGCATCCTGGGCGCGGCGCTGCTCATGGCCGCGGGACTCGCGGCCCCATCGGCCTCGGCCGAGGCCGGCTACCTCGCGGCATGCACGAGCCAGGTCGGCACGCGCCAGGCGTACAACGACTGGCCCGTCCCGGCCGTGGACCTTGCCAGAGGTTCGCGGGGCGACTGCGTGCGGGCGCTCCAATGGGCCCTGATCCGGACGAACTTCGTCGACTCCGCCGATGTCATGACCTTCATCGACGGCGACTTCGGCCCCAAGACCGAGGCCGCCGTACTCCGGTTCCAGTCGAGGTACCCCCGGGAGACCGGCGGCCCGGACGGCATCGTCGGCATCAAGACCTGGGGCTACCTCCTCCCCGCCGCCGAAGGTTAGACGCCGCCCGCCGCGCGGGAGCGGTCGATCTCCCGGCCGCTCCCTCGACGGGTCAGCCGGTGATGGAGAAGAAGATCGAACCGTCCTCGGCCCACCACCAGGCGCCCTCGCCCTCGCTCCACTCCGACGCCCAGCTGTCGAGGGCCTCGATGAGCTGCCCGAGGTCGTACCGGAGATCGGCGTCGACCCGGTCGAGGACCGCGCGGTACGCCTCCACCGCGGGGACGGCCTTGGCGAGGGGCCAGCAACCGATCTCCGGCGAGCCCTCCGGGGGACGGGGTATGTGGAGCCCGATCTCCGAGGGCGGCCCGCTGAAGACGTACTGGTACGGCAGCAGGTCGGCCGGAACGCCCACCGCGCCGAGGGCGTCGTCCAGGGCGGAGAAGTAGGTGACGGGGCTCCGATAGCTCGCCAGGGTCGCGCTGTCGCTCGCGTTGTGGTCGATGATGATCTGAAGGGCCGCGTAGTAGGCGCAACCCGCGTAATCGGCGGAGGAGTCGGCCCGGCCGGCGACCAGCTCCGCGAGGGCGTCCGGCACCGAAAGACCCCAGTCCACACCCTGGTCGTCGAGACTCCGCTGACGCGCCTTCGCCCGGACGCCCATCGCGTCCAGGCGCCGGGACTCGTCGGCACTCAGCTCCAGGGCGGGCACGAAGCGCGCGATGTCCCCGCGGTTCGCCATGCTGTAATTCACAACCTTGCTCATGGGGTTCATGATGTCAGCGGGCACTGACATCCCCCCTCTTCAGGCCGCCGCGGCCGCCAGTCGGGCAGCCGTGTCCTCCGTCACCGGGGCGCCGTGGCCGCAGCACAGGACCGACGGGGACAACTTCGCCAGCGCGCGCATCGACTCCATGGCCACCGCCCGGTCCACATGGAAGACGCCGAACGTCACGTCCCCCACCGACGCCACCGTGTCCCCGGTGAACAGCACGCCGTGGCGCGGCAGATGCACCGCCATCGAGCCGGGCGTGTGCCCCGGCGTGTGGATCGCCACCGCGCCGTCCCCGAACCCGAGCTCCTCGCCGTCCTCGACCTCGCGGTCCACCCGCGTCGGCGGCGCCTCCGGCACCGTCAGGCCGTGCGCGAACAACGGCACCTCCCAGTCCAGGAGGTCCGGTTCGGGCACCGGCGCCTCGCCCCGGATCACCGGCGCGTCCAGCCGGTGCGCCAGGATCTCGGCGCCGTGGCGGTCCGCGAGTTCCCCCGCCGCGCCCACGTGGTCCCGGTGGCAGTGCGTCAGCACGATCCGGCGCAGCCGGTCCGGGTCGAGACCCGCCGCCCGGATCGCCGTCGCGGTCCGGTCGGCCGTTCCCGCCCAGCCGGCGTCGATCAGGGTCAGCTCTCCCTGGTCCTGCCAGAGGTAGGCCTGGCCGATGGAGTGGTCGAGAAGGTGCAGGCGCGGGGTGATCGGAGTCGGTTCCATGCGGCGAACCTACGCATCCGCGCAGGTCCGCCGCATCCTTCTACGCTCTCGGCGAGCTTCGCCGAACGCTGAACCGATCCTCCGTCAGACCTGCTTCGAACGGGCGTAGTTGACCAGGAAGTGCGCCTCGGCCACCGACAGGCGCTCCAGCTCCTCCGGCGAGACGGACTCGTTCGGCGCGTGGATCTGAGCCTCCGGCTCGCTGAGGCCGATGAGCAGGATCTCCGATTCCGGGTACAGCTCCGCCAGCGTGTTGCACAGCGGGATCGAGCCGCCCATGCCCGCCGTCTGCATCTCCTCACCGGGGTACGCGATCCGCATCGCCTCGGCCATCGACGCGTATGCCGGGCTCGACGTGTCCGCCTGGAACGGCTGGCCCTGGCCGACCTGCTCGAAGGACACCCGGGCGTTCCACGGCGTGTGCTTCTCGATGTGGGCGAAGAGCAGCTTCGTCGCCTCGACCGCGTCCTGGCCCGGCGGCACCCGCAGGCTGATCTGGGCACGCGCCGACGCCGGGATCGACGGGGTCGCCCCGGCCACCGGGTGGCAGTCGATGCCGACGACGGTGACGGCCGGCCGTGCCCAGATGCGGTCGGCGACCGTACCGGCACCCGGCAGGGCCACGCCCGACAGGACCTTGGCGTCCTGGCGGAAGTCCTCCTCCGGGTACTGCAGGCCCTCCCACGCCTTGTCGCAGGGCAGCCCGTCGATGACCGTGGAACCGTCCGGGCCGCGCAGCGAGTCCAGTACGCGGATCAGCGCGGCGAGCGCGTCGGGCGCGGCGCCGCCGAACTGACCGGAGTGCAGATTGCCCTCCAGGGTGTCGATCCGCACCCGGATCATCGTCATGCCGCGCAGCGTCGCGGTCACCGTCGGCAGACCCACCCGGAAGTTGCCGGCGTCGCCGATCACGATCGCGTCCGAGGCGAGCAGCTCCGGGTGCTGCTCGGCGTACCGCTCGAGACCGCCGGTGCCCTGCTCCTCCGAACCCTCGACGATCACCTTGACCGTCACGGGAACGCCGCCGTTCGCCTTCAGGGCGCGCAGCGCCAGCAGGTGCATGACGACCCCGCCCTTGCAGTCGGCCGCGCCGCGTCCGTACCAGCGCCCGTTCCGCTCCGTCAGCTCGAACGGCGGGGTGAGCCAGGCCGACTCGTCCAGCTTGGGCTGCACGTCGTAGTGGGCGTAGAGAAGGACGGTGGGCGCACCGGCCGGGCCGGGCAGGATGCCGTACACGGCCTGCGAACCGTCGGGGGTGTCGAGCAGCGCCACGTCCTGGAACTCCTCCGCGCGCAGCGCGTCGGCCACCCAGTTCGCGGCGGCCTCGCACTCGCTGCGGGGCGCCACGGCCTCGTCCGCCACCGACTCGAAGGCCACCAGCTCCGTGAGCTCGGCCTTGGCCCGTGGCATCAGGGACCGGACGGTCTCGGCGATCGGATTGGCGGTCATGGGCACGCTCCTGATGGGTGCGACGTTGACGACGTGAGGACGGCGATCGGCGTATGTCGTGGTACGGCGAACGCACCGCCGATCCTACGGCGCGGGCCGTCGGCTACCGCGCCGTAGGATGCCTGAGGAGCAGACCACCGGTCGGATCAGGAGCAGAAGCACATCGTGAGCAGCGAGCACGCAGAGAACGCCGGTCCGGAGCACACCGCGCCCGAGGGTGCGGCTCCTGAGGGCATCGGTGGGGAGGCGGCGGCGACGGACGGGAGCCCGGACGCGGCGCGCGTCGTCAAGGACGACGGAACGCGGGCCGAGCGGCCGGAGGAGTCCGGGTCGCCGGAGCCGGCGCTGCCGGCCGGGGACTCCGCGGACGCCACGTACGCCGTGGACCCCGTGGACGTCGACGACCCCGCCACCGCCGGTGCGGCCGGCGTCTGGGACGTCGTCGTGGTCGGCGCGGGACCGGCCGGCGCCTCCGCGGCCTACGCGGCCGCCGTGGCCGGCCGCCGGGTGCTGCTCCTGGAGAAGTCCGAGCTGCCCCGGTACAAGACCTGCGGCGGCGGCATCATCGGTCCCTCGCGCGACTCCCTGCCGCCCGGCTTCGAACTGCCCCTCCAGGACCGGGTGCACGCCGTCACCTTCTCCATGGACGGCCGCTTCGCCCGGACCCGCCGCTCGCGCAAGGTGCTCTTCGGCCTCATCAACCGCCCGGAGTTCGACGCCCAGCTCGTCGAGCACGCGCAGAAGGCCGGCGCCGAGCTGCGCACCGGCGCCACGGTGACCCGCGTGGAGCAGCACGGCCCGTCCGTCCCGGACCGGCGGACCGTCGCCGTGGTCCTCGCCGACGGCGAGACCCTGCTCGCGCGCGCGGTCGTCGGCGCCGACGGCAGCGCCAGCCGGATAGGCGCTCACGTCGGTGTGAAGATGGGGCAGGTCGACCTGGGCCTGGAGGCGGAGATCCCCGTGCCCGCGTCGGTGGCCGAGGACTGGAAGGGCCGCGTCCTCATCGACTGGGGTCCCATGCCGGGCAGTTACGGCTGGGTCTTCCCGAAGGGCGACACGCTGACCGTCGGCGTCATCTCGGCGCGCGGCGAGGGCGCCGCCACCAAGCGGTACATGGAGGACTTCGTCGCCCGGCTCGGTCTTTCCGGCTTCGAGCCCACGATCTCCTCCGGCCATCTGACGCGCTGCCGCACCGACGACTCGCCGCTCTCCCGCGGCCGGGTCCTCGTCTGTGGTGACGCGGCCGGGCTCCTGGAGCCGTGGACGCGTGAGGGCATCTCTTACGCGCTCCGCTCGGGCCGGCTCGCCGGCGAGTGGGCGGTCCGGGTCGCGGAGGCGAACGACGCGGTCGACGCCCGGCGTCAGGCCCTGAACTACGCCTTCGCCATCAAGGCCGGGCTCGGTGTGGAGATGGCCGTCGGACGCCGGATGCTGGCCGTCTTCGAGCGGCGGCCGGGGCTGCTGCACGCGACGATCACGGGCCTGCGGCCCGCGTGGAACGCGTTCGCCGACATCACGCGGGGTTCCGCGACGCTCGGTGGCATGGTCCGCTCGAACGGCATGGCCCGGCGGGCCCTTGAGATGCTCGACAAGCGCATGGACACGTCGAGCGGCGTCGGCCCCGTGGGCCGCGGCGTCGGCCGACGCGACCGCGCGGACTCGGAGACGTCCGACCGCTCCGAGACCCCGGAGACCCCCGAGACCCTGGAGACCGCGGAGGCCCCGGAGGCCGCCGAGGTCCCCGCCGAGCACGGAGCGGCTCCGGCGCCCTCTGCGACCCCTGCGCCCTCTGCGTCCTCGGACGCCTCGGCGATCGAGGGGGAGGGCGCGAAGGCTCCCGGTAAGGCGGCGGACCCGGAGGCTCCGGAAGCGGTCTGACGCGCCGGTTCGGCGTGGGTGTGACGAGCGAGGCGGACGGGCTCCGCCGCTCCGGCCGGCTTCACGCGGCGGGGGTGGCGGGGCCCGTCGGCGTGACGCGGAAGACGGGGTGCTTGGGGGCCACGGCGCGCAGCTCCTCGTCGGAGGAGTCGGGCCCGACGCCGCCGAAGAAGATCCCGACCTCGGCCTTCCAGCGCTTGAGGTAGGCGCGCAGCAGCTCGGGCTTGTCGTCGTCGGCCACCTCGACGACGGTGAAGTCCTGCGTGTGCTTGCCGAGGATCAGCTGCCCGCCGCCTGCGGCCCGCATGTTGTGGGTCCACTGGACGTGGCCCCGGGGCGCGACGAGGTACCGGGCGCCGTCCACCGTGAGGAGGTTGACGGGGGTACGGCGCCACTCGCCGCTCTTGCGGCCGCGGACGGCGAGGACCCGGGAGCCCCAGACGCTGAAGCCGCGCCGGGTCAGCCAGGCGACCGAGCGGTTGAGGACGTGGACGGTGAACCAGCCGGGCTTCATGACGTGGGTGGCGGTGGCGGACATGGGGTCCTCCTGAGGGTGCGGGCCGGGCGGCGGGGCGGTGGGGTGGGGAACCTTTGAAACGTGAGCACTGCTCTCGCTTGAGATCAGTGTGCACGGATCGGCGCGCACAATCAAGAGCGGTGCTCTCGTTTCGTATCGCTGCTCCGAAAGTGGATACACTGCTCTCCATGACGACCGTTCGAGGAGCCCGCGCCCGCGCCCGTATCGAGATCACCGCCGCCATCAAGGACGAGGCCCGCACCCAGCTCGCCGCCGAAGGCGCCGCGAAGCTCTCCCTGCGCGCCGTGGCCCGCGAGCTCGGCATGGTGTCCTCCGCGCTCTACCGCTACTTCCCGAGCCGCGACGACCTCCTCACCGCCCTGATCGTCGACGCCTACGACGCGGTCGGCGCCGCCGCCGAACGTGCCGTCGCCGACACCGCGGGGCAGCGACCGCTCGACCGCTGGACCGCCGTCTGCCGAGCGGTCCGCGCCTGGGCCGTCGCCCACCCGCACGAGTACGCCCTGATCTACGGCTCTCCGGTGCCCGGCTACACCGCGCCCCAGGACACGATCGCCCCCGCGGGCCGTGTCGGCCTCGTCCTCGTCGACATCGCCCGCCGGGCCCACGAGGGCGAGGGAGTCGCCCTTCCCCCGCTCCCCGAGGAGCTCCGCCCCGAGGCCGCCCGCCTCGCCGCGGACATCGCCCCGGACCTCCCCCCGGCCCTCGCCGTCGCGCTGGTGGCCGCCTGGTCGCAGCTCTTCGGGCTGGTCTCCTTCGAGGTGTTCGGCCACTTCCACCGGGTCGTCGAGGACCGGGAGGCCTTCTTCGCGACGGCGGCCCGCCGCCTCGGCCAGGACGTCGGCCTGCTGCCCCGCGGCTGAACGGGCCCGCTTCCGAGGCGTCGGGCGGACGGCGCGAGCCGCGCAGAGGCGTCTACTCCGGCGGGAGTACGCGGGACCACCTCGTCCGGCTGACGTGCTCGCGGCTCCGGTCCGGTTAGCGTGGCGGACATGGAAGAGGAACGGGCGCCCCGGCCCGCGTGGGGCCGGTGGCAGCGAGGGGACGGCGGCCGTGGGCTGCCCTGGCGGTCCACGGTCCTGATCGCCGTGATCGTCATGGTGGGCACCGGCTTCGCCGCCCGCAACCAGCCCGGCCGGGAGACGCTCGACGTGCTCGGTCGCGCCCTGCTGCTGCTCGGCGCGGCCCCGCTGCTGTTCCGTCACCGACGGCCCGTGCCGGTGGTGTTCGGCGTCGCCGCCGTCACCCTCGGCTACCTCGCCGCGGGTTACCCGTACGGCCCCGTCTTCGGCCTGGTCGGAGTCGCCTGCTTCGCGGCCGTCGTGCACGGTCACCGCACCGCCGCCGCCTGGGCCCTCGGCCTGCTCTGGGCGGGACACCTGCTGCTCTCGCACTGGCTCTACCGCTGGCTGCCCCCGGCGGGCGACGGGCCGGCCCCCTGGGGTCAGGAGCTTCCCGCGGCCGCCTTCGCGGTGGCGGTCCTCGCCGCCTCCGAGACGGTACGGGTGCGGCGCGAGCAGCGCGCGCAGCTGCGCGCCGACCGGGCCGCCGCCGAACGGCGCCGCGCCGACGAGGAACGGCTCCGCATCGCCCGGGAGCTCCACGACGTGCTCGCCCACTCGATCTCCGTGATCAACGTCCAGGCCGGGGCCGGCCTCGCCCTCCTCGACACCGATCCCGAGCAGGCCCGTACCGCGCTGAAGACCATCAAGGCGGCCAGCAAGGAGGCGCTCGGCGAGGTGCGCCAGGTGCTCGACACCCTCCGCACCCCCGGCGACGCGCCCCGCGCCCCCGCGCCCGGCCTCGACCGGCTCCCCGAACTCGTCGAACAGGCCGCCGCCACGGGCCTCGCCGTCACCGTGGCGACCACCGGACGACGGACCGGCCTGCCGCCCGGCGCCGACCTCGCCGCCTTCCGGATCGTGCAGGAGGCGCTCACCAACGTGGTGCGCCACTCCGGTTCACGTACGGCCGCGGTGCGGATCGCGTACGGCTCCGGGCGGCTTGAGCTGACCGTCGACGACGAGGGCCCCGCCACCGGCACCGAGGCGGGCGGCAGCGGCAACGGCCTGGCCGGGATGCGGGAACGGGCCGCCGCCCTCGGTGGCGGCATCGAGGCGGGCGCCCGCCCGGACGGCGGCTTCCGCGTCCACGCATCACTCCCGCTCCGCACCGAGGAATCCTCGTGACCGACAAGACCCCCGTGATCCGTGTGCTGCTCGCGGACGACCAGTCGCTGGTACGGGCGGGGTTCCGCGCGCTACTCGACGCCCAGCCGGACATCGAGGTCGCCGGCGAGGCGGCCGACGGCGGGGAGGCCCTGGAGCAGGTGCGGGCCCTGCGGCCCGACGTCGTCCTCATGGACATCCGGATGCCGAGGCTGGACGGCCTGGAAGCCACCCGCCGCATCACGGACGACCCCGGCCTCACCGACGTCCGGGTCGTCATGCTGACCACCTTCGAGCTCGACGAGTACGTCTTCGAGGCGATCCGGGCGGGCGCCTCCGGCTTCCTCGTGAAGGACACCGAGCCGGAGGAGCTGCTCCGCGCGGTCCGCGCCGTCGTCGACGGCGACGCGCTGCTCTCCCCGGGGGTCACCCGCCGGCTGATCGAGGAGTTCGCGGCCCGCTCGAAGGCGCCGGGGGCTGCGGCCTCGCTGGGCGCCCTGACCGAGCGGGAGCGGGAGGTGATGGCCCTGGTGGGCATCGGCCTGTCCAACGGGGAGATCGCCCGCCGGCTGGTCGTGAGCCCCCTCACCGCCAAGACCCACGTCAGCCGGGCCATGGTCAAACTCGGTGCCCGCGACCGCGCCCAACTGGTCGTCCTCGCCTACGAGTCGGGCCTGGTCCGGCCCGGCTGGCTGGGCTGAACGGCCCTCCTGGGCCGTGTCGCGGGTCCAGCGGGGTCCGGCGGTCGTACTGTCGAAGCCCTCAACCGAGGAGGACTTCTGATGCGCAGCGTGACCTATTCGCTGTCCGTCTCGCTCGACGGCTTCATCACGGCGCCGGACGGCGGCATCGACTGGGGGGTGCCCAGTCCGGACGTCTTCCGCCTCGCGATGGACGAGGTCCGGGGAGTGGGCGTCCATCTGATGGGGCGTCGGCTGTACGAGACGATGCTGTACTGGGAGACCGCCGAGCAGGACCACGAGCTCGACGACGCAGAACGCGAATGGGTCGCGCTCTGGAACCCGCTGCCGAAGGTGGTCTTCTCCACCACCCTGTCGGCGGTCGAGGGCAACGCCCGGCTGGCCTCCGGCGGCGTGGCGGAGGAGATCGAGCGCCTGCGCGCCGAGCCGGGGGAGGGGGACATCGCGATCGGCGGCGCGGCCCTCGCCGCCGAGGCGGCCGGGGCGGGACTGATCGACGAGTACCGGATCAGGGTCTACCCGATCCTGCTCGGCGGCGGCATTCCGTACTTCCCCCGGAACGAGCGCCGGGTGTCCCTCGAACTCGTCGAGAACCGCACCTTCGACTCGGGAGTCGTCTACCTCCGCCACCGCGTGGTGCGGACGCCGTCCTGATCAGATCGCCGAGGTCTCCTGCCACAGGCGCGCGAGCGCCGCGTCACCGGTGAGCGTGACGGCGTCGACGGGCAGCCGGTTCCACAGGCACAGGTACAACCGGTCGGCGGGGCCGCTCAGTTCGGCGTCCGCCTCACCCGTCGCCCGCTCGGTCGCAGGCGGCTTCGACGCCGAGAGCCGTACGGTCCACACGTCGCCCGTGTCGGTGGCCCGCACCCGCAGGGTCCGGGGCTCCGGCGTCCGCACGCGACTCCTGTCGCGGCCGTGGAACCCGCGCAGCAGCTCGTCGATGCCGTCGGCGGCCAGCACCGGATCCACCGGCCCCGGGCCGCCGGGCGTCGCCGACTCGGCGTCCGCGCGGTGCACGGTCGTCTCGTGCGCCTGGCGCCGCGCCCAGAAGGCGAGGGACGAGGGCGCCGGGAGGAAGCTCCAGCACTCCAGGTCCTCCGGCGCCGCGCGCAGGGCGGCGACCAGGCCGGCGTGCCCCTCGCGGTAGTGGGCCAGCAGCTCCGCGCCGTCGAGCGCGGTCTCGCCGGGCTCCGGCCGGTACGTCGGGTGTGCCTCGACGATGTGCTCGGTGGCCCAGCGGTGGACCTTCGTCGTGTGCCGGAGGAGGTCCCGGATCCGCCACCCCGGGCAGGTGGGGACCGCCGCGCCGACCCCGGCCTCGCCCGCCGCCTCCGCGAGGGCGAGACCGGCCGTCTCCACCGCGTCGACATACTCCGTGATCTTCAACGTTCCGCCGCTGGTCGAGTCCATGACGCGATTCTGGCAGTCCCGCGGACGGACCACCACCGCCCCTCAACTCGACTGTGCCGTCCCCGCGTTCCGTGCCCAGTACCCCATCGCGGCGGCGCCCGCGGCGAGGACCGCGACCGTCGTCAGGGCCACGGGCAGCGAGAACCAGTCGGCGAGGAACCCGATCGACGGCGGGCCCAGCAGCATCCCCCCGTAGCCGAGCGTGGACGCGGTCGCCACCCCGCCGGGGCCTGCGACGGCGCCCGCCCGGGCCACGGCGACGGGGAAGATGTTGGCGAGCCCGAGCCCGGTGACGGCGAAGCCGAGCAGGGTGGCCCAGACGCTGGGCGCGAGCGCGCCGAGCAGCATGCCGGCGGCGGCCGTCGCGCCACCCGCGACCAGCGTGCGGGTCTGGCCGAGCCGTTCGAGCAAGGCCGTACCGGAGAGCCGCCCGGCGGTCATCGTCAGCGCGAAGACGGAGTACCCGGCGGCGGCCACGCCGGGGTGCGCGTGCAGGTCCTGTTCGAGGTGCAGGGCGCCCCAGTCGGCGAGGGCGCCTTCCCCGTACGCGGTGCAGAGCGCGATCACTCCGAAGACGAGCACGATCCGCCGGGCCCCGCCCCGCGGCTCGCTCTCGGTGGTCGGTGCGAGGGACTCGGGCGGCGGCCCGGGGGAGGGGTGCCGCAGCAGCACCGGCCCGGCGGCGGCGGTCGTCGCCAGCCCGACGCCGGTGAGCGCGAGCAGATGGGCGGTCGGGGAGAGGCCGCCGGCGACCAGCCCGCCGAGCCCGGCTCCGATCATCCCGCCGAGGCTGAAGGCGGCGTGGAAGCTGGGCATCACCGGCCGTCGCAGCGCGGTGACGAGGTCGACGGCGGCGCTGTTCATGGCGACGTTGATCCCGCCGTACGCGGCGCCGAAGACCAGCAGGACGAGCCCCAGGGCCAGCGGGGAGCGGGTGAGGGCGGGCAGGGCCACCGAGAGGGAGAGCAGCACGGCGGTGGCCACGGTGACGGCGTGGGACCCGTACCGGCGGCAGAGGCGCCCGGTCAGCGTCATGGTGATGACGGCGCCGGCGGACACCCCGAGCAGGGCGAGGCCGAGGTCGCCCGCGGAGGCGCCGGTCTGCTGCTTGACGGCGGGGATGCGGACGACCCAGCCGGCGAAGAGGAAGCCGTCGAGGGCGAAGAAGAGGGTCAGGGCGACGCGGAGGCGGGACAGGGAGCGGGTGGCGGTGTCTCCGCCGGAGCCCCCCGGGACCGTCCGTACTTTGTTTAGTAGCGGCACAAACTCAGGATAGGGGGATTCCGCACCGGCAATCAAGCGAGCGGCGCACGTCCTCCGGAGGCCCGGTGGCGCCGTCCGGGTGACAAGGCCCAGGTCAAAGAGACGAGGGTGCTCCCCAAGGGCCCCTTGGGGAGCATCGTTTCCGCACCCGGGCGGCCCCCGGACTCGACTGCCCTGCATTGGGGTGAGACGCCGTGTCTCGCCCGGTATCCGTCCGTTTGACCGGCAGACGAGCCCCTTCCGGCACGTCGTTTCCAAGACCTTGAGGAGTAGCTATGCGTTCTCTCGCCGCGTCGGTCCTGGCCGTGGGCATCCTGCTGGGCGGCGCCGGTGCCGCGCTCGCCAACGACGGAGTCGGGATGGGTTACTTCAACGCCGGTGGCGCGGGTGCCAGCTCGCACTGCTCGGCGTCCGGCGTCCCGTCGGTGTACGGGACGATCTTCACGGGTTCGTGTCACGAGAAGGCCTGGGAGGTCGGCCCGGAGGGTGCCTTCCTCGGCGCCCACTGACCTGACGCACCCCTGCTCGGGCGAGGGCACGACCCTCGCCCGAGCGGCCGGGCCGCCCGAAAGCGCCCCGCCGACCGGCACCGGCACACCACCGCGCGCCCCGCCGACCGGCCCCGGCACACCAGCGGACAACCGGGCCGACCGGCCCCGGCGCACCACCGGGCACCCCGCCGAACAGCACCGGCGCACCCGCCGGAACGAGGCCACGGACCACTCCACCCCCCGATCATGGGAGACTCCACCCCATGAACGGCAAGGCGACGACGACCCGGACCCGGCTGGACAGGGGGCGCAACGCGCTCGGTCCCGCCCTTGAGCTGGTGCACACCGGCAGGGCTCCGACACGGGCCGTCCTCACGGCCGAACTCGGCGTCACCCGCGCCACCGCCGGCGCCGTCGCCGCCGAGCTGGAGGCCCTCGGCCTCATCCGCGTCGACTCCAACCCCGGCGCCGGCGCCGGATCCCAGGGCCGCCCCTCGCACCGCCTCGCCGTGGACGACAAGGGCCCCGTCGCCCTCGCCGCCCAGGTCCACGCCGACGGGTTCCGCGCCGCCCTCGTCGCCCTCGGCGGCTCCATCGTCGCCACGGCCCCCGGCTGCGTCACCGTCTCCGCCGACCCCGCCCAGGTCCTCGGCGCGGTCGTGGACGCCGGGGCCGCCCTGCTCAGGGAGTCCGGCCGCCGGTGCGTCGGCGCGGGACTCGCCGCCCCCTCCGCCGTCGCCGAGCCCGAGGGCACCGCGCTCAACCCCCTGCACCTCGCCTGGCCCGCCGGAGCGCCCGTACGGGAGATCTTCGCCGAGCGGGTACGGGCCGCGGGCATCGAAGGCCCCGCCTTCACCGGCAACGACGTGAACCTCGCCGCCCTCGCCGAACACCGCCACGGCGCGGGCCGGGGCGCCAGGGACCTGCTCTGCGTGGCCACCGGCCACCGCGGCGTCGGCGGGGCGCTCGTCCTCGACGGCCGGCTCCACACCGGCAGCGCGGGCCTGGCCCTGGAGGTCGGTCACCTCACGGTGAACCCGGAAGGCCGCCCCTGCCACTGCGGCAGCCGTGGCTGCCTGGACGTCGAGACCGACCCGCTCGCCTTCCTCACCGCGGCCGGCCGCGCCCCAGGACCCGAGGTCTCGCTTCTCCAGCAGGCCCGTGACCTGCTGCGCACCAGCCCCCAGGACCCGGGCGTCCGGGTCGCCGTGGGGGAGCTGATCGACCGTCTGGGACTCGGCCTCGCCGGTCTGGTGAACATCCTCAACCCCGACCGGATCATCCTCGGCGGACTGCACCGCGAACTGCTCGACGCCGATCCCGAGCGGCTGCGCGCCGTCGTCGCGGACCGGAGTCTCTGGGGCCGCAGCGGCGGGGTGCCGATCCTCCCCTGCACGCTGGACCACAACAGTCTCGTGGGAGCGGCGGAACTGGCCTGGCAGCCGGTCCTCGACGACCCGCTGGCGGCCCTGACCCGCGAACCGGTCTGACCGGCGGCCTCCGGGCCGCCGAAGCGCGACGCGCGCACCGGCCCCCGCCGCCGAAGCGCGACGCGCGCACCGGCCCACGCCCACCGACGCGCGCACCGGCCCACGCCCACCTACGCGCCCCGACCTACGGCACACCGCCCTGCCGCCCACTCGCCTACCGGTCCACGTCCCGCCCCTCGACCAGCGAGGCGAGCCGGTCGAGCGCCATCCGGGTGCCCGTCTCGTTGTCCGCGGCGGGCACGCCGTCCGGCACGCCCTCGTGGACGACGAGCACCTCCGTGCCGCCCTCCAGCGCGATCAGCGTCGTCGTGAGGGTCATGGGCCCCTGAAGGCGAGGGTCAGCCGTCTCGAACTCGGTGACCTCCACCACCCGTTCGTCCGGAAGCAGCTCCACGAAGCGGCCGTGGTACGTGTCCGTGCGCGCCCCCGACTTGCCCGTGCCCGCATCGGTCTCGTAGGTGAGCGAGACGCGGAACGCACCGCCTTCGCGCGCGTCGAACTCGTGCACCTCGCAGCTCATGCCGTACGGCACCCGCCAGCGCGCGATGTCGTCCGGGTCGACCAGGGCCCGGTAGACGGCGTGCGGCGGGGCGTCGACATGGCGGGTCACGCGCGTGGTGTACACGTGTCCCACGCTAGGCCGTGTGCCGCGGCACGGCCCGGCGGAATCGCCCGTTCTGCCGCGGGATTCTCCCGGCGAAGCCGACCGGAGGGGGAAACCCCCTGGTCAGCGCGGCTCGAACGCCGTAGCGTTCCGCCTCATGATCACTTCTGAGTCCGATCTCCCCCCGCGCCTCGGCAGCCTCACCTTCCACGGCCCGCTGTCCGAGCAGCGCGCCACCCGCATGATCGAGCGACTGGTCGCCGGCCGGCCCGCCGACGTGCTCGACATCGGCTGCGGCTGGGGCGAGTTGCTGCTCCGCATCCTCGACGCCGCGCCGGAGGCCAAGGGCATCGGCCTCGACATCAACGCCGAGGACCTGGCCCGCGGCCGGGCCCTCGCCGAGACGCGCGGGCTCGCCGATCGCGTCGAGTTCGTCGAGGAGTCGGCGCTCGGCACCGAGCGGGGCCCCGTCGACGCGATCCTCTGTCTCGGTTCGAGCCAGGCGCTCTGCGACCCCGAGCAGCCGCACGACCCCGCCGCCGCGCTGCGCGAGCTGCGCCGCCTGACCCGCCCCGGCGGCCGGGTCGTGCTCGGCGAGGGGTTCTGGCAGCAGGAGCCCACCGAGGAGGAGCTGGCGGGGATGTGGCCCGGCGCGCACGCCGGTGAACACCTCGGCCTCGGCGCCCTCGTGGACCTCGCGATCGAGGCGGGCTTCCGCCCCGCGTGGATCGAGACGGCGAGCGTGGAGGAGTGGGAGGAGTTCGAGTCGGGCTACCGCTACGAGACCGAGGTCTGGCTGGCCGCCAACCCGGACCACCCGCTGGCCGCCGAGACCCGCGAGCGGGTGGACCGGCAGCGCTCGACCTGGGTGAACGGCTACCGCAGGGTCCTCGGCATCGCGTACCTGACGCTCATCGCCGTCGCCTGACGCCCCGGGCGCGGCCGGAGGCCCGGGCGGCCGAGCGGGTCGCGCGCGACCCGCTCACCACAGCCCTCCGGCCCCCAAGGTCTGCCGCCCGGGCGCCGAGAGGTGGAGCACCGAGAAGCGCTCGCCCTCGTCGGCCGGTGCTTCCGTGTCCGCCCACAGGGTGAAGGCGAGCAGCTCCCAGTGGCGCGGGTCGACGGCCAGGGCCGAGGCCACCACCCCGTCCCTCCGCGCCGCTCGGGCGTGCCGGGCCACGGCGTCGGCCACGGCCTCGCCGGGCGGCACCGCCCCACCGAGCGGGATCCTGTGCCGCGTCGCGGTGCCCGGAGCGGCCGTGGCGGCGGGCCCCTCCTCGTACGACAGGCCGGTCCAGTGCTGCACCACGGGCCGGCCGAAGTCGTTCACGATGCCCTGGAACCCCGGGCCCCAGAGGAAGGAGTTCATGCCCGCCGGGGTGGCCCAGAGATAGAACGGCGCGTACTGGTTGACCGGCGAGCCGTCCGCGCGCTCCCGCACCAGGTAGGCCTTCAGGCCGAGTCCGGGGAAGGCGTCGAGCAAGTGCCCTTTGGTGGCGACCCGTTGGCGGATGATCCCCATGTCGTAGTCGGCGGGGAGGGTGATCTCGTACTGCATCGCGTCCACGAGGTACTCCGATTCGGGCTGAGGGGAACGTGGTTCAGGCGGTGGCGGCGGCCGGTGCGAGCAGCGTCAGCAGCCCCCGGACCGCATGGTCGAAGGGGTCGCGCGTGCCCGTCGCGCGGGCCAGCACGTAACCGCCCTGCACGGTCGCCAGGATCGTCGCCGCGACCTCGGCCGCGTCGAGCGGGCCGCTCAACTCGCCGCTGTCCAGGCCCTCCTGGACGACCTCCGCGAGCCGGGCACGCAGCCGTCCGAGCACCTCGTCGACCGGTGCGCGCAGCGCGGGGTCGGCGATCACCTCGGGGTCCATCGTGAGCCGTCCCACCGGGCAGCCCCGCAGGACGTCGCGCTCGCGCAGCAGATAGGCCTCGATCCGCGCGTACGCCGTGCCCTCGCCGCCCAGGGCGGCCTCGGCCGCCGCCCCCAGCTCCTCCGCCGTGCGCCGGATCGCCGCGAGCGCCAGGTCGGGCTTGCCCGCGAAGTGGTGGTACATGCTGCCCTGGCCCACGCCCGCCGCCTGCTGCACGGCCTTGGGGCTCGTTCCCACGTAGCCGCGCTCCCACAGCAGCTCGCGGGTCGCCTCGATCAGTCGCTCGGGGGTGCTCATGCACGCACTGTACATACCAGTAGGTACAGAACGGAAGGAGGTCCGGCGGCGCCGCGTACTCCCGCCGTCGTACACGCGATGCCGCTGCCCGTACGACGCGCCGGGACCCCCTCCGGAGAGAGCCTCGAACCACGGAAGAAGACCAGCACAGCGCACCCAGGAGCTGAACCGTCATGAACACACTCGCCTCCGCGGGCCCCGGCCCGTGGGTCCTGCTCTTCCCCCTCGTCTGGGCCGCCGCGATCGCCTGCGTCGTCACCGTCGCCCGCCGCGCCGGATGGCGCCGGGGCCGCGGCCCGTGGCGCGACGGCGGCCCCGGCCGGGGCACCGGCCCCGACGAGAATTCGCCCATCGCCCTGCTCGGCCACCGGTTCGCCTCCGGCGAGATCGACGAGGACGAGTACTGGCGCCGGCTGACCGTGCTCGAAGAGCAGTTCGGCCGCGGCATCGACCCCAAGGGGCGCCGGGCATGACCACCACCGACCCGCGGCCCCCGGCCGCCGCCGTCCGCGTCGTCGACGCCGTCAAGGTCTACGGCCACGGCGACACCGAGGTCAGAGCCCTCGACGGGGTGAGCGTCGACTTCCCGGTCGGCCGCTTCACCGCCGTCATGGGCCCCTCGGGCTCGGGCAAGTCCACCCTGATGCACTGCGCCGCGGGACTCGACACCCTCACCTCCGGTGCCGCGCTCCTCGGCGACACCGACCTGTCCACCCTCGACGACCGCCGGCTGACCCTGCTGCGCCGGGACCGGGTCGGCTTCGTCTTCCAGGCCTTCAACCTGCTGCCGACCCTCACCGTCGCCGAGAACATCACGCTCCCCCTCGACCTCGCGGGACGCACCGTCGACCGGCCGCGCCTCGACCGGCTCGTGGACACCGTCGGCCTGCGCGACCGGCTCCACCACCGGCCGAGCGAGCTGTCCGGCGGTCAGCAGCAGCGGGTGGCCGTCGCCCGCGCCTTCGCGGGCGACCCCGATGTCGTCTTCGCCGACGAACCCACCGGCAACCTCGACTCGCGCTCCGGCGAGGAGGTCCTGCGGCTGCTCGGCCGCACGGTGCGCGAGACGGGCCGCACGGTCGTGATGGTCACCCACGACCCGGTCGCCGCCGCCCACGCCGACGAGGTCGTCTTCCTCGCGGACGGCCGACTCGTCGACCGGATGACCACGCCGACCGCAGACCACGTCCTGGACCGCATGAAGGCGTTCGAGACGACGTCCGCCGGCCCCCGCACCACCGGGGGAGGCACGCCATGAACACCCGCGTCCCCGCCTCCGTCCGCCTGGCCGGCTCCTCCCTCCGCGCACACCGGCGCCGCTTCCTCGGCACCTTCGCCGCCGTCCTCCTCGGCGTCGCCTTCCTCACCGGCACCCTCGTCATGGGCGACACCCTGCGCGCGAGCTTCGACTCGATGTTCACCGGCGCCACCCGGGGCACCGACGCCGTCGTCCGCAGCGCCGTCACCGTGACGGCCCCCGGTGAGGCCCAGGGCACCCGGGGACCCGTCGACGCGGCGCTCGCCGACCGCCTCGCCCGGCTGCCCGGGGTCGCCGCCGCCGCACCCCGCATCGAGGGCGCGGGGCAGCTCCTCGCCGCCGACGGCACCCCCGTCGGCGGCAAGGGCCCGCCGACCCTGGCCGGGAACTGGATCGAGGACCCGGCCCTCAACCCGTACAAGCTCGCGGAAGGCCGTGCCCCGAGCGCCCCCGGCGAGGCCGTCGTCAACCGCGGTGCGGCGAAGACCGCAGGCCTCGACCTCGGCGACACGACGGTCCTGCGCACCCCCGACCCGGTGCGCGTCACCGTCGTCGGCCTCGCCACCTTCGGCGGCGCCGACGGCATGGGCCAGGTCACCTGGACCGGCCTGACCCGCGCCGACGCCGAGCGGTACCTGACGGCCCGCCCCGGCGAGGCGACGAGCATCGCCGTACGGGCCGGGCCCGGCGTCTCCCAGGAGGAGCTGGTGGCCGCGCTCGCCCCGGCCCTCCCCGACGGCGTCGAGGCGATCACCGGTCAGCGGGCCGCCGAGGAGAACACCGAGATGGTCTCCGGCCGTTTCCTCGGCCTCTTCACCACCTTCCTGCTCGTGTTCAGCGGGGTCGCGGTCCTCGTCTCCGTCTTCACCATCCACAACACCTTCGCCGTCCTCGTCGCCCAGCGGACCCGTGAGAACGCCCTGCTGCGGGCGCTCGGCGCCGCCCGCCGCCAGGTCGTCACCGGCACCCTGGCCGAGGCGCTGACGGTCGGTCTGCTCGCCTCCCTCGCCGGAGTGCTCGCCGGGATCGGCGTGGCGGCCGGGCTCCAGGCCCTCTTCCCCGCCATCGGCTTCCCCTTCCCGGAGGGCGACCTGGTCGTGGCGGGCACCTCGCTCGCCCTGCCGCTCGCCGTCGGGCTCGCGGTCTGCGCGGGATCCGCGCTCCTTCCGGCCGTACGGGCCGGGCGCACCGCCCCGCTCGCCGCGCTCCGCGAGACGGCGGTGGACACCTCGGGCACCTCCCGCACCCGCGCGCTGACCGGCGGCGGCCTGCTCGCCGTCGCGGTCGGCACGGTCCTCGCCGGGGTCCTCGGCACCCCCTCGCTGTGGCTCGCCGCCACCGGCGCGGCCCTCGCCGTGGCCGCCTTCGTGGTCCTCGGACCGGTCGCCGCCTCGGTCGCCGTCAGGGTGCTCGGCCGCCCCCTGCGCGGCACCAACCGGGGGCTCGCGCGCCGCAACGCCCTGCGCAGCCCGGGACGTACGGCGGCGACCGCCACCGCCCTGATGATCGGGGTCGCCGTGGTCACCCTCTTCACGGTCTTCGGCGCCTCCCTCAAGGCGACCACGGACCGCACGGTCGACCGGTCCTTCGCCGGGGACGTGGCCATCAGCGGAGCCACCTTCGGCGCGGGCGGCGCCGGCCTCAGCCCCGGTCTCGCCCCGGCCGTCGCCGCGCTGCCCGAGGTCGACACGGCCGTGGGCCTGGGGCGCGGCGTGGCCGAGGTCGACGGCCGGGGCCGCGCCCTGACCGTCACCGACCCGGCGTCGCTCGCCCGCGTCCTCGACCTGGGTGACGTACGGGGCTCCCTGGGCGGACTCGGTACGGACGGGCTCGCCGTCGCCGCCGACGAGGCGGCCTCCTCGGGCCTGGCCCCCGGCCGGACGGCCGAGCTGACCTTCACGGACGGCACCCGGCACACCTTCACCGTCCGGGCGGTCTACGAACGCTCCGACCTGGCCGGCGACTACCTGCTCACCCGGGAGGCATGGGCCCCGCACCGCACCCAGGACTCGGACGCCCTGGTCGCCGTCTCCTTCGCGGACGGAGTCACCACCGAACGGGGCGAGGCGGCCGTCACGGCGGTCGCGGACCGGTACGGGCAGCCCGAGGTGCAGACCCGGGAGGAGTACGCGGAGTCCTCGGCGGGCGGCATCGACATGATGCTGACCCTGGTGTACGCGCTCCTCGCGCTGGCCGTCCTGATCGCCCTGCTCGGCATCGCGAACACGCTCACCCTCTCCGTCCACGAACGGACGCGTGAGCTGGGGCTGTTGCGGGCCGTCGGGCAGACCCGGGCCCACCTGCGTGCCATGGTCCGCTGGGAGTCGGTCCTGGTGGCCGCGTTCGGCACGCTCGGCGGGCTCGTCCTCGGCGGCTTCCTCGGCTGGGTGCTCGTCCGCGCCTCGGAGGGCTCGGGCGACGGCGCGTTCGCCTTCGCCGTACCGGGGGTGCGGCTCGCGACGGTGGCCGTGGTCGGTCTCGTCGCCGGGGCCGTGGCGGCCCTGCGCCCGGCGCGCCGGGCGGCCCGCCTGGAGATCCTCCGGGCGATCGCCACGGAGTGAGCGGCGGGGGTGCCGCGAACCCCTTCAGCGCCCGCGGCCCGCCGGCACCCGGCGGGCCGCGGCCACGACCGTGGCCGGAACACCGACGGCGGACGGAACGCCGACGGGGGCCGGTGCGCGCACGGGGTCCGGGGCGCCGGCCGGCTCGGCCGGGGCGCTGAGCGGTACGCCCGGGAACGGCGCGTACCCCCGGAACGGGCCCTCGGTCATCGCGCCGTACACCGCGTAGGCACGCGTCCCGGCCGGGACGGCGGCGGGCGGGGCGGAGAGCGTGAACCACACGACCTTCCCGTCGGTCCCGCAGGACCGCACGCCCCAACTCTCGCTGACGGCACCGACGATGGCGAGTCCGCGACCGGACGTGGCCAGTTCGTCGTAGGCGTCCAGCGGGTCCGGGGAGCACGCCTGCGGTATGCGGGGGTCGTAGTCCCGGACGGAGACCGTGAGGCGGTCGAGCAGCAGCTCGATCTCGACGGTGCACCGCTTGTCCGGCTGGGCGTGCCGGTGGACGTTGCTCAGAAGCTCGGTGACACCGAGCACGGCATGGTCGACGAGGGCGTCGAGCTGCCAATGTCTCAGATGCGCGGAGACAATCCGGCGGACCTGTCCGATCCGCGACGGCAGGGCATGAAGCTCCACCGCGTAATACCTGCTCGGCTCGCTGATCACGGCTGCGACTCCCCGAAGTAGTCCGGAAGAAGACGAAGATTCGGATCTCACATGCGGTACAGCAGGGTGGCGACCGGAACGTCACGTCACCACCGGTAAACCCTCGGTGAGGTGGTTCCAGCCTGAACCAGTGGTGACCGTCCCGCAACTCACGGCGACGGCGAGTCGCCGTCCGCCCGCCTCGCCGGGCGTCTCAGCGCTTCCTCGCGGCCCGCTTCAGCGCGGCGAGGAAGCGTCCGGACTCCGCCGAGTCCCCGTGCCCGTCGCCGTCACCGTCCTTGTGCAGCGTCAGCCGGTACCGCGTGCCGTTCACCGTGGCCACGGCCTCGTCCGGCTTCGCGAACCACGGGCGCCCCGCCCGGACCGCCGACACCGGCGCGCTGTCGATCTCGCTGCCGTAACTGGTGAGCAGGGCGAGCCGCCCGTCCTCGATCCGCACCTCGCCGGCGCGCGTCAGCGAACGCGGCCAGCGGGCGATCCGTACACCCCTGGCGCTGAACTCGGGTTCCGACATGCCGATCCGCCCCTTTCACCCGGTTGTCCCTCCCAGTGTGCCGGGCCGTCCCGGTCCGCACCAGGGGCCCTTCCGCAAGGCATCCCTATGGAGAGTCAAAGGAAACGTTTGCCCAGGTGAGAGCGGTATTGTCGGGAGCGTGGACACCCCACGGACGTGACCGAGGAGAGGCGCGGATGAGCACCACGGAGAACAGTGCGGTGAGCTTGCGGACGGCCGGCGCGACGGCGACGGCCGACGTCGACCGCAGCGATCCGGCGTACCGGTCCTGGCTCAAGGAGGCCGTCCGCAAGGTCCAGGCCGACGCCAACCGCTCGGCCGACACCCATCTGCTGCGGTTCCCGCTCCCCGAGAAGTGGGGCATCGACCTCTACCTCAAGGACGAGTCGACCCACCCCACCGGCAGCCTCAAGCACCGCCTCGCCCGCTCCCTCTTCCTGTACGGGCTCTGCAACGGCTGGGTGCGGCCGGGCAAGCCCGTCATCGAGGCCTCCAGCGGCTCGACGGCCGTCTCCGAGGCGTACTTCGCGAAGCTCATCGGCGTGCCGTTCATCGCGGTGATGCCCCGCACGACCAGCCAGGAGAAGTGCCGTCTCATCGAGTTCCACGGCGGCCAGTGCCACTTCGTCGACGACTCGCGCACGATGTACGAGGAGGCCGCCGCGCTCGCGGAGCGCACCGGGGGCCACTACATGGACCAGTTCACCTACGCGGAGCGGGCCACCGACTGGCGCGGGAACAACAACATCGCCGAATCGATGTACCAGCAGCTGAAGTTGGAGCGCTACCCGGAGCCCGCCTGGATCGTGGCCACCGCGGGCACCGGCGGCACCTCGGCGACCATCGCCCGCTACGTGCACTACATGCAGCACGACACCCGCATCTGTGTCGCCGACCCCGAGAACTCCTGTTTCTTCGACGGCTGGACGCACCACGACCCGGACGCCACCGCCGACTGCGGTTCGCGGATCGAGGGCATCGGCCGGCCCCGGATGGAGCCGAGCTTCGTGCCCGGCGCCGTCGACCGCATGATGAAGGTGCCCGACGCGGCGAGCGTCGCCGCCGTCCGCGCCCTGGAATCCGCCATCGGCCGCAAGGCGGGCGGCTCCACCGGCACCGGCCTGTGGAGCGCCTTCAAGATCATCGCCGAGATGGTCGCCCACGAGCGGACCGGCAGCGTCGTCACCCTGATCTGCGACGGCGGCGAGCGGTACCTCGACAAGTACTACTCCGACGACTGGCTTGCCTCCCAGGGCCTCGACATCGGCCCCTACAGCGCCGCTATCGCACGGTTCCTGGAGACCGGGGCCTGGCAGGAGTGAGCCGCCGGTCCAGCCGGCGTGCCGCGTCCCGGAAGGAGAGCCCGACCCCCGGTCCGGCGAGACGGAGCGCCAGCCGGAACGGGGTGGCGCCGTCGGCGGCCATCGTCCACCGCAGCCTGGTCCCCTTCCCGGTGGGGGAGAGGGCCCATTCCTCGGCGAGGGCCGTGAGCCCCGGGGCGTTCGTCGAGTCGACCCGGTAGGCGTACCGGACGTCCGGCTCGGAGGCCAGGATCGTCTCCTCGAAGGCGATCCCGCCCCGGAGCCGTATGGTCCGGCCCGCCCCGTCGCCCGACGGGACGGCGGACCGCACCGCGGTGAACCAGGCGGGCATGCTCCCCACCTCCACGGCGAGCGAACGGTAGACGGCCGGGGGCGGCGCGGCGAGCGTGGCCGTGAAGACCAGACGGACGGGTGCGGACAGGGTGAAGTCGAGCTCCACCGGCCTCAGTCGGCGTGCCATGGACCGAACCTCCCCAGGACGGAACAGGACGGAAGCGGAAGTGCACCCTAGCTGACGGAATGTCAACGGCACAGGGGAGGACGGCGTGGCGGTCGCCACGCGACCGGAGGTCAGCCCTCGGTGGCGGTCGCCGCGCCCGGAGCTCAGCCCTCGGCGTGGCGGTCGCCACGCCCGGAGCCCACCCCTCGGCGTGGCGGTCGCCGCGCCCGGGGCTCAGCCCTCCCGCAGCAGTCCGTCCACCGCGCGGCCGAACAGGAACCGGCCCGCCGCGCCGAGCACCGGGTCGAACGCCCGGGGCAGCCCGCGCAGCGACAGCTCCTCCGTCCAGACGACCCGGCTGCCGCCACCGGGCGCCGAGGTCACCTCGACCACGGCCCAACCCCGTACCACCCGGCCGGACTTCTCCAGACGGCACACGCCGGGACGGCCCGCCGCCGGCGGCTCCCAGCGCACCACCTCCATCGGGTCGTCGAAGGAGAGCCGGCCGATGCCGGTACGGGCGGTGAACCGGACCCCGGCCCCGTTCGGCCCCGGAGTCAGCACCCTCGTCCGGGTCAGCGGCACCTGACGGCCGTGCGCCGGCCAGTCCGTGAGGCGCCGCCACACCTCCTCCGGTGCCAGCGGCACCGCACGCTCGACCCGGAAGAGGCTCACGCCTGCTCCTCGCCCGCCACCGTCAGGCCCGGCACGTGCTCCAGGATCTCCGCCCGCACCTCCCCCGACATGGCGCCGTCCGTCACCCAGGTGTCCACCTCGTCCAGCGCCGCGAACGAACTCAGGCCCACCGTCCCCCACTTGGTGTGGTCGGCGACCACCACCACCCGCCGCGCCGAGCGCATCAGGCAGCCGTTCGTCTCCGCCTCCGCGAGGTTCGGCGTCGACAGACCGGCCTCCACCGAGACGCCGTGCACCCCGAGGAACAGCAGGTCGAAGTGGAGCGAGCGGACCGCCCGGTCCGCGACCGGCCCCACCAGCGCGTCGGACGGCGTCCGCATCCCGCCCGTCAGCACGACGGTCGCCGCCCCGCGCCTCGACTCGCCCCCCGAACCGGCCAGTTGGGCCTCGTGGAACACGTCGGCCACCCGGACCGAGTTCGTCACCACGGTCAGCTCGGGCACGTCGAGGAGATGCCGGGCCAGGGCGTACGTCGTCGTCCCGCCGGACAGGGCGATCGCACTGCCCGGCGCCACCAGGGCCGCCGCCGCCCGGGCGATCTCGTCCTTGGCGCTCGGTTCGAGCACCGACTTCGCCTCGAAGCCCGGCTCGTGGGTGCTCGCCTCGACCACCGGAACGGCCCCGCCGTGCACCTTCGCCAGCATGCCCTGCCGGGCCAGCGCGTCCAGGTCGCGACGGATCGTCATGTCCGAGACGCTCAGGCGCCGGGTCAGCTCGTTGACCCGGACACCGCCGCGCCGCCGTACCTCGTCGAGGATCAGGGCGCGCCGCTGCTCCGCGAGGAGGTTCTGGTTGTCAGTCACCGCCGGGGCCGGTCCTTCCGCAGGAGACAAGGGGATGGGTGTCGGATTCGGTGAGGGACGGTGTGCGGGCGCACGCCGTCCGCGATCCTGGTTCCGACGTCGCATCTTCCCACCCTGAGAGGAAGTCCCCTCAGTGTCCCCTGCCACACCCGCCCCGGAGAGCGGGGGCGCGGCGCTCGAACTCCTCGTTCACGGAGTCGGCGGAGCCACCCCCCAGGACATGCTCGACGACCCCAGGACCGTACGGATCACCGGGGACCGGACCGCCGCCGTACACCGGCGCGCCGAGGACGTCGACGCGGAGGAGCACCCCGAGCGGTACGCGGCGCGCCCGGTCCCGGAGGCGTACGTCTGGTCCAACCTGACCTCCGGCGACGGCGCCCGCGCCCTGTGATTGCTGCTCCTGCCGTTCATGGTGGCCAACCTCGCCCACTGGATGCGCCCGCCCTCCCCGGGCCGGCCGGGGCTCGTCCGCCTCTACGGGGTCCTCGTCCGGCTCGTCGCGCTCACCCTCACCGTGCTGCTCACCGCAGCCGCCTGCGAGGTCGCCCTCGACCTGACCGCCTGGCAGTGCGCGGCCGGCGCCGCCTGCACCGACGACTACTCCTGGCTCGGCTTCCTCTCCCCGGAGCGCGGCGGCTGGTGGTCCGCGCCGGGGCGCCGCCTCGCGCTCGCCGCCGTGGTGCCGACCCTCCTCGTCGGCCTCCTCTGGTACCTGTCGAACCGCACGTGGAGCGCGTACGAGGCCCAGCGCCCGCCCACCGGGTACGACGACCCCACGACGCCGCCCCCGACGGATACGGAACCGGCCGACCCGGGCGAAGCCGACGGGCCGGAAGAGACCCCCGCCCCGGGGGAGGCCGCCGGCCCTCGCGGGCCCGTCGAACCGGTGACCGGCGCCCCCGGTCCCGTCCCCGCCCTCGGGCCGCTCCCGCCGCGACCCGCGCTCGGCCGCCCCGGCTTCTGGTACGGCCGCCGGCTCGTCGCCCGTCTCCGCGCCGCGCACACCGCCGCCGGGTTCCTGACCGTCGCCGCCGCCCTCGCCACGGCCACCGCCCGGCACGACGCCACGGCCCCCGGCCCGCGCGCCGTCCTCGGCTGGGCGCTCCAGGGCGCCGTCGCCGTCCTCGCCCTCCTCGTCGTCTGGGTCGTCTGCCGCCGGGGCCGCAGCGAGCGCCGGCTCGACCTCCGGGTCGAACGCGCCCTCGTCTCCTGGCTGCCCGGCGCCTCCCTCGTCCTGCTCGCGCTGACCGCCCTGCACAGCGGCTGGTCCCGCCCCGGCTGGATCTCCGAGGGGTCACTGCCAGGCAACGTCGCCTTCGGCGCCCTCACCGTCGTCCAGGGCGGCCTCGTCGTCGCCCTCGGCGCGGTCGCCCTGCTCCTCCAGCGACCCGGCCGGGACCCGCGCACCGCGCTGCGCGGACTCGGCGGTCCCGCGGTCGCCATGCTCGCCTGCGCCCTCGCCGGCGTGATGTCCGGCGGCGTCGCCCAGCGGGTCGCCGACTGGCTCGACGGGCCCGCCACCCCCGGCATGGGGGACGGCGGCCCCCGCATCGCGCCGCCCGTGTTGCTCAGCTGGCAGGCATCCGTCATCCCCGTCCTGCTCCTGCTGCTGCTCGCCCCCGCCGCCCTCCTCGCCGTACGGACCCTGCTCGCCACCCGGCGGCTGCGCGCGCGGGTGGAGGCCGACTACGCCGCGGAGGACGAGCGCGACCCGGTCCGCACCGGACAGATCGCGGCCGGCCGGGCCCGGGCCTCGCTCACGGACTCCGCACCCGTCCTCGTCGGCGTCGTCTCCGGAGCCACCCTGCTCCTCGGCGCCGGTTCCGTCGCCGGCGCATGGGCCAGCGGCAACGTCCCGGGACGGGCCTTCGACGGGGCCCACCCGGCGGTCGCCTCCCTGGCGACCGCCACCCAGGCCATCGGCTCCTGGATGATCGGCTTCGGCTTCCTGCTCTTCGTCACCTGGGGCCGCCGCGCCTACCGGGACGCCTCCGCCCGCCGCACCATCGGCATCCTCTGGGACGTCGGCACCTTCTGGCCGCGCGCCGCCCACCCGTTCGCCCCGCCCTGCTACGCCGAACGGGCGGTGCCCGACCTGACCTGGCGGATGAGCTCCTGGACCCGGAGCACCGGCGGCCGTCTCGTCATCTCAGGCCACTCCCAGGGCAGCGTCCTCGCCGCGGCCGCCGTCTGGCAGCTGCCGCCCGCCACCCGCGGCCGGGTCGCGCTCCTCACCTACGGCTCACCCCTGGAGCGGCTCTACGGACGCTGGTTCCCGGCCTACTTCGGACCTGAGGCGCTGCGCGGCCTGAACCGCACCGTCCACTGCTGGACCAATCTGTACCGCGCCACCGACCCCATCGGCGGTCCCGTCCGGGTCCCCGCCGAGGACGGCAGGCCCGCCGTCGACGCGGCGGTGCTGCTGGACCCGGTCGCCTACGGCCGCACCCGCCACCACCCGCTGCCCGAACCGATCCTGGGCCACTCCGACTACCAGGCCGACCCGGCCTTCGCCCGCCGGCGCGGCGCTCTCCTGGACCGCCTCCCGCCCGCCGTACCGCACCAGCGGCAGCCGGACGCCCGGACGGATCAGGGGAGTTCGGGGAGGTCCTCCGGATAGAGCAGGGTCAGGTCGTCCGTGCTCGCCTCGGCGAGCGCGGCGACCCGGCCCGCGTGCCGCTCCACCATCGACTCGAAGGTCTGCCGCGCCGTCCGGCCGTTGCCGAACGCCGGACCCTTCGGCAGCTTCGTGAAGTACGCGAGCAGCGCCTCGGCGGTCCCCGGAGCGAGCCGGTACTCGTGCTCGTCCGCCTGCTGGCCCACGATCCGCAGCAGCTCCTCCGGGTGGTAGTCGCCGAAGGTGATGGTCCGTGAGAAACGGGACGCCACACCGGGGTTGACCGTGAGGAAGCGCTCCATCTCGGCCGTGTAGCCCGCGACGATGACCACCACCGCGTCCCGGTGGTCCTCCATCAGCTTCACCAGGGTGTCGATGGCCTCACGGCCGAAGTCCCGCCCCGAGTCCTCCGGCGACAGCGCGTACGCCTCGTCGACGAACAGCACCCCGCCCCGCGCCCGGTCGAAGGCCTCCTGGGTGCGGATCGCCGTCGACCCGATGTGCTCGCCGACCAGGTCCACCCGGGAGACCTCCACCAGGTGCCCGCGTTCGAGGACGCCGAGCGAGGCCAGGATCTCGCCGTACAGCCGGGCCACCGTCGTCTTGCCCGTGCCCGGGTTGCCCGTGAAGACCAGATGGCGGCGGACCGAGGCCGCCTTCAGCCCCGCCTCCTGACGCCTGCGCCCCACCTCGATCATGTTGGTGAGGGTCCGCACCTCCAGCTTGACGCTCTCGAGACCCACCAGCGCGTCCAGTTCGCCGAGCACGTCCTGCGAGGAGCGGGCGTCGGCCGGCGGGGCGACCACCGCGGGCACGGGAGCCGCAGGGCGCGGCACCGGCACCGTCCCGAGCAGTCCCGCCGACCGGGTGGCCGTCAGGACCGTCCCGCCGTCGGGCACGGAGGAGCGGACCGCGCTCTCGTCGCTCGTGCAGTCCTCGGCGCTCGCGCCTTCCTCCGGGAACTCGTAACCGCCGCGCGCGCACCGCTCCGTACGGCACTTGCGCAGCGTCGTCCGGCAGCCGTCGGTGACGTGGAACCCGTATCCGCCGCTGCCCGTGACCCGGCAGCCGGTGAACGAACCGCGGCCCTCCGCCGACACGTAGAAACCGGCCTCGGCCGGCGAGGTGACCGTGCAGCGGTCGATCGTCGGGTCGGCGCCCTTGGTGACGATCACCCCGGTCTGCACGGAGTCGATGGTGCAGCCGCCGAGCGTGCCGCCGCTGCCGTGGTCGCGGAACCAGGCGCCCGTCGAGGCCTCCCGGATCCGGCAGTCGTCGAGCTGGGCGGTCGCCCCGTCGCTCACCGACACCGCCGTGTTCCGCACCTGGGACAGATCGCTGTCGACCACGTCCACCCGCGAACCCCGGTCGAGGACGAACAGCGCGTCCGGCACGTCGTGCACCCGGCAGGCGTCCAGGACGGCCGTCGCCCCGTCGCTCACCCACACCGCCGGGTAGTCGCCCGTACTGTCGTGGATCTCGCACTGGTTGGCGTCCACCCGGGTCCCCGGGTCCCACACGGACAGGCCGTTGCGCCCGAAGCGGCGGACCGTCGACCGGGTCAGCGTCAGCACCGAACGCGAGCGCAGGTCGACGGCGTTCTCCGGGACGTCGTGGATGTCGCAGTCGTCGAGCGTCAGCACCGCGTCCGTGTCGAGCGTGATGCCGTCGCCCGAGGTCCGGTGCACCGAGGAGTCGGTGAGATGGGCGGTGGCGCGGGCCGCGAGCTGTAGCCCCGCGCCCTTGATCTCGTACACCTCGCAGCCGACGCCCTCCAGCGCGCTGCCCTCGCCGGTCACGGCGATCCCGGCACCGGAGGCGTGGTGCACCCGGCAGCGGTCAAGCCGCGGGTGCGCCCCGCCCCGCACCGAGATCCCCGCCTGCCCGGCGGACACCACCTCGCACTCCTCGAACACCCCGCCCGCGCCGTCGACCACGGCGATGCCGACCCCGGCGGGATTGTCCACGGTGCAGCGGCGGACCGTCGGCCGGGCCGCGCCCCGCACCTCTATCCCGGCCGCCGAGCGGGTCATGATCCGCAGGTCGAGCAGCTCGGGCGTGCCGTCCTCGACGAGCAGGGCGGGCGCGGCGACGTCCTGCCCCTCGATGTGCAGGTCCTGGATGGTGACGGAGGCGCGCAGGGTCAGCGGCACGCCGTCCGGCGGAGCGATCCGCACCGAGCCGATCGCGCCCTCGGGGCCGCGCAGGGTGACGGCCCGCCGCACCACGAGGTTCTCCCGGTAGGTGCCGGGGGCGACGGTGAGCACGTCCCCGTCGCCGGCGGCCTCCAGAGCGGCGGCGAGCGAGGGGTACTCACCCGTGCGGCGCCGCCATCGGGATGTGCCGGTGTGCGTCACCTGGACCGTGCCCTGTGCCATGGGTGTGTCCTGCCCCCGCCTCATGCCTCGCTGCTGATCCGATGCCCCACCGTAGCGCGCGCGGGGCCCCCGGGTTGACGGGTCGTGGACCCGCCCCCGTACGCCCCCGGTGCGGGGCGCCGGGCAGGAGTCACGCCCGGTCGGGGCCGGTCGCGGGCGGTCGCGCTCGGTCGGTCTCGATCGCCCGCCGGCTCAGCTGCCCGTGCCCGTACGGCCCCAGTCGGGGCCCACCGCGGCCCACGCGCGGTCCAGGCGCGCGTACCGCAGCAGGACCAGGCGGCGTACGGCCAGACGGCGGACGGTCTCCACCATGAGCCCGGCGAGGAGCGCGGCCGTGAGGCCGGCCACGATCGCGTGCGCGCGGGCCGTGTCCGGGTGCATGGGCGGCGCCACCGGGTTCCCGTGACGGTCGGTCCACAGCGGGAAGGTGGTGCCCGGGGCGGAGGTCCGGCGGGCCGTCGTCACCGTCGCCGTCCGCACCGTGCCGTCCGGCGCGGTCCACCGCGCCACCACCGAGCGGCGCAGCCGCTCCTCCCCGGTCGCCTCGGCCGTCCGCCCGCCGCCGACGGGCCGGTCCGCGGCCCGCACCACCCGGGCGCTGGTCGGCACGCGCTGCTCCTGCTGGGTGCGGACCGCGCGCTGGAGCGAGCCGTGGGCGGAGGCGCCGGCCGCCCAGCCGGTCAGGGGGACGACGAGACAGAGGAGCGCGAGGGCCGCGAAGGCGACCCAGGCCTCGACGAGATCAGTGGTCCGGCGCAGGGGATTGTGCCGCCAGCGCCAGAGGCCGATGGCTGCGCGCACGTCGGAACCCCCTCGTTGTTCACCGCTCCTTCAACGAGTCTGCCCCGGGGGAGGGTTCCCCGCCCGTCGGGCCGGTGAGGTGTGACGCGATCGCCCGGGGCCGTACGGGACGGGCCGCACCGCTCAGTCCAGGATCTTCACCTCGTCGCCGACCCGGACCGTGCCGGTGTGCTCGGGGACGAGGTTCTGGCCGAAGATGACCCGGCCGTCGCTCTTGCGGTGCCGGGCGAGGGTCCGCAGCGGTTCCTTGCCGCGCTCCGCGCTGGACTGGTCCGTCGTGGTGACGACGCACCGGCCGCAGGGCCGGGCGACCCGGAAGGTGACCTCGCCCACGGCGAGCCGCGTCCAGCCGTCCTCCGCCCACGGCGAGGTCCCCTCGATCACCAGGTTCGGCCGGAACCGGTTCATCGGGAGCGGACCCTCGTGGGCGTGGTCCCCCTGCGCGATCAGGGAGTTGAGGGCGTCGAGCGAGGACGTGGCGGCGACGAGCAGCGGATAGCCGTCCGCGAAGCTCACCGTCTCCCCGGGCAGCGCGTAGTCCGGGTCGATCGGCCGCCGGTGCTCGGGCGCGTCCATGTGGACGAGCCGGAACTCGCCCTCCAGGTACGCCGAGAGCCAGGCCGCGGCCGCGTCGGTGGCCGGGACCGCCTCCACGTGCTTCTCGAAGATCTCGACCGCGACCGTCTCCGAGGGGTGCGGTACCTCGACGGCCAGCGGGGCGTGTCCGGCCGCGGAGAGGGTGATCCCGCCGTCCGGCAGCGGTTCCGCCGTGGCCAACGCCATCCGGGGGTGACGGCGTTGGGTCACGACCTTGCCCGCCGTGTCGACGACGGCCCAGCGGCGGTCGCCGGCCAGCCCCCAGGGCTGGACCTCGGCCTCCGTGCGCGCCAGCGCGCGCATGGCCTTCACCGGGTGGACGTGGACGGAGCGAAGAACGGGAGTCGGCATACGGTCATCCTGCCAGCCGCTCCGGACCCCACGCCGCCCGGTGGGGGAAAGCCGGTCAGTAACCCCCGCCCTGGTAGGGACGGTTGTACGGGTCGTCGTACGGCGTGGGGGCGGGGACCGGCGCGGGGGCGGGCCGGGGCGACGCCGGACGCATGGCCTCGTAGCCCGCGGGCGCCGGGCGGGGCGGCTGCGGGTACTGACCGCCCTGGTAGCCCCGGGGGGCCGCCTGCTGCTGCGGGATGTACGGGGCGGGGGCGTGCTGCAGCGGCACGGGGGCCATCTGCGGCGTGGGCTGCGGGTAGCCGTAGCCGTTGCCGTAGGAGGGCTGCGGGGTGGGCGCCGCCGGGAGGGCGGGCAGTGCCGCGGGGAGCGCCGGCAGGTAGGAACCGCTGGAGGGGAAGCTGCTGCCGGTCGGCTGGAAGCTGCTTCCGGTGTCGTAGGCGGCGGGCACTCGGATCGGGGCGATCTGAGGCGTGCCCCGCTCCGCGACCAGGGAGTCGTAGATCGGGGTGTCCGGGAAGGACGGCGCGGTGTGGTAACCGCCTCCATAGGTGGAGCGGGGGGAGGTCATGGCACATAAGTTAAGCCCACGATGTGCTGGATGGGGAGCCCGATAAGAGGGTTGTTTGACGGGCTTCGTGGAGAAGCGGATCCCCAATCCGAGCGAACGTGGCAAAAACGGGCGGCCCGCCCCGCCAAGATCGTGTAAAAGCCGAGTTCGGAGGGGGTTACCGGCGGGTCCGGAGGATCCGGACGGTCCGGCGCCCCGGGCATGAAGAACACATAAAGAAATGGTGCCGAGAAGGCATGGCGGAAGTGATCATGGGCATGATTGCCCGTCAATCCGAGCCCGCCGGGGGGACGATGGGTACACGCCGAATTGACGGCGCTACTCCCCGTGCAGGGAAAAGCATTTCCGTTAAGGCGACCGGCCGCCGCCCGGCGTCTCCCCGGGCGCGCGCGGCGGTCCTTCACCGGCCCGACGTCGCCTCAGGCCGCGCGGTGGTCGTTCACCGTTCCGACGTCGCCTCAGGCCGCGCGGTGGTCCTTCACCGTTCCCACGTCGCCTCAGGCCGCGCGGTGGTCGTTCACCGTTCCGACGTCGCCTCAGGCCGCGCGTACGTACGGCCCTTCCACGCGGCGCCCCGGCCGCGGTGGTGCCGCACCGCCGAGTCCACCGTCATCAGGAGGTAGAGGAACGCGGTGAACGGCAGCAGCGGAGCGAGCCACAGCGGCTGCCGGTAGTACCGGAGCATCGGCCCGTACGTCCCCGCCATCACCGCCCAGGCCACCCCGCCCGCCCACGCCGCCACCGCGTCCCCGCCCGCGACACCCGCCACCAGCGCCGCCGGCGGCACCAGATAGACCACCGCCAACCCCGCCACCGTCCCCGCCAGCAGCAGCGGACTGTGCCGCAGCTGCGCGTACGCGCTGCGGGCGACCATCCGCCACAACTCACCGAGCCCCGGATACGGGCGCACGCTGTCCACCCGCTCCGCGAGCCCCAGCCAGATCCGCCCGCCCGCCCGCCGCACCGCACGCGCCAGCGACACGTCGTCGATCACCGCCTGCCGGATCACCTCCGGCACCGCCGCCGCCACCGCCGTCTCCGTCCGCAGCAGCACACAGCCACCCGCCGCGGCCGTCGCCAGCGGCCGCCGCCGGTTGATCCAGCGGAACGGATACAACTGGGCGAAGAAGTAGACGAACGCCGGGACGACCAGACGCTCCCAGAAGCTCGCCACCCGCAGCCGGGCCATCTGCGACACCAGGTCCAGCCCGTTCGCCGTCGCCGCCGCCACCAGGAGCCGCAGACTGTCCGGCTCGTGGGCGATGTCCGCGTCCGTCAGGAGCAGGAACTCCGGCTCACGCGCGCGTGCCAGCGCCATGCCGTGCCGCAACGCCCACAACTTGCCCGTCCAGCCCGCCTCCGGCTCACCCGGCGACACCACGGTCAGCGGCAGCCCCCCGTACCGGCCCGCGAGCCCGACGGCGAGCTTCCCCGTCCCGTCCGTACTCCCGTCGTCCACGAGGATCACCTCCGCGACGCCCGGATAGTCCTGCGCGAGCAGTGACGGCAGGCTCAGTGGCAACACCCCGGCCTCGTCCCGGGCCGGGACCACGACCACCACCCGCGGCCAGCGGTCCGGCCCCCCGCGCGGGACCGGCGGCAGCCGCTGGTCCGTACGCCAGAAGAAGCCCTGGCCCAGCAGCAGCCAGGCCCAGACGGCCAGTGAACCGAGGGCGAACCAGGCGAGGGTGCTCATTCGCGGCAGTCTGCCCCAGAACGCCGGGCCCGGAACGCTCATCGGCTAGGGTGACCGGGTGAAGATCGCGCTCATGGACTCCGGAATCGGCCTCCTCCCGGCGGCGGCCGCGGTGCGGCGGCTCCGGCCGGACGCCGATCTCCTCCTCTCCAACGACCCCGACGGCATGCCGTGGGGCCCGCGCACCCCCGAAGACCTCACCGGCCGCGCCCTTGCCGTCGCGCTCGCCGCCGCCGAGCACCGCCCGCAGGCGCTGATCGTGGCCTGCAACACCGCCACCGTGCACGCGCTGCCCGCCATCCGCGCCGCCCTCGAACCGGACATCGCCGTCATCGGCACCGTCCCCGCGATCAAGCCCGCCGCCGCCGGCGGCGGCAAGGTCGCCATCTGGGCCACCCCGGCCACCACCGGCAGCGCCTACCAGCGCGGACTCATCCGCGACTTCGCCGACGGCGCCGAGGTCACCGAGGTGCCCTGCCCCGGGCTCGCCGACGCCGTCGAGCACGCCGACCCCGAGGCCGTGGACCGGGCCGTCGCCGCGGCCGCCGCCCTCACCCCCCGGGACGTCCGCACCGTCGTCCTCGGCTGCACCCACTACGAACTCGTCGAGGAGCGCATCCTGGCCGCCCTCGACGCCCGCGGCCGCGCCGGACTGCCCCCGATCGTCTTCCACGGCTCCGCCGACGCCGTCGCCGCCCAGGCGCTGCGCCGGGTGGGCGCCGAACCGGCCCCCGCCGCGGCCCCCACCGGCACCCTGTCCGTCCTGCTCAGCGGGCGTCCCGGCGCGCTCCCCGCCACCGCCCTCGGCTACGCCGAAGGCCGGCTCCTCGGGGCGGCCGCGCCCGCTCACTGAGCGTGCCCGGACGGACGCGCTCCGCCGCGCTGTCCCGGCGGAACCTGGGTACCCTTCCCGATATGAGGGAGCGTGCCCGGAACCTGCGTACCGACGAGCGGATGCCCGCCGTGTGGACCGGCCGCGCCACGAACCGCTTCCAGTGGGTCGCGGCGGTGGCCGGTGCCGCCTGCATGGCCCTGGGCATCACCATCGCCGTCGAGTCCGCCTGGACCTCCGGCATCCTGGCCCTCCTGATGGCCGTGATCGGCTGCGTCGCCGCCGGGCTGCTCGTGCTCTTCGGCACACTCGCCTTCGTCCACGTGGCCGTACGGGTCGACGACAGCGCCATGGAGGTCCGCTGCGGCCACATCGGCGTGCCGCGCCGCCGCATCCTCCTCGCCCAGGTCGTCGGCGCCGACTTCGAGCCGAGCGTCACCCCGCGGCACTGGGGCGGCTGGGGCTACCGCTGGCGCCCCGAGAAGGGCACGGCCGTCGTCGTCCGGCGCGGCGAGGGCCTGATCCTGCGCCTGGGCGACGGACGCACGTTCACGGTCACCGTCGACGACGCGGAGTCCGCGGTCCGCGTCATCCGCGACCACCTCCGCGACATCACCCCACCGACCCCGCCGGCGCCGACGGGCCGGGCGGTCTGATCACCGGCGCGGCGTCCGATCACGGGCCGCGCGGTCTGATCCCCGGCGCGCGGCGTCCGGTCACCGGCCGGGCGGTCTGATCCCCGGCGCGCGGCGTCCGATCACCGGCCGGGCGGTCCGGTCACCGGCGCGACAGCCGATCACCGGCCGCCGCCGCGTCCGGCCGCCGCCGCGGTCCGGTCACCGGAGGGCCGGGCCGGTCGCCCGGCGGCGTCCGGGCAGGTCATCCCCGCCGCCCTCACCGGCCCACCTCCCTCCTGGTCGACAGGAACGACCCGTAGACTCCGCAAGGTGAGCGCCACCATCACCCCCGTCGACGCGTCCGGCCCCGACACCGCACCCCCGCCGGGTCTCCGGCTGCGCCGGTTCGTGCGCCCCGGGGCGGCCCTGCTGTCCGGGTTCCTGCTCTACCTGAGCTTCCCGCCGCGTCCCCTCTGGTGGCTCGCGCTGCCCGCCTTCGCCCTGCTCGGCTGGACCCTGAGGGGCCGTCGCCCGCGCGCCGGTTTCGGCCTCGGCTACCTCGCCGGGCTCGGCTTCCTGCTGCCGCTGCTCGTCTGGACCGGCGAGGAGGTCGGCGCCGTGCCCTGGCTGGCGCTCGCCGCCGTCGAGGCGCTCTTCGTGGCCGCCGCGGGCCTCGGCATCGCGGCCGTCTCCCGGCTCCCGTGGTGGCCCGTGTTCGCCGCCGGGGTGTGGATCCTCGCGGAGGCGGCACGCGCGCGTGTCCCCTTCGGCGGCTTCCCCTGGGGCAAGATCGCCTTCGGGCAGGCGGACGGGATCTTCCTGCCGCTCGCCGCCGTGGGCGGCACCCCGGTGCTCGGCTTCGCCGTCGCCCTCTGCGGCTTCGGCCTGTACGAGACGTACCGGCAGATTCAGCTCCGCCGGGCCGCCCGTACCTCTCCGTCCGAGGACACAGTGGACACCGACACCGACACCGACACCGACGCGGGCACGGTCGCCGTCGGCACGCGCCCGCGCCCGCACCCGCGCGGACCGCTCGTCGCGGCCGCGCTCGCCGTGCTCGTCCCGGTCACCGGCGCCCTCGCGGCACTGCCCCTCGTCGACGATGCGGCCGAGGACGGCACCGCCACCGTCGCCGCCGTCCAGGGCAACGTGCCCCGCCTCGGGCTCGACTTCAACTCCCAGCGCCGCGCCGTCCTGGACAACCACGCCGCCCGCACCCGCGAACTCGCAGAGGACGTCAAGGCGGGCCGCGAGCCGCAGCCCGACTTCGTGCTGTGGCCGGAGAACTCCTCCGACATCGACCCGTACGCGAACGCCGACGCGGCCGACGTCATCGACGGCGCCGTCCGGGCGATCGGCGTCCCGACCGTGATCGGCGCGGTCGTCGCCCCCGAGACGGGCAAGCTCCGCAACACCCTCATCGAGTGGGACCCGCGGAAGGGCCCGGTCGCGACCTACGACAAGCGGCACGTCCAGCCCTTCGGCGAGTACATCCCGATGCGGTCCTTCGTCCGCCTCTTCAACAGCAACGTCGACCGGGTGAGCCGCGACTTCGGCGCCGGCACCAAGGTGGGCGTCTTCGACCTCGCGGGCACCAAGGTCGGCCTCGCCACCTGCTACGAGGCCGCGTTCGACTGGGCGGTGCGCGACACCGTCACCCACGGCGCCCAGCTCATCACCGTCCCCAGCAACAACGCCACCTTCGGCCGCAGCGAGATGACCTACCAGCAGCTCGCGATGTCCCGGGTGCGGGCCGTCGAGCACAGCCGGTCGGTGGTCGTGCCCGTCACCAGCGGCGTCAGCGCCGTCATCCGCCCCGACGGCGAGATCGTCGCGGAGACGAAGATGTTCACCCCGGACGTGCTGGTCGAGAAGGTGCCGCTGCGTTCCTCGCTGACCCCGGCGACCCGGATGGGCACCCTGCCGGAGGCCCTGCTCGTGGCGCTCGCGGCGGCCGGTCTCGGCTGGTCCGCCCTCCGTTCCGTACGGGCCCGGCGCGCGCGGACCGAGTGAGCCGGGCGCTCCGGCAGGGGCGCGGGGCCGCCGGGGCGCGATCACGCCGGTGATCTAGGGTCGAACGCATGGCTACCCCTGACTTCATCCGGGCCCTGCGCGAGACAGCCGGCCACCAGCTCCTCTTCCTGCCCGGGGTGAGCGCGGTCGTCCTCGACGACCGGGGCCGGGTGCTGCTCGGCCGGCGCGCCGACAACGGACTCTGGTCGGTCATCGGCGGCATCGTCGAGCCCGGTGAGCAGCCCGCCGACTGCGCGGTCCGTGAGGTGTACGAGGAGACCGCGGTGCGCTGCGAGGTCGAGCGGGTGGTGCTCGTCGAGACCCTGCGCAAGCCCGTGGTGTACCCCAACGGGGACCGGTGCCAGTTCATGGACGTGTCGTTCCGCTGCCGCGCGGTGGGCGGCGAGGCGCGGGTCAACGACGACGAGTCCACCGAGGTCGGCTGGTTCGACGTGGACGACCTGCCGGAGATGAAGCGCTTCGCGTACCTGAGGATCGAGAAGGCGCTGGCCGATGAACCCACATGGTTCCGCACCACAGCAACCAGCTGAACTGTGGGTCCGGCACACATCGGTGGGGGAGGGGCCCGTTCATAGGGTGCGGAGCATGAGCGCCCTAGATCTCGTCTCCGCCGCACCCCGGCCCAGCGCCGTCGTCCTCGACCTCACCGGCCGCACCGCGCTCGTCACCGGCGCGGCCGGCGGCATCGGGCGCGCCTGCGCGCTGCGGCTCGCCGCCGCGGGGGCCCGGGTCAGAGCCGTCGACCGGGCCGCCGAGGGACTGGAGACGCTGACGGCACAGGCCGAGGGGCTCCCCGGCAGCCTCGAACCCCGGCTCCTCGACCTCACCGACCTGGACGCCGCGGAGGCTGCCGCGGCCGGCGCCGACATCCTGGTCAACAACGCCGGGATCCAGCTCGTCCGTCCCATCGAGGAGTTCCCGCCGGACGTCTTCCACACCGTGCTCACGGTGATGCTGGAGGCGCCCTTCCGTCTGATCCGGGGCGCCCTGCCGCACATGTACGCGCAGGGCTGGGGCCGGATCGTCAACCTCTCCTCCGTCCACGGACTGCGCGCCTCCGCGTTCAAGTCCGCGTATGTGGCCGCCAAACACGGTCTTGAGGGCCTCTCCAAGACCGCCGCCCTCGAAGGCGCCCCGCACGGCGTCACCTCGAACTGCGTCAACCCCGGCTACGTCCGCACCCCGCTCGTCGAACGCCAGATCGCCGACCAGGCCGCCGCGCACGGCATCCCGCCGGAGCGCGTCCTGTCCGAGGTGCTCCTGAAGGACTCGGCGCTCAAGCGGCTCATCGAACCCGACGAGGTCGCCGAGGCCGTGCTCTACCTCTGCACCTCCCAGGCCTCCTTCATCACCGGCACCTCCCTCACCCTCGACGGCGGCTGGACGGCCCACTGATCCACAGGGGTGGTGCAACCACACCTTCGGCAGGTATCCCTGTGTCCATGTCCCACGAACACGTCTCCTACCTCGAACTCCTCGCCCGGGGAGCCGCGACGGAGGCCTACGACCGGCCCGTGTTGCTCGCCCGTGCGAGCGGCGCGGGCCCCGAGGCGCTGGCCGAGCTCGAAGAGGCCAAGCAGCTGGCCCTCAGGGTCCGGGCCGAGCTGGAGGGACGGCGGCGCCGCGAGGCGGAACTGTCCGCGCTCTTCGCCACCGCGCACGACCTCGCGGGACTCCGGGACCTCGACGCGGTGCTGCGCGCCATCGTCCAGCGCGCCCGATCGCTGCTCGGCACCGAGTGCGCGTACCTCAGCCTCAACGACCCGGCCGCGGGAGACACGTACATGCGGGTCACCGAGGGCTCGGTCTCCGCCCGCTTCCAGCAGCTCAGGCTCGGCATGGGGGAGGGCCTCGGCGGCCTCGTGGCCCAGACGGCCCGCCCGTACGTCACCGACGACTACTTCGACGACGCCCGCTTCCAGCACACCCGCACCATCGACACGGCCGTACGCGACGAGGGCCTCGTCGCCATCCTCGGCGTGCCGCTCACCCTCGGCAGCCAGGTCATCGGAGTGCTGTTCGCCGCCGACCGCAGGGCCAGGGTCTTCGAGCGCGAACAGGTCGCACTGCTCGGCTCCTTCGCCGCGCACGCCGCCGTCGCCATCGACACCGCCAACCTCCTCGCCGAGACCCGCTCCGCCCTCGCCGAACTGGAGCGCGCCAACGACATCATCCGTGAGCACAGCGGCGTCATCGAACGCGCCTCGGAGGTCCACGACCGGCTCTCCGAGCTCGTCCTGCACGGCGGCGGCGTCCACGACGTGGCCCGCGCCGTCTCCGAAGTCCTCGGCGGCACCGTCGAGTTCACCGAGGAGGGCGCCGGGACCTCCCGCGGCACCGGCGGCCACGCGGTCCGCGAGGGCGACGACTGGGTCGCCGCGGTCTCCGCGGGCGGCGAGGCCCTCGGCGCCCTCGTGCTCCACGGCCAGCCCGACCTCGACCCGGTCGACCAGCGGACCCTGGAGCGGGCCGCCCTGGTCACCTCCCTCCTCCTGCTCGCCCGCCGATCCGCGGGCGAGGCCGAGCAGCGGGTACGGGGCGAGCTCCTCGACGACCTCCTCGACGCCCCCGACCGGGACCGGCGGCTGCTCCGCGAGCGCGCCGCCCGGCTCCGTACCGACAGCGAAGCCCCGCACGTGGTGCTCGCCGCGCGGATCGACCGGGCCGGCGGCGCGGCCGACCCCGACGCCGGCGGGCGCGAGAGCGCCGACCGCCAGCGCCTCTGGTCGGCGGCCTCCCATCTGGCCGCCACCCGCCACGGACTCGCCTCCGCACGCGACGGCGGAACGGTCCTGCTGCTTCCGCTCGGCCCCGGGGAGAGCGCCGCCGACCTCGCCCGGCAGACCGCCCGCGGCCTCGGCGGCACCCTCCGCGAGCCGGTCACCGTCGGCGCCTCCGCTCCCGTACGCGCCCCCCTGGACCACCCGGACCAGGTGGCCGTGGCGTACCAGGAGGCACGCCGCTGCCTCGACGCCCTCCGGCTGCTGCACCGCTCGGGCCAGGGCGCCGCCGCCGAGGACCTCGGCTTCCTCGGCCTGCTGCTCGCCGACGGCCGCGACATCGACGGCTTCGTCGACCGGACCGTGGGCCAGGTCGTCGCGTACGACCGGCGCAGGGGCACGGACCTGGTCCGCACCCTGGACGCCTACTTCGCGAGCGGCATGAGCCCGGCCCGTACCAAGGACGAACTCCACGTCCACGTCAACACGGTGGCCCAGCGCCTGGAGCGGGTCGGCCGGCTCCTCGGCCCCGACTGGCAGTCCCCGGCCCGCGCCCTGGAGATCCAGCTGGCACTGCGCCTGCACGCCCTGTCGGACGCGGTCACCCGCGGCTGACGCGCCCGTGACACGCCGAAAGCCCGGTGCCCCGCTCGCTCACGAGCGGGGCACCGGGCTTTCGCGGTGACGTCCTCGGTCTCAGGCGCCGGCGCCGACCTTGGCGTCCGGCGACGTCCGCTCCTCGACGTCCCCGAGGTCACTGTCGCGGGTCTCGCGGGCGCAGGCGATGGCGACGACGGTCAGCAGTGCGGCGGCGATCACGTACAGGGCGATCGGCGTCGAGTCGCCGTAGTCGGCGAGCAGCGCGGTCGCGATGAGCGGCGCGGGCGCACCGGCGGCCACGGAGGAGAACTGGGCGCCGATGGAGGCACCGGAGTAGCGCATCCGGGTCGCGAACATCTCGGAGAAGAACGCGGCCTGCGGCGCGTACATCGCCCCGTGCAGCACCAGGCCGACGGTCACGGCGAGCAGCAGGGAACCGAAGGTGCCCCGGTCGATGAGCAGGAAGAAGGGGAACATCCAGGCGCCGACACCGACCGCGCCGATCAGGTAGACCGGACGGCGGCCGAGGCGGTCCGACAGCGCGCCCCAGAGCGGGATCACGGCGAAGTGGACGGCGGAACCGATGAGGACGGCGTTGAGCGCGGTCTGCTTGGAGAGTCCGACCTCGGTCGTCGCGTAGACGAGGATGAACGCGGTGATCACGTAGTACGAGATGTTCTCCGCCATCCGCGCGCCCATCGCGACGAGCACGTCCCGCCAGTGGTGCCGCAACACCGCGACCAGCGGCATCTTCTCGACCTGCGCGCCGGCCGCCTTGCGCTCCTCGGCGGCCGCGAGGGCCGCCTTGAAGACGGGCGACTCGTCGACGGAGAGCCGGATCCACAGGCCGACGATCACGAGCACACCGGAGAGCAGGAAGGGAACGCGCCAGCCCCAGGAGGCGAAGGATGCGTCCGACAGCAGCGCGGTCAGCGCCGACAGGACACCGGTCGCGAGCAGTTGGCCGGCGGGCGCGCCGGTCTGCGGCCACGAGGCCCAGAACCCGCGCCGCTTGGCGTCCCCGTGCTCCGACACCAGCAGGACGGCCCCGCCCCACTCACCGCCGAGCGCGAAGCCCTGCACGAGCCGCAGCACGGTCAGCAGCACCGGAGCCGCGGATCCGACGGTCGCGTGCGTAGGCAGCAGCCCGATGGCGAAGGTGGCCCCACCCATCAGCAGCAGGCTCAGCACCAGCAGCTTCTTCCGCCCGAGCCGGTCCCCGTAGTGCCCGAACACCAGCGCCCCGAGCGGCCGGGCGGCGAACCCGACCGCGTACGTCAGGAAGGACAACAGGGTCCCGACGAGCGGATCGGACTCGGGGAAGAACAGCTTGTTGAACACGAGCGCGGCGGCGGACCCGTACAGGAAGAAGTCGTACCACTCGATGGTGGTCCCGATGAGACTGGCGGCGACGATCCGCTTGAGCGAACCGGGTGGCGTCGGGGAGGGAGTTGCGGCGGCCATGTGCACCACTTCCAGGCAGGTACGGGGACGATTCGGTGTCGCCACACCGTAGGAAGCGGCAGGTCAGCGGCGTATGTGGTGGGACACCATAGTTCGGGGGTGCCGTGTGCGCCCAGCCTCCATGGCCTGCTGCTGTGACGGTGCCGAAGGCCCGCGAGGGGCGGGGAGAGGGGCTGCCCGTGGGACGGTCTGCCGTCCGCGGAGGCGGCTTAAGTCGGACGATTACCCGAGCAGCTGCGCACATTGAGGAGTGGGGCGCGGGGGCACGCGTCGGCGCCCTCCTGGGGCGGTTGCTTTTCAGCGGGCCCGAACTGGAGCTGACGCCTGGTGGATCCGCTTGGTGGAACTTCGTGGCCCGCGCGGACGAGGAGTTCCGCCAGGCGTACGAGGACTGGGTGACCGGCTCACGCTGCGGCGAGGTGAAAAGGTACGCCGGAGGCCGGCTGGACGCGCCGGAGATCCCGGAGACTCGGCCGAAGGCGTGCGGGCGGGTGTGCTGACCTGGGTTTTTCTTCTGCGTCGATTCAATGCGAGGGACGCTTGGCTGTCGTCGTGCCTGCGGGTGGATTTGTCGATGAGAACGAACAGCAGATGTTCATCACTTCGGGAGGCGCCTGCTTCCAGCTCTGTTCGATGTTCATGGCCTCGGCAGCAGTCGCGATGGGGTGTCAGCCCCTTCTGCCAGCATGCTGCCGTGACAGACACACGTGATCAGCGTCCCGCCGAAGCCACACTCGACTTCCTGCGCTCCGCGTTTCCGCCGGAATGGCGCGAGCAGGCGCTCGGACATGAAGCCGTCGCGGACTGGGAGCAGGAGAACGGGGTGGTCCTCCCGGAGCCGTACAGGACGTTCATCGCGGAGATCAGTAACGGGTCGAGCCTGGGGCCCGCTGGCGACGGCGGTCTCCAGCCGCTCGGCTGGCTGCCCAACGCATGGCCCGACCTTGGCCCGCGGCAGCCAGGAGAACCGTTCCCCCTGGCAGCGGCTTGGCCCTGGGAGGACGACGAGAGTGTCGACCCCGGGGACCCGCGGATCGACGCCGCATTCAACAAGGGGTCCATCGTTCTCGGGTCCGAGGACGGGCAGGCGTTCTGGCTCCTGCTGACCGCCGGCCCCCGTCGCGGCGAGGTGTGGATGATCGCCGACGTCGGCGCCGTCCCGGCGCCCGGCGACAAGGCATGGGGCTTTGAGGAGTGGGTGCAGCGCTGGCACACCGGCAACGACTGGTGGAACTGACGCTCCGTACTGACCGGTCACAGATCACGGGCTGTTCGAATCCCGGGTGCCTCCCGAAGTGGTGAACACTCGCTGTCCGTACTCCGGCCTTGACCCAACTTTTGTGGCCCGTGACCGGGGGGCACCAGGGAGGTCCGTGTCAGCTGGAAGTGCTCGCTCTCACTCCGCTCGCGCTGCCCGGCGGCGCCGCCAGGCCAGCGTCGGTGCCGTGATGGACAAGGCGAAGAGGGCGGCCGCCATGATGAGGTGCGGGATCGTGTGGCCCTGCGTGAGCGTGTAGAGCCCGCAGGCCGCACCGCCGGCAGCGATGCCCAGGACGGGCGGCCATCGGTCGGCGGTCAATCCGGTGACGACCACGAACAGCGTGGGCATCGAAGCGAGATACACCACCCAGCTGCGCAACTCGTAACCGTCGGCGGCGACGCAGCCGCCCCTAGGCCCGGGCTGGCAGCCGCCTTCGACGAACCCCAGGGAGCCCCAGGTCGCGGCCGCCACGACGACGACGCCCAGTGGAACCCACCATCCCTGCGAATAGTTCTTCTCATCGAGCGACCAGCGCGTCGAACGCCCGCCGTTCATAACCCCTACCCCCATGTCGATGGCCGCCGCGATCATAGAGCGCATTCGCCGGCCAGCGTTTCGCGGGATGGCGGATCGCCCTCACGACCATGCTTCTCCTGCCGGCCCAGCAGCTCATTTACAGCGGTCTGGCGCACAGCCCGGGCCAGCCCAGCTGTCGCTCAGGGTGTCCGAACCACACAAGTTGAGCCAGTGCCCGTACTCATGGACGAAGCCGGGGTGGGAAGTCGGCTTCGTGGCCTGATGGGGGTTCAGGCGGCGTCGTCGAGGGCGACGTCGAAGGCTTGCCGGGTGCCCGTGATGTCGAGCAGGCGGGCGATCGGCCCGGGGAGCGGGCCGATGAGGACGTGCCGCTCGGGCCGGCACTGGGTGTCCGTGAGTTCGCGGACGAACGCGGCGTCGCCGAAACGGACGGCCGCGAGGTCCAGGAGAACCAGCTCGATCTGCGGGTTGCGTACCGCGTCGAGCGCTTCGCGCAGGCTCGGGGTGGTGTCGGCGTCGAACGCGCCGGTGAGGACCAGGGCGGCCGTGGCCGGGCAGCCGACAGGGGCGTAGCGGACAAGGGCGTCGCCCACGTGGGGACGCCAGGCGGGTGCGCCGTCGATGAGGTGCAGGCGGGCGCGGGGGCCGTCGTCCTGAGGTCGGTTGGGTACCAAGAAAAGTGCCTCGATCCGTGCGGAGAGCCCTCCGGCATGGTGCTCCCGCTGACCTCCACGGGATCCCAGGCGTCGGACCTGGTGTCGAGGCGACATCACCGCCGGCGGGAAGGTGGAACGCCGGCGGGACCCGGATCGGTCCGGTACCCCCACCATCCTCTCCATCGAGCCGAAATGCCACACCCGCAGGTGACAGCTGTGGGAGAGGTGCGGGGACGGCACGACTGGGACAGCCCGACATCCTCCGCCTCTGCGCGCCCGTCCGTCGATCGTGCGGGAGCGGCGATTTCAGGCAGTTGTGATGGCGGCGAGGGCTTTCTGGAGCCGTCGGACCGCGTCCTCGGCGTCCTCGTACTGCTGAAGGGTGGGCTGCACGGCACCGAAGGTCGGGCCGTCGTCCGGAGGTAGAGCGCGCCAGTTCAGGATGGGGGTGAGGGCGGTTGTGGCTGCGCCCAAGAACCAGGCCATGCGTCCGTGAACATGCGCCAGGGCCACTGCCAGGACGGCGAGTGCTTCGCGTAGATGTGCCAGCCGTTGGACCAAGGGCAGCTCGTCCTGGACGAGGCGTGAGCTGATGGCGTCGTGCAAGTTGTCAGCGGCCTTGGTGGCGGCGGCGAGATCGGCGGCGCCCAAAATCCATACTTGATCACGGACCTGACGTTCAGCCTCGTCCGCGAGCTCCTCGATCACCATCCGCATACCCATACACGTCACCCTATGGCCCCCGCGGGTCGGTGACACGGGTCAGGCAAGCCACATGATCGGCCAAGCACGGTCGTCGAAGCCGGGACTCAGGGAATGCGGGACCGGGTGGGCGCCGGGAGGGTCCGAAACTGCCTTGGCCGGCCCTGTCGCGTCAGGCCGCGTCCCACTGGTGGGCGAGGCCTCCGCGCCACTCGACCCACGCAGGGTCGTCGATGGCAGTCTCAGGGTCCGGGACGCCCGCGCGGTCGAGGAACACCGCCAGGTCGCGGTCCGAGTAGGCGACGCCGAGGATTTCGTCATGGCCGTGCCGGTGCGCGGTCACCCTCCGGCCCCCGGACGGCGAGGGCCGGTGAACGGTGATCGGCGTCGAGCCCATCTACCTAGCTTCTCCTGACACCCGTGTCCCGGCGAGCCATGAGCCGCCCCCTCGGGCAGGGCCGGCCTGCTAAAAGAGCGTTTTGGCCTGGCAAGGGTGTTTGGTAACTAGCGCGATGCCAGCCGCTTGGGGTGGCCCGGGCTGGCATGTGAGGATCCGCCTGTGGAGTGTGATGTGTGCGGGCGGTCGATGTGGCGGTGGCCGCTGGCGCCGACGGTCTGGGAAGAAGAGATCTGGTCCTGCTTGTGGTGTCACGCCGCCACCCATGTGGGCGGCGAGTGGTTCGAGATCTTGCGACCGCCGTACCTGCCCATGGGGATGCGCTGGGAGAGAGCCGTCGCGGATGGCCTCACCGCCGGCGTCTCCCATGCCTTCGGCATCTTCGACAGGACACTGTGCGGCATCCAGGAATCCGGCATGTCACCGTCCGACCACTGGTGGCTCCCGGAACGGGAAGACGCCTGCGGCGCCTGCCGGGAAGCGGCGAATGTCATCGATGACCGCTGGCCGCAGGCGATGAGGGGCGAGAACGCGCGCGCCAGCGTGGCCCGGAGGCTATGAGTCCTTCCAGTTCGGAGTCGACTCTCGTGTGAGCCTGCGGCTCATGAGGTCGACCATGGCCACCTTGATCATGGCTTCGGAGCGATGCGGGTGGGTTTCATAGTCGCGGGCGAGCCGGCGGTGGTGCATGAGCCAGCCGAAGGTCCGCTCGACGACCCAGCGCCGCGGAATCACCTTGAAGCCCTTCTGGGCGGGGTCGCGTCGGGTGACTTCGACGTCGATGCCCAGGTGGGCGCCGTGGTCGATGACCTTGGTGCGGTAGCCGGTGTCGGCCCAGGCTTTGGTGATGCGGGGGTGGTCGGCGGCGATGTCCGAGAGCAGGTGGATGCCGCCGGTGTTGTCGGAGACGCTGGCGGCAGTGACCAGTACGGCCAGGAGAAGGCCGAGTGTGTCGACGCCGATGTGACGTTTGCGACCGGCGATCTTCTTGCCCGCGTCGATGCCCTGGCCGGCCGCGGGCACGTTGGCCGAGGTCTTGATGCTCTGGGCGTCGAGGACACAGGCGCTGGGCTCGACGTGGCGGCCTTCGGCTTTTCGGACCAGGCGTCGCAGGAGACCGTTGAGCTGGTCGAAGACCTCGTCCTTCTGCCATGCGGCGAAGTATCCGTAGGCGGTTTCCCATGGAGGGAAGTCGTGTGGCAGGTACCGCCACGGGATCCCGGTCCGGTCGACGTAGAGGATGGCGTCCATGATCAGGCGCAGATCGTGCTCGGGTGGCCGACCGATGTCCAGGCCCTTTCCTCTTCGCTCGGCCCGCCAGGCCGTCAGAGTTGGTTCCAGCAGTTTCCAACGGGCATCGGACAGGTCACTCGGATAGGGCCGCTGCTTACGAGGCATGTTTCTGTAGTACCGATGGCCGCCACTCCACCACAGGGCGCAAACCGGTCCCACCGGGGGCGCGTTGGGATCAGACAGGATCGAAGGGACCGAAACGGGCTCTCGAAGGCCGTCATCTGCCTCACCTGCCACAAGAGGCCTCTATTACCCCAGCCGACACGAAGCAGTCCGTCACCTGAACTGCGATGTAGCACCCTCGCCGGGACAAAACGCTCTTTAAGAGGTCGTTTCAGATGGTGAGGGTAGGAGCGACTGCGGGCGCCTATGCGGCGGTCCACCCGGCCGTGTTGGAGTACGACTCGTAGCTGTAGCGGGTGCTGCGGTCCCATTCCTCACCGGTGAGGTGCTTGTATGCGTTGTCAGGTACGTAGAGCAGGGCCTCAGCCCAGACGAGGTCGTTGGCGTACGGCATGAACCGCTCTGGGGATCGAAGTACGCGCTCGAACTCCTCACGGCCGGCTGCGACGACTGCAGCCCGGGTGTAGAGGAACTGATCGCTCGACAGACCATCGCCGTATTCCTTGCGGTCCAGCCTGTACAGGGCCCAGGAGAGCTGCTCGGCGAAGCCGACTACGTTCGCCACCGGGCCGTTCGTCAGGCGGGCTGTCAGTGCAGCGGCGAGCTCATCGCCCTCGGGGTCGGGGACAGAGGGGGTGCACGCTTCGATGAGCTGCCAGAAGGCGTTCTCGTTCATGTCGGAGAGCATGGCGGAGGGGTGTGACAAGTCGGGGTGCCAGGTGCTTGTCCTGGCTAGTCGGCGGTAGCCGATGAGGGTCGCGGCTATGCCGACGAAGGCGAGGAAGTGCTCGGCCTTGCGTTCGTAGCGGCGGTGGAGCCGTCGGCAGCCGGCCAGCCAGGACACGGTTCGCTCGACCACCCACCGGTGCCGCCCCAGCCGCTGTGAGGACTCGACCCCCTTGCGGGCGATGCGGTGGCGGATGCCACGTCGACGGAGCCATCGGCGCAAGTGGTTGTAGTCGTAGCCCTTGTCGGCGTGCAGTTTCGCCGGCCGTCGGCGCCGGGGCCCGCGGCGGGACCGGATGGGCGGGATGCCCCGGACGAGGGGCTCCAGGCCCTGGCTGTCGTGCATGTTCGCGCCGGAGATGCCCAGGGAGAGCGGTAGACCATTCCGATCGCAGATCAGGTGGATCTTCGATCCCAGTTTGCCGCGGTCGGTCGGATTTGGTCCCGTCAGTGGCCCCCTTTTGCGGCCCGCAGGCTGACCGAGTCGATCGCGCACCGCGACCAGTCCAGCTCGCCGCGCGCTCCGAGCTCGTCGAGAATCACGCGGTAGAGCTTCGCCCAGACCCGGTCACGGCTCCACTGGGCGAACCGACGGTAGACCGTGGGCCAGGCCGGACCGAACACCGGCGGCAACTGACGCCACGTACAGCCCGACGTCGCCACGAAGATGATCGCCGCCAGTGCCTCACGGTCACCCGCGCGCCGCCGGCCACCGCCCTGCGGACGTATCACTACCGTCGGCGGCACCACCCGGCGGAACAACACCCACAACTCCTCCGGCACCAACCGCTCAACTAGGTCCGTCATGCACGGATCAACGAACGATCACGCCATAAGAAACGACGTCTAAACGCGGAGCGGGGCCACGTGCAGCAGGCTATGAGGGTCGACACGTTCCTGGTGAGAGGTGCTGGTCATGCCGCGGATGTCGAAGGTCGAGCTGTACGCGGCGATCCGGCGTGACCACCGTGGCGGCATGTCGACGCGGGAGCTTGAGAGCGGGCACGGCGTGACGTGGCGGACGGTGCGGAAGGCGTTGGACTCGTCCTGGCAGGAGCCTCGTAAGACTCTGCCGCCGCGAGCGACCGGACTGGACCGCTACAAGTCGGTGATCGACGAGATCCCGGGGGCGGACCTGGATGCGCCGCGCAAGCAGCGGCACAAGGTCACCCGGATCTTCCACCGGCCGGTCGAAGAGCACGGCGCCGACGTCTCCTACGGGATGGTCCGCTACCCATCGCGGCCCGGAAGCCCGAGATCCTGCTCATCGACGAACCCGGCTACGTGGAACTCGACCGTCACGGTGCCGAACTCCTCTTCCAGGTCCTGACCGAACGCGGAGTGAAGGACAGCGAGCTCTTTCCATCACCGGTCTGAGCTGGACAAATGCAGGGTCAGGACGGCCTGCACCGCTTGTGCGCCCTGCTCGTCAAGGCATCGTGGGAGCCATGCCGACGGCAGCCCCGCGCCATCGGGGTCCGCCGATCATTCCGGGTGACAGGCCGGACCAGCGGGTGGCACCATGCGGCCATGTGCGAAGACTGCCTGGCCGGCTACACACGCTGTGTCCACGTCACCGCTGACGCCGCCGACGCGTACCGCCAGGCCATGCGACTGTGCGCGCTGATGGAAGACTGCGGCGACGAGGCGGAACTGCTGACGCGCCTGGAGAGCGTCGACGAGGTCCGCCGAATGACTGCGACGCTGCCGAACTCCCGCTTTGTGCACCCCGCTTACCCTGGCACCCGACCCTCTTGCGGCGCCGGCGGCTGCGAACCGGACGTGTCGGTCATGGATGACCGTGAACTGGAGGCGCACCTGCCGCTCGAAATGTCGGCACGGCTCGCCCAGGGGACGGCCGAGGACCAGATCATCGCGGCACTGGGCGACAACGGCAACGCGGTCTTCCTCGTATGGTCAGGTCGCTGGCCGGACAGACCCGAGCACGGCCTGCACGGCTCCCGCCACGACGCGGTACAGGTCGCCTTCCGCGGCGACCACTCCGACCCTGCACTGCTGTCCGGCCGGCACGCGGTCCACGTTCACGTGTCCAAGGAGTCCGGCCACCGCGGCGTCGAGTATCTGGCTGCTCAGGCGGGCGTCCACCCGTGACCAACTGGCGCTCGTGCGCGCCGCCGTCCGGTCGGCCGGCTCCGCAACCTGCGCGAACTCTGGCTACGCGGAAACACCATCGAGCACCTGCCGCCATCGGTCGCCGCACTCCAGGAACTGCGTCACCTCGACCTGCGGGAGAACGCCGTCGCTGAGTTTCCCGAGCCTGTGGCCGGCCTTCCGCTCCTGCGGCAGATCGACCTGCGGAGCAACCGCCTCAGCCACCTGCCCGGCTGGCTCGTTCAGATGCCATCACTGGAGAAGCTGGATCTGAGGTGGAACGAGATCGATCCCTCCCTGCCGGTGCTGACCGAACTGGAGCGACAGGGGTGCGTGGTCTTGACGTGATCGCGCTTCAATACTCCAGCGTGTCGTTCGCCCGGCGAACGCGAGCCACTCGTTCGGGGTCTACGGCAGGGGTGTGCCGCCTGTGGCGTTGATGATCTCCCCTGTGATGTATGACGAGCGGTTCGAGGCCAGGAACACGTAGGCGGGCGCCATTTCAGCCGGCTGTGCGGGGCGGCCCAGCGGCGACTGCTTACCGAAGTTCGTCGGGTCGGGCATCGTGGCGGGGATCAGTGGAGTCCAGACCGGCCCCGGCGCCACGGCGTTGGCACGAATCCCCTTTTCGGCGAGCATTTGGGCGAGGCTCTGGGTGAAGGAGATGATCGCGGACTTGGTCATGGCGTAGTCGAGGAGGTGCGGGCTGGGCTGGTAGCCCTGCACGGAGGCGGTGTTGATTACCGAAGCACCGCGGGGCATGTGGGCGAGGGCCGCCTTGGTGAGCCAGAACATGCCGTAAAGGTTGGTCTTCATGACCCGGTCGAACTGTTCGGTGGTGATCGCTTGGATGCCGTCGGGCTGGGACATCTGGTAGGCGGCGTTGTTGACGAGCAGGTCGATGCCACCCAGCTCGACGACGGTCTTGTCGATGAGGGCCGTGCATTCGTCTTCGTTGCGGATGTCGCAGGTGACGGCCACTGCGGTGCGGCCGGCGTCGCGGACCAAACGGGCAGTCTCCTCAGCTTCGCCGGCTTCTTCCGGCAGGTGGGTGAAGGCGACGTCGGCGCCCTCCCGGGCGAAGGCCAGGCAGACGGCCCGGCCGATTCCGGAGTCCCCGCCCGTCACCAGCGCCCTTCGTCCCCGCAGCAGGCCGTGGCCTTCGTAGGAGTCTTCACCGTGATCGGGCCGGGGATCCATGGACTCAGTCGTCCCCGGGTGGTCCTGGCCCTGCTCGGGAAACGGGGGCTGCGGATACAGGGTCACGGGGTCGGTGAGGCGGGACTGGTCGTACGAGGGCATTGCAGGTTCCCTTCCGGTAAGAGCGCTCAGAGTGGGTGGGATCAGAAGAGGGTGGGTAGGCAGCGGACTGGGCGGGGCTGCGGTAGGGCATCTACTGGTCGGCGGATCCGGGTTCCGCCATCCGGCGGTGCCCTTCGGCCTTGAGACTGTCGGGCAGAACCTTGTTCGCCAGGCCCTGCGCCTTGGTCTTCAAAGATCCGGCGATGACTTTGTCCTTGCCCGCGAAGAGCGCGTCCAAGCCCTGTTCGGCGACCTGGGCGGGGTCGTCCTTGTCGCCCTGGCCGACCTTGGTGTCGCCCATCTCGGCGCGGCGGAAGAAATCGGTGTCGGTGGGGCCGGGCATCAGAGCGGTCACGGTCACCGGGGTGTCCTTCAACTCGTTCTGCAGCGCCTGCGAGAACGACTGGAGGAAGGACTTGGAGGCGTTGTAGACGGCCTGGAAGGAGCCTGGCATGGTGGAGGCGATGGACGAGGTGATCAGCATCCGGCCCTCGCCCGCCGCGGCCATCGGCCGCAGCAGCCGCTTGGCCAAGTGCACCGTGGAACGCACGTTCAGATCCACGATCTCGAGCTCGTCCTCCAAATCGGTGTCGAGGAACGCGCCCCCTTCGCCGACGCCGGCGTTGAGCGCCGCGACGGCCACGGGGCGGCCGGTGGCGGTCACCGCGGCGACGAGACGTTCGGCGTCCTCGTAGTGGCGCAGGTCTGCTTGTACCGGCTGTACGGCCGCCCCGGTTTGGTCCCTGATGTTCGCCGCCGCGGCTTGCAGTCGCTCTTCGTCGGCGGAGTTCACGATCAAGTCGTAGCCGCGATCGGCGAGCTGTCGGGCGAGTTCGAACCCGATGCCGCTGGAGGCGCCGGTCACGACCGCAAGTCCTCGGTTCTGGTTCATTCACGGCGCCTACCCGGCGCATCGCATCATATACGGACAAATGCCGGTCGAGGTCCAGCTGAAGACTGCCGCTGGCCCCCCCACGCGCACGACAACCCGCCCCTGAGGGGGCGCGGGCCCCCGCAACCGGTTGGCATGCCGTGCTGCGGGCAGGGGCCGTGAGTGACCCGCATCCACTGGACGAGCTGCGTCTCGGCGATGTTGTGCCCGAACAGGGCGATGGCGTCCGCGTGGTCGATGTCCTCGTACGAGCCGGGCCGGCCGTCGCAGCCGAAGGACTCTTCAGCGCCTCCGCCGCCGTCGCCGTGCACAGGGGAGTGTTGCCGTCCAGGTAAGGGGTGCCGATCCCGGCGCGCGCGAGGACGGTCAGCGTGTAGTACTCCTCAAGGAAGAACTGGCTGGAGGTGTAAAACGCGAGCGCCTTCGCCCGTACGGACCGAGGAGTTCCCGCGGCCTGGCGACGATGCGGTTCATGGCTGTGGGCCAGTCGGTCTCGACCGGGCGTCCGTCCTCGCGGACGAGCAGGTGGGACAGGTGCCGCGGGCAGCGTTGGACTGCCAGGTGTAGAGGTCCTGGGGCTCCAGCTGGCCCGGGTTGAACCGGTCACCGTGCCGGCCGCGTACTTCGACGATCCGTCCGTCGTGCACTCCGATGTCCATCGCGTCGCCATCGGAGTGCAGCAGCGAGGCCGCCTGGCCACGCCTCACGATGCGCCTCGGTCACGCCGTCGGCGCCGGGCGCGTGGCGCGCATGGCTCGGGCCAGGAGCCTAGAGCCTGTCGCTCAGAACCGTCTGTGGCATCGCCATGCTCGTAACCGGGTCCTGGCTGGCTCGGCGATTTCTAGGGCCAGCACCGCCTGGCGCAGGGGGAAGGCGTGGTTCACAGTCCATTCGACGTTTCTTTGGCGCACGGCCAGAGCATGCAGTGGAAACTCGGCGGGTCTGGGTGGGCCACCTGGCCATGGTCAGTGAACGCTGCGGAACAGAAGGTGCGCGCCTCCTATGTAGGACCGAGGTCCTGGCGGCGTTCATGACCGGTGTCCGGGATCTACTCCGTGGGTGCAGTGCGACCTTCGGGACGTTCTTCGACGAGCCAAGCCTGGTGGTCGGACGCGAAAATGTTCTGGGCGGTCGTCTACCAACAGAGGCATTTGTCGGGGCTTTCATGGCCATGATTGAGGAACTTCTATCCGAGCACGGGCAGACGGGTACCTCAAGCGCTGGGGTTGCGAGTTCCCCGCCCTGGAATGGGAGACGCCCCAGGCAGCGCACAGGACGGGAGGCGTCACCTGTGTGTCGCCACCGGGCGTTGCTGTGGAGTGGGCAAGATATTGATAGCGAGACCGGTCCGTGACCGTTCGTCTGAGGAAGGAAGTGCCCTCCCGGGGCGGTTGTGGGGTGTGGTGAGCGGGCGTGGTAGACACGCGGCATGGCTGAGTTCATGGCGTTCTTCGACGGTTCGACCACCACCTGGCGGGTCAGCTCAGCCGCCGTGTCTTCCGGGATCACGGAACTCTGGGCCGAGGTCGAAGCCGATCCGACGCAACGCAGTGAGGTATGTGCCTTCAGCTGGAGCTTCTGCACGGATGAGGGCCCGGGCGAGGTGCTTCTGCCGGCGGATGGGACGGGCCTGTATGTGGACGGGGCCCTGGCAGACTCGGCGCACGTCGCCTGCTTGCTTCGCCAGCTGATGCCGGATTCCGTCGAGCTGGTGTTCTGCGATCAGGGATACAGCTTCGATGTTCGAGTCCAGCCGGGCGTCACCGCGGGGGAGCTCATCGCAGATGTGGATGCCCAAACCCGAGGGGAAACCGATGGCAGGCCGGTCTAACGCCGTGCGCCTGCCGGCCGGGATGCGCCTGGGCGCCGCCGAAGTGCGCGTCCCTGAGAACCGCGTCGCCGCGGGCGAAGGCCGCCAACCCCTTGCGCTGCGCCTCGCTCACCTTGACGACCTCGCTGCCGGCCGCCGTCAGGTCGCGGGCCGCGCGATCCTGGGCGTAGAGGAAACCGTCGTGACGCAGGAGGGCGGCGCCGACGTTCTGGACGGCTACGGGAATTCTCGCCAGTGCGGCTCTTGGTCTGTCCCAGCAGGCGGTCCGACGCCTCGGTCGCCGATTTCGTCGACGGGCGGCTGGTGCGGGCGCTCCTCGGCGACGAGTTGGAGCGCCGTCGGCAGCCCCCGCATCGCCACCACCGTCATGGAGGCGATCCGTACCGCCGCCGGCAGTGAGGCCTGCGCATCCTGCCCTGGCCCGGTCGCGGTACCGCGACGGAGGAGTCCTCGGGCATCGGCACCGGCACGCACGAGACGGGGGGACCCTGGCAGTTCGGCGACGGAAACCGTGGCGGAGGCTCGAACCGGGATGCTTCCGCGGCGGGTCGGGTGACGGCTGCGGCTGCGGGGGCTGCTGCGACCCGTGCAAGTGCTGCTGCGGCTGAACGCGGGTTGCCGGGCGGGCGGCCCATCACCTGTTCAGGGACTGGGCTCCGCGGCCCTTTCAATGGCTCCATGGAACGTGGCGTCCGGCGTCGCGACGCCTATCCGAGTACGGCTCACGTGACGAGGTGATCAGTGTTGGCGACCGACCGGTACGGCCACGCCCTGTACAACGGCTCATCCGAGGCAGTCGGGCATCTGGACCGGGCGGTGGAGCACCTGCTCTTCTTCCGTCCCGAAGTCGCCGGAGCGGTCGACGACCTGCTGGAGGCCGCCCCCGCCTCCCCGGTCGCGCACGCGTTCGCGGCCTATCTGGGGGTGCTGGGCACGGAGTCGGCCGACGCCGTCGCGGCGCGGCGGCGTTTCGAGGGTTCGGTCTCCGGGCTGGACCTGAGCGGCCTGCCCCGGCGGGAGCGACTGCACACGGCCGCGGCCGAACGTCTCCTCGCGGGCGATTGGCGGCGGGGGAGCGCGCTTCTGGAGGAGCTCACCACGGCCTACCCGCGGGACGCGCTCGCCCTCTTCGTCGGGCACCAGCTCGACTTCCTCACGGGTGACGCGCTGCGCCTCCGGGACAGGATCGGAGGCGCACTGTCCGCCTGGGACGAGGACGACCCCCATCGGGGCCCGCTCCTTGGCATGTACGCCTTCGGCCTGGAGGAGTGCGGACACTACGCCCAGGCCCGGGAGACGGGATCGGCCGCGATCGAACGGAACGGCCATGACGTGTGGGCCATCCACGCGGTCGTGCACACCTATGAGATGCAGGGCCGCTTCGCCGACGGCATCGCCTTCCTCGACGCGCGCGTCGAGGATTGGGCCGACCGCAACTTCATGAAGGTCCACACCTGGTGGCACTACGCGCTGTACGCCCTGGAGGCGGGCCGCCCCGACACGGCGCTCGGCATCTACGACGCGGCACTGCACAACCCGGAGTCCAGAGGACTGGCGATGGAACTCCTCGACGCGGCGTCCTTGCTGTGGCGGTTCCACCTCGCGGGATCCGATCAGACCCGACGGTGGGAGACGCTCGCCGACGCCTGGGCCGCCCGGTCCGATCCTCCGTTCTACGCCTTCAACGACGTGCACGCCGTCATGTCCTACGTCGGCGCGGGCCGGACGGAGGAGGCGCGACGGCTGATCGCCGATCGTCGGCGCTGGCTGGTGGAGCCGGGCTCCCGCACCGTCACCAACCACGCGATGACCGCGACCGTCGGTCTGCCCGTGTGCGAGGCGCTCGTCGCGCAGTCCGCGGCGGACCACGACACCGTCGTCGAGCTGCTGTGGCCGCTGCGGCGGCGACTCCACGAGTTCGGCGGGAGCCACGCCCAGCGCGACGCCGTCCAGCGGACCCTCGTCGAGGCGGCCTTGCGATCCGGACGCCACGACATGGCGCGGCTGCTGATCAGCGAGCGGACCGCGCTGCGTCCGGACAGCCCGTACAACTGGCTGATGAGCGCACGTCTGGCGGACTCCGTGGGCGACGCCGTCCGAGCCGGCCTCGCCCGGGACCGCGCGCTGCGACTCGGACGGGCGGACCTCTCGGGTCCGACCGTCGCCGCCCGAATTCCGCAACCCGTGCCACCAGCAGTCTGAGGAGGGGCAGCATACCCGCATGAGTGCTCGAACGAGCGTGGGCAATGACAGATGAGCGGGCGATGCTTGGATTCGTCTCGACGGGGCAGTCGCACATCATGCCCATGGAGGGCGAAGGGACGCCGATCGGATCGATCAGCACACCCGAAGATCGTCGAACTCGTACAGGAGACCCCGTGGTCGTCCGCATAGGTGTCGAAGAAGAGTTCCATGTGATCGACGTGGAGAGTGGCGCGCTGGTGCCCCGGGCCGACGCCGTACTGGGCCGGCTCTCCCGGCGCGGCAGCGCCTACACGCAGGAGTTCCCCCAGTCGGTCGTCGAGTCGAACAGCGGAGTGCACGCGCGTCTCGACGAGCTCCACGCCGATCTCACCGCGTCCCGCAGGCGACTGAACGAGGCCGCCTCCGCGCAGGGCCTTGCGGTCATGGCGGCGGGGGCGGCCCCCATCGCGCGACTCGGAGTCGTACCGGCGACCGATGATCCCCGGTACCACGCCATGCGGGAGGAGTACCGGCGCGTCGCGGACGAGCAGCTGATCTGCGGCGCCCAGGTCCACGTGGACATCCCCGATCGGGACACCGCCGTACGGGCGCTCTGCGCGATCAACCCGTGGCTTCCGCCCCTTCTGGCGCTGTCCGCCAGCTCCCCCTACTGGCTCGGAGCGGACACGGGCTACGCGAGCTGGCGGACCATGATCTGGCAGCGCTGGCCCACCTCCGGACCGGCAGGATGCTTCGGGAGCGCCGAGGAGTACGACGCCGCGGTCGAGGAGCTGATCGTCAGCGGCGTCATCAGCGACCCCGGGATGATCTACTACGACATCCGGCCGTCCGCCCATCTGCAGACGCTCGAACTGCGCATCTGCGACGCCTGCCCGCGCGTCGAGACCGTGGTTCTCATCGCGGCACTGTTCCGGGCGCTCGTCGTCGACGCCTCCGCTCAGGCCGAGGCGGACCGCGACGCCGGCTGCGATGGCCGGCACGAATGGCTCCGGACGGCGACCTGGCGGGCCGCGCGATCCGGCCTGGAAGGCGACCTGATCGACCCCGCGACCCACGAGCCCGCACCCGCTCCCGACGTCGTACGCGGCGTGCTCCGACGCCTCCGCCCGACACTGGAGGCGCAGGGCGACTGGGACCTGGTGCACGACTTGGCCGACGAGGCCCTGGCCCGGGGAAGCGCCGCCCACCGCCTCCGCCGAGCGGCGTCCGAGGACGACCTGCTCTCCGCCGTGGACATGCTCCTGGCCGAGACCCGGGGTGAGGACGGCGCTCGCACGCCGCTCGGCCCGCGCCGCAGGCCGACCCGCTCCCGCGCGGAGGGCATGCCGGCGAAGGCGTACCGGAGGTGACCGGCCGGCACCGACGATCACGCGGGCAGACCCACGCGGACGGACCCACGCGGACAGGCCCACGCGGACGGAACCACGCGGACAGGCCCACACGAGCAGACCCACGCGGGCATACCCACGCGTACCGCTTACGTACACCACCACCCACAGGGCACGTGGACCGTCGGCCTGTCGTGCAGCGGCCCTGCCCCCGGACGGCGCTTCGAGGAGAGCGACACCATGCTGATGTCGGACAACGTGTCGAGGAGAACAGGATTCATGCGGACACGCGCACGACCCGTGCCGCCCCGGGTGTTCCGGGGGCACGCAGCGATGTCCGCCCGGCAGGGAGGTGCCGGGTGTGTGGCTTGAGCGGTGAGATCCGCTTCGACGAGGGACGGCCCGATCTGGCGGCGGTCGAGCGCATGACCGACCGGATGGCGGCCCGCGGCCCGGACGGCCGGGGCATGTGGTCCCAGGGAGCAGTCGCGCTGGGCCATCGGCGCCTGAAGATCATCGACCTCTCGGAGCGCGGAGGCCAGCCGATGACGGACAGCGAGGCGCTGGTGACCTGCGTCTTCAACGGCTGCGTCTACAACTACCGGCAACTGCGCGAGGAACTGACCCGGCTGGGCCACCACTTCGTCACCACGTCCGACACCGAGGTGGTGATCAAGTCCTACCGGCAGTGGGGCACCGACTTCGTCCAGCACCTCACCGGCATGTTCGCGGTGGCCCTGGTGGAACACGACACGGGCCGACTCGTGCTCGCCCGTGACCGGCTGGGCATCAAGCCCCTCTACCTGGCCGAACTGCCCGGCCGACTGCGCTTCGCCTCCACGCTCCCGGCCCTGCTCGCGGGCGGCGGGGTGGACACCTCGCTCGACCCGGTGGCGGTACACCAGTACATGAGCTGGCACGCCACCGTCGCCGCACCGCGCACCGTACTGGCCGGAGTGCGCAAGCTCCCGCCGGCGACCGTCCGTGTCGTGGAACGGGACGGAACGCATCGCGACCACCGCTACTGGCAGCCCTCATACACGCGCCGGGGCGAGTTCGCCGGGATGGGGCCCGCCGACTGGCGGGACGCCGTCCTAGCCGCGCTCCGGACGGCCGTCCGGAGACGGACGGTGGCCGACGTGCCCGTGGGCGTGCTGCTGTCGGGCGGCCTCGACTCCAGCCTCATCGTGGCCCTGCTGGCCGAGGCGGGGCAGCACGACCTGGCGACGTTCAGCGTGGGATTCGAGTCGGAGGCGGGCGAGGAGGGTGACGAGTTCGCCTACTCCGACCAGGTCTCGCGGCTCTTCGACACGGACCACCACCAGCTGATGGTGCCGTCGGACCGGGTCTCCACCGCCCTGGGCGGTGCGATCGCCGCCATGAGCGAGCCGATGATGAGCCACGACGTCGTCGCCTTCCACCTGCTCTCGGAACTGGTCTCCAAGGAGATCAGCGTCGTACAGACGGGCCAGGGGGCCGACGAGGTGTTCGCCGGCTACCACTGGTACCCCGCGCTGGCGGACGTCGACCGGGCGGAGGAGCCCCGGAGGTACGAGGAAACCTACTTCGACCGCTCGCACGCCGACCTCGCGAAGATCCTGCAACCGCACATGCTGCCCGACCACGACGCGTCCGCCGAGTTCGTCCACCGGCACATGGCCGCGCCGGGTGCCGAGACCGCGCTGGACGCGGCACTCCGGCTCGACACCCACGTCATGCTGGTGGACGACCCGGTCAAGCGGGTCGACAACATGACCATGGACTGGGGCCTGGAGGCGCGGGTGCCCTTCCTCGACCACGAGCTGGTCGAACTGGCGGCCGCCTGCCCGCCCGAGCTCAAACTCGCGGAGGGCGGCAAGGGCGTGCTCAAGCAGGCCGGGCGCACCGTGCTCCCGCTCAGCATCGTCGACCGCCCCAAGGGCTACTTCCCCGTGCCGGCCATCCGCCACATGGCCGGTCCCGTACTCGAACGCGTACGGGAGTCCCTCGCCGCGCCGGAGGCACGGTCACGCGGTCTCTTCCGCGACGAGTACGTGGCTTCGCTGCTGGCGGCACCCGACGACCACCGCACGAACCGAGGGGCGAACGCCCTGTGGCAAGTAGCGTTGTTGGAGACATGGCTGCAGACACACGGAATCCACTGACGGACCGGTCCGCGGCGACGGCCCCCGTCGCGACGACGGCCCGCGCCGCGACGGCTCCCGTGGCCGCTCCGGTCGCCGACGCGGCCGGCCCGCGCGACACCCCGCGGCCGAGGGTGGCCCACGGCTGCTGGTATCCCTCACCCGACCCCCGGGGCGAGCAGGTGGCGTTCATCTGCGACCGCGACGGCGCGCCACAGCTCTGGGCCGGGCCGGTGGGAAGCGACGACGCCCATCTCCTCGACACCGGTCCGGACCACGTCACGGAGGTCTCCTGGTCCCCGAGCGGCGAATGGATCGCGTACACCGTGGCGCCCGGCGGGAGCGGTCACACGCGCGTGCTCTGCGTCCGCCCCGACGGCTCGGACCGAAGGGTCCTGGCGGGCGCGGAACCGGGAAGTTCGGCCTATCTGGGGTGCTGGGCGCGGGACGGCTCCGCTGTCGCGGTGACGGTCGCCGAGCCGGTCGGTGAGAGGGCCCGCCCGCTGGCCTCCACCGGCCCTTCCGCCGGCTGGACGGAACGCGACGGGCACGCGACCCTCCTCGACGGCGTACCGCCAGGCGGTGCGGACAGGGCGCCCGCGCCGGTACGTGACCGGCTCACGGCGTACCTCCTCGACCCCGCGGGAACGACGGCGCCCCGGCTCCTCGCCGACGAGACCGGGGCCGCGACGCTCCGCGTCTGCGACATCAGCCAGGACGGGCGCCTGGCCCTGCTGCGCCGCGGGCCCCGGGCGAGGCGCGAGGCCGTCGTCGTCCGCACGGCGGACCAGGCGCTGACGTGCGCGCTGCCGGTCGCCGACGGGGATCCGTGGATCGGCCGCTTCTCGTCCGACGCCCGCACGGTGTGGCTGCGCAGCGACCACGAGCGGGAGTTCGCGGCGCTGCTCGCGCTCCGTCTCGACGGCGCCGGCGAGCGGAAGGACCTGGCCGTGGTGGTCGCACGCGACGGGTGCGACCTCGAACTCCTCACGTTCGTGGAGGGCGACCGGCGCGCGGCCCTGGCCTGGAACGACGGAGGGACGAGCGTGCTCGAGACCCTCCCCCTGACGCCGGAAGGGAGTGCGCCGCCCGCGCCGCGCGAGGTGCCGTTGGCGCACGAGGTGGTCACCCGGGTGGCGGCCGCGGGGCCGGACGGCATGGTGGTCGCCCTCTCGGGCTCACGGCGACGGCCCGGCGTGTGGTCCGTACCGGCTGCGGCGCCGCCCGCGCGGACGCCCTGGTCGGCGGGCGACGCCGCCTCCGTACCGCGGGGACTTCCGCCCGTACCGCCCGTACCCCTGCGGGCCACCGCGCGCGACGGGCTGCTCCTCGGGGGCTGGTACCACCGTGCCCCCGGCAGGTCCCCCGGCGAGCCGGCCCCGTGCGTCGTCCATCTGCACGGCGGCCCGGAGGAACAGGAACGTCCGGTCTTCGACCCGCTCTACCAGGAACTGCTCGGCCGGGGCATGGACGTCTTCGCCCCCGACGTCCGCGGCTCCTCCGGCTGGGGGCGCTCCTTCGTCGACGCCGACCTGGGAGAAGGGCGGTTCGCCGCGATCGACGACGTCGCCGACTGCGCGACCCACGCGGTCGCGTCCGGACTCGCCGATCCGCAGCGGCTGGCAGTGATGGGGCACTCGTACGGCGGCTACCTCACCCTGGCCTCACTCGTGTGGCACCCGCACCTCTTCCGTACGGGCATCACGGTGTGCGGGATGTCGGACTTCGCCACGTTCTTCGCCGGGACCGAGCCCTGGCTCGCCGAATCCGCCGCTCACAAGTACGGCCATCCCGAGCGGGACGCCGCGCTGCTGCGCGCGCTGTCGCCCATGAGCCGCGTCGACGAGCTGCGCGTGCCCTTGCTCGCGGTGCACGGCGAGCACGACACGAACGTCCCGCCCGGCGAGTCCGAGCAGATCGTCGGCGCCGCACGCGCACGAGGGCTGGTGGCGGAACTCCTGATGCTGCGCGACGAGGGCCACGACTTCCGCCGGGCCGGCAACCGCCGGCTCTTCCGGCGCGCCGCCGCGGAGTGGATGCAGCGGTGGCTGCTCGGCTGAGCCGCTGTTCCTTCCCGGAGGTGGGGCCCCGGACCGGCGCGTGCGGCCGGCGGAGGTGTCGTCCCCCGCTTCAGGGGAATCCGCGGTTCCATGGACCACTCGAAGGCACCCGTGCTCGACGCCCTGGCCGCGTACCACACGGAGAACCAGACACCCTTCACCCCGCCCGGCCACAAGCAGGGAAAGGGCGCGGACCCCCGGGTCCGGGCGGCCCTCGGCGACGGCGTGTTCCGGTCCGACGTCCTCGCCGTCAGCGGCCTGGACGACCGGACCTCCTCCAAGGGCGTGATCGCCGAGGCCCAAGAGCTGATGGCGGACGCCGTCGGCGCCCAGCACACGTTCTTCTCCACCTGTGGCAGCTCGCTCTCGGTCAAGGCCGCCATGCTCTCCGTGGCCGGCCCCTACGAGAAACTGCTCGTGGGGCGGGACGCGCACAAGTCGGTGGTGTCGGGCCTCGTCCTCGCAGGCATCGTGCCGATCTGGGTCGATCCCCAGTGGGACCCGGAGCGCCATCTCGCCCACCCACCGTCCGCGGAATCCTTCCGCGCCGCCTTCGCCGAGCACCCCGACGCGAGAGGCGCCCTGGTCACCTCGCCGACTCCGTACGGCACCTGCTCCGACCTGGCCGCCATCGCCGACGCCTGCCATGAACACGGCGTGCCCCTCATCGTCGACGAGGCATGGGGTGCCCACCTGCCGTTCCACCCCGACCTGCCGACCTGGGCCATGGACGCCGGTGCTGACGTCTGCGTCACCTCCGTGCACAAGATGGGATCAGGACTCGAGCAGAGCTCGGTCTTCCACCTCCAGGGTGATCTGATCCAGCCGGAGGTCCTCAAGAACCGCGAAGACCTGCTGGGAACGACGAGTCCGTCCGTGCTCGTCTACGCGGCCCTCGACGGCTGGCGCCGCCAGATGGTCCAGCACGGGCACTCCCTCTACGACGACGCGCTCGCCCTCGCCAAGTCCGTACGGGCACGGATCGCGGAGATCGACGGGCTCCGCGTCCACGGGCGGGACGACTTCTGCGGGCCCACGCGTGCCGCCGACCTCGACCCCCTCCAGGTCATCATCGACATCAGCGCACTCGGCACCAGCGGCTACCGGATCGCCGACTGGATCCGCTCCCACCACCGGATCAACCTGCACCTGTCCGACCACCGGCGCACCAGCGCACAGCTCACCCACGCCGACGACGCCGACAGCGCCGAGGCGCTGATCGCCGCACTCAGCGATGTCGTCGAGCACGTCCACGAGCTGCGCCCGGCACCACGGCTGCACGTACCCGGCCCGGAGGAGCTGCGCCTGGAACAGGCCATGCTGCCGCGTGACGCCTTCTTCGGCCGGGTCGAGCAGGTGCCGTGGAAGCAGGCGGTCGGCCGCGTCAGCGCCGAGATGCTGACCCCCTACCCGCCCGGCATCCCGGCCGCTCTGCCGGGCGAGCGGCTCGACGCCGGAGTCCTGCGCTATCTCCGCGAGGGCGTCGACGCCGGCATGGTCGTGCCGGACGCGGCCGACACCGAGGTCAAGACCGTGCGCGTGGCCGTCGAGGAGTAGTCGGGGGCGGGGGGAGGCCGACGTGGCCGCCGCCCCGACGTGGCCACCGCCCCGACGTGGCCACCGCCCAGGGACGAGTCCCGGTGCGGCCCTACGTGCCCGCTCACCGTCCCGCGGCTGCCTTCGCCCTCAGCAGCTCCCAGGCCCGCTCCCGTACGTCCGGACGCGTGAGTACGTCGACAGCAGTGCACGCGAGCGCCTCCGCCGCGGCCGCCATCACCCGCCGCGCACGGGGCCCGGCCGCCGCCTCCGCGAACTCGGGCGTGTGGTCGGATCCGTCGGGCCCCATGATGGCGACCCACGGGTGGATCCCCGGCACCCGTGTGCTGACGTTCCCGAAGTCGGACGATCCCAGGTACACGCCGGGCTCGGGCTCCGACAACCGTATGCCCGCCCGGTCCAGGTGACCGGCGAACAGACCCGAGAGCACCTCGTTGTCACGGAAGTGCTCGTACCGTCCGCCCACGTCGGTCACCTCCGCCCTGGTACGCGTGGCCGACGCGACGCCCAGCGCGCAGGAACGCAGCTCCTCCACCAGCTCCTCCAGCGCGGACGTGGTCGCGCCGCGCAGCCCGAACAGGCCCTCCGCGTACTCGGGGACGATGTTGGTGGCCCGCCCGCCGTCCGTCACGATGCCGTGGACGTGTGATCCCCCGGGCAGCCGCTTGCTCAGGACGCCGAGCGTGTTGAAGAGCTGGATCAGCGCCCCCAGCGCGTCGATTCCCTCCGTGGGGCTGCCGGTGGGGTGCGCGGCGCGGCCGTGGAAGCCCACCCGGACCTGCGCGCTGGCCGTCAACGGCGCCCAGGTCCAGTCGTGGACCCCCGGGTGGAACATCAGCGCCGCGTCCACGCCTTCGAACAGCCCCGCCGCCACCTCCGTGACCTTGCCGCCGCCGCGCTCCTCGGCGGGCGTTCCGACCGCGAGCAGAGACCCCTCGACCTCGCCGAGCGCGGCCCGCGCGGCGAGCGCCGCGCCGAGGCCCGCCGCGGCGATCAGATTGTGCCCGCAGGCATGGCCGAGAAGGGGCAGCGCGTCGTACTCCATGAGCAGGGCGACGCAGGGTCCCTTCCCCGACCCGTTCCCCGAGCCCGTACGGGCGAGGAACGCGGTCGGCAGGTCCGCCACGCCGCGCTGCACCTCGAAGCCCTCCCGTTCGAGCTCGCCCGCCAGCAGACGGGCCGCCCGGTTCTCCTCGTAGGCGGTCTCCGGCTCACGATGCAGCGCGAGGCTCACGTCCCACAGCCGCTCCTCGCGAGCGGACACCTCCTCCCTGACACGGGCATACAGGGATTCGGCGGCCTGGGACACGTGAACCTCCTCGGGACGACTCGATCACCGTGCTGGTTCTGGGCACTTCATGGAGCGGCCAGTTCGGTGTGATCGCTCTGCCGTCGTGGCAGGCACCGAAGGGGCACCTACGGATCCGCTTCCCTGTTCTTCCGTCGCGACACGTATGTCCGATGTCTGCCACGTCTGCCACGCCTCCGCACGTTTCCGCCACCAGGACCCGGGCAAACCGTACAAAATAACCAATTGGTGAAACTCCTGAGGCGAGCCCGCCCCAAGGAGCCGAGCCCGAAAGGCAGTGAACGATGGGCGTCGTAAAAGCTGCGTACCTGCAGGTCCGGGGACTGATGAAGGAGTCCGATGGCAAAGCCCTGCAGAATCCGTCCCTGCGAGCCGAAGGACGCCGGATGCGCGACGCGGGCCGATCGGGGCGCGAGCGGCGCCGCCTGCCGCGGCCCCCGGCCTAGTCCCGCGCCGGCCCCCGCGCCGCGGTTCGCGGAGGTCGACGTGGACACCGTGACGGGGTAGGTACGGGTCCGGCGCCTGCTCGGGGTCTTCGCGGCCGGGCGGGTGCTCAGCCGGCGCACCGGGCGCTCCCCGTTCGTCCCCGTCTGCTGGGCAGCAACGGGATCGGCGAGATCGGCATCGAGGGAGACGGCGGCCGCGATCGCGAACGCCGTGCACCACGCGGTGGGCGTACGGCTGCGGGACCTGCCCCTGACCCGGCGGGGTCACGCGGGGCTGACCGGCGATCCGGATGGGAGACAGGTGGTCTGCCGATGACGGGGTAGGCGCCAAACGGCGGCACCCGCCGGGACCCAGGCCGTCAAGGCCGACACGTGCGAGATCAAGGAGAAGGCACACCGATGAGTCAGTACCCCCGAAGCGACACATCCGCGCCCGGACCCGAGGAATTGCGCAAGGCGGTCGCGCACGCCGGCGAGAAGCTCGGACAGACCGTGGAAGCCCTGGCCGCCAAGGCCCCCGACACGGCCGTGGACAAGGCTGCTCAGGCAGCCGCGCAGCTGCGGAGCACGGCTGCGCGTGCCGGACAGCTCGCCGCCGAGCGGACACCGGACCTCGTCGCGGACAAGGTCGGCCAGGGGGCGTCCGCGGCCCGGGCCTACCGGACCCCGCTGCTCGTAGGTGTCGCCGCGCTCGGCGTTCTCCTGCTCGTGCGCCGGAGCCGGAGGCACCGATGAAGACCGCCAAGCTCGCCTACCGTCCGCTCGGCCTGGCGTTCGGATTCGCCGGCGGCATCGCGGCGCGCGCCGCCTTCAACCAGGTGTGGAAGTGGGCCGGGCACGACGACGACGCCCCGGACGCGATGGACGAGGAACGTACCTGGCGGGAGATCCTCCTCGCGGCAGCACTGCAAGGAGCGGTCTTCGCCGTCGTGAAAGCCGCCGTCGACCGCGCCGGGGCCACCTCGGTTCGGCGCCTGACGGGAACCTGGCCCAGCTGATGCCCGGGCGCCGCCGTCCGCCCGACGGCGGTGGCGCCCGCCCGTCCCCGCGGCAGCCCCGCCCCCAACGGCTCCGCCGGCAGGAACCGCCCCCCAGAGGAAGGTGAGCCCTATGACCACCCAGCAGGAGCCCGATCGGGCGGACCGGCGCGATGAGACGGAAGGGCGCCACGAGACGGACGCCGATCACGGGACGCACGCCGGCCACGAGACGGACGCCGATCACGAGGCGGACGCCGACCACGAGACACACACGCGCTACGAGCCCGACGCGCCGGAAGGGGCGGACGAGCCGCTCCCTCGCGACCCGCAGAACCAGCAGGCGGAGCAGGGAGAGGACCCTCTGGCCATACCCGTACCGGACTGGCCGGACTCCGCGGCGCCGGAGACCGACGTGGCGGGAACCGGACGTCGGGGCGACGCCCACGATGCGCAGCACGAGAATCCCGACGTCGACGAACCGGTGGACTGACGCGCGCACCCGCGCAATTCTGCGCACCTCCGAAAGCCGGACGACCGTCGCGCCGAAGTCACCGGATTGTCGGTGCCCCTCCGTAGGCTGGTTCCGCGCGTACACAAGTCGGCTCGGTCCGGTCGGCCGGCGCGGACATCGGCGTCGGGCGTGACAGTGGAGTGCGGATGCGACAGGGTTCCGGAGACATGGGGGAGCAGGGGGACGAATCCGACGGCCTGTTCAGCATGGGCGACCTGGCTGCCGCCGCGTCGCCGAGCGATGCCGCGGACGGTCGGCGGTTCCACGACGAGCCCCGGGCGCGCAGACTGCTCGATGTGACGGAGATCTACGCCGAGCCTGCCGCCGCGGACTCGCTGCGAGGACGGCAGATCATCGCCCGCTTTCCCGAGGCCCGGCTCATCGAGACGGACTCGCACTGGCGCATTCCGCACCTGCACGGAAACGAAGGAAACGTGGAGCGGTGGGTGAGAGTCAAGCGCGAGACCCTCGTCCTGGGTGAACGGAAGTCCTTCGGCATCCGGCCCAACGGTCGCTCCGCCGACTGGATCGCTCCAGGCCTCTCCAACGGTTGCGCCATGGCGTGCGCGTACTGCTACGTCCCCAGGCGCAAGGGGTTCGCGAACCCGATCACGGTGTTCACCAACGTCGAGCGAGTCCTGGGCAGCCTGGGCCGCCACATCGCGGGGGTGGGCCGCAAGGAGGAACCCAACCAATGCGACTCCCACGCCTGGGTGTACGACATCGGAGAGAACGGCGACTGCTCGGTCGACGACCTCATCAGTGACAACACCGCCGACCTGATCCGCGCGTTCCGACGGTGGCCCACGGCCAAGGCGTCGTTCGCCACCAAGTTCGTCAACCCCGACCTCCTGCGGCTCGATCCGCAGGGCCGTACCCGCATCCGGTTCTCCGTCATGCCGCCCGAGGACTCCCGGCTCCTCGACATCCGGACCAGTCCGGTCCCCGACCGTCTCGCGGCCGCTGCGGATTTCCTCGACGCGGGGTACGAGGTGCACTTCAACCTCTCGCCTGTGGTCATCCGCCCCGGGTGGGAACAGTCCTGGGCCGACCTGCTCCGCGCCATGGACGACGTACTCCCGCAGCGTGTGAAGGACCAGGCGGCGGCGGAGATCATCCTGTTGACCCACAACGAGGACCTGCACCAGGTCAACCTCGGCTGGCACCCGCGCGCGGAGGACGTTCTGTGGCGCCAGGACATCCAGCAGCCGAAGCGCTCCGAGAACGGCAGCTGGAACGTGCGCTACCGCAATGCCACCAAGGCGCAGGCCGTCGACACGCTGTCCCGCTTGATCGAGGAGCAGGCCCCGTGGCTGCGGGTGCGTTACGCCTTCTGACCCTCGGCTCCGCCTCGAAGAGCGGCGGACGATCGCGGCGCCGTGGTGCAGGCGAGTGGTGGGGCCGACTCCGTACCCTGGCGTCATGCGTATGCGCCCCACCCTGAGCTGGACCCCCACCGAGGACCTGCCGCCGGGCACCACCAGTCTGGCGCCGGTCACCGACGCTCTACGCGCGGGTGGCGTGCTGGTGCTCACCGGGGCGGGCATCTCCACGGAGTCGGGCATCCCCGACTACCGGGGCGCGGGCGGAAGCCTGAGCCGGCACACCCCGATGACCTACCAGGAGTTCACCGCCGACGCCCGGGCACGGCGCCGGTACTGGGCGCGTAGCCATCTCGGCTGGCGTACCTTCGGCCGCGCCCGGCCCAACACCGGGCACCGGGCCGTGGCCGCCTTCGGACGACACGGCCTGCTCACAGGAGTGATCACCCAGAACGTCGACGGTCTGCACCAGTCGGCCGGTAGCGAGGGCGTGGTGGAGCTGCACGGAAGCCTGGAGAGGGTCGTCTGCCTCTCCTGCGGCGCCTTCAGCCCCCGCCGCGAGCTCGCCCGGCGGTTGGAGGAGGCCAACGCGGGCTTCGCGCCCACGGCGGCCGGCCTCAACCCGGACGGTGACGCCGACCTCACCGACGAACAGGTCGGGGACTTCCGCGTGCTGCCCTGCATCGTCTGCGGAGGCGTCCTCAAGCCGGATGTGGTCTTCTTCGGCGAAGCCGTTCCGCCACAGCGGGTCGAGCACTGCCGGGAGCTGGTGGATCAGGCCGATTCGCTGCTGGTTCTGGGATCCTCCCTGACCGTGATGAGCGGGCTCCGGTTCGTCCGCCAGGCGGCCCAGGCCGGGAAGCCGGTGCTGATCGTCAACCGGGACCCGACCCGGGGCGACCGGCACGCCGTCACGCGGGTGGCGCTGCCTTTGGGGGCGGCCCTCACCACCGCGGCCGCCCGACTGGGCATCCCCGTCGACGACCAGACGGCGGGGCGGGACCACGAGGAAGGCGAGGGCGGCGAGGTCGCCCCGTGATCGCGGCCGGTCTCGACAATCGGCGTACGCTGCGCAGCGCGGTGCGGGCCCGGCATATCCGGTCCGGTCCGTCGGAGAAGCGGCGCCTGCGTCTTTCGCCCCCCGTGCTTCCCGTCCGCCGCTATCTGTGGGGGGACGGGGCCTCAACGTCCGCCGGCGCCTCCCGGGCCCGTTCCACAGTCCTTTCCACAGTCCGTCCTCCGGTCCGTTCTTCGGTCCGTTCTTCGGTCCGTGCGCGCACCGCGTTGAACTGGGCGCCGGTGAGCAGGGCCAGGTTGCTGAACCACAGCCATACGAGGAAGACGACGACGCCCGCCAGTGACCCGTAGAGGCGGCTGTAGGTGCCGAACTGCGTGTAGACGGTGAAAAGCGCCGAGGCGCCGAGCCACAGCAAGGCCGCCAGGGCCCCGCCCGGGAATCCCCGGCGTGCGCCACGGGCTTGGACGGGTCCCGTGCGGTAGAGGAGGAGGATGAGTGCCGTGACGATCACCAGGAGCACGGGCCACCGCAGGACGGCCATGGCGGCCGTACCGGAGTGGCCGGCGCCCGCGGCGAGCTGACGGGCCACGGGGCCGCTCGCGACGAGGCTCGCGGCGCCCGCGACCAGCAGGGCCAGCAGCGCGCCGGCGGTGAGGACGAGGACGTGCGCCGCGCGCAGCGGCGGCCGCGTGTCGGGCAGCCGGTGCATCGTGTGCAGGGCGCGACGGAAGACCGCCAGATAGCTGGAGGCCGACCACAGGGCGCTCAGGACCCCGCTGACGAGGAGTGCCCACAGGGAGGAGGGCGCCGAGGTGAGGCCCTCCAGGGCCTCTCGAAGCACCTGCGCCGATTGGGGCGGGAGATAGGAGGTGAGGTCGCGGATCAGATGTTCGCGGGCGTCGGCTCCGGCCAGTCCCACCAGGGAGACCGAGACGAGCAGGGCGGGTACGAGCGCCAGCACCGCGTAGTAGGTGAGCGCCGCCGCGCAGTCCGCGATGTTGTCGTCCCACAGGCGTACGGCGGTGAGCCGGAGGTCGGAGCGTGCCCGGCCCAGCAGTTCGACGCCACGATGCCCGGGAGCTCCTTGACGCGGGTGGCGAGTGTTCGGTGTCACGGTGCCTTCCTGCCCTGCGTCACCGATCTCATCCGTCACCTTGTCGCGCGGAATCGCCTGGAAGGGGTTTGAGCCAGTGGTCGAGGCGGCCTGACAGGGATGGGCGTGGTGGCCTCGGCCCGGTTGTCTGGCATGGGGCGCCAGTGGCATCTTCCCGCGCGGGTCTGGAAAGTCCCCCGAGGCGCCACGATCTGATGATCAATCTGGACAAGCCACACACACCGGTATAGCCGCCTTGACCCCACTTCACGGACCCTGCATCGTTCCCGACCGTATGCCCGCCGAAGGACCGGCGGGCCCGTGCGAGGGGACACTCGAACCGCATGTCAGACATATCCGCGAGACGCCGGACCACCCGGTCGTCCCGCGCCCGCACCAAGGGCGCCGTCGGCCGGGGAATGGTGGCCGTCGCCGCCGCGCTCGGCCTCGGCATGAGCGGCGTACCGTTCGCCGCCGCCGTGACTCCGGCCGCATCCACCCCCGGTGCGCCGACCACGACGAGCCCCACGAACCCCGGTGGCCCCCGGTCCACGGCGCAGCCGCCGAACGGCGCCGACACCGCGACCCTCACGGCAGTCCACGACGCGCTGCGGAAGGCCCGGACGACCGGCGAGCCCGTCACCGTCGACGCCCTGACGACCGAGACCTCGGAGACGGTCGCCAACCCCGGCGGCCACCGCCTGACCACCAAGAGCCACGCCCAGTCCGTCCGCGTCAAGCGGTCCGGCCGCTGGCAGACCCTGGACGCCACCCTCGCCGCCGGACCCGGCGACACCGTCGCCCCCAAGGCCACCGGCAACCGGCTCGTCCTGTCCGGCGGCGGCACCGGTCCGCTCGCCACCGTCACCACCGACGATGGCAAGCAGTTCGCCGTCACCGCCCCGTTCGCGCTGCCCAAGCCCACCCTGAGCGGGGCCACGGCGACGTACGCCGAGGTCCTGCCCGACGTCGACCTCCAGGTCACCGCCCTCGCCGACGGCGGCTGGCGCGAGGTCGTCGTCGTCCGGACGGCGAAGGCCGCCGCCGACCCCCGGCTCAAGGAGCTGCGTTTCCCGGTCCGCACGAACGGGCTGACGCTCTCCGCCGACCGGGCCGGCAACATCGCCCTCAAGGACGCGCACGGCAAGGCCCGGTTGCACGCCCCCACCCCGTTCCAGTGGGACTCCAGCCACGCCGCCCCCACCTCGCGCTGGGTCGGGAAGACCCCCGCGACGGCCCCCGCCGCGACGCGCGCCGCCGCCACGGGCGCCTCCGCGGCCGCGCCCGCGGCCGGCCTGCGGTCCTCGGCCGAACAGCCCGGAGACGGCGCCAACGTCTCCACCATGAAGGTCACCGCGACCGCGGACGCCCTCGTCCTCACTCCCGACCCGAAGACCTTCGGTAAGGGCACCGGTCCCTGGTACCTCGACCCGACCTTCGGCGCCGAGGCCAAGCGCCAGGTCAACGCCCAGGTGCAGGAGAACCACAAGACGACGTCGAACGTCAACACGCTCTCCAGCCTCGGCGTCGGCTACTGCGGCTACTCCGACTGCACCGGATATGGCCGCTACCGCTCGTACTTCCAGCTCGGCATCCCCTCGGTGCTCTACGCCGACGGCTCCCGCGGCACCGCCCAGATCGCCCGGGCCACCCTGACCGCCCAGGTCGTCAGCTCCGCCGCCCCCGGCACCAACAAGCCGATCGGCCTCTGGCACACCCCGCCGATCCCCGGCGGCGCCACCTGGAACAACCAGCCCTGCGGCGTCAACTCCATCATGGAGGGCTGCACCAAGGTCGGCACCGCCTGGATCACCGGCAACGGCAACATCTACTACGACGTCACCTCGTACCTCCAGTCCGCGGCCAACGGCAAGTGGCCCAACTGGACCGTGGGCTTCGCCGCCGACAACGAGAACGAGAAGTTCTACCGCCACCACCTCGGCGCCGACCCGTCCATCGTCATCGAGTACGACATCGCGCCGACCATCTGGTACCCGCGCACCGTCCCCACGCCCTCGTTCGCCGACAGCGGCAACACCAGTGAGTGCCAGACCCCCGGGGGCAACCCCTGGGACAACCCCGGCTGGGTCGGCGCCAACCAGTACATCAAGCTGCGCGTCAACACCTGGTCCCCGACCGGCTGGAACCAGCTGTACACCAAGTACCACGTCTGGGACGACAACGACTCCACGTGGGGCATCTACCAGGACATCGGCCCCACCGGCAGCTACGGCGAGGTCGACTACCCGGCCGACCGGCTCACCGACGGCCACCAGTACGGCTGGAGAGCCGAGGTCAGCGACGGCTGGCTGTCCTCGGGCAGCACCCCGTGGTGCTACTTCCGGGTCGACAAGACACCCCCGGCCGTCACCGTCCGCTCCACCGACTTCCCGGCCAGCGGCACCCTCAACGTCAAGCCCAAGCTGAAGATCAACGACACCGGAACCTTCACCGTCGACGTCACCGACCCCGCGCCTGGCGCCGGACTGCGCGCCTCCGGCCCCGCCTGCGTCCGCTGGAGCACCGACCCCACCCCGGTCACCGGCTGGAAGTGCGGCGACCCCGGCGTCATCCGCGGCTCGGGCGGCAGCTTCAGCTACACCCCGCGGCTGTGGGGCACCAACATCCTCTTCGTCCAGGCCATGGACGTCGCGGGCAACTACAGCCAGCCCTTCCCCTACACCTTCTACGTCCCCTGGGACCCGAAGACCGGCCAGGCGGTCCCCGGTGACCTCGACCAGGACGGCCGCGGCGACATCCTCAAGCCGGACGCCGCCGGCAACTTGCTGCACATGACGGCGGACACCGATCCGACCCTCGCCCAGGCCGCGCTGCTCGGCCTCGCCCCGCAGGGCACCAACTGGAACGACGTCCAGACCAGCCACCGCGGCGCGCTGCGGTCCACGGGCGTCGACGACGTCTTCGCCCACACCACGGCCAACCCGGCGCTGAAGGGAAACCTCTACCTCTACCCCAACAAGGGCGACGGCACCTTCCACACCTACGCCACCGTCGACAAGCCCACCACCTGGGCCGCCCCCGACGGCACTCCGCTCGACGGGCCGCCCGCCTCCTGGGTCCCCGACTGGTCCGAGGCCACCCAGATCCTCGCCCTCGGCGCGCCCAAGGCGACGCTGAACGACTTCGACGGTGACCTCGCCCTCGACCAGACCGCGGTCCTCGCGGTCGAGCGCGGCAACCTGTGGCTCTACCGCTCCAACAGCATCAACACCCTCGACGCCGACGCCGTGCTGGTCTCCGGCACCGCCAACTGGGGCGGCTTCGAGCTGATCAACCCCGGCTCGGCCAGCGGCAAGGCGCAGCCCACGCTGTGGACCCGCAGCCTGTCGGACGGCGCGATCCGCTCGTACCCGATCGGCACCCGGCCCGACGGCAGGCTCGACCTGTCCGGCCTGGCCGACCCGCTGGCCCCCGCGCCGATCCTCACCGGGATCACCACGGCCGCCTACCCGAAGGTGGGGTCGGTCGGCGACGCCACCAAGGACGGCCGCGCCGACCTGTGGGCCGTCGCCGCGGGCAGCGAGACGCTGACGTTCTGGCGCGGCACCGCCGCCGCGGGCGCCCCCGCCGGCGCCGTGACCGGCTTCGAGGCCCCGGCCGAGCTCGGTGACACCACCGCGCCGGTCGACCGGATGCGTCTCGCCACCCAGGTGGACGGCAAGACCCCCGACACGTACGGCAAGTTCTCCGGCATCGTCAAGGGTGGGGTCAGCTTCACCGACGACACCGTCAACGGCGCGCCGGCGAAGGTCGCCACCTTCAACGGTACGGACGGGGTCATCGAGTCCGACGGCCTCAGGGTCGACCCGACCAAGTCCTTCTCGATCTCCTTGTGGACCAAGGCGAACGCCCTCACCGACGGTGTCGTCATCAGCCAGGACAACAACGAGGCCAGTGGCTTCATGGTGTGGCCGGCCACCATGGGCAACGGCTTCGTCAACTGGCACCTCGGCATGGCCACCGCCGACAACGGCGGCTGGCCGTACGACACCACCGACGTCCGCAGCAGCGCGGCGCGCGTCAAGGTCGGCGCCTGGACCAAGCTGACCATCAGCTACAACGCGACCACGGGCCAGATGGCCCTGTACGTCAACGACGCGCTCGCCGCCTCCGGCTCCCACACCACGAAGCAGGTGGGGACCGGTTCGCTGGTCCTGGGCCGCTACAAGTACCAGAGCCGGGGCAGAAACTACTACGACGGCTCCATCGCCGACGTCGTCGTCCACGACTACTCCGTCGACCCGGCGGGTACCACCGGTCCGATCGCCTCCGACCAGGCGTCCGGCTCCTGCCTCGACCTGAGCGGCGGCGTCGCCGAACAGGGCCGGCCGGTCCAGATGTACGCCTGCAACGGAACTCCGGCGCAGATGTGGAAGGGCATGCCCGACGGCAGCCTCCAGATCAAGGGTCACTGCTTCGACGCCCCGGGCAACACCTCCCTGGGGAACGGCACCCCGCTCCAGATCTGGCCCTGCAACGGCAGCGCCAACCAGAAGTGGCTCTTCCGCGCGGACGGCTCGGTCTACAACCCGGCCTCCGGCCGGTGCCTGGACGCGCCGGGCGGAAACACGCTCTACCTGTGGGACTGCAACCAGACCAGGCCGCAGCGGGTGATGCCGGTGCCGGTGACGTGATCCGTGTGCTGAACCCGTGAAGCAGAAGGGGCCGGAGGTATCCGTGGATACCTCCGGCCCCTTCCTCCCTTCTCCTTCCGTGGTCTACGGCCGGAGTCAGAGCGATCCGGAGATCCTGTCCTCGGCTGCCGAGATCGCCTCGACCAGCTCGTCGAACCGGGCGCTGAGCGGGCTCGTCCACTGTGCCGCGGCGGCGCCGAGCGATTCGGAACCCTGCCTGAGGGACCGGAGAACCTCGTGCTCCCATCCTGCCCTGGGCACATAACGGAACGTGTTCTCGGGCGCTGCTGAGCGCAGTGATCGCGCCCAGGTGCCCAGCGATTCCGACACCGTGAGCAGCACGCGGATGATCCGCTCGGTGAGGTGCGGATCGGACGAGGCAGCGATCTCCATCAGGACGGCGACCGCTGGTGCGGTCGCCTCTTCGACCGCCGCCCCCTGGTGACACACCCTGAGCACGATGTCGCTCACAGCGCGACCCGCCTCCGCGGCCGTGCCCGTACGGAGCTTGTCGAGCAGGGCCGGCAGGTCGGCCGCCGACCCGTACGCGTGGGTGAGGCTCGGCCAGTCCACCGGGGTGTGGGCCCCCGACCGACGGCCGGGCGACGGGTTGATCGGATCGGTACTCATCAGCCGATCCCGAACTGCTTCAGGAACGCGACACAGCTCTGGCACGGCGGAATCGCTTCGGTGTGTTCCTCCATCGGGAAGTCCCGGCCACCGATCTTGATGGGTGTGACTCTCGACCCGATGAGTTCGTCCACGTTGCCGCCTCGCTGCACTATGCGATCCACGAGCTGATTGACACAGCCGACTTCAGCACAACCACCATGATGCCCGGTGGCATCGACGGCGCTCTGCACGATCGGGTGGAGGCTGCCCCCGGCCCGAGGCTGGCTGATGTCACGGGCGATGTCGCCGCCGGAAGTCTCGATCTCCGCAGCGACCTGCGAGTTTCCGATGTTGGCGTCGGCCAGGTCCAGCAGCTCGTCGGACGCCTCGTCGTCGCCACAGTTGTGCACGAGAACCGGAGCCGTGCCCGCCAGCACGTAGTACGTGTGCAGGCGCTCCACCGTGAGGTCGTACGTGACCACGGCCTGGTGGTAGTTCCGGACGCCGCTGACGGTGATCAGGGTGCCGTCCGGGGTGCGGAGCTTCCCGCCCGGCTTCAGTTCGCTGGCGTTCGTCCAGCGCTTCGTCGTGGCGTCCCAGAAGGGGTGGTGCCACGTCGTGGTGAGGCCGCCGGCCTTGCCGTCGGTGGAGGTCAGGACGAGGTCGGTGAACTCCTTGTCGTCCGGAGTGACGATCAGCTGCTCGACCGTCTCCGCGCGGGTCACACCCGTCTGGGGATCGGTCGCGAGGACCTGGTCGCCCTCCTTGACCTGTTCGATGGGCTTGGTCGTGCCGTCCGCGAGCTTGACCGCGGTTCCGGCCGGGAAGCTGTGCCGCTTGAGGGGGCACGAGCCCGGGGTGTCCGCGGACTTGGCCGCCTGCGCCGCCTCCGCCTCGGCCTTCATCGCCGCCGACTCCGCCGACGCCGCCTCGTCCGCCGTCTTGCGCGCGACGACGAGCGCCTCCTCCGCCTCCCGCGAGATGCGTTGCGCACTGCGGATGGCGTCGTAGGCTTTCTCACCCTCCTTCCAGAGCTTGAAGGCCTTGATGCCGACCTTCACCGCCTTGAAGACCTTCGACCACGGGACGAAGTTCAGGGCCGTGTTGACGCAGCCCATCACGTCGCCCTTGGTGAAGCAGTCGCGCGCGTCGTTGAAGCCGATGAGGTCGCCGACCACGTCGACGATCTTGCTCATCAGCTCTTCGCGCTGCTGCTTCGCCTTGGCGAGCGCCTCGTCGGCGGCCTGCTTCTGGCGCAGGGCCTCGGCCGCCGCGGCCTGCTTGGCCGCGTTGTCGTTCTTGGCCTGCGTGGTGGCCGGGGTGGAGCCGGTGTCGGTCTGGCTGCCGCTTCCGGTTCCCGTGCTGCCGCTGCCGCCGCCGCTGTTGAAGTAGCGCGACCACGCCGCCGCGCTCATGCACCGGCCGCTGCCGTCGTCGGCGGGGATGCACGTACCGCTGGGGTCCGCGTTGTCGACCGGGTTGTTGTCGGCGTACGCGTAGCCGTTCCAGGACTGGGGGTCGCCCTCGCTGAAGACCGGGTCGACCGACAGGAAGCGGCCCGTCACCGGGTCGTACTGTCTCGCTCCCAGGGTGGTGAAGCCGGTGCCCTCGATGGTGCCGCCGACGAAGCCCTGGCTGCCCGCCCAGACCCCGGCGCCCGGCTGGGTGCCACGGGCGTTGCCGAATGGGTCGCTCGGCCGGCGGGTGGAGAGCAGTGTGCCCGCCTCGAACTGGACGCCGTTGGTGCCGTGCGGGTCGGACGCCTGGTAGACGAGCTTGGCCGCCCCGCCCTTGGTGACCCGGGTGATGGAGAGGCCGCCGGGGCCCGGGTAGGTGCGGGTGTCGGTGACGACTCCGGTGCCCTTGTCGAGGGTGATCTCGTCCGCGCCGAGGAAGAGGGTGACCGTCTTGTCCGTGCGCCGGATGAGCTGGCTGCCCCCGGCGTCGTACACGTACTTCGTCGAGCCGCTCGCGGTGTCGTCGACGGCCTCGATGCGGCCCTCGCCGTTCCAGGTGAGCTTCTTGGTGCCGGAGGTGTCCGTGATCGCCGTGGTGTTGCCGGACGCGTCGTACTGGTAGGAGGCGGTCCGCACCTCACCGCCGACGGTCGTCTTCGACGTCTTCAGGGCGTGCGGGCCGCCCGTGCCACCGCCCGTGTCGGGTGCGCTGGTCGGGGTGTTGCGGCCGGTGGCGAAGGTCTGGTCGACCGTCTGGTCCTTGGCCGTGTCACCGGTGGTGTCGTGCCGGACCAGCTTGGTGCGGTTGCCGGTCAGGTCGTAGCCGTACGACTGCCAGTAGGGCGCCGGGCCGCCGATCCGCGCGGAGGCGTTGCCCGCCGTCGGTTCGTGGGGGTTGACGCAGCCACCGATGCCGGAGACCGAGGGCGCGGGCGCCGTGCTGGTTCCGGCCCGGTCGGTCCAGGCGGCGGAGAGCCGGCCCAGGTAGTCGTAGGCGAAGCACTGCGTGTCGACGGTGGAGCCGTCCTGCACGGTGCTCGACGAGGTGAGCGATCCGACCTTGTTGTAGGTGTACGAGGTCAGGTCGACGTGGGTGGTGTCGCTGGTCTGCTTGTCCAGCGTGGACTGCACGGTGCGGCCGGTGGCCGCGTCGTACAGCTGGGTGGAGACGACCTGGCTGCCCCACGGGCCCACGGTCGTGCGGGTCGGCCGTCCGAAGGCGTCGTACTGCACGTCCGTCACCAGCACGGACTTGCCGCTGGAGCCGATGAAGTTGCCGTCGACGTCGTAGGAGTGGGTGAGCCGCTCGGCGGTCAGTCCCGCGCCCGTGACCGCGGGCAGGGTCGCGGTCTTGGGCAGACCGAGCACGGGGGTGTACGTGACCGACGAGGTGTACGTGCCGGCCAGCGCGCCCTCGCTCGACGGGATGACCGTCGACACGCCGGTGGGCCGGTAGCCGATGTCGTAGCCGTTGACGGTGGCCTTGTACGGCACTCCGTTCACAAAGCGGGTGGACGAGTCCGGTTTGCCCTTCTTCTTGCCGTCGTAGGTCCACTCGAGGGTCTTCTTCGAGGCGTCGGTGGTGTCCGTCCCCTCGTAGACGGCGGTCTGCCGGCCCAGCAGGTCATAGGTGAAGCTGGACGTCCTGCCGCGGGCGTCCGTGCTGGACGCGACCCGGCCGGTGGCGTCGAACTGCCTGTGCAGCTCACCCGAGTCCGGATCCGAGCTGCTGGTCGCCTGACCCAGCAGGTCGTACGTGTAGCGCCATTCGTTGTTCGACGAGTCCTTGCGCAGTACCACCCGGCCCGCGACGTCGTACGTCGTCACGGTGGCGTCGTACAGCCCGGTCGGCGTGCCCGCCTTGTACTGGCGGACCTCCGTCGTGCGCCCCAGCGCGTCCGTCAGCGTCGACGACGCGAACCCGCCCTCCGGCGGGGTGACGTCGACCCGGTCCGCACCGGCGTACGTGGTGCTCGTCCGCCACTGCTCCTGGCCGTACGACATGAACTTGCTGACTGTCACCCGGCCCAGGGCGTCGTACTCGTTCCAGCTCTGGGCCGGGATCTGCGCGTCCTGCGGGTCGAAGACCGTGGCCGTCGGACCCGAGTCCTTGTTGAAGTAGGACGGGGTCGTCTTGACCTGGCGGCCCTGCGAGTCGAAGATCGCGTCCGAGATCAGCCGGCCGACGGAGCCGAACGGCGGCATCGCCTGGGTCTGGCGGATGCGGCCGAAGCCGTCGTGGATCTGGACGCTGGTGCCGTAGCTGCCGTCCTCGCGGATGTTCTGCGTGGTGATGGCGGCCGGGCCGTCGCGGCCGAGCTTCAGGTCGTACGCGAACTTCTGGTGCGGGCTCTGGGTGGCCTTGTCCCGGCCGGGCTTCCACACCGCGATCAGCCGGCCGAGGGCGTCGTACTCCTCGTCCGTCGCGTGCCCGTTCTCGTCGACTGCGCGCGTGGGCAGGCCGCGGCCCGGGTCCATCGTCGTGGTCGAGGACCAGCCCAGCGGGTTGGTCACGGTCAGCGCGGTCGGCAGCCCGCCCTCGGACGGCGTGTAGGCCGTCTTCGTCTCGCTGCCGTCCGGGTGCGCCGTGTCCTTGTTGTTCGGGTCGACGGTGGAGATCTGGCGGCCGTACTTGTCGAAGGACGCCTTGACCGTGGTGCGGTACCGCGGCGAACCGTCGGCGGCGTACGAGGTCAGGATCTCCGTCGATGTCTGCAGGGCCCGGTCGCCGACGGTGCCGAGCGGCCTGCCGTCGTAGAGGGTGTGCGTGTCCGCGATCGTGTTCGCCGCGTTCGCCGTGCCCCCGCACCCGCCCGCCAGCGTGAGCACCCGGTACGGCAGCTCCACCAGCATCGCGTTCGCGCCCGTGGTGTACGAGGTCTGCGTGCACTGGCGCTGCTCGGGCTTGGTCACGTCACCGAAGACGTCGACCGTCAGCACCCGGCCCGCGTGCGTGCGGTCGGTGTCGTACGTGACCTCGCGCTTGGTCTCGCGCCAGGTGCCGTCGGCGAGCCTGGCCCGCTCACGGACCTGGGCGGTGTTGACGAAGCGGGCCGTCACCTTCGGGACGCCGGAGACGGACGGGGTGTGGGTGACCGTCGGCTCCGAGCGCCACGGGGTGCTCAGCTCACCGCTGAGGACCTTGGCGTCCGGGGCGACCGACTCGAAGGTCCGGGTCTCGCGGACGAAGCCCGCGTACTCCTCCTCGTCGGTGATCGTGCCGCCCCAGGTGTCGGTGACCTGGCCGCCCATGCCGCGCAGGAAGGTCGCGACGGACTTGCTCTTGGGGCCGTCGGCGATCGTGCCGTTGCCGGTGGTCGTGGTGACGGTCGCGTAGCCGCGGAAGTTGTCCCAGGTACGGGACTCCTCGTCGGCGAACTCGGAGTCGTTGCGGTGCCACGCGGCGCCGCCGCCGTACTCGTACTCGGTGATCCGGCCGACGCCGGAGGTGACCCGCGACTCCTGGCTGATCGAGCCGACCAGGTACTTGTGGAACCAGTCGACCGACGGCTTCGTGTTGGTGGGGGAGCCGGGCTTCACCCACTTCACCGGCATGCAGGGCAGCGTGTTGGTCTCCGGCGCGGACGGCATCGGGCCGTTGCGCCGTGAGCAGCCCGCGTTCGCGTCCTTGTAGCCGATGTTGATCCGGCCGCCGGTCTCGGTGAGGATCTCCGTCATCCGCGGCCGGTAGAACCGGGACGCGGTGACGACCGGCTCGTCGACGCGGTTCGGCATCTGGATGCCGGTGAAGGAGACGGGGGGCAGCGGGGTCGCCGTCTTGCCGTTGGAGCCGGTGCGCTGGATCGAGTCGAGCCAGAGCGTGGGGCTGTTGGTGCCGTCCTCGGGGTACGACCAGCTGTGCTTGAGCGCCCAGGTGTCGACCGTGCGGTAGCCGCCGTCGACCAGGACCTCGGTCTTCACCTCGGCGAGCCGCTTGGAGGTCCAGAAGGTCGGACCGTAGACCGTGCAGGTGCCGCCCGCGGCGCACGCCTGGTCGAGCGGGGAGTCCTTCCAGCGGGCCTTGTTGTCGAGGGTGCGGTCCGCCTCCTCGCAGTCGGTGGCCGCTTCGAGGCAGCGCTCCTCGGCCTTGAAGCTCATGACCACGGCCGGCTTGAGGGTCCCCTTGGCGGCGATCTGCTCGGGCAGCCGCTGGCCGTAGGAGACGGTGCGGGGGAGTGAGTAGCGCTCGTACCGGGTGAGCGAACCGGTGCCGTTGTTCTGGCCGCCGCCGCGCGCGTAGTGGTTGACCTCGGGGTCGTACGTGTACGAGATCAGGTTGCCCTGGAGGTCGACGATGTGGTCCAGGTTCCACTGCCAGCCCATCTGGCACCAGGACGCGGCGCCCTTCGCGGAGCTGTAGCAGGGGTCACCGGCCTTCGGGTGGTACACGGGGACGGTGGACACGGACTTCGTCGCCGGGTCGCTGCCGTCACCGCCGGGCAGGTGGTTGGCGCCGAAGTAGTACTCGGTGCCGTCGGTCGTGGTGACCTTGAAGCCCTCGCCGTTCCAGGCGCCGTTGTTCAGGCCGGTCAGCGGCGTGATCTTGGTGCCGTCGTCGCCCTGGAGGCGCAGCTCGCCGCTCTGGTCGTCCTTGACGACCTGGCCGGAGTGGCCCGCGAGGTTCAGGGAGAGGAACTGGCCCGCCCAGCACTGGTCGCCGGACATGTCGATGCCGGCCTTGAGGCACGGAGTGTACTGCCGTGAGATGAAGCCGGGGTGGTAGTTCCAGCCCTCACCGAGCCACGACGACTGCGAGTTGGACGCGGCCGTCATGCCGTCCACGGTGGAGGAGTCGTAGCCCAGCATGGCGCTGGGAGCGGCTCCGCCGATCGAGGTCGGCAGCGAGAGCGTGTAGCTGTAGGTGAAGTTGCCCGCGTTCGAGCCCGCGCTCCACGACGCCGAGGGGGAGATCGGCGTCGCGGCGAACGAGCCGCCGGAGCCGGAGGCGGCGGGCTCGGCGCTGAGCAGCACGGCGCCCGCGGACTGCGGGGAGGCGGCGGGCAGGGTGATGTCGGCGGTCAGCTTGCCGGTGATCGGGTCAACGCCGGACACGATGGGCGTACGGGTGCGGCAGGCGGCCTTCGCGGGGGTCGTCAGCGCGCAGGCGGGCATGCTCACGAGTCGGGCCCGGTCGTGCCAGTCGCCCGTGCCCTCAAGGGTCTTGACGTCGAGCTCGACCCGGACGGAACGTCCACCGTCGGTCGCGGGGGACGCGCCGCGCACGGTGATCAGGTTGCCGAAGGCGCCCGCGGCCTTGGACGCGGCGGCGTCGTGCACGGTGACGCCGACGGTGGCCGCGGAGCTGACCGACGGGGCCTTGGCGGCACGGTGCGGGGCACCGAGGTCGGCGACGGCGACCGGGAGGCCGCCCGCGCGGGTCACAGGTGTCTTGCGGCCGGCCGCGGCCTTGCCGTCCGTGGCCTTCCCGGCGGCGGGGGCGGACAGGGTGACGGTGGCGGAGCCCGTCGGGACGGCCCGGCGGGCAGGCCGCCAGCGGCTGCTGCCCTTCTTGCCGGGGGCGGCCGAAGTGCCCAGCTCGCCGTGGTCGTTCGACCCCTCGACGGACCGGGTCTTGTCCAGTCTGGTGTTCGGCGGGGTCCACACCTTCGGGTGCGGCCCGGCCACGGCGTCCGCGGCGGGGACCGTCACCAGGGACAGCAGCACGGCGAGGACCGAGGTCAGGACCACGGCTATGGATCTTTCCCTGCGTCTGGTCCACAGGGGTGGGTGGGCGTACCAGGCCCTCATGTCGACTCCAAAGACTTTGAGGCAGCACAAAACAACGCCCGTCCGGAATGAGGGCGGGCGTCATCGCGCGCGGTGCGCGATCAAGCGCACCCTATGGACGAACGAGCGTCCAACACCACGTGCGACCAGGCGATTTGACGGCGGCTTTACTTTGCGGAATGGCGGGAAAGGGCGGAGATCTCGGATATGGGCAGGGTTGTGCGCGCTGCGGCCGGGTGCGGGCGACGACGCCGGGGTCCCGGGCAGGGCGGGCTCCCGGCCCCCACTCAGGGGCGTACGAGGGGTGGTTCGGCGGTCGTCAGGCTCCGGTGGCCGCGTGGCGGATCGTGTCGAGGGTGCGTGCCACGTCGGTGTCGGTCGTCGACCAGTTGCTCACCGAGATGCGCATCACGCGCCTGCCGTGCCACGTCGAGCCGCTGATCCACGCGGTGCCGTCGTCGAGCAGCCGGGTGAGCACCCGGTCGGTGCCTGCGTCGGTGCCGAACGCGGCGCAGACCTGGGTGAACGTGACCTCGTTGAGGACGGTCGCGCCCTCGATCGCGGCGATGCCGGCGGCGAACGCGGAGGCGTGGCGGCACAGCCGTTCGACGAGGTCGGAAACGCCCGATCGGCCCAGGGACCTGAGGGCGGCCCACACGGTGAACGCCCTGCCGCGCCGCGAGAGTTCGGGGACCTTGTCGATGGGGTCGCCGTGCTCGTGCTGGATGAGGTAGTCGCCGCGCTGCCCCATCGCCGCGCTCAGCGCGGACCCGTCGCGCACGATCGCGAGGCCGCAGTCGTAGGGGACGTTCAGCGTCTTGTGGGCGTCCGTCGCCCAGGAGTCCGCGGCCGCGCAGCCCGCCGTCAGGTGGGCGTGGCGCGCGGAGGCGGCCGCCCACAGTCCGAAGGCGCCGTCGACGTGCACCCAGGCGCCGGCCCCGCGCGCCGCACGGATGCTCGCGGTGAAGGGGTCGAAGGCGCCGGAATGGATGTCGCCTGCCTGGAGGACCACGATCGTGGGGCCCGGTTCGCCGCCCGCCAGCGCGCTGCGCAGGGCCTCGGGCCTGATCCGGCCCTGGTCGTCCGCCGCCACCGGCTCGGGCCGGCCGAGCCCGAGGTAGCGCAGGGCCAGGTCGATGGCCATGTGCCGGGACTCGCCGGCGAGGACACGCACCCGCGGGCCACCCGTGAGGCCGTCGCGGGCGGCGTTCCAGCCGGCGCGCCGCAGTACCGTGTCGCGCGCGGCGGCGAGGCACGTGAAGTTCGCCATCGTCGCACCCGTGGTGAAGCCCACGGAGCTCTCCCCGGGCAGGCCGAGCAGGTCGAGCACCCACCCGCCGGCGATCTCCTCCGCCGCCGTGTACGCGGGCGATACGGTGCGCATCACACAGTTCTGGTCCCAGGCGCTGACCAGCCAGTCGGCGGCCAGCGCGGCCGGTTCCGTGCCGCCCACGACGAACCCGTAGAAGCGGCCGCTGGGGAAGGCGGTGAGCCCCGGCTCGCAGGCCGTGGCCAGCAGGTCGACGACGTCGGCGGGCGTGCCGGGGCCGGCGGGCAGTTCGGCACCGAGGGCGCCGACGATCTCGTCGACCGTGGCGCGTGCCGGAATCCGGCGGTCGGGCAGGCTCGCCAGCCACCGGACAGCATGGTCGTACGCCTGTCGGAGCGCTGCCTCCCGCGCGTCCATACCTCGGAGTGTCCGACTGCCGCGGCAGCCCCGCAACCGGGCGTCGTGGTGCGTCAGAGGGCGCCGACGATGTCCTCGACCCGGGCCTTCGCGTCGCCGAAGAGCATCGCGGTGTTCTCCTTGAAGAACAGGGGGTTCTGCACGCCCGCGTAGCCGGAAGCCATCGAGCGCTTGAACACGATGACCTTGCCGGCCTCCCAGACGGTGAGGACCGGCATGCCGGCGAGCGGGCTGCCGGGGTCCTCGGCGCCGGCCGGATTGACGGTGTCGTTGGCGCCGATCACGAGGACGACGTCGGTGTCGGCGAAGTCGTCGTTGATCTCGTCCATCTCCAGGACGATGTCGTACGGCACCTTGGCCTCGGCGAGCAGCACGTTCATGTGGCCGGGCAGGCGGCCGGCGACCGGGTGGATGCCGAACCGCACGTCGACGCCCCTGGCGCGCAGCTTCGAGGTGAGCTCCGCGACGGGGTACTGGGCCTGGGCGACGGCCATGCCGTACCCGGGTGTGATGACCACCGACCGGGCCGAGCCGAGCAGTTCGGCGACGCCCTGGGCGGTGATCTCCTGGTGCTCGCCGTAGTCGACCTCCGAGCCCGACGGCGCCTCGATGCCGAAGCCACCCGCGATCACCGAGAGGAACGAGCGGTTCATGGCCTTGCACATGATGTACGACAGGTACGCGCCGGAGGAGCCGACGAGCGCGCCGGTGATGATCAGCAGGTCGTTGCCGAGCAGGAAGCCGGAGGCGGCCGCGGCCCAGCCAGAGTAGCTGTTGAGCATCGAGACCACGACCGGCATGTCGCCGCCGCCGATCGAGGCGACCAGGTGCCACCCCAGCGCGAGTGCCAGGGCCGTCACGGTGATCAGCAGCCACAGCTCCGGCGTGATCACGAACCACACCGTCAGGGCGACGAACAGGCCCAGCGAGCCGAGGTTCAGGGCGTTCTTGCCCGGCAGCATCAGCGGCTTGGAGTCGATCTTCGCGGAGAGCTTCAGGTACGCCACGACGGAGCCGGTGAAGGTCACCGCGCCGATGAACAGGCCGATGAACACCTCGGCGTGGTGGATGCCCAGGGTGCCGAGCGCGTCCAGGGCCTCGGCCTCGTGGCCGTTCGGGTCGTGCTCGACGTTCAGGTAGCCGTTCCAGCTGACCAGGACGGCGGCCAGACCGACGAAGGAGTGCAGCAGGGCGATCAGTTCGGGCATGCCGGTCATCTCGACGCCGCGGGCCCGCTGGAGGCCGATCAGCGCGCCGATCAGCATCGCCACGGCCATCAGGCCGATGCCCGCGGTGCTGATGTCGCCGTCCCACGCGAGCACGGCCGTCGCGACGAGCGCGACGCCCATGCCGAGCATGCCGAACGCGTTGCCCAGCCGGGCCGTCTCGTGCTTGGAGAGTCCTGCCAGCGCGAGGATGAACAGCAGCGCGGCGACAAGGTAGGCCGCCTGTGCGGCGATGGTCGCAGACATGTCAGCTCCGGTTGAACATGGCGAGCATGCGACGCGTCACCGCGAAGCCGCCGAAGACATTGATACTGGCCAGCAGGATCGCCACGGCCGAAAGCACCGTGACCGCCGCGCTCGCGTGCCCGATCTGCAGCAGCGCGCCGACGACGATGATCCCGGAGATCGCGTTCGTCACCGACATCAGCGGGGTGTGGAGCGCGTGGTGCACATGGCCGATCACGTAGTAGCCGATCACGATCGCCAGGACGAAGACCGTCACGTGGGGCAGCAGCGCCGCCGGCGCGAACCCGGCGGTGAGGAAGAGCACCAGGGCGCCGATGGCCACGCCGCCGAAGCGCCGCTTCGCCGACATCGGAGGCTTCTTCGGCGCCGGCTCCCGCACGGCCGCCGCGGGGGCGGCGGCCGGGGCCGCCGAGACCCGCACCGGCGGGGGCGGCCAGGCGGTCTCGCCCTTGCGGACGACGGTGATCGAGCGCTGTACCGGGTCCTCCCAGTCGAGGACGAGGCGGGCGTCCTTGTCCGGGGTCATCAGCTTCAGCAGGTTCACCAGGTTCGTGCCGTACAACTGCGAGGCCTGCGCGGGCAGTCGGCCCGCGAGATCGGTGTAGCCGATGATCGTCACGCCGTTCGCCGTGACGGTCCGCTCGCCCTTCACCGTGCCCTCGACGTTGCCGCCGTTGGCGGCCGCCATGTCGACGATCACCGAACCCGGCTTCATGCTCGCCACCATCTCCGCGGTGATCAGCGTCGGCGCGGGACGGCCGGGGATCAGGGCGGTGGTGATGACGATGTCGGCCTCGCGGCACTGGGCGGCGTACAGTTCGGCCTCGCGCGCCTTGTACTCGTCGCCCATCTCCTTGGCGTAACCGGTCCCGGAGACCTCCGTCTCGGGGGACTCGATCGACAGGTACTCGCCGCCGAGCGAGCGGACCTGGTCGGCGACCTCCGGCCGGGGGTCGGTGGCGCGCACGATCGCGCCGAGCGAGCCGGCGGCGCCGATCGCCGCGAGACCGGCGACGCCGGCGCCCGCGACGAGCACCTTCGCCGGAGGCACCTTGCCCGCCGCCGTCACCTGGCCGGTGAAGAACCGGCCGAACTCGTGCGCGGCTTCGATGACGGCCCGGTAGCCGGCGATGTTCGCCATCGACGACAGGACGTCCATCGACTGCGCCCGGCTGATGCGCGGCACGGCGTCCATCGAAAGGGCGGTGAAGGGGCGCCGGCCCAGGGCCTCGACCATCGCCGGGTCGAAGGCCGGTGCGAACAGGGCGATCACCGTCGCCTCGGGCCGGACCCGGTCCAGCTGCGCCGGGGTGGGGGCGTTGACCCCGAGCACCACGTCGGCCGTCAGCGCGTCGCCCACGGTCGCACCGGCGGCTTCGTAGGCGGCGTCGGTGAAGCCGGCCGCGATGCCCGCGCCCGGGTCGACGACCACGTCGTACCCCAGTGTGCGGATCTGTTCGACCGTGGCCGGCGTGGCCGCGACGCGACTCTCACCCGGCCGCGCTTCCTTGAGGACTCCGACAATCACGCGTGTTCTCCGTTCGCTACCCAAAGGCCGGCCGTGACTCATGCCCTACCCTGCCGCAACCACGCCGGGCCGCGGAGAAGAACATCACCGGATGGCGAAGACCCCACGCCGGTTCTCGGGATCACCGACGGTTCCGCCGCTCCGCGTCCGCGTCGTACGCCCCGTGATCTCCCCGCACGTGTCGAGACTCGGCCTCCGGCGTAGAATGGGTGAAATGATCCCAGTCCGTTACGAGCTGGTGTTCCCCGACGACACGGGTTCGGGCCAGGACGTCGTCCTCGTCGAGCGCACCTCGGCCAAGGGGCCCGGCGGCCATCCGGTGTACGCGGACCCCACCGGCATCATCCGGGCGGAGATCAGCGACCACGACGAGGTACGCGTCCTCGCCACCGGCGGGCACCAGGCCCCGCACGCGCACGTGGAGGCCCGCCGCGTCACCGACGTCGACCCCCACGATCCCGCCGGCCCCGCCGCCCCCGCGGCCTGAACCGGCGCCTCACCCCGCCGAACCCTCGCGCGAGCCCGACGGCGGCCCGTATACCCCGGCCAGCTCGACCGCAAGGAGGGCGAGACGCTCCCTCGCCTCCGGCGGGTCCAGCACCTCGATGCGCGCCCCGAGACCGGCCAGCTGTGTCGCCACCACCTCCGGCGTCGGCCCGTCGACCCGGATCTCCGTCCACCCGTCGGGAAGCACCGCGCCGACGCGCAGACGACCGTCGAACAGCCGCTCAAGGATCGCCATGGCGTCCGGCCGGGCCCGGGCCCGCACCGTCGCCGCGTACAGCCGCTCCTCCAGCCGCGCGGCGAACGAGCGCCAGACCGTGGGCAGGTCGAAGTCGTCCGGCCGCACGACGGGTTCGCCGGTGGGCTCGACCGAGGCCACCCGGCTGAGCCGGAAGGTCCGCAGGCCCCGCTCCGTCCCGGCGACGAGATAGTCGTGACCCGCCTTGGCCACGAGCCCGAGCGGATGGACGGTCCGCACGCCCACGGGCTTGCCGGGCCCGGCGTACCCGAGCCGCACCTGGATCCCGTCCACGACGGCCCGCCGGAGCGCGTCGAGGTGCGGCCCGGTGGCCGTGTCGGCGCGCGACCAGTGCGTGCCGTCGGCGAGACCGGCCCGCGACGCGGCCTCGGCGCCCGACCGCAGGGGCGCGGGCAGCGCGCGGACCAGCTTGCGCAGCGCCGTACGGAGTTCGGGCGTGGTCGACGAAGGGCCCGCGAGCAGGAACAGCGCCCGGATCTCGTCGGCGGTCAGGCCGGTGAGGTCCGTACGGGCGCCGCCGACCAGCGACCAGCCGCCGCCGCGGCCTCGCTGCGAGTAGACGGGGATGCCCGCGGTGGACAGGGCCTCCAGGTCCCGGCGTGCGGTCCGCGGCGACACTTCGAGCTCGGCGGCGACCTCGGCCACGGTCACCCGGGTGCGGGTCTGGAGGAACAGCAGGGTGGCCACCAGGCGATCGGCTCTCATGCCGGCCATTCTCTTCCGGAAAGTGGCCAGGAGGTGACCTGTTCGGCTTCCAGGATGAGCTCATGACTCACACCGAGAACACCTCACGGTCCACCGCCGCCCCTGCCACCGACGACCCCCGCCGGCACCTGATGAAGGCGATCGCGCTGGCCGGACGCACCGTCGCCGCGGTCCGGCCCGAGCAGTTCGACGGGCCCACGCCCTGTACCGAATTCACCGTCCGGCGGCTCACCGGGCACCTCGTCGCCGTCCTGCGCCGCATCGCCCTCGCGGGACGCGGCGGCGACGTGACGACTCTCCCCACGGTCGACGACGACCTCGCGGACACCGCGTGGCGGGAGGCGTGGGACGCCGCGGTCCGTGAGGTCGAGGAGGCCTGGGCGGACCCCTCGATCCTGGGCCGGACGCTGATCCTGCCGTTCGGGAACCTTCCCGGCGCCGCCGCCGCGGCCGTCTGGACCTCGGAATTCACCGTACACACCTGGGACATGGCCACCGCGACCGGCCAACTCCCCGACTGGGACCCCGAGGTCGTGGCGGTCTCGTACGCCGCCATGAGGCGCGGGCTGCCCGCCGGCCCGCGTGACGGCGCGCCGTTCGGCGCGGCGGTCGAGGTCGACCCGGACGCGCCGGCCATCGACCGCCTCGTGGCGTGGTGCGGACGCAAGCCGTAGCCGTATGGAACCGGTCGTCATGCGGCGCGCCGCGGTGTGACGAGCCGGGTGGCATCCTGGGGCGATGAGCGCTGAGGATCCGCCGCTCCGTCCGCTGCTCGTGGTGGACGGCGCCAACGTCGTGGGATCGGTGCCGGACGGCTGGTGGCGGGACCGGCGCGGGGCCGCGGAGCGACTGCGCGACCGGCTCGCCACGACGGGCGGCCCGGCCGACGGGCCGTTCCCGGGACCGTACGAGATCGTGCTGGTCGTGGAGGGACGCGCCCGGGGCGTCGCCTCCGTACCCGGTGTGCGCGTGGAGGAGGCCCCGGGCAGCGGCGACGACCTGATCGTCGAGCTGGCCCGGGCCGCGAACGGCCGGCCGTGCCTGGTCGTCACGGCGGACCGTGAACTGCGCCGCCGGGTGGAGGAGGCGGGCGCCCGCTGCACGGGGCCGCGCGGCCTTCCGGCGGCACCGCCCTAGGCCGTGTCCGGACAGCAGCGCCGTCCGCCCGCGGGCCGGGCGGGACGTGCCGAACACGGCCTAGGGCGTCGACGCGAGGACCGGGAGGGACTCCAGACCGCGGACGAGTCGGGTGGGGCGCCATGTCAGTTCGTCCGGCGGTACGGCGAGACGGATGCCCGGGAAGCGGGTCAGCAGGGCTCGTAGGGCGATCTCCGTCTCCGCCCTCGCCAGGGGCGCGCCGACGCAGCGGTGGATGCCGTGGCCGAACGCGAGGTGGGCGGACGCGTCGCGGTCCAGGTCGAGTCGGTCCGGGGCCGGGAACCGTACGGGGTCCCGGTTGGCCGCTCCGAGGGCGATCAGGACCGGGACGCCCGCGGGGATGTCGGTGCCGCCGAGCGTGACGGGTTCCGTGGTGAACCGGAAGGTGGCCGTGCTCACCGCCGAGTCGAAGCGCAGCAGTTCGTCCAGCGCGGCGGGGACGCCGTCGGGGTCCGCGCCGAGGCGGGCCAGCGCGGCCGGATGCTGGAGCAGGGCCAGGAGGGCGTTGCCGAGGGTGTTGGTGGTGGTCTCGTGGCCGGCCACGAGCAGGAGCACGGCCAGCGAGACCAGCTCCTCCTCGCTCAGACGGTCGTCGCCGTCGCGAGCCACGACGAGCCGGTCGAGCAGCGAACCGCCGGGGTCCCGGCGCTTGGTGGCGATGAGGCCGGTCATGTACTCGGCCAGCGCGTGCGAGGCCGCGTCGACGACGTCGGGCCGCCCGGCCGCGAAGAGCTGCCCCGACCAGCGCTGTACTTCGGGCCGGTCGTGCTGGGGGATCCCGAGCAGCCGGCAGATCACGATCACCGGGAGCGGCACCGCGAGGCCCGCCACGACGTCGAACGGCTCGCCGTCCGGCCACTGGTCCAGCAGTTCGTCCGTGACGCGGGCGATGAAGGGACGCAGCTCCGCGACGGCCCCGGTGGTGAACGCCCTCGTCACCAGCTTGCGGAGCCTGGTGTGCCGGGGCGGGTCGCTGGCCAGCATCGTGTGGGCGACCGCGGGGTGGAGCCGGCGCCGCGACCCCTTGCCCGCGAAGAACGCGGCCGTGTCCTTCGAGAGGCGGGAGTCGCCGAGCGCCTCCCGGGCCTCCGCGTAACCCGTGACCAGAAAACCGGGGCGCTCCCCGGTGCCGGGGGCGGGCCGCACGGGGCAGGTGGAGCGCAGGGCCGCGTAGGCCGCGTATGCCGGGTGAGGCGGATGGGCCGGGTGGGCCGCGTATGCCGGGTGAGGCGGATGGGCCGGGGAGGAATTCTGGCGGGAGTCGGGCTCCTGGGTCGGGTCGGTCATGTCCTCGGGCTTCATCGGGGCTCGGTCGGGCGTGGCCGGGGTGCTCGTCGGGCCCGGCCGGGCTCGGTCGGTCGGGCGTGGCCGGGGCGCACATCAGGTCCGGCGGGGCTCGGTCGGGCCCGGCCGACGATACGGCAGACGGCGTCGGCGGTGCTCCTCGCCGGCGAGCCGACGGTGACTTCCCCCCCCCCGAGTCGCCCCCAGGGCCTCACCCGTGCCCGCCGGCGGCCCGGACGCGGCGGGCCGTCGCGCCGAGCCACAGGGCGCTGCGCTTGGGCGTACGGGTCTGGGTGGCGTAGTCGACGCGGACGAGGCCGAAGCGCTTGTCGTAGCCGTACGCCCACTCGAAGTTGTCCAGGAGCGACCAGGCGAAGTAGCCGCGGACGTCGGCGCCCCGGGTGCGGGCCTCGGCCACGGCGGCGAGGTGGGACGCGAGGTAGGCGGTGCGGTCGGAGTCCTCGACGAAGCCGTCGGCGTCGGGCACGTCCTCGTACGCGGCGCCGTTCTCGGTGACCACCATCGGCGTGCCGGGGTAGTCGCGGGAGATGCGCAGCAGCAGCTCGGTGAGGTCGTGCGGCATCACCTCCCAGCCGAGGCCGGTGACCGGCAGGCCGCCGTGCGGCAGGTTCCGGGTGACGGGGACGCCGAGGGAGTCGGTGCCGGCGCCGGTCTCGTCGACTCCCGACGTACGCATCGAGCGGTAGTAGTTGACGCCCAGGGTGTCGATCGGGCTGGAGATGATCTCCAGGTCGCCCGGCCTGACCGGGATCTCGACGCCGCGCGCGGCCAGGTCGTCGACGAGGTCCTGCGGGTACCGGCCGCGCAGGACCGGGTCGAGGTAGAAGCGGAACCCGAGGGCGTCGGCCCGGCGCGCGGCCTCGCGGTCGGCGGCCGATCCGGTGGCGGGCCGGCTGGTGCCGAGGAGGTGCGTGACGGCCAGGTCGAGGGGCCGGCGGGCGGCGGAGCGCAGCCGCTGGACCGCGAGCCCGTGGGCGAGGTGCAGGTGGTGCACGGCGCGCACCCCGTCGGCGAAGGAGCGGCCGCCGGGCGCGTGGACGCCTTCCACGTGGCCGAGGACGGCCGAGCAGAACGGTTCGTTGAGGGTGGTCCAGTGGGTGACGCGGTCGCCGAGACGTTCGTGGACGAGTTCGGCGTAGTCGGCGAACCGGTGGGCGGTGTCGCGGGCGGGCCAGCCGCCGGCGTCCTGGAGCTCCTGGGGCAGGTCCCAGTGGTACAGGGTGAGCCAGGGGGTGAGGCCGTGCGCGAGGAGTTCGTCGACGAGGCGGTCGTAGAAGCCGATGCCCGCCGGGTTGGCCGGTCCTCGGCCGTGGGGCTGGACGCGGGACCAGGAGACGGAGAAGCGGTACGTGTCGAGGCCGAGGGAGGCGAGCAGGGCCACGTCCTCGGGCATGCGGTGGTAGTGGTCGCAGGCCACGTCTCCGGTGTCGCCGTTGTCGACGGCCCCGGGGACGCGGCAGAAGGTGTCCCAGATGGACGGGGTGCGGCCGTCCTCGGCGGTGGCTCCCTCGATCTGGAAGGCGGAGGTGGCCGCTCCGAAGCGGAAGTGCGGCGGGAGGAGGTCGATGAGCGCGTCGTGGTGGGCGGTGGCGGACGGCGCGGGCGCGTTCATGGGGTGCTCCTGTGTCGGGGCGGCGGACGGGACGGCGGCCCGGGCGCCCTGGCGGGCGTCCGGGCCGTGTGCGGGTGGTCGGGTCAGGGCAGGCGGTGGTTCTCGTCGAGCACGACACCGCGTTCGGGGCGGTACAGGTCGAAGCCCCGGGTGTCGCACTGCAGGCCGCCGACGATGCAGTGGTCGACGAGGGCCTTGAGGGTGCGCTCCTCCCACGCGTTGAAGAAGTCGTAGTGGAAGGAGTAGCCGCGGCCGCTGGCCAGGCGGATCTGGCTCATGTCGCCGTTGACCGGCCACGCCATCTTGAACTCGATCATCGGCAGGGCGACCGGGTGGGAGGCCGGGCACATGTTGTCGTTGGTGCCGGGCTTGACCACCGGGTACGCCATGTGGCTCTTGTGGTCGGGGGTGTCGAGGTGCAGGCCGTTCCAGCAGCTGGGGGCCTGCATGCGCAGGTTGAGCTGGACGTCGGGCCGGCTCGGACAGCTCGCCGGGAAGTCGGTGTTGAAGAAGCTGTCACCGCATTCCCAGCCCTCGACGAACCCCTTGTGGCCGCGGAACTCCTCGGCGGTCTGCGTCGGGTTGCCGACGACGAACCGCAGCCCCTTGGGGAAGGGGCGCACGCTCCGGTAGTCGGTGACGCCCGCCTTGTAGTAGATGACCTGCGGGCCGACGGGCAGGATCTTCTGGTCGCCCTTGTACAGCGAGGGCATCCAGTAGGCGGAGGCGTCCGCGGGCGCCTTGCAGGTGGTGTTGCCTCCGTAGAGCGAGCCGGTGGTGCTGGCGGCGTTCGTGGAGGTGTTGCCCATGAACGTGTGGTCGTGGGACTTGCCGAACTGGCCCGGGTAGACGATCGGGTCGTCCGGCGCGGTGTGGGTGACGGAGCAGCCGGCCTGGAACTCGTGGTGGTAGGCCGGGGGCGGGGTGGCCGTGGACGGGGTCACCCCGGTGACCGGGGGTACGGCCGGGATGTAGCCGTCGCCGTCGGCGTCGTCCCCCGAGGGGAGCGCGGAGGCCGCCATGACGTGGCCTTGGGCGGCGCCCGCCGAATGCGCGCTGTGGGCGCCGGCGGCGGTGGCCGGGGCGGTGGTCTCCCCGTGGGCGGTGGCCGCGGTGTAGGTGTTCACCGTGAGGGCGGAGACGCCCAAGGCGGCGGTGAGCAGTGAGGCGGACAGGGTCCGGCCGCGGATTCTCATCGTGATCTCCTCGTTCTCCTCAGGGGGTCAGCTGTAGATGCCGAACTCGTGGAGCGAGTAGCCCCAGCCGGTGCCGCGCGCGGTGAGCTGGAGCTTGACGTACCGTGCGGTGGCGCCGGTCTCGATGGTGTCGATGTCGCCGTTTCCGGTGGTGGTGGCGTGGATGGTGCGCCAGGTGGCGCCGTCGTCGGAGACCTGGACCTCGTAGGCGCGGGCGAAGGCGGGGTCCCAGACCAGCTGGAGCCGGTTGAAGGAGCGGACCGAGCCGAGGTCGACCCGGATCCACTGCGGGTCGCTCCAGTCGCTGGCCCAGCGGGTGGTGGGGTTGCCGTCGGTCGCGTGGGTGGCCGGGCAGGGGCAGTCGCCGTAGGAGGCCTGCGCGGAGGAGGCGGTGGTGGGCCTGTTCAGGGCGATGTTGGTGCCGGCGACGGGCGGGGCGACGACCTTGACGGACTTCGTCTCGATGCCTGCGTTGCCGCGGCCGTCCTCGGCCTGGACGTACACCTTCCACAGGCCGAGCTTCTCGGGCGCGGTGACGGCGAAGGTGCCGTTGCCGAGGGAGCGGTACGGGGCCTCGATCAGGCGCTTGTCGCCGTTGGCGTAGTTGCCGCTCAGGTAGATCTTGGTGGTGACGGGGTCGCCGTCGGGGTCGCGGATGTCGGCGCGGACCGTGAACTCGCCGCCGGCCGGGGCGGATCCGGCGGGGGTGACCGTCATGCCGCTGATGACCGGCGGGGTGTTGTCGCCGGCGACGGAGCCGGTGTACGCCTTCTTGAGGGCGTAGTACGAGAGGCGCTTGAGGCCGTCGGGGAGCAGGTTGAACCAGACGCCGCCGAAGTCGTGCTCGGTGCCGTAGTGGAAGACGGTCGCGCCGAGGGCGACGCCCTGGTGGCCGGTTACGCAGTTCCAGGCCTTGGTGTATCCGTCGGCCTTCTGGACGTCGGTGGGTTCGTCGGGGACGCCGTTGGCGTCCTTGGGGGTCTCCCATTCGCCGGCCGGCCCGGTCTCGGTGATGATGTACGGCTTGGTGTAGCCGCCCTCCACCCAGTCCTGGCGGACCCCGCAGATGTCGCCGTAGGCGTTCATCGAGTAGAGGTCGAGGTCGGGCGCGTTGCGCTGGTAGTAGGGCCAGGCGCCGGTCCACGCGTCCGTGGAGGTCACGGGGTGGTCGGGGTCGATGGAGTGGATCTTCTTGGCGACGTCGTTGACGAAGGTGGTGTAAGCGTTGCGCTGGGCTTCCAGCTCGGTGCCGCCGTAGCAGTTCTGCAGACCGAGGACGGACTCGTTGCCGACGTTCCACATGAGGGTGGCGGGGTGGGACTTGTAGGTGTCGACCCACTTGGCGAACTCGGTGAGCATGCTGCTCTTGTACGCGCTGTCCGTCACGTAGTTGACGCAGCCGCCGGAGCCCGGGCCGCCGCCCGGCTGGAGCCAGAAGCCGTTGATCACCTTGACGCCGTGGGCGGCCGCCGCGTCGAGCAGCGGTTTGGTGCCGGCGTCGGTGCCCCAGGTGCGGACCGTGTTGACGCCCATCGATCTGACGTCCGGCATGTAGCGGGGGGCGTCGGCCATCGCGGGGCCCCAGGTGACGCCCTTGACGGTGTACGGCTGCCCGCCGACCGTCAACTGCCAGTTGCCCTGGGTGCCGGTGACGCGGACGGCGCCGCCGGGCTCGGGCTGCGTGGACCCGCCGCCGTACACCCGGAACTCCCACAGGGAGTAGCCGTAGCCGGTGCCCCGGGTGATCCCCTGGAGGCGGACGTAGCGGCCGGTGCCGGTGACCGCGAGTTCGTCGGTGCCGCCGTCGCCCGCGGTCACGGACTTGACGGTGCGCCAGTCGGTTCCGTTGTCGGAGAGCTGGATGTCGTACGCCTTGCCGTAGGCGCCCTCCCAGTTCAGGACGACGCGGCTGATGTTCGCGCCGGCGCCCAGGTCGACCTGGAGCCACTGGGCGTCGCTCCACTGGCTCGCCCAGCGGGTTCCGGTGAGGTCGCCGTCGACGGCGGCGGAGGCGGCCCAGGCGGCGCCCTCGGTGGAGGAGGCGGTGGCGGTCTTCCCCTGGGAGAGGAGGGTCTCCGCGGCGGTGGCGGGCGCCGCGGTCAGCATCGTGGCGGAGGAGAGGGCGGTGGTGAGCAGGGCACCGACGGAGACGAGCGAGGCCGTCGTGCGGGTGCGGGTGCGCCTTCGTGTGGTGGGGGCTTGGGTCGCGGTCATGGCGGCTCCTGGACGGAGGGGGAGGGGATCGCCTTCCGGGCGGCGCTGCGGGGACTGGGGCGCCGCCCGGAAGGGGTGAGGGGGCCGGGACGCACCGGAGGTGAGGGGCGTCCCGGCGGGCCGGTCAGGGGAAGGAGACGACGGTGGAGGGCACGGTGGAGGTGCCGGCGGGGATGGTGGACGCCCCGGTGTCGTTGATGACGTGGTTGTAATGGCCCATGCCGCCGAGGGACACGACGAGGAGGCTGTGGAACTTCACGCCCGGCTTGACGGGTGCCTTGAAGCCGTGGTCCTGGACGATCGTCGGATCCACGTTGTAGTTGCAGTAGCTGCCGAGGCCCCAGGCCTCGTGGGTGGTCACGGAGTCGTCGACCCGGTAGGCGGCGTACCCCTTGGTCGCGCCGTTCTGGATGGCGGCCTGGTTGGGGGCGTCGTACGCCTTCTCGTTCTGGTAGAAGATCGTGCGGCCGCGCTCGCCGTACCACTCGACGTCGTACTTGTTGAAGTGCTCGACGAAGAGTCCGGTGGCGAGGACGTCGTCGCCGTTGACCCGGACGCCGTAGTCGGCCCGGTTGGTCTCCCAGCCGACGCCCTCGCCGTGGTCGGCGCGCCACACCCAGGTGTGGTCGATGATGGCGTCGTCGCTGTTCACGACCACGCTGGTGGTGGCCTTGCCCGCGCCGGCGCCGCCGATGCGGACGTACACGTCCTGCACGGTGGTCGGGTTGGCGGCGTGGTCGGCGGCGGAGTTCTGCGGTCCGAGTTCCAGCAGGGTCGGCGAGTTGACCGGGCCGGCGTCGATGAGGAAGCCGGCGAGGCGGACGCCGTCGACGTCGGCGACCTTCATCGCGGTGACGCCGTTGTCCGGGATGATCGTGGCGAGGCCGAGGCCGAGCACGATCGTGTTCGCGCGGTTCACGTTGATGGTCTGGTCGACGTGGTAGACGCCGGGCGTGAACAGCAGGTGCAGGCCCTGGGCCAGCGCCTGGTTGATGGTGGCGGCGGTGGCGCCCGGCTTGACCACGTAGAACTGGCTCAGCGGGATCGACTCGCCCTGCGGGGCGCCGTTGGCCCAGCTGGTGCCGCGGGCGTTGACGCGCTTGGCGGGGGCGAAGACCTTGTACTCGTTGCCGTCGAGGTAGAGGTACGGCTTCTCGCGGGAGACGGGCGTGGTGTCGAGCGTGGTGTAGCGGGGCTCGGGGAAGGAGGTGGCCGGGGCGCCCTCGACGCCGGAGAAGGTCTGGTTCCAGACGCTGTTGGACCAGCCGCCGATGGAGCTCTCCCGGGTGTACCACTGCTGCTGGGAGTAGTTGCCTATCTGGCCGTCGATCTTGGAGTCGGCGATGTAGCCGCCGCTGGCCCAGCCGTAGCCGTTCGGCGCCAGGTTGAGGCCGCCCTTGACGTGCATGCGGCGGAAGGAGGAGGCCTGCGAGACGGCCCACCGGTCGGTGCCGTTGACCGGGTTGAGGGTCAGGCCCTCGGCGCCGCGCCAGAAGTTCTGGGTGGCGTTGCCGTTGAACCAGCCGGCGTCGACGGTCACGTCTCCGTTGATGGTGGTGTCGCCGGGACGCAGCCCGAGGCCGGCGATCTGGGTGTAGAAGCCGATCTGGGCGTTGAGGCCGTTGTACGTGCCGGGCTTGAAGAGGAAGGCGTGCCGGCCGCTGCCGAACTGGGCCGACTCCTGCTGCTGGAAGACCTGGTCCAGCTTGGCCTGGATGCCCGGCGTCGACGGGTCGAAGACGTGCACGTTGGGGCCGAGGTCGCCGCCGCCGGGGAGCGTCGGGCCGGTGCCGCCGGTGGTGCCGTAGACCTGGAACTCCCAGAGGGAGAAGCCGTATCCGGTGGCCCGGGTGAGGCCGTTCATGCGGATGTAGCGGCCGGTGCCGGAGAGCGTGACGTCGTCGGTGCCTCCGTCGCCCGCGCTGACGGAGGTGACGGTCCGCCAGTCGGTGCCGTTCTCGGAGGCCTGGATGGTGTAGCTCCTGCCGTAGGCCGCCTCCCAGGTGAGGACGGCGTGGCTGAGCGTGGCGCTGCTGCCGAGGTCGACCTGGATCCACTGGGCGTCCTGCCAGGCGCTGGCCCAGCGGGTTCCCAGGTTGCCGTCGACGGCGGCGGAGGCGGAGAAGGCGGCGCCCTCGGTGGAGGAGGCGGTGGCGGTCTTGCCCTGGGAGAGCAGGGCGGGGGCCGCTTGCGCGGTGGTGGCGGGGGAGAGGGCGAGCAGGCCGCCGGCCAGGGAGGTGACGAGCGCGCCGACGGTGGCGCGTCGGACACGTGAGGCGGGTCGCCGGAGGACCGGCGGGGACCCGACGGAAGACATGGGGTCTCCTCTGGATACAGGGGGGAAACATGGGAGAGCGCTCTCCCGAAACACTGCCCGCAGGGCGAGTGACGGTCAAGGCGTATGACACGCCTTTTCTTTTGGCTTTCATTAAGTGTCGACAGCAAGTGGTTCCGGCCGGCCGTGGACCGTCCTGCCACCGGACACACGGCACCGCTAAGGTGCGCGGGTGGGGAATCGAGGACCGACTCTGGAAGACGTCGCACGCGAGGCGGGGGTCTCGCGCGCGACCGTGTCCCGCGTCGTCAACGGCGTGCGCAACGTGGCCCCCGACATCCAGCGGAGCGTCCGCGAAGCCATCGCCCGCATCGGCTACACGCCCAACCAGGCCGCCCGTTCCCTGGTCACCCGGCGCACCGGGACCGTGGCCCTGGTGCTCTCCGCCACGGGCAGGTCCTTCACCGCCCGGGTGTTCTCCGACCCGTTCTTCGGCCGCGTGGTGGACGGCGTCCTGCCGGTCCTGCGCCGCCGCGCGATCCAGCCCGTCCTGCTCGTCGCCGAGTCCGAGCAGGCCAGGGCCCAACTCGTCGAGTACCTGCGGCAGGGCGGAGCGGACGGAGCCCTGGTCGTGCCGCTCGACGAGAACGACCCGCTCCCGTCGATGCTGGTCGCGGCGGGCCTTCCCACGGTGCTGTTCGGCCGCCCCCGCGACGGGGAGCGTTGCCGGTACGTCGACCTGGACAACGGCGCCGGCGCGCGACTCGCGGCGGAGCACCTGTGGGCCACCGGCCGCAGACGACCGGCCACCATCGCCGCACCCGTCACCGCCCCCACGGCGCGGGACCGCCTCGACGGCTTCCGGGAGGCGCTCGCGGCGCACGGGGTGACGTCGGTTCCCGTCGCACGGGGCCGGTTCACGGTGGACAGCGGCAGGCGCGCCATGGCCAGGCTCCTGAAGGACCACCCGGGGATCGACGCCGTGTTCGCCGCCAACGACCTGATGGCCCGGGGCGCCTGCCAGTACCTGCGTGAGCAGGGCGTCCCGATCCCCGGCACGGTGGCGGTGGTGGGCTTCGACGACTCGGTGGCGGCGCGCGACGCGCGGCCGCAGCTGACCACCGTCCGCCAGCCGGTGGAGCGCATGGCTGCCGCGATGGCCACGCTCCTCGTCGAACAGCTCGACGGCGCACCCTCGGAGACGGCCGCGAAGGTGTTCGAACCGCTCCTCGTCGTACGCGAGTCCGGCTGACCCTCACGGGCGGCCGGGACCGCTACCCCGGAAGGCCGCCCCGGTGGTCCCGGGGCGGCCTTCCGGACGGTGGCGCGGGGGCTCCGGTCAGCCGGTGTGCGCCGCCCGGTGGGCGCGGACGATGTCCGCGTAGCGGCGCCCGCTCGTCTTCACGGTCCTGCGCTGGGTGGCGTAGTCGACGTGGACGAGGCCGAAGCGCTTGTCGTAGCCGTAGGCCCATTCGAAGTTGTCGAGCAGGGACCAGGCGTAGTAGCCGGCGAGCGGGGCGCCCTTGCGCAGCGCGCTCGCACAGGCGGCGAGGTGCTGCTCCAGGTAGCGGGTGCGCTCCGGGTCGTGGACCGAGCCGTCGGGGGCGACGGTGTCGGGGAAGGCCGAGCCGTTCTCGGTGACGTACAGCTTCTGTACGCCGTACTCCTCGGTGAGCCGCAGCAGGAAGGCCTCCAGGCCGCCGGCGTCGATCTGCCAGTCCATGCCGGTGCGGGGCACGTCGGGGAGGCGCACCTCGCTCGCGTACGGGGCGGGTCCCGTCGGGTCGTCGGCGACGGTGACGGGGAAGTAGTAGTTGAGGCCGTGCCAGTCCAGCGGGGCCGCGATGAGCTCCAGGTCGCCGGGCCGCTCCGGGAGTTCGACTCCGTACAGTTCGCGCATGTCGGCGGGGAAGCCGCGGCCGTACACCGGGTCGAGCCACCAGCGGTTGGTGTGGCCGTCCGCGCGGGCGGCGGCGGCGATGTCCTCGGGCCGGGTGGAGGCGGGCGCGACGGTGGAGTGGTTGGTGACGAGGCCGACCTGGGCGCCGGGGGCGGCGGCGCGGATGGCCTGGGTGGCGAGGCCGTGCCCGAGGAGCAGGTGGTACGAGGCGCGGACGGCGGCCGTCAGGTCGGTCAGGCCCGGGGCCATCCGGCCTTCCAGGTGGCCGATCCAGGCGGAGCAGAGCGGTTCGTTGAGGGTGGCCCACTGGGTGACGCGGTCGCCGAGGCGTTCGGCGACGACGGAGGCGTAGGCGGCGAGGTGCTCGGCGGTGGCCCGCTCGGTCCAGCCGCCGCGGTCGTCCGTGCCCCGGTCCTGGAGGGCCTGCGGGAGGTCCCAGTGGTAGAGGGTGACCGACGGGGCGATCCCGGCGTCGAGGAGTCCGTCGACGAGCCGGTCGTAGAAGTCGAGTCCCGCCGCGTTGACGGGTCCGTCGCCGCCGGGCACGACGCGGGGCCAGGCGACGGAGAGCCGGTAGGCGTCGGTGCCGAGGCCCTTCATCAGGGCGATGTCCTCGGGCCAGCGGTGGTAGTGGTCGCAGGCGGTGTCGCCGTGGTCGCCGTTGTCGATCGCGCCGGGGACGCGGGAGAAGGTGTCCCAGATGGACGGCGCCCGGCCGTCCTCGGCGACGGCGCCCTCGATCTGGTACGCGGAGGTCGCGGTGCCCCAGGTGAAGTCCGGCGGGAAGGCCTCCAGGTCGAGCGCGGTGCGGGAGTCGGTGGATTCGGACACGGGGAACCTCTTCGTGGTGGGTGAGGAGAGGGGCGTCACTTGACCGCACCTGCGGTGAGGCCGGCGACGAGATAGCGCTGGAGGAGCAGGAAGCCGACGACGACGGGGACGCTCACCACGAGGGACGCGGCCATCACCTGGTTCCAGTAGACGTCGTTCTGGGTGGCGTACCCCTGGAGACCGACGGCGAGGGTGCGGGTGGTGTCGTTGGTCATGACGGAGGCGAAGAGGACCTCGCCCCAGGCGGTCATGAAGGCGTAGACGGCGACGGCGATGATGCCGGGGGACGCGGCCGGGACGATGACCCGGAACAGCGCGCTGATCGGCCCGCAGCCGTCGACCTTGGCGGCCTCGTCGAGCTCGCGCGGGATCGAGTCGAAGTAGCCGGTCAGCATCCAGATGGAGAACGGCAGCGAGAAGGTCAGATAGGTGAGGATCAGGCCTTCCCGGGAGCCGAAGAGGGCGATGCCGGTGGCGTTGCCGATGTTGACGTAGATGAGGAAGAGCGGCAGCAGGAAGAGGATGCCGGGGAACATCTGGGTGGACAGCACCGTGACGGTGAAGACCCGCTTGCCGCGGAAGGTGTAGCGGCTGACGGCGTACGCGGCGAAGATCGCGACCACCACCGAGCACACCGTGGCCGCGCCCGCGACCACGATCGAGTTCACGAAGTAGTCGGCGAGCGGGACGGTCTCCCAGATGTCGACGTACGGGCGGAGCGTGAGCCCGGAGGGGATCCACTCGAACTTCCCCGAGACGTCCTCCAGCGGCTTCAGGGAGCTGGAGACCATGACGTACACCGGCAGCACCACGAACGCGGTGAGCAGCGTGAGGAAGATCCGCCGGGCCCAGAGGAACGAGCGGGGCGCCGCCATGGGGGAGCGCGCAGCGGTGCGCGGGGAGGCGTGTTCAGACATCGGAGGTCTTCCTTCCGCGGCTGGTGAGCAGGAGGTAGACGCCCGTGACGACGAGCAGGAACAGCAGGAGCAGGACCGACATGGCGGAGCCCGTACCGAAGTTCCAGGTCTGGAAGGACGACTGGTAGATGTGGAGCGAGATCAGGTCGGCCGCTTCGGGCGCGGCCTTGCCGAAGAGCACGAACGGCGTGTTGAAGTCGTTGAACGTCCAGAGGAACAGGACGAGCACGAGGACCTGGTTCACGGAGCGCAGCGACGGCAGGGTGATGTGCCGGATCTGCTTCCACACGCCGGCGCCGTCGAGCGCCGCCGCCTCGTACATGTCCCGGGGGATGTTCTGCAGTCCGGCCATGACGGTGAGGAAGGCGAACGGCCAGCCCTTCCACACGGAGACGACCAGCAGGGCCCAGAAGCTGTTGTCCCCGATGAGCCAGAACGCGGGGCTGTCGCCGATGCCGAGCTGGTCGTGGAGGACGTGGTTGATCAGGCCGTTGTCCCGCTGGAACATGAACGCCCAGGTGATGACGGCGGCGTAGACCGGCAGGGCGTACGGCACGAGGAACAGCGTCCGGAGGAAGCCCCGGCCCCGGAAGTTCTCCTGGAGGAAGATCGCGGCGGCCGTTCCGAGGAGCCAGCACAACCCCACGGAGAGGACGGTGAACAGACAGGTCGTCAGGAAGGACTTCAGGAGCGCCTGTCCGACGGGGGCGTCGAAGTCGATCGCGACGGTGTAGTTGTCGAGACCCGACCAGGGAGCCTCGCCCCAGTTGCGGATGTAGAACTGGGTGAGCTCCTTGAAGCTCATGGCGATGCCCATGAGCATCGGCACGAGGTGGACGAGGAGTTCGAGGAGCAGGGCGGGCAGGAGCAGCAGGTAGGGCAGTGCGATGCGGCGACGCCCGGAGCGGCGTGGTGCGCGTGCCTCTCCGGGTGTGGCCTTGCGCACCGCCGGCTCGGTCGGGGGAGCGACGGCGGTTTCGGTCATGGTGGGGCTGCCTACTTCTTGGGCATCTGCTGCTGGGCCTTTTCGAGCTTGGCCTTCACGGACTCCGTGGTGACCGGGCGGCCGGCGGCGGCGTCGGCGAACAGCTCCTTGACCGCGGTGCCCACGACCGTCTCGAACTGCGACTCCTCGGGCACCTGCGGCAGGGCCGCGGCGCTGGTGGCCAGGGTGTCGCGGATGACGGCGAGCGACGGGTCGGCGAAGCCGGGGTCCTTCTGGGCGGACTTGACGGGCGGGACGGAGCCGTACGCCTTGTTGAGGAGGATCTGCTCCTCGTCGCTGGTCATGAACTTCACGAACTTCAGCGCGCCGTCGAGGTTCTTGGTGTTCTTGAAGACGGCCAGGTTGATGCCGGCGACCATCGAGTTGGTCTGGGCGCCCTGACCGGGCTTGCCCGACGGGACCGGGGCGGGGGCCACGCCCCACTCCTCCGGGGCCATGCCCTGGGAGGAGAAGGTCTGCGACGGGGTCTGCCACAGGACCATGCCGGTCTTGTCCTTGGCGAAGTCGCTGAGGGACTGGTTCTGGGCGTACTCGGCGTTGCCGGGGGCGACGATCTTGTGTACGGCCATCAGGTCGATGTACTGCTTGACGGCGGCGACGGCGCCGTCGGAGGTGAAGTCGGGCTTGCCGTCGGCGGTGAAGAAGTCGGCACCGTGCTGCTTGCCGAGGACGAAGACCTGGTGGATGTTGTTGGAGAGGTTGGAGCCCTCGACCCCGATGCCCGCCTTGCCGTCCTTGCTGAGCTTCTTGCCGGCCGCGATCACCTCGTCCCAGGTGGTCGGCGGCTTGGCTATGCCCGCGTCCTTGAACATCTGCTTGTTGTAGTAGAGGGCGTAGGCCATGGAGTAGAGCGGTACGGCGGCGGGGTCCTTGCCGGGGGCGCCGGTGGAGCCGAGCGCGGAGTCGACGAAGCGGTCCTTGCCGCCGATGGCCTCCAGGTTCTTCGCGTCCCAGGGCAGGAGGGCGCCGGTGGACTGGAGCGAGGCGCTCCAGGTGTTGCCGATGTTGAGGATGTCGGGGCCCTGGCCCGAGGTGGTCGCGGTGAGGATCCTGTTGAGCAGGTCGGACCACGGGATCACCTCCAGCTTGACCTTGATCCCGGTCTCCTTCTCGAACTGGTCGAGCTCGGGCTGCAGGACCTTCTTGTCGACCTCCAGGCTGGCGCCCTGGTTGGAGGCCCAGTAGGTGAGTGTCTTCGGCGACGACTCGCTCCCGTCACCGCCCCCGCAGGCGGTGGCGGTGAAGGCGAGGGAGAGGGTGACGACACCGGTGACAGCGGCTCTGACTCTGCGCATGGCTCCTGGGCCCTTTCGGGGACGAGGGGATGGCCGATGTGGTGGGCGACTGGAGGCCTCGCCGTGCCATTCGGCTTAATTTAGGATGTGAGTTAAACCCCATGAGAAGGTCGCGTCAAGGCCTGTACTGCGGGTATGTTGCAACGAACCACTCCAGAGACGGGGACCAAAGTGCACGCGAGAACTGGCCGCACAGTTCGTGACCTGCGGCGCGAGAACCGCACCGCCGTTCTGCGCAGGCTGTACTTCGACGGGCCGATGAGCCGCCTCATGCTCGGCCCGGCGACCGGGCTCAGCTCGGGCTCCGTCAGCAACGTGGTCGCCGAACTCGTCGCCGACGGCCTCGTCGAGGAGGCCGGCAGCGTCGACTCCGCCGGTGGGCGCCCCCGCACCCTCGTCAGGATCACTCCCGCCAGCGGCTTCATGATCGGCGTCGACATCGGCGAAACCCGGGTCAGGATCGAGCTGTTCGACCTCACCCTCACCGAACTCGCCCGCACCGAGCACCCGTTGGCCTGCTCCGGACCCCGCACGGACCGCTACGACGTCGATCTCGTCGTCGACCGCGTCCGCGAGGGCATCGCCGAGGTGCTGCGCCTCGCGGACGTACCCGCCGACCGTCTCATCGGCGTCGGCATCGGCGTCCCCGGAATCGTCGCCCGCACCACCGAGGACGGCGCCGTCGTGCACGGCCAGACCATCGGCTGGGACGCCGTCCCCTTCGAACGGCTCCTCCGCGCCGCCGTCGACCTGCCCGAAACCGTCCCCTACTGGATCGACAACGGCGCCAAGACCCTCGGCCAGGCCGAGATGTGGTTCGGCGCGGGACGCGGCGCGCGCAGCGCCGTGGTGGTCCTCTTCGGCTCGGGCGTCGGCGCCTGCGTGGTCACCGACCCGATGGGCCCCGGCCGGGCCATCGAATGGGGTCATCTGACGGTACGGGTCCGGGGGCGGCGCTGCCGCTGCGGCGCACGCGGCTGCCTGGAGGCGTACGCCGGAGCCGAAGCCCTCCTGGAACGGTGGCGGGAGGCGGGCGGGAAGCCCCCGGCGGGCGCGGACGAGGAGACCGCGCTGACGGCGATGCTGGCCGCGGCCTACCCGGCGGAGGCGGCGACGGAACCCGACGCCACCGCGGTCGCCGTCCTGGAGGAGACCGCCGAGTACCTGGGCGCCGGCTTCGCCGACCTCATCAACCTCTTCCAGCCCGAGCGCATCCTGGTCGGCGGCTGGGCCGGACTCCAGCTCGGCACCCGCTTCCTCGAAACCGTGTCCGGCCACGCACGCGCGTACGCGCTCACGTACCCCGCCAGCCGCACCGGCATCGGTCTCGGCACCCTCGGCCCGGAGGCGGTCACGGTCGGCGCCGCCCTGCTGCCGCTGGTCGACTTCTTCGCGCAGGGCGGCCGGCGCCCCGAGAGCAAGCCCACCACCCCCGCCCCCGCCTGGCAGTCGGCCCTCCAGGACCGGGTCTCTCCCTGAACCGGTACGTCAGTCAGGACGGTTGAAGCGGCGCGCGGCCCAGAACAGGGCGACAGCGCCGACGGAGAGGAGGAGACCCGCTTCGAGGGGAAGGGGAGGCTGCCGGCCGTCCCACTCGACGCCGGTCTCCGCCTGCCCACCGGGCACTTGGTAGGCGATGCACCGGCGCAGCAGGTCCACGGCGAGGGCCAGCGGGTTGGCGCCGGCGACGGCATGGGCCCAGCCGGGCAGCGCCCCCAGGGGGAAGAAGCCGCCGGAGAGGAACAGCAGCGGCATCATGACCACGCCGAGGAGGGTGTGGAACGTCTCCGCCCTGCGCAGGGACACGGCCAGGGTCAGGGCCAGCGCGGTGATGGTGAACGAGGCCAGGACCATCCCGCCCAGCAGCAGGACCAGGAGGAGCGGGTCGTAGGGCAGGCCGACCGTGCCGACCAGGCCGAGCAGCACGGCGCCCTGCGCCGTGGCCGTCAACGTGCCGCCCGCGCAGTGCCCCAGGAGGAGGGTGGTGCGGCCGACGGGGGCCATGAGCAGCTCCCGCACGTAGCCGCTCTGCCGGTCGGTGATCAGACGGATGCCGACCATGATGGCCGGGGTCTGCACCGTCATCATCAGCATGCCGGGGAAGAGATACGTCTGGTAGCCGACGCCCAGGGAGGAGCGCGGGATGAGGGCGGCGAGCCCGCCTCCCAGGACGAGGAGGTAGAGCACCGGGTGCAGCAGCATCAGCGCCGTGTGGGTGCGCTGGCCCGCGAGCCGCAGCAGGTCGCGGTGGACCAGGGCGTGGATCGCGCGCAGTTCGCGCCGGAGCCGGGCCGCCCGCCCCCTGCCACCGCCGTCGGAGCCCCGACCGTCGCCGTCGCCGGAGACGCGCGAGACCGCCGTGCCCGTGGTCCGGGGGGTCTTCACCGTGAGGTCGGTCATCGCTCGCCTCCCGCGTCCGGCGCGGACACGGACGGCGCGGCCACGGACGGCGGGGTGGGACCGGCCGGCGGGCGGCCCGTCCCGGGGGCGTCCAGACTGCGGCCGGTGTGGTGGAAGAAGACGTCGTCGAGCGTGGGCGGGGCCGCGGAAGCGGCGTGCACGGCGACGCCGTGGCGTTGCAGCGCCGCGCACAGCCGCGGAATCCACGTGCTGCCCTCCGGCAGCCGCAGGGAGACTCCGCCGGTGTCCACGGTGACAGCCCGGTCCGGCGGAACCAGGCCGCACACGATCCGTCCCGCCACCGCGTCGTCGCCGGTCCGCAGGACGACCCGGTCGTCCCCGATCGCCGCCTTCAGCGCTCGGGGCGTGCCCCGCGCCACCACGCGGCCGCGGTCGATGATGGCGATGCGATCGCAGTTCTCCGCCTCGTCCAGGTAGTGGGTGGTGACGAAGAGCGTGCTGCCGTCCCGGTCGCGCAGCGCGCGCAGCTGGTCCCAGACCTGGGCGCGGGCGTGCGGGTCGAGTCCCGTGGTCGGCTCGTCGAGGAACAGCACGCGGGGCGAGTGCAGCAGGGCCCGGGCGATCTCCAGGCGCCGCCGCATGCCCCCCGACAGGGTGCGTACGGGGGAGCGCCGCCGGTCGGTCAGCCCGGCCGTCCCGAGAACCTCCGCGGTGCGCGAGCGGGCCCGGCGCCGGGACAGCCCGTACAGGCGGGCGTGGATGAAGAGGTTCTGCTCGGCCGTCAGATCCCCGTCCAGAGCACTGTGCTGGAACAGCATGCCGACGCGCCGCCGTACCTCGTGGGGCCGGCCGACCACGTCGGCGCCCGCGACGGTGGCCTGACCGGCGGTGGGCCGGGCCAGGGCGCACAGGACGGCGATGGTGGTGGACTTCCCCGCGCCGTTGGGCCCGAGGAAGGCGAACGTCTCGCCCTGCCGCACGTCCAGGTCGACGCCGCGGACCGCGAGGGTGCTCGTCCCGTGCGGCCCCGGGTAACTCTTGACCAGGCCGCGGGTGCTGATGGCGTACCCCGGCTCGGGAACGTGCGGTGCGACGGCCGTACGGTCGGCGGCCGCCCCGAGGGGCACGGGGGCGAGGTCGTCGTCACCGGCGGGTGGCTGCATGCGGTCGGGTCCTCCCTGCGGTTCCGGGGGAACATCCGGTCGGCGGCTTCCCGGGCGGGCCGCCGGCCGGATGCATGGGTGCGTGCTACGCGCAGCTGATGCCGATACAGACCGTGTTGAGGAGCGTCAGCAGGCCGACGCACTCACACGTCGCCGCGAACGGCGCCCCGTCGACGCCGACGGGGTCGGTCTCCGGGAGGGCGTGGAGGTGGGCGAGCAGTTCGATGTCGTGGTTCTCCATGGTTCTCTCCTTCGTTCAGTGAGCCGGCGACAGTCCTGCTGCCGCTCGGACCGGCCGCTGGACCATCCAGTGCCGGGGGTCTGCGTGCCGGATCCGCAGGAGGAAGGCCAGGATTCCGGCGGATCCGTCGCTCCAGCTGGTCGAGACGTCCCCGTACTCGTTGGGGAAGACCACCTGGGCTCGGCGGTGGGCCCGCTCGCCGAGGAGCAGCCGGGCCAGGTCCTCGGCCGCGGTCCGGTGGACCGGGTCGCCCGTGGCGTCGGCCATGTCGAGGAGGAAGTCACCGTTGCCCGCCAGACCGTGGCACTGGGCCAGGGCCGCGCGGGAGGCGCGCTCGGTGACGGCGTGCGTGGCGCGGCGGGCGAGCTCGCCGAACCTGTCGTCCCCGGTCGCCTGCCACAGCCGGACGAGGAACGTCCCGATGCCCGCCGCCCCGTGACACCAGTACGCGGCCGTGGGCGGGTCCGCCGACCGGGCGGGCCAATGGGCGGCCTCGCCGGTGAGCACGGCCTGGTCCCGCAGGTGCTCGCCCGCCTCCACCGCGAGGTCCAGGTGCTCCGGGCGCCCGGACACGGCAGCGGCGGCGAGGAGGAAGCAGCCGATGCCGGCCGTTCCGTGGGCGAAGCCGAGATAGCCCGTGCCGCCCTCCGGGGAGGCGGCTTCGGCGGGCACCGGCCAGCCCACCCCGGAGCGGTCGCGCCGGCCCGCGGCGGTCAGCCGGTCGGCCGCGTCGACGACCAGCTCGGCGAAGCGCGGATCACCCGTGCGGTGCCAGAAGTGGACGGCGGCGACCCCGCTCCCCGCGGTGCCGTGGGTGATGTCGTGGTGGGGCGTCGACTGCTGCGGGGCCAGGGCCAGGGCCGTCGCGTGCGCCATGAGCCGGTCGTCGTCCACGGCGCGCCCGGCGTCGTACAGCGCCCAGGCCGTTCCGCGTCCGCCGAAGTGCAGGCCGGGGCGGGTGGAACTGAGATCGGTGCGGTGCGCGATCCAGTGGCCGGCGGTGGAGATCAGCTCGGGCAGCCGGTCGTCACCGGTGAGTTCCCAGTACCGCGTGAGGACGCCCAGGACACCGGCAGCGCCCTGCTGCACCGTGCAGGAGTCGGTCTCCCCGGCCATGGTGGACACGGGCCACAGCCGCCGCTCGTCCGCCGGAGTCATCGCGTCGAGGAGATGGTCCACGATCCCGGCGACGGCCTCGTCCACGCCGACGGCGATGTCGTCGGCGCCGGCGGCGCTCGCGGTCCCGGGTGTCGGGTGGGCCAGGGGCCTGGCCACCGTGCCGCCGACGTTCACGGTGACCGCGTCGCCGACGTTCCCGGCCTGCGAGCCCTTCGAGCCCTTCGAGTCCTCCGGCTTCCCGGTGACCGGGTCGTCGCGGTCCGCCCTTCGCAGGGCCTCGCGCGCCCGGGCGGGGTCCCACCGCTCGGCGGGGGCGTCCTTCATCAGCCCGAGGACCATCTCCGCGAGGCCGTCCGGCAGCCGAAGCGGCCCCGCGCAGGCGCTGAGCCATGCGGCGAGCCGCTGCTCCGGGGCCCTGGTGGCGGGCTCCTCGGGCAGCAGGTTCGGTACCTTCCCGGCCAGGACGAAGCACGCGGTGGCACCGAGGCTGTAGTAGTCGCCCGTCGGGCTGACGGGCGCGCCGGTCAGGCGCTCGGGGGCGCTGAACCCGGGGGTTCCCACGCGGGTCGGCCGGGCGGCGTCGCCTTCCAGGACGGCGAGTTCGAGGTCGATGAGGCGCAGCTCGCCGTCCGGACGGACCATGACGTTGCCGGGTGTGAAGTCCCGCAGGACGCAGCCGTGGGCGTGCGCCGCCGCGACCAGCTCCACCAGGCGCCCGACCTGCGCCCGCGCGTCGACGCGGTAGCGCTCCGCCCCGGCGTCGCGGAAGTGCTCGGCGACCCAGGTGCGCAGGGCGACGCCCGGCACTTCCTGCTGGGCCAGGAAGAGGTGCCCGCCGTGCTCGAACAGCGCCAGCGGTTCCGGAGCCAGTCCCGTGCCCCTGAGCCGCTCCAGCGTCCGGGCCTCGGTGCGCAGCCAGTCACGCACGTCGTGGCCGGAGGCGTCGGCCTCCACGTGCGGCCGGGCCTCCTTGATCACGACGAGGGCGCCCGTACGGACGTCGCTGCCCCGGTAGACGCCGCCCTTGTTGGTGTGCCGGATCGCCTCCCGTACCGCGAAACGACCACCGAGCAGTACCGGAGCACCTGCCCCTCGCGCCTCTCGCGAACCGTCCGCCCCTTGCCCCCCTTCCGCCGCACGGGGCACCACGGGAACCGTGGCGGGGAACGGGCACACCGCCCAAGGGGGCGGGGCGTACCGGCCGGTGCGCTGGTCCTCCACGGGGTTGCCGTCGGGGTCCTCGATGAACCACACCAGCAGGCCGTCGTCCGAGAGCCGCCGCCGGCCGACGAACGAGCCGTACCGGTAGTGCACCAGCGAGTTCACGGCGTACGGCTGGTCGGACAGGATCCGCGGTCCGGCAAGACCCGCCGTGGCCCCGTGCAGCTCGTGGGCGAGCCGGGCCGCCCCGGCGTCGGAGCGCGGGTAGACGGTGATGAACTTGCCCGAGCTTCCCAGGGGCGTCGCGCGGGAGTTGAGCGCGCTCACCTGATCCAGCGACCGGGCGAACTTGAACGGCGACTCCTCCCGCAGCAACACCCCCAGGGCCTTCTCGAGGACGGCCGGCGCGGACGCGGCCGTCGCCGACAGGTGGAGCTTCCACCCCTGGTCCCGCCGTGTCCCCGCCCCGGGCGTGACACGGCACCACATCTCGTCCGCTTCGACCGCCCAGCGCGCGCCCGTACCCGTGGCGTGCAGCGCCTCGCGGAGCAGTCCTTCCAGCTCGACTTCCGTAACCCGGCTCGTCATGCGTGTCCTTCTCGACGGTGAGGTCCGCTGACCGGAAGGTTCCCGACCGCATCACGGAACCAACACACCACCGCCCGCATTCACTTGAACCGGCGAGCGCACAGCGCGAAGCCGCGGCCGACGGGCACGCCCAGCGCGGAAACGCGCTCGGGGAGCCCGAAACCGGCAGGTCCGCGCGCCGGAGCTCAGTAGCGGAGCAGTCCGGAGTCGATCCCTTCCCAGGCCGCCCGCAGCTCGGCGAGGCGCGCCGGTTCGAGGGGTGCCCGGTCCGCCTGCTCGCGGGCGTCCTCGGAGAGCCGGAAGAGCTGATCGCGGCCGGACTTGCCCCGGTAGTACTTCCAGTCGCCGCGGCGCAGTGCCCGCTCGCCCCTGACCCGCCAGAAGAGGTCCCGCTCGGGCACGTCGGCGCCGCGGAGCAGGTGTCCGGCGAGGCTGGTCCCGTCGAGGGGGTACGCGGGATGGGGGCGGGCTCCGGCCAGGTCCAGCAGGGTCGCCGTCCAGTCGGGCGTGAACACCGGCAGGTCGCTGACCTGGCCGCCGTCGATCCTGGCGGGCCAGCGCAGGATCGAGGGGACGCGGATGCCGCCCTCCTGGAGCGAGCCCTTGTTGCCGGCGAGCGGCCAGTTGTACGAGAAGCGCTCGCCGCCGTTGTCGCTGGCGAAGAAGACGAGCGTGTCCTGCTCCTGGCCGGAGCGCTTCAGGGCGGTGAGGACCTGCCCGATCGAGCGGTCGAGGTCCTCGACCATCTCCTTGTACTTCTCGACGGAGCCGCCGTCCTGGTGCCACAGGGCGGAGCGGTCGCCGGCCTTGATCCGGCGGACGATCTCGTCGCTCGCCTCCTTGTCGCCGTCGGCGATCCAAGGCCAGTGCGGGGTGGTGAAGTTCAGGTTGAGCAGCCAGGGCTTCTCGTGGTCGCGGCCGACGTAGTCGACGGCCCGCTCGGTGAGGATCCGGGTGTAGTAGCGCAGGTCCTTGTACTCGGCGTCACCCTCGTAGAGGTCGTACTCGCCGCCGAGACCGAGCTTCGAGTAGTACTCCAGCGCCCCGCCGAAGTTGCCGAAGAACTCGTCCCAGCCGGAACGGGTGGGGGAGTAGTCGGGCAGGTAGCCGCAGTGCCACTTGCCGATGAGGGCGGTGGCGTAGCCGGAGTCCCGGAGGAGCGAGGCGAGCGTCGGATGCGTGGGCTCAAGTCCGACGGACTTGTCGGCGATCGGCTCGGCGAGTCCGCCCTTCGTCCGGCCCGGGTAGCGGCCGGTGTAGAGGCTGAAGCGGGTGGGGGAGCAGGTCGCGGAGCCGGAGTAGGCGTCGGTGAAGCGGACGCCGCCGCGGGCGAGGCGGTCCAGGTGGGGGGTGCGGATGTGCGGGGAGCCGTACGAGGAGAGGTCGGCCCAGCCGAGGTCGTCGCCCAGGATGAACAGGATGTTGGGCCGCCGGGAATGGCGGCGCGGGTGCGCGGCCCGGAAGGGCCGCTCCCGCAGGTCGGCCGCGGGGGCCGCCTGTGCGGCGGGCGCGGTGGCTCCGAGGGCGGCGGCGGCCGCGGCACCGGCGGCGACCCCGCCGAGGGCACGGCGGGACAGGGGCGTGGACATGTGGATCTCCAGGAGGGCGTGCGCGCATGCCTCCGGGCCCGGCGGGCGGACCGGGCGGAGGACGCGCGGGTGCGGGGTGAGCGGGAAGGCGGCCGTTCAGATGCGGTGACGGCGGCCGGTCAGATGCAGCGACAGACGGCGCTTGCGACACGGACGAGGTCCACGTGCCGGCGCTGGACGCGGGTGACCGAGCGGTCACGGAGGGGCTGCATGGGGCAGGAGTCTTGCCGAGGCGGACGAGGCCGTCAACGGCGTACGGGCAGGTTGACGCGCGTAGTTCGCATGATCGAAACGCCGGCGGAGCCCGGGACGACGAAGCGGCGGGCGAGAGCGTCCTACCGCTCTCGCCCGCCGCCGCCCCGGCCGGCTCGTGCCGGCCGCCGGGGGAGTACGGGTCAGCCGACGGGCGCCGCCACGCCGCCGGGCTCGGTGCCGGCCGGGTGGACGGTCTCGGCCGGCGGGTCGGCCGTGCGTCGCACCCACACCCAGTACAGGGCCGCGGTGACCAGGAGCCCGACGATCCACGAGATGTCGGCGCCGTCGAGCCTCTTGGTGATCGCGCCGGTGTACAGCTTGGTGGCCAGGAACGGGATCTGGACGGCGACCCCCACGACGTAACAGGTCAGCGCGGTGACGTTCCAGCGGCCGTAGCGGCCCTCCGGGTCGTACAGGGCGGGGATGTCGACGCGTTCGCGGGAGACCAGGTAGTAGTCGACCAGGTTGATCGCACTCCACGGCGTGAACACCATCAGGATCAGGAGCACGAAGTTCTTGAAGTTGTTCAGGAAGTCGTCGCTTGCGGCCAGTGCGATGACCATCGACACCGCGGTGAACCCGACGATGTAGGCGGCGCGGGCGGCGGCCGAGATGCGCGAGCGGCCGTCGAAGGCGGTGACGGTGGTCAGGATCGACATGAAACCGCCGTAGGCGTTGAGGCAGTTGACCGTCAGCTTGCCGACCACGATCACCAGGTAGATCAGGACGGCGAGGACCGCGGGCCCGGCGAGGTCGCCGAGGAAGCCCACCTGGTCGCCGAGGAAGGACTTGCCGGCCACGGCGGCGGTGAGCGCCCCCAGCGTCATGGCCCACTGGGAGCCGATGACGGAGCCGGCGAACGTCGACCAGAACGTGGCACGCGTGCTCGTGTCGCGCGGCAGGTAGCGCGAGTAGTCGGCGACGTACGGGCCGAAGGTCAGCTGCCATCCGGCGCCGAGCCCCACGGCGAGCAGGAAGGTCGCCGGGTCAAAGCCCTTGGTCCCGAGGTGCGCGCCGACGTCGTACTGCGTGAACAGCCGCACCAGCAGGTAGCCGAGGCCGAGGACGCCGACGACGGTGGCGACACGGCCGGCGATGTGGATGAGGCGGTAGCCGGTCACCGCGACCACGGCGGTCAGCGCGCCGAAGACGAGGATGCCGGCGTTCGTGTTGCCGATGTGCAGCATCTCGGACAGCGCCTGGCCGGCCAGGACACTGCCGGTCGCGGCGAAGCCGAGGTACATGAGGATCACCAGCAGCAGCGGCAGGACCGCCCCGTGGACACCGAACTGGGCCCGGCTGGAGATCATCTGCGGGACGCCGAGTCGGGGTCCCTGCGCGGAGTGCAGCGCCATCACGATGCCGCCGAGGACGTTCCCGATCAGCAGCGCGGGTATCGCCCACAGCGCGTCGGCGCCGAAGACGACGGCCAGCGCGCCGTCGACGATCGCGGTGATCTGCATGTTGGCGCCGAACCAGAGGGTGAATTGGCTGCGCGGCGTGCCGTGGCGCTCGGCGTCAGGGATGACCTCGATGGTGCGTGTCTCCATCGAGAGTCGCTCCCCGGGGGTGTGCTGGACCGGCATGGTGGAGACCTCTCCCGCAGCGATGGACGGTGTCCGGACGGAGCGCAGCCGTCGACCGGGCTGCGTGCGCCGAATCTCGCATAGGGTTGAACAGGTATCAAGATTCTGAATGGAGAATTTCAGAAAGGTTGACCGGCGGTGCCGGGCCCGTCTTTTGCCGGACCGGCAAAAGGAGCGGCGCGAGCGGGGACCCCAGGGGCAGGGTGGGGCCATGACCGACGACAGCACAGCGGGCTCGCCCGCGCCCGCCGCCCCCTCGCCCCTCGACGGATACGCCGGAGACCCCGCGGTACGGGCCGAATGGGACGGCATCTACGCCGAACGCCGACAGCTCTGGAGCGGCCGGCCCAACGGCGCCCTCGTGGCCGAGGTCGCCGGGCTCACTCCCGGACGTGTTCTCGACGTCGGCTGCGGAGAGGGCGCGGACGCCGTCTGGCTCGCCCGCGGCGGCTGGGACGTGACCGCGCTCGAAGTCTCGGGCGTGGCCCTGGAGCGGGCGGCCGGGCACGCGCGGGACGCGGGCGTCACCGTCCGCTGGGTCCACGCCACCCTGACGGACGCCGCACTCCCGCCGGCCTCGTTCGACCTGGTCTCCGCGCAGTACCCGGCCCTCCTGCGCACTCCGGACGCCGCCGCCGAACGCGCACTGACCGCGGCCGTCGCCGTCGGCGGCGTGCTGCTGCTCGTCCACCACGCGGGCATGGACACCCGGCAGCCGGACGAAGGCGGCTTCGACCCGGCCGACTACGTCTGGCCCTCGATGGTCACGGCCCACCTCGGCGACGACTGGGTGGTGGAGGTGGACGAGCAGCGCGCCCGCGTGGCACCGGAGGGCGGAGCGGGCGCGCACCACACGGACGACCTGGTGCTGCGCGCCCGCCGACTGCGCTGACTGCGCCGACTCGCCGACTGCGCCGACTCCGCCGAATGCGCCGACTGCGAGTCGAACTACTCTTCGTGTCATGGCTCTTCGACCTGACGAATTCCATGAACACGCCCTCGCCGCCGCCGATGCCGAGCGGCGGCTCCCGCTCGCCCGCATGACGGGGTGGAGCATCAGCCCCTTCGAAGCGGACGGACTGCGCGTCTCGCCCCTGCGCCCGCCGGTCCTCCCCGAGCCTCCCCGGCACGGCGAGGACCCGGCGGACTGCCAGTCCTGCCGCGACCGGGACGAGGGGATCTGGTTCAACGACCGCTGGCGGCTCACGCGGATCGCCGGAGTCGGCGTCCCGCTGGTGCTCATGCTGCATCCGCTGGAGCACCATGACATGGCGGACCTTCCCGATGAACTGGCCGCCGAATTGGGGGTCCTGTCCACGCACATCGTGCGCCACGTGCAGGCCCTGCCCCACGTCTCGCGCGCCCACGTCTACCGCATCGGGGACGGAGGCGCGCACCTGCACATCTGGTTCTTCGCCCGACCCGAGGGGCAGGCCCAGTTGTACGGGTCGTGGCTGCCGGTCTGGGACGACCTGCTGCCGGAGTACCCGGCCGACGTCGCGGAAGCGGACGCCGCGGTCGTGGCGGACGCGCTGGTCGCCTCCGCCGGGGGGCGCCGCCCGGCCGCGGCCGCTTCCCTTCCTCTTCCTATTGCGGATTGATTCGAAAAGAAGACAGGAGTCGGCCGCGATGCGTTCACCGGTCGCGGCCATGACGAAGTACACATTCCCCAGGCCGCGTTGCGAGGTTCCCTTCGTGCCGGTTAGAGTGCTGAAGCCAGCCTGACCAGCTGTGCACCGGAGGGGCGGTGGAGTGCGAGCACTCCACCGAATTGCATGTGTTCCGGAGAACGATGTGTATCGGGGGATTTTCAATGAGCCGCACGTCTGACCAACTCGGCCTTCAACAATGCCATTTCGGTGGCCTCCCCGTGTCCGGACGGCCGCACGCCGGCTGACTCGCCGGCCCGCGCCGCGACCACGCTCTCCGCGCGTCGCTTCCGAGGCGTTCGCCTCCGTGACCGCGTGACCCTGCCGTGGCGCCCCCGGGGCCGTGCTCCGGCCATCTCTCCGCGGACCTCCCGCACGTCCCACCTCCGACGTCTCGCGACGTACGCGCCCCGCCGCGTACCGAGTCGTACGGGCGCTCCCGCACGCGCGTGCAGTACCGCCGTGCCCTCGCGCCGCCGCATTCCAACGAACGGATCCACCATGTCCCGTACCGTCAGATTCGCGCTGACCGCCTGCCTCGCCGTCGCCGCGCTCACGAGCGGCTCGGCCGCTGCCCAGGCCGGCCAGCCCACCTCTCCGGCGGCGCAGGCCGCGGCGCCCGCCGCGGGCACCTCCGCCCTCACCGCCCGGATCCAGGTGAAGTACCGCGACAAGTGCCTGACCATTGCGAACGGCAGTCTCCGTCAGGGCGCCCACGCCATCGAGGGCACCTGCGACGACACCGCGGACCACCAGGTCTTCACCCCCGTGCCGCACGACAAGGGCGGCTGGCAGCTCGTCGCCAAGCACAGCGGGCGGTGCGTGACGCACGTGGCCTCGGCCAAGGCCGAGGTCGTGCAGAACTGGTGCGACGATTCCGCCGCCCAGCGATGGGAGATGCAGTTCTTCGACGGCAGCGAGAAGAACCTGATCCGCTGGCACCCGATGGACGCTCCCGAGGAGTGTCTGACCCTGGGCGGCACCCAGCCCGGCGAGGAACCCGCCGCGTATGTCATGACCTGCTTCAACAACGTTCCCAGCCAGGAATGGCGTCTCCGTTTCGTCCACTGACCCGGGCGCGCGGGTGACCTGAACGCCCGCCTTAACCAACAGCCGTTGTTTACACGGAAATTGAAGGCGTATGAGGGGCGCCGTCGCGCCCACGTCCTGGAATTCGACGGACCGATCCGCACGGAATGCAGACATGCGGCGCTCCGTCATGCCGTTCTCAAGGAATTGCGACGCGCCGGTAGGTCACTCTTCCGGTGCCGCAAGGAATGCAGCTCCCTCATACACCGCTTTCGTCGTGCCGCCCCCTTGTGCGGTGGCAGAGGAGTCACTGACATAAGCATGAACAATCCGCACCACACCCCCGCGCGCACCCGCATGCTCCTCACGAGCCCCCTGGTGACCATCACCGCGCTCGGCGCCCTCGCGGGCGCCGCCGTCCCCGCGGGCGCCGCCGTCCCGCAGCCCTCGACCGACGTCGTCGCCCGAGCCGCCGGCATCGGCACCACCGACACCCAGCGCGTCGAAGCCGCGGCCGTCGTCCGTCTCGACCCCACCGCCGACGTACTGCTGCTCAGCGACTACGACTTCATCCACGCGCTGTGGCAGAAGGCCAACGACGCCGGAGAGAAGCTGGAGTCCGTGCGGACGGCCGCCGAGCTGGCGATGGTCAGCACGGTGCCCGCGGACCACGTGACGTACATCGTCACCGGCATCCACACCGCGTACCGCCTGGACCAGCAGCGCGAGCGCGACAAGGCCGAGGCCGAGCGCGTCGCCCGGCTCGCCAAGTCCCAGGCGCTGCTCGCGATCGGCATCCCCAGCACGCCCGAGCTGCTGGCCCTGAACGACGACAACTTCGTCCGGGCCGTCGCCCGGCACGCCGCGTCGGGCCCCGAGGTGAAGGCCGCCGCGCTCAAGGCACTGGCCGGAGAGGCCGCCGACTGGCGGGAGTTCATCGTCAACGGCGCGCGCGAGGCCCACAAGCGCGACGTGGCCAAGGAACTGGAGGAACTGGAGGAGCAGAACCGCAAGGAGGCCGAGCGCAAGAAGGAGCTCGCCGCGCGAACCAGCACCGCCGCACTCTTTCGCCTCACCCCCACCGAAGCCCAACTCGCCCTCAGCGCCGACAACTTCATCCGTGAGCTGCTGCGCCAGGCCCCGGCCGATCTCAGGGACGGCGAGCTCTACGCCGAGGGCCAGCGCGCGGTGCTGAGCTCCGACCCGGCCGTCTGGAAGGCGTACATCCACACCGGCGCCGACGCCGCGTACAAGCGCGACGACGAGAACCGCCGCAAGAAGATCGCGGCCGCCAACCGCAAGCTCGCGCTCCAGATCCAGGCCGCGGCGGCGAACAGCGGCGTCAACCCGAACCTGGTCGCCCTCGCGAAGAAGGCGCTCGCCGGGACCGACGAGGACGTCGCCGCGTTCCTCAAGGAGGACAACCTCCAGCGCGCCCGCCGCCAGTCCTTCCAGCCCACCGACGCGAAGCTCGCGGGCTGGCACGTACGCCGCTCCACGCCGGACGGCGACGCCACCTTCATCGCCCCGGTCGACGCCGGCAGCAAGCAGGCCGACCGCGAGGACGCCACCTGGGTCGTCGTCCCCTCCCTGGCCGCCCTGCCCGGCTGCTACTCCTTCGAGTCCGTCCGCAAGCCCGGGCACTTCCTCAAGGGCCAGCCGAACCTCGACGTGATCAACGCCCCCGACGACCGCAGCAACGCCTTCCGCACGGCGGCCTCCTGGTGCCCGGTCAAGGGCCTCTCCGGCACCGGCACCTCCTTCAAGTGGGGCGTGGGCCCGACCGTCCGCTACCTCCAGCAGATCCAGGGCGGGCTGTACGCGGCCCAGGACTACAAGAACGCCCCCGGCAACATCGCGCAGAGCTGGACGGTCACCGCCCCGCTGGCGCCCTAGCGATGCCGCCGCGCACCGGTTCGCCGGGCGTCCCGCGCGCGTAACGTCGGGTGACGCGGCCCCCGCACGCCTCCCCTTCCCCCCTTCCCGCGCGCGCCGCGCGCTCCCAGCCGAGAGGAACCCCTTCCCGATGCACCACACCACCCGAGCCGCGCGTGCCGTGGTCGCCGCCGCTCTGGCGGGCGGCCTCCTCGCGGGCGCGGCCCCCGCGTGGGCCGACGGCGGCACCCCGGAAACGGCGCCCGGGACCGTCGCCACCCCTGCGGCCGACCCCGCCGCCGACATCGCGGCCGAGGCCGCGGCGGAGGCGCGGGCACGCGTGGAACGACTGGCGAAGTCCGCACTGCCCGCGGAGATCCGCACATCGGCGTGGAACGCGCTGCGCAGCACGCGCGGCGACGCGGCCGTCACCGACTGGCTTGCCCCGGGCGGCGGCTACGACGCCGCCAAGCAGCGCCTCCGCGACGCGCGCTCGCGCAACAGGGCGTTCTGCGAGCGGGTCGTACGGACCCACCCGGTGAGCTTCTCCCCGGAGGTACGGGCGGCCGCCGAGCGCGCGCTCAAGGGCAGCGACGCCGACCGCGCGGCCTTCGTCAAGACCGGCTACGCGGCGGCCGAGCTGCGCGACCGGTCCGCGCGCGACGCCGACGCGCAGCACCGCGTCGAAGTCGCCGCCAAGGAAAGGGCGTTCGTCCTGGCGCTGGTCACCGAGGCACCCGGTGAGCACGTGCGCACGGCGGCTCAGTGGGCACTCCGCCCCGGGGCCACCGACGCGGACGTGGCGGAGTTCTTCGGGTACGGCTGGGCCAACGGCGCGATGCTCGACCTGGAGGCGCACCGGCTGGGCGCGGCGGACGCGGAGGTGCGCCGCCACCATGTGCTGACCGGCCTCGTGGACCGGGCCGCCGCCGTCGAGCGTGCCCTGGAGTCCGCGCCCGACAAGGAGCAGGCCCGGACCGATGCCGTGCTGGCATGGCGGGCCGTGGCCGAGCACGCGGACGCGGCGCACCTGGCCTTGCTGGCGCAGCAGGAGTCCGCCCGTGTGCAGGCGGAGAGCTGGCGGAGCGTCATGGCGCTGGCCGAGGGCGACGGCGGGGAGCTGTGGAAGCACATCACCGCCCCGGCTCGGGCCCGCGCGGCGGAGTGGGAGCAGGAGCGGGTGCAGGCCGGCGAGACGGCCCTGTTCTGGCAGGGCATGGCGGCCAGGGCGCGCGCGAGCGCGACACGCCTCACGGGCTGACGCCGGGGGCCGGCGCGCGGGGGGGGGCTACGGAGCCACGGCGACCGTCCCGGCGCGTCCCGGCGGGACTGCGGCCGGGGCGGGCGAGTCGGTGGCAGGTCTGTGGCCGGTTCGTGGCCGGTCCGCGGCCGGTCCCGGACCGGTCCGTGGTCGGTCTGTGCCGGTCCGCGGCCGGTCTGTGGCCGGTCCCGGCCGATCCGTGGCCGGTCTGTGCCGCTCCGTGGTCGGTCCCGGCCGGTCTGGGGCCCGTTCCGGCGGGCCCCCGGCCCGTCGCGGCCAAGTCCCCGGACCGTTCCGGCTGTCCTTCCGTACGCCCGGTACACCCGGTACGCCCCGTACGCCCCGCCCGTGCGGCGCCGCCGACGTGCGCGCACCCGCGGCCCGAACCCCCTGCCCGTCGAGCGTGGGCGGGGGCATTTTTTTGACCACCGAGAGGAAATTCAGTGATAAATAGGTTCCGGCCACGGGCCGGACAGCGCACGACGCGAGACCGTGTCCCCCGGGTCGTCGGCAAGGTCGTGTCGGCGACGCTCGCCGTGGCGCTGCTCGGCGGGATGACGACGCAGGCCGCCGCCGAGGAGAGGACGCCGCGGAAGCAGCCCGACATGGCGCAGCTGCTGTCCGCCCTCGGCGGACCGCAGCCCGGGGCGCCTCGCCGGGCACCGACGCGCCTTGAGGCGATGAGCGCGGCGTCGGACCGCCAACTCGTCGAGGACTTCGCGGAGTTCGACGAGGAGGAAGAGGTCCGCGCGGCCGCCCGCGCCGCGCTGGAGAGCACCGATCCGAACGCGATCCGGAACTTCCTCGAGCACGGCGAGGCCGAAGCCCGCCAGCGCGCCAAGGACAAGCAGGGCGCCACGGACGTGGCGAACCGGCAGAAGATCGAGTTACTGCGCGGCACGGGTGGCCCGTACTTCAACGCCGAGGTCGAACGCGTCCTCAAGGGCACCGCCCGCGACCGCGCGGACTTCCTGGCGTTCGGCGCGGACATCGCGCGTCAGCGCGACGCCGCGACGGAGCAGAACGAGAAGGAGCGCGCGGCGGAGAACCGCAAGCGCGTGGAGATGCTCGTCGCGGTCGGCGGCCCGGCGGTGAAGGCCGCCGCGCAGCAGGCGCTCGCCGCCGGCGACGACAAGACCCTCGCGGAGTTCCTGGCCCACGGCTACCTCGTCGCGGCGCGGAAGGACTCCGCGGATCAGGCGGCGCACGAGAAGGCCCAGCAGGAGGCGTTGGCCGAGGCGGCCCGGCTGCGGAAGCTCGCGGAGAACACGGCGCGCGCCGCCGAGGCCCGTACCAAGCTGATCGCCGCGCACGGCTCCGCCGTCAAGGGCCTGATGGAGGCGTCCAACGCGATGAGCGCGGCCGCCGCGCAGTCGCGTCTGGCGGACCGGATGCTTGCCGCCGACAAGGCGGGCAAGCGGGTGTCGGACTACGGCCCGGTCAAGGCGGAGATCGCCCGGCAGGTCGGCAACGCCCGGGGCGCCGCGCAGGCCGCGCAGGTCGCGGCGGGCCTCGCCAAGGTGCAGGCCGATGTCCTGGTCGAGACCGGCCTGACCCACGGCGTGCAGTGGTCGGCCGTCGCCACGGGCATCGCGGCCGCCGCGGACTCCGCGGTGAAGGCCGCGGAGACGGCGCAGCACGCGGTGGACGCCACGGCGGCCGACGCGGCGGGCCTCCACGCGCAGAACCAGGCGGAGCTCCACGCGCGACAGGCCGCCACATGGCGGGCCAACGCCGAGCAGCACGCCGCCGCGGCGGCGCGGCTCGCGGCGGCCGCCGCACAGCAGGCCAGGATCGCGACGGACGCGGCGGCGAAGTCCCGCCAGGCGCGCCTCGACGCCGAGCAGGCCGAGAAGCAGGCGTGGGCGCACGCCCAGAAGACCCGTGACGCGCGGATCGAAGCGCAGCGTCAGGCGAAGGTCGCGAGTGAGCAGCGGGCGATCGCCGCGAAGGAGCGGGAGCTGGCGGCCGCCGCACGGGCCCGGGCGGAGCAGGAGCGTGACCGGGCCGCGGCGGCGCGGGCCCGGGCGGAGGCCGAGCAGCGCGAGGCGTCCGCACGGCGCGCCGACGCGACGGCCGCGGCGGCGACCGCCGCCCAGAAGCGTGCCGCGGCACAGACCCAGGAAGGCATCGCGTCCAGGGCCGACGAGAACGCCCGCGGTGAGGAGAGCAAGGCGCGGACCGCGCGGGACAAGGCCGCGGAGGCCGAACGGCTGCACCGCGCGGAGGACTCGCGGGCGCGTGCCACCGAGGCCCACGCGGCCAAGGTGCAGGGGACGGAGTACGCGGAGGAGGCGCGGAAGGCCGCGACCGAGGCACGGAGTGCGGCCGGCGAGGCCAGGAAGGCCGCGGATCAGGCCCGTACCGCCGCCGACGCCGCGTCCGGTGCCGCGACCCGTTCGCGCCAGGCGGCGATCGAAGCCGCCGGAGCGGCCTCCCGCGCCCGCGCCGCCGCGTCCGAGGCCACCGCGCACGCGGCGCGTGCCGACGCGGCCGCGAACAAGGCGGAAGCGGCCGCGTTCGCGGCGAACGCCGCCGCGAACAGGGCGGAGTCGGAGGCGGCCCTGACCCGGGCCGCCGCCGACCGGGCCGGCGCCAAGGCGTCCGAGGCCACCGCACAGGAGGCGCGGGCCGGCGTCGCCGCGCACGAGGCGTCGCGGCTCGCCGGTCTGGCCGCGATGGAGGCGAACCAGTCCCTCCAGGCCGCCAACCGCACCCGGGAGGAGGCCGACGGCGCCGTGCGCGAGGCCGCCATGGCCCGTGTGCAGTCGGGGATCGCGGTCCAGGCCGCCACCTCGGCCCGTGGCACCGCGGCCGGCATCGCCGACCCGGCCAACACCGCGCTGCTCATCACCGCGCCGTTCGTCGGTTCGGACGTGAGCGCGGACTTCGCGGCCGAGGTCGCCAAGGCGGCGCTGGAACTCGGCCAGTCCGAGGTCACCAAGGCGGAGGCGCGGGCCGCGGAGTCGGTCCGGGCGGCGGAAGCCGCCGAAGCGGCGGCGCGGAAGGCCAACGCGCAGGTCGCGCCCGCCTTCACGGCCGCCGCGGCGGCGGCGCGCTCCTCCGCGGACGCGGCCCGCTCGTCGGCCTCCGCGATGAAGTCGGCGGCGGCCGCCGCCGAGGACGGTGCCAAGGCCCGCGCGGCTGCCGCGCGCGCCCACCAGGCGGACGTGCAGGCCCAGGGCGACGCGAAGGTCGCCCGCCAGGCCGCCACCGAGGCGTTCGCCGACGCGGTGGCCGCCCGCGACGCCGCCACCCGCGCCGAGGGCGAGGCCGAGCGCGCCCGCGGCGCGGCCACGGAGGCGGAGAACCACGCGGCCGCCGCCGACAGCGCCGCCGCTCTGGCGGAGAAGGAGGCGAGCACCGCGCAGGCCGCGGCCACCCGGGCGGAGAAGGACGCGACCGACGCCGCGAAGCTCGCGACCTCCGCCGAGGACCACGCCAAGTCCGCCGAGGAGGCGGCGAGGAACGCCGGCACCTACGCCAGGGAGGCCGACGAAGCCGCCAGGCGCGCGGAGGAGTACCAGCGCGAACAGGAGCGCAAGGAGCGGGCCGAGGCCGCGAAGAACAAGGAGAAGAGCGAGGGCGGCCCGCTCGACCCGGAGGAGGGCGAGCGGCTGGCCCTCGAAGCGGCGGGCATCACGCCCGAGCAGTACGAGGCGGCCCGCAAGCTCGCGGAGATGGGCATCCTCGACTACCTGATGGAGAACGGCGCCGAGATCCTCGTGGAGCTCGCCGCCGAGGACATCATGGCGTGCATCGACGACCCGGACCTCGTCACGTGCATCTGGGCGATCGTGCAGAACTTCCCGGTGCTCAAGGCCGTGAAGATCGCGAGCAAGCTGCCCAGGATCGCCAAGGCCATCTGGGGCATCAAGGAGTTCCTCGACAAGTCGGCCAAGGCGAAGAAGGTGATCGACAAGGCCGACGAGATCATCGAAGCCACGTACAAGAAGCTCCCGGCGTGCCTGAAGGACAAGAAGAAGAGCGCACCGGTGGCACGCGGCGCGGCCTTCGCCTCGTTCTCCGGCACCGGCGCGAACCGGGCCTTCGCGACGGCGGCGGGCGGCGGCCACGACTCGGGAGGCATCGGCCTCAGGCGGGAGGAGTACATCGCCAAACTGGTCGGCGGTACGGTCGCCAAGGACGACAAGGGCCAGGACATCAAGATCGTCATGCCCAACGTCGGTTCGAGCGGTCTGGACGTCATCGGCCCGAACGGCGAGTACATCTACGTCGGCGGCGGAGCCAAGGCGAAGGATCCGTCCAAGTTCGGCAAGGCCCTGAAGATCAACAAATACGCCGCCGACGAGGCCGGGGTGAAGGCGATCTACTATCTGGCCGACAATACCCCGGAATCAGCGATCAAGCAGGCCAAAAAGGTCTTTGGAGACGAGAATGTGCACATCTTCACCCTGCCGAGCTGTGACTGATGGCTGACGGCTTCATCCGCTGGTACCGGGAGTCGGCGGCCACCCCGGTCTTCGCGGAGCAGGCACGACTCTTCGCGGAGTACGGGATCCACCTCGCCCACCCGGTCACGGGCGAGGCGACCGCCGTCGACGTGGAGGGCGAGGACGTGCCGATCGGGCGGGAGGAGCTGGCGCTCCTGCTCGGCCGCCGCATCGCGTCCATCACCATCAACTGGTGGCTGTCGGCCGACACCAACGTCCTGGACTCCTTCGGGTACGAGCCGCTGGGCTGCGAGGTCCAGACGCTGTGGCTGGACGGTCTGACGGTCGACGAGGCACACCGCGTCGAGTCGGCGGTCACCGCGGCGACAACGCGGCTCCCCGTGCCGACGCGCGCGGTGATCGTGGACCGGCAGGGGGCCACGGACCCGGAGGACTGGGACTCCCCGGTGCTGTACGACGGCGACGAGCTCCCCCGCTTCCCGGACGCCGTCGTGGCCCGGGGCCCGGTCGCGGACAAGCTCGTGGCCCGCGCCCCCGGGCTCGTCCGTGAGCCGGCGGGTGCGCACCTGCACCGGGTGACGCGGGGCCCGGGCACGGTCTGAGCGGTGCCCGCCGGGCCGACGGCGCTCGGCGGGTCTGAGCGGTGCCCGCCGGGCCGACTGCGCTCGGCGGGCACCGACCACGACGAAGACCTCCGGTGGGGTGCGCGGCACGACCGCGCACCCCACGCGGAGGTCTTCGCGCGGAGTGCGCGGCACACCGGCCCATAGGAGCCTGGTGGTGTGGTGAAGGCAAGGAAGGCGGCGACCGACGCGCCCCGGCGGACCTGGCTGCGCGGGGCCCCGCCGCCCCGCTGGGTGCGGGTCCTGCCCGTGCTGCTGCTCGTCGGCGTCGGAGCGGCCTCCCTGAGCGACTCCGTCCCGGTGGACCTCGGCTTCCTGCTCGGCGCGGTGCCACCGCTGGCCGTCCTGGCCTACGGACCGTGGGCCACCGCGTTCCTCGGCGCCGCGACGATCGGGCTGCTGACCCTTCCCTTCTTCCATCTGAACCGGCCCGGCAACACCGACCTCTTCACCCTCGGCTTCGTCGCGACCCTGAGCGTCTTCGTCTCCTTCGTCCGCGGACGCCGGGACGAGCAGCTCGACCTGGAACGCACCGTCGCCGAGACGGCCCAGCGGGCCATCGTCCCCGACGTACGACGGCAGGTCGGGCCCGTGCGCTGCGCCAGCCTCTACCGCGCCGCCGAGCGCGGCACGCTGGTCGGAGGCGACTTCTTCGACGTGCGGCCGGGCCCCCACGGGGTGCGGGCCGTCCTCGGAGACGTACAGGGGCACGGTCTGTCGGCCGTCGCGACGGTCGCCTCCGTCCTGGGGGCGTTCCGCGAGGCCGTACTGGACGACGTGGACGCGGTGTCGATCGCGGCCCGCCTCGACCGCAGGCTCGTGGTCGACTCGGCGCGCACGGAGCACGCGGAGCTCTTCGCCACGGCCGTCCTCCTGGACTTCGCGCCGCGCGGACGGGAGGTCCGCGTCCTGGCCTGCGGCCACCCGCCGCCGGTCCTGCTGCGCGGGGGAGCCGTGAGCACCGTGGAACTCGATCCGGGACCGCCGCTGGGGCTGGGCCTCGCCGACGTCATGCCCGGAACCTCCACCACGGTGTCACTGCTGCCCGGGGACCGGCTGATCCTCGCGTCGGACGGTGTCCTGGAGTCGCGGGACGCCTCCGGCGCCTTCTACCCCTTCGTCGAGCGTCTGGCGGGCATGACCGGGGTCGGCATGGACGAGCTGCCCGGCGAGATCTGGTCCGACCTGTGCCGCTTCGCCCCCAAGATCCAGGACGACGTCACCCTCCTGATCCTCGCCCTGGACGCCTCAGGGCCGGCCTGACGGGACGAGGTCCTCCCCGCCACGGGTCACCCGCCACGGGTCACCCGCCACGGGTCACCCGCCACGGGTCAGTTCCGCGAGCAGGTCGCGGGCCCTGCGGAGCGAGCGGGGCCGAGGAGGGTCGTGCCAGGGGTCGTCCTTGAGCAGGCCGTCGACGGTGGCCACGGTCCAGCGGCGGGCGGTGAGGTCCGGATCGTCGAGATCGCTCCAGGCCAGCGGGGCCGCTACGGGCGCGCCGGGGCGGGCACGGACGGCATAGGGGACGACGGCTGTCTGGGCGTAGCCGTTGCGCTGGACGTCGAGGTAGAGGCGGCCGCGCCGGGCGTTCTTCCGGGCCTCGGTGGTGAACCGGTCGGGGTGGCGGGAGGCCAGGACGTCGGCGACACCGCGCGCGAAGGCCCGTACGTCGTCGAAGGGCGCACGGCGGTCCAGGGCCACCACGACGTGGAGGCCGCGGGAGCCGGTGGTCATCAGGGAGGAGGGCAGTTCCAGCTCGTCCAGGAGCCGGTGGAGGCCGAGCGCCGCTTCCCGTACCGGCGCGAAGTCCTCATCGGCCGGGTCGAGGTCGAAGACCAGCCGGTCGGGCCGGTCGGGGCGGTCGGCGCGGGACAGGAAGCGGTGCGGGGTGGTGCACGCCTGGCCGGCCAGGTAGAGGAGGGTGGCGGTGTCCTCGCAGAGCACATACGTGACGGTGCCGCCCTCCTTGGGCAGCTCGGCCCGGTGGACCCAGTCCGGGAAGTGGTCCGGAACGTCCTTCTGCATGAAGGCCGGGCCGTCGATCCCGTCCGGATGCCGTTCCAGCATGAGGGGCCGGCCGCGCAGATGGGGCAGCATGCGGTGGGCGACCGTCCGGTAGTAGCCGGCGAGATCCGCCTTGGTGAGGCCGTCACCGGGGAAGAGGACCTTGTCGGGGCGGCGGATCTCGACGGTCCGGCGGCCCGCTCGCACGCGCTCCGGCGGAGCGGTCCGCGATGTCGGGGTCATCGTGCCCTCCCGGCCGGCCGCCCACGTACCCGCTCCGGGGCCCGGCTCGTCGTCGTCAAGGACGGTCGCCCCGCCGCGGGAGTGCGTCGGCGGCGACCCGGGGCGTCGCGCCCCACGGTCTCGGCTACCCGGCTTCGCCGCCGTCATCCGGGCCGGTCCAGGGGCCGCGCGCGGACCCTGACCCGGGTTCTCCGCCGATTCCTCGCCGATTCCTCGCCGAATGACGGGCGCGGGCTGGTTGACGAGGCCCTTCGGAGGGCAGCCGCGCGAGTATCGGGCCGCCGCGACCTGCTGCGTGGCCGATGAGCCGACAGGCGCGCCGGACCGCCCGTGCGTGACCGGAGGAGGCGTGATGAAAGCCGTGACCTGGCAGGGCCGCCGCTCGATCGAGGTGACAACGGTTCCCGATCCACAGATCGTCGATCCCACGGACGCCGTGATCGAGGTGACGACGACCGGCCTGTGCGGATCGGACCTGCATCTGTACGAGGTGCTCGGGCCGTTCCTGGACGCCGGGGACGTCCTCGGCCACGAGCCGATGGGAGTCGTCGCCGAGGTGGGCCCCGAGGTCCGGGACCTGAAGGCCGGCGACCGGGTCGTCGTCCCGTTCAACCTGTCCTGCGGCACCTGCTTCATGTGCGAGCGCGGCCTGCACTCGCAGTGCGAGACGACCCAGGTTCACGAGTACGGGACCGGTGCCAGCCTCTTCGGATACACCAAGCTCTACGGCCAGGTGCCCGGCGGCCAGGCCGAGTACCTCCGCGTGCCCTTCGCCGACACCCTCCCGATCCGCGTCCCCGAAGGGCCGCCGGACGAACGCTTCGTGTACCTGTCGGACGTCCTGCCGACCGCCTGGCAGGCCGTCGTCTACGCCGACGTCCCACCCGGCGGCAGCGTCGCCGTCCTGGGCCTCGGGCCCATCGGCGACATGTGCACCCGCGTCGCGGCCCACCGCGGGGCCGGCCGGGTGATCGGCATCGACCTGGTGCCCGACCGCCTCGCCCGCGCCGCGGGCCACGGCGTACAGGTCTTCGACCTGGCCCGGTACGGAGATCACCTCGTCGACGCCGTCCGCGACGTGACCGGCGGCCGCGGCCCCGACGCCGTGATCGACGCCGTCGGCATGGAGGCGCACGGCAGCCACGGCGTCAAGGCCGCGCAGACCGCGGCCGGACTGCTCCCCGACGCCCTGGGCGCCGCGCTGATGCAGAAGGCGGGCGTGGACCGCCTCGGCGCCCTGAAGCTGGCCATCGAACTCGTACGCAGGGGCGGCACCATCTCCCTCTCGGGCGTCTACGGCGGGGCCGCCGACCCGCTGCCGCTGCTGACGATGTTCGACAAGCAGATCCAGCTCCGCATGGGGCAGGCCAACGTCCGCCGCTGGGTCGACGACCTGCTGCCCCTGGTGACCGACGGGGACCCCCTCGGCGTGGAGGGCTTCGCCACCCACCACCTGCCCCTGGACGACGCCCCGAAGGCGTACGAGGACTTCCAGAAGAAGCGGGACCACATGGTGAAGGTCCTCTTCCACCCCTGACGGCCAGGCCGTCGTTCACGACTGGCCGCTCCTGCCGGTCAGCAGCCGCTCGAGCGGCCAGGTCGTGATCAGCCGGTCCCCTCCGAGCCCGATCCGCGCCGCCCGCGCGTACCCCGTGCTCTGCCAGCGCAGCTGTTCGGGGGCGTGGGCGTCGGTGTCCACGGCGAAGCGGCAGCCCGCGGCGGCGGCACGCGCGAGCAGGTCGTCCGGCGGGTCGCGTCGCTCGGGCCGGCAGTTGATCTCCACCGCCGTACCGCCCTCCGCGCACGCGGCGAACACCGCGTCGGCGTCGAAGCGGGACTGCGGACGCCCCCGGCCGGTGATGATGCGACCCGTGCAGTGACCCAGCACGTCGACGTGCGGATTGCGCACCGCGGCCACCATACGGGCGGTCATCGGTTCCGGTTCCGAGCGGAGCTTGGAGTGCACCGACGCCACGACGATGTCGAGCCGGCCGAGCAGGTCCTCGTCCTGGTCGAGCGAGCCGTCCTCGAGGATGTCGCACTCGATGCCGGTGAGCAGCCGGAAGTCCGGACCCGTCCGGGAGTTCACGGCGGCCACGGCCTCCAGCTGGCGTTCGAGCCGTTCGGCGCTCAGCCCGTGGGCGATCGTCAGCCGTGGCGAATGGTCGGTGAGCACGGCCCACCGGTGGCCGAGGGCCAGGGCGGCGTCGGCCATGTCCTCCAGCGGGCTGCCGCCGTCCGACCAGTCGGAGTGCAGGTGGCAGTCCCCGGTGCTCGCGGCCGCGAGGTCCCAGCCGGCGAGGGCGCCCGGGTCGGCTTCGGCCTGCAGACGGGCGAGGTAGCTCGGTACCGCTCCGCTCGACGCCTGGGCGATCACCTCGGCGGTGACCGGGCCCACCCCGCGCAGCCGCGCGACCCGCGCGGAGTCCACCGGGCCCGGCGGCAGCTCACGGACGGCGTCGGCCGCCGTGTGGAAGGCCCGCACCCGGTACGGGGACGCCCCGCGCCATTCGAGGAGGAAGGCGATCCGCCGCAGGGCTTCGTCCGGGGTCATGGCAGTACGCGATCAGTGGGGGGCGATCGCCTCGGTCTCAGGACGAGGGCGGGTACGGAGCGCTCTTGAGGCGGCGCGCGAGGTGCGCGGTGTTCACGGCGAGGGTCCTGGTCGTCGCGGCCGTCTTCTCCGGGGTCTTGTCGAGGTCCTGGTAGTCGGTGCCCTGCATCGCCTCGCCGACCCAGTAGGTGACGGCGTTCGGGGCGATGGAGAACCCGACGTCGTTGAGGCCCTGGAACAGTTCGGCGCTGACGTGATGGGCGCCGTCCTCGTTGCCGACGACACAGACGGCCGCGGCCTTGCCGTAGGTGAGCATGCGGCCTTCGTCGTCGCTCTCGCCCAGCTCGGCGTTGAGGCGCTCCAGGACCCGCTGGGCGATGCTGGAGGGGTGGCCGAGCCAGATGGGGGTGGACAGGATCAGGATGTCGCAGCCCAGGATGGTGTCGCGGATCTCCGGCCAGGCGTCGCCGTCTCCCATGTCGACCCCGACGCCCGGTTTGACGTCGTGGTCGGCGATCCGGATGACCTTCCCGGTGACGCCGTGATCGGCCAGCGCGGCCATGGTCTGCTCCGCCAGCAGCTGGGAGCTCGAGGGTTTCGGCGACGGGGAGAGCGTGCAGACCAGCGCGACAGCGCGCAGCGGTGTGGTTCCGGATGTGGTGTCCATGTGATCCGGCTACCCCGTGGGCCGGGCCGTATCCCGTCCTCCCTCCTGGGGCTTGCGGGGCGCCGGTGCGACCAGGGTCAGGGCGGCCGCGGCGGTCTTGAACTGCGGCTGCTTGGACACCGGGTCCCAGGCGGTGGGGATCACCTCGTTCACGGCCCGCCCGGGCGCGCCCGGGGCGGGGGAGCGGCCGCCCGGGGTGTCCCAGTACCCGTAGTGGAACGGCAGGAACAGCACACCCGGGCGCATCGACCCGATCCGAAGCCTGCCGCGGAGCGCGCCGGTCCGGGTGGTGACCTCGACGAGATCGCCCTCCGCGAGCCCGAGGCGGGACGCGTCGGAGGCCGCGATCTGGACCCACACGTCCGGCGCGGCGTCCGCGAGCTGCGGCACCCGTCCCGTCTTGGTACGGGTGTGGAAGTGGTACAGGGTGCGTCCGGTGGTCAGCTGGAAGGGGTGCTCCTCGTCCGGCCACTCCCGCGGCTGGACGTACGGGGCGGCCCTGATCAGCGCCTTGCCGTCCGGGTTCGTCGACCGGTACCACTCCTCACCCAGCGGCTCGCCGGTCACCAGGTCCTTCCCGTACGTCTCGCACAGGTCCGGGTGGGCCCACGACACGCCGTCACCGTAGAGGCGGTCCGTGCCGTCCGGGGCGTCCTCGGTGCACGGCCACTGGATGCCGCTCGGGCCGCGGAGCTTCGCGTACGTCAGGCCGGTGTAGTCGCAGGGACGTCCGGCACTGCACCGCTTCCACGCCTCGAAGGCCTCCTCGGGGCCGCTCCAGTGGACCAGGCGGCCGCCGTCCTTGTCCTCGAAGCCCATCCGGGCCGCGTAGTCGAGGAAGATGTCCAGGTCGGGCCGGGCCTCGCCGGGCGGCTCGACCGCCTTCTCGGACAGGTGGACCGTACGGTCGGCGTTGGTGAAGGTGCCCGTCTTCTCGCCCCACGTCGCGGCGGGCAGCACCACGTCGGCGAACTGCGCCGTCTCGGTCAGGAACAGGTCCTGGACCACCGTGAACAGGCCCTCCCGGGAGAGGACGGCGCGGATCCGCGCCAGGTCGGGCAGGGACACGGCCGGGTTGGTGGCGCTGATCCACAGCATCCGCACCGCGCCCTGCTCCGCCAGCCGGAAGATCTCCATGGCGTGGGTGGGCGGCGCGTCGTGGGGGATGGCCGACGGGTCGACGTTCCAGACCCGCGCGAGGTCGGCCACGTGGTCCTCGTTCTGCCAGTTCCGGAAGCCCGGCAGGTCGCCGTCGGCCCCGCACTCGCGGGTGTTCTCCGCGGTGGGCTGCCCGTTCATCTGGAGGACCCCCGCCCCGGGACGGCCGAGCATGCCGCGGATCAGATGCAGGTTGTCGACCTGGACGGCGGCGGCGGTCGCCTGGTTGGCCTGGTAGAACCCCTGGAGCACGGTCGACAGCAGCCGGTCGGCGGTGCCCACCAGCTCGGCGGCCTCCTCGATCGCCGCCGCCGGTACGTCGCAGATGCCGGCGGCCCACCGAGGCGTGCACGGCTCGACCTGCGCGCACAGGGCGTCGAACCCGACCGTGCACCGGGCGATGTACCCGGGGTCGGTCCAGCCGCGCCGGACGACCTCGTGCAGCAGGGCGTTCAGCAGCGCCACATTGGTGCCGAGCCGCGGCGCGAGGTGGACGTCCGCCCGGCGCGCCACCGGGGTGAGCCGCGGGTCCACGCACAGCAGACGGGGCGGCCGGTCCCCTTCCAGCCGGTCCAGGATCCGCATCCACTGGACGACCTGCGTCTCGGCGATGTTGTGCCCGAACAGGGCGATCGCGTCCGCGTGGTCGATGTCCTCGTACGAGCCGGGCTGGCCGTCGCTGCCGAAGGACTCCTTCAGCGCCTCCGCCGCCGTCGCCGTGCACAGGCGGGTGTTGCCGTCCAGGTGAGGGGTGCCGATCCCGGCGCGGGCGAGGACGGCCAGCGTGTAGTACTCCTCCAGGAAGAGCTGGCCGGAGGTGTAGAACGCGACCGACTTCGGTCCCTGGGAGTCGATGAGCTCCCGCGACCTGGCGACGACGCGCCCCATCGCCGTGGGCCAGTCGGTCTCGACGAGGCGCGTGCCCTCGCGGATCAGCGGCCGGGTCAGCCGGTCCGCGGAGCCGTTGGCCTGCCACGCGTACAGGTCCTTCGGCTCAAGCCGCCCGCGGTTGACACGGTCGCCGGCCCGGCCGCGTACTCCGACGATCCGCCCGTCCCGGACGGCGATGTCCATCGCGTCACCGTCGGAATGCAGGAGCGACGCCGCTCGTACCCACGCGTCGACGTCCTCCTCGGCCACCCCCTCGGCCAGGCAGGAGTCCGTGCGCTCGGGCCACCGACCGCCCCGGCCGTAGGGGGTGCGACGCCCCCACGGGTCGGCGATCCGCTCGTCGGACAGCACCAACGGATTGCGCCTCACAGCTGCCCCTCTCCGCCGCGCGGCGCCGACGGCGCCACACCCTCGATGAGGCGCGGCTACCCGGGACGCACCGCCTGACACGGCGGCCGGAGGGCGTGGCGCACGAACCGGGCCGGGGCCGGTGGCAGGGCCACCGGCCCCGGCCCTCCCGGGGATCGGTGCGTTACATCGGCTCGGGGAAGATGTCGCTGATGCTCCAGGCGACGCTGAAGCAGGGCGGCAGGGAACAGGCCTCCGGCTCGGTGTCCAGGGTCTGGAGCGCGAGGATCTGAGTCATGGTGCTCTCCGCTTCTACTCGGGGGTGGTGCCGGTTTCTTTCTCGGGTGGTGCCGGTTTCTTCTCGGGTGCCGCCGATCTCCTCGCGCCGGCGCGAAGCTCGGGCGATGCCGGTCGGCACCCGGGTACCTCGGCCCGGCGGAGTCGCCCGCCGCCGGGCCGAGGCGTTCATGGGACGCGCGCCCGACGCCGTCAGCCGACGGCCGCGACCGGGGGACGCGCGTGATGGGGCTCCGCCAGGAACGGGCCGGTCAGCAGGCGGTGGAGGGCCAGCAGCACCCCGGCCCCGCCGCTGGACAGATCGGCGGTGAACCGCTGCGAACCCGCTCCGAGGAAGCGCACGCCGCGCCGGTGGGGGACGGCGTACTTCCACAGCCCGGTCGCGGCGCGCACGGCGTCCGCGCGGGCCGCCGCCGTCCCGGTGAGCTCGGCGTGCTCCGTGAGGAACCAGGAGAGTCCCGCAAGACCCCGGTACAGCCCCGCCTCCTTCGTGGCGCAGGAGACCCGGACGCCGGCGACCAGCCTCGGCAGCGCCTCGGCGCAGCGCTCGTCCGGCGCGGTGGCCACGTAACGGCCGAGCACCGCGGCGACGCCGGCCGCGCCCGTGGCCAGGTACGGCATGGCACGGCTGAACCGTGCGTCGTCGGAGACGGACAGGGAGCCGTCGTCCAGCGGGAACGTCCGGTCGAGCTCCTGGTGGAGCAGGACGCGACCCGCCTCCAGGCAGCGGGCATCGCCGGTGGCGCGGGCCAGGCGGTGCAGGAAGAGAGCGAGCCCCGAGCGGCCGTGCAGCAGCCCGCGGGCGTCGTGCTCACCGAGGGCGGCCGGCAGGTCGGGGGTCCGCAGCAGGCGCTCCCCGGCCGCGGCGGCCCGCTCCAGGTGGGCGCCGTCCCCGGTCAGCCGGTGCAGGGCGAGCCAGCCGAGGCCGACCCCGGCCAGGCCGCCGGCCAGCGTGGCGCAGGAGGCGGTGAGCGGGTGGCCGTCGGCGTCCCCGAGCAGTTCGACGGCCTCGTCGAGCAGGCCGAGACCGGCCAGGACCGGGGCGAGGCCGGCCGTGCCGACGAGCAGTCCCGGGGGCAGCGCCCCGCGCTGTGCCAGGGCGTCGCGACGCAGCCGTTCGCGGATCTCCTCCGGCACCGCGGCCCCGGCGCGCCGCAGGGCGTGCACCACCCCGGCCGTGCCGTAGGCCAGGCACACGGTGTTGGTGCGGAACGCCTCGGGCGAGGGAGGGAAGGCCCATTCCGGCCGGCCGGCGTCGGCCGTCGCCAGGAGCCCGGCGGTCACCTGCGCGGCCAGCCGGGTGAGGCAGCCGCGCGGATCGGCGTCCAGCTCGGCGGGGGAGGGCGGGCGGTCGGCGCCGTGGTCATCCCGTGCCAGGCGCCCCGTCCGGGCCGGTGCCGACCGCGGCTTCGGGTCCGGTGCCGGGGGTCCGGTCAGGTTCGGTGCCGGGGGTTCGGTCAGGTCCTCTGCGGACGGTTCCGTCGGGTCCGGTGACGGCGGTCCTGTCAGGTCCGGTGCCGGCCGTCCCGTCAGGTCCTCTGCGGACGGTCCCGGCGGGTCCGGTGCCAGCCGCCCCGTCGGGACCGGTGCCGACGATCCGGTCAGGTCCGGTGCCGACGGTTCCGCCAGGTTCTCTGCCGACGGTCCCGTCCGGTCTATCGCCTGCCGCCCCGTCGGGTCTGCCGTACCCCGCCCCATCCGGTGGAAGGCGGTGGCCCGCTCCCACAGATCCGGGGGCGGAGCCACGTCCGCCAGGTCGCGGTGCAGCAGCGCGAGGTTGGCGGGCGCGTGGCGGGCGAGCTCGTGGAGCGGCGCCAGGAAGGCGAACGCGACCGCCGACATGCCGTACCGGTCGTGCAGCAGCGGATCGCTGTCGGCCCGGACCAGTCCGGGCGGCGGCGTGAACCCCGGGGTGCCGATCCCGGAGGGCGCCGCGGACAGCGCGGACGCCGCCTCGAAGTCCACCAGACGGACCCCGCCCGCCGCCGTGACCATGACGTTGCCCAGGCTGAGGTCGCCGAACCGGTAGCCGGCGGCGTGCACCCGTTCCAGCGAGACGTCAAGGCCGGCGAGGAGACCGCGGCAGGCCTCGTAGTACGCGGCGACGGACGCGGCCGTGCGGTCGGCGCGGGCCAGGGGGGAGGACCGGCTCAGCCAGCCCACCAGCGGCTGCCCGGCCACGTACTCGGTGACGAGGAAGTCGTGCTCCCACTCCGTGAAGTGGTCCAGCGGCTCCGGGCCCACCCCGGGCGCGGCCGCGTGCAGCTCGCACAGCACGCGGTGCTCGTGCCGCAGCCGCTGCCGCGCGTCGGTGCCGTCGAAGACCAGACCGTTGTGGGCGCGGGCCTCCTTCAGGAAGACGGGGCGGCCCGTACGCCGGTCCCGTGCCTCGTACGAGCCCCCGGCGTTGCTCAGGCGCACCGCGCGGGTCACCTCGTAGTCGCGGATCAGGATCGGGCCCGAGTGCGGCGGTTCCTCCCGCTCGGCGAACGGGTCCGTGATCCCCTCGGGCAGGTGGAAGGCGGGCAGCCGCAGGTCGGCGACCTCGCGGCCGGAGCCGTCGCGGACCAGCCCCTCCCGGGTGCCGTCGGCTCGCAGCCGGCTGCGGCCGCCGAAGGAGCCGTAGCGGTAGTGGACCGTCCGCGAGTCGCGGAAGCGCCGGTCGGTGAGGACGTACGGCCCCTCCTCCCCGTCGAGCGCGTCGCGCAGGCGTTCGAGGAGTCGGCGGGCGGTCGCCGTGTCCGGCGGGTAGACGACGCAGAACTTGCCCGCCTGGGCCCGCGCGGCGTGCTTGTGATGGACGAACAGGAAGAAGAGCCGGGCGCTCAGGTGCTTGAACGGCACGCCTTCGGAGAAGCAGATCGCGGCGACCGTGTCGAGGACGTGCTGCGCCCGGTCCAGTCGCGCGGACACGTGGATCTTCCAGCCCTGCTCGGCGAGCCCGGTCCGCGCGCCCGCCCAGGCCGTCCAGACGCCCTGGGCCGCGCCCCGCGCGCCCGCCGGCACCACGCCGGGGGTGAAACGCGGCCCGGGGTCGGCCACGCTGGTCAGCGGCAGGTAGTACTCCGGGTCCGCGAGCGCCTCGCCGAAGCCTTCGAGCACGGGATCTCCTCGCGGGATGGGGACGGGCGGCCACACCGGCCGTCCCGGACGCTAGGGCCGGCGGGTATGGAAACGGTTCGCCGTCGGCATGGGATCGGCATGCGGTCGGCAGGCGATCGGTTTCAGCCGCCGGTACGGGGTGCGCCACCCCCCGTCATACCGCCGCAAAACCGCAGGTTAGAGTCGTGGGCGGTCGCGCCGCCGCACCACGGCGATGCGCGGGGCCGGGCCGGCTGTCGATCACAGAGCCCGATACGAAGACGTCCCCACCGCCACCGCCCCCTTCGCCGCCTGCCACGGAAACAGCACCCATGACTACCGACGCCCCCTCGCGTCCCGAGCACGCCCACGCCCACGCCCCCGTCGAACGTCCCCGCCCGCCGCGGTTCGGCGGCCGGGCTCCGGCCAGGCCGACCCCGGCCGCCGCGTTCCACAGCGTGAGCGCGGCGACGGCCGTCCTGTTGGCCCTGGTCGCCATCGGCGCGGTCATCCACGAACCGGTCCTGATACCCCCGCTGGCCGCCAGCGCCGCTCTCGTGCACGCCGCGCCCACGCTGCCGCTGGCCCAGCCCCGCAGCGTCGTCGTCGGGCATCTGCTCGGCGCCGCCGCGGGGTACGCCGCCCTCGCCGCGGCGGGGAGCAGTGCGTGGGCCGCGGCCGTCGCGGCGGGCGCCACGCTGGCGCTGACCACGCTTGCCCGCACACCGCACTCCGCCGGCTGTGCCACGGCCGTGGTCATCGTGTTGCAGACCCCGGAGGCGGCCCGGTTCGTCCCCCTTCTCTTCGGCTCCACGGTCCTCCTCGTCCTGACCGGGTACGCCGGTTCCCGCATCCGCCGCACGTCACCGAGGTACCCCGCGTACTGGTGGTGAGGTGGTGCGGCCGTGAGTGCTCGGCTGATGGCCGAAAATCGTCCTTGCTCAATGGTCAAGAAGTGTTGACCATTGAGCCATGCCCTCCACAGACGATCTTCCGGACGCCTTCCACGTCACCACCGACGAGCAACTGCGCGCCGTCTCCAACCTCACGCGCCACCGGATCATGGCCGTGCTCCGCTTCGAGCCCGCGACGATCACGCAGATCGCCGAGCGGATCGGCCTCGCGAAGGGGAGTTCCAGCTACCACGTACGGCTCCTGGAGCGGGCCGGCCTGGTGAAGGTGGTCCGGACCCGCAAGGTCCGGGGGGTCACCGAGCGGTACTACGCCATGGCAGCGCGGTCCATCGTGCTCCCGGACCCCGGCGAGGGAGGCCCCGACGTGCTGATGCGGCACGCGGTGGCGGACCTGGAGGCCGCCCCGGCGGACGGCGAGCGGCACGTGGGGATGATGCACCTCCGGCTCACCGACGAGCAGTTCTCGGAGCTCGGAGCCCGCCTCCAGGCGCTGGCGCACGAGTACCGGGAGCTGTCCGATCCCTCGCTTCCGGACACGTCCCTCGTCTTCGCGCTGTTCCACCCGGCGTCGGGCGAGCAGACCGAGGGAGCCGCCAAGTGAGCTCCGACATGAAGAAGCTGCCGACCGGATTCGGTCGCCTGTGGACCGCGCAGACGGTGTCCTCGCTCGGTGACGGCGTGTCACATGCCGCGCTGCCCCTGCTCGCACTGACCCTGACGCGCGACCCGATGGCCCTCGCCGTCGTCACGGCCGCCGGCACGCTGCCCTGGCTCCTCTTCGGCGTGCTCGGCGGAGCGCTCGTGGACCGCTGGGACCGCCGGCGCACGATGTGGGTCACGGACGCGGTGCGTGCGGGGCTGCTCGCGATACCGGCCGCCGCGGCCGCGCTCGACGCCCTGAGCATTCCCCTCCTCGCGGCCGTCGCCTTCCTGCTCGGCCTCGGCGGACTGTTCTTCGACACGGCCGCCACGGCCTATCTGCCGGACCTCCTCGGCCGTGACCCCGCGCTCCTGGAACGCGCCAACTCCCGCCTGCGCGGCACCCAGACCGCCGCCTCCGGCTTCGCCGGGCCGCCCGCGGGCAGCGCCCTGCTCGCGCTCGGGCGGGCTGTCCCGCTGCTCGCCGACGCGGTCTCGTTCGCGGTCTCCGCCCTGCTCGTACGGTCGCTGCCCGCCGCACCCCGCCCCGTACCGCAGGTCCGTGAGTCGCTGCTGCGGCAGGCGCGGGCCGGTGCCTCGTACGTGTTCCGGGACCGGCTGCTGCTCGGGCTCGCGCTGCGCCCGGCGGTCGGGAACATCGCGTTCGTCGCCGTGGAGACCGTCCTCGCCCTCTTCGCGCACGATCACCTCGGCATCGGCGCCTTCGGCTTCGGTCTCCTCCTCACCGCGGAGGCCACCGGCGGACTCCTCGGCGCGGCCATCGCCTCCTTCCTCGGCCGGCGACTCGGCACCGGCACCGCGCTGACCTGCACGGCCGCGGTCGAGGGACTCGCCGTCCTGGGCCTGGCCGCAGCCCCGAACCCCTGGGTCGCCGGCCTCGCGCTCGCCGTCTGCGGCGCGGGCATGGGCGCCACGATGGTGCTCGCCCCGTCGCTCCGGCAGGCCATCGTCCCCGCCCACCTGATGGGCCGGGTCGCCTCCACGTCCCGCATGCTCGCCATGTGCGCCGCCCCGTTCGGCGCCTTCGTCGGCGGCTGGCTGGCGTCCACCTCCGGCGTCCGCACCCCGCTCTACGCCGCGGCCGGGCTCCTCCTCGCGATGACCGCCGTCACCGCGACCATGACGACCGACCGCCGGATCGAGGCGGCCCTGCGCGTCGCCGCCCCGGCCGCCGAACCGGCCGCCGAACCGGACCGCCCGGAGTCCGGGGACCGCGTACCGGAAGCCGCCGTCTAGCCCCGGACTTCGCGGGTCGCCGTTTCAGATCTTGCGACGGAGCGTCGTCGTGCGGGCGATCGGTCAAGGCACTCGGTCACGGGTCCGGCAGGAGGAGGAAGACCTCCGAGAAGGCGAGGCCGTGCTCGTGGGTCACCGCCCCGCACGGGCAGCCCAGCGAGATCCGGCGCCAGTCGCAGGTCACCGTCCACGGGCCGTCCTTCCCCCCGCATGCCGGGCAGCCGACGGTCTCGGCGGTCCACACCCCGGAGGCGGGTCTGCCGTAACGACGGAAGCGGCCCGCGTACCGGACCTGTCGGGGCTCGGCCGGGGGCGTGAGCGGGACGGTCCCGGGTGGGCTCGCGGAGACCAGCGCGGCGAACAGTGCGATCAGATCGGGGAGGAGGGCCTCGCCCGCCTCCGTCGGTGGCACGGCCGGGCCGTCCGCCGTCCCCACAGGGGTCCCGTATCTCGGGGCCGCCGCCGCGCCCGGTGGGTTCGGGGTGGCGTGCCACGGCAGGAAGGCGCGGGCGACGGCGGCCAGGAGGGCGGCCGCGGGCGGGCTGACAGCGCCCGCGTCGAGGTGGTGGAGGGTGGTCCGCAGGATGCGTTGAAGGCGCCGGTCCCGGTCCGTGGCCGACGTCGCCGCGGTCGCTGACCGCCGGGTGGGGAGCGGGGCCGTGAGGCGGGCCAGGACGCGCGCTGCCGCCTCGGAGTCCGCGGCGGCGGGACGCCACTCCCCGGCGGCCAGGAGCTGCCGTGCCCGCCCGGCCTCACGGGTCAGGTCACGTGTCCGCAACGGCTGTCGGCCGGAACCCGCCCCATGCGTCCGGTGCCCGCTCGTCATGGCCCCCGTCTCCTGTCCTCGTTCGTCGCCGCGACGTATCCCCGCGCTCTGCAAGCGTTGGCGGACATCCCATCACACAGGTGGAGACGATCATGCCCCGCTCACGAGGGCGCCCGCTAAGGAGGCGCCGGCCCGCCGACGTACGGCGGCGGGGTCGGGCGCTCCTGGCTCGAACCGACGTGTCACACGTCGCGCCACTTGGCCTGGCCGAAGGAGAACACGCCGAAGAGGACGAGGCCGACGGCGACCGCGACGAGCAGCCAGGGTCCCGCCGGGGTCTGGGCGAACGAACGGATCGCGTCGTCCATCCCCTTGGACTCCTTCGGGTCGAACGTCACCGCCGCCCGCAGGCCGAAGTAGCCGATCGCGCCGAAGACGAGACCGCGTCCCACGCCACCCGCGATGCCCGTCACGTCCATGAACCGCCGCTGGGCCTTCGACATCCGGCCCCAGGCGAGGTGCTTGCGGTACGCGCGCAGCACGGCCCGGCCCGCGATCCACAGCCCCGCGCCGAGGAGCCCGGCCGCCGCGGCGCCCACCCACCACGCCCCGCCGGGCAGGCCGAGGAGGCGGGCGGTGATGTCCTGGCTCTGCTGGTCGGTGGACCCGGCCCCGCTGCCGCGGTAGCCGGCCGCGAAGGCCAGGACCAGGAACGACGACACCCCGTAGAACACGCACCGCGCGCCGGACAGGGCGCGCTTGCCCACGCCGTCGCCGTCGGGCCCCGCCGCGCCGAACAGCACCTCGGAGAGCCGCCACAGCGCCATCCCGGCGAGTCCTATGCCAAGCGCCCACAGCAGAACGGCCCCGAAGGGCGTCGCGGCGACCTCGGCGAGCGCCCCGCCCCGGTCGGCCTGCTCGTTCGTGCCCGTCAGGCCGACGCGCACGGCCAGAACTCCGACGAGCAGGTAGAGCACACCGCGTGCCACGAAACCCACGCGGGCACCGACGCGTACGACGTCCCCCCGAGCCGCACGTCTCGCGGCGGCCCATGACGATCCGGCTGCGGTCATGTCAGGTCACTCCCCTTCGGCCTGTGACCTCTCGGGTGCCCCGAACCCGCCGCTCGAACCGACCCACCGCGAACGGGGCGCCTTGAAAGGGCGCCGAGCCCGGTTCCCGGCTCGTCGCGGCGACTACGCGCCGTATCAGAGACGGCCTGGCCGGAGGGCGCGCGGAACGCCTGGGGGCAAGCCCTGTGGTCCAGGTGGCCCCCGTGGCGGTGCGCGGGCCGGCCGGCTGCGTCAGCATCGACGTGACCCGGGAAGCGGGGGACGCGGGAGAGACGGAGACGGCCATGGCAGCAGGGTGGGAGCCCCGACCCTCGACCGACGCCGACGGAGCCGAATGGCGGCCGGTCCTGGACGTGCCACCGCCGGGACGGCAGCGTCGCTGGACCGTGTTCCTGCGCTGGCTGCTGCTCCTGCCGCAGTTCGTCGTCGTCGCCGTGCTGTCCATCGCCGCGTTCTTCGTCACCGTCGTGGGATGGTTCAGCGCGCTGGTCCTCGGCCGCCTGCCCGACCCGATCTTCTCCTTCCTCGGCTCGGTCCTCGCCTATCAGACCAGGGTCACGGCCGCCGCGGCCCTGCTCGTCGACCGCTACCCGCCGTTCGCCTTCGACGCCCCCGACTACCCGGTGCGCATCGAACTGCGGGCCACCCCGCTCAACCGGCTCGCCGTCCTGTTCCGACTGATCCTGATGATCCCGGCGGCGATCGTCAGCAGCCTCGCGCAGTCCGGCTGGCTCGCGATCAGCTGGGTGTTCTGGCTGATCGGCATCGTCCTGGGCAGGCTGCCCGAGCCCGTCTTCGGAGCCACGGCGGCCGTCGTCCGCTACCGCATGCGGCTGACGGCCTACACGACGATGCTGACGCCGGTGTACCCCAAGGGACTCCTGGGCGACGCCCCCGGCGCCGCCGCCCAGCCCGCGTACTCCGCGACGCGCCCCCTGCGGCTGAGCACGGCCGCGCAGGTACTGGTCTGGCTCTTCCTCCTCCTCGGCCTCGCCGGCCACCTGACGTCGGGCACCGTCAACTACGACACCACGGACGACGACTACAGGGCCGCGACCGCCACACGAACGGCGAACTGACCACCCGGCCCCGCCTCCGCCCGCGCGCGCCGGGGACCCCGCTCCCCGGCCGCGTTGTCAGTGCCCCGCGATAGCTTCGATCTTGTTCGAGCGGTCGTGCGAGAGAGGCGAATGCGTGGGTTTCGGACGTGCGTTGAGGGTCGTGCTGGTCGATGTCAACGACGAGGTGGTGGCAGCCTGGCGGTCCGCTTTCGCGGACACGCCCGAGGTGGAGATCCGGCGGGGTTCCCTGCTCGACGAGGACGTCGACGCGTGGGTGTCCCCGACCAACGCGAAGGGCAGGATGGACGGTGGCGTCGACGCCGTCGTCAAGCGCCACCTCGGCGCGGGCATCCAGGTGAAGGTGCAGCGGGCGATACGCGACCGGTTCGGCGGGAGCCTGCCGGTGGGCAGCGCGGTGTGCGTCCCGTCCGGGGCGACCGTGCCCCGCTATCTGATCTCGACGCCGACCATGCGGCAGTCCGCGCAGAACGTCAGCGAGACGATGAACGTGGCGCTGGCCTGCGCGGCCGCGTTCCAGGCGGTGCACCTGCAGAACCGTGCGAAGCCCGGCAGCATCAGGTCGGTCGCGCTCGTGGGGATGGGCGCGCGGACCGGCGGGGTCCCGGCGGGGGTGTGCGCCAACCTGATGTGGACGGGCTACACCCTCTTCCACGACCACGGGTTCGCGGACTACGACGAGTTGCGGGCCGCGGTGCTCGGGCAGCTCGACGACATCGAGGGAGCGGGGTCCGCGCGGCGGGTCCGGATCAACGTCCCGCAGCGACCTTCCTTTCGCCGCTGACGCGCAGGCCCCGCAGGCCGGCGTCACGCCCGCCGCTGACGCGCAGGCCCCGCAGGCCGGCGCCGTGCCCCAGCACGGCGGGGCCGCAGGCGGTCGCCCCACCGAGTCCGTACAGCACGCCGGTGCGCCCGAGGGGGCGGCCGGTCCGAGTTCTGGGAGCCCCGCCCTCGTGAACGACGTCGACACGCCGGCCGCCGCCGGTTCCCCCACCGGTGACCCCCTCGGTCTCGCCGACCTGTTCACCGGGGGCGGCGAGCCGTGGCTTCCGCTGCTGGCCCCGGTGATCGAGGCACAGCCGGGCGCCGCCGACTACATCGGCCCCCAGCGGAGCCCGGAGGTCGTCCCGGTGCGGGAGCTGACGTTCCAGGCGCTGAAGCCCCACCCGCCGCACAGGTGGAAGGTGGTCGCCTTCGGGCAGAACCCGTACCCGCGGGCGGAGAGCGCGACCGGCATCGCGATGTTCGACAACACCTTCAACGACTGGAAGGACAGCCAGTTCGGCCGCGTGGTCAGCATCCGCTGCCTCATCAAGGCGGCCGCGATGTGGAAGTACGGCATCGTCAAGAAGACGCCGATCGCCGACGTGCGCGCGCTGCTGAAGAAGGAGGACACGGTCGCGCCGCCGGAGTGGTTCCAGGCGATGCTCACCCAGGGCGTGCTCCTGCTCAACGCCTCCCTCACGGCGAGTGCCGACGGGGCGATGCCCACGGATCACCACACCACCTTCTGGCGCCCGGTGGCCGAGCAGATCGTCGAGGAGATCCTGCGGGCGAAGCAGGACGCCGCCGAGGAGGACCGGGGTGTGGTGTTCGCCTGGTGGGGCGCGCACGCCCGGAGCCTGAAGCGGGTCGTCCAGCGGCTGGAGAAGAAGTACCCGGGGGTCGAGGTGCGCCACCTCGACCACGCGAACCCGGCGGCCCAGGGAGACATCTTCTGCGAGGGCGACCACTTCGCCCAGGTGAACGACGCCCTGGCCGCGGTGGGCGCGGAGCCGGTCGACTGGCTGCCGAGCAAGGGCTGGGACCGGAAGGCGGCCGGCCCAGGCGGCGCGGACCGCGGTGACGTCGCGGAGCGGATGGGGGCGTTCATCGCCTCGACGATGGAGCTCCACCAGCTCTATCTGGAACGGCTCACGAGCGTCAAGGACGAAGGACTCGTCCTCCCGGCCGTCACCGGGGTCTTCGACACGCCGCTGATGGACTTCCGCAAGGCCGTCGAGCCGGTGTCGCACGTCCTGGCCCGACTGGACCGGCACATAGAGCGGTCGAGCACGTTCGGCGCGTCGTCGCCGGGGCACGGCCTGACCGGGGACCAGGTCTCGGCGCTCCACCTCTACACCTGCGAGTCGGCGTTCTACCGCGAGATCAACGCCGTCCTGCGGTCCCCGGACCGGGAGCGCCTGCGGCCCTACCTGCCGTACCTGCGTCTGCTGTTCTCGGCGGTGGAGTCGCTGCCGGCGCAGACCCGGCCGCTGTGGCGCGGTGTGGCACTGGATCTGCGGTCGCAGTATCCGCAGGGCCGGACCGTGACGTGGTGGGGCGTGTCGTCGTGCACGTCCGAGCTGGGCGTGGCGAAGGCGTTCCTCGGCAGCCGCGGCCGGCGGACCCTGTTCGAGGTCACGCCGGCGCGGGCGGTGGCGATCCGGCGGTTCTCCGCCTTCACCGGCGAGGAGGAGTACATCCTCGCGCCGGGCACCCAGCTGAAGGTGACGGACGTGCGGACGGAGCGCGGCGGCCTCTGCACCGTGCGGCTGACCGAGCTGGAGGGCCAGGGACTGGTGTCCTAGCGGAGAAGGCAGGGGGCGGTGATCCCGGTATCCGACAACCGTTCCGCCCCGGCACCCGTACTACGGCGCAAACGGGGCAGACGCAGTGCATGAGGTGACGGGACGCGCGGCGGCTCCGCCGAAAGGAACCCGCGGCCCGACACGTACGCGGCCCACCTCCAGAGAGCGAGGCACACCATGATCCTTGTCGGAGTCATTCTGCTCGTCATCGGATTCGTCACCGGCATCTCGATCCTGTGGACCATCGGGATCATCCTGTTGGTCATCGGCGCGATCCTGTGGATCCTCGGAGCCGTCGGACACGCGGTGGGAGGACGCCGCCACTACTGGTAGCCGTGCCGGTGCCGCCACCGGGGCGCGCGGTGGCGAACGCGTGACAGGACCCGGCCGAGGTGACTACGGGCCCGGCCGGGTCCTGCGTATGGGGGCGAGACGGTGCGACCGGGGTCAGCGGCCGTCGCGCGGGTCGTCGTCCCTGTCGAGCCCGCGGGACATCTCGTCCTGGCGGCGCCGCTCGAGCTCCTCGGGGCTCACGCCCTGAGTGTCCCGCCGGGCGCCGGGGTGGACCGGGTCCTGCCCCTGGCGGCCGCGCGTCTGCTCCTCGCGACCCTTGCCCGGCTGGTGGCGCTTGTCCTGCATACCGCCCATGACGGTGACCTCCGTGGTGCGTAAATGGGGAATCGGGGGATTCCCTGCTTCCACGCTGCCACGGATGGTGACGTTCCGCACCCCGTGGGTGACGCGGCGTGACGGGGCTCGAATGCAGCCCCGGGAGCGCCGAGCGCGGAATGTTCCTCGAAGCCCCGGGTACGCGAACGTTGTCCAACCCATATGGGAGGGAGCCAATCATGGGTCTGGGAATCTTCATCATCATGATCGCGGTCGGAGCCATCCTCACGTTCGCGTCCGACTGGGAGCTCGAAGCGGTCAACCTCGATGTGGTCGGACTGATCCTGATGGGGGTCGGCATCTTCGGAACGGCCGTCTACACCAGCGTGCTTCGCCGTCGCCGGATGGTGGTGCCGCCCGTGGCCCCGACGGTCACCGACGACGATCGGCGCGACCTGCTCTGAGGCGGTCCGCACCAGCCGGTGCCGACGCGCCCACGACGTACAGCGACGGAGGAGTGACAGCGATGACCGACGGCATGTGGAACTACGGTACGGAGGCCGGGCGTCTGCCGGGCGTGGACCTCACCGGATGGCGGGTCGAGGCGTGCGACGGCCACATCGGCACGGTGGACAGGCACTCCGACGAGGTGGACGACTCCTGCCTGGTCGTGGACACGGGTGCGTGGATCTTCGGCAAGGAAGTGCTGATCCCGGCGAGCGCGGTGACCTCCTTCGACCTGGAGGAACAGGCGGTGCACCTCGCCCTGACCAGGGAACAGGTCAAGGACGCCCCCGAGTTCCACTCGGACAAGCACTTCGCCGACCGGCAGTACCGCGAGGAGATCACGCAGTACTACCGCACCGGCGGCCCGTTCTCGGGCGGTGCGGGCGCCATCTGACGCCCCACCAGGGCGCCCGTCGGTCGCGGTGGAATCCCGTTTGTCCGCCGTCGGGGCCCATGAGATCATCGAGGTCCGACGGTCCGTCCCCTCTCGTCCGCGTTTCGCGAGGCGGATGAGGGAGTGCGGGCCGTTGCCATATCCGTATCCGGACCGCGAAGGGCAGACGGGGTGTGACGAGCACAAGGGAGCCGGCGCAGGCGCGCATCGACGACACGGGCAACATCCTGGTCGCGCCACCGGCGTTGCGGGAGCACGACACCGTCCGGGACTTCTTCGGGTACACGGTCACTCCGGAGCAGCTCGCCTCCGGCACGATCGACCTCACGCACAGGACCGTCTACCTGTGCGGCGACGTGTCCGGCGTCGACCGCGGCCAACTGGCTTCGGCTGCGCGGGTGTTCATGGTCCGTGACCTCTCGCACGACGGCGGGGCGGAGGTCGAAGGACCCTGGCCCGTCGTCGGACCGGGCCGCGTGCCCCTGCGCGTCCACGGCGCCGGCGTGTACTACCGCCGCTTCTTCGACCCCGGCGCCGACCACTTCGGACGGATCGGGGCGGAGCACGCCTTCCAGTCCCTGACGGAGTCCACCAAGCCCGGAACGGCCCACCGCAGCGGAATCTATCTGACGCCCGTCACGCGGGACGGCGACGAACTGCGTTTCCGGCTCCTCCGGTGCTCCACGAACTTCTCGGGGCCGACCGAGGGCTTCCGCCCGACCGACACGGACATCGTGGACGCCCTGAACGACGAGGCGGCCACCGTCTTCCGGGACCAGGCGCCGCTCAACCACGTGCTCGCGCAGATCTACCACAACACCCTGGGCACCCCGGAGCGCAAACAGTCGAAGGCCAGGATCTCGGCGCACGCCGACAAGACCAAGGACATGCCCGCCAACGGCATCATGGCCTTCTGCACCTTCTACGACGGGCTCGACAAGCTGCAGCCCCTCGCCGCAGACCCCTTCGACCACGGCGTGAAGGGCGTCAGCGGGCTGACCAGGCTCCACTTCCGCCTCAAGGAGCAGACCGGAGAACGCGGCGAGGCCGATCCGGTGCTCCCGGCGCAGTTCAGCGTGACCCTGTATCCCGGCTCCGTGTTCTTCATGCCGCTCTCCACCAACCGCCTGTACACGCACGAGATCCGGCCCTCGGGGCTGGACGCCGAGTCGCTGCCGACGCGCCTGGGGTACGTGGTGCGCTGCTCGAAGACCGAAGCCGTCCACAAGGACGGCCACACGTTCCTGGAACTGGCCGGAGAGCGGGTGAAGCTGGAGCCGCCCACCGAGGCCGGCATGGACGAGCTGCGCGGGCTGTACGCCGAGGAGAACAGGACCTCGTCCTTCATCGACTACGGCGACCGGTTCCTCTTCAGCATGAACACGGGGGACTACCGTGCGCCCCGGGTCTAGCATTTCGGACGAGATCATCTCGTGCTCCGTGCCGGCCGAGGAGAACCTCTTCACGGAGCTTTCCGCCTCGGTCCGCTGGGAGGACGTGGGCAAAGGGCGGCGGGGCGCCACGCTCGCCCGGATCGACGAGGCGGACGGTGGCGTTCCCCTCGTGCGCACGACGACACGGTACGCCCATCCCACGCAGCGTTTCCGGGCGGTGCACGAACGGCTGGCGCGGCAGATCCAAGAGCGTGCGGCGTTTCCGGTCGGCTTCAACAACGCGCTCATCGAGACCTACACGAACGCCTACACCACCATGGGCAGCCATTCCGACCAGGCGCTCGATCTGGCCGACGGCTCGTTCGTCGCGGTCTTCTCCTGTTATCGGCACCCCGAGGCGGGCCCGCCGAGAAAGCTGATCTTCGAATCGAAGGAGCCCGGTGGCGAGAAGTTCGAGGTCCCCCTCGTCCATCACGGCGTCGTCGCGTTCTCCGTCGCCTCGAACCGGCGGCTCAGGCACAAGATCGTGCTCGACAGGCCCGTCCCGGCGACGGACAACACCTGGCTGGGCGTGACGTTCCGAACGTCCAAGACCCTGATCCGGTTTCGCGACGGCCACGCCTACCTACCGGAGGGCACGCCGCTCACGACGGCCGACGAGGAGCAGAGCCGCGAGTTCTACCGACTGAGGCGCCGCGAGAACCATGAGACGGACTTCAGCTACCCCCGCCTGACGTACACCGTCAGCGAGAGCGACCTGACACCACCGCCCGCGTGAGCCCAGGCGCCCATGTCTTCCCCGTATGCCCAGGGTGCGGGTCCACCCGCGCGGAAGGAGTGCTGTGATGAGCGGACCGGTGGCACGAGGCACCGTCCTGGCCCCGTCGGCGCCCGTGCCGGCGCGAGGCGCCTGATGGCCGCCGTCGAGCGGGTCCCCGGGAGCCGTCTCCTCGCGTACGCCTACGGGATACGCGCGGTGTACGCGGACGCTTTCGGCGTCCCGCCCTGGCTGGAGGGGCCGGAGCAGGCCGCCGCCTATCTGGAGCGGCTCGCCGATGACGTGCGCCGACCCGGATTCACCGCGGCGCTGGCCCTCGACGGGGACACGGTGGCGGGCTGGGCGACGGCCTGGACGACCCCGGACGTGTTCCCCGCCGACCGCGCCTACGCGCTGGTGTCCGCCGCGCTGGGCGAGCGCCGCACCGCCGACTGGCTCTGCGGTGCCCGTGAGGTCGACGAGCTCGCCGTCTCCACCGCCGCGCGCGGCTCCGGCCTCGGCGCCCGGCTGCTGCACGCGGTCACGGAGGACCGGGCCGACGGCCGCTGCTGGCTGCTCACCTCGGCGGCGGCCCAAGACACCTGCGCCTTCTACGAGCGGGCGGGCTGGACGCGGGCCGGCCACGCCGGACCCGGCGGATCCGGCCTCGTCACCTTCCTCGGACCCCGCCATCCGGCCCGCCGACTCCCCGCACCCCCGCGTTGACCCGGTCGCCGAGCGAATTCTGACGAACCGTCAATTCGCCCCGTACCAGTCATTGACGGTTCGTCAGATCGGTCACAGAATGCGGTCACCCGACGGAGGGATCGCCCGTGCCCCGAGCCTTGCGCGTCAGTGCCGCCGCCTTCGCCCTGTTCCTCGTCACCGCCTGCAACTCCGCCTCCACCGGCGGGAGTACGTCCACGTCCGTACGCGGAGTCACCGCCGACACCATCAAGGTCGGCGGCATCGTCTCCATGACGACCGCCAGCGGCTACTCCAAGAAGGACACCGACCTCGGTGCCCGGGCCCGCTACGACCGGGCCAACGCCGAGGGCGGCATCAACGGACGGAAGATCGAGTACCTGGGGGCCGAGGACGACGGGCAGGACCCCGCCAGGAACCTGGCCGCGGCCCGCAAGCTCGTCCAGCAGGACAAGGTCTTCGCCGTCTCCCCCATGAGTTCGGTGACCTTCGCCGGGGCCGACTTCCTCGACACCCAGAAGGTCCCGACGGTGGGCTGGGGCACGCTGCCCTCGTTCTGCGGGCCCGCACACCTCTACGGCTTCAACGGCTGCCTCGTCCCGACACCGGGCGGCACGCTCAACCAGACCTGGCCCGAAGGCCTCGCGGCCGTCCTCGGCGGCGCGCGCGGCAGATCCGTCGCGCTGATCGCCGGCGACAACGACGCCGGCAAGTTCGGCATCCGCACCTTCACCCAGGGCTTCAAGGCGGCCGGCTTCCAGGTCGCGTACGCCAAGGCCGTGGTCCCGGCGACCTCGATGCCGAGCGACTGGTCGGCGTACACCAAGGAGATCCTCCGCTCGGGCCCCGGCGGCCGCGCACCCGACGCCGTCGTCTCCGTGATGCAGACCCCGTACAACATCGGCCTGTTCACCTCGCTCAAGCGGTCCGGCTACAAGGGCGTCATCTCCGACCCGACGGACTACGACCCCGGCCTGCTCGCCAAGGACGCGACCAAGCAGGCCCTCGACGGCGTGCACGTCCTGCTGCAGTTCCAGCCCTTCGAGGCGGACACCCCCGCGATGCGCCGGTTCAAGGACGACATCAAGAAGGCCTCCGGCGGCACGGAAGTACCCCTCAACATGCACATGATGACGGGGTACATGAGCGCTGACCTCTTCCTCTCCATCGCCGCGAAGGCCGGCAAGGACCTCACCGTCGAGGCCTTTCAGAAGGCCGCCGACGGCTTCTCCGACACCGGGACCCTCGTCGGTGACCGTGCCCTGCCGAAGGGGAAGAAGGAGAGCTTCGGGTGCGGGGCGCTCGTCCGGCTGAAGAACGGACGGTACGAGGTGGCGGTGCCGTTCACGTGCTACCCGCCGATCCCCTTCGGCTGAGGGGCGCGTCACGTGGGTGACCTGCTGGGCTTCGTCCTGAGCGGGCTGGTCTCGGGCGCGCTGTACGCGCTGCTCGCGACCGGCCTCGTGCTGTCCTACTCCGCCTCCGGGCTCTTCAACTTCGCCCACGGCGCCACCGCCTACCTGTGCGCGCTCGCCTTCTACGAGCTCCACTCCGGCTTCGGCTGGCCCGCCGTCCCCACCGCGCTGCTCCTGGTGACCGTGGTGGCGCCCGGCCTCGGCTGGGGACTCGACCGGCTCATGTTCAGAAAGCTGGCCAAGGCCGGCGAGACGGCGCAGATCGTGGCCACCATCGGCCTCCTCGTCGCGCTGCCCGCCGCCGGACTGTGGGTGGTCGAACTCCTGGAGCGGGCGGGCGCCCCGGTCCTCCCCGCCGAGAACCAGTTCGGACTGCCTGGCGTCGGACCGAGCCCCGCGGTCTCCTGGCAGCCCCTCGACGGCGTCGGGATCGACTCCGACCAGCTGATCACCTGGATCGTCACCGCCCTCACGGCCGCCGGACTCTGGATCCTGATGCGGCACACCCGGCTCGGCCTGCGACTGCGCGCGGCGGTCGACAACCGTGCCCTGACCGAACTGCGGGGCATCGGCGCGGACCGGCTGTCCTCGATCGCCTGGATGCTCTCCTCCGGGCTCGCGGGCCTCGCCGGTGTCCTCGCGACCCCGCTCCTCGGGCTCTCCGCGCACGACTACACCCTCTTCCTCTTCGTCTCCGCCACCGCGGCGGTCCTCGGACGCTTCGCCTCGGTGCCGCTCGCCTTCGCGGGCGGCCTCGGGCTCGGCGTGCTGCAGAACCTGGTGGCGGGGTACGCGTCGTTCGCCGAGGGCGTCACCGGCTTCCGCACCGCAGTACCGTTCCTCATCCTCTTCGCCGGTCTCGTCGTCCTCGCCCGACGCCGCCGCGCGACGGGCACGGCCGCCGTGGACCCGCCACCGGTGGACTACCTCGCCGGAAAGGGGTGGGGCCGCCGATGGGGCGCGTGGATCGTGGCGGCCCTCCTGCTCGGCACCGCGTTCTACACGGTCACCACGCCCTTCTGGAGCGGCATCCTGGCCCAAGGGCTCGCGATCGGGCTGGTGTTCATGTCGTTCACCGTGGTCACCGGGCTCGGCGCGATGGTCTCGCTGGCCCAGGCGACGTTCGTGACCGGCGCCGCGCTGGTCGCCGGGCTCCTGATGAGCCACGGCTGGCCCTTCGTCGCCGCGGCGGCGGCCGGCACGGCGGCCGCGGCCCTGCTCGGCGCGGTGGTCGCGCTGCCCGCCCTGCGGCTCGGCGGCAGATCCCTGGCCCTCGCCACCCTGGCCCTCGCCTTCCTGGCCGACCAGGTGCTCTTCCAGCTCGGCCCGCTGCGCAACGGCGACACCGGGTGGGAGATCCCCCGGCCGGTGGCCGGGCCCGTGGACCTGAGCGACGACCGGGCGATGGGGCTCGCCCTCGTGCTCCTCAGCTGTGTGCTCGTCGCACTGCTGACCCGGCTGCGCGGCTCCCGCTGGGGCCGCGCCATGCTGGCGGTCCGCTCGGCCCCGGAAGCCGCGGCCGCGTCGGGGGTCTCCGTGGTACGTACGAAACTGCTGCTCTTCACGGTGTCGGCGGGCCTCGCGGGCTTCGGCGGGGTGCTCTACGCCTCGTACAACACCAGGATCACGGCCACGGACTTCACCGCGATGACGGGCCTGGTGTGGCTGGCGGTCGTGGTCGCGGCGGGGGTGCGCAGGCCGCAGTTCGCCGTGGTGGCGGGGCTGGTCTTCGCCGTGGTCCCGCACCTGATGGCGACGTACGTGACGGAGTCCGCGCATCTGCCGGTGATCCTCTTCGGCCTGGCGGGGCTCGCGCTGGCCAACGACCCGGACGGATACTGCGCCGCGCTGCCGTCGAGACGGGCGGCCCGCCGCGCCACGAAGCGCGGAGCCGCGCCGGGAGTCCTGCCGGAGGCCTCGCAGGGTCCGGTTCCGGGAGTCGCGCCGGGCGCCGTGTCGGCAGGCGTACCGGGGCCGCCTGCCCCGGAACCCGGCGGCGGCCCCGGCCCGGCGCCGGGCGCGCTCGAACTGTGCGGCGTACACGCCGGGTACGGCGGCGCGCCCGTGCTGCACGGCGTGGACCTCACGGTGCGCGGCGGCGAGGTGCTGGTGCTGCTCGGGCCCAACGGGGCCGGGAAGTCCACCCTCTGCCGGGTGGCGGCGGGACTGCTCAGGCCGGCCGGCGGTCTCGTGCGCGTGCGGGGCGCGGACGCCACCCGCGACGCGACGGTCGCCCGGGCCCGCCGGGGCGTGCGGCTGGCGCCCGAGGGGCGGGGGATCTTCGCCGGGCTGTCGATCGAGGAGAACCTGACCCTGCAGCTGACGGCGGCGGACGACCGCGACGCCGTGTACGCGCGGTTCCCCGCCCTCGCCGCCCGCCGCTCCGTCGCCGCCGGGTCCCTGTCGGGCGGCGAGCAGCAGCTCCTCGCCCTCGCCCCGCTCCTCCAGCGACCGCCGGCGGTCCTCGTCGCCGACGAACCGTCCCTCGGTCTCGCGCCCCGCGTCGTGGACGAGGTCTTCCGCCTGCTGACCGAACTCCGCGACCACGGAACCGCGTTGGTTCTGGTCGAGGAGAAGGCGGCCGAGGTGCTCGGCATCGCCGACACCGTCGCGTACCTCGCCCAGGGCGAGATCGCCTGGTCCGGGCCGCGCTCCGAGGTGGACCGGGACCGGCTCGCCGAGACCTATCTGGGGACGGGAGTCCGCCGATGAGCCAGGCCCTGCTCCGCGCGAGCGGGATCGGCGTCCGCTTCGGCGGCGTCCACGCCCTGCGCGACGTGACCCTCTCCGTCGGCTCCGGTGAGATCTGCGGCCTGATCGGGCCGAACGGCGCGGGCAAGACGACGCTCTTCGACGTGGTGTCGGGGATGCGGCGGCCGGACGCGGGAACCATCGCGTACGACGGTACGGACATCACCCGCAGGTCCCCCGTGTGGCGGGCCCGGCACGGCATCCGCCGCACCTTCCAACGCCAGCAGCTCTTCGGCCAGTTGACCGTCGCGGACAATCTCCTCGTGGCGCAGGACTGGCGGGGCGGAGTGCGGCCCGCGGTGCGCCGCCACCGGGAGCGGGCCGCCGCCGTGCTCCACGAGTGCGGGCTCGACGCCCTCGCCGGCTCGTACGCGGGTGGCCTGCCCGTCGGGCAGGCCCGCATGGTCGAACTGGCCCGTGCGCTCGCCGATCCGCCCCGGGTCCTCCTCCTGGACGAGCCCGCCTCCGGGACGACCGCCGAGGAACGCCGCCAACTCGCCGCCGTCATCCGTCACATGGCCGACGAGGAGAACTGCGCCGTGCTGCTCGTCGAGCACAACGTGGCCTTCGTGATGGAGCTGTGCTCCCGTGTCGTGGTGCTCGACCTCGGCCGGGTCCTCGCCGAAGGAGCGGCGGCCGAGGTCCAGGCGGACCCGGCGGTGCGGGAGGCGTACCTCGGCACCGGTCCGACCGGGCGGGAACCCGGCCACCTCGACCGCTGACGCCGAAACCACTGACGCCGGCGCGCCGCGTGCGCCCGTTCGGGCGGCCGGGGCGAGGCGCCGTCGACAGGGGTGGCTCCGGCCGTCAGACTGTGCGCGGAGGTGACGAAGGTGGTGGAACGGGTGGAAATGCGCGCCGCTGTTCGGGAGACGTACGGTCCGGCCGACCTCAGCTCGGTCCCGGTGTTCGCCGGAGGGTTCATCAACTTCGGGTACTGGCGGGCGATCGACCTCGCGGGACCGATCACGGTCGACGACCGGGTCCGCAGCCAGCAGGACATGTACCGGCAGGTGCTCGACGCCGCGGGCCCGCTCACCGGCCGGCGGATCGTCGAGGTCGGCTGCGGGCTCGGCGTCGGCTGCGCGCTCGCCCTGCGCGAGTACCGGCCGGAGCGGGTGACCGGCATGGACATCCATCCGCAGCAGCTGGACCGGGCCCGGAGGGCCAACGCGGAACTGCTGGAGTCCTCGCCGTCGGGGCTCCGGTTCATCCGCGGTGCGGCGGAGGAGATGCCGTTCGGCGAGGGCGAGTTCGACTGCGTCTACAGCGTCGAGGCCGCCCAGCACTTCGACGACATGGTCGCCTTCACCCAGGAGGCGGCGCGGGTGCTGCGGCCCGGTGGGCGCGTGGTCGTCGCGAGCTTCTTCACCCCGGACGACGACCCGGACCACGGCGCCCGGCTCGCCTCGCACCTGGAGACGTTCGCCGACGGGCTGGACATCGCGCGTCCCGTCACGCTCGTGACCGACGCGCTGACCCGGGCGGGGCTGGCGGACGCGCGGGCCGTGTCCATCGGGCCGGACGTGTGGCAGGGCTGGGACCGCTGGCTGTCCGACCAGTGGAAGCCGGGCACCTGGCCACGTAACTTCCTGAAGGTCTACGAACAGGGCGACCTCGACTACTACGTCGTCTCGGCCACCCGGCCGTCCTGATCCTCGGGACCGGGCGCGATCGTCGAGCGTGTGCCGTGCGGCCTGCCGTTCGGCACGCGTTCACCTGACAAGGGGCCCGACGCCGACCGGCGTTCGGCGACGGGCGTGAGTCTCGTGACGCCCTTTCGCCCCTCTCTCAGGACGGACACGCCGTGCTTGCAGTACGCGCTCCCCGGAGGCGCCGTCGCCTCGCCCCGATCCGCCTCGCCGTCGCCTGCTCGACGCTGCTCGCCGCCGCGACACTCGTCGCACCGGCCGCGCACGCCGCTCCCGCGGACGACATCCGCATCAACGAGGTGGTGACGACCGGCGGCGTCGCCGACTCGATCGAGCTGTTCAACAAGGGCACGGCCGCGGTCGACATCTCCGGCTGGGTCCTCAAGGACGACGACGCGAGCCACACGTTCAAGGTTCCGGCCGGGACGAGCCTCGCTCCGGGGGCGGCGCGCGCGTTCGCCGTGGACACGGCGTTCGGCCTCGGCGCGAGCGACAAGGCGCGACTCTACCTGCCGGGCGGCAGCACCCTCGTCGACAGCTACACCTGGAGTGCCCACTCCGCCCCGTCCTGGTCCCGCTGCCCCGACGGCACCGGAGCCTTCAAGAAGGCGGCCCTGACCCTCGGCGCGCCGAACGACTGCGGCTCCGGCGGCGGGACGGGCCCGGCGGCCTGGCCCGGCGGCGGCTCCGTGGCCACGGCCGACGGGTCCGACGTCTTCGGCGAGGACCTCAGCGGCCTGTACCAGGAGGGCTCCGTCCTCTGGGCCGCCCAGAACTCCGGCAAGCTGTGGCGGCTGGTCCGCGACGGCTCCGGCGGCTGGCGCCCGGACACCGCCGACGGCTGGACCTCCGGCAAGACGCTGCGCTACCCCGGCGGGAGCGGCAGCCCCGACGGCGAGGCCGTCACCCTGACCGGCGCCGGCGCGGCGGGCGGCGCGTACGTCGCGACCGAGCGCGACGGCGACGCCTCCGGCACCAGCCGCCTGTCCGTCCTGCGCTACGACGTCGCCACCGGCACCGGCGGCGCCCTGACCGCCACGAAGGAGTGGAACCTGACCGCAGGACTGCCGTCCGTCGGCTCCAACCTCGGCTTCGAGGCGATCACCTGGGTCCCCGACACCACCCTCGTCGCGGCCGGCTTCAAGGACGAGTCGACCGGCGCCGCCTACGACCCGAACCGGTACGGCGCGCACACCGGCGGTGTCTTCCTCCTCGGCGTGGAAGGCACCGGAGCCATCCACGCGTACGTCCTCCAGGACAGCGGCGCCGCCACCCGCGTCGCCACCGTCGCCAGCGGCATGGCCGGTGTGATGGAGCTCCAGTGGGAGCCGCAGGCCGCCCGCCTGTGGGCGGTCTGCGACGACACCTGCGGGGGCCGGCACACCACTCTGAAGATCGGCGGCTCCGGCACCTTCGCCCCCGTCGCCTCCTACGCCCGCCCGACCGGCATGCCCGATCTGAACAACGAGGGCTTCGCGCTGGCCGGGGCCGACGAGTGCGCCGGCGGCACGAAGCCCGTCTACTGGTCCGACGACAGCAACACCGGCGGGCACGCCCTGCGCCGGGGCACCGTCAGCTGCTGACGGGATACGCCGGCGAGGACGGGGTACGCCGGCGAGGACGGAGTCAGGCCCGGTGGGCGACGGCGGCCAGGGCGTTCTTGACCTCCTGCGCCACCCGGGCCGCGTCCTCGGGGTTGTTGACCACGTCGGTGTGGTTCATGTCGATCACGAGGACCTCGCTCGCCGAGTAGTGCTTGTGCACCCAGTCGTCGTAGCCGGACCAGAGGATCCGGTAGTACTCCACGAGGTGCTCGTCCTGCTCGAAGTCACGGCCCCGCAGGCCGATGCGGTGCAGCACGGTCTCGAAGTCGGCCTTGAGGTAGACCATGAGATCGGGTGCCTTGCGGTACGGCAGGCCGTCGATCTCGCGCATCATCTCGTCGAGCAGCCCCTCGTACACCTGCATCTCGAGCGAGCTGATCCGCCCCAGGTCGTGATTGACCTTGGCGAAGTACCAGTCCTCGTAGATCGACCGGTCGAGGACGTTGTCGCCCTGCTTGTACGCCTCCTTGATCGCGGCGAAGCGCGTCTGGAGGAAGTAGAGCTGGAGGAGGAAGGGGTACCGCTTGGCCTGGATCTCCTCGGGGCTCGCCGTGTAGAAGAGCGGGAGGATCGGATTGTCGTCCACGCTCTCGTAGAAGACCTCGCTGCCCAGATCCCTGGCGATCAGCTCGGCCACACTCGTCTTGCCGATGCCGATCATGCCGCCGACGCAGATCACGGACATACCTCACTTCTCCCCGGGGCTCTTCTTGTCGTGGGCGGGTGAGCTGGGAACCCGCGCCAGTCCGGCCTGACCGTGCCGCGGCCGCCGCGGCCGGCGACACGCCGCGGCTCTGAAGCCGCCCTGAATCTTAGATGACGAATTGCCCCGGTCCGGCGCGAGCGCCGGACCGGCCCTGGTCAGGCGGGCTCGACGAGAAGCTGCCCGCCGCTGAAGTGGACCTGGGCCTTGGTGCCCGTGTTGATGTTCCACTGCGGGGTGATGGTGACGCGCTCGCCGGGCTTCATCCCGGTGAGCAGGTGGCGGCGGGAGGCGTAGACGCGGCTGGGGCCGTGGGCGGAGAGACCGCGGGCCGGGCTCGCGGGGGTGTACCCGCCGCTGGCCCGCCACAGCGCCCACACGGTGGCCGTGGGTCCCGCGGTGGTGTGGAGCGCCGCGGAGATGGTGACGTAGGCGGCGCCCGAGGACGGCACCGTGAAGGTGATCGGGGCCCAGTCGGCGGCCGGGAAGTCGTTGGACGTCTCCAGCCGGTCGCAGGCGGGCGGGTTCTGCTGGCTCGAGATCAGCAGCGGGGGACGGTGCGTGCCCTCGGTGAAGGGCGCGTCGGCCTGCCGGCGGAGCTGCTCGGCGGCGTGTCCCGCGGGTATCCCGTGCACCTGGATGCGGACGGCCGCGGGCTCGGAGTGGTTGCTCGCGACCCAGGCGACGGCCTCGATCCTGCGGGGCCCCGCGGACCAGGTTCGCGGCGGGCTCCAGCTCCACCGGCCGTCGGCGCCCACGGGGGACGCGCCGACGCGGACGCCGTCGTCGAGGATGTGGACCGTGCGCACGCCCTTCTGGGCGGTGCCGCGGAACTCGGGCCGGGGGTGGGTGTACGAGCCGTCCGCCGGCGACTCGATGACCGGCGGCGCCACGTCGGTGACCACGTCGAAGGTGACGGTCGCGGTGTTGGTGAGGTCCTGGCCGCGCCCGGCGGCGACGGTCAGGGTGTGCTCGCCGGCCGCCCAGCCGCTCTCCAGGCGCCAGCTCCAGGCCCCGTTCGGGCCGGGGCGGGTGCTGCCGAGGCAGCGGCTGCCGACGAAGAAGTAGAGGGCGTCCGTGTCCGCCGGGCAGGTGCCGCTGAGGGCGTGCAGCGGACCCACGATCGCCTGTGCGCGGGGCGCCGCGATCGTCACCGGCTGCGGCGCGGGGGCGGGCTCGGGCGCGGGCTGGGCGCGCCACGGCCACTGCCGCTTGCGCTGCGGCTCCTCGGGTTCCCGCCCCAGCCATGTCGCGACCCGGTCGAGGTGGGCCTCCTGCTCGGCGGCCGCGGTCTTGAGGGCGCCGGTCTCGTCCTCGGTCAGGAGGGCGTCCAGCGCTCGCCGCGGGAGGTCGGCGGCGGTGAGCAGGTCGTGGTCGGCGACCTGGGCCAGCAGCCAGGCGGCCGCCGCCCGGGCGCCGCGGGCGTTGAGGTGGGTCCAGTCCCGCTTGCCCTGCGGGTGCTCGGGGTGCTCGCCGGGTTCGAACCAGCCGAGGAGCCGCACGGTCGCCGTCGGGCCGAGGTCCTGCCACAGCTCCTCGGACCACCGGTTGAGGTCCACGAGCGGCACGTTCACCTCGGCGGCGGTCTTGACCATGAGGTCGGCGCGCTCGCGCAGGCCGTTGGCCACCCGGCCGTCCGCGTGGAAGGTGCCCCGGGCCAGCGACGTCACGAAGACCGGCGACACCCCGAGCTCGCGCAGCGTGTCCGCGAAAAGCTCCAGGTATGCCCGGAATTCCTCAGGGCTGGTGTACTTGTCGGGATCCATCATGTTCTGGTCGTTGTGACCGAAGGAGATGAGCGCGATGTCACCCGGGCGCGCCTGGTTGAGCACACCGATGAAGGGGTGGGTGTAGAAGCTGCGGCTCGACGCGTTGTAGAGGGCGAAGTTCAGCACCTCGGTGTGCCCGGCGAGCAGCTCGGTCATCGCCTGGCCCCAGCCCTGCAGGGGGTGCTGCTTGGGATTCACCTTGGCGGTCGAGTCGCCCAGCACCAGGATGCGCGGCCGGCCCTCGCCCGACGCCACGTCACCGGGCGTCCCGGCCGCGGCAGTCGACTCCGTGGCCTGCGGCGGAATCACCTGACCGGAGGCCGATATCTCGGAATTCTGCGCGGCTGCGGGGGTCATGACGGGATTGCTCCGATGTGAACGGGGGCTTGTGGTGGCCGTACCGAGACGCCGCCGTTTCCTGCGCGGCGGCGCAGGTCAGCCAGCTGGGACCGGAGGTCCGTCAGGCTCTTTCGAAAGGGATTCGCGGGCAGCGTGGACACGCCTGGACAACATGCCACGCCGACGGCGAGCGGTCAAAGGAATCCCACAGGAAACTCAAGGCCCCGGCGAATGGGAGCCGCCGATTCGCGAGAAACGTAAGGTATGCCCGACTTTACGGGCGCATTACTCCCTTGTGAGGGTGAGCAAGGCCATGTGGGCCCAATTGATCACGCCTGTTCGATCGCGTCCGTTCTGTCCTGAATGCGGGCGCTCAACGGTGCAGGCGTCGCTGCCAATCCTCGGGCACCCGGCCCGACGGGCCGGGGGTCGGCTGGTCCGTCGGGTGGGCGGCCGGCGGGGCCAGGGCGGGGCCCTTCTCGTACAGGGCGTCGGTGTCGTAGTTCCAGAACCACTCCTCGCCCGGTTCGAAACTCTGCACCAGCGGATGCCCGGTGGACTTCCAGTGGGCGGTGGCGTGCTGGGCCGGGGAGGAGTCGCAGCAGGCCACGTGGCCGCACTGGGCGCAGCGGCGCAGGTGGAACCACCAGCCGCCCACCGCGTCGCAGTCCGTGCAGCCGGGGCCGCTGGGCGGGGCGCTCGGGTCGATTCCCTCGATCTCGGTCATGCGGACTGCTCCTCGGTGGTGTCGGCCCCGCTCGCGGGGGCGGGCTCGGCTTCGGGTTCCGGGGCGGTCAGGGGCAGGAGCACCTGGAAGCGGGTGTCCCCGGGCACGGACTCGACCTGAAGACTTCCGTGGTGCTTGTTGACGACGATCCGCCACGAGATGTCCAGACCGAGCCCCGTGCCCTCGCCGACCGGCTTGGTGGTGAAGAACGGGTCGAAGATGCGGCCGCGGATCTCGTCGGGAACGCCCGGGCCCGTGTCCCGGAACTCCACCAGCAGCCGGTCGCCCTCCCGCGCCGTACGGACCGTGAGGACGCCCTCGCCGCCGGCGCTCCCCATCGCGGACACCGCGTTGTCGATGAGGTTGGTCCACACCTGGTTCAACTCCGCCGGATACGCGGGCACATCGGGCAGCGAGCGGTCGTACTCCTTGACCACCCGCACCCCGGAGCCGATCTTCCCGGACAGCATCAGAAGGGTGCTGTCGAGGAGTTCGTGGACGTCCACGTCCCGGTGCGGGGCGCGGTCGAGCTGCGCGTACTGCTTGGCCGCGTCCACCAGATGGGAGATGCGGTTGGTGGAGTCGTCGATCTCGTCCATCAACAGCTCGGTCTCGATGGTGTAGTTGAGCCACCCGATCGCCCCCGGCAGGACGTCCTCCGCGACGGTCGCCGCGACCTGCTCCAGCCAGTCCGTGTCGAGCCCGGCCTGGACGAAGGTGGGCGCGACCCGCCAGCTCTCCTGGATGCCGTGGTCCTCCAGCCAGTCGGAGAGCTCGTCCTCGCGGTCCGCGGCCTTCAGCGGGCTCAGCACCGGCGCCTTGGCGACGCGTTCGGCGGTGCGGTCCTGGATCTCGATGAGATCCGCGAGGGCCTCCCGCGAGTAGGGGCCCCGGGCGATGATCGCCAGCTTGTGCCGCATCTTGCCGACCCGCTCCCGCAGGGCGGCCGTGGCCCGGACCGCCGCCGCGGCCGGATTGTTCAGCTCATGGGTCAGTCCGGCGGACAACGAGCCGAGCGCCAGCAGCCGTTCGCGCTGGCCGACGGCCCGCTGGGTGTTCCTGGAGCCGAAGAAGAGCCCCTCGAGGAGGTGCGCCGCCATCGGGAACCACTCCCGCATGACGTCCGCGAACGACTGCGCGGGCAGCACGAAGAACCGGGTCGGCTCGGTCACCCGCATCGAGTTGTTGTACGTCTGGGGGACCCGGTCGCCGAGGTACGCCTGCATGGCCCCCGCGTACACCCCCCGCTGCGAGGTACGGCTGACCTCCACGTCGTCGCCGCCCACCCTGCGGGAGAGCACGACCGTGCCCTCGACCATCACGTAGAAACACGTGGCCGGGTCGCCCTCGACGTACACCGGGCCGGGCTCGAACCGCTCCATGCGCCCCTCGACGCACAACCGGCCGAGCTGCTCCGGGGTGAGCTTCTCGAACAGGAACAGCGAACCGATCTCGTGCGGATCGCAGGGCGCGGTCTCTCCGCTCATGACTGCTCCAGGTACCGGTGGACAAGCATCACGGCCATGGCTCCCTCTCCGACGGCGGAGGCGACGCGCTTCGCGGACTGGGCGCGCGCGTCGCCCGCCACGAACACCCCCGGAACGCTGGTCTCCAGGTGGTACGGCGGCCGGTCAAGATCCCATTCGGCCGGCGGCCGGCCGTCCGGCGTGAGGTCGGGTCCGGCCAGGATGAAGCCGTGCTCGTCCCGCAGCACCGCCCCGCCGAGCCAGTCGGTCAGCGGCGCGGCGCCGATGAAGACGAACATCCACTGCGCGTCGACGTCCTCCGTGGCACCGGTGACGGCATCGCGCAGGGTCAGCCGCTCCAGGTGCTCCTCGCCGTGCGCCGACTCCACGACGGTCCGGGGCCGCACGGTGATGTTCGGCGCCTCCTCGATCTGCTGGATCAGGTAGTACGACATGGAGGCCGCCAGGGACTCCCCGCGCACCAGCAGCGTCACCGACTTCGCGCCCCGCGCCAGGAACACCGCGGCCTGCCCGGCGGAGTTCGCGCCGCCGACGATGTACACGTCCTGGTCCTCGCACGAGGACGCCTCGGTGAGCGAGGAGCCGTAGTAGACGCCGCGGCCGGTCAGGTCCTCGCAGCCCGGCGCCAGGAGCTGCCGGTAGGACACGCCGGTCGCGAGGATGACGCTGTGCGCGGCGACCTCCGAACCGTCCGAGAAGCGCACGACGCGCGCCGCGCCGTTCACCTCGAGGCCGGTGACCTCGCGCGCGGTGAGGATCTCGGCGCCGAAGCGGGTGGCCTGGCGGCGGGCACGCTCGGTGAGCTGGGCACCGGAGACGCCGTCCGGGAAGCCGAGGTAGTTCTCGATCCGGGAGCTCTGCCCCGCCTGCCCGCCGGTCGCCGAACGCTCGACGAGGACGGTCCGCAGCCCCTCGGACGCCCCGTACACCGCGGCGCCGAGCCCGGCGGGGCCGCCGCCGATGACGACGAGGTCGTAGAAGTCGGCGGCCGGAGTCGTCGCGAGCCCCACGTGGCCGGCGAGCTCGGACGGCTCCGGTTCCACCAGCGCCGTGCCGTCCGGCGTGATCACCAGCGGCAGCCGGTGGCTGTCGGCCCCGGCCGCGTCGAGGAGCCGCCGCCCCTCGGGCTCGTCCGAGGAGTACCAGCGGTACGGCACCTGGTTGCGGGCCAGGAACTCGCGCACCGACGAGGAGCGGGCCGACCAGCGGTGCCCGACCACCTTGGTGGCGGGCACCGGCCGGTAGTCGCTGGAGCGCCAGGCCGTGAGGAGGTCGTCCACGACCGGGTACAGCTTCTCCTCCGGCGGGTCCCACGGCTTGAGCAGGTAGTGGTCGAGGTCGACGACGTTGATCGCGTCGATGGCGGCGTTGGTGTCGGCGTACGCGGTCAGGAGCACGCGCCGCGCCCCCGGGTACACGCCGAGGGCCTGCTCCAGGAACTCGATGCCGTTCATCTGGGGCATGCGGTAGTCCGCGAGGATCACGGCCACCAGGTCGCCCCGGAGCTTCAGCTCCCGCAGCGCCTCCAGCGCGGAGTCGCCGGACTCGGCGCGCACGATCCGGTACCGGCCGCCGTAGCGGCGCCGCAGGTCACGGGCGATGGCGCGGGAGACTCCCGGGTCGTCGTCCACCGTCAGGATGACGGTCCGTGCCGCGTCGGTGGCCTGTGCCATGCCTCTCCGCCCTCTTCGATCCGGACGGCCGGCCCGACGAGCTGCCGACGCCGGCTCCCGCCCATCGTAGGTTCGATCGCCCGGGACCGCTCCGGCAAGCCGCCCGGCCGTGCGCCGTCAGGAGCCGTGCGCCGGACACCGTCAGGAGACGTCCGCGAGCAGGCGTTCCAGGGGGCGCGGCACCCGGCCGGGATCGAGGCGCTCGACGAGCGCGCGGGCGTACTGCTCCTTCCGGCCGCTGTGCGTGCCCAGGAAGCGCCGGAGCTGCCGCTCCACCGGACGCTCCCGCTGCGCCGGCTGCTTCTGGAAGGTGCGGAACGTGCGCAGCTCGCCCTGCTCGTCGACGACCCGCTGCACCGAGTCGGCGCCGAGCGCGCGGATCAGCTCGTCCTCCAGGTCCGCCTCGCAGATGTGGAAGGTCCCGAAGCCGAGCCCCGCCCGCGCCAGACTCCGCCGGAAGTGCGCCTCCTCACCGACGTCGCAGAGCCCCGCGAGCCGGAGCCCGAGGCCCTGCGGGCCGAGGAGCGGAACGAACCGCGTGATGCTCGTCGCGCCGCCCAGCGGCACCACCGCGACCCCTTCCGCGGCGAGGTCCCGGCCCCGGCGCGCGGCGAGCGCCTCGACGGCGGCCACGTCGCTGACGCCCTCGACGAGGACGACCGCGCCCAGTCCGCCCGCCAGGTTCCGCGCCTCCGGAGCCGCGCGGTCGTGGCCGGCCGCCCACGCGACCGCCGCCCGGACGAAGCGTCTCGTGTCATCTGCAGGCATGGGGAGTCTCTCCGGAAGACGCGGGCGACACCGCCCCCCGAAGGGGGCGGCGGAACCCTTCCATGATCCTCCCCGTGGCGGAACGCGAACAAGCGATTTGCGGGCCGTCAGGCCGGAGTGGACGCCTCCGCCAGCGCCCGCGACACCTCGGCCGCCAGCGTGAAGGGGTCACCCGAGGGCAGCGTCGGATAGGACCGGTGGCCGCGCGCCCAGGCGTCGTCCCGCGCGAACCAGTCGATCGCGACCGGCTCCGTCCCGTTCACCAGCGCGCGGTCCAGACTCGCGAAATAGGCGGCCCAGCGGGGCGCGTACACGTCCCGCACCAGGCCCGACCACTCCCGGTTGGCGTAGTCGTGCAGACCGCCCGACTCGCTCGGCACCCGGTCGGCCCAGGTGGTGAGGATGGAGCGGGCGTCGTACTCCAGCCGGTCGCGCTCGGCCGGATCGGCCCCCCACGAGCGCGCGGCGGCGAGCCAGGGACCCACCAGGAACCGCCGGTCGGAGCCGACCAGCCGCCCGAGCAGCTCCTCGGCCGCGCCCCACTCCCGTACCAGCGCCCGGAAGGCGTCCAGGTCCCGGGCCTCGTACGCGGCCCTGATCCGGGGCAGCAGCACGCGGGCACGGTTGGTGAGCGCCTGCCGCGCCACGTCCACGACGTCGAAGCGGTACGCGTCGGAGGTCCGCAGCCGCGGCGCGACCCGGAGCAGCTCCGCGAGGGCCCGCTCCACCGTGGCGGCGTCGTACCGCATGGCCTTCGGGCTCCAGCGCGCCGCGGTGCTCGCCGTCAGGCTCGGCCGCGCGGCGAACAGGCTGTCCTGCGGCTCGCTCCAGCTGCCCGTCCGCATGCTGTACGGGCCGAGCCGCAGCGCCTCCCACGCGGCGGCCGCGTGCCGGTCCGCACCGCCGTAGCGGCGGGCGGCGTACCCGGCGAACCAGCGCTGCTGGTCGATCGGGCCCGGCTGCCAGGCGAGTTCGGTGAAGAGGCCGAACGCGACGGGGTTCGTGCCGGTGGCCTCCGGGAGGTACGCGATGCCGCGCAGCGCGCTGTCCGGCTTGGCGAGCCAGGCGTGGAAACGGCTCACCCACGCCCCGGTGTTGGCGCCGATGCTGGTGTGCCCGCCGAAGTTGGGGATCGTGCCGAAGGCGTACGGCGTGCCGCCCCACCGCGTCTCGCGGTCGAGCTCGTCGTAGCGGTCGGACAGGCCGTCGACGATCAGCAACCGGCGGCGGTCGACGCCGTGCAGCAGGGCGGGCGTCGGGTTGAGCTGCCAGCCGAGCATGACCCAGGTGGCGCCGGGACGCGCCGCCTCCAGGGCCCGCTGGACCGCGCCGGCGGCCGCCGAGACGTCGACCGTGCCCGGAGCCCCGCCCTCGTGCAGCAGGTCCATCTTGAACATGTCGCTGTCACCGAACCGCTGCCGCTGGTGGCGGTAGTAGACGGCGGCCAGCCGGGCGAACACCGGCCCGGTCGGATCCAGCCAGTCGGGCCGGCCGAACCCCACCCACCGGCCCTGCGGCACGGTGTGCGCCCCCGGGTTCCGTGCGGTGAAGTCCGGCGGCACCGTGCCGAAGTAGCCCGGCAGCACGGGCGTCATCCCCAGCGAGCGGAGGTGCCGCGCGATCCGGGCGCCCAGCGCCGCACGGGCCTCGATCAGCTGCTCGGACACCGGACCCGCGAAGCCCGACAGGTTCTGCAGCAGCCACCAGCCCTGGTGGGCCGGCGCGGGGATCCAGCGGCGCAACTCCTCCGCCTCGTAGCCGAAATCCTGGAGCGCCCGGTAGTACGGGTACTCCGCACCAGTCGGCACGAAGACCTCGTTCACTCCGTGCAGAGCCATCAGGTCGATCTCGCGCTCGTAGGAGGCGAAGTCGCGGTACGGGCCGGAATAGCCCTCGTCGGTGTCGTTCAGGGCGTAGCGGTGGGGCACGGCCGCCGACCGGGTGACGGTCCCGGAGACGGCGGGGAGCGTGCCGGGCAGCCGGCCGAGGCTGTCGCCCGGCCATCCGACGTCGACCCCGGCGACCTGCTTCAGGTACCAGCCGACGCCGGTGAGGAGGGTGGCCGGCGAGGTGCCCCGGACCACGATGTCCCCGGCCCCGCCCGTGAGGGAGAAGGAGGCGCCGGCCTCGGACTCCCGGACCGGAACGAGGGTGAACTGGGCCGCATGGGAGGGCAGCAGCCGCTCGAGGCCGGCCCGGGCGGGCGAGGCGTCGAAGGGTTCCGCCGCGGGGGAGCCGGGCGCGGGCGAGGACGCGGAGGCGGTCGTGCCCGGCAGCGGCGGCGCCCCGGACACGGCCGCCGTCACGGCGACGAGCACCGTGACGGCGAGGGCGATGCGGCGTCTGAGACGACGCCGGCGGCCCGTGGGGCTCCCCGCCGGGGGGCGGCTGGGCGGGCGACGGCGCGAACTTCCGGCGGAGGGCCGGGAGACGGAAGCCCCGGTCGGGCCGGGGGAGGGGAAAGTACCTGCCATGTACGGATGATCGTCCCGGGTCGGCGGGCGTGCATGCCGGGCGCGCCGCGCGGGGGGTCGCGGATGGGGGAAGTTGCGACGAGCGGTCGTCGCACCTCGGGCGGGGTGTGCGCGGGCTCCCTGACACGTACGAAGCGCGAACGGACGCACGAACGGATCGGCGGCCGGACGCGCGGTTCCGTACCGGACCGGTCCGGGCACACGGGGTGCCCGGACCCGGTGGCGTCTGCCTAGGGCACGGCGGTGGACCGGAACTGCCGGGCCCGGGTCGGTCTCATGGGTAGCTCACCAGGTTCGCGACGTTGGTGGACGAATTGGACGGGCCCCCACGGTCGTTGACCACGTGCCGGATGGTGCCGGTGCCCCCGAGGGAGACCGTGACCATGCTCCGGAAGCGCACGTCGGGACGGTTGGGGGCCTCGATGGCGTGCTCGGCGGTGACGCCCGGATTGACGTTGAAGTAGCAGTAGCTGCCGAGCCCGTAGGCCTGGTGGCTGGTGACCGAGTCGGCGACCTTGTAGGCCGCGTAGCCCTGGGTCGAGCCGTTCATCCAGGCGGCCTGGCTGGGCGGGTCGTACGGCATCTCGTTCTGGTAGAAGAACGTCCGGCCCCGGTTGCCGTTCCAGACGGTCTGGTGCTTCTGGTAGTGCTCGACGAACAGGCCGTACATGGTGACGTCGTCGGCGTTCACGACGAGGCCGGTGTCGGCGGTGTTGGTGGTCCAGCCGACGCCGCTGCCGTGGTCCGCGCGCCAGATCCACATGTGGTCGCCGATGACGTGGTCGCTGTTGACGACCAGGCTGGTGGTGGCCTTGCCGACGGCGGCGCCGCCGACGCGGAAGTACACGTCGTGCAGCGAGGTCGGGTTCGCCGCGTGGGAGGCGGCCGAGCCGGCCGGGCCGATCTCCAGCAGAGTCGGCGAGTTGACCGTACCGGCGTCGAAGAGCACGCCCGCGATCTTCACCCCGTCGACGTCGGCGACGGTCATCGCGGTGATGCCGTTGTCGGGGACGAAGGTGGCGAGCCCGAGGCCGAGGATCACCGTGTCGGGCCGGGTGACCCGGAGGGTCTGGTTCAGGTGGTAGACGCCGGGGGTGACCAGGAGGTCCTTGCCGGCGCCCAGGGCGGCGTTGATCTCGGCCGCCGTCGCCCCGGGCCGGACGACGTGGAAGCGGTCCATGCCGAGCGTGGTCCCGGCGGGGGCGCCGCCGGCGGCCCAGGTGGTGCCCGTGGAGTCGGTGCGCGGGGCGGGTACGAACACCTGGTAGGCGCCGCTCGCGTCGACCATGAGGAAGGGCTTCTCGCGCACGACGGGAGTGCGGTCCACCGTGGTGTACGGCGGGTTGGGGAAGCTCGTGCCGGGGACGCCCTGGCTGCCGACGAAGACCATGTTCCAGTTGGAGCCGGTCCAGGAGCCGAGCTGGGAGTTACGGGTCAGCCACTGCTGCTGGGTGCCGGACCTGACCTGGCCGTCGATCCTGGTGTCGGCCATGAAGCCGCCGCTCGACCAGCCGCCGTCGCTGAGTTCCAGGTTGCCGCGGACGTGCATCCGGCGGTACGAGGAGGCCTGCGACACGGCCCAGCGGTCGGTGCCGCCGGTGGGGGTGACGGAGAGGTTCTCGGCGCCCCGCCAGAAGTTCTGGGTGGCGTTCTGCGGCGGGAACCAGTCGGCCTCCACGTGCACGGCGCCGTTGATCGTCACCGCGTCGGGCGACTGCCCGAGGCCGAGGACCTGGGTGTAGAAGCCGACGTTGACATCGTTGGCGTACGTGCCCGGCTTGAACAGGACCGCGTAGCGCTCCGAGCCGAACTGGTTGGTCTCCTGGCGCTGGAAGATCGTGTTCAGCCGGCTCTGGACCGTCGCCGAGGGCATCGACGGGTCGAGCACGACGACGTTCGGCCCGAGGTCGACGTCACCGGGCGAGGTGCTCACCGGTGTCACCTGGAAGCGCTGGGCGGCCGTGCCGTTGCAGGTGTACTGGGCGAGCTGGACGCTGTCGGCGGCGGAGGCGGCGGGGACGTCGAGGCACTTGCCGCTGTTGCGGTTGACGAAGCGGTAGGCCCCGGCGCCGTCCTCGACGGCCTGCCACTGCTGGTTGAGACCGCCGCCGTACGTCCAGAGGTGCACGGGGGCGCTGTCGGCGGTGGAGACGTCACGGACGTCGACGACCTGCGCGGAGTCGGCCCGCGCCCCGATCCGGACGTAGCCGTCCGAGGTGGACGTGATGCTCCACTGCTGCGCGGTCGTGCCGTTGCAGGAGTACTGCTGTACGGCGGTGCCGTTGGCGGTCTGCGCGGCGCGGGCGTCGAGGCACTTGCCGCTGCCGCTGTTCACGACCGTGACCGGGCCGGTGGGGAGGGCGGCGGCTGCCGGGGCGGTGGACCCGGCGGCCGCGGGGGCGGGGGAGAGGGCGACCAGGGCGGAGCAGATCGCTCCGCCGGCGGCGAGGACGGCGCCGAGGCGGCGGCGGAGCGGTGTGCTCCGCCGGTGCGCGGGCGCGCGTTCGGGGAGGCGCATGGGACTCCTTGACGGGGGTGGGGGGAAGGGGGGCAGCGGCCGGGACGCGTGTCGGCGGCCCGGCCGGGCCGGGTCGGTCGTCAGCCGTTGTAGGCGGCGAGGATGCGGGTGAACTCCCAGTTCTGCTGCCCGATGCCGGAGCAGGTGTCGGCGCCGCCACCGGTGCAGGGGCGGTCGCGGTTCACGGACCAGAAGGTCAGCCGGGCGAGGTGCCGCTGCTGCGCGTAGGCGAGGATCGTGCGGAAGTCGGCCTGGGTGATGGTCTCGCCGACGTCGGTGACGCCGTTCATCGAGGAGATGCCGGTGTGGCGGTAGGCCTGGTCGTCGCCGTAGCCGTACGCGTTCTTCACGGCGGTCTTCAGGCCCTCGGCCGCGCGGACGGTCAGGGTGCCCATGTTCTGGCCGTTGCCGCCGAAGTTGAACGGCATGATGGTCCAGCTGTCGACGGTGAGTCCGGCCGCGGCCGCGCGGTTGACGAGGCTGGTGTCGGGACCGTTCTGGCCGGTGCCGAAGGTGACGTACACCTTGATGCCCGGGTTGTTGGCCTTGACGGTCTTGAGGGCGTCCACCGTGCGCTGCTGGACGGTGGGGCTGTCGTAGGCGGCGGCCTCGATGTCGATGTCGATGGCCTTCAGGCCGTACGCGTTGATGACCTTCTGGTACGCGGCGGCGAGTTCGCCGGCGCTGGAGCAGGAGCTCTCCAGCTTGTTGCCGCTCCAGCCGCCGAAGGAGGGGATGACGTCGCCGCCGGCCGCCCGGACGGTGTTGACCGTCTGCTGGTCGACGCCGCCGACGAGGGGACGGCCGCCGTCCCACTGCGGGTTGCAGTAGCCGTTGCTGAGGACGAAGGCGAGCGTGAACCACTTGACGCCGGTGGCGTTCATGACGGTGGTCGGGCTCGGCGGGCTGCCCCAGCCGTTGTACAGGTACGGGGCGACCGCCATGTTCCCGCCGGGTGCCGGGCCCGTGCCGCCGGCCGGGGGAGCCGTCCACTTCTGGTTCGCGGCGCCGGTGCAGGTCCATATCTGGAGCCGGGTGCCGTTGGCCGAGCTGTTGCCCGTGGCGTCGAGGCACTTGTCAGCCTGGGGGTTGACGATGTCGCGGGCGGCGGTGACCGTCCAGCGCTGGGCGGCGGAGCCGTTGCAGTCCCAGAGCTGGATCGCCGTGCCGTTCGCCGTACCGGCGGAGGTCACGTCCAGGCACTTGCCGAGGGCCTTGATGGTGCCGTCGGTGCCGACGTCCCAGTTCTGGGCGGCGGTGTCGTTGCAGTCGTAGAGCTGGACGGGGGTGCCGTTCGCGGAAGCGGCCCCCGCGACGTCGACGCACTTGCCGCCGATCCCGGTGATCCGGCCGGTGGCCGCTTCGGCGGGGGCGTCCGTGGCGACGGTGAGACCGGCGGCGGTGAGGGCGAGCAGGGCGAGGGTGAGCGGCAGACGGGTCCGGTGCATGCGGGGGTCCTCTCGGGTGGGGGGGTGACGCGGTGGGGGCGCGATGGGCGCGGTGGGGCGCGGTGGGGACGCGAGGCCGGTGCAGGGCTGACTCAAGACTGGTTCAAGGACGTGAACGTCATTCCTCTTTCTGCGCGGCGAATGTAAAGGTCTGAACCAAGTGCGTCAAGGGCCCGCGCATTCACGTCTTGAACGCCCAACCCGCCTGGCATGGGCGCCAGTTGGGAAACGTCGGGAGTTGGCGTGAAGTGTTGATGGCAGCAGGGTGTACAGGACTCCGTCAGTCGTGGAAACGCGAACGGGGCGGCGTACCCCGACGCGATGGTCGGTGTTCGCCGCCCCGGAGGCGGTGGGGGCGGCCGGGGCCCTCGCCCCGGCCGGCTCCCGGCTATCGCGGGTCGCGGTCGAAGGCCGCCTTCGACCAGAAGTAGCCGAGCACGGACAGGACCAGGGCCCAGCCGAGGGCGAGCCAGCCGTTGTGGCCGATCTCGCTGCCGAGGAGGAGACCGCGGAGGGTCTCGATGGCGGGGGTGAAGGGCTGGTACTCGGCGATCGGCTGGAACCAGCCCGGCATCGCGTCCACCGGGACGAACGCGCTGGAGATCAGCGGCAGGACGATCAGCGGCATCGCGTTGTTGCTGGCGCCCTCGGGGTTGGGGCTGACCATGCCCATGCCGACCGCGATCCAGGTGAGCGCCAGGGCGACCAGCGCCATCAGGCCGAGGGCCGCGAGCCATTCCAGGGCGGTGGCGTCCTTGGACCGGAAGCCGATGGCCACGGCGACGGCGCCGACCAGGGCCACGCTGGCGACCGACTGCAGGACACTGCTGATGACATGGCCGACGAGGACGGAGCCGCGGTGGATGGCCATGGTCCGGAAGCGGGCGATGATGCCCTCCGTCATGTCCATGGACACGGAGACGGCGGTCCCGACCACGGTGCCCCCGATGGTCATCATCAGGATGCCGGGCACGACGTAGGCGATGTACGAGGAGCGGTCGGCGCCGCCGCCCATGCCCGCGCTCATCACGTCACCGAAGATGTAGACGAAGAGGAGCAGCAGGACGATCGGCGTCAGCAGCAGGTTCAGGGTCATGGACGGGTAGCGCCGGGCGTGCAGCAGGTTGCGGCGCAGCATCGTGGTCGAGTCGCGCACCGCGAGGGAGAAGGAGCTCATCGGACAGCCTCCTTGGGCTGGTCGGTGCCGCCGGTGAGGGCGAAGAAGACGTCGTCGAGGTCGGGGGTGTGGACGGTGAGTTCGTCGGCCTCGATGCCCGCCGAGTCCAGCCAGTCGAGGATCGAGCGCAGTTCGCGCTGCGTGCCGTCGCTCGGGAGCTGAAGCGCGAGGGCCTCGTCGTCCCGGGTCACCTCGCCGAGCGCGGAGGCCGCGTTCCGGTACGCGGCGGGGTCGGTGAAGCGGAGCCGGACGTGACCGCCGGGGATGAGGCGCTTGAGCTCCTCGGCGGTGCCGTGCGCGGCGATCTTCCCGTCGTTCAGGACCGCGATGCGGTCGGCGAGTTCGTCGGCCTCCTCCAGGTACTGGGTGGTGAGGAAGACGGTGACGCCGCCGGCGACGAGTTCGCGGATGATCTGCCACATGTTGTGCCGGGAGCGGGGGTCGAGGCCCGTGGTGGGCTCGTCGAGGAAGATGATCCTCGGGTCGCCGACCAGGGTCATGGCGATGTCGAGACGGCGCTTCATGCCGCCGGAGTAGGTGGAGGCGGGCTTCTTCGCGGCCTCGACGAGGTCGAAGCGTTCGAGGAGCTCGGCCGCGACCCGGCGGCCCTCCCGCTTGGACAGGTGGTGCAGATCGGCCATCAGGAGCATGTTCTCCTCGCCCGTGATCAGGCCGTCCACGGCGGAGAACTGCCCGGTGACGCCGATCGCGGCGCGGACCTTCTGCGGCTCGGCCGCCAGGTCGTGCCCGGCGACGCGGGCGTGCCCGCCGTCGGCGGAGACGAGGGTGGAGAGGATCTTCACGGCGGTGGTCTTGCCCGCGCCGTTCGGACCGAGCAGGGCGAAGACCGAGCCGGCCGGGATGTCGAGGCTGATGCCGTCGAGGACGGTCTTGTCCCCGTAGGACTTGCGCAGATCGGTGGCGGTGACGGCGAAGCGGGTGGCGGAGCCGTCCGACTGACTGGGCATGGGCATGACAGAAGAAGGCATGGGGGCCTCCGATCGAAGGCTGAGAGGACGGGGGAGGGGGGTGGTGACCGCCCGGGGGTGCGGGCCGGGCGGTGGGGCGGGCGGGTGCGGGTTCGGGGCGTGTGGGCCGGGCGGCCAGGCGTGAGGCTCGGGCCTTGGTCCGGCTCGGGCCTCGGTCGGGCTCAGACCTTGGCGCGGCGGACGTCGATGTTGCCGTGCCGGGTACGGGCCCGGATCTTGACGGTCTCCTCGCTCCCCTCCGGGGACTCCGAAGGCGTGAGCGTGTTGCGCACCTGCCCGGCACCCGAGCTGACGTCGAGCCAGGCGGCCGTGCCCTCGCGGACGCCGACCTCGATGGCGCCGTACGAGGTCTCCAGCTGGACGGTGCCACGGACGATGTCGGCCACCCGCAGGGTGCCGTGGGCGGTGGTCGCGGTGACCGAGTCCTCGGCGGAGCGGATCTCGATGTCGCCGTTGGCGCCGCTCACCCGCAGCTCGCCGTGCGCGCTGCCGACGGTCGTGGTGCCGTGCGAGTTCTTGAGGACGGCCGGGCCCCCGATGTGGCCGACGCGCAGACTGCCGGAGCTGGTGGTGATCTCGGCCGAGCCCTCGACGCGGTCCACGGTGATCGAGCCGTGCGAGGCGGTCAGGTGCAGCGGGCCGGTGGTGTCGAGGCGGACGTCGCCGGAGGAGGTCTTCACCCGGACGTCGCCGAGCCGGCCCTCGCCGAGCACCTGGGTCCAGGCGCCGCTCAGTTCGACGTGCGAGCCGGCCGGCAGCTCGACCGTCGCGTCGACGACGCCGGTGCGGCCGAACAGGTTGGACTTGGGCGTCCTCAGGGTCAGGACGCCGTTGCGGTACGAGACCTCGGTCTGCGCGGCCGTCCGCACGTCCAGGTCCTTCTTCGGGTCGCGGGGTTCCACCGTGACGAGGGTGTCGACGCGGTCGCCCGCGACGAACTGGATGGAACCGGCCTCCACGCGCGCCGTGGCCGAGATCGGTTCGGGGGTGTCGAAAGAAGGCATGGCTGTCCCGTCCTCTTGGGTCTGTGGGCCGTCCCCGCTGGTGGGGCGCGGTGTGGGTGACGTGATGGGTGGGTGAGGTGGTACGGGTGCGGCGGGGTGCCGAGGGCGGACGCGCGGCTAGCGCGCCCACCCCGTGAAGCTCTGGCCGAGGCTCTGCGCCCGCTCCGGCGTGCGGGGCGCGGTGCCACCGCCGACGGCGGCCGACACGGCGCGCACCAGCCACGCGTTGACGGACAGTCCCTCGCGGCCGGCGGCCTCCTCGGCGCGGGCCTTGAGGTGGGCCGGCAGCCGGAGGTTGACGCGGGCGGTGCCGCCCTCGTCGCCTTCGGCCGGGGCCGGGCCGGTGAACGGTTCGGCGGGCGCGAGCGGCTCGGCGGGGGCGCCGGCGCCGGACGGCGGCAGCGTCACCACGAAGTCGGGGTCGAGGCCGCGCAGTCGTACGTCGACGGAACCGGGGGCGAGTTCACGGGTGATCTCGTCCATCGCGGCGGAGAGCACGTTGAGCATGATCAGGCGGGTCGCCGACTCCAGAGGAGCGGTGAGCCTCCCGGCGAGCTCGCGGGCTTCGTCCCCGCCGGCTTCGGCGGCCACCGCGAGTTCGCGGCGAAGGGTGTCGACATACGGCGTGAGGTCCATGACGTCATCATGGCAGCACTATGGCGCCACGCGCAAGCGCGGGTGGCATCTCGCGCGTGTCAATTTCTCTGACGCGCCCCTGACCTGCATGAACGCGAGAAAATGGCGGTGCATCACGATGGCGCCACGTGCGCTCACGCGGCCGCGCGTGTCACGAGTGGCACCGCGTGGCACCTGTTGGCGCCATGTGGCGTCACTGTGGGATGTCGATCCACATGTCAATCAAGGTTGACAGATCGGGCCGCTGTCAACGATGGTTGACACCATGACCGATGCGACCGATCTCGCCGCACGGGCCGGTGACCGCGACCCCCGGGTCGGACTACGGGCCGTCTCCGCCCTGCGGCGATTGCTGGAACAGCTGGAAGCCGTCCAGGTGCGCAGTGCGCGCAACCAGGGGTGGTCGTGGCAGGAGATCGCGACCGAACTGGGCGTCAGCAGGCAGGCCGTTCACAAGAAGTACGGGAGGCAGTGATGTTCGAACGGTTCACGAAGGCCGCGCGCGCCGTGGTGAAGGGTGCGGTCGAGCACGCCGAACGGGCCGGCGCGGCGGTCGTCACCGAGGAGCACCTGCTGCTCGCGCTGCTCGACCGGGAGGACACCCGGGCCGCGGACGCGCTGCACGCGCTGTGCCCGCCGGACCGCCGCCCGTCCCTGCTGGCCGCCCTCGCCGAGGCCCGCCGCCGGGCCGGGCTGTCCCGCGCGGACACGGAGGCGCTCGCCGACCTCGGCATCGACGTGGGTGCCGTCGTGGCACGGGTGGAGGAGGCCCACGGCGCGGGCGCGCTCGCGGGCGACCGCAAGGACGCCGGCTGGTGGTCGGGCCGGCGGTCCTTCTCCCGGGAGGCCAAGGCCGTCCTGGAGAAGTCCCTCCGGGTGGCGCTGGCCCGCAAGGACTGGGAGATCGGCGACGAGCACCTCCTCCTCGCGCTCACCGCGACCGGCGGGGTCGTCGCCGAGGCCCTGGCCGACCACGGCGTGACGTACATCGCCGTCGAGGACGCGGTCTCCAGCCCGGCCGTGTGACGACCGCGCCCCGCCCGTATTACTGGACGGTCGACCACATCCGCCTCGGCCGACCCACCGGGCGCGACAGACCCCGGGACCGGAGGCGGACCCGGGGCCTTGTCCGTGGGGGCTCGCCCCCTGCAAGATCATCACTGGGCCGACGGGGTGGGGACATGAGGGGAAGGGTCGGGGCATCATGAGCGTGCTGGTCAAGGGCGGGAACGGGTTCGTCCCGTCCGTGCCGCTGAGGATCGCCGTGTCCGGGGGCATCGACACGATGGCCCTGCTGCTGACGGACGGCGGGGCGGTCAGGGGTGACGGGGACGTCGTCTTCCACGGAGCGCCGACCCATCCGTCCGGCACCGTCCGGCTGACCGGCGGCCCCGGCGGCACCGCGTGGCTGGAGGCGGACCTGCCGGGCGTCGAGGCGCAGATCGCGCGCGTCCTGGTCGTCGGGTCGTCGGAGCACGGAGCGCTGCGGGACGTCCGGGGGCTCTCCGTGGAGGCCTTCGCCCCTGACGGCACGTCGGTGGCGCGGTACGACGTCACGGACGCCGCCGGGGAGACCGCGATGGTCCTGGCCGAGCTGTACCGGCGGGCGGGCGGCTGGAAGTTCCGGGCCGTCGGCCAGGGGTACGTGAACGGCCTGGTGGGACTGGCGACGGACCACGGCGTCGACGTGGCCGAGGCACAGCCGAGGGCCGGCGGGGGAGCGGTGCCGGTGACTCCGGTGGTACCGGCGGCTCCGGTGGTTCCGGCAGGGCCCGTGCCCGGGTTCGCCCCGCCGCCGGACGTGACGGTGCCGGTGGGGGCGCCCGCCGTCGTGACGCCGCCCGCCGCTGCCGGGGCCGGGGGCGGGTGGTCGTACGGCCCCGTCTTCGCGCCGTACACCAAGATCGGCCGGAACAACGACGTGATCACCGTGGACGGCCTCCCGCCGGGGCCGGTCGTCGTGCAACTGGACGTCCAGGGCGACGGGTACACGGGTCTGACGACCCTCGACCGCCGCAACAAGGAGGAGGACAACCTCGTCAACAGCACCGAGGACGACTTCCGTGGCCGGGTGCTCGCCACCGTTCCCGCGAACCGCCCCCTGCGCCTGAAGCTGGAGGCGGAGGGACCGTGGCGGGTGGAGGTCTCCCCGCTCGCGGCGGCGCGGCGACTGACCGAGGACGATGCGGAGTTCCGGGGCCCCGACGTGCTGCTGCACACCGGCGGTGTGGCCGACCTGGCCGTGCACTACCGGGGCGACGACAACCTGATCGTCAACATCTACGAACTCGACGGCCACGGCGACCCCACCGCGCTGCCCGAGGACGAGAACGTGATCAACGAGATCGGCGAGCGGAGCGAGACCGTGCCGCTGCCCGAGGGGCCGCTCGTGGTGCAGTTCGAGATGGCGGACGGCCCCTGGCGGGCCCGCCTTAAGCGGGTGCAGCCCCCCAGCCGGCCGACGCCGGGCCCGGCGGCGCGAGAGGGCGTGGCACCCCATCCGTTCGCGGACCCCGGGAAGGACGACACGGTGGCCTGGGCGCCCGCGACCGGCGGGATCTCGGGCTGGCTCTCGCGCGGCCGCCGCGACCGGTGAGCCGCGACCGGTGAGCCGTGAGCCGGTTCAGGTCCCCTTGCGCAGCGTGCGGGTGATCGCCAGGCCGGTGGTGGCGGTCAGCTGCTCCTCGCACGGAATGCCCAGAGCGGTGGCGAGGTCCCGGCCGTGCAGGTCGACGGCCGACTCCACGAGTTCGGCGAACTCGTGGACCGCCACCCGGCCCTGACGCCAGGCGCCACCCCAGGTGACGACGGCGATCAGGGCGGCCGGCCACCACCACAGCGCGGGCAGCAGATAGAGCAGCCCCCAGGCCGCCCGGCGGGCCGCGGCGGTGAGCGCGGACCGGGCCGCCCGGACCTCGGCGTGCGCGGTGTCGGACAGTAGCAGCCAGAGCCGGGGCCACGCCGAGGTGAGGTCGATCCGGTACGTCCGGTGGACCCGGGCGTCGGCGGCGAGCAGTCGGTCGCCCATCCAGGTCGGCCGGGCCGGCCGGGTCAGGGCGATCCGGTTGCGTGCGTCGTTGAGGCCGACGGTGTCCGCCGCCGGGTCCGGGTGCCCCGGGCCCTCGCTCCCGGCGGCGTCCGGTCCGGCCACGTCCAGGGCGGGCTCCAGGGCGGGCTCCCCCCGGCTCTCCGCGGCGAACCGCAGCGCCGTGGCCGCCACCGCCCGGCGGTGAGCCGCGTCGGCCGCCGCCCACCGGGTCGCGCGGCGCCGGGTCAGGGCACGCGAGGCGGGCCGCAGCGCCGCGGGCCAGTCCCCGAGCCACAACCGCTCGACCCCAGCGCCCAGCGCGGCGGTCAGCCGGCTGACGCCCGCGGCGGCGACCAGGAGGAGCACACCGAAGACGATCACCGTTCCGGGTGCGTGCGCGGCGGGATCGTCGGCCAGCGCGTCGATCCGCGCGGTCAACAGACCGTGGTCGAGGGCGTGTCGGTGGCCGAGCACCGGGGCGGCCGAGAGGACGGCGAGGTACAGCAGGCCCGGCAGGACGAGCAACGAGACCCAGGTGTCGGCGAGTTTGCCGCCGAGGGTGGCCAGGAACGTGGTCACGCCCCACCCCACCTGACCAGGCGCAGCGGGGCGACGTACAGCTCGCACCGCCCGCCCGGTTCGAGGACCACCCGGTCGCAGCGGCCCGCCGGGCACACATGGGCCTCCTCCACCGGATGTCCGCCGCCCAGAGCGGGGAGCACGCCACCGGGGGAGCGCTGGTCGCCGAGACCCCGCGCCACTCCGCACCGGCGCAGCAACTCATCGGCCCGTGAGGTGAGTTCGGCGGCGTCGCCGTCCGCCCGGAGTCCGGTCAGGACGGCGTCGAGTTCCGCCGCCTCGCCCTGGCGTTCCGCGAGCGCGTGGATCGCGGTGAGCTGTGCGCACAGCCGGCCGAGCCGGTACTTCTCCTCGCCCGCCACGCAACCGCCCCCTCGGTCGGACACCGCCACGCTCGGTACCGTAACCCGTATGGCGGTCACGAGGCGGGACGATCTGCTGCACGCCCTGGCGGCGCGCGTACTGCTGTTCCGGACGACCATGGACCGTGCGGCGATCCTCGACCCCGAAGCGCTGCGGATGGCCCGTGAGTTGATGCGGCACGTGCCCGACCCGGCCGCCGATCCCGAAGCCGTCCTGACCCTCGCCGACCTCCACCGGTGCCGGAGCGTGCTGCTCGGTGCCGAGGCCGGACGGCAGGACGCGGCCATCGCCGCGGCCCTCGATCGGTACGCGGGCCGCCGGGAAGCGCGGCCGGACCCCGACGCCGACACCGAGGCGGCGGGCCTCACCGCCCTCCACGAGCGGGCCCGCGCGGCCGTCTTCGCGGCCGAACGCCAGCTGGGCCGGGGGCAGTTGGAGGACGCCGTCCAGGCCTGCGAGGCCGCCGTCGCGGGAACTCCCCGGCGGTTACGCCCGCTGTACGCCTCCGCCCTCGCGCTCCAGGGCGTGGTCCTGCGCCTGCGGTACGAGCGCGAGGGCAGGCCCGAGGACCTCGACGCCGCGGTCGCGGTCCTGCGCGAGGCCGAGGCGGAGGCGGGTCCCGGCCACCCCGAGCGGAGCCTCGTCCTGAGCGGCCTGTGCGCCGCGCTCCGCGAGCGGTACGAACACCGGGGCGCGCTCGACGACGTGACCGAGGCGGTACGGGTCGCCCGCGCGGCCGTCGACGAGGGCGGCCCGGAGGACCGGGGCGGCCGCCTGCACAACCTCGGCCTCGCCCTGCGGATGCGCCACGAACGCACCGGAGACCCCAAGGACCTCACCGAGGCCGTCGCCGCGCACAAGGAGGCCGTCCTCCTCGCGCCGCCGGGCCACCGCGACCACGTCCTCCTCCAGCAGGGCCTCGCCAACGTCCTGCGCGTACGGCGCGAACGCGGCTCCGACGAGGCGGACTCGCGGGCGCGGATCGACGCCCTGGAAGCGGCGGCGGCCGACGCCGACACCGCCCTCGGGCCGCGCGTGGGCGCCCTGCTCAACCTGGCCTCCGCGCTCACCGAGCGCTTCCAGCTCGCCGGACGCGCGGAGGACGCCGACCGCGCCGAGAGCCTGCTCCGTACGGCGGCCGCCGCACTGCCCACCCGCCACCCCCGGTACGCGGGCGTCCAGCACCAGCTCGGCCTCGTCCTGGCAGCGCGCGGGCGCCCCGGAGCATCCGCCGCGCTGCGCGCCGCCGCGCTCCACCCCACGGCGCCCCCTCTGACGCGGCTCAGGGCGGCCCACGCCTGGGGGTTCGAGGCGATGAAGGCGCGCCGGCCGGAGGAGGCCGCCACGGCGTACGGCCACGCCCTCGCCCAACTCCCCACGCTCGCCTCCCGCCACCTGCCCCTCGCCGACGCGGAACGCGTACTAGCCGAAAGCCGCGGCCTCGCCGCCGACGCGGCGGCCTGCGCCCTATCCGCCGACGCACCGACCCGAGCGCTGAGCCTCCTGGAGTCGGGCCGCGGCATCCTCCTCACCCGAGCCCTCGGCACCCACGCCGACGACCTGCCCAGGCAGCGCGCCGAGGCCCCGCAGCCCGCCGACCGGCGCGAGTGGCCGCGTACCGGGCGGAGCGCCGATGTCGATGTAGCCGCAGGCGTCGAAGCCGACGCCGAAGCGGACGCAGGCGTCGAAGCGGCTGCGTCCGTGGACCGGTCCGTGTGCGGCGCGGGAGGGGACGCGACGCCCGCCGCGGTCCGGCGCCGTGCGGGATCGGACGGCGACGCCGACGCCCACGCCGACGGGACAGCGGCCGACGCTGCTGCTGCTGCCGCCGCTGACGCCGACGCCGCTGACGCCGACGCGGGCGTCGGCGCGGCCGCTGCCGTGGGCCGGTCCGCGTGCGGCGGGGGAGGGGACGCGCCGCCTGCAGCCGTTCGGTGTTGTGCGTGCTCTGACGCCGATGCGGGCGTCGGCGCGGTCGCTGCCGTGGGCGGGTCCGCGTCCGCCGCGGGAGGGGCCGCGACGCACGCCGCCGTTCGGTGTCATGCGAGCTCTGACGCCGAGGTCGGCCGCGTAGCGGCCGCCGCCGTGGATCGGCCCGCGTCCGCCCCGGGAGGGGACGCGACGCCCGCCGCGGTCGGGCGCCGTGGGGGATCGGACGGCGACGCCGACGCCCACGCCGGCGGGACAGCGTCCGACGCTGCTGCTGCTGCTGCTGTTGCCGCCGCCGCTGACGCCGACGCCGCTGACGCCGACGCGGGCGTCGGCGCGGCCGCTGCCGTGGGCCGGTCCGCGTGCGGCGGGGGAGGGGACGCGCCGCCTGCCGCCGTTCGGCGCCGTGCGGGATCGGACGGCGACGCCGACGCCCACGCCGGCGTCGCAGCGGCCGCCGCCGTGGACCGGCCCTTGTCCGCCGCGGGAGGGGAGGCGATGCCCGCCGCGGTCCGGCGCCGTGCGGGATCGGATGCCGACGCCGACGCCCACGTCGGCGTCGGCGTGGCCGACGACGCTGCCGGCGCGGGCGTCGGCTCGGCCGCTGCCGTGGATCGGCCCGCATGTGCCGGGGGAGGGGACGCGACGGCTGCCGCCGTTCGGTGTCGTGCGGGCTCCGACGTCGACGCCCATGCCGGCGTCGCAGCGGCCGCCGCAGACGCCGACTCCGGCGTCGCAGCGGCAGCCGCGGTGGACCGGCTCGCGTCCGCCGCGGGAGGGGACGCGAAGCCCGTCGCCGTCCGGCGTCGTGCGGGATCGGACGTCGGCGCCGACGCCCATGCCGGCGGCGCAGCGGCCGACGCTGCTGCCGCCGCCGACGACGCGGGCGTCGGAGCGGTCGCTGCCGTGAACCGGTCCGCTCGCGCCGCGGGAGGGGCCGCGACGCACGCCGCCGTTCGGTGTCATGCGAGCTCTGACGCCGACTCCGGCGTCGGAGCGGCCCCCACCGTCGTTCGGCCCGCGTGCGCCGCGGGAGGGGACGCGAAGCCCGTCGCCGTTCGGCGTCGTGCGGGATCGGACGCCGACGCCGACGCCCATGCCGCCCCCGGCGCGGCCGCCGACGGCGCCCCCGCCCCCGGCGCTGCCGCCGCCGTCGACCGGCCCGCGTCCGCCACGTCAGGGGACGCGGCCCCCGCCGCCGTTCGGCGTCGTGCCGGATCCGAGGAGCCGCTGCTCCCGCCGGAGGCCGACGGGCTCCTCGCTGAAGGTGCCGACGGGCCCGTCGTTCTTGTCAACGTCAGCCGCTTCCGCTGTGACGCCCTGGTGATCACTGCCGAGGGGCTGCTCGTCGTGCCGCTGCCGCGGCTCACGTTGCGTGAGGTGGTCGACCGGACGGTGGCCTTTCTCGGGGCCCTGGAACGGCTCCAGGCCGGGGACGGTGGCGACCTGATGGTGGGTCCGGCCGCCGAGGACGAGCTCGACGGGCATCTCGGATGGCTGTGGGACGGCGTCACCGGACCGGTGCTCGACGCCCTCGGCATCACCGGCCCGTCGGCCGACGGCCGGCCGCCCCGCGTGTGGTGGATCCCCACCGGCCCGCTGGCCTTCCTGCCGCTGCACGCCGCCGGACACCACCGCGAGGCCACCGGGCGCACCGTGCTCGACCGGACCGTGCCGTCCTACGCCCCCACCGTCCGCGCGCTGGCGGCTGCTCGCCGCCGCACCGCGGCGTCCGTCCCCTCCTTCCTGGTGGTCGCCGTGCCCGAGGCACCCGGCGCCCCGCCGCTGCCCGGGGCGGCCGGCGAGGGAGCCGCCGTCGCCGGGGCACTGCCGGGTGCCCGGCTCCTCGCCGGCGAGGCCGCCACCAGGGACGCCGTCGTCTCGGCCCTCGCCGACCACACCTGGCTGCACTTCTGCGGCCACGGCACCTCCGAGCCGCTGACGGCCGTGGGCAGCAGGCTCCTGGTCCACGACCACCTCGACCACCCCCTGACCGTGGCGGGGATCTCCCGCCTCGACCTGTCCGGCGCGGACCTGGCGTACCTGTCCGCCTGCGGCACGGCACGGTCCGGGTTCACGGTCATGGACGAGGGCCTCCACCTCGCGGGCGGTCTGCAACTGGCGGGGTTCCGGCATGTGGTGGGAACCCTGTGGGAGATCGAGGACACCCTCTCCGTACGGATCGCGGAGCAGGTCTACGAGGGGCTCGGGGCGCCCCGGCCGGTCGCCGACCGGGCCCCGTACGCGGTGCGCGAGGCGGTGCGCGGCATTCGCGACCGGTACCCCCGCACACCCTCCCTGTGGGCCGCGCACATCCACGTCGGACCATGAACCCGCCCCGTGAACTCCGTTGCCTTATCCGTGCGTTGGTGTGTTGTCTTCGGGCGTGCGGGGTCACAATGCCCCTACGGCGACGGGCGGGGGAGTGGCATGGCCGCGTGGTGGAGGAGACGGGCGGGGCGGGGATCGGCCTCGGGGAGGTCCCGGGCGGCTGAGCTGGACGAGCTGGTCAGAGCGGCGTACGAGGAAGGCCGGCCGATCCCGGAGGAGCTGGCGGCCGAGGCCGCGGTCGCGGGCGACGTGCGGGCGATGACGGTGTACGGCATCGGCCTCGGCAACCGGGGAGCCGTCAAGGAGGCCGAGGAGTGGCTCCGGCGCGCGCGGGCCGCGGGTGACCCGATGGCCGCCCTGGCGCTCGGAACGCTCTTCATGGACCGAGGGGAGTTCGACGCGGCGGAACGATACTTCCGGCCGGTCGCCGAGACCGGGCACGTCGGGGCCCGCCAGGCCCTGGTCGAACTCCGCGCCCTGCGGGCGGCCGCCGCCCGCCACGCGCCGCCGCCGTCCCGTCCGGCGGAGAGGACGGAGAGGACGGAGAGGACGGAGAGGGCGGAGAGGGCGGAGCCGGCCGGTTCACCGAACCCGTCCACCGTCTCGCGCCCGCCCGGGGAGGGCCCGCCCGGGGACGGGACGTCCGCCTCCGCGCCCCCGGCGGATTCCCCTGTCGAATGGGCCGCGCGTCAGCTGCTCCTGCACCCCGACGACAACGGCCACCCCCATGTCCTCATGGCGATGGCCGTCCTTCAGGCCCATGAGGGCGAAGTGGCCCGCGCCCGCGCGTGCTTCGCTGCCGCCCTCGCCTCCGGTGATCCCGAGGTCCTCTTTTGGGTGTCCAGGATCCACGTGGCCCAGGACGGGCTCCACGGCGCGCGTGAGCACATCCGGCGGGCCGCGGACGCCGGACACACGGCGTCCCGGCACACCATGGGCGTACTCCTGACCGAAGAGGGGGACACGGCCGGGGCGGAGCGCTACTACCGGCTCGCCGCGGCGGACGGTCACACCGACTCGTACGTCAATCTCGGCGTGCTGCTGCGCCAGCGCGGCGACCTCGACGGAGCGGAGACGTACTACCGGAAGGCCGTGGAGGCGGGCGACGCCGGAGGCATGAACAATCTCGGCAACCTGCTGCGCCAGCGCGGCGACCTGGCGGGTGCCGAACGGTGGTGGCGCGAGGCGGCCGCCGCCGGCGACACGGACGCGCTGGTCAGCTGCGGCGCCGTCCTCGCCGAGCGCGGCGACTGGGCCGGCGCCGAGCCGCTGTGGCGCCGCGCGGCCGAGGCGGGACACGCGGGGGCCCGGCTCAACCTCGTCCAGGCCCTGGTGCGCACGGGCCGGATGGAGGAGGCCGAGCGGTGGCTGCGCTCCGTCGACCTCGACGCCGCCGCGACGGCCGCGGCCGCCTCGGCCTCCACCGCTCCCCCCTCCGCCCCCGCCGCCGGTCCGCCGGACTCCGGTCCACCGGACGGGCCCGACCTGGCGGCCGTGGCGGACTGGCTCAGCGGCCCCGCCCGCGCGGGAGACGCGGACGCCCGCGCCGCGCTCGACCTCCTGAACGGAGCGTCCGACGGCCACTGACAGGGGCGCCGGAGTACGCGCGCGGCGACGGAACGCCAGGCGCCGGGAGGCCGTCAGGAGTTGAGGACGCGGGCCTTCTCGGGCCTGCGTCCTCTCGAAGGCTCTGGCGAGCCGGCAGCCCACGCGTTCTCCCGGACGACGACGGCCGCCGACGAGTTCGAGGACGCGAACGGCGCCGGCTTCCTGGCGGTCCCGCAGGGCGGGGACGGTTTCAGGCCAGTCCTGCCGGGAGTCGTTCGAGGATCGCCCCGAGGTCCGTGTCCGGCGGCAGCGTGCCGAAGGCCAGGCCGCGGTCGCCGGCCAGCCGCGACGCGCAGAACGCGTCCGCCACCGCGGCGGGGGCGTGCCGGACGAGCAGCGAGCCCTGCAACACGAGCGCCAGACGCTCCACGAGCCGCCGGGCCCGCAGTTCCGCGTCCTCGGGCCGGGTCAGCTCGCCGAGTACCTCCCGCCACGCGGTGTCCAGCCGGGCGTCCGCGCCCCCGGCCGCCTCCACTTCGGCACGGAAGGCCTCAAGGGACTCGGGTTCCCGGACCAGCGCCCGCAGGACGTCGAGGGCGTTGACGTTGCCCGAGCCCTCCCAGATGCCGTTGAGGGGTGCCTCGCGGTAGAGCCTCGGCATCCCCGAGGCCTCGTCGTAGCCGTTGCCGCCCAGGCACTCCAGCGCCTCGGCCACCGCCGCGGGCTGGCGCTTGCACACCCAGTACTTTCCGACCGCCGTGGCCAGCCGCAGGAACGCCCGCTCGCCGGCGTCACCGCGCTGCGCGCGGTCCGTCGCGCCCGCGATCCGCAGCGCCAGGGTGGTCGCCGCCTCCGACTCCAGGGCCAGGTCCGCGAGGACGTTGCGCATGAGCGGCTGGTCGACGAGCCTGGCGCCGAACACCGAGCGGTACCGGGCGTGGTGGGCGGCCTGCGCCAGCGCGGCGCGCGTGCCGGAGGCGGAGCCGAGCACACAGTCCAGGCGGGTCATCGTGACCATGTCGATGATGGTCCGTACGCCCTTGCCCTCCTCGCCCACCAGCCAGCCCACGGTGTCGTCGAACTCCGGCTCGCTGCTGGCGTTGGACCGGTTGCCCAGCTTGTCCTTGAGCCGCTGGATGCGGAACGTGTTGCGGGCGCCGTCGGGCAGCACGCGCGGCACCAGGAAGCAGGACAGCCCGCCCGGCGCCTGGGCGAGGACGAGGAACAGGTCGTTCATCGGGGCGCTGGTGAACCACTTGTGACCGCGCAGCCGCCAACTGCCGTCGCTCGCGGCCACGGCCGTCGTGGTGTTGGCGCGGACGTCGGTGCCGCCCTGCTTCTCCGTCATGCCCATTCCGGCGAGGAGGCCGCGCTTGGCGCCCGGCGCCCGTAGCCCGGGGTCGTACACCCGGGAGGTCAGCAGCGGCTCGTACGCCGCGGCAAGACCGGGGGAGTTGCGCAGCGCGGGCACCACGGCGTACGTCATCGACACCGGGCAGCCGTGGCCCGCCTCGGCGGAGCTCCACACCATGAAGCCCGCCGCGCGCGCCACGTGGACCCCGGGGCGGTCGTCGGCCCAGGGCGCGCCGGCCAGGCCCTCGCTGATCGCGACGTCCATCAGGGAGTGGTACGCGGGGTGGAAGTCGACCTCGTCGACGCGGTTGCCGTAGCGGTCGTGGGTCCGCAGCTCGGGTTCGTGGCGGTTGGCCTCGTCGGCCCAGCGCTGGACCTCCTCGCTGCCGGTGCGGCGCCCGATCCGGTGCAGGTCGTCGAGGTACCACTCGGCGCCCTCCCGGCGTACGCCCTCCAGCAGGACCGGGTCCTCGGCCACGTCGTGGCCGACCAGCGGGGGAGCCTGGTTGGTGACGTCGTGGGTGTGTGCGGTCGGCCTGCTGACCGGCCGGGAGTCGGCGGTGGTGGTCACGGTCGGGTCCTCCGGAGTCGTCGGGTACGGGGTGGCGGTCGCGCGGTGCTTTCCTACGGCGGGTGCGGGTGCGGGTGCGGGTGCGGGTGCGAGTGCGGGTGCGGGTGCGGGTGCGAGTGCGGTTCGGTACGGGCCGGGGCGCCGGTCCGTCAGTCCTCGCCGTCCTGAGTCGCGCCGAGGCACCGCAGGGCCATCGCGGTGAGTTCGCCGATGAGCTGTTCGGCGGAGTCCGCGCCGGGTGCGCCGAGCGGGTCCACGAGGACCTCCGCGACGGCGCCGGTCAGGGCGGCGGCGGTGACCTCCGGGTTCTGCCGCGGCAGCGCGCCGCCGGCCACGCCCTCGCTCACCACCTCGGCGAACAGCGCGCGGTAGCGGCGGCGGAACTCCAGCCGTTCGGCGCCGACCGCGGGCTCGGCGGGGGCCGCGAGGAGCGCGTACGCGAGGCCCCGGCGTTCGAGGGAGCGCCGGGCGAACACCTCGACGCCACGGACGAGACGGTCCACGGGGTCGCCCGGGCTGCTCAGCACCTCGCCCAGCACCTCGACCTCGCGGCCGGAGGCGCGCCGGAAGACCTCGACGGCGAGCGCCGCCTTGGACGGGAAGTGCTGGTAGACCGAGCCGGCCGCGATGCCGGCCGCGGCGGCGACGGCGTTCACCGAGGTCTGCGCCCAGCCCACCTCGGCCACGACGTCGGTGGCCTGCTGGACCAGGTGCTCCCGTGCGCTGCTGAGCCGGGCCAGCTCGGCCGGGCTCTTGCGGTATGCCATGAAAGCAGTGAATCACCGTTCAGATCTTCGCGCCAGACGTGTCCGTCACCCGTTCGTCCCGCGCCGCATGGCCGGAACCGCGTCCCCGGGATTGCGTGGAGTGCGACCAGGAGGAGGCGCCCGTGCCGGACGACGAGCATCCGAACGAACTCGCCGCGCTGCGCGCCCGGGTCGCCGCCCTGGAATCGGAGGCGGCGGCGGGGGCGAAGGCGGCGCGGCCCGCTCCCCGCCACCGCGGCCGCTCGTTCCTCGCGGCGGTGCTCATCGTGCTCGGCTGTCTGCTCGCCCCGCTGGGCATCGTCGCCGCGTGGACCGCCGACATCGTCGGCGACACCGACCGGTACGTCGCCACGGTCGCCCCGCTCGCCGCCGACGAGGACGTGCAGGCCGCGGTCGCCGACCGGGTCACCGCCGCGGTCATGGAGCACCTCGACCTCCAGGACCTCCTGGCGGGCGTCGCTCCCGACCAGCGTCCGCTGCTCGCCAAGGCGCTGGGGCGGCTCGGCGGATCGCTGGAGGACGCGGTCCGCAGCTTCGTCCACGACAAGGCGGGGGACATCGTCGCATCGGACGCCTTCGACACGATCTGGACCGACGCCAACCGGGCCGTCCACACCTCCGTCGTCCGCGCCCTGACCGGCAGCGGTGACGGAGCCGTGCGGATCGACGACGACACCGTGACGGTCGACCTCGCACCCGTGATCGACCGCGTCAAGGAACGGCTCGTCGACTCCGGCCTGACCGTCGCCGAGAAGATCCCGGAGATCCACACCGACTTCACGGTCGTCAGGTCCGAGGACATCGGCAAGGTCAAGACCGGATTCCGGCTCCTGGACGTCACGGGGGCGTGGCTGCCCGTTCTCGCGCTGCTCCTGGTGGCCGCCGGCGTCCTGCTGTCCCTGCGCCGCCGCCGCGCCCTGATCGCCTCGGCGCTCGGTGTCGCGGCCGCGGCCCTGGTCCTCGGCGTCGCGCTCACCGTCTTCCGCGCGGTCTATCTCAACGCCCTGCCCGACACCGTCTCCGAGGCGGCCGCCGCGTCCGTCTACGACGCACTGATCCACTTCCTGCGCACCACGGTCCGCATGGTCGTGACCCTGGGTCTGGTGGTCGCCCTGGCCGCCTGGCTGACCGGTCACGGCCGCGCGGCCGTGGTCACCCGGCGGGTCTGGGACTCGGGCATCGGCGCGGCGCGCGGTGCGGCGGACCGGGCCGGCCTCCGTACCGGTCCGGTCGGCCCGTTCGTACGGCGTTTCCGGACCTGGATCACCTGGGTTCTGATCGCGGCCGCCGTCGTCACGTACGTCCTCTGGGACCACCCGACCGGCTGGGTCGTGGTCGGTCTCGCCCTCGGTCTGCTGTTCGCCTTCGGGGTGGTCGGGTTCCTGGCGGCCGAGCCGTCCGGCGCCGAGCCGGCCGCCGTCGAAGGGGAAGAGCCGCTCGATCGCGGCGCCGGGGCGTAGACCGGAGCGTAGAAACGTTCGGGGGTCACGAGCCCTGGCGAATCGACGCCCGGAGGTGATCGGTTCATTGCATTTTCCGGGAGCTGATTGGTCGTTTTATGAGCAAGAAATGATCAGTGGAGCCTGCGACTCCAGCATGGGCACACGGTGAACCCGAACTGACTATGCTCCCCGTTGTGTTGCGCTGCGCTCACAGCGAGTCATGGACGCTGTGGTGCGCACGGACGGAATGCGGCCGCGAAAACCCGTGCCAATTCATTCCTGTCGGCGCATCGCCGCACTTCAGTCCGCTCATTCCTGACTGTTTAGGGACCCATTGATGGTTCGTGCAGGTTCATTCTCCAGAGCCCGGCCACCAGCGGTCGCCAGGGTATGGCTCCTCACGCCCGGAGTTCTGGCCGGAGCCTTCGCCATAGCGCTGCTTTTCTCCCCTGCACAGATACGGACACCGCTCGCCTGGTACGCCCTCGCCGCGGTCGTGGTGACGGCCTTCACCTCGGCGGTGGTCGCCCGCCGGCTCCGCTCGGCGGACGCGTCCCGCTACGCGCGGGCCAGCGCCGAGGCACAGGAGTACTACGCCCAGCGCGAGGCCGCCCTCCTCGGACGGCTGGCCGACCAGCGTGCCACCACCGTCTGGCTCGCCGAGGAACTCCTCCCCGCCGCCGTCGCCCGTCTCCAGAAGGGCGACCCCGCCTCGGAGATCCTGCGCTCCGTGAACCTGGGCGACCACCTCGACGACGAGTTCAGCGAGGCGCTCCGAGGAGCCCTGCAGACGCTCCTGGAAGCCGTCGAGGCCGAGGAGAACACCAAGGACGCCTCCCAGCGGGCACTCGTGGCGGTCGCACGCCGCGTCCAGGCGATCGTGCACCAGCTCGCCAAGGACCTGCACTCCATGCAGATCATCCACGGCAACGACCTCGTCGTCTCCCGCGGCCTCCAGGGCGTCGACCACCGGACCGCGCTCATCGGCCGCCTCGCCGCCAGCATCGCCGTCCTCGGCGACGCGCGCCCCGGCCGGCAGTGGTCGAAGCCGATCCCGCTGTACGACGTGCTGCGCGGCGCCATGTCCCGCATCGTCGACTTCCCCCGGGTCAAGCTCCAGTCGGTGACCGAGGTGGCGGTGGTCGGCCCCGGAGCCGAGCCGATGATCCACCTGCTCGCCGAACTCCTGGACAACGCCACCACGTTCTCCCCGCCGCACACCCCGGTGGAGGTGACCGCGAGCGAGGTGCCCACCGGCATCGCCATCGAGATCGAGGACCGCGGCGTCGGACTCACCGAGGAGGTCCGGGAGCGCATCGAGCGCATCATGGCCCAGTCCGCCACGGGCATCCACCTGGCGGGCCTCGGCGAGGTGACCCAGCTCGGGCTGCCCGTCGTCAGCCGGCTCGCCCGCGAGCACGGCTGCGAGGTCGACCTGCGCACCTCCGCCTACGGAGGCGTACGGGCCGTCGTCCTCGTCCCCCGGAGGCTGATCACCACCGTGCCGCCGTCCGCCCTGCGGATGCCGCCGCCCGTCCGGCGGCGCACCGGCGGCCCCGGCCCGGTCCTGCCCCGGCCGACACCGCCGGGCGACGCCCCGACGGCCACCGGAGAGGTCAGGAAGACGGCCAACGGACTCCCGCAGCGGCGCCGCGAGTCGCCCGTCCCGACACCGATCGTCAGTGTCGGCCCCACGCCCCAAGAAACCCCCACCGCTCCCCGGGGAACCTCCGGCCCGACCCGCCAGCCGGGGCTGATGTGGGAGGCCTTCAACGGCGACAAGAGAGCGGTCGCACCCCCTTCCCTTCCCCCCAGCGAGCCGTCAGATGAGGACGAGTAACATGCAGCCACTGCCGAACATGGACTGGATGCTCAAGGAGCTCGTGGGCGGCGTCCCGTACGTGCGACACGTGGTCGTCCTGTCGTCGGACGGACTGTGCATCGGCCAGGCGAACACGGAACCGGACACCGCCGACGCCATCGCCGCCGCCTGCTCCGGGATCCAGAGCCTGGCGCGGGCCATCTCCCAGCGGTTCCCGCAGGGCGACGGCTCCACCCGGATGGTCGGGATCGAGGCCGACGGCGGCTACTTCTCCCTGATGGCGGCCGGCCCCGGTGCCTACCTCGCGGTCCTCGCGGACGACCAGGTCGACGCCGGCCTGCTCGGCGACCGGATGCGGACGCTCGTGGTCAGGATCGGCCAGCACATGACCAGCCCGCCGCGTGACGACGTCGGGATGGCGATGTGACGTCGGAGAACCAGGACCGCTGGGAAGAAGGCCAACCTGTTCCGCTCTACGTCATCAGCGGTGGCTCGGGCATATCGGCACAGAACTTCAACCTGGTCACCCTCATCGCCGCGAGGGCCTCGCCGGAACCCGCCATGCAGCCCGAACAGGCGGCCATCCTCACCATGTGCGCGTACCCGCTCTCGGTGGCAGAGGTGTCGGCGTACCTCAGCCTCCCGTTCAGCGTCGTCACCGTGCTGCTCACCCAACTCGTCGACGAGGAACGGGTCGAGGCCATCGCGCCCGTACCCGTCGCGGCATTTCCCGAACGCGGCTTACTTGAGGCGGTGATCCATGGACTACGCAAACTCTGACGCCCTCGTGACCGGTCGGCACGACACCGAACTGCTGCTGCCGCACAGCGCCAGAGGGGTCAAGGTCGTCGTCGTCGGCGGCTTCGGAGTCGGCAAGACGACGATGGTCGGGTCGGTGAGCGAGATCCCGCCGCTGACCACCGAGGAGACCATGACCCAGGCGGGCGTGGGGATCGACCACAATCCCGGCGCCCAGGGCAAGAACACCACGACCGTCGCGATGGACTTCGGACGGATCAGCATCAACCAGGAGCTGGTCCTCTACCTGTTCGGCACACCCGGACAGGAGCGCTTCTGGTTCCTGTGGAACGGCATCTTCGAAGGCGCGCTCGGCGCCGTCGTCCTCGTCGACACCCGCCAGATCGAAGTCTGTTTCGAGGTCATCACCCGCCTCGAGGACCGCCGCGTCCCCTTCGTCGTGGCCGTCAACACCTTCCCCGAGGCACCGCAGCACCCCCTACACGACCTGCGCACTGCTCTGGCCCTCAGCGACTCCGTACCCATCGTCACCTGTGACGCACGAGACCGGGCGTCCTGCCGTGACGCCCTGCTGTCGCTGATGGTCTACCTGTGCACCCTCGCCGCCGCCCAGGAGACCGCATGACCCTCCCACCCGCCGAACACACCGCCGAGAAGGCAGGGGCGGTCCCGCCCCCGGGCTGCCCGGCCCACGCCTCCAAGGGACCCGGCGGAGCGACCCGGCTCTACGGCCCCGCCGCCGAGACGGACCCCATGGGCCTGTACGAGGCACTGCGCGCCGAACACGGCCCGGTCGCCCCCGTGCTGCTCGACGGAGACGTCCGCGCCTGGCTCGTGCTCGGCTACCTGGAGAACCGCGACGTGGCCAGCCGCCCGACGCAGTACTCCCGCGACCCGCGCGTCTGGCACGGCTGGCGGAGCGGCGAGATCGACCCCGCCACCTCGCCCCTCGTCCCGATGATCGGCTGGCGTCCCGACTGCGTGTGCGCCGACGGCGAGGAGCACCAGCGGCTGCGCGGGGCGGTCACGGCCGGGCTCAGCCAGTTCGACCACCGGGGGGTCCGCCGCCACATCACCCGCTTCGCGCACCAGCTGATCGACACGTTCTGCGAGGACGGCGAGGTGGAGCTGGTCGGGCAGTTCACCGAGCACCTGCCGATGCTCACGCTGACCCATCTGCTCGGCATGTCGGACGAGTCCGGGCCCCGGCTCGTGCACGCCGCCCGTGACCTCTTCAAGGCCACCGAGACCTCGCTCGCCAGCAACGCCTACGTGATCGAGTGCCTCGAACAGCTCGTCGTCGCCAAGCGGTCCCGGCCGGGGCAGGACATCGCCTCCGCGCTGATGGCACACCCCGCCGGGCTCACCGACGAGGAGGTGCTGCACCACCTGCGCCTCATCCTCCTCGCGGGGTACGAGACGACCGCCAACCTCATGTCCAACGTCCTGCGCATGGTGGTCACCGACCCCCGGTTCCGAGGATCGCTGGCCGGCGGCCAGATGACCCTGCCCGAGGCCGTCGAGCAGGTCCTCTGGGACGAGCCGCCGCTGATGGTGTGCCCCGGCCGGTGGGCCAACGGCGACACCACCCTCGGCGGCCGGCAGATCAAGGCGGGCGACATGCTGCTGCTCGGCCTGGCCGCCGGGAACGTCGACAAGGCGATCCGCCCGGACGCCTCGACCCCCGTCCACCACAACCGCGCCCACCTGTCGTTCAGCGCCGGCACCCACGAGTGCCCCGGCCAGGACATCGGCCGCATCATCGCCGACGCCGGCATCGACATCCTGCTCACCCGGCTGCCCGACATCGCCCTGGCCGTCCCCGAGGAGAGCCTGTCCTGGCGCTCCTCCACCTGGGCCCGGCACCTGACGGCGCTGCCCGTGCACTTCGCCCCCCGCGTCCCCGAGGGGCACGACGTCCCGAACCCGCTGCCCGCCCCGCCGGCCCCGAGCTTCGGGCCCCCGTCGGCGCCGCTGTGGCCGTCGCCCGGCCCCGGACCCGCCCGCCCGTCGGATCAGGCGCCGCCGCCCGGCCCGGTGCCCGGCGGCGGGGCCACGGGAGGGGCGTCCGGGCCCGCGTCGGAACACGGCCCCGGACCCCGCGCCACCTGGCGTACGAGGGTCATGCGCTTCCTGCGGAGGCGGTAGGCCCGCACGTCTGGGCCTCCGCGCCCCGGGCCAGGGAGGAGGCTGCCGGCGCGTGTCTGTCGGCAGCCCCCTCGGAACCGCCGCGCTGACGCTGCTCCGGTACGGAGTGGTCCGTGGGCGCGTAGCGGGGCGCCCCGGTGTACCAGGCGTGGAGGCCCGAGAGGAAGCTGGCGGCTCCCCCGAGCCAGGTCTCCAGCTCCTCCCGCTCGTCGGGGCGCAGCCCGAACCGGTCGACCAGCGGCGGCAGTTCGTGGTGCCGCAGGTGCTCGAAGTCCCGCATGCGGGCGTTCACCATGTGCAGCGCGGCGGGTACGGCCTGGTGGAGGGTGATGCCGAGGGACGTTCCGATGACCACCACGAGGTTGTTGACGTCGCGTTCCTCGTGGACCTCCCGTTCGTAGGAGGCGACATCGTTTGCCAGGCCCATGACGTCCATGAACGCGTCGAGCAGGGCGTGGACGGTCCTGGTGTGCCGGAGCTGCTCGGGTATCCGCGCGCCGGTGGCCAGTTCGACGGAGTAGGGGGCGGTGTGGGCGGCGAAGCTCTCGCGTCGGAACGGCGCGTACTCGATGAGATGGGGGACGCGGCCGCCGCGGCTGTTGGTGAGTTCCTGCACGCCGGCGTCGATGTAGTGGGCGAGCGCGAGGTTGAACTCCTGGCGCCAGTGGGCCAGTCGGGGCGGGAACAGGTGCTTCTGGAGATCGGCGATACCGCGCTCGACGGCGTTCACCGGTTCTGGCGACCGGGCGTCGGCCTCTGGTCGCAGGAAGGCGTGCAGCCGGGCGGTGAAGTCCAGCGCCCCGGGCAGGTCGCCGGTCTGCTTGAAGGTGGACGCGAAGTAGTCGTCCCAGGCCAGCGCCCAGATGTTGAAGCGGTGGTTGAGCCGCAGACCGGCGAGCGAGGCGTCCGGCAGGGTCCAGGCGGTCAGCAGCTCCACGGTCATGGCGTGGAACTGGGAGCGGGTCCATATCGCGCCGCGGGCGGACGGTCCTTCGCCGCCCAGCATGCCCATCTCGCGGGCCCAGGTCTCGCTCTCCTCGCGCAGGGCCGACAGGTAGGGGTTCACCCGCAGCGGATAGGGCATCCACAGCTGGGGGAGCTCGACGGCACGCACTGTCATCGGGACCAGCCTCCTTCTTCCTCGGCCCGCTTCGGGATGCGGGCCAGTGTGCGAGCGCTCTCTGGCGGGGGCAGGGGCAAGCCTGCCCGATCGTTGACACTTGTTGACCGTCGACTTGTGGGTGATCGCGCTCTCAGCTCCTGGGGCACCAACTCCCTTCGTTTCGGCCAGGCGTTGGCCGATCCGCGTCGTCACCGCCGCTGACGTCGGACGATGCCCGCCCTGCAACCCTCCAAACCTGCCCGCCCCCGGACGGCGGCAACCCCGGGGCAGGGCCCGGCTGTTGATCAGGGGGGTGGTAAGCGGAGGGATGGAATGGTCGCCGAGGAGCACTTTCCGTAAGCACCGGGTCGTTGACAATGTAACGGTCTCGACAGAAAACGTCTCGGATCCCGCGCGGCGAAGATCAGCGGCTCCAGCCGCCGAACCACCTCACCACCTGCGAAAACCGGATGACCCGGGACAGGAGGCGCGTTAAAGTCGTTGTATGAACGTCACCGGCCGAAGCCTCACCGCGACCGCGCGAGCGACCAGCTCGCCGGTTGCCGCCGTCTGACCTTCCCCCCTTTCCACCGGCGACCGGAAACGGCCCGCCGGTGGTTCCGTGGTTCCCCTTCCCGGTCCGACGACCGATCCGGCCCCGTTCTCCGGTGCCTCCCGTGCGCTGACGCGAAGGAGTCACCCCATGAAGACCGAACAGATCGTCCGCACGTTCGTCGAGTACTTCGAGGAGCGCGGTCACCGCCGCATCACCGGATCGACCCTCCTGCCGCCGCCCGGCGACCCCGTCCTGTTCACCACCTCCGGCATGCACCCCCTCACCCCCTACCTGGAGGGACGCCCCCACCCGCTCGGCCGGCGCCTCGTCGACGTCCAGCGCTGTCTGCGCACGACCGACCTCGACGAGGTCGGCGACGCCACCCATCTGACCGTCTTCGAGATGCTCGGGACCTGGTCCCTGGGCGACTACGAAGGCCCGCGGAGCCTCGACTGGGGATACGGCCTGCTGACGGAGGGCTTCGGCATCGACCCGGGGCTCCTGCACGCCACGGTGTACAGCGGAGACGGCCGGACGGAACGGGACGACGCCTCGCTGGAGCTCTGGCAGGACCGGGGCGTCCCCGTGGAACTCACCCTCCAGGACAACTGGTGGTCCAACGGGCCCACCGGCCCCTGCGGCCCCGACTCGGAGATCTTCCTGTGGAGCGGGGACACCCCGCCCCGCTCCACGCCGACCCGGGACGACCGCTGGGTCGAGGTCTGGAACCACGTGATGATGCGGCACCGCCGGCTCGACGACGGCTCCCTCGTCCCGCTGCCGCAGCGCAACGTCGACACCGGACTCGGCCTCGAACGGCTCGCCTCACTGCTCCAGGGGAAGTCCTCCGTCTTCGACTGCGACGTCTTCGACCCCTGGCGCCGTCTCCTCCCCGGCCTGTGGCCCCTGGAGGAGACCTCCCTGCGCCTGGTCTCCGACCATCTGAGGTCGGCCGTCGTCGTCATCGGCGACGGCGTGCGCCCGGGCGCCACCGGCCGCGGATACGTACTGCGCCGCCTCATCCGCAGGGTGCTCACCGTGCTGTGGCGGGACGACCCGCGGCGGGGCCTCGTCGACCTGCCGTCCGAGCTGGTCGAACACACCCTGGACCACTTCCGGCAGGACACCGGCCAGGACGAGGTGCGCCGCGTCCTGCTCGACGAGGAACGGCGCTTCAGGCGCCTCCTGGAGCGCGGCCGACAGGTCCTCGCCCGCCCGCGCTTCCAGCGCCCGCTGGGGGAGGAGGACCTCCACTACCTCCACGACACCCACGGCCTGCCGCGCGACCTGGTGCTGAGCCTGCGGGAGGAATGAGGAAGCGCGGGCGGGGCCGGGGTGCGCGGGCCCAGGGGAGGGCCGGCTCCCGGGTGCGCGGGCCCAGGGGAGGGCCGGCTCCCGGGCTCCCGGGTGCGTGGTCTCAGGGGACGGCTGGCCCCGGGTGCGTGGGCTCGGGGACGGCCCGCCCCCGGCACCCTGTCGTGACCAGGTTCACCCGTGACGGTGGACCCGGTCCGAGCCGTCCCCCCGCCCGGGCCGGATCGGGCAGCGTGATCGCCATGCACCCCCGCCGTACGACGTTCCTCCTGCTGTCCGTACTCCTCACGGCCGGCTGCGTGGCCGTTCCGCACCCGACCGCGCCCCGGCCGCAGCCCGGGCCCCGGGAGCTCGCGCCCGCCGCCGAACGGCCGCCGACGCCCCTCCCCGCACCGCCCGCGCCCACCCCGCCGGTCCCGTACGAGGAACTCGCCGTCACGGACCCCGGTTCGCAGGGGCGGCCCACGCCGGGTCTGAAGCGCGCGGGAGACGACCGACGGACCGGCGGGACCGCCGCCCCGCGTCCGGCGGGGCCCGCGTCACGGCACCGCGGCCCGCAACCCGGGAAGGCGGCGAAGGCGGCGAAGCCGGCCGTACGTGCCGTCCCCCGGCCGCCGGCCGAGCCCCCGAGGCGAGCGGCGCGTCCCCGGACGCGGCCCGTCCCGCAGCCCCCGACGCCTCATCCCACGACCGCGCGGCCCCCGGCCATGCGCCAGCTGTGCCGCCAGGCCCAGGACATCGACGCCCCGATGGGCGCGGCGGAGCTGTGCCGGGGCGTGTACGGCCGCTGACGACCGAGGCGCTCCAGGCCCGGGCACGGACGGACGGAGCCGGCCGCCCACCCGGCCCCAGCGCTTCAGGACTCCTTGGAGGGCGGTTGGTTCAGTGCCTCCTCGGCCCGCTTCGCCATCTCCTCCTCCGGTACGTCCTCGATGTGCGACGCGACGCTCCAGCGGTGGCCGAACGGGTCCTCGAACTGGCCGGTGCGGTCGCCGTAGAACTCGTCCTTGACCGGGGACAGTTGCTTCGCGCCCCGCGCCAGGGCCTCGGCGAAGACGGCGTCGACGTCCGCCACGTACACATGGAGGGTGATCGGCGTCCCGCCGACCGACCTGGGGGAGCGGAAGCCGATGTCGGGGAACTCGTCGGCCAGCATGACGACCGAGTTCCCGAGGGCGAGCTCGGCATGGCCGATCTTGCCGCCGGGGGCGTCCATCCGCACGCGCTCCTCGGCGCCGAGCACGGACGTGTAGAAGTCGATCGCGGCCGCTGCTCCGTCGGTGCAGAGATACGGCGTGACGCGCGGATACCCCTCGGGGATGGGCTGGACGGGCACGGTCTTCCGCCTTCCGGGCAACGACGGCCGCCGTCGACCGCCTCCTCGTCCCACTGTGCCCCCGAAGCCCGCGCCCCGCTCCACGGCCGCGCACCCCCGGGGCAGGACGCGACCAAGCCCCCACCAGGCCCGCACCGGGTCCCCGCCACGTTCCTTGCCGCGCGGGCGCCGGACCGTCGACGTAGGGTCCGAATATGTGTGACGTGTGCCGTCCCCGCCCCCTGGGCGACCGGCCGCCGGGCCCCGGCAGACCGGTCCCCGGGCTCCGCCGCGCCCGCCCCGCCACGGGTGCCGCGGCAGGCGGGTGAGCCGGATGGACGAGCCCGCCGGCCCGGGGCCGGAGGACGTCTTCGCTGACGGCCGGATGGCGGCGGTCCTCAGCGGGCTCATGCGCGACACCACGGCCTCGGTGGGCCTCGTCTACCTCCTGATCCCCGGCGACCGGATGCTGCGCCTGGTGCTGATCTCGGGCGCGTCCCGGGAGATCGCCGCCCCGTGGGTCCGGATCCCGGTCGACGCGCCCGTCCCGGTGGCCGACGCCATCAAGGAACGCCGGCTCGTGTGGCTGGGCGGCCGGGAGGAGGTCGCCCACCGCTACCCCCGGATCGGGATGGTGTTGCCGTACGACTTCATGCTCGCGGCCACCCCGATCGCCGACGCCACGACGGTCTGGGGCGGGGTCGTCATGCTCTGGCCGATGTCGCACCCGCCGCACCTCGACGCGCGCGAACACGAGACGCTCGACGCCCACTGCCGCCTCGCGGCCCGGCTGCTGCGGCGCGCCGCCGACCAGGACCCGCCACCGCCGCATCCCACGTCGCCGATCGTCGTGCACCCGGAGCGCCCCTCGCAGGCCGACCCCGCGCTGGCCGCGGCCGCCCTCGACCTGGCCGAGCGGCTGCCCGTGGGGTGCTGCTCGCTGGACCTCGACGGGAAGATCACGTTCATCAACACGGCCGGGGCCGAGCTGGTGGACGCCGGTGCGGCCGCGCTCCTCGGCAGACGACCTTGGGAGGCGCTGCTGTGGCTGCACGACCCCGCCTTCGAGGACCGCTACCGCGCCGCCGTCGTCACCCGCCGGGCGACCTCGTTCGTCGCCATGAGCCGGCCGTCGAGACCTCTGCTCTTCGAGCTCTACCCGGACGCCACCGGCGTCAGCGTCCTCATCATCCCGCGCAGCGCCGAGGCGACGGGACATCCGGCCCCGGCCGGTGACGGCGCGGCGACCGACGAGGGCCCCGCTCCCGCACCGGACGGCCCCGGCGCCCGCCCGAGCCCCGTGGAGGCCGTGGGCGCGGCCGCGCTGTACCAGCTGATGCACCTGGCGGCCTCCCTGGCGGAGGTCGCCGGCGTCCGCGACGTCGTCGAGCTCGTCGCCGACCAGATCGTGCCCTCCTTCGGCCCGGACGGGCTCGTCCTGATGAGCGTCGACGAGGGCCGGCTGCGGATCGTCGGCCACCGCGGCTACAGCCAGGAGTTCGTCGACCGCTACGACGGCCAGCCGCTCACCGCGCCGGTCGCCGACGCCCAGGTGCTCTCGACCGGCGTCCCCGCCTTCTTCCCCACGTACGAGGACCTCCGCCGCGCCCACCCCGACGCGCCGCGCTACGAGGGCCGCCACGCCTGGGCGTTCCTGCCGCTGGTCGCCTCGGGCCGCCCCGTGGGCTCGCTGATCCTCTCGTACCGGCGGCCCCGCCCCTTCCCGTCGGCCGAACGGGCCCTGCTCACCTCGCTGGCCGGGCTCATCGCCCAGGCCCTGGCGAGGGCCCGGCTGTACGACGCCGAGCACTCGCTGGCACGGAGCCTCCAGACCGCCCTGCTGCCACACGGCCTGACCCCGCTGCCGGGTCTCGACGTCGCCGCCCGCTATCTGCCGGCCGGTCACGGCATGGACATCGGCGGGGACTTCTACGACCTCGTGCCGGCCACGCCCACCTCCGTCGTCGCCGTCATCGGCGACGTCCAGGGGCACAACACGACCGCCGCCGCCCTCATGGGGCAGGTGCGGACCGCCGTCCACGCCCACGCGACGGCCGGTGCCTCACCCGGCGACATCCTCGCCCGGACGAACCGGCTGCTCGGCGATCTGGACGCGGACCGCTTCACCAGCTGCCTGGTCGCCGAGATCGACCTCGTCCGGCATCGCCTCCGGCTGGCCAGTGCCGGGCATCCGCCGCCCCTCCTGCGCCGTGCCGACGGCAGCGCCGAGATCGTGGAGACGGTCCCGCCCGGGCTCCTCCTGGGGATCGCGCCGGACGTCGAGTACCGCACCACCGAACTGCCCTGGGAGCCCGGCTCCGTCCTCGCCCTGTACACCGACGGCCTCGTCGAGGCCCCGGGACTCGACATCGGCACGTCCATGGCGGACCTGGCGGAACGGCTGGGCGTGTCGCGGGCCCGCGACCTGGAAGCGCTCGCGGACGAGCTGACCCTGCACGTCAAGCACGGCGCGCACCGGACGGACGACGTCGCCCTCCTCCTCGTGCGCCGGCCTCGGCAGGGCCCCGGGTGACCCGAGGCCGGCGGGCCGGCGGGCGGCGGCCCGGCCTATGCTCGGGCGGGTGGCGAACCCTACCGATCCCCAGGACACCCCGGCCGGCGCCGGGACCGGCCCGTCCTTCCCTCTCGTCTCCACCCCCGAGCTGCTCGCGCTGCACGCCGTACGGCTGAGGGGCCTGGCCGACGACGAAGCGGCCGCCGCGCGGTACGGGCTCGACCCCGAGGACGTACGGGAGACGCTCCTCGACCACCAGGCGCGGGGGTGGGTGACCCGGCGGGAGTTCGCCGGAACGCGCGGCTGGGCGCTCACCGACGCGGGGCGTGCCGAGGGCGAGCGGCTGCTCGCCGGAGAACTGGCCGGGGCGGGACTCGGCCCCTTCGTACGCGAGCGGTACGAGACCTTCCTCGCCGACAACGCCCGATGCCTCCGGGCCTGCACCGACTGGCAGTTGCGGCCGGACGGCGCGGGGCGGCTCGCCGTCAACGAGCACGGGGACGCGGCCTGGGACGGGCGGGTCCTCGACGAACTCGCCGACCTGGCGCGGGTCATCGCGACGGTGTCGGAGCAACTGGCGTCCCGCATCGGCCGGTTCGGCGGGTACGGCGCCCGGTTCGGCGACGCGCTGGCCCGGGTCCGCCGGGGCGAGCTCTCCTGGGTCGACCGCGTCAGGGCCGACTCCTGCCACACGGTGTGGATGGAACTCCACGAGGACCTGCTGGCCACCCTCGGCATCGCCCGGGGCGAGGAGCCCACCCCGTAACCCCCGGCCGTCCCCGCGCCCGCACAAACATGGGGGGATGTTCCCCATGCCGCGGAGGCGCCCCCCGTACCAGGATCGGACGTGGCCCGGAGCGGTGGGCCGGGTCGGGTACGGAGCGGTGCGAGGGGGCTATGGCGGTGGAGGCCGGACACGGGCGGGGTGGGGCCGCGCTGTCGGCGATCGAGCGGTGGTGGGACGCCGCGCTCGTCCGCGGCGGCGCCGGCGAAGGACGCCCCGACTGGGCCGTACTGGCCGAAGAGGCGGTGGCCGCGGCGCCCAGGGAGGCCGTGGTGCCCGAGGGGGAGTACCAGGGCCTCAGCGGATTCGAGTGGGTCCTGCGGCCGTTCACCCGCCGCGCGGGGGAGCGGCTGGAGCGCCGGGTGGCGGAACGGGACGGGGCCCTCGTGGACCTGGCCGCCGTACGGGCCGACATGGAGCGGCAGTTGAGCGGCAGGCTGGCCCGGGCGGCGGCCCGCACGCTGGTCCGCGAACTGCACGAGGCGCGGACCGCCGGGCGGCTCGAAGGGGACGACGAGCGGGCCCGGTTCAGGGACTTCCTCGGCCGGACCGCGTCCCGGCACGGCCTGACGGAGCTGCTGGCCGGCCGGCCGGTGCTCGCCCGGATCCTGGGCCGGGCGGCGCTCGACGCCGCCGACGCGATGGCGGAGATGATCGGGCGGCTGGCGTCCGACCGCGCCCGGCTGGCCGCCGGACTCCTCGCCGGGCCCGGGCCGCTCGTGGGGGTCGAGCCGGGCGCCGGTGACGGACACCGGGGCGGCCGCAGCGTGATGCTGCTGCGCTTCGCCGACGGCGCGCGACTCGTCTACAAGCCGCGGCCGCTCGCCGTGCACCGCCACTTCAACGACCTCGTCACCTGGTTCAACGGCCTGCCCGGCGCCGTGGAGCTGCGCACGCTGCGCCTCCTCGACCGGGGCGACTACGGCTGGGTGGAGCACGTGACCGCCCGGCCCTGCGCGTCGGCGGTCGAGGTCGAGACGTTCTACCGCCGCCAGGGCGCGCTCCTCGCGCTGCTGCACCTGCTCGACGGGACCGACCTCCACCACGAGAACCTGATCGCCGTCGGCGCCCACCCGGTGCTCGTCGACGTCGAGACGCTGTTCCACCCGCCGCTGCCGGGCTCGGGCACGGAGGACCCGGCGGCCCGGGCGCTGCACGACTCGGTCTACCGGGTCGGGCTGCTGCCGCAGCTCCTGGTGGGCGACGACTGCGCCCTGGACGTGTCCGGGGTCGGCGGCGGCCGCGCGGGCACCTCGCCGGTGGCCCGCGCCGACTGGGCCGACGCCGGGACCGACCGGATGCGCCTGGTGCGCAGGGCCGGACGGTTCGCCGAGTCCGCCAACCGGCCCCGCCTGGCGGACGGCGGGCCCGTCGAGCCGGGCGCCCACATCGAGGCGCTGTGCGCCGGGTTCCGCGCCGGGTACACGACGATCGGCGCGGCCAAGGAGGAACTCCTGCGGGGATCGGGCCTGTTGAAGGCCTTCGCCGAGGACGAGGTGCGGGTGGTGATGCGCCCCACCTGGGTGTACAGCATGCTGCTCGACGAGTCGACCCACCCCGATCTGCTGAAGGACGCCGACGAGCGGCAGGGCGTCCTGGAGGTGCTGCGGACCGACCGGTTCGGCGCGGTGCTCGAACCCGGCCTCGTCGACGAGGAGATCGCACAACTCTGGGCGGGCGACGTGCCGTTGTTCACCGCCCGGCCGGGCAGGAACCACCTCTGGGGCGGTCCCGAGCGGCTCGCCGCCGGCCGCACGGACCTGCCGGGGATCGTCCGCGTCGCCGCCAAGCTCGACGCCCTGGACACGGTCGACCGCCAGGACCAGGAATGGATCGTCCGGGCCGCGATGGCCACGACCTCCCGCGCGCCGGCCCACCGGCCCGCCGGAGGGCGGCGCACCCGCACGGCGGGCCGCGCGCCGGAGCCCGACCGGCTCCTCTCGGCGGCCCGCTCGGTCGGGGACCAGCTGGTCTCCCTCGCGTACCGCAAGGACCGCCGCAGCAACTGGATCGGCCTGGAACTCCTGGACGACCGCTACTGGCGGATCGGCCCGATGCCGGCCGACCTGGCCGGCGGCTACACCGGACCGGCTCTGTTCCTGGCCCAGTTGGCCGACCTCACGGGCGCCGGACACTACGCGGACGCGGCCCGTACGGCCCTGGCGCCGGTCCCCGGACTCCTTGACGCGCTGCGCGGGCGGCCCGAGGACCTCGGCGCCGTGGGCTCGGGCGCCTACTCGGGTCTCGGCGGCATCGCGTACGCGCTCGGCGAGACGGCACGGCTCCTCGACGACCCCGAAGTCGGGTCCTGGGCGAACCAGGCCCTGGGACTGGTCGCCGAGGCCACCAGGACCGAACGGGAGTACGGGATGGGCGCGGGCCTCGCGGGCGGGCTCGTCACGCTGCTCGCCGGCGAGGGGGCGGGTGCCGGGCCCGGGGCGCTGGTCCGCGCCGGTGGCGGGGGCGACGGGGCGCTGCGGGCCGCGCGGGAGTGCGCCGACCGGCTGGCCGCCGCCGACCTCACGGCCCTCGGACGGGGCTTCACGGAGGGGGCGGCCGGGATCGGCTGGTCCCTGCTGCGGTTCGCCGAGGTCGAGGCGGCGGTGGGGGCGGGCAGTTGGGCGGCCGAGCGTTATCGGGCGGCGGGACTGACCGCGCTACGGGCGGCCGTCGACGTCCGGTCGGACGACGGCCCGGGGAGGCGCGGCTCGCACGACCGGGTGGCCGGCTCTCCGGTGCCGGGTGGCCCCTCCGGGCCGTCCGGTTCGGCTGAGCCGGTGCGAGCGGCGGGGCCCGCGGGGACGCGGGGGACGGCGCGACCTGACGGATTCCCGGGGCCGGACGAATCCGGCCGAAGGCCGGGAGCGTACGGGTTTCGGACACCGGTCGCGGGCCCCGGAACGGGCCCGGACGCCGCCACGGGCCGCACGGCGGGCACCCTCGCGGGCCCCGGCCCGGCCCCGGGCGCGGGCGGGGGCCACGGGGGAGCCCCCGGCCGCGCCGGGGAGAGCGCGGCGGCGGGCGGCGCCCGGGAGGGCGAAGTTCCCGGCGGCGACCGGGGATCGGCCTGGTGCCGGGGGGAGGCCGGGATCGCGCTCGCCGTGCTCGACGCGCCGGGCGCCCTCGACGACCCGCACCTCGCGGCCTGGGCGCGAGGGACCGTCGAGGAGCTCGGCCGGGGCGGGCCCGCGCCCGACGACAGCCTGTGCCACGGCGAGGCCGGACTCTGCGAACTCCTGGGCCACGGCGCGCTCCCCGGGGCACGCCCGCACTGGCTCCGCCGGGCCGGGGCGCTCCTCGCCTCGGTCGAGGAGAACGAGGCCCGCAGCGGCGCCCCGGAGGGCGTCCCGCACCCCGGCCTCCTGACCGGACTCTCGGGAATCGGCCACGGTCTCCTCCGGGCCGGGTTCCCCGAGCGCGTACCGTCCCTGCTTCTTCTGCGCACCCTCTGAAGCCGCCCCGCCCCGTCGGCCCTCCGCCCCGCGGATCCCGCGCGGCACGGGCCACCTGACCAGCCACACCGCACCACCGCACCACCGCACCACTCTGCTCCACCCTTCTCCACCCAGCTCAGCCCGACCACCACTCCCGCGGACACGAAGGACGAGTGAGGACCATGCAGATCAGCGACTCGGTCAAGTACGTCAACGGCGGCGCCGGCGCGGAGACCGCGGCCCACGAGGACCCGGTCGGCGAGGTGACGTTCGGGACGGGCGGAAAGCTCGGCCTCCGCAGCCGGCTGCTCAGAGCGGCCGACCTCGACGCGGCCGCCTCGATCGACGTGCCCTACACCACCGGCACCATCACGGTCTGCTGACGGGCGGCGGACACGCCGCGCGTGACGTGTCCGGGATGAGACCTTGACGCGAGGTGCGTGGGCCGGGGGGCTCCCCGGCCCACTGCCGTGCGCGAATCGGTTCAAGTAGCCTGCGCTCATGCGTGCGACGTCGTCGGTCATCGTGGGGCGGGACGCCGAAATCGGGATACTCGACGAGGCGTTGGAGAGCGTCCGGAGGGGCGCCGGACGTGCGGTGTTCCTCGTCGGCGAGGCGGGCATCGGGAAGTCCCGGCTGGCCGGTGAGTGCGCCCTCCGCGCCTACGACCGGGACATGCCGGTGCTGCGCGGCCGGGCCACGTCCACCGGGCTCGTCGTGCCCTTCAGGCCGCTCGTCGAGGCGCTCTCCTCGCGGTTCCGGGCCGCCGGCGCGCCGGACGACCCAGAACTCGACCCCTACCGGCCCGCGTTGGCCGGGCTCGTACCGGAGTGGCGGGCCGCCGCGGCCGCGCCCGGGTACACGATCTCGCTCGTCGAACTGGCCGAGGCGCTGCTCCGACTGCTCGCCGTGCTCGGCCGCGAGCGGGGCTGTGTGATCCTCCTCGAAGACCTCCACGACTCCGACACCGAGACCATCGCGGTCGTCGAGTACGTCGTCGACAACGTGGCCGACCTGCCCGTGCTGCTGGTCGGCACCCTCCGCCCCGACCCCGGTCCCGCCTCGGACCTCGCCCTCGCCGCCGAACTCCGCAACACGGCCACGGTCGCCGAACTGGAGCCGCTGGACGAGGCGGCCGTACGGCGCATGGTGGACGCCTGCCTGGACGCGCGGCCCGGCGAGGTGCCGCCGGCCGCCCATCGGCACCTCTCCGAGCGCGCGGGCGGCAATCCCTACCTCGTGGAGGTGCTGCTCGCCGACCTGCTGGACCTGGGGCGGCTGAGCAGAGCCGACGGCGGGTGGCTCCTCGCCGACCACGGCGAGGCGACGGTGCCCACCGGCGCGGTCCGCAGCTGGGCGCGCCGGCTGGGCCGGCTCGACGAACCGGTGCGCGAACTGCTGCTCCTCGCCGCGACGCTCGGCGGACGGTTCTCCGTGGGCGCGCTGAGGGCGGTCACCGGGCTCGACGACCGGGCGCTCTTCGCCCACCTGCGGTCGGCCTCGGAGGCGGGGATCATCGCCCCCGACGGCGCCGCCCACGACCACTACACCTTCCGGCACGTCCTCACGGCGGACGCCCTCAGGGCCTCGCTGCCGCCCGCAGAGCAGGCCGCGCTCGCCCGGCGCGCGGCCACCGCCATCGAGCGGTCGGCGGCGGAACTCTCGGCCGAGGGGACCGGCGAACTGTCGGGGGAGCAGAGCCAGTTGGTCGCGACCCTGCGGCTCGCGGCGGGCGACAAGGTGGCGGCGTCCCGGCAGTTCGCCCAGGTCGGACGGCAGATGCTGGACGCCGGTGCGTCGGGCTCGGCCGCCGTGCTCCTGGAGCGCGCCCGAGGGCTCGCGGCCGACGGCGAGCGGGACGACGTGACCGTACAACTCGCCATCGCCCAGGCCGAGTCCGGTCGGCTGACCGCCGCGTCGGTGCTTCTCGACGACCTCCCGCCGGTGCTCGCCGGGTCGCGCGCGGCGGAGGAGCGGGCCCAGGCGCACACCCAGGTCGCGTGGGTCGCGACGATGGCGGAGCAGCAGGAGGAGGCGCGCCGCCGGATCAGGGCGGCGCGGGGGCTGCTCGGCTCCTCGCCGCGTCCGGAGCAGGAGGCGGCGCTGGTGGTGGTCGAGGGGCACCTCGCGCTGCTGCCGGAGCAGGAGGACCGGGGCGGTCCCGGACGGCTGGCCGGACGCGAGCGACTGAAGGAGGCGGAACGTTCCGCCAGGCATGCCGCGCTCACCGCGGAGCAGCGCGGCCGCCCCGTCGTGGCCTGTCAGGCCTGGCAGCTGCTCGCCCTGCTCTCCCGCCAGCGCGGCTTCGACGAGGCCGACGCCTGCCTCGTACGGATGCTGGAGGTCGCCGAGAAGCACCGGCTCGCCGTGTCCCGGGCCGAGGCGCTCGTCCGGCTCGGAACCAACGCGTTCATGCGGACCGGCGAGGCGACCCAGCTGGAGACCGCCCGCGCGGCGGCCCATGAACTCGGCTCGCTTGCCGTGCTCCAGACCGTCGACGGACTGCTCGCCATGCAGAGCGTGCTGGGCGGCCGCTGGGACCGGGCCCGGGAGATCGTCGAGCGGTCCGTGGAGGCCAGCGCCCGCCTCCAGAACCTGTCCGCCCACCGCTACCTGCTGCTCGTCGACGCCACCCTCGCCGCGCACCAGGGGCGCGCCCGCGAGCAGGAGCGCGCCCTCGGCCGGTTCCGCCGGGCGGGCGGCGAGGAATCCATGCTCGTCCCCCTCCAGCGCGGCCTGTGCCAGGCCATGGGCGCACTGATGGCCGAGGACCGGCAGCGGGCCACGGCCGAACTCGACGCCGCCCTCGCCTGGGAACGCGAACACCCCAGCTTCTTCTACCTCAGCGGCCGGTACGGGCTCCGCCCGCTTTTACGCATTCTCGAGGGCGGGGACGGCAAGGGGCAGGGCGACGCCGCCGGTCCGGGCGACGGCGGCCGGGCGGCGTACGAGGAGGCGCTCGCCTCACCGGGCGGCCAACTGGCCTGGAACCGCATGTTCCTCGGCATGGCGGACGCGGTGCTGCGCGGCCGCGACGGCGACGCGGAAGGCGCGCGCCGCGCCGTGGAAGAAGCCGGCCGGGCGGCGACGGTGTTCCCGCAGGCATGGCACCTCGCCCTGCGGCTGACCGCCGAGGCGGCGCTCGCCGACTCCTGGGGCGACCCCGTCGCCTGGCTGCGTACGGCGGAGGAGTACTTCCACGAGGCGGGCGTCCAGCCCGTGGCCGGAGCCTGCCGGGCCGTGCTCCGGCAGGCCGGGGTCAGCGTCCCGCAGCGCCGCGGCGGCCGGGAGCGCATCCCCGCCGAGCTGCGCACCGCGGGCGTCACACCGCGCGAGTACGAGGTGTTCGTCCTGCTCATGGAACGGCCCGGGAACCAGCAGATCGCCCAGCGCCTCTGCATCTCGCCCCGCACGGTCGAGAAGCACATGGCGAGCCTGATGACCAAGACGGGCTGCGTGGACCGGGCGGCGCTGTGCGCCCTGTCGGCAGAGCGCGCGGAGGAGGCGCGGGGCGCGCCGCCGGCCGCCGCCCGGGCCGCGGCCACCTGACGGGCCGGCCCGGAACCCTCCGGCGCGATGTCTGGGGGTCCGCCGGCCCCGGCATGGGGGCCGCTCCCGTTTCCCTGGGGGTCCCGACCCCCAGGACGCGGCCGGCGGCGGCGCGACTGTGCGGGTCCGGCACCGATGTGTGCCGGACCACCGCGGCGGATCATGGAACGGACCGACCGACTCCCGTCGCCATACGGAGGTTTGCTCGATGCCGCGTCCGTCCGCGCAGCCCGTAGCGTCACCCGGTGCGCTCCGGTTCTCCCTCCTCGGTCCGCTGGCGGTCCACCGGGACGAACGGGCCCTGCCCCTCGGCCCGTTGAAGCAGCGCGTGGTGCTCGCCACCCTGCTCGGCTCCGCCAACTCACCCGTCTCCGTGGACGCCCTGACCGAGGCGATCTGGCCCGAGGAGCCTCCGCGCACCGCCCGCAAGAACATCCAGGTGTACGTCAGCGCCCTGCGCGCGCTGCTCGCCGACGACGACCTGGAACGGCCCCGGCTGCGACACACCGGCGGCGGATACGTGCTGCGCGTCGCGGAGGACGAGCTCGACCTGCTGACGTTCCGCGCCCTGGTACGCGCCGCCGAAGGGCAGGACCCCCGCTCGGCCGCACCGCTGCTGCGGCAGGCCCTCGACCTCTGGCAGGGCGCGCCGCTCGGCGACGACCTGCGGCAGTCGCCCGCGCTCGCCGAGGAGGCCGAGCGGCTGCAACTGCGCCGCCTGGCCGCGTACGAGAGCTGGGCGGAGGCGGAACTCGAACTGGGCGGCGCGCCGGCCGTCGCCGAGGGGCTGCGCGACCTCGTCGAGCGGCACCCGCTGCGCGAGCGGCTCCGGTGCGCCTGGATGCGGGCGCTGAGCGGGGCCGGACGGCAGCCGGAGGCGCTCGCCGTGTACGACGACTACCGGCAGCTCCTCGCCAGGGAACTGGGCCTGGAACCGAGCGGCGCCATGGCCGCCAGGTACCGGGAGATCCTCGCGGGTGAGGCCGGGACGGCCCCGGCCCCCGCGGCGACCCGGACCGCCCGGGCCGCGTCCACGGCCGGGACCGGTGCGAGCCGTGGCCCGGCGGCCCCCGGGCCCGCCGCCCCGGCGGTGGCCACCGGACTCCCGCCGGACCTCGCCGACTTCACCGGACACGGGGACGAACTGGCCGACGTCCTGGACCTGTTGGAGGACGAGAGCGTGCCGGGGAGCGTCGTGCTGCTGTCCGGGCCGGCCGGAGCGGGGAAGACGGCCCTCGCGGTACGCGCCGCCCATCTGCTCGGCAACCGCTTCACCGAGGGCCGGCTGCGGGTCTCCCTGCGGGACTCCGACGGCGGCACCCGTCCGCCGTCCGCCGTCCTCGCCGAGATCGGCGCACGCACCGGGCAGACGGGACTTTCGGGCCCCGAGGCGTGGCGGGAGTGGCTGGCGGAGCACCGGGTGCTGGTGATCCTGGACGACGTGCCGGAGGAGCGCGCGGTACGGCCGCTGCTGCCCTGCGGCGGGCGGGGCAGGGTCCTGCTGACCGCACGCGGCCAGTTGGGCGGCCTCGCCCCCGTGCACCGGGTCTCCGTACCACCGCTCGGCACCGCGGAGGCCGTGCAGCTGCTCGCCGGACTCGTCGGCCAGCGTCGGGTGCGGGCCGACCGGGATGCCGCGCTGCGGATCGTCCGCGCCTGCGGGGGCTCGCCGCTGGCGGTCAGGGTGAGCGGGATGCGGCTCGCGGTGCTGCGCCACGTACCCCTGCGGGAGTTCGCGGACCGGCTGACCGACCCCGCCGGGGCCCTGGACGAACTGACCTCCGGCGACGTGTCCGTGCGCAGACGGCTGGCCCGGGGCTGGGAGGCGCTGCCGGAGGAATGCGGACGGAACGCGGGCCGGCTGGCCGCCGGTACGGGGGACGGCCCGTTCGGCCTGAGCGAGGCGGCGGAGGCCCTCGGATGCGACGAGCGGCAGGCGGTGCGGGTGGTGGAGGCGCTCATCGACGCCGGAATGGTGACCTCCCCCGGCGGCGAGGTCACCGCGCACGCGGCGCAGTACGAGATGCCCCACCTGATACGTCTGTACGCACGCGGCACGGGCCACGGAGCACCGCTCCTGACCGCCCACTGACCGCCCGGGAGGCGGCCGGGCCCGGCCTCCGGGCCCGCCCCGCCCCGCGCCCCTTCCGGTCTACGTCCCCGGCCGTTCCGGCGCGGGCAGGCCCACCCGCTGGGCCAGGAACGTCAGGCACTCGGCCTGCAGGGCCGCCGCGCGGGAGGCCGCCCGGTCGCTGTGGCCGACGCCGTGTTCGAGGCGCAGCAGGATCGGTCCCGGGCCGGTCGTGGCGTGCTGGAGCGCGGCGCACATCTTGCGGGCGTGCAGCGGATCGGTCCTGGTGTCGCCGTCCGCGGCGGTCAGGAGCACCGCCGGGTACGCGGTGCCCGGTGTGACGCGGTGGTACGGGGAGTAGCCCAGCAGCACCCGCAGCGCGGCCGGGTCCTGCGCACTGCCGTACTCGGGCGTCCAGCTGGGCCCGAGGCCGGACAGTTCGTACCGCACCATGTCCAGGAGCGGGGACATGCACACCACGGCGGCGTAGGCCGCGGGCCGCTGCGTGAGGGCCGCGCCGACGAGGAGGCCGCCGTTGGAGCCGCCCATGATCGCGATCCGGCCGGGCTCGGTCCAGCCCTCGTCGAGCAGCCGGTCGGCCGCGGCGGCGAAGTCGTCGAAGGTGTTCTGCTTGTGCCGCCCGCTGCCGGCCCGGTGCCAGGCCTCGCCCTCCTCGCCGCCGCCGCGCAGCCCCGCCCAGGCGAACACGCCGCCCGCCCTCACCCACGCGAGCACCAGCGCCCGGTAGCGCGGCGACATCGTGCGGCCGAAGCCGCCGTATCCGGTGAGCAGCGCGGGTCGCGGCACGTCCGGGCGTCCGGCGGGGGAGATCACGAACATGCGGACCGTCGTGCCGTCCCGCGAGGGGAAGGCGACCTGGCGGGTCACGGCACCGGCCACGGCGGGCGCCTGCCGGGCGTCGCGCTCCCAGCCCGTCACGCGGAGCGTCCGCGCGTCGAAGCGGAGCACGCGTACCGGCGTGACGAAGTCGGTGTACGCGAACCAGGCCTCGTGACCGCCGGGCGCGCCGGCCGAGAAGTCGCCGACCGCGCCGGTGCCGGGCAGCGGCACCGTGGCCACCTGCCGGCCCTCGACCAGGTCGTGCACGGTCAGCTCGGCCACCGTGTCCCGGGTCCAGGCGGCCAGGCCGAGCGGGTGCTTCAGCTCCGGGCCGGACAGCACGACGAGATGGGTCAGGACCGCGCCGGGCCGCTCCGGGATCACCTCGCGCCAGGCGGCGGGACCCAGGTGGAGCTCGGACGGCCGGCAGGCGACGACGCGGCCGCGCGCCGCGTCGCGGTCGGTCCGCAGCCACACCGGGTCCTGCGGTCCCGTGCCCGGCACCGCGTGCAGCCGGGTGGCGGCGTCCATGCCCTCCTGGACCGGCCGCAGGAGCGGACGGTCGAGCGGCGCGGCGGTCAGGTCCGCGAGGTGGAGGTCGGTGCCGCGCCCGGTGCCGAGCGTGGCCGTGACGCCGAGCCAGCGGCCGTCCGCGGTCACGGAGACGCTGTAGAACTGCGTCTTGTCCCGGCCCTCGCCGAAGACCACCGCGTCCGCGTCGGGCGCCGTGCCCACCCGGTGCAGGCACACCCTCCGGTGGTAGCGCTCCTCGCCGGGGTTCAGCCGGGGGTCAAGGTGCCGGACGTAGTAGAACGCCGCGCCGCCCGGCAGCCAGCCGACCGAGGACTTCCGCACCCGGTCGATCGGCCCGTCGACGGTCTCCCCGGTGGCCACGTCGATCACCCGGAGCAGCGAGTCCTCCGTGCCGTCCCGTGACACCTGGCAGGCCAGCAGACCGCCCTCCACGGACGGCTCCCAGGCGTCGAGCACGGTCCGCCCCGAGGGGTCGAGGACACTGGGGTCGAGCAGCACCCGCGGTGTGGAGTCCGGTGACCCGGCCTCCGCGACGACGAGCACCGGGTGCTCCTGCCCGGCGTCCTGCCGCAGCCAGAAGACCCGGTCGCCGCGGACCTTGGGCGACCAGACGCGGTCCACGGCGCCGAGCGCCGCCACCTCGCTCCGCCACCGCTCCAGGTCGTCCCACGAGGCGCGCTCCGACGCGTAGAGCTCCTGCTGTTCGGCGCTCCAGCGGAGCGTGGCGGCGTCCTCGGCGTCCTCGAGCCAGCGGTAGGGGTCGGGGACGCGCAGCCCGTGGAGTTCCTGGACGACGTCCTGCCGCTCCGCGTGCGGGTACGGGCGCCGGGTCGGTCGGGCGTCGGTGGTCACTCGGGGCTCCCTCGTTCGTGGTGGGGCGGACGGTGGGACGGCTGACGCGCCGGTGGGGGCCCGTCAGTCCGTCGCGGGCGGTTCGGCGCGGTCGCGGACCGGCGGAACGGGAGCCGCGGCCTTCGTCGCCGTCGTCCGGGCGGGCTCGTCGTCCGGCGCCTCGTCACCCGGTGCCTCGTCACCCGGTGCCTCGTCGCCCGGCGCCTCGTCGGGCCGGGTGCCCGGCAGGGCGAGCCAGGCGAAGACGCCGGCCAGCACGACGATCACCCCGGAGGCGGCGAAGATCGTGTCGATGGGTCCGAACCGGACGCCGGCGACCGAGCCCGCCACGTCCGTCAGCACGGAACCGGCCAGCCAGCCGGACAGGACGGCGGCGAGCATCGACGCCAGTTTCGTCACCGGGTAGAACACGGCCATCACCCGGCCCCGGAACTCGGACGGCGCCGCCGCGAGCAGCAGCGGCGCCATCGCGGTGTTGAGGACGGTCAGCGGGACGGTGAAGACGAAGAGCAGGGCGACACCGCCCAGGAAGCCGGTCTGACGTGAGTAGGCGACCAGCAGCACACCGCTCACCAGGAGGCTGATCCAGGTGCTGCGGCGCGCTCCGAGCCACTGCACGACCCGCCCGCCGCACAGCGCGCCGGTGATGCCGCCCACTCCCATGGCCATGCCGATGTAGCCGTAGAGATGGGCGTCGGCGTGGAGGTTGTCGGTGGTGAAGAAGACGTTGAGGGTGCTCAGCGCGCCGATGCCGAACTGCCCGATGACGGCGAGCAGGAGCAGCGCGACCAGGAACCTGCTGCGGGCGAAGAACCGCACACCGGCCACGAACTCGCGCCGCAGGCTCGCCTGTTGTTTGTCGGAACGTCCCGCGGCGGCGGCCTTCGGGGGCGCCGGACGCAGGTCGATCGACCGGATGGCGATGTACGACACCGCGTACGAGAGCGCGTTGAAGAGCAGCGCCCACTGCAGGCCCGCCGCGAAGAGCAGCGGCGCGGCGAGCGGCGGGCCGATGATCCAGGCCGTCTCACCGGTCGCCTGGCCGATGCCGGCCGCCCGGGCGCGGTCGGCCTCCCCCTTCACCAGGTCGGCGAGGATCGCGAAGCGCGCCGGGGAGAAGAACTGGCCCGCCGCGTGCAGGAGGAGCACCGTCACGTACACGACGCCCAGCCAGACCCCCTTCGGGAGGGCGTCGGTGGGCAGCAGGGAGACGACGGTGAGCAGTGCCACGAGCGCGCCGCGGACGACTTCGGTGCGGAGCAGCGTCGCGACCTTGTCCCAGCGGTCGACGAAGACCCCGGCAAGCGGGCCGATGACCAGGACGGCGGCGCTGGAGGCCATCAGGACGCCGCTGACGGCCATCGGCGCCCAGGACTCGTCCTTCGCGAGCACGGTCGCCACCCAGAGCACCAGGGTGGTGCTGAAGACGGCGTCGCCGACGGACGAGACGGCCTGGCCGAACCAGAGCCGGGTGTAGTCGCGGTTGATCAGCGTGAAACGCGATGCCCCTGTCCGTGTCATGACGGCCTCGGCGACGCGACGATCGAGGCCATGAGGGCGGTCACCAGGGTCGTGTGGTACGCCTTCCCGAAGAACTCACCGGCCGACGCGGACGGCGGGGCCTCGAGCTCGGCGCTCCGCCCCGGGATCGCCCCGTCGGACCGCTGGGCCCGCAGCAGGCAGTCCACGGCCGCCGCGCCCGAGGGGGTGCTCAGCGGGTCGGTCCCGAGGATGAACTGGGCGAGGACGAGCTCGGCGGCCAGGTCCCACCGGTCGTGCTCGACGCAGTGCAGCAGGGTCACGCGGACCAGCTCCCGGGCGCGCTCCAGGGTGTCCGCGTCGAGCCGGGGGTCGGTACGGCCGAAGTCGCCGAGGTAGAAGGCGGTGTGGGTGAGCGCGTACGCCCGCGGGGTGGCGAGCGGCGCCCCGTCGTCCGGGCCCGGTGCCCCGCCGCGCGAGCCCGCCTCGGTGTGCGCCGCTCCGGAGCCGGCCGCGCGGAAGGCGACGAGCGGGCTCTGCGGGACGAGTGCGGCGTACGGCTCGATGCCGTGGCGGACGCCCGCTTTCTCCGCGTAGTAGCGGATCTCGACGCGCTGGTACGGCGACTTTCCCTCGGGCGCGAGGAACTCGGGGGGCAGCAGGGCGAGTCGGTCCCGGCACAGCGTGTCGTCGATCCCGTCGGGGGCGAGCGCGGCGTAGATCAGCCCGTACGTGGAGGCGTACGCGGGCAGCTCGTCGAACAGCCCGGGGAAGTCCGGGTCCTGCCAGAGCTTCCTGACGAGTGCCGTCGCCCCGCCGAGCGGATCGGGGCCGGCGTCCGGGCGCGCCGCGCGATGGCAGAGCAGCGCCAGCTCCAGTGCGGCCTTCGCCTTCCCGTGGGGGGCCGACCGCCCGCTCGACGAGAACGGGTCGAAGAAGTCCAGGTGCGCGCCCAGCCAGTCGAGGGCGCGGGCGGAGAGCTGCTCCAGGGGTGAGGGCATGGCTACAGGCGCCCCGTCTCCTGGAGATGGTCCAGCAGGGCCGTGTCGACGGTGTCGCGGAACCGGGCGAGCGTCCGCGCGTCCTCGTCGTAGCTGTACAGGTCCTGGCAGGCGATCCAGCGGTCGCCGGTCCCCGCGCCCGGCCGGTAGCCGTCGGTGACCGTGCCGACCTCCCAGTCGGGTTTGCCGGCGGTCTCCCAGCAGCTCGCCAGCGTCCCGTCCGCGCTCACCACCGCGCCGTACCGGCCGTCGGCGTGGCCGCAGGTGACGCAGGTCTTCCTGCCGCCGGGGCGGCTGACGGTGAAGCCGAGGCCGAGGGCCCGGCGCTGCCACCGGGTGAAGGCGGCCGAGAGTTCGCCGGTGTGCAGCAGGCTGTTGGCGTATCCGACGCCCACGTCGCCGACCCGGGCGAAGTACAGCGAGCACCGGGCGGGGTCGAGGGCGGCCGCGAGCCGGTCGATCAGCGCGTCGACCCCGTGGAAGGTCTCCTGGGAGACGTTCACCCGGAGCGTCCAGCGGAGCGGCGTGACCTCGGAGGCCTTCACGATGTTCCGGACGATCTTGTCGAAGGTGCCGCTGCCGTCCGCCCGGCCGATCCTGATCCGGTCGTGGTCGTCACGGTCGCCGTCGAAGGTGACCTGGACGGACGTCAGCCCGCGCTCGTGCAGCCGTCGCGCGAGGGACGGGGTGAGCAGGGTGGCGTTGGAGATCATCCAGGCGGAGGTCGGCGCGATGTCCGCGGCCCGTTCGAGCAGTTCGAGGCAGCCGCGCGGGTTGAGCAGCGGCTCTCCGCCGAAGAGGAGGATGCGGAGCTTCTCCAGGCCGGCGGCGGCCATCTGCCGTTCGGTGAAACCGAGGATCGAGGTGATCGTGCCGGAGCTGAGGCGGGTCCGGGCGATCCGGGGCGGCCGGCTGCCGCCGGCCAGGTCCTGCGCGGTGTTCTGGAAGCAGTAGCCGCAGCCCAGGTTGCAGTGGGTGCTGGTGAGGACGGTCAGCGCGTAGGCGCGGACCGGAGCGGGGGTGAACATGCCGCTGTCGCGCAGCCGTTGCTCGGCCTCGGGGCGCAGCTCCCCGTCGGCCGTGACGTGCCGGGAGCCGAGCCGGGCCACCCCGCCCGGGCCGAGGAACCACCAGTTCCGCTCACCCTGGAGAAGCCGCGCGCCGGAGGCCGCGAGGTCGGGCCGGGGCGTGGCGTCGGGGCCGGTCTCCCGGTCGGGCCGGGCCGTGGGCGCTGTGACGGGCGCCGCCTGGTCGATGCTCACCGTGACTCCCGTACTGTCGTCGCTCCGGCGGCGGCGGTCGCGCCGCCGCCGGGCTGCCGGCCGTTCCCGATGATCAGCGTCGCGAGCGCCGTGACCAGGGTCGCCTGGTAGGACTTCCTGAAGTAGTCCACGGGCGTCGCGTCCGCCGGGGCGCGCCGCACGACGGACCGGCCCGGGATCGCGCCGTCGGGCGCCTGGACCTCCGCGAGCATCCGTATCCCGGCCGCGCCGGACGAGGTGCTCAGCGGATCGGCGCCCAGGCAGTACTGGGCCAGGACGAGCTTGCCGACGAGGTCCCACTCGCCGAGCCCCAGGCAGTGGTGCGTGAGCCGCTCCACGACCCGCAGCGCCTGCTCGCGCGCCTCCTCGCCGAGTCCGGGGTCCCGGAAGCCGAAGTCACTGAGGTAGAAGACGGTGTGCGTGACCACGCAGACGTCGAGATCGGCCACCGGCAGCGTCGCCGCCCGGGCCAGCAGGCTCGCGGCGTACAGCTCCTCGTACGAGGCGAACGTGTGCTCCGCGCCCGCGAGATCGGCGTAGAACCTGGCCTCCAGGTGGAGGTAAGGGGCCTTCCGGCGCGGTGCCAGATAGCCGTCCGCCGCCAGCCGGGCCAGGACCTGGCGCGGTGCGTCGGTCGTGCTGCCGGCGGGCGTCAGGCCCGCGTACATCAGCTCGAACTCCCGCGCGTACCGCCGGTCGAGGGTCAGCAGCCGGGGGAAGTCCGGCCGCCGCCAAGCCCGTTCGACGATCGCGGTCGCCTCGCCGAGGGCCGTCTCGCCGGGCACGGTCTTCTCCCAGTAGCGGCGGAGCAGCGCGAGCTGCAGGAGGGCCTTGACACGGGGGGTCACCGGCAGGTCCGTGTGACCCTCGGGCGAGTCGAGGTACCCCGCGCGCCGCGCTATCCAGTGCCGCGCACCCACGGACAGACTCGCCACGGCCTCATCGAGGCCGACTGATCGCGTACTCATGGTCCTCCTTCGGGATCGCGGATGCCACAGCCACCCGCTCGACAATGTCGGCCGCGCGGGCCGCGCCGCCCGCCGCGGCCAGCCTGTCGCCGAGCGCGCGGGCTCGGGTCCGCAGCCCTTCGTCGTGCCACGCCGACTCCAGCAGCGCCGACAGGTCCGCGGACGGGGTCTTCGGGTCGCGTACGGCCACGCCGGCCCGGACGCAGGCGCCGGTGAGCAGCGGCTGCTCGGACCCGTTCGGCGAGAGCGCAAGGGGGCGGCCGCGCAGCAGGGCGGCGAGCACGGGGGCCGAGGTGCCGTTGGCCACTACCAGTCCGGCCAGATCGACGAGCGGACCCATCCACGGTTTGCGTACGAGCAGGATGTCGGCGTCCGGTCCGGGCTGCGGCTCGGTGGACCTGCCCTGCTCGACCACGGCCTGGAACGGCCCGCCGGTGAAGGCCTCGTTGAGCCGTGGCCACAGGCTCCTGCCGCCGAAGAAGCGGCCGAGGTGGACGTAGACGACGGGCTTGCCGGTCCGCGCCAGATGGTCGGCGACGGCTTCCGACTCGCCCCGTCCGGGGGCCGGTTCCCAGTCCATGGGGCCCACGAACCGTACGCGCTCGGGGAGTTCGCCGCCGGGGTACTCCAGCGCCGGGTCACCCCTGAGCAGCAGGGCGTCGCCGAGGAGCGGGTCGTCCCACCGGGAGGCGCGCCCGGCCAGGCCGACCTCCTCCCGGGTGGCGGCGAGGATGCCCCGGCAGTCCAAGGTCCGGCTCTCCCGGGTCCTGCCCAGGTGCGGCTCGCCGTCGCCGCCGGCGCGGTAGTCCCACAGATGGACGGAGAGGCCGACCACGACCACCGGAAGGTCCAACGCCTCGGCCGCGAGCAGCGCGCCGTTGCACAGCACCGAGGTGACGAGCAGCTCGGCCCGCGTCTCCCGGGCCGCGCGTACGACCGCCCGGTACTGGGCCGCGCCCGTCGTCCCCCACCAGGTGGCGGAGAACGCCCGGCGGCCGCCGAAGTCCTCGGCCGGCAGGCACGGCAGGCCGGACTCCGCCACGACGGGCGCGGCGGACGACCTGGCGAGCACGCTGACGTGGTGGCCGCGGCGCCGCAGTTCCCGGCCGGCCGCGATCGCCGGGTAGAGATAGCCGCCGTCGCTGAGCGGGCAGAGCAGGATGTTCACGGCGTGCTCGCTCCCTCGGGATCGGGCGGGCGGGGAAGAGAAGTGGGGAAGGGCTTCGGAAGGGGTACGGAAGGGGTTCGGCGAGCGTTTCGCCGAGGGTGCCGAGTGGCCGCGGGCCCCCCGGTCCCTGGCACGATCTGCCGAGAACCGGGTGGCCCGCGAGGTACTCAGGACGTGACGCGAAGCGTCAGGAGATGTCGCTGGAGTTGTTGACGATGCAGCCGGCCTCGGCCTCCTCGTCCTCCCCGTGCGCCACGACCTCGATGTCCTCGTCCTCGATCGGCTTCGGGTTCGTGTTCTCGGGCATGTTCGTCCTCCTCGTTGGACGGCGTCGCTGCGCCGGCTGGGAAAAACGTACGAACCCGCGGTATGGGAACGCCTGGTCGCCGGTTCGGCGCCGGTAAACGGCGACGACGGGGGCGCGGGACGGACCCGGAACCGTGCGGGCGAGCCCCCGCCCGCCCTGCCCCGCATGTCCTCGCACCCCACCTGACCCGGTGATTTACCGATCGCCAGGCGTTCGTGAACCGAAAGCCTGCCGCCCGGCGACACGATCCGGGGGAAGCGGGGGACCCTCCGCGCGCGTCAGGAGGACAGACATGGAACTGGCGGAGCTCATCGGCCTGCGCCCGGTGCCCTGCGGCGGTCTCCTGGTGGCGCTCACCCGCCGCTGCCCCATGAGCTGCGCGCACTGCTCCACCGGCTCCTCCCCGACGGCCGCCGGGGCGCCCGATCCGGCGCGACTCCTCGGCTTCATCGGCTCGTTCGGCCCCCAGGACCGCCCCGAGGTGGTCATGCTCACCGGCGGCGAACCGCTGCTGCTGCCGGAGCTCGCCGCCCGCGCGGCCCGCCTCGCCCGCGCCAGGGGATCCAGGGTGGCCCTGCTCAGCGGCATGTTCTTCGCCCGCGGCGGCCGCGTCCCCGACCGGATCATGCGAACGGTCACGGCCCTCGACCACTTCTCGGCCAGCCTGGACGTCCACCACGAGCGCGAGGTCCCGCGCGCGGACGTCCTGCGCGCCCTGCGGGCCGTGCTCGACGCCGGAGTCCCCGCCAGCATCCACCTCACCGGGTCGGGACCGGACGACCCGTACCTCGCGGAGGCCGTCGCCGACGTCCACCGCGCCTTCGGCCCCGGCATGCCGATGCTGGTGAACGAGGTCCGGCCGGTCGGCCGCGGCACCGGGCTCGCCCGGGCCACGCCGGCCGGCCCCGACGGCACCTCGGTGACGCCCTGCGCGCTCGCCGCCTGGCCCGTCGTCACCTTCGACGGGACCGTGGCCGCCTGCTGCAACCAGTGGACGGTGGACCGCCGTCCCGTCCCCCCGCACCTGCGGCTCGGGCACATCGCCGAGGACGACTGGCAGACCGTACGCGCACGCTCCCTCGGCTCCCCGGTGCTGCGGATGCTGCGCGCCGTCGGCCCGCAGCGGATGCACGCCCGGTACGGCACCGGGCCCGCCCCGGCCGGATACTGCCGGAGCTGTCACGCGCTCGCCGACCGGCCCGAGGTACTCGCGGGCGCCGCCCGGGACGCCGGAGGCCGGGTCGGCGCCGTCCTCGACCGGCTCAGCACGGACCAGCAGCTCGCCGCCGGACCCGCCGCCCTCGTACGCCGCATGGGCTGCGCCCGGTACGCGCACCTGGTCGAGTCCACCGGAGAACGGAAGCCGGCCGCCGCCGACCCGCCCGCCGGGGCCCACCCCGCCGCCGACGCGCGCGAAGCGGCCCCGCCCGCCGCCGTCGCGTCGCTCACCGCAGAGGAGAGGAGCCGCCGATGAACGCCACCGCGTCCCTCGCGCTCAGGACCAAACTCACGCCCACCACGCCCGTGCTGAGGGCCGCCACCGCCGCCCTCTGGCGCCCCGACGGCCTCCGCGAACGCTACGTGCGCTACCTGGCCGCCATGCACCCGCTCGTCCGCGCCTCGGTGCCGCTCCTGGAACGCGCCGCCGAGCGGTGCGCCGAGCTCGACGACCCGGCCTCGCGGCACCTCGCGGAGTACTACGTCCGCCACGCCGAGGAGGAGCGCGACCACGACGCCTGGCTGCTCGACGACCTGGCCGCCGCCGGAGCCGGCCCCGCCGCCGTGCCGCACCCCGTCGTCGTCGAACTCGCCGGGGCGCAGTACTACCGGATCGAGCACGAGCACCCGGCGACCCTGCTCGGCTACATCGCCGTCCTGGAGGGCAACGCCCCCGGGCCCCGGCTCGCGGACCGTCTCACCGAGGTCACCGGACTGCCCGGCCGCGCCTTCCGCACTCTCAGGGAACACGCCGAGCTCGACGGCGGCCACCTCGACGACCTGCACCGGGTGCTCGACGCCCTCGCGCCGACCCCCGCCCAGCAGACGGCGGTCTCCGTCAGCGCGCTGCACACCGCCAACCTCCTCACCCGGCTCTTCCTCGACCTCGCCGCCACCCCCGGAGGACACCCGTGACCGACGACAGCACCCCGTACGAGACGACCGCCCCGCGCGGCACGCCCGCCCCGTACGGCACCGCCCCGGCCGGCGGGACACCGCCGGCCCCCACCCTGGAGGCGCTCGCCGCCGCCGGGTTCGACGTCGACGCCCTCAGCGAGGAGCAGCAGGAGGTCGTCCGCGCGCTGACCCCGGAGGAGCTCGCCCTGCTCGTCGACATCAGGGGACGGCTCGACGCCGCCGCGCCCGAGGTGCAGGCGCACGCGGACGTCGCCGGCGGCGCTCTCTTCTGACCCCGGTCGCCCCCGCCGTCCCCGCCCACCGGAGGAACCCATGCCCTGCGCCTCGTGCCGGAGCGCCCTGCCGCCCGACGCACGGTTCTGCCCGTCCTGCGGCAGCCCGTGCGCGCCCGGGCCGGTCGCCGCAAGGCCCACCGGTCGGAAGGTCGTGACCGTCCTGTTCTGCGACCTCGTGGGCTCCACCGCGCTTTCCGGCGCGCTGGACGCGGAGACCCTGCGCTCGGTGACGCTCCGCTGGTTCGACCTGATGCGGCTGCGGATCGAGGAACAGGGCGGCACCGTGGAGAAGTTCATCGGGGACGCCGTGATGGCCGTCTTCGGTGTGCCGACGGTACGGGAGGACGACGCCCGGCGCGCCGCCTCGGCCGCACTCGCCATGCGGGAGGCGCTCACCGGGTTCAACGCCCGCCTCGAGGAGGCCGTCGGGGTCCGTCTGGAGATGCGCATCGGCATCAACACCGGTCAGGCGGTGACGGGTTCGGCCACCCTCCGGCAGGCGATGGTCTCCGGCGAAGTGGTCAACGTCGCCGCCCGCCTGGAACAGAACGCCGCCGCGGGGGAGATCCTCATCGGGCCCGACACCCTCGCCGCCGCCGGACCCGGCGTCCGCACGACCGAGCTCGGGCCCCTGCTGCTCAAGGGCAAGACCGACCGGGTCGTCGCCCACCGGCTGACCGGCCTCGACGAGGAGGACGGCCCCGAGGCACTGCGCCGCTTCGACCTCGGCTTCGTCGGCCGCCGCCATGAACTCGACCTGATCGACGCCGCGTTGGAGCGGGTCACACGGACCCGCCGGGTCGAGCGGCTGGTGGTGGGCGGGGAGGCCGGCCAGGGCAAGACCCGGCTCGTACGGGAGTGGATCCGCAGGGCGTCCGCCCCGGCCACCGCCACCGCACCGCGCCACGGCGTCGGGCGCTGCCGGGCCCTCGGCGAACAACCCAGCCTCGGCCCGCTCGCCGACGCCGTGGCCGACCTGCTGAACGCCGAGACCACCCTCGTACCGTCGCCCGAACTGGAACTGCTTCAACAGGGGCTGCTCCTGGACGGCACCCCCAACCCCTCGCCCGCCGACACCTGCGCGGCGCTCGCCAAGGTCCTCGCCGAACTGTCCGCGACCCGGCCCGTCGTGCTGGTGATCGACGACTGCCACTGGGGAGCCCAGCCCCTCTTCGACGCCCTCGACCGGCTGCTGCGCGCCCTCGGGGACACCGCGGCCGTCCTGATCCTCCTGCTCACCCGCCCCCCGCTGTTCGACGTCCGGCCCGAGCTCGCCGCGGGCTCCGTGCCGCTCTGCGGCCTCACCGACGCCGAGGCGCAGCTCCTCGCGGCCGAACTGACGGGACGGCCGGCCGACGGCGCACCGCTCGGCGCCGAGGTCCTCGCCCGGGTCGGCGGAAACCCGCTGCACCTGGAGCAGCTGCTCGTCGCCGGGGAACCCGTCGACACCGACAGCGTCCCGCTGCCGCTCCAGGCGCTCATCGGCGCCCGGATCGACGCCCTCGACGCGCCCGAACAGCGGGCCCTGGGGCTCGCGTCGGTCCTGGGCGGCGACTTCACCGCCGGAGAACTCGCGGCGCTCGCCGGTCCCCCCGCCGAGACGTGGACCGCGGCCGAACTCACGGCCACCCTCCACCGGCTCGTCCGGCACCGCCTGATCAGGCCGGACGGAGCGGCTTTCCGCTTCGCCGGAGGCCTGATCCAGGAGGTCGTGCACGCGAGCCAGTCCAAGCAGGACCGGGCCGACCGGCACGAGCGCGCGGCCCGGCTCGACTCGGTCCGCGCCCGGGGCAGCGCGGCGGTCGGCGCCCACCTCGAAGAGGCGTACCGCTACCGGGTGGAACTGGGCGCCCAGGACGCGCACACCGACGGGCTGCGCCGCCGCGCCGCCGACGCCCTCGCCGAGGCCGGACGCCTCGCCCTGGCCCACGCCGACCCGGTGTGGGCCGCCGACCTGCTGAACCGGGCGGCGGCCCGGTACACGACGGGCGAACCGGGCAGGACGGCGACCCGCCGCCGGCTCGGCCAGACACTGCTCGACCTGGGGCGCGGCGCGGACGGCAGGTCCCTCCTCGAAGAGGTGCTGGCCCAGACCCCGCCGGACGGCGAGGACGCCGTGGAGGCCGCCCACGCCCGCCTGGGCCTCGCCTCGGTCGGCCGGACGGCGGGGACGCCGCGTGCCACGGGGCCGGGCCGGTCCGGGGGTGGTCGGAGGGACGAGTCGCCCGCCGAGGCCGCCGCCGCCACGCTGCCGGTCTTCGCGGCGGCCGGCGACGAGCTCGGCCAGGCCCGGGCCGCCCTGCGGCTCGCCCAGCGCGCCCAGGAGCAGGGCCGGCACCGCGCGGCGGAGCGCCTGCTGGCCCGGGCGCTCGACCACGCCGTACGCGCCGACGCCGAGCCGGAGCGGGCCGCGGCCCTCGGCGCCACGGGGGTCTCGCTCTGGCGCGGGCCCCAGCCGGTCGCCGACGCCGTCGACCGCTGCCGGGCCCTCCTCGCCGACCAGGGCCCCGGCCGCCGGGCCGTACGGCTGACGCTCAACTGCCCGCTGGCCGTGCTCCTCGCCCTGCACGACGACCGCGAGGGAGCCCTGGCCTGCCTCGCGGAGGCGGAGCAGCTCGCCAAGCGGCTCGGATACGCCGAGGCCGACGCCTTCCTGCCGATCTTCACCGCGACCGTGGCCGAGCCCGCGGGCCGCCGGGACGAGGCGCTCGCGCACCTGGAGCGGGCGGCCGCCGCCGCCCGGGAGCTGGGCGCCACGGCGCTCCTGCGCAGCGCCCTGCTCGATGCCACCCGCGTCCATCTCGACCTCGGCGACTGGCGGACCGCCCGTACGACCCTCGCCGAACTGGAGCAGGCCGGTGGACCGTTCGGCGCACCGGACGCCGAGCGTGCGGAGCCGGCCAGGCCGCGCGCCGAGTCCGCCGACCTCGACGGACTGCGGGCCCGGGTGGCCGCCGCGCGGGGCGACGCCGTGACGGCCACCCGGCTGGCCGCCCGGGCGCTCGCCACCGCCGCCCGCACCGACTCGCCCATCGTCCAGGGCCTCGCCGCCCTCGACCTGGCCCGCACCGCCCTCGCCCTGGGCCACCCGGACGAGGCGGCGGGGTCGGCGGCCCGGGCCCGGCGGCACTTCTGGGCCAAGGGCCACCTCCCGGCCGTCCGCCAGGCGGACGCCCTGGTCGCCCGCTGCGCCGCCCGCCGCGCGGACCCCGGGCCCGCGCCCGCCGCCGTACCCACCACCACCACCACCGCCACCGGAGCCGGCGCCCGTACCGGCCCCGGACCCGGCAGCCGTACCGGCGCCGGAGAGGAGACAGCGCGATGACCACCGGTCAGCGACCGGCGCCGACGCCCGGACTCACCTGGGGGCTGCGGGGCCGCGGCCCCGCCGACGTACCCGTGGACGCCGACCGGCCGCCCGAGCCGCCCGAGGGCGGACTCCTCGGCGGCACCGGAAGCGGCGTCCGCGTCTGCGTGGTCGACTCCGGGGTCGAACGCGACCACCCCATGGTCGGCCCCGTCGACCGGTCCTGGCGGGTCGTCAAGGACGAGGACGGCATCCGCGTCGAGGAGACGGACGAGGGCGACTTCTGCGGTCACGGCACCGCCTGCGCCGGGATCATCCGGCGGACCGCCCCGGACTGCGAACTCTCCAGCATCCGGGTGCTCGGCGAGCGGTTCTCCGGCAGCGGCGACGTCCTCCTCGAAGGCATCCGCTGGGCCGTGCGGCAACGGTTCGACGTGGTGAACCTGAGCCTGTCCACCAGCCGCGACCGCTTCGTGGAGGAGCTGCGCCGGCTCGCCGACGAGGCCTACTTCCAGCAGACGGTCATCGTGGCCTCCGCGCACAACACCCATGTGGAGAGCTTCCCCTGGCGCTTCTCCTCGGTGATCTCCGTCGGCAGCCACCAGGAGGACGACCCGGACCTCCACCTCTACAACCCCGAGCCCCCGGTGGAGTTCTTCGCCCCGGGCCAGCGCGTCCAGGTCGCCTGGCTCGGGGGGACCTCGATCCGCAGCTCCGGCAACAGCTTCGCCACCCCGTTCGTCGCGGGGCTCTGCGCCCGCCTCCTGTCGAGCCGCCCGCGGCTGACGCCGTTCCAGCTGAAGAACGCCCTGTACCTGTCCGCAGCCAACGTCCGTGTCCACGGACGCCGGTAACGACCGGCGCCGGAAGGGAAGCCCCATGGCTCAGACGATCGCCCCCGCCGTGTCCCCCGTACCCCTGCCCGATCCGGCGATGGCGGAGCTCCTGCAGTCGGTGGTGGACACCGCGCGGGCCATCTTCGGCGCCGAGGCGAGTTCCATCCTGCTCCTGGAGACCACGGCGGACGAGCTGGTCTTCGAGGCAGTCTCCGGCCAGGGACAGGAGTTCCTGGTGGGCCGCCGGTTCCCGGCGGGCCGGGGGATCGCCGGCTGGGTCGCCGCCTCGGGCGAGCCGATGGTGGTCGACGACCTCCACCAGAGCACGTCCTTCGACCGGGACGTCGCCGAGTCCACCGGCTACGTCCCCAACGCCCTGATGGCCGCCCCGCTGCTGCACGGCGACCGGGTGCTCGGTGTCCTGGAGGTCCTCGACCCGTCCCCGCAGGCCCGCTCCAGCCTGACCGAGCTCGACCTGCTGAGCCTCTTCGCCCGCCAGGCCGCCGTCGCCCTGCACGTGCTCACCACCCACGCGCCGCGCCGGCCGCCGGCCCCGGACGGCGCCGACGACCCCTCCCGCAGCGAACTGCTGCGCCTGCTGTCGCAGGCCCGCCGACTCCTGGAGGAGTGAGCGGCCCCGGCCGGCCGGTGTTCGCACCGGCCGGCCGAGGGACGGTCAGGACAGGTCGAACCGGTCGAGCTCCATGACCTTGGTCCACGCCGCCACGAAGTCGCGCACGAACTTCTCGCCCGCGTCCTGGCAGGCGTACACCTCGGAGAGGGCGCGGAGCTGGGAGTTCGAGCCGAAGACGAGGTCCGCGGCGGTGGCCGTCCAGGTGACGTCACCGGTGACGCGGTCCCGGCCCTCGTACACGTTCTCGGTGGACGTCGAGGGCTTCCACTCCGTGCCCATGTCCAGCAGGTTCACGAAGAAGTCGGTGGTCAGCGCCCCCGGCCGGTCCGTGAACACGCCGTGCCGCGACTGCCGGAAGCCGGTGTCGAGGACCCGCATGCCGCCGATCAGGACCGTCATCTCGGGGGCGGTCAGCGTCAGCAGGTTGGCGCGGTCCAGGAGCAGGGTCTCCGGAGACAGCTTCTCGCCCGCCCGCAGGTAGTTGCGGAAGCCGTCGGCCCGGGGTTCGAGCACGGCGAACGAGTCGACGTCGGTCTGCTCCTGCGAGGCGTCCGTGCGCCCCGGCGAGAACGGGACCGTGACGGTGTGCCCGGCGCTCCGCGCCGCCTGCTCGACGGCCGCGCAGCCGCCGAGGACGATCAGGTCGGCGAGCGAGATCCGCACCCCGTCGCCCCTGGAGTCGGCGAACTCCTGCCGGATCCGGTCGAGCGCCGCCACCGTGTCGCGCACCTCGGGCAGGTTGTTGACCTCCCAGTCCTTCTGCGGCGCGAGGCGGATGCGGGCCCCGTTCGCCCCGCCGCGCTTGTCCGTGCCGCGGAAGCTCGCCGCCGACGCCCACGCGGTGGAGACCAGCTGGGGAACGGTCAGGCCCGAGGCGAGGATCCGGCTCTTGAGGTCGGCGACGTCCGCGTCCCCGACCAGCTCGTGGTCGACCGCGGGCACCGGGTCCTGCCACAGCTGGGGCTCCGGGATCCACGGCCCGAGGTAGCGGGAGACCGGCCCCATGTCACGGTGGAGCAGCTTGTACCAGGCCCGGGCGAAGGCGTCCGCGAGCTGGTCGGGGTTCTCGTGGAAGCGCTTCGCGATCGGCGCGTAGACCGGGTCGAGCTTCAGGGAGAGGTCCGTCGTCAGCATCATGGGGGCGTGCCGCTTCGACGGGTCGTGGGCGTCGGGCACCGTGTCCTGCGCCGAGGGGTCGGTGGGCTTCCACTGCTGCGCGCCCGCCGGGCTCGTCGTCAGCTCCCAGTCGTACCGGAACAGGTTGTCCAGGTAGCCGTTGTCCCACGTGGTCGGCGCGGTGGTCCAGGCGCCCTCCAGACCACTGGTGATCGCGTCGGCGCCCTTGCCGCTGCCGCAGGTGCTCCGCCAGCCGATCGCCTGCTGCTCGATCGGCGCGGCCTCCGGCTCCGGGCCGACGCACGAGGGATCGACCGCGCCGTGGCACTTGCCGAAGGTGTGGCCGCCGATGATGAGCGCGGCCGTCTCCTCGTCGTTCATCGCCATGCGGGCGAACGTCTCGCGGATGTCCCGGGCCGCGGCGAGCGGGTCCGGATTTCCGTTGGGACCCTCGGGATTGACGTAGATCAGACCCATCTGCACGGCGCCGAAAGGCCCGCTGAGTTCCCGGTCACCGGAATAGCGCTCATCTCCGAGCCAGGTGTCCTCGGGCCCCCAGAAGACCTCCTCCGGCTCCCAGATGTCCTCCCGGCCGAATCCGAATCCGAAGGTCTTGAAGCCCATGGATTCCATGGCGCAGTTTCCGGCGAAAACCAGAAGGTCGGCCCAGGAGATCTTCCGCCCGTACTTCTGCTTGACCGGCCAGAGAAGGCGGCGCGCCTTGTCCAGGCTCGCGTTGTCGGGCCAGCTGTTGAGCGGGGCGAAACGCTGGGCGCCGGAGCCGCCGCCGCCCCGGCCGTCCTCGATGCGGTACGTCCCCGCCGCGTGCCAGCTCATCCGGATGAACAGCGGCCCGTAGTGGCCGTAGTCGGCGGGCCACCAGTCCTGGGACGCCGTCATCACCTCGATGACGTCCCGCTTCAGGGCGTCGACGTCCAGGGTGGCGAACTCCGCCGCGTAGTCGAAGTCCTCGTCCATCGGACTGGCCTGGGGCGAGTGCTGGTGGAGGACCTGGAGGTCCAGTTGGTTCGGCCACCAGTCCCGGTTCGTCCTGGGGCGGGTCTCCTTGGGGGTCGGGGAGGGGATTGCCGGGTTCTCGCTCTCGCTGGCGGACACGTCCGTCCTTCTTCCTGTCGCGGTGTTTCCGTCTGCCGGCCGCTTCGCTCCTGACGTCGTCTGCCTTTCAGGTGTCGGCACGGCGACTCGGCGTCCGTATGGTCGCGCACCGTGGACCCCGCTGCTAAGAGAACACGCAGGGCACCGCGACGTAAGAAGCGGTCGGCACGTGACGGGCGGTCGAATACGAACACCCTCGGAATTCATGCGAGAAAGGTGAAATCCTATGAGCGGTCCAACGGTCCAACGGTCCAACGGTCCAACGGTCCAGCGGTCCAGCGGTCCAGCGGGCCGGCTCAGAGCCCGGCGACCTTGGAGCTCGCCGACAGCTCGTAGACCAGCGTGACCGTACGGCGACCGCCCGGCGCCAGGGTGACGTCCCAGCGCGCGATGCCCTCGGCGTCCACCTCGGGCGCCGGCGAGCAGGCCTCCTTGCGGAGCCGTACCTCCACCGCCGCGACCTCGGAGACCGGGATCCGCTCCCTGAGGACGACCACCCGGTCGCCGAGCTCCCCGGGCGCGGAGAACCGCGACAGGTGCAGCCGGACCGTGCGGGTGATCACCGTCCGCTGGGTGATCCCGACCGAGTCGCGGGACTCCTCGGTCTCCCGGACCACCCGGAGGTCGTCACGGCTGCCGAAGGAGAGCTCCACCGGGGCGCCCGGGGTCGTGAAGTCCAGCGTGCCCCGGCCGATGAAACCTCCGCCGCGGACCAGGTCGACCGGCCCGGCGAGCAGCACGTGCCCCGAGCGGTTCTCGCCCCGCACCACCTGCGTGACCAGCGGCGACACCTCGGGGGAGCAGCCGTACTCGCTGCGCGCGACGGTCGTGAAGGCGGAGAGCGGCACCCGCTGGGCGCGCCCGTCGGAGGGCACGGACACCGGCACGGGCGCGGCCAGCACCCGCGCCTCGCCGCCGTCGTCCACCCCCGGCAGCCCGAGCACCGGGGCGGGGCCCAGGTCCCCGATCTCCTCCTCGCGCAGCTCGACGTCGACCGTACGGCGCTCCGCCGCCGTGCGGTCCCCCAGCGTGAGCCGGTCCTCGCCCAGCGACGGCGGCTCGGTGGCCAGCGCCGAACGGGCCGTCGACAGCGTGAGCCGTACGTCCGACCAGTCCTCGCCGGTACGCTGCCAGACCACCGCCTCGGTCTCCAGCGTCAGGGCGTCCCCGTCGAGCACGGCCCGGTAGGCGGGCCGCCACAGTGCGCACGGGGTCAGGTGGCTCAGCCGCAGCCCGACGGGTCCGGCCTCGGCGGCCGCCACGGTCACGTCGATGTGCGCGAAGAGCTCGCTCGGCTCCACCTCGGCCAGGTCCATGGCCCGCTGCACGTCCGCGAGTTCCGCGGCGACGGCGCCCAACCGGGCCTCGACGGTACGCAGTCGCTCCCCGTACGTGTCGCGCTCGGCGTCCACCCGGTCCAGCTCGCCCGCCCAGCGCGGACGCTCGGCCTCGCCGAAGCCGGTGCCCTCGCCGATCTCCCGCAGGAGGTCGGTGACGAGCCGGCCGAGCAGGCCGAGGCGGGCGTCAAGGCGGTCCCGCTGCTGCTCCAGGTCCCGCCGTTCCTGTTCGAGGGTGTGGATCCGGTGCCGCAGGGCGGAGTCGTCCTCGGCCGGCGGCCGGGGGCCGCGCGGCTCCCAGGCGCGGACCAGCCGCACGTCGAGCACGGTGGCCGCGGGCCCCGAGGTCGGCTCGGCGTGCAGGGTGCGGTCGACGGCCAGCGCGCTGACCGGACCGAGGCGCACCCGCTGGACGCCGGCCGCCAGGTCGAGCACGACGGACCGCTCGACGTGGGCGCGGTCCTCCAGACAGGTGACGGCGGTGACGGGTGCGCGGACGACGGCGCCGTGACGGGCGTCGGGGCCGCCGGGCGCGTGGGGGCCGCCGGGGACGGCGGAGCTCGGGTGCGAGGTGGGGGACATGAGGCGTCTCAGCTCCTGCGGTTTCCGCCGACCAGGGCTTTGCCGGCCGGGATGCGGATCTCGTAGCCGCCGTCGAGGGCGGTCGTGCCACCGGCGGGCAGGTCCACCCGCCGCAGGCGGGTGCCCGGGGTGTGCCGCTCGGGCTCCGTGCCCGTCTCCGGCGCCGTCCAGCCGGGCCGCTCCTCGATGCGGACGTCCGGCTCGGACGTGACCGGGACGCGTTCGCGGACCTCGACGGTGACCGGCCGGGCGAGCCCGTTGGAGAGCTCCACGTGGACGCGGTGGTCGAGCACGGTGATGTTGTTGCGGAGCCCCGCCGTCGACTCGGTGAGGTGGGTGCGCCGGGTCACCCGGATGCCCTCCGCCGGTCCGAGCCCCACCCTCCGCACCGCCCCGGGGGCGAGCGTGGGCAGCGCGGCGGTCAGCAGGAACTCGTCGTCGACGGTGACCTCCACGGGCCCCGCGAGCAGCGCCTGGTCGGTGGCGTTGGACAGCACCAGCGTGGCGTACACCGTCGGCTCCACCGACGGCACGCAGAGGTACTCGGTCCGTAGACCGACCGGGACCTCCCCGACGGTGACGGTGTGCCAGCTGCCGTCCGAGGGGACGTCGGCCCGGGCGGCGGCGTCGAAGCGGTGGTCGAAGGAGCCCGCGGACTCACGCGGGCGCACGGCGTGCCCGGGCAGCGGCAGCGCGGCCACCGCCTCGGCACGCCGGCGGTACTCGGTCGCCACCGCGTCGGTACGCGCCCCGGGGAACAGCCGGCCCCGGCGGTCCTCCGGCTCGTCCGGACCGCACAGGACGAGGGCGCCGTAGTCGAGCTCGGCACCGCTCGGCTGCGGCGGCCCGGCCACCGGCTGCGCCGGCGGTGGTGGCGGCACGGCCGCGCCGGGGGCCATGGGAGGCGCGCCCGCGGCCACCGGAGCGGCGGGCATGAACGGCGCGGCGGGGGCCATGGCCGCCGGGGCCGGGGGCCCCGCGGGCGCTCCGCCGAACCGTGGCCTGCCACCCGGCTGCGCGGGCGCGCGCCGCGCGCGGTCGGGCGTCGCCTCCAGGTAGGCCTCCGCCGTCTCGGCGTGACCGCCCCCGGCCGCCCCGGGGGCCGCGCCGTAGCCGCCGCCCGGCATCGGAGGCGCGACGGGCGCCGCGCCGTAGCCCCCCGCCGCCTGCGGGGGCGGCGGCGGGGGACCGCCGAAGGACGGCCGCGACGGCGCAGGGACCGCGCCGGATCCCCAGCCCGCCCCGACGGCCACCGCCGCCGGCCGCGGTGCGGGACGGGGACCGGCCGACGCGTACCCGGCGAAGAGGTCGGCGAGCCCGGCAGGCGGCTCGCGCCAGCCGGACGGCGCGGGGGTGTCCTGGCGGCGGCCGATCCGGATCGAGCGGAGCTTCGGCAGATCGGTGCGGCGCCGCAGGTCGGCGGTGGCCAGGGCGATGCGCACACCGGTCCAGTCCTCGCCGGTGCGCTGGGCGACCGAGGCGCGCAGCACCAGGCGGCCGGTGCCGTCGCCCTGACGGTGGGTGAGACGGTAGGCCGGCACCCATACGGCGCCGGGCACCCCGTACTCCAGCTCGACCTCCAGGTCCGGCCCGTCCTGGCCGGCGGCTTCCCCGTCGACCTGCGCGGCATCCGCGCCCGCGAGGGTGAGGACCGCCGTGTACGTGGTCGCGACGTGCGCCGACGGGACGGCGGTCGACGCACGGTCCAGCCGGTCCGCGGCGACCGAGAGCTCGTGCTCGGTCTGGCGCAGCTCCTCCTCCAGCTCGACCAGGCGGGCGTGGAGTCCGGTCAGCCGCTCGTCGACGAAATCGGCGAGTTCCAGCCAGGCGTCGACCGGGGTGCGGCGGTGCGGGTCCTCCCGCTTGCGCGCCGGTGCGATCGGGCGCAGCCCGGAGACCTCCGCGATCAGTCCCAACTGCCGGTCCCGGCGGGCCGCCGCGGCCGCGTACGCGTCGCGCAGCCGCTCGACCTCCTGCCGCAGCCCGCCGGCGGCGCGGGGCTCGCCCGCGCCGCCTCCGGGCGCGCTCCGGCCGGCCGCGCCGGGGCCGGCCGAGCCCTCGCCGGCCGCCGCGCTGACAGCCGTACCCCCGCCGCTGACTGCCGTATCGCCGTCGCTGACCGCCGTACCGTCGTCGCCGCCGAGCGGTTCCGCCTCGATCTCCACCCGGGCCTCGGTGACGCGGACCCCGGACGGGCCGAGGACCCGGGCCCGCAGGGAGCCGGGGTCGAGGGCGCGGGGCAGCCCGGTGACCCGGATCAGGCCGCCCGGGGGCACGCTGCCGCGGGCCAGGCGGCGGCAGAGCGCGCCCTGCGCGTACACCACGACCGAATCGAGGGTCGATCCCCACCTCGACGCCGCCGCGGCCGTGCCCGCCGTCCCGGTCGCCCCAGCCATGCCGTCCGCCCCAGCGTTCATGCCCGCCCCCGTCCCGTCCCGCCCCGCTCGGCCCGCCGTGTCCATGCCCGGCGAAGCCTACGCCCGGGCGCTCCGGGTCCGCTTCGGTGGTTGGGCGGCTCGGGGAGTGGGACGCTGGAGGGTGGGTGTCCGTTCCGACGAGACTCCGGAGGACCCATGGGACGTGATGTCCCGGCGCAGGAGTTCACCCGTGACGACCGCCGCCGGTTCCGGAACAAGATGCACGCGTGCCTCGACGTGTTCGCCCGGATGCTGCGGGAGTCACGCTTCGACTTCGAGCGGCCCCAGGTCGGCCTGGAGATCGAGCTGAACCTGGTGGACGACGGCGCCGAACCGGCCATGCGCAGCAAGGACGTCCTGGCGGCGATCGCGGACCCCTCCTGGTCGACCGAGCTGGGACGCTTCAACCTGGAGATCAACGTCGAGCCGCGGCGGCTCAGCGCGGGCGGCGGCCCCGACTCCTGGGAACAGGAGATCCGCGACGCGCTCAACCACGCGGAGGACAAGGCCGCGGCGATCGGCGCCCATCTCGTCATGATCGGCATCCTGCCGACCCTGGAGCTCGCGGACGCGGGCCCGGACTCGCTCTCCGAGAACGCCCGTTACCGCCTGCTGAACGAGCAGATCTTCGCCGCGCGCGGTGAGGACCTGCTGATCTCGGTGGACGGGGTGGAGCGGCTGCGGACCCGGGCCGAGACGATCACGCCGGAGGCGGCGTGCACCAGCACCCAGTTCCACCTCCAGGTCTCGCCGGACGAGTTCGCCGACTACTGGAACGCCGCGCAGGCCGTGGCGGGGGTGCAGGTGGCGCTGGCGGCGAACTCGCCGTTCCTGTTCTCCAAGGAGCTGTGGCGGGAGACCCGCATCCCGCTGTTCGAGCAGGCCACCGACACCCGGCCGGACGAGCTCAAGGTGCAGGGCGTACGGCCGCGGGTGTGGTTCGGCGAGCGGTGGATCACCTCCGTCTTCGACCTCTTCGAGGAGAACGCGCGGTACTTCCCCGCGCTGCTGCCGATGCGCGACGACGAGGACCCGGAGGAGACGCTCGCCCGCGGCGGGACCCCCGAACTCTCCGAGCTCACCCTGCACAACGGCACGGTCTACCGCTGGAACCGGCCCGTCTACGCCGTGGTCGACGGCGTCCCCCACCTGCGGGTGGAGAACCGGGTGCTGCCCGCCGGGCCGACGGTCGCCGACGTACTGGCGAACGGCGCCCTCTACTACGGTCTCGTCCGCGCCCTGGTCGACGAGGACCGGCCCGTCTGGTCCCGGATGTCGTTCTCGGCGGCGGAGGACAACCTGCACGCCGCGGCGCGGCACGGGATCGACGCCCATGTGTACTGGCCGGGGATGGGCGAGGTGCCGGTGACCGAGCTGGTGCTGCGCCGGCTGCTGCCCCTGGCCGACCGGGGCCTGGAGCGGATGGGTCTTGACGCGGGCCGGCGGGAGCCGCTGCTCGGGATCATCGAGCAGCGGTGCGTCAGCGGCCGCAACGGCGCCACCTGGCAGTCCGAGATGTACCACCACATCCACGACATCGACCACGTGGACCGGCACGAGGCGCTGCGGCGGATGACGCAGCAGTACGTCGAGTACATGCACATGAACGCCCCGGCGCACACCTGGCCGGTCGACTGACCCGTGCGGGGCGGCGATCTCCGCGTCCGTCGCGGAGGCGTACGGCGGGCACGGCCGGGGCAGGTCGTGATCATGACACAGACGCTGCTTCCCGCTCCGCCCACCCCGCGCCCGTTACGGCAGTTGCTCGCGGCCTCCGTCGGCAACGCGGTCGAATGGTACGACTGGTACGCGTACACCTTCCTGGCCGCCTACATCGCCGACCAGGTCTTCCCCAAGGGCTCGGGGAACTCCCTCGTCCCCCTCCTGTCCACGTTCGCCGTCTTCGCCGTCGGCTTCTTCATGCGCCCGGTCGGTGGGCTCCTCCTGGGCGCGCTCGCGGACCGGGCCGGCCGCCGGACCGCCCTCACCGCCACGATCCTGCTCATGGGCGGCAGCAGCCTGCTGGTCGGACTGACCCCGACGTACGCCGCCGCCGGCGTCCTCGCCCCGATCGTGCTCGTCGTCGCCCGGCTGCTGCAAGGCCTGTCGGTGGGAGGGGAGTTCGCCGCCTCGACGACCTTCCTCGTCGAATCGGCGGGACCCGGCCGGCGCGGCCTCTTCTCGTCCTTCCAGTACGTCTCCACCTCCGCCGGACAGCTCGCCGCGTCCGGCATCGCCGCCCTGCTCGTCGGGGTGCTCGCCGAGGACCGGATGGACAGCTGGGGCTGGCGCGTCCCCTTCCTCCTCGGCGCAGCTCTGAGCCTCGCCGGCTTCTGGATCCGCCGGGGCGCCGAGGAGACCCGGAGCGCCGCCCAGCGGGAAGCCCCCCGGCCGGGGCTCTTCGACGCGCTGCGCCTCCACCCGCGCGCCTCGCTCCGCATCGCCGGCATCACCGCCGGCGGCACCCTCGCGTACTACACCTGGACCTCCTACCTGCCGACGTACGCGGAACTCAACACCGGTATCGACAAGGCGGACGCGCTGCTCGCGGGCACCCTCTCGCTGGCGTTCTTCGCCCTGCTGCAACCGGTCGGCGGGCTGCTCTCCGACCGGTTCGGACGCAAGCCCGCGCTGCTCTTCTTCGGCATCGGCTTCGCGCTCCTGGCCGTGCCGCTGCTGCGCGCCCTGGACGGCTCGTTCCGCATGCTCCTCCTGGTGCAGTGCGCGGGCATGGTGCTGCTGACCGGCTTCACGTCGATCTCGGCCGCCGTGAACGCCGAGCTGTTCCCCGCGCGGGTACGCGCGGCGGGCATCGGCTTCCCGTACTCGCTGACCGTCGCGCTCTTCGGCGGCACGGCGCCGTACCTCGGCACGCTCTTCAAGGAGCTTGACCGCCCCGGCCTCTTCCCCTGGTACGTGGCCGCGCTGTGCCTCGTCTCCTCGGCCGTGTACCTCAGGCTGCCCGAGAGCGCCCACAAGGAACTGGAACGCTGACCGGCGGCGTACTCCGCCCGCCGGTGGGCCGGGGGAGTGCGGGGGACCCCAAGGCGCTCACGCCGTACGCGCCCCGCGCCGGGCGCCGTCAGAGGGACGCGTACACCGCCTCGACCAACGCCGTCTTGCGGGGGTCGTCGGCGATGCGCGGTCCCATGCGGTTCATCACATAGCCCAGGGACACCCCCGCCTCGGGGTCCGCGAGCCCGCAGGAGCCGCCGAAGCCGTCATGGCCGAAGGCGCGCGGATTCGGGCCGTACGAGGCGTTGGGCCCGCTGAGCCAGAGGCCGAGGCCGCACTCCGTGTCATGGGCGAAGCCCGCGCCCAGGACCAGGTCCCGGCCCGCCCCCTGCCCCTCGCGGGCCCGCTCCACGGCCGCTTCGGAGAGGATCCGGCGCCCGCCGGACAGACCGCGCCCGGCGTAGATCCCGTACAGCTGGGCGACCGCGCGGGCCGTCCCGTGGCCGTTGGCCGCGGGCAGCTCGGCGGCCCGCCACTCGGGGCTGTTCGCCTCCGCCACGCCCACCAGCGGGTTCGCCAGCGCGGCCTGCGCCGCGGGCTCCAACTGGGCGAAGACGGCGGCCCGTTCGCCGGGCGCCGAGGTGCGCGGGTGGACGAGCTCGGCCGCCCGGCCCGCCTCCTTCTCCGGCAGCCCGATGGAGAAGTCGATGCCGAGGGGGCCGGTGATCTCCTCCCGGAGGAAGGCCCCGGGGAGCCGTCCGGCGACCCGCCGGACGACCTCGCCGACGAGGAACCCGTACGTCAGGGCGTGGTAGCCGGACCGGGTGCCGGGCTCCCACCAGGGCTCGGTCGCCGCGAGCCGGGCGGACGTGACCTCCCAGTCGTAGAACTCCGCCAGGGAGAGCGGCTCGCGGAGGCCGCAGAGGCCCGCGCGGTGGGAGAGGAGGTGGCGCACGGGGAGCGCCTCCTTGCCCGCGGCGGCGAACTCGGGCCAGTACGCGGCGACCGGCGCGTCCAGGTCGAGCAGTCCGCGATCCGCGAGCAGATGGGCGCAGAGCGCGGTGACGCCCTTGGTGGTGGACCAGACGTTGACCACGGTGTCGCGCTCCCAGGGGCGCGTGCGGGCGGCGTCCGCCCAGCCTCCCCACAGGTCGACCACGGTCTCCCCGTGGACCTGGACCGACACGGCGGCCCCCAGCTCGTCCCGGCCGCGGAAGTTGGCCTCGAAGGCCTCCCGTACGGCGGTGAAGCGGGGGGCGCACGTGCCGTGGACCGCCGTCGTGTCAGCGGGTGCGGTGCGGGACGGAGCAGGCTCGGGCATGACGTCCTCCAGGGCGCTCGACGGGTCGCGAGCAACATACCGACCGGTCGGACCGTGGGGAAGGGGTGCGACGGGCGGGGGCACGGTTCCCCCGGTCGGCCCCTTCGCCTTGCCGGGACGGGTGCCTCCGGCTTGCGTGGGGGCACGAGGAGTGGCCCCGGACGCCCGGAGCCGCGGAGAGCCGAGGTCCCGGTGCCCGAATACCCTCCGATCGCCCACCACGGACTGATCGGCGACCTGCAGACCACCGCCCTGGTCTCCGCCACGGGGGCGGTCGACTGGTTCTGCGCGCCGCGCGTCGACTCCCCGAGCATCTTCGCCTCGCTGCTCGACCAGGAGCGCGGCGGCCACTTCACCATCGCCCCGGCCCTCGACGACGTCACCGTCCGCCAGCTCTACCTGCCCGACACGGCCGTCCTCATCACCAGGTTCCTCACCCCGGACGGCGTGGGCGAGGTCGTCGACTTCATGCCGGTGAGCACCCACCCGGACGTCCCCACCGACCGGCACCGCCTGGTGCGCGCCCTGCGCGTGGTGCGGGGCACCCTCACCTTCGACGTCCGGTGCGCCCCCCGCTTCGACTACGGCCGCGCCCCGCACACCCTCACGCTCGACGGCCACGCCGCCACGTTCCACGGCCCGGGCCTCGACGTCCACCTGCGGAGCAGCGTCCCCCTGGAAGCCGACGGGCCGGAAGGACCCGACGGACGCGGCGGACGGGACGTGCGGGCCACCGTCACCCTCACCCAGGGCCAGACCGCCGGAATCGTCCTGGAGACCTCCGCACCGGGAGGCGCCGCCCCCGAGCCCGTCACCGAACAGGCGCTGGACGCCGAGCTGGAGGCGACCCGGGTCTTCTGGCACCGGTGGATCCGCCGCTGCCGCTACCGGGGGCGCTGGCAGAACATGGTCAACCGCTCGGCCATCACCCTCAAACTGCTCATCTACGCCCCGTCCGGCGCCCCGGTCGCCGCCGCCACCATGGGACTCCCCGAACAGATCGGCGGTGAGCGCAACTGGGACTACCGCTACACCTGGATCCGCGACGCCTCCTTCTCGGTGCGCGTCCTCCTCGACCTCGGATACGTCGAGGAGGCCGACGCCTTCCGCCGCTGGCTCGGCGACCGCTTCCGAGGCCCCCGCCCGCCCGGCGGCGAGCCGATGCAGATCATGTACCGGGTCGACGGCGACCCCCGGCTGCCGGAGGAGGTGCTCGGCCATCTCTCCGGCTACCGGGACTCCTTCCCCGTCCGCGCCGGGAACGGGGCGGCGGACCAGCTGCAGCTCGACATCTACGGCGAGTTCGCCTACGCGATGACCCACTCGCCGGATCTGGCCGAACTGGCGGGCTACGAGGGGTGGAAGGGCTTCGCGGCGCTCCTCGACTGGCTCGCCGGCCACTGGGACCGGCCTGACGAGGGCATCTGGGAGACCCGCGGCGGCCGCAAGGACTTCACGTACAGCAGGGTGATGTGCTGGGTGGCCCTGGACCGGGGCATCCGGCTCGCCACCCAGTACGCCCGCCCCGCCGACATCCCGCACTGGACCGCGCAGCGCGACGCGATCCTCGTCCAGGTGATGGAGCGCGGCTGGAACCCCGAACGCGGGGCGTTCGTCCAGCACTACGACAGCGCGGTGCTCGACGCCTCCCTGCTGCTCATGCCGCGCGTCGGATTCATCTCCCCGAGGGCGCCGTCGTGGCTGGCCACCCTGGACGCGATGGACCGCGAACTCGTCATCGACAGCCTCGTCCACCGCTACAACCCGGAGGCGTCCCCCGACGGACTGCGCGGCTCCGAGGGCACCTTCTCCCTCTGCAGCTTCCTCTACGTCGAGGCCCTCGCCCGCGCGGGCCGCCTCGAACAGGCCCGCTACGCCATGGACAAGATGCTCACCTACGCCAATCACGTCGGTCTCTTCGCCGAGGAGATCGGGCCCACCGGCGAGCAACTCGGCAACTTCCCGCAGGCGTTCACTCATCTTGCCCTGATCACGGCGGCGCTGGCCCTCGACGAGGAGCTCGACAAGGCGGCCGACCGCGACTGATACCGTCCCCGCGTGTGAACCACACGACGCACGAGCAGTACGAGGCGATGAGACGCCACTTCCGACAGGACGCCGAACAACGGGGTTTCACCCTCGCCCCGGAGCAGGATCGGGCCGTCGAACGGCTCTCCCGGCTCGCCGCCGAACTGGCGGCGCCGAGCGGCCTGTTCCGCCGGTCCCGCCCCGCGCCCCGCAACCTCTACGTGTGGGGACCGGTCGGGCGCGGCAAGAGCTGGCTCGTGGACACCTTCTTCGCCGGGCTGCCGATCACCCGCAAGCGACGCCTCCACTTCCATGACTTCTTCCGCGCCCTGCACGACGGCGTGGCCCGGGAGAGCCGCTCGCACGAAGCGGGGCACAGTGCCGTCGACCGCGCCGTCGACGAGCTGCTCGGGGACTGCCGGCTGCTGGTCTTCGACGAGTTCCACGCGCATGACGCGGGTGACGCGATGCTCGTCGCCCGGCTCTTCGGGACGCTCCTCGACCGGCGCGTCACGCTCGTCACCACCTCCAACTACCCGCCCGCCGGGCTGATGCCGAATCCGGTGTACCACCACCTCTTCGAGCCCACGATCCGGCGGATCGAGGAGGGGATGGACGTCCTCGACGTCTCCGGCCCGACGGACTTCCGGCGCCTCGCGGCACCCGGGGACGGCTCGCGGCGCTTCGCGCAGGGGGCCAGGCTCGCCGACGGGGCCGGAGTCCTGCCGGAGCTGAGCCGGCCCGCGCCCGCCGAGGCCGTGCTCGTGCCCGGTCACCACCAGGAGCTGTCCGCCAGGGCCGTCCGGGGCGACCTGGTGTGGTTCGGCTTCGACGCGCTGTGCGAGAGCGCCACGACGGTGCCCGACTACCTCGCCCTCGCCGAGCGCTTCGGCACCCTCGTCCTGGACGGCGTGCCCCCGCTCGCCGCGTGCACGCCGGACGGCCGCCAGCGGTTCGCCAACCTCGTGGACGTGTGCTGCGACCGCGACATACGGCTCTTCCTCATCGGCGCCGACCCGCTGGCCGGGCTGCCGGAGGACGCCGGGCTCCTGCGCGACCAGGACCGGACGGCGAGCCGCCTCGCGATGCTCCGCCGGGCGGACGTCGCGGGGTAGCCGAAGGGGCCGCCCGCGGTGAGCCGTGTCTCACCCGGGCCCCCGGACTTGCCTATGCAACGAGTTGCATAGAAGGATTCCGAGTGTGGCGATCGAACACGCGATTCTCGTGTCCCTGCTGGAGAAGCCCGGGTCAGGCTATGAGCTGGCCCGGCGCTTCGAGCGGTCCATCGGCTACTTCTGGACCGCCAGCCATCAGCAGATCTATCGCGTGCTCAAACGTATGGAGAGCGACGGCTGGGTCGACGCCCGGGACGTGCCGCAGCAGGGCCGCCCGGACAAGAAGGAGTACACCGTCGCGGATCTCGGCCAGGCCGTCCTGTCGAGCTGGATCCACCAGCCCATCGAGCCCGAGAGCATCCGGCACGACCTCGCCGTGAAGATCCGGGGCGCGGCCTTCGACGACCCCGCCGCCCTGATCCACGAGGTGGAACGGCACCGGCAGGCGCACACCGAGCGCCTCGCGCACTACCTCGCGGGCGAGGAGCGCGACTTCACGGGACCGGACGCACCGGGTGGCGCGCGGGACGCCGGGACCGGCTCGCCCGGCGGCCCGCTCGACGACGGCCCCGACGACGGCCCCGACGACGGCCCCCACGACCGGCCCGGCGGCCCGCTCGACGCGGGCCGGGAGCTCCAGCACGTCGTGCTGCGCGGCGGCATCGCGTACGAACGCATGACGCTCGCCTGGCTCGACGACGTCCTCGCCACCCTCCACCGGCTCGCCGCCGGGCGCTGACCACCGCCCCGGCACCACCACCGCACCCCCCGGCATCCGACCACCGCACCCACCGGACCGAAAGACGGAGCAGGCACATGGCCGACTCGCTGCTGTTCAACCCGCACACCTACGACCCGGCGCACTTCGACCCCGAGACCCGCCGGCTGCTGCGCGCGACCGTCGACTGGTTCGAGGCGCGCGGCAAGCGCCGGCTGATCGAGGACTACCGCACCCGGGCCTGGCTGGGCGACTTCCTCGCCTTCTCCGCCAAGGAAGGACTCTTCGAGACCTTCCTGACCCCCTCCGCCGACGCCCCCGAGGGCCAGGCCGACAAGCGCTGGGACACCGCCCGGATCGCCGCCCTCAACGAGATCCTCGGCTTCTACGGCCTCGACTACTGGTACGCCTGGCAGGTCACGATCCTCGGCCTCGGCCCGGTCTGGCAGAGCGACAACGCCGCCGCCCGCGCCCGCGCCGCCGAACTCCTCGCCCAGGGCGAGGTGTTCGCCTTCGGCCTCTCCGAGAAGACCCACGGCGCCGACATCTACTCCACGGACATGCTCCTGGAGCCCGCGGCCGACGGCGGCTTCCGCGCCACCGGCTCCAAGTACTACATCGGCAACGGCAACGCCGCCGGACTCGTCTCCGTCTTCGGCCGCCGCACCGACGTCGAGGGCCCCGACGGGTACGTCTTCTTCGCCGCCGACAGCCGCCACCCGGCGTACCACCTCGTCAAGAACGTCGTCGACTCGTCGAAGTTCGTCAGCGAGTTCCGCCTGGAGGACTACCCGGTCGCCGCCGAGGACGTCCTGCACACCGGCCGGGCCGCCTTCGACGCCGCGCTCAACACCGTGAACGTCGGCAAGTTCAACCTGTGCACCGCCTCCATCGGCATCTGCGAGCACGCGATGTACGAGGCCGTCACCCACGCCCACAACCGCGTCCTCTACGGCCGTCCCGTCACCGCCTTCCCGCACGTGCGGCGCGAGCTGGCCGACGCGTACGTCCGTCTCGTCGGCATGAAGCTGTTCAGCGACCGCGCCGTCGACTACTTCCGCTCCGCGGGACCCGACGACCGCCGCTACCTCCTCTTCAACCCGATGACGAAGATGAAGGTGACCACGGAGGGCGAGAAGGTCATCGACCTCATGTGGGACGTCATCGCGGCCAAGGGCTTCGAGAAGGACAACTACTTCGCCCAGGCCGCCGTCGAGATCCGGGGCCTGCCGAAGCTGGAGGGCACCGTCCACGTCAACCTGGCGCTGATCCTCAAGTTCATGCGGAACCACCTCCTCGACCCGGCCGCGTACGAGCCCGTACCGACCCGGCTCGACGCCGCCGACGACACCTTCCTCTTCGGCCAGGGCCCGGCCCGCGGTCTCGGCTCGGTGCGCTTCCACGACTGGCGCCCGGCCTACGACGCGTACGCCGGCGTCGCCAACGTCGCCCGCTTCCGCGAACAGGCCGACGCGCTCTGCGAGTTCGTCCGCACCGCCGCGCCCGACGAGGCCCAGAGCCGCGACCTCGACCTGCTCCTCGCCGTCGGCCAGCTCTTCGCGCTCGTCGTCCACGGCCAGCTGGTCCTGGAGCAGGCCGCGCTGACCGGACTCGACGAGGACGTCCTCGACGAACTGTTCGCCGTCCTCGTACGGGACTTCTCCGCGCACGCCGTCGAGCTGCACGGCAAGGACTCGGCCACCGAGCAGCAGCAGGCCTGGGCCCTCGGCGCGGTCCGGCGCCCGGTCGTCGACGAGGAGCGCTCGGCCAGGGTCTGGCAGCGCGTCGAGGCGCTCTCGGACACCTACGAGATGGCCCCGTAGACGTCCGCCCGGCGGGACCGGGGCCGGGGGCCGGGGGGCGGCCCCCGGCCCCCGGCCAGGACGTCGTTCCGGGGGCGCCGGGTAGAATTCCCGGTGGCGAGGGTGCCAGGCCGCGACCCCGCCGTCGTCATGCCGGGGCCGACGGTGCCCCCGGCGCAGCTCCGATCCACGCCCCGGCCCGTCCACCGCGGGGCGTGCCCGCGCGTGACAGGTTCCCCTTCCTTTGTCCTCTTCGCCCCCTCGTGCCCCCCTCGCCCACCCGCCCACGAGGTGGGCGCGCCTGCGACCCGACTGGCTGACCGACCCCAAGGTCTGGCGCACCGAGGTGCTCGCCGGTCTCGTCGTCGCCCTCGCGCTGATCCCCGAGGCGATCTCGTTCTCGATCATCGCCGGGGTCGACCCGGCGATCGGCCTCTTCGCCTCGTTCACCATGGCCGTGACCATCGCGGTCTTCGGCGGCCGCCGGGCGATGATCTCCGCCGCCACCGGCGCGGTCGCGCTCGTCATCGCGCCGCTCAACCGCGAGCACGGGTTCGGGTACCTGGTCGCCGCGGTCATCCTCGCCGGCGTCTTCCAGGTGGCCCTCGGCCTGCTCGGGGTGGCGAAGCTGATGCGGTTCATCCCCCGCTCGGTGATGGTCGGCTTCGTCAACGCCCTGGCGATCCTGGTCTTCCTGAGCCAGCTCCGGGAGCTCTGGAACGTCCCCTGGGCCGTCTATCCGCTCTTCGCCGCGGGCGTGCTCCTGCTGGTCTTCTTCCCCAAGGTCACCCGGGTGGTCCCGGCGCCCCTCGTCTCCGTCGTCGTCCTCACGGCCGTCACGGTGGCCGCGGGGATCGCGGTGCCGACCGTGGGCGACAAGGGGGCCCTGCCGTCGTCGCTGCCGGTGCCCGGACTGCCGGACGTGCCGTTCACGCTCGACACCCTGACGACGATCGCGCCGTACGCCCTGGCGATGGCGCTGGTCGGCCTGATGGAGTCCCTCATGACGGCCAGGCTCGTCGACGACATCACCGAGACCCGCTCGGACAAGCGGCGCGAGTCGATCGGCCAGGGCATCGCCAACGTCGTCACCGGCTTCTTCGGCGGCATGGGCGGCTGCGCCATGATCGGCCAGACGATGATCAACGTGAAGGTGTCCGGGGCCCGTACCCGCCTCTCCACCTTCCTCGCGGGCGTCTTCCTGATGGTGCTGTGCCTCGTCTTCGGACCGTTGGTCTCCGAGATCCCCATGGCGGCCCTCGTCGCCGTCATGATCATGGTGTGCGTCGCGACCTTCGACTGGCACTCCGTCGCGCCGGCCACCCTCCGGCGGATGCCGGCCGGGGAGATCGGGGTCATGGTGATCACCGTGGTGTGCGTGGTCGCCACCCACAACCTCGCCGTCGGCGTGGTCGCCGGATCGGTCACCGCGATGGTGATCTTCGCCAAGCGGGTCGCCCACCACGCAGAGGTCACCCCGGTGACCGATCCCGACGGGAAGACCGTCGTCTACCGGGTCACCGGGGCGCTGTTCTTCGCTTCGGCCAACGAACTCGTCGGCCGGTTCGGATACGCCACCGACCCCGACCGGGTCGTCATCGACTTCTCCGCCGCCCACATCTGGGACGCCTCGTCCGTCGCCGTGCTCGACACGATCGCGACGAGGTACGCCCAGCGCGGGAAGACCGTGGAGATCACGGGGCTGAACGGGCCGAGCGCGGCCCTCCACGGCAGGCTCAGCGGGGAGCTCACCCGGGCCTGAGGCCCGGGACCCGGTTCACCACCGGTACCAGCGGCCGTTCCCGGCGCGCATGAAGAAGCCGAGCACCCAGAGCACCAGCACGGCGAGGGCGATGTACCAGAGCACCTCGACGGCGAACCCGGCGCCGAAGAGGACGAGGATCAGCAGCAGGACGAGCAGGAGCGGGACCATGACGACACCTCCGGGTCATCAGGGGGCGGGGCCTCGATCCGGGGCACGCCCTTGACACTCCCGCGTTTGCCCCCGAAGCGGTGTCTCATGCGCACCCCCCGGCCAGAGGAAGTCCGGAGATCGGAAACGGAGGTGAATCGCAGGTCAGAGCCCTGATATATTCATCTTGTCGCTGCGGGTGATCACCGCTCACCGCGACGCACACCTTGTCCGGGTGGCGGAATGGCAGACGCGCTAGCTTGAGGTGCTAGTGCCCTTTATCGGGCGTGGGGGTTCAAGTCCCCCCTCGGACACGACAGTTCGTCGACGTGGTGGTCGGGAGTCATCCCGGCCACCACGTCGTCGTTTCCGGACCGCCCGGTCGGGGACGTCGCCGGCGGCCCGGCGACCGCCGGCACCGGGGCGCCGCCCGGCGCCTGACCTCCTCCCCGTCACCCCTCCCTCGGCCCGTCCGGCCGGACATCCAGAACATCGCCAGGGCCCCTGCACGAGGCTGTCACTCCTCGCGTGCCTGTCCCAGGGTGTGCGCACGATGCCGAGGAAGGGCAACGGATCATGAATGTCGGGGAGTTCGTGGCCGAGCTGAACGCGGCCGGAGTGGTGTTGTACGAGGAGGAGGGCAAGCTCCGCTATCGCGCGCCCCGCGGGGTGATGACACCGGAGCGGCTCGACGCGCTCCGCACCCACCGCGACGCCGTCCTCGCCCTGCTGCACGCGGAGGAGTACGGTCCCGCCACCGAGGCCGACCCGGCGGCGGCCCACGAGCCCTTCCCGCTCACCGACGTGCAGGCGGCCTATCTGCTCGGCCGGAGCGAGGCCTTCGACTACGGCGGCGTGGCCTGCCACGGCTACCTCGAGATCGCCCTCCCGCACTGGGGCGTCACGCGGGTCGAGGACGCCTGGAACGAACTGGTCCGGCGCCACTCCATGCTCCGCGCCGTCGTCTCCGCCGAGGGCCACCAGCGGGTCCTCCCCGAGGTCCCGCACTACCACGTCCGCCACGAGGACCTCCGCGGCGCCGTCGACGAGGCCGCCGCCCTGGAGGCCACCCGGGGCGAGATGTCCCACCAGGTGCGGCCCACCGAGCAGTGGCCGCTGTTCGAGGTCCGCGTCAGCGAGACCGACCGGGCCCTGCTCCTGCACGTCGCCGTCGACCTCCTCATCTGCGACTACAGCAGCATCCGGCTGCTCCTCGCCGAGCTGTCGGACCTGTGTACCGGCGCCCGGCCGCCGGAGCCGCCGGGCGCCACCTTCCGCGACTACGTCCTCGCCGCCGGCCGGGCCCGCGAGGGCGCCCGCCACCGCCGCGACCGCGCCTACTGGTGGTCCCGGATCGACGAGCTCCCGCCCGCCCCCGACCTGCCGCTGCGGCCCGACGCCCTGGCCGCCCCGCCGCGCTTCACCCGGCACGGGCTGCGGCTGGACCCCGACCGGTGGCAGACCCTGGCCCGGCGCGCCACCGAGGCCGGAGTCACCCCCTCCGGCGTCCTGCTGCAGGCCTTCGCCGAGACCGTCGGCCGCTGGAGCCGCCACCCCCGCTTCACCCTCAGCCTCACCGTGCAGAACCGCCTCCCGCTGCAGCCCGGCGCCGACCGCGTCATCGGCGACTTCAGCTCCACCAGCCTGCTCGCCGTGGACCTCACCGAAGGGACGACGCTCACCGACCGGATGCGGACCCTCCAGGCCCGCCTCTGGGAGGACATGGACCACCGGCTCTGCTCGGGCGTCGAGGTGCTGCGGGAACTGGCCCGCCGCCGGGGGCGCGCCGAGGCGCTGCTGCCGGTCACCTTCACCAGTACCGTCGGCGGCTCCGCCGGGGACCCGGCCACGTCCTCCCTGATGCCCGGCGGCGAACTGGTCCACGGCATCACCCAGACCCCGCAGGTCTGGATCGACTGCCAGGTCATGGAGGACGGCGGCGGCCTCCTCGCCCACTGGGACGTCCGCGAGGGTGTCCTCCCCGACGGCATGGTCGAGGACATGTTCGCCGCCTTCGCCGACCTCGTGACCCGGCTCGTCGACGGCGCCGCCTGGACCGACGCCGAGCCGCAGCCCCTGCCCGCCCGGCAGGCGCGGATCGTCGCCGAGGTCAACGACACGACCGCCGAGCGCCGCCACCAGCTCCTGCACACCGCCGTCGTCGACCAGGCCCGGCGCACCCCCGACCGGACCGCCGTGGTGACCACCGCGAGGAGCCTCGGCTACGGCGAACTCCTCGGCCGGGCCCGCGCCGTGGCCGCCGCCCTCCGCGACGCCGGGCTGCGGCCCGGCGAGCGCGTGGGCATCGTGACCGACAAGGGCTGGGAACAGATCGTCGCGGTCCTCGGCGTCCTCCTCGCCGACGGCGCCTACCTCCCCGTCGACACCACCCAGCCCGCGCTGCGCCGCGACGCCGTCCTCGCCGACGCCGAGGCGCGCCTGGTGCTCAGCCGCTCGGGGCTGCTGCCCACCCTGGACCTCGCCGCCGGCACCCGGGCGATCGCCGTCGACACGCTGTACCCCGTCGACCCCTTCGACGCCGTGGACCCGGAACCTCGGGCCACCCCCGACGACCTCGCGTACGTCATCTACACCTCGGGGTCCACCGGCACCCCCAAGGGCGTGATGATCAGCCACGCCGCCGCGCTCAACACGGTCGACGACATCAACGCCCGCTTCTCCGTCACCGCCGACGACCGGGTGCTCGGCCTCGCCCAGCTCGGCTTCGACCTGTCGGTCTACGACGTCTTCGGCCCCCTCACGACCGGCGGCGCGCTCGTCCTGCCCCACGCCGAGCGCCGCGGCGACCCCGGGCACTGGGCCGAACTCCTCGCCGGCCACGCCGTCACCCTGTGGAACTCCGTCCCCGCGCAGATGCAGATGCTGGAGGAGTACCTCCGCACCGCCCCCGGCGTGGACGTCTCCCGGCTGCGGCTCGCGCTGCTCTCCGGCGACTGGCTCCCCGTCACCCTCCCCGACGCCGTCCGGCGCCGCGTCCCCGGGCTCCAGGTGGTGAGCCTGGGCGGCGCCACCGAGGCGGCCATCTGGTCGATCTTCCACCCCGTCACCACCGTCGAGCCCGGCGCCCGCAGCATTCCGTACGGCACTCCGCTGGCCAACCAGCGCTTCCACGTCCTCGACGCCTTCGGGCGGGAGTGCCCGACGCACGTCACCGGCGAGCTGTACATCGGCGGAGCCGGACTCGCCCTCGGCTACCTCGGCGACCCCGAGCGCACCGCCGAGCGGTTCGTGATCCACCCCGGCTCCGGCGAACGGCTCTACCGCACCGGCGACATGGGCCGCCGCCTCGACGACGGCGCCATCGAGTTCCTCGGCCGCGTCGACCGGCAGGTCAAGCTCAACGGCCACCGCGTCGAACTCGCCGAGGTCGAGGCGGCGCTCCAGTCCCACCCCGCCGTCGAGGCCGCCGCGGCCGCCGTCCAGGGCGAGGGCGGCGCCCGCCGGCTGGTCGCCTTCGCCGAACCCGGCAGGACCGGCGCCCCCGAACTCCCCGCCGCGCTGAAGGAGAAGGCCGCCGCCGGCGTCACCGCCGCGGTCCGTGCCGTGGCGGAGGCGGAAGTGGCGGAGATGGTCGAACTCCTCGACGTGTCCGCCCTCCAGTCGATGGCACTGCTCTTCCGGTCCTGCGGGCTCTTCCCGGACGCCGCGGCCGAGCACACCGCCGAGGAGGTCATCGAGGCCGTCGGCGCCGCCCCCGAGAACCACTACCTGGTACGGCGCTGGCTCAACGCCCTGGAGCAGGAGGGCCGGGTGGAGCAGGACGCCGACACCGGCCGCTACCGGCGGCTGCGCGAGGGAACGCGGGAGGAGCACGACGGCGTCCTCGACCGCATCGACGCGCTCGAACCCCGCATCCGCTGGGGCGCCGAACTCGTCCGCTACCACCGCGTCTCCGAACAGCACCTCGCCCGTCTCGTGCGCAACGAGATCGACCTGAAGACGCTGCTCTTCCCCGAGGGCCGCCTGGAGACCGCCGAGGCCGCCTACCGCGACAACCTGATCAGCCGGCACAACAACGCGGTCGTCGTGGCGGCCCTGCGCGAGATCGCCGGACGCCACACCGGCCCCGAACCGCTGCGGCTCCTGGAGATCGGCGCCGGGGTCGGCGGCACCAGCACCGTCCTCGTGCCCGAACTCGACGACCTGGACGTCGACTACCTGTTCACCGACCTCTCCCACTTCTTCCTCACCGCAGCCCAGGAGAAGTTCCAGGACCACCCCTGGGTCCGGTACGGCCTCTTCGACCTCAACCGCGACTACCGCGCCCAGGGCCTCGCCCCCAACTCCTTCGACGTGATCCTCCTCGCCAACGTGCTGCACAACTCCGTGCACGCCGAGCGGGTCCTCACACGGCTCCGCGAACTCCTCGCCCCCGGCGGCTGGCTCGTCTTCATCGAGGCCACCCGCGACGCGTACCACGTCATGACCTCCATGGAGTTCAACGCCGGCCTCCACGGCTTCGAGGACGAACGCCGCGAGACCGGCCAGACCTTCTTCGGCCGCGAACAGTGGCTCCGGATGCTCCGCGCCGCCGGCGCCGAGGTCGCCTTCTGCCTCCCCGAGGACAACAGCCCGCTCTCCCGGATCGGCCAGCACGTCTTCGCCTCCCGCTTCAAGGCCGACCGGACCCGGCTCCGGCCCGAGGCACTCACCGCCCACCTCGCCGACCGGCTCCCCGGATACATGATCCCGACCGAACTCCAGATCGTGGACCGCGTCCCGCTCACCGCCAACGGCAAGGTCGACCGCGCCCGCCTCGACGCCTGGACCGCCTCCACCGCCCGGGGGCGGGTCGACGACGGCGGCGACGCACCCCGCCCCGGCCTCGAACAGACCCTGGCCGCCCTGTGGACCGAGGTGCTCCCGGTCACCACCGTCAGCCGCGACGCCGGCTTCTTCGACCTCGGCGGCGACTCCCTCCTGGTGGCCCGGCTCGTCACCCGGATGCGTGAACGGCTCCCCGAGGCCGCCGACCTCGAATGGGACGACCTGCTGCGCCTCGTGATGAACCGGCCCACCGTGGCGGCCCTGGCCGGCCACCTCGGCGCCGCACGAGGCGGCCTGCCCGGCCTCGCCGGAACGGCCCCCGCCTCCCCGCTCGTCCGGATCGCCGACGGCGCCGCCGCCGCCCCGGGCACCGCCACCCGGGTCCTCGTGCACGACGGGACCGGCACCCTCATCCCGTACCGCTCGGTCATCCGCGAGCTCGCGGACCGGCTGCCGCTGGCAGGTCTCGTCGTCGACGACATCGACGCCTTCCTCAAGGCGGACCCGCGCACCCAGGTCGCCGAACTCGCCGAACGGCACGCCGAGGCACTGCTCGCCGAGGGGCTCGGACGGGTCCACCTCGTCGGCTACTGCATGGGCGGACTGCTCGTCCCCGAACTCGCCCGGCGCCTCACCGCCGCCGGCGCAGAGGTCACCGGCCTCACCGTCATCAGCAGCTACCGCGTGCCGTACCTCGTCGAGGACGACCTCCTCGCCGAGTACATCTTCGCCCGGCTCATGCGGGCCGACCTGGTCGGCCTCGGCTACCCCCGGGACGAGACGGCGACCCGCGAGCTCGTCCGCGCCACCACCGAGCACTTCGGGAACACGGTGCCGCCCGGCAGCCTCGTCGACCGGCCGGAACCGCTGCTGACCGCGAAGGGACAGGAGGCCCTGCGGGCCTTCCGGCTGCTCGCCGGGCGGCCCCAGGAGGAACGGCTGCGGGCCATCGGCGCGTCGATGCCGGTCGAGGACGCCGAACTCCGCTCCGAGGAACGGCTGTCCCGGCTCTACGCCATCGTCAAGCACAGCCTCGTCTCCGTCGCCTCGCACGAGGCGACGCCCAGCGACCTGCCCGCCACCTTCGTCCGGCAGACCGGCGAGGCGGAGATCTTCCCCGGCATGCACCGCGACATGACCGACTACTGGCAGCAGGTGTGCGGCGCGGGCCTACGGGTCGTCGACGTGCCCGGCGACCACTTCTCCTGCGTCCAGCCGCCGCACGCCGCGGCCGTGGCCCGCGCACTGCTCGCGGAGGACGGCCGGTGAACGGCGGGACGCCCCTGATCGGGATCCTCGGCGGGTACGGGGCCGTGGGCGCCGCCGCGGCCCGGGTCCTCGCGGCGGAGGGCGAGTTCCGGCTGCGGATCGGCGGCCGGGACCACGCGGCGGCGGCCCGGCAGGCCGCCGCCCTGGGCGGGAGCGCCGAGGCGCGCGAAGCCGACGCCCGGTCCGACGCGAGCCTGGAGCGCTTCGCCCGCGGCTGCGACGTCCTGCTCCACTGCGCGGGCCCCGCCTACGAACTGGCCGACCGCCCCCGCCGGGCGGCGGCCGCCGCCGGGGCCGACTACGTGGACGTGATGGACGGCTGCGGCCCCGCTCCTGCCCCGCCGGACGAGCGTACGGCGGTCCTGTCGGCCGGGCTCTCGCCCGGGCTCTCCGGGGTGCTGCCCCGGCTCCTGGTGGACGGGCGGGAACCGCCGGGGACCGCCCGCTTCACCGGGTACTACGTGTCGCTCGGCGCGTTCACCCTCACCGGCGCCACCGACTACCTGCTCAGCCTCGACCGGTCCTACGGCACGCCCCGCGCCCAGTGGCGCGACGGGCGCGTGGTGCACGGGGCCCTGCGGGGCGCGGAGGAGCGGCTGGTGGCGGGGGCGCCGCACCCGGTGACCACGTACCCCTACCTCACCCAGGAGCTGGTGGGCCAGGCCCGCACCCTCGGCCTCGCCGAGGCCCGCTGGTACAACGCCTTCGACGGGCGGCACCTGCTCGACGCCCTGAACCGGTACCGGGCGGGTGAGGAACGGCCGGGGAGCGCCGGGGCGGGGGGTGGCGGAGGCGCGGGCAGCACGGCCCCGGGGGCGGCCACGGACGGCGCGGACGGCGGTCTGCGCGAGCGGGCGGCCGGTGTCGTGCGGGCCAGCACCCTCGACGCGCTCGGCCGCTCCCCGTACCACCTGCTCGGCGGCGAGCTGGAGTTCCCCGGCCCGGACGGCGCCCCGGTGCGGCGGCGGGTGGTGATCCGGGGCGAGGACGGATCGGCGATGACCGGCGTGGTGGGCGCGGTCGCGGCCCGTGAGGTGGCCCGGGGGCGGGTCCCCCGGGGTGCGCACCGGGCGGCCCGGGTGCTGCCCGCCCGGGGTGTCCTGGACGCGCTGCGGCGGCACTTGCCGGGCACGCTCGTGACCCTCTCCGGCGACGGGCACGCAGGGGCGGCCGAGCCGGGGGACCTCGTCATGGAGGAGGGTGTGCTCTGAGCCGGCCGTGACGTCTTCCGGTCGGCGGCGCGACGGCGCGGCGGGCTTCCGGCCCGCCGCGCCGCCCTGCTCCTCCGCTCCCGGTTCAGACCGGGTCGCACACCAGCGTCTGGCCCGCCGGGGCGAGTTCGACGCCGTGGTCCTGGAGCCGGTGCAGGCTGTCCCGGATGACGGCCGCACCCGCGTCGAGGTCCGTGTGGTCGACCGGCGCCATGCTCATCCGCTCCAGGCACTTCTCCACGGCGATGTTGGTGGCGAAGTCATGACGGGGCATCAGCCAGTGCTGGTAGTCGTGCTGCCACAGACTCAGCACCGCCTTGTCGTTGGTGAGCCGCACCTTGTCGAGGGTCTCCTTGTACAGCTGGGCGGCCTGCGCGCTGTTCATGCCGATGTGGGACCACGGCGAGGCGGGATCGGTGGGGTCGTCCGCCACGATCTGCAACTCCTCCCGGTCCTGCCAGAGCGGCATGGTCTCGTCGGTGATGGAGAACCGGGACAGCGCGAAGTGCCCGGAGTACTCCCGCAGGAGGTAGTCCTGGGTGTCCTGGAACATCCCCGGGTCCTCGCCCGGATAGCCGACGATGAACAGGCCGTAGTACGACAGCTCGCTCTCGCTCAGCAGCTCGACCGCCCGGCGGTTCTGCTTGACCGAGACCCGCTTGCTCATCCGCTTCAGCGTGTCGTCGTTCATCGACTCGAAACCGATGTGCAGCTGGAAGCAGTGCGCCGCCTTGAGGCCCGCGACGAGTTCCGCCGAGTTGATCGTGTTGGCCCGGCTGAACCCCTCCCACCGAGGAACTCCGGAATCGGGCAGGATCTCCAGGAGCCGGCGCAGCCGGGTCGGCGGAATGGTGAAGGTCGAATCCATGGCCGAAATGACGTCCGCGCCGTTCCGGTCGGCATAGGAGATCCAGTCGTCGCGTATCTTCTCCGCGGACTTGTAGCGCCATTTCGGTGAAGCCGCGGGAAACGAACAGAATTTGCAGTCGAAGGGACAGCCGCGCATCGACTCGTACGGGACGATCGGCTGGTCGCCGAGGACGAGCGGGGACGGGAACTCCTCGATGTCGACGTACTCCGTCGGATTGATCCGGATGTTTTCCTCGTCGCGCCACACGAGGTTCGGCACGGCGCTCAGCTCACCCCGTCCGGCCAGCGCGTCCAGCGTCCTGGGCAGGGCGATCTCGCCGTCGCCGCGCACCACGGCGACGATCTCCGGATGGTCCCGCATGGCCGCCATGAACTTGAGGTTCGTGAACTGTCCGCCGGCCACGATCCGGGTCCCCGGCAGGTTCTCCCGGACCCACCGCACGGCCGAACCGAGGATCGGTCCGTTCCAGATGTACGTGGTCGAAAGGAGCACCACGTCCACGTCGCCGGCCGGAGCCTTCGCGCGGCCCTCCCAGACGTCCTCCAGGTCCAGCCGCTCGAACGAGTGGCCGCTGTTCTCCAGGATCGACAGCAGGGTGACGGTCGTGAGGTGCGGCGTCGTGTCCGCGCGCGGCCTGAGCAGCGCGTACCTCCGGCCGTGCTGGTCGAAGGCGAGCCGTCCCAGGGAGAGGTCGGCGCTTCCGGCCCTCCGGAGCATTTCCCTGGCCGCTTCGGAGGGGTGCGCCGTGAAAAGCGAACCCTCCAGATAGGGCGAATTGAGGTTCGCGGGCCCGAGCCCGCTCAGAAGTAGAAAGCGCACGCGTTCCAGCTCTCCTGTGGTGAGGTCGTGACCGCCCCAGGGAGGGGTGGACCGCGATCGTTCCAGGCCGGTCCTGGGTGTCGTCTGGACGGATTCTCCGCGCCTCAGATCTCCGGCCGGATCTCGCCGGGAGGACCCCCCCGGGTGACAGCGCGGTAGCCGGGTCGGCCGACCGGCTGCCCTTCTCCGCGGCGCTTGCGACCCGCGTTCTTATACGTGTAAAGTTATTGCCGTCTTCATGGATCTTGCCGTCCGGTCGGGGCAGTGCTGGCCGCTCCCGGGCCGGACGGTCGTGCCCGAAAGGTGGGGAATCCCATGGCCACGGCAGAGGGTCTGCACAGCCGTGCCGACGGCAGGGAGGCGGTCGACGACCACGGCCCGGAGAACGAACCGGGAGGTCCGGCAGCGACGTCCAGGCAGGTGCTCCTGCGTCTGCTCCGGCCCTACCGCACCAGCCTCGTCGCCGTCTTCGTCCTCCAGATCGTCAGCTCCCTCGCGGGACTCGCCCCCCTCGTCGCCGTCGTCGAGCTCGGCCGCGTGCTGCTCGTGCCGGGGCCCGTCGACCACGGCGCCGCCTGGACGGCCGTCTGGATCGGCGTCGCCGGCCTGCTCGTCCGCGTCGTGCTCGCCGCCGCCTCCGGCGGCATCGCGCACCTCGTCGACGGCCGCCTCCAGCTCACCCTGCGACGGATGCTCGCCCAGCGCCTCGGGAAGGTGCCGCTCGGCTGGTTCACCCGGCGCAGCTCCGGCGAGATCAACGGCGTCGTCCAGGGCGACGTCGACCAGCTCCACCACCTGATCGCCCACGCCCCCGTCGAGGCCACCTCCGCCGTCGTCGTCCCCGTCGCCTCCCTGCTCTACCTCGCCTGGGTGGACTGGCGGCTGACGCTCGTCGCCCTCGCGCCCGTGCTGCTCGGCCTGCTGCTCCAGCGGATGCTCCAGAGCGAGGACCGGCAGCGCGAGGGCCGCCGGATGGGCGAGGCCATGGGGCGCATCGGCGCCGCCTCCGTCGAGTTCGTCGAGGGCATCTCGGTCGTCAAGACCTTCGGCGGCGGCGGCCGCGCCCACCAGCGCTACCGCAAGGCCGCCGACGAGTTCGCCGACTTCTTCCTGACCTACGTGGCGGGCGCCGCGGGCCTCGCCTCCCTCGCGGCCCTCGTGCTCTCCCCGCCCTTCGTCCTGCTGCTCGTCCTGGCCGGCGGTACGGCCCTGATCGCGGCCGACGCCATGCCGCCCACCGACCTGCTGCCGTTCCCGCTGCTCGCCGTCGCGCTGACCGCCCCGATCGCCGCGCTCGGCCACGGCCTGGACAACGTCCACGCCGCCGAGCGGTCCGCCGAGCGGATCCGGGCCATGCTCAACGTCGCCCCGCTGCCCGAACCGGTCACCCCGGCCGAACCGCAGGGCGACCGCGTGGAGTTCCGCGGCGTCGGCTTCGCCTACGACACCGGCCGGCCCGTCCTGCGGGGGATCGACCTGGTCCTCGAACCGGGCACCACCACCGCACTCGTCGGCCCCTCCGGCGCGGGGAAGTCCACCCTCGCGCAGCTGGTCCCGCGCTTCTCCGACCCGACCAGCGGCTCCGTCCTCCTCGGCGGCGCCGACCTCCGGGACATCCCCGGCGAACTCCTCTACCGCCACGTCTCGTTCGTCCTCCAGGACGTCCGGCTGCTGCGGACCGCAATCGCCGACAACATCGCCCTCGCCGTACCGGACGCCGACCGCGCCGACGTCGAGCGGGCCGCCCGCGCCGCCGGCATCGACGAGCGCATCCGGGCGATGCCCCGCGGCTACGACTCCGTGATCGGCGAGGACGTGGGCCTCTCCGGCGGCGAGGCCCAGCGCCTCTCCATCGCCCGCGCCCTGCTCGTCGACGCCCCCGTCCTCGTCCTCGACGAGGCGATGTCCTTCGCCGACGCCAAGACGGAGGCCGAGGTGCGCGCCGCCCTGGCGACCCTCGTCGAGGGCCGCACCCAACTCGTCATCGCCCACCGCCTGGAGACCGTCGCCCGCGCCGACCGGATCGTGGTCATGGAGGAAGGGCGGATCGTGGAGAGCGGCAGCTACCGCGAACTGATGGACATGAACGGCAAGTTCGCCGCCATGTGGCGTGCCCAGCACGCCCGTGCCGGCCGGAAGAAGGAGATCGGCCGATGATCAGGCTGCTGCTGCGGGTCCTGGGCGAGCGGCACTCGGGCCCCCTGCGCCGCACCGTCGCCCTGATGTCCGTCTGCGCCGTCGTGGAAGGACTGTCCTACGCGCTGCTCATCCCGCTGCTCAAGGCGCTGCTCGACGGCGACGCTGGGGACGCCTGGCCGTGGCTCGCCGCCTTCGCCGCGGCCGTCCTGGTGACCTCCGTCCTCGGCTACTTCAGCGACAAGGCCGGCTTCCGCACCGGCGGTGAACTCTCCCGGGGCCTGCACCACCGCCTCGGCGACCACCTCGCGGGCCTGCCCCTCGGCTGGTTCACCCCCGGCCGGGTCGGCGACGTCTCGGGGCTCACCAGCCGCAGCGTGATGGAGGTGATGTCCGTACCGGCCCACCGGCTGCGGCCCCTCATCAACGCCACCCTGATCCCGCTCGCCGTCGTCGTGGTGCTGTTCTTCTTCGACTGGCGCCTCGCCCTCGCCGGCCTCGTCGCCGTCCCGCTGATCGGCGGCGTACAGCGCTGGACGTCCAAGGCCACCGCCCGGCAGGACGCCGAGCGGGCCCACAGCAGCGACGAGGCCGCGGGCCGCGTCGTCGAGTTCGTCCGCGCCCAGCCGGTGCTGCGGGCCGGCGGCCGGACCGGCGAGCGCTTCGGCCTCCTCGACGACGCGCTGCACCAGCAGTGGCGCAGCAGCCGGCGGGCCGCGCTCAGCGGCGTGCCCGGCCTGCTCGGCCTCACCTTCTCCGTCCAGGCCGTCTTCACCGCCGTCCTCGCACTCGGGGTGTACCTGACGCTGGACGGCGGACTCGGCGCCCCCGAACTCCTGGCCATCATGATCCTGGCCGCCCGCTGCGTCGACCCGCTGCTCTCGCTCGCCGACCTCGGCGGCATCATGCGGGTCTCGCGCGGCGAGCTGGAGCGCATCGACGCCGTCCTGACCGAACCCCCGCTGCCGCGCTCCGAGACGCCCGCGACCCCGGCCCACGACGGCGTCCACCTCGACGCGGTCGGCTTCCGCCGCGGCGACCGCGAGGTGCTCACCGGACTCTCCCTGGACGTGCCGCAGGGCCGGCGCGTCGCCGTCGTCGGCTCCTCCGGCGCGGGCAAGAGCACGCTCCTCCAGCTCGTCGCCCGCTTCCACGACGTCGACGAGGGCGCGGTGCGCCTCGGCGGCGTCGACGTGCGCGACATCGACAGCGAGGACCTGATGGCCCGGATGTCCATGGTCTTCCAGGACGTCTACCTCTTCGAGGGGACGATCGAGGACAACGTCCGGATCGGCCGCCCCGGCGCCACCACCGAGGAGGTGCGGGCCGCGGCCGTCGCCGCCTCCCTCGACGAGGTCGTGGACCGACTGCCCGACGGCTGGAACACCCAGGTCGGCGAGGGCGGCGCCGCCCTGTCCGGCGGCGAACGCCAGCGCGTCTCGATCGCCCGCGCGCTGCTGAAGGACGCGCCCGTGCTGCTGCTCGACGAGGCCACCTCGGCCCTCGACCCGGAGAGCGAGGCGGCGGTCCAGGACGGACTCGACCGGCTCATGGCGGGGCGTACGGTCATCATGGTCGCCCACCGCCTCAGCACCGTCGAGAACGCCGATCTGATCGCCTTCCTGGAGGAGGGCAGGATCGTCGAACAGGGCAGCCACGAGGAGCTCGTACGGCGAGGCGGCCGGTACGCGGAGTTCTGGCGCATCGCCGCACACGCGGCGGCCTGACGGCACGACGGCGAGCGCTCGCCGGTCACACTTCGTCCGACACACGGGGGGTAGGGATGTCACGCAGCACCGCAGTGCAGCCGGTGGATCTCCGCGAGGAGCTCACCGCGCTGCTCGGCGTCGCACTCGGTCCCGACGACGAGGACGCCAATCTCTTCGAACTCGGCTTGCAGTCCTTGCAGTTGATGACCCTCGTCAATCGGTTGAACCGGTCGGGCGCGGGCGTCGACTTCACCGAGATGGCCCAGGACCCCCGACTCCGGTCCTGGGAGGCATTGTTGACGGCCCGTCGGTCCGAACCGGACCGCGCGCCGGAGGAGCCCGCCGTGCCCTTCGACGCGGGCGCGCCCTTCGGGCTCACCGCCGTGCAGCAGGCCTACTGGATCGGCCGGGGCGCCGACCGGCCGCTCGGCGGCGTCGGCTGCCACGCCTATCTGGAGATCGACACCCGTGACGTGGAACCGGACCGGCTCGAATCGGCCGTCCTGGCCCTGATGCGCCGGCACCCCATGCTCCGCGCCTCCTTCGCCGACGACGGGACCCAGCGGACCGGCGAGCAGATCACCTGGCCCGGCCTCACCGTCCACCACCTCGCGGAACTCCCCGACGGCGGGGACGAGGCCCTCGCGCGGTTACGGGACCGGCTCTCCCACCGGGTGCTCGACGTCGCCCGCGGCGAGGTGTTCGACGTCCAGCTCAGCCGACTCCCCGACGGAACCCAGCGCCTCCACGTCAACGCCGACCTGCTCGTCGCCGACGTCCACAGCATCCGGCTGCTCCTCTCCGACCTGGCCGCGCTGTACGCCGACCGCACGGGCGTCGAGGAACTCGGGTACGGCTTCCCGCAGTACCTCGCCGACACCGCCGCCCGCCGGACGGCCGACCGCGAGCGGGCCCGCGCCCACTGGCGGCGCCGGCTCCCGGACCTCCCCGGCGGACCGGCGCTCCCGCTCGCCGTGGACCCCGGCGACATCGGCGCGCCCCGCTTCGTACGCCGGGACCACACCCTGTCGCGGGAGGAGTGGACGGCCCTGCGGCAGCGGGCCGCCGAGCACGGCGTCACCCCGGCCGTGCTGCTCGTCACCGCCTTCTCCGAGATCCTCGCGCGCTGGAGCGGACAGCAGCACTTCCTGCTCAACATCCCGCTGTTCGACCGCGACCAGGGAATCCACCCCGACATCACCCGCATCGTCGCCGACTTCACCAGCCTGCTGCTCCTGGACGTGCGGCTGGCCGGGGAGGACGGCTTCGCCGACCGTGCCCGGGCGATCCAGCGGCGACTGCACGAAGACGTCGGCCACGCCGCGTACACCGGGGTGGATGTCCTGCGCGACTTCGTCCGCACCGACACCGGAACCCCTCGTACGGCTCCGGTGGTCTTCGCCTGCAACCTCGAGTCCCCGCTGGTTCCCGACGACTTCGCCGACCGGTTCGGCGAACTGTCCTGGATGGTCTCCCAGACCCCCCAGGTCTGGCTCGACCACCAGGTCTACGGCACCCGCGACGGCGGACTGCTCCTCGCCTGGGACGCCGTCGAGGCCCTCTTCCCGGACGGCGTGATCGACACCATGTTCACGGCCTACACCGAGCTGCTCCGGGGCCTCGCGCAAGCCGACTGGAACCGGCCACCGGACATACCCCTGCCCGCCTCCCAGTTCCGATGTCGCGCCGACGTGAACTCCGTGACCCGCCAGGAGAGCGGCCGCCTCCTGCACCAGGCGTTCTTCGAGCGGGCGGCGGCCCGGGCCGCGGCGCCCGCGCTGCTCTGGGGCGAGGACGGCCGCCTCACCCACGGCGAACTCGCCGACCGGGCACTGCGCGTGGCCGGAGCGCTCGCCGCCCGGGGCGTCGGGCCCGGCAGTCCCGTCGTCGTCACCGCGCCCAAGGGCCCCGACCAGATCGCGGCCGTGCTCGGCGTCCTCGCGGCGGGCGGCACGTACGTCCCCGTGGGCGTCGACCAGCCCCCGGAGCGCAGGGACCGCATCCACGCGCTCAGCCGCTGCGTCCTCGTCCTCGACGGTACGGGCACGGCGCCGGAGCAGGGGGCCGGGACGCCCCGCCTGCCGCTCGCCGAGGCCCTCCGCGCGGCGCCGCTGGACGCCCCCGTGCCGCTGTCCGGCGAGGAGACCGCGTACGTCATCTTCACCTCGGGCTCCACCGGCACGCCCAAGGGTGTCGAGATCAGCCACCGGGCCGCGGTCAACACCGTGGAGGACATCGACGAGCGCTACGGGATCGGCCCCCGGGACCGGGTGCTCGCCGTCTCCGCGCTGGACTTCGACCTCTCCGTGTGGGACGTGTTCGGACCGCTCGCCGAGGGCGGCGCCCTTGTCCTGGTGGACGAGGAGGACCGGCGCGACGCCCACCGGTGGCGCACGCTGTGCGAGCGGCACGCCGTCACCGTGTGGAACTCCGTACCGGCGCTCATGGACATGCTCCTGACGGCCTCCGACGGATCACCGCTGCCGCAGACCCTGCGCCTCGCGCTGCTCTCAGGCGACTGGATCGGCCTCGACCTCCCCGGGCGGCTGGCCCGGGCGACCGAGGGCCGGTGCCGGTTCGTCGCCCTCGGAGGCGCCACCGAGGCGGCGATCTGGTCCAACGCCCACGAGGTCACCGAGGTGCCCCCGCACTGGCGGTCCGTCCCGTACGGCAGGCCGCTGGCCAACCAGCGCTACCGGGTCGTCGACCCGCACGGCCGTGACTGTCCGGACTGGGTGCCCGGAGAGCTGTGGATCGGCGGTACGGGAGTGGCGCAGGGATACCGCGGTGAGTCCGCGCTCACGGCGGAACGTTTCCCCGACGCCCCGGACGGACGCTGGTACCGCACCGGCGACCAGGGGCGCTACTGGCCCGACGGCACACTGGAGTTCCTGGGCCGGATCGACCACCAGGTCAAGATCAATGGCTTCCGGGTCGAACTCGGCGAGATCGAGTCGGTGCTCCAGACCCACCCCGCCGTCGCGCACGCCCTCGCCGCCGTCATCGGCGACCGCACACGGGAGATCGCGGCGGCGTTCCTGACGCAGGTTGCTCCGGCCACCCCGGCGGCCGCTGACGTTCAGGCGCTCGCCGCCCTCCAGGCCTCCGCCACCGCCCTGGCGAGTGCGGAGGGCGAAGCCGAACTGGCCGAGACGTTCCTCGCCGCGCTGCTCGCCCCCCTCCTCGGCCCGCCACAGGGCGCCCCCGGGGAGCAGGGACCCGCCGAGCCGGCCCCGCTCCTGGCGGCCGGGCCGAACCGTGAACTCGTCGCCTCCTGGCTGGAGTTCCTCCGAGGGCGTGACGTCCTCGGCGGCCCCGAAGGCTCCCTGACCCGAGGCCCCCGCTGGAGCACCGTGCGCGACGGGGAACGGGCCGGCGCCCTGCGCGCCCGGATCGCCGGAACCGCCCTCCAGCCGCTCGTCGACGCCTGGGCCGGTGCGCTGCCCTTGCTGAGCGCGGTGCTCGCCGGCACGGCGCCCCTCGACGCCCTGGACGACGACCCGGTCCTCTCTCCCGACGGCCTCGCGCTCCAGCCGCCCGGCACCGCGGTCTGCCTGGACGCCGTCGCCGAGCAGGTCGAATCCCTGCACCGGGAGGCCGCCCGGCCGCTCGACGTCGCCGAATGGGCCGGCGCGGGCGGCCGGAGCGCCGCCGCGCTCCTCGACCGGATCAAGCCCGGCACGGTCGACTACACGCTGCTCGACCCGCGCGCCGCACGGGCCGCCGCCGCCGAGGACCGGCTCGCGGGCCGCGGGCACCCGGTGCGGACGGCACGCCAGGACGCCTTCGCCGTCCCCGAGCCGAGGCTCGCGGCCTTCGACGTCCTGGTGGTGAACGACGTCCTGGGCCGGGAGCCGGAACCGGACGCGGCGGCGCGGGTGTTCGCGCTGATGGGCAGGCCCGGCGGGCGGCTGTTCCTCCTCGCACGGGAGACGGCGTCCCCGGCGGCGATCCCGACCGTGGCCACCCCGTCCCCGGCCACGGACGCGCCGCGATGGCTGCGGGCCCTGGAACTCGCCGGGTTCACCGACCGCGAGGTGACCCTTCGCGAGCCCGACGGCACGGCACTGATCACCGCCCGCCGCCCCGCCACGGAGCCCGCGACGGAGTCCGGGCCCGCCGCGCTCCGCTCCTGGCTCGCCGACCGGCTGCCCGCGCACATGATCCCGGGCTCCCTCGTCGGGCTCGCCGAACTCCCGCTGAGCGCCAACGGCAAGGTGGACCGGCGGCGCGTCGAGCAGGCGCTGCGCGAGGCCACCGCCCCGGCGGAGGGCGTGGACGATCCGCCGAGGGGCCCCGTGGAGGAGGCCGTGGCGGAGCTGTGGGCCCGTGTCCTCGGTGTCCCCGTGACCGCGCGCGGGGCGGGTTTCTTCGCCCTCGGCGGTGACAGCCTGACCGCGACCCGCCTGGTCGCCGCCATTCGCGGCCGCCTCGGGGTGGAGCTGCCGATGCGGGACGTCCTGCGGGCTCCGACCGTGGCGGGAATGAGCGCGCTGGTGGGCGAGTTGAGAGGGGCGTCCGGTTCCGGCACCGACCGGGGGCCGGGCGGCGAAGCCCGGGCCGGAGCGCCGGGTGACCCGTCCGACGCGCTCGTGGAGTACGAGGAGGGGGAGCTGTGATCCCGGCGGACCACGCTGCCCCGTCCCCGCTCCGCACGTTCTCGCCGCGCACCCACGCGCGGGCCCGGCTGATCTGCTTCCCGCACGCAGGCGGGGCCGCGGGCGGCTACCGGGCGTGGGGCCTGGACGCGCCCTGGGACGTCGAGGTGTGCGGGGTGCAGTACCCCGGCCGCGGCGACCGCTTCGACGTGCCGCCGGCCACGGACCTGGAGAGCCTCCTGGACGACCTCGTGCCGGGGCTGTCCCGGGGGCGGACGGGCGAGGAGCTCGCCTCCACCGTGCTGTTCGGGCACAGCATGGGCGCCCTCGTGGCGTACGAGGCCGCCCGCAGGCTCGCGGTGACCGGCCGGCCGCCGGGGGCGCTCGTCGTCTCCGGGCAGCCGGCCCCCCTGCGGAGCCGGGGCGGCGCCCTCCACCGCGCCTCCGACGCCGAGCTGCTCGCGGACCTGACCAGGCTGGGCGGCACCGCGTCGGACGTCATGGACAACCGCGCCCTCCTGGAGGCCCTGCTGCCCGCCGTCCGGAGCGACTACCGGATCGCCGAGACCTACCGTCCGCTGCCCGGCGCCCCGTTGGGCATCCCGGTGACCGTGCTGTACGCCGACGACGACCCCGAGGTCACCGCGGACGAGGCCGCCGCCTGGGCCGGGGTCGGCACGGGACCCTGCGCCGTGGAGGTGTTCGGCGGCGGTCACTTCTATCTGGAGACGCGGCGCGCGGACGTCCTTCCCCGGGTGTTCCGGGCGGTGCGGGCCGTGCTGTCCGAGACCGTCCCCGCCTGGCCGTCCACCCCGTGAGCCCCGCCGGACGGCGGCGGCAGCGGGGCCGTACACCCATCGTTCCGCACCGGACCCGAGAGGATTCCCATGCAAGAGGGCTGTGTGCCGTGGCCTGAGTCGGCGGTTCGTACGTACCGGGAGGAGGGCTACTGGACCACGGAGGTCCTCGGGGTCTGGCCCGCCGCCCGCGCACCGGAGGCACGGGCGAGAACCGCTCTGGTGACGCGGGCCGGGGTCCTGACCCACGAGGAGGTCGACCGCGCGGCCGACCGCATGGCCGCCGGGCTGCTGGGCGCGGGTCTGGCACCGGGCGACCGGGTCGTGGTGCAACTCCTCGACGAGGCCGAGCTCGTGGTGCTGAGCCTGGCGCTGTTCCGCACCGGCATCCTGCCGGTGTACGCGCTGCCCGCGCACCGTTCCGCGGAGATCACCCACCTGGTGAGCACGGCCGGGGCGGCGGCCTACGTCTGCCCGGAGCGGGTGCTCGACTGCGACTTCCGGCTCCTCGCCCAGGAGGTGCTCGACCGGACGGACAGCCTCCGGCAGGTGTTCGTGGCGGGCGATCCCGGGCCGTTCACGGCCCTGTCGTCCGTCGACGCGGAACCCGTGGCGCTGCCGGCGCCCGACCCCGAGGACGTGGCGCTCTTCCTGCTGTCCGGCGGCACCTCGGGGCCGCCGAAGCTGATCCCGAGGACCCACGCCGACTACGCGTACCAACTGCGCGAGACCGCGCGGCTCTGCGGGGTCGGCCCCGACAGCGTCTATCTGGCGGCGCTGCCGGTGGAGCACAACTTCGCCCTCGGCTGCCCCGGCGTCCTCGGCACGCTGCGCGCCGGCGGAACGGCCGTGATCGCCCCCGCGCCCACGGCCGACGCCTGCTTCCCGCTGATCGAGCGGGCACGCGTGACGATCACCTCGCTCGTCCCGCCGCTGGTGCCGCTCTGGCTCGACGCGGCGGAGTGGACCGACCACGACCTGTCCTCCCTGGAGGTCCTCCAGGTCGGCGGCGCCCGGCTCGATCCGGACACGGCCCGCCAGGTCCCGAAGGCCCTCGGCTGCACCCTCCAGCAGGTGTACGGGATGGCCGAGGGCCTGCTGAACTTCACCCGGCTCGACGACCCCGAGGACGTGATCGTCCACACCCAGGGGCGGCCGCTGTCACCGGCCGACGAGGTGCGGGTGATCCGGGAGGACGGGGCCGAGGCAGGACCGGGGGAGGTGGGGGAGCTGTTCACCCGTGGCCCGTACACCCTGCGCGGCTACTACCGCGCGGGGGAGCGCAACCGCACCCGGTTCACCGAAGACGGCTTCTACCGCACGGGCGACCTCGTGCGGCGCACCGAGCACGGTGACTTCGAGGTCGTCGGCCGGATCAACGACGTGGTCAACCGGGGCGGGGAGAAGGTGCCCACGCTGGAGGTCGAGGAGCATCTGCTCGCCGCCTTCCCGCTCCTCGGGGCGGCCGTGATCGCCCTGCCCGACGCCCTGATGGGGGAGCGGACCTGCGCCTGCGTCGTCCCGCGGGACCGTGCGAACCCGCCGACCCTGCGGGAGGTGAAGGCCGCGTTCCGGGGCCGTGGCGTCGCCGCGTACAAGGTGCCCGACCAGCTGGTGGTCCTGGAGCGGCTGCCGATGACGGGCGTCGGCAAGGTCGACAAGCGGGCGCTGCTCGCCCAGCTGGAGACCTGACCGGGCCGGGGTCTGGTGGGGCCGGACCGCCGGGGCCCCGATCAGGCGTCAGGGCCCGGACCACCGGACGGTGGTCCGGGCCCTGACGTCATGTCGCCTTCCGCCCGGGCCCGGTCCGGGCGAGCAGCCCGTCCACGATCGCCAGCAGGCCCTCGCGGTGGGTGTCCCGGGTGGTGATCTCGTCCCACTGGGCGGCGAGCGAGGCGAGCCGGGGGAACTCCTCCGGGGTCAGGGCCGCGAACGCCCGGTCGCGGTGCGGCGGCCGCTCCAGCTCGGCGTGGTGCCGCTCCCGGTTCACCCGGATGGTCAGCTCGCCCGCGGTGTAGTACCAGATGACGCGGTAGGCGTAGACGGCCTCCTCGGGGCTCAGCCCGCAGCCGATCGCCGCGTCGATCATGTTCTCCACGATCCACAGGGCGGAGACCGCCATCAGGTCGTCGGAGGCGAGCACCTCCACGATCCACGGGCACTCGGCGAGGATGTCGTGCAGTGCCTGGCTCGCCGCGATCAGCCGCTCACGCGGGTCGGCCGGCAGCTCGGGGCGCGGGAACCGCTGGGCGTGCCGCTCCAGCAGCAGGAGCAGCAGCTCGTCCTTGTCGCGCACGTGGTGGTAGAGCGCCATCGCGGTGCTCGACAGCTCCGTCGCCAGCCGCCGCATCGACAGGTGCTCGGGCCCCTCCGTGTCCAGGACGTGCTGGGCGGCCGTGAGGATGGCCTCCTGGGACAGGCGGGGTGGGCGTCCGGTCCTGCCGGTGCGTCGGGTCTGAGGTGTCATCCTCGTGTCTTCCTGTTGCTCGTGCCGGGTGCGGAACGGGGCGTCGGTCGCGGGGCGGTGGCGGCCCGGCCCGGGTCCGCCGCCGCCCGGCCCCGGCACCGGCCGTCCCGCTCATCCGGGGCGCCGGGCGGAGGGTGACGCCGATGTCATCATGCCCGGTCCGCCGGTCGGGACCTCCGTCGTCCGGGCCGTCGTGCGCGGCAGGTGACGGGTGATCCAGTCGGCGGTGTCCCCGGGCGGCAGCGTAGCCGCCATGACGTGGACGCCGGACGGGACCCGGCCCCGGGTGACCTCGTCCGTGGTGATCGAGGCGATCACTCCCACGAGGCCGGACACGTCCGTGCAGTGCAGGAGCGCGGTGCGCCGCACCGGGGTGCCGTCGGGCGTCAGACCGTCGAGGGACCCGTACATGACCTGGTACGGAGAGCTCCCGGCGGCGTCCCGGAGGCTCGCCCTGGCCAGTTCTCTCGCGGCCGCCATGAGGGCCCCGCCGTCGCCTGCCGCCGGGTGTCCGAGGGCGAACCGGTCGAGGAAGGCGGGTACCCCGGGCCCCTTGAGGACCTCGTGCCAGTGGGCCTCGTGGAGTCTCAGCAGGTAGGCCTGCTGCCGTAGTTCCTCGGGGAGGACGCGGCGGACGGCGACGGCGTGGGGCGGCAGCGGCGGGGCGGGGGAGGGCAGTTCCTCGGCGAGCGCCCTGAGTTCGTCGTCGGCCGCGTCCGGGGCGGTGGTACGGCCGCCGGTGCCGCCCGTGGGGCCGGTGGCGGGCCCGCCGGCCCCGTACGGCTCCTCCGGGAGGTCCACCGCGAGGCGTTTGCCGAGCAGGCAGGAGACGGCCGTGTGGGGCGGGATGGCGCCGAGCCCGCCCCACCAGCCGCTGAACCGGGTCGCCGAGTCCAGCCCTTCGGCCAGCCAGCGCGGCACCCAGCCGGCCAGCGTGCCGGAGAGTCCGGTGAAGAGCACGGCGGAGCGCGGTCCCGCCGGGGTGCGTGAGCCGCCGTCGTCGGTCATGCCCACGTAGTGGACGCCGGCGGCGAGGACGGAGGCGCGGACCCGGCCGCGCAGCGAGAACGCCGTGCCGGAGCAGTCGAGGACGGTGGCGCAGCCACGGCTGAAATGAGTCAGCCTCTGGCTGTCGGAGGCGTCGACCACCGCAGCCTCGGCGCCGGCGCCGAGCTGCCGGGCGATCCGCCAGGCCGCGGCGGCCGAACGGCCGCCGATCCGCAGGCGGTAGCCGCCCTCGGCGGCGAGGATGCGGGCCGCGGCCGCGCCCACGTTCCCGTATCCGCCGAGGATGCCGATCATCGGTGCGGGGTGCGTGTTCATGCGTGTTCTCCCGGGTGGGGCCGCCGCCCGCCGAGCAGTCCCTCGACGATGTCCTCCAGGGCCCTCCGGTGGGTGTCGCGCGCGGTGAGCGCGGGCCAGCGGTCGGCGAGCGAGGTGACTCGGGGGAACGCCTCGGGCGACAGGGTGGCGAAGACCTGCTCGCGCTGGGTGGGGCGGGTCAGTTCGGCGTGGTGCCGGCGGCTGGTCGTACGGATCAGGAGGACGCCGACGGTGTAGTGCCAGATGGCCTGATGGGCCTGGGCGGCCTCTTCCAGGGTGAGCCCGCACTCGACCGCCGCGTCGAGGAGGGCCTCCATGACCCACAGCGCCGCGACGGCCAGCAGGTCGGGCGAGGCCAGGATCTCGCGCAGGAACGGGTACTGGGCGAGGACGTCGTGGAGCAGCTCGGCGGCGGCGAGGAGCCGCTCGCGGGGGTCGTCGGGGAGGACGGGCCGGACGGCGCCCCGGGACCGGGAGGCGACGAGCAGGAGCAGCAGTTCGTGCTTGTCGCGGACGTGGTGGTAGAGGGCCATCGGCGTGATGGAGAGTTCCTTGGCGAGCCGGCGCATGGACAGCTGCCGGGGTCCCTCGTCGTCGAGGATGCGCAGCGCGGCCACGACGATGCTCTCCTGCGAGAGGGGTGCGGCCCGCCGCGCACCTCCTCTGCGCCCGTTTCGGGGCTTCATCCTTGCTTCTCCCATCGGAGTCGTGGAGCTGTCCGGTCCGCGCTCCGGCCGCAGGCCGGATCACCGTGCTGCGCTGGGCTCTTGGGGAGGGGGGTGACATCGACAGGAGCCCGGGCTACAGTTATTGTACGCGTACGTCTTACGAGTAAGAAAACTAAGGAGGCGGAGCGATCGCGGGAGGCGACGACGGCGTCGGCGCCCGTACCAGACGGCCCTGCCGCTCATCCGTGGACGGTGCGACGGGCAGGGTCCCGGGCGGCCCGGCAACTCCCCCGTGCAAAAGCGCCGGGCCGCCTTCACCGAGTCCTTCGTGACGGGAATTCATCCATGGTGTGGTCAAATCGTGGGGTGACCGAAAGTTTGTTGATTTGAGTTGAAGTTGTTAGGTAGAGTCGGCCACCTGTTCGACCACTCCTGGGGATTTTCAGGGCGTTGTCGGGGGAGTCGGCGACCCGGGTGCAGCGGACTAATTCCGGGTGCACGACGGTGTGTGGGAGAGAACGGCAAGGTGCTCTCCTCCTGCATGCCTAAACGATTCTTCGGGCCAGGTCGGCGTCGCGGTCCCATTCCGCGACGCTCTTCCCGTGCTGCCTTTTCCGTAACGCTTCGTTAATACTTCTCTGGTTATCTCCTGTGGGATCGGTCGAGTGTTTTCCGCCCTTGTAGTGGTCAATTTCGGTCGTCAGCTGCAGGAGGAAGAACCATGGCTTTCTCGTACCATTCAACGATCGTGCGCACCCATGTCGATCCACTGGTCGCGGCAACCGGGCTCGCCGCCTCGGGCCTGTTCGCCACCTACGTCGTCTACGAAGGCCCGCACGGCTGGTCGGTGGCCGGCGGCATCGCGGCCGAGGTCCTGCTCAAACGGGACACCGTCCGATGTACCAAGGACGGCCACACGGTCGAACGGCCCTGGCAGGGCGACCCGTTGGCCCAGGTGCGCGAGTTCCTCGACGGCCTCGAACTGGACGGCTGGCGCGCGTACGGCTGGACCGCCTTCGAGCTCGCCTACGCCGTCGCCGGCCGCCCCGTCGACAACGACGTCCTGCTCCACCTCGTCGTGCCCCGCACCGAGATACGCCTCTCCGGCCACCAGGCCGTCCTGCGCGGCGTGGACCCGGCCGAGACCGCCCGCGTCGAGGCCGCCCTCACCGCCCTGCGGCCCGGCCCGGAGATCCCGGACCGGCCCGTCACCGCCGACATCGAGGCCGGAGCCGCCGCCTACCGCGAGGCCATCGCCGGCGTCGTGGACCGCATCCGCGACGGCGAACTCCAGAAGGCCGTGGTCTCCCGGATCGTCCCCGTCAGCTCCGACGTCGACCTCCCGGCGAGCTACCTCGCCGGACGCCGCGCCAACACCCCCGCCCGCTCCTACCTGCTGGCCATGGGAGACCTCCAGGCCCTCGGCTTCAGCCCCGAGACCGTCGTCGAGGTCGAACCCGACCGCACCGTCTCCAGCCAGCCGCTGGCCGGCACCCGGGCCCTGACCGGCGACCCCGAGCAGAACCGGCGGCTCCGCGAACGGCTCCTCGCCGACCCCAAGGAACTCCACGAGCACGCCATCTCGGTCAAGGTCGCCGTCGACGAACTCGCCGGACCCTGCAAGCCGGAGACGGTGGTCGTCCAGGAGTACATGGTGATCAAGGAGCGCGGCTCGGTGCAGCACCTGGCCTCCAAGGTCGTCGGCCGGATGCCCGAGGACGCCAGCCCCTGGGACGCCTTCGCCGCCGTCTTCCCCGCCGTCACCGCCTCCGGCGTGCCCAAGCACGCCGCGTACGACGCCATCGTCGCCAGCGAGCCGCGCGAGCGCGGCCTCTACGCGGGCACGGTGATGACGGTGGCCCAGGACGGCTCCATGGACGCCGCCCTCGCCCTGCGCAGCGTCTTCCGCCGCGGCGGCGAGACCTGGCTCCAGGCGGGTGCGGGCGTCGTCGAACACTCCGTACCCGACCGGGAACTGGAGGAGACCCGGGAGAAGCTGAAGTGCGTCGCGGACCGCCTGGTGGCCCGCGGCACCGGGCACGGAGCGGTGCCGGTGACGGCATCCGAGAAGCGTCTGAATGTCTGACTCACCCCCCACCGAGCGGTCCGACGACCGCGCACACGACCTCAGGAGGCGACAGGGCGATGCCGACAGCGGGGGAGCTCTTGGAAGTACAACTGCTCGGTCCGGTACGGGCCTGGCGGCACGGAAGAGAAGTCGTCCTCGGCCCGCCCAAGCAGCGAGCCGTGTTCGCGCTGCTCGCCGGCCGGGCGAACGACGTGGTCAGCGTGGACCACATCATCGACGCCGTCTGGGGCGGGGACATCCCCCAGACCGCGGCCAACGGCGTCCACACCTACGTCGCCGGGCTCCGGCGGGTCCTGGAACCCGAACGCAGCCGGCGGGAGAGCGGTGAACTGCTCATCTCCACCGCCGGCGGATACGCCCTGCAGACCGACCCCGAGGCCGTCGACGCCACCCTCTTCGCCCGCCGGCACGCCCAGGCGCGCCGCGCCCGCACCGAGGGCAGGCTCCAGGAGGCCCTGGAGACCGCGGAGTCCGCACTGTCCCTCTGGCACGGCGAGGCGCACTCCGGGGTGCCCGGACCGTTCGCCGCCATGGAACGGACCCGGCTCCAGGACCTGCGGCTCACGGCCGTCGAGGAGTGGGCCGCCGACATGCTGGAGGCGGACCGCCCCGTCGAGGCCGTCACCGTGCTCCTCGGCGCCGTAGCCGAGGAGCCGCTGCGCGAGAAACTGCGCTGGCTGCTGATGACGGCCCTCTACCGCTGCGGCCGCCAGGCACACGCCCTGGAGGTGTACGCCGAGACCAGGAGGCTGCTGCGGCACGAACTCGGCATCGACCCCGGGCCCGAACTCCGGTCCCTGCACCAGCAGATCCTCACCGGAAGCCCCGGCACCTGGACCGGGCCCGCCGGCAGCTACGCGATCGCCCCGACCGGACCCCGGACCGCGGGCCCGGAGCCCGCCAAGGCCCGCATGCTGCTCACCGACACCCCCAGGCCCGCCCAACTGCCTCCCGTCGCCCGGGGGTTCGTCGGGCACTCCCGAGAACTCGGCCAGCTGGCCCGGCTCCTGACCGAGAACGACGGCCGGAGCGCCTCCACCCCCATCGTCGTCGTCGACGGACCGGCCGGCGTGGGCAAGAGCGCCTTCGCGCTCGCACTCGCCCACCGGGTCTCCGAGCACTTCCCCGACGGCCAGCTCTACGTCGACCTGCGCGGCACGAGCATGGAGGGCCGCTCCCTGAGCGCCTCCGAAGCCCTGCTCCAGGTGCTGCGCAGCCTCGGCGGCGACAACGCCCGCATCCCGGGGGACCTGGCGAGCAGAGCCACCCTGTACCGGAGCCTGCTGCACGGCAAGCGCGTCCTCGTCATGCTCGACGACGTGCTCAGCGCCGACCAGTTACGGCCGCTGATCCCCGGCGGCTCCTCCTGCGTGCTCAGCACCGGCAGGCAGCGCCTGGGCGGTCTCGCCGTCCGCGACGGCGCGCACCTGCTCCGGCTCGGCCCGCTCGGCACCCAGGACGCCCTGACGCTGCTCCGCTGCCTCAGCGGGGACCGGCTGCGGCACCAGGAGGCTGTCGCCCGGCGGCTCGTGGGACTGTCCGGAGGGCGGCCCCTCGCCCTGCGGATGATGGCCGAGACCCTGGCGGCCAACCAGGACGTGCCGCTCGCCGCACTCGTCGAGCGCTTCGCCGCGGAACACGGCAGGCTCGACCGGCTGGCGGCCGGCGGCAACGCCTCGACGAGCCTGCACACCCTCTTCGAGACGTCCTACCAGGCGCTGCCCGACGAGGCCGCCCGGATGTTCCGGCTCCTCGGGCTCTTCAGCGAGGGCCTCATCACGGTGTCCGCCGCGGCCGACCTCACCGGCACCACCGAGGCCGCGGCGGCGGTCACCCTCGAACAGCTCGCCCAGCACCACCTGCTGGTCGTGGCCGGCCGGGGCGAGTACCGCTTCCCCGAGCTGATGCGGCTCTACGCGGCCGAGTGCGCCGAACGCGAGCCACTGCCCCACCGCAGCGCCGCCGTCGCCCGACTGCTCCAGGCGGCCGCCTCGGTCGCCTAGCCGCCCACCCGCCCGGAAGGAGCGGGCCGGAACCGTGTGCCCCGTGCGCCCCCCGTGGCCACGGGGCACACCCGTGCCCCCGCGGGACGCCCACGGAGCCATCAGAGACCGTTCAGAGCATCTGTAGGCGGCTGAAGGAGAGTGGTCGCCATGAGCAGCAACCAGGTGGCACTCCTCCTCTTCGACCTCGCGTTCATCCTCGTCCTCGCCCACGGACTCGGCCATCTCGCCACCCGGATCGGACAGCCGCCGGTGGTGGGCGAGATCCTCGCCGGCGTACTCCTCGGACCGACCCTCCTCAACGGCGCGGTCTCCGACACCCTCTTCCCCCACGAGATCCGGCCGCTGCTCGGCGCGATGGCCGACGTGGGAGTCACCCTCTTCATGTTCGGCGTGGGCCTGGAGATCGAACGCCAGGCGTTACGCGGACGCGGCCGGATGGCCGCCGGCGTCAGCCTCGGCTCGACGGCCGTCCCCTTCGTCCTCGGGATCGGCCTCGGCTACTTCCTGCTCCGCGGCCACCCCACCGACCAGAAGGCGGCCTTCATCGTCTTCATCGGCCTCGCCGTGTCCGTCACCGCCTTCCCCGTCCTCGCCAGGATCCTCTCCGACCGCGGACTCACCGGCACCACGCTCGGCGGCATCGCCCTGGCCACGGCCGCCCTCGTCGACATCGTCGCCTGGACCGCCCTGGCCGGCGTACAGGCCGGGATCGGCAGCTCCGGCAGCCACTGGCGGGTCGCCCTCATGATCCCGTTCGTCCTCGTGCTCTTCCTCGTCGTACGGCCCTGGCTGCGCCACCGGACCCGCCGCGGCGACGGCCGGGCCACCACCTCCTCCTGGTGGTACGCGCAGATGCTGATCGGCGCCCTGCTCTGCGGCGCCGCCACCGAGGCCATGGGCATGCACTACATCTTCGGCGCCTTTCTCTTCGGCCTGATCATGCCGAGCGACGGCGCCGAACGGCTGCGCGCCGACCTCATGCAGCGCACCCGCACGGTGACCTCGCTGCTCCTGCCCGTCTACTTCGTCGTCGCCGGACTCAAGGTCGACCTCCGGCAGTTCGGCTGGGCGGAGACGGCGGAACTGGCCGCCGTCCTGCTCGTCGCCGTGGCCGGCAAGTTCGGCGGCACCTACCTCGGTGCCCGCGGCACGGGGCTGCCCGGCAGGCCCGCCGTGGCCCTCGCCGCGCTCATGAACACCCGCGGACTCACCGAACTCGTCATCCTCGGCGTCGGACTCCAGGCCGGACTGCTCGACGGCTCGCTGTACTCCCTGCTCGTCGTGATGGCCCTCGTCACCACGGCCATGACCGGACCGCTGCTGACCCGCACGTACAAGAAGCCCGTGATCGTCCCGGAGCCGGGAAGCCCCACCGGAGAACCGGTGCGGGAGCGCGACCGCTCCACCTCCGTCACCCCCTAGGGGGAGCGGCCGGCAGCCGCGTCGCGGCCACCAAGGACCAGAAGGAGACGCACACATGCTCTCGGCCGGACTCCGGGAACCCGTCCGCCCCCTCGCCCCAGCCCACGACCGGCCCGACGCGGCCGCCCGCACGCTCGACGGGCTGTTCACCCGGGCCGCCCGGCGCCACCCGCTGGCCCCCGTCGTCCGCGAGGGGCGCCACGTCCTCTCGTACGGCAGGGCCGAACTGCTCTCCGCACGGCTCGCCACCGCCCTGCTGCGCGCCGAGGTCCAGCTCGGGGACCCCGTCGTCGTCCACTGCGAGGACCACCGGCAGGCGGTCGTCGCCCAGCTGGCCGTCCTCAAGGCGGGCGGCGTCTGCGTCCCCGTACCCCGCGACCTCGACACCGGGCAGGCTCGCAGGACCGCCGCCGTCAGCGGCGCCGACACCGTCCTGTGCGGCCGCGCGACCCAGCGGGCCTGGGACCACGGCGGCTGCCGGCGCAGCTTCCTCCTGGACGACCCCGAGCTGTGGAAGCGGATCGCGGCCCGGCCCCTCGACCGGGCCCTGCCGCGCTCCGCCCCCACCGAACCCGCCTATCTGCTCACCGCCGAGGAGGACCCGGAGGCGTCGTCGGGCCACCTCGTCGACCACCGGGCCTGGCACCTGGCCATGGCCGCCAGAACCGCGCAGATCGGCCCGGCGGGCCGGACCGTCACCGTCGCCGAACACCCCACCGGCCCCGCCACCCTCTCCGCGATGTGGTGGGCCTTCGCCTCGGGCAGCACCCTGCACGCCCGGCCCGGCGGGCTCGTCGCCGGGCTCGACGGGGTCGTCGCGGTCTGCGAAACGGGGGAGTACACGCGCGTACTGGACGCCCTGGCGGCGGAGCCCCGCCCGCCGCGGCCCCGGACGGTCCTCCTCGTGGGCGCCCCGTGCCCGCCCGAACTGGCGGCCCGGCACGCCGAGCTGCTGCCCGCCACCCCCCTGCGGGCCGAGTTCGCGCCCGGGCGGAGCGTGCTGCCCTGGGCGGTGAGCACATACGCCGCGGGACAGGACCCGACCGCCGGCGCGGGCCCCGTCGTCGGGGCGGCGCCCGGCGTGCGGCTGAGCGTGCGCGGCGCCCTGGGGGAGAACCTCCGCACCGGGCAGCCGGGGGAGGTGTGCGCGCGGGGGCGGACGCTGCCCTTCGACGTCATCGGCCACCGCGCCGGCCCCGGCCGGGGCGGCGTCCTCCTCCGCTCCGGCTTCGCCGGACGACGGAACCCGGACGGGGGCGTCGAACTCACCGGCCCCCGCCCGGCCCAGGCCCCGCGGACACGCTGACCGAGCGCCGAGACGCCCCGCAGGCCAGGCGGTGTCTTCCATCGATCTAGGCGACAGGGATGATGTTGACACTCAGTTTCGGGTCAGCCGCCACTGTGGCAAGGTAGGCGTGAAATCGCAGGTCGAATGTGTACTCGCTGCCGTCGGCCGGGATTCCCCGGTGCTGAGCCATGGTCCTGGGGTCGGACTCCCACGGGTCGATCGTCCTCGTGCCGTTGGCGAAGGAAACTGTTCCCGCCGACCGCTCTTCCCAGTCCCAGTTTCCGAGGTTCGGACTCGTTCCCTCGATGCGGTAATCGAATCGATAGGATTCGTACGTCCTGGAATCTCCTTGGTACTTCGGGGGTGGGCACTGCACCGAGATTCCCGTGAAGTAGTCTTCGCTGAACCCTCGTGATTCGCGTCGCAGTCCGTTCCCCAGCGGCTTCACTGTACTTTCCTGCGGGCCGGTGAATCGCCACCGGACTTTGTTGGCGCCAGAATTTTCGTCCATTCGGTCGGGCGGCCCGGTGGGCGGGGCGTATTCATCCACCACGGGGTCAGGAGGTGTGGGAATGTTGAGCAGCGTATCGGCCTTGTAGTCGTATTCCACTCCTTCTCTGGGGTCGCTCGGCATCTGCCGGGCGAGCCTCATGCCCCCGTTGGCGTCCGGGCATTCCAGGATCCAGCCCATCTTCACCACGACATCCGATACGACGCTTCTCCGTACCAGTTTCAGGCCTCCGCCGGATTCTTTCATCCATTCGTCGGAGACTGATTTCACCTTGAAATATACAGGCCGGGCAAGGATCGTCTTTCCGGTGAGAGGAACGATTTTGACCTTGTCGCTGACGCTGAAGGAGACCTTCTCCTGCTTGCTGACTGAATCTGCGCTGCTTGCGCTGAATCCGAGCAGGCCGGAAATCGCGCCGTCCGGGAGGTTGGGGTACTTCGCCCTGAGAGCGTTCTCCGCCGTTTTCACGACGATCCCCAGTACAGATTTGACGGTGCTGCGCCAGTCCTCGCTGCCGCCACCGCCACCCACGGGGATCGTCTGAGTGGTGGATCGCTTTTCTTCGATCGTCAGCTCATGGGCCCCGCCCTTCACCTGGATGGGCCTACCCGCATCCTCGATGTAAATTCCGTGCCTCTGGTAGAACGGTAGGGCGACCGCATACCGAAGGCCGTTGGCAGGAATGGCGTCAGGGCTCGCGAATGAATCCCTCCCCATCCCGCTCACCCCGGGGGCTTTTTCGACGGTGTACGACTCGGTCATTTCTCTCCACTCCCTGCGGCACGTGCGGCAAGTCGCCGACGCCAACAGGCTTCCCCCACCAGCGACGGGCCGGTGACGGGCGAGCGGAATGATCACTCTCCTGGGGGCCCTGCGCGACGCCACCCCGGGGGCCCGTGCTGAGGGGATCAGAAGTCGGCGGGTCGCACCGTCATGGACTGGGGTGACTGCCGGGGAACGTTGTCGCACCGGTAGGCCCCCGGCCTCCGCTCGAGGACCAGGCCGAGGCAGGTGCCGAGAGCGAGTTGGCCGTAGTAGTTCGGGTGCAGAGACTCCTGGCGCTGGCCCTGTCCCAGGCCGCTGGTGGTGAAGCGGACCCACTCGCTGCGGACGCTGGAGGGACGCTCGCCCTTCCCGACCTGGCTTGTGGTGTCGGAGCAGACCTCACGCCCGTCGAATGCGTGGGAGAGGTCGAGGAACTCGGTGTTCTGCTCCTGGGCCACCCGGGCGAGACCGGCGCTGACGGCAGGTCCCAGCTCGTCGTGCGCCCAGGTCAGGTCCTTGTCGAAGAACGGGCAGCCACCGGTGTAGAGGCGGTCGTACTTGTCGCCGGGGTACCGGATCCGAGCGGCGTCCGGCAGCGGGCTGGGCGCGGACTGCAGAATGAGCCGGTAACTGCCGGCCGGATGACCTGCCCGGGTCATCGCGGTGCGTACGTCGCGGACCGCTGCGGTGACGGCGGCGCGCATGGCCGGCAGGCGCTGGTCGACGACCTTGGCCTGCTCGGGCGAGCAGGGTTTGGCGAAGAGCGGGGGTTTCACGAAGTTCTTGGCGCAGGCGCTGATGATGCCCGAGAAGCCGAGGTCGTTGCCGCCGACGGAGATGACGACGGCGTGCACGGGGTGGCCGTCGGCGGTCATCTGGAGCTGTTCCGCCTGGGAGGGCCGGCCCTTGAAGGGTTCGCCGCCGTTCTCGGGAAGCAGGATCGCCGTCGACGTGGCGCCGGAGCAGGCCAGATTGACACGCCGGTCCGACCCCGGAGCGGAGTGGACTTCGGCGCTGTCGGAACGATTGCAGCCGTCGTCGTAGCTGGCGCCGTACACCGTGTGGGGGTCACTGGCGCGGGTCTGCGGGTCCCATGCCCGGTCGGTGCCCGCGTGACCGGCCGCGGACTCGTTGCTGTTGCCGGCCCACCGGCCGGCTTCACCGGAAATGAAGCTGTCCCCCAGCGTCACCAGCAAGGGTCTCTCGTCCGCCGCAGCAGCCCGGGCGGGAAGAACAGAGGCGGAGACCAGAGCGGCCGACACGGCAAGCGTGCCGGCAGCCGCAGTGACGAGTGCCTTCTGACGCATGTTCCGGAGCGGTGGCATGCCGTCGTTTCTACCGTCGCGAGGGCACCTGTCGAGTGCGCCACGCGGTCACCGGCCTCCCCGAGTGCCGAGTGCCGAGTGCCGAGTGCCGAGGGCACGGATGCCGTGCCCCCTGGGCGGTCGCACCCCCTAGACGAGTAGATCCGAAGTTCCGCTCCGCCCAGTCCGACGTCAACCTGGTACCTGGCCGGGCGGCGGCTCACCCGCCAGTGATCGGGCCGAGGTAGGTACCGCCGGAGACGTCGATGATCTGGCCGGTCACCCAGCGGCCCTGCGGGCCCGCCAGGAAGCCCACCACATCTGCGACGTCCCCCGGCTCGCCAATCCGTCCGAGCGCGGTGATCGCCTCAAGTCCGGCCACCGCCTCCGGAACGCCGGTCCACCCGGCCGTCATGTCGGTCAGCACCACCCCGGGTTCGACCGTGTTCACGGTGATCCCGCGCCGACCCAGCTCGTTGGCGAGCGACGGGCTGAGGGCAGCCAGCGCCGCCTTGGTGACGGTGTAGCCGATCTGGAGGGGGTTCGCGATCCGGGTGGCCGCAGAGCCCACGTTGACGATCCGTCCGCCGTCCCGCAGCAGCGGCAGCGCCCGCTGGACCACGAAGATCGGCGTGCTCACGTTGACCGACAGAAGCCGCTCGAACTCCTTCTCGGTGAGCTGCCCGATCGAGCTGACCGAGTGGATGCCCGCATTGTTGACCAGGATGTCCAGCCCGTCCGCACCGTGGTCCGCCAGCCCGGCGGTGAGCCCCTCGAACAACCGGTCCACCGCGCCGCTCTCGCCGAACCTGGCCTGTACCGCGAACGCCCTGCCGCCGGCCTCGGCGATCAGCGCCACGGTCTGCGCGGCGGCCGCGTCGTTGCCCCCGTAGTGGACCGCGACCAGCGCCCCCTCGGCGGCGAGCCGCAGGGCGACCGCGCGCCCGATCCCGCGCGAGCCGCCCGTCACCAGCGCGGCCCTGCCGTCCAGTTCCCCCACGATCGCCTCTTCTCTCGTGCTGCCCCGGCTGATTCCGGGACCGATCTCGAGTAGATCCGAAGTTCCGCCCCGCCAAAGGGACGAGGGTGGTCAAGATCAGTTTGTGACGACCGACCTGAACACCCTCTTGACCGCACTCTACGTGAAGATCGACGACGAGATCGGAGGAACGCGATGGATGGGCCGACCGCCTCTGCTCAGCGACTCCGAACTCGTCTGCCTGGCCGTGGCGCAGGCACTCCTCGGCTGCCACTCCGAGGCCCGCTGGCTGCGCTACGCGCGCAAGCACCTGAACGGCATGTTTCCCTACCTGCCCCAGCGTGGCGGGCTACAACAAGCGACTGCGTGCAGCACTTCCGCTGGTCAAGCGCATGATCAGGGAACTCGCCCGGGACAGCGACTTCTGGACCGACACGGTCGGGATCACCGACTCCACCCCGGTGCCGTGCGGCATGTCTCGCCCGACCGTGAAACGCTCGAACCTGGCGGGCTGGGCCGGCTACGGCCACTGCGCCTCCCACTCACGGTTCTTCTGGGGCCTGCGCCTGTACCTGGTCTGCACTCCGACCGGCATGCCGATCCTGTGGGCACTGGCCAACCCGAAGCTCGGCGAGCGCGAGGTCCTGGCCGCGATGCTCGAGGTCGATGCCAAACTGGTCACCCGACGCGAAGGCATCCTGCTCATCTCCGACAAGGGCTTCGCCTCGAAGGCGTTCGAGCAGGAACTCGCCGAGCTGGGCATCGAGCTCCTGCGGCCCGCGTTCAAGCGCGAGAAGCAGCGCTCTGGCGAGCCGATGCTCAAGAAGGTCCGCCAGCTGATCGAGTCGGTCAACGACACCCTCAGGGGGCAGCTCGACCTGGAACAACACGGCGGGCGGACCTTTGCGGGCGTTGCGATCCGGGTCGCCCAGCGCGTCCTGGCGATGGCCGCCGGCATCTGGCACAACCACCAGACCGGCGCACCTGTCACCCGCTCGCTGATCGCGTTCGACCACTGATCACATCGGATCTACTCGTCTAGGCCCCGTCCTGCTCGTCGCTCCGGGCCGTGACCCACTGCCACTGGGTGTACGCGTCCCAGGCGAACTCCGCCCCGTGCCGGGCCCCGTTGCCCGAGGCGCCGAAGCCGCCGAAGGGCACCACCGCCTGGTGGTTCACGGTCTGGTCGTTGACGTGGACCATGCCCGTCCGCAGCCGGTCGGCGAGCCGCAGCCCCCGCTCCACCGAACCCGTCCGGACCGCCGCCACCAAGCCGTACTCCGTGTCGTTCGCCACGGCCACCGCCTCGTCGTCGTCCCCCACGACGATCACCGGCGCCACCGGACCGAAGATCTCCTCGGTGAACGCCGGCATCTCCCGGGTCACCCCGGTGAGCACGGTCGGCGGGTAGAACGGCCCGTCCGGCAGCCCGCCCGCCCGCAGCGCGGCGCCCGCCGCGACGCTGTCGCGGACGATCCCATGGGTCCGCCGCAACTGCCGGGCGTCGATCATCGGCCCCAGGTCGACCCGGTCGGTCCACGGGTCGCCCACGGACATCCGGTGGGCCTCCCGGACCAGCAGCCGGGTGTACGGCTCGGCGACCGAGGCGTGCACGATGTGCCGACCCGCCGCCATGCAGATCTGGCCCTGGTGGAAGAAGGACGCGAACGCCCCGGCCGCCGCGGCCGCCGCGAGACCGGCGTCGTCGAGCACGATCAGCGCGTTGTTGCCGCCGAGCTCCAGCGAGACCCGCTTGAGACCGCGCCCCGCCGCGGCCCCCACCTCCCGCCCGACCGCGGTCGACCCGGTGAACGACACCATCGCCACCCCCGGTTCGGCCGTCAGCGCGCTCCCGGCCACCGCGTCACCCGGCAGCACGTGCAGCACCCCCTCCGGCAGCCCCGCCTCCTCGAAGAGCCGGGCCACCACGAGACCGCCGGAGACCGCCGTACGGACGTCCGGTTTGAGCAGCACGGCGTTGCCCAGGGCCAGCGCCGGGGCCACCGAGCGCAGCGCGAGCAGCAGCGGCACGTTCCACGGGCTGATGACCCCGACCACCCCCAGCGGCACCCGGCGGGCCAGACTCGACCGGCCCGGCTCGGCGGGCAGGACCTGACCGTGCGGCCGGGTCGGCAGGGCCGCCGCCTGGAGGAGCTCCTCCACCGTGTCCGCGATCTCGGTCTCCGCCTTCGCCCGGACGCCGCCGCCCTCGCGGATCAGCCACCGGGCCACCTCCGCGCGGTGCCCGTCGAGCACCGCCGCCGCGCGCCGCAGCACCGTCGCGCGGGCGGCGGCGGGCAGGGCGCCCCAGGCCGGCTGGGCCCGCGCCGCGCCGGCCGCGGCCTTCGCGACGTCGGCCGCGTCGGCGACGCCGACCCGGGCGAGCGTCTTCCCCGTCGCCGGTTCGGTCACCTCTACGGCGCCCCCGGCGACCGGGGCCCGCCATCCGTCGCTGAACAGCGTCCCCGTGAGCCCGTCCACGTCGACCAGGCCTGTCATGCGTTCCTCCTGAGGTTCCGGCGTGCGGGTTTCCCGCTCACGCGGGGTGGGCGTGACGCGTGACGGGTACGTCGACGAGCACGGGCCCCGGCTGTCCCGCGGCCCACGCCACGGTCTCCGCGAGGTGCGCGGTCGACCGGGCCCGTACCGCGGTGATGCCGAAGAACCCGGCGAGCCGTGTGAAGTCGAGCTCGGGCGGCGCGAGATCGAGCCCGTCGGGGCCGCCCGGGGCACCCGAGAGGCCGAGGAAGTCCCGGGCGGGCGCCAGGTCGAGGCGGGGCGGGACGAGATCGAGGCCTCCCGCGCGGCGGCGGGCAGCCCGGCCGCGCTCCCGGCGCGCCGCCGTCTCCTTGAGCGTCCGGTACTCGCCGTTGTTCATCACCACGAAGGTGACCGGCACGCCGTAGTGCGCGGCGCTCCACAGCCCCTGCAGCCCGAACAGGGTGCAGCCGTCGCCGAGCACGGCCACCACCGGGCGCGTGGGATCCCCCAGCCGGGTCCCGACGGCGGCGCCGATGCCGGAACCCAGGCCGCCGCCCACCGTGTGCACATAGGAACGGGGGCGTTCCAGCGGCAGCACGGAGCGGAGCAGCAGCCCGCTGGTGATGGCCTCCTCCACCACGACGGCGTCCGCCGGGAGGCCGGCGGCGATCGCGTGCACGGCGGCCAGCGGGTCCATCGGGGCGTCCCCGTACCCGGCGAGGGCGCGCGCCCGCACCCGGGCCCGGGCGGCCTCGTGGACCCGCCCGGCCTCCGCGGCCCGGCCCGGTGCCTCAGGGACCTTCCCGGCGAGCTGGGCCGCCATCGCGCCCAGCGTGACCCGTATCCCGCCGACCAGACCGAGTGCCACGGGGAAGGTGCGTCCCGGCTCGGCCGGGTCGTCGTCGAGCTGGACGACCTCGGTCCCGGCGGGGATCGGCGAGCCGGGCTCGTAGTGGTGCGCCATGAACGCCCGGGTGCCCGCGATGCACACCACGTCGTGCCCTTCGAGGGCGCTCCTGATCGCCGAGTGGCGGGCGTCGAGCATGCCGGCGTGCAGCGGATGGGTGGTCGGGAAGTCCACGCCGTCGTGCATCGGCTGGTGGAAGACGGTGGCCCCCAGCGCCTCGGCGAGCGCCACCAGCTCGGCCACGGCGCCGTCGCGCCCCACCCCGTCGCCCGCGACGATCGCCGGGTGCCGGGCGGCGGCCAGCTTCTCGGCGGCCTCCGGCCAGCCGGCGGCCGGGCCGAGCCCGCACCGCACGGACCGGGGCGCGGGCGGGTCGATGGCCGTCTCCTCCTCCAGGAGGTCCATCGGGATGGAGAGGAACACCGGGCCGGCGGGCGGCTGGACGGCGAGCGCGAAGGCGCGGCGCAGCATGCCCGGGAGGTCGTGGGCGTGCTGGACGTCGAAGGTGTGCTTGACCACCGCCCGGGCCATGCCGACCAGGTCGCCGGAGAGCATGGGGTCCTGCGCCAGATGACGGCGGTCCTGCTGGCCCGCGGTCACCACGAGCGGGGTGCGGGAGCGGCCGGCGTTGAGGAGCCCGACCATGCCGTTGGCCAGACCGGCCGCGATGTGCAGGCTCACGAAGGCCGGGCGGCCGGTGGCACGGGCGTACCCGTCGGCCATCGCGACCACCGAGGCCTCCTGGACGCCGAGGACGTAGTGGAGGTCGGGGGCCGCCGTGACCGCCTCGACGAAGGGCAGTTCGGTGGTGCCCGGGTTGCCGAAGACCCGGGTCACCCCCTCGTCGCGCAGCACCTCCAGCATCGCGTCGACGGGCCTCACGAGCCGCCTCCTGGCCGCGCCGCCGACCGGCCGGCGCTGAACCGGTCCACCTTGTCGATCACGTCGGGGCTGTAGAGCCGCAAGGCCTGTTCGAGCGCGAACTCGGCGGCGTACGCGCGGAGTCGGTCGACCGGCTCCTCCGCGAGGTTGATCATGTGCCGGTTGGGTACGACGGCCGGGCTCGCGAGCCGGGCGACCGCGGCCGCCACGCTCGCGTCCATCAGCTTCGGGTCGACGACCTCGTCGCAGACCAGCCGCGCCTCCGGCTCGCGGGCCCACAGCTTGCGGCCGGAAAGGATCACCTGCCGGGAGAGGCGGCCGCCCGCAAGCGAGGTCAGCCGGAGGTTGGCCATGCCCGGCACGATGCCCTCCTGGGCCGCCGGCAGGCTGAAGTACGCGTCGGCGGCCGCGACGACGTGGTCGACGGCGAACAGCAGCTGCATGCCCCCGCCGATCGCGAAGGTGTCGACGGCCGCCACCCACGGCTTCTCCACCAGCGGCCGGGGCCAGGCGTCGTCGACCCGGACACCACGGATCAGCTTGTGGAGATAGCCCAGTTCACGGCGGAGCAGGAAGTCCACGAACGAGATCCGGCCCTGGTGCAGGTCGACCAGGTTGATCCCGGCGCAGAAGACCCGCCGGCCCTGGTAGCGGGGATGGGTCATCTTCCCGCCGCGCAGCACCCCCACCTTGACGCGGTCGTCGAGCAGCGCGAGGTCGACGGCCGTCTCCAGGTCGTCGACGAGCTGGTTGTCCTCCGCGTTCAGGAACCGGCCGTTGCATAGGGTGAGGTGCGCCGCCTCGCCGATCCGCTCAAGCCGGACGGTGCCCAGCTCCAGGCTCCCCGTCCGGCCGAACTCGCCGAGCAGCGACCGGGCGCGCCGGGTCGGCCGCAGCAGCGCGTCCATCAGATGGGGACCGGCCTCCGGCGACCGCAGCACCTCGTGGAAGAAGATGCCCTGGTCGATCTCCCGGCCGTCCTTGTCGGCCTGCGCGCACTCCCGCTCGGCCGCCATCTGCGCCTCGGTCGGCGTCAGCCCGGGAAACGCCTCCGCCGCCGCGAACACCAGCTCCGACAGGGAGAGTTGCTCCCGCAGACCGCCGGTGAGCACGTGGTAGACCCGCTCGGCGTGCAGTCTCAGGAACGCGGCGCGGGCCCGCCGCTGGTCGGCGAGCACCTCGGTGGCGAGCCGCCGCTGCTCCGGGTCGCGCCCCGACTTGGGCGGCAGGTCGGCCAGTACCTTCTCGGCGTCCGCCGTGTACGCCATCAGGGCGCCCGCGTCGGCGGGCAGCGAGCCGGTGGGCACCGGAGGCGCGGCGGACCACCGCTCCTCGGCCGGCACGGGACGCACCGTCATGTTCCGCGCCCCTTCCCCGGCGGCCATCAGGCGTTGCCGCGAGCGCCGGCGAACTCGTCCCTGGTCCGGCGCAAGGTCCGGTCGCAGGCGGCGAGATGCTTGCCCAGCGCCTCCTCGAAGGCGGTCACCCCGGCCTCGCTCACCAGCTGCCGCCGGATCGCGAGCTCGGCGGCGTCCAGCCGCGCGAACCGTTCGGCGAGCCGGGCGGCGACGGCCGCCGGATCCTTCGCCGTCTGGTCGAGCAGCCCCAGGGACAGCGCACGCCGCGCCGAGAGCTCCGCGCCGAACAGGACGAGCCGGCGGGCGACGAGACCGCCGAGCTGATGGGTCAGGCGGTGCACGGCCATGCCCGCCCAGACGCCGCCGTTGTTCACGGGCACGGCGATCCGCGCGCCCGGCGCGCCGATCCGGTGGTCGGCGGTGAGCAGCACGTCGAGCGCCGGGCCGCTGCACACCCCCTCGACGGTCACGATCTTGGCGAACCGGCCCTGTTCGAGCCGCCGCAGGGCCCGCTCCCAGCGGCTCACCACATCGATGCCGACGTCACCGGGCCAGTTCTCCGCGGGGCCCGTGCCGTGCAGCCGGATCACGGCGCTCGACGCGCCCCCGGCGTCCTCCATGCGGTCGCAGAGCGCGGTCACGTCCGCGACCAGCAGCGGGCACAGCGGACGGGTGCTGTCGATGTCGAGGACGGTGTCGGGGGCGGCCGGAGCCTGCGCGAGATCGGAAGAAGACATGACTGTGTCCTGATCGTCGGTACGGACAGAGGGAGTGGGTGGTACGAGGAGTCCGGCGCCCGTGGCGGGGGCCGCGGCTCAGTAGCGGACGAGCGCCGTCTCCAGGGTCGACCCGGGGCCCATCGTCATGAGGACGCCGTAGTCGCCGGGGCGGGTCACGCCCTCCCGCAGCAGCTGCTCGTACGAGAACAGGAAGGAGCCGCTGGAGAGGTTGCCGTAGTCGCGCAGCACGTCCGTGGTGTGCCGGACGTCGTGCCGGGTGAGGCCGAGGTTGACCGACACCGAGTCGATGACCTTCTTGCCCCCGGAATGCACCAGCCAGTGTGCGATCTGACTGCGCCGCAGCCCGGTCCCCTTGAGCAGGTCCGTGACGACCTCCTCGGCGTGCGCGCCCACCACGTACGGCACGTCACGGTCGAGGAAGAAGCTGAACTTGCCCTGGTCGTCGTCCCAGTCGTAGCGCATCGCGTCGACCGCGTCCGGCACGATGCGGCTCGCGTACTTCAGCACCTGCGGGCCCGGCCGGTCCGGGGCGTGCGACACGGCGATCGCCGCGGAGCCGTCCCCGAACAGGCTGTTGACGACCGAGGTGCGCATCGTGCCGTCGAAGACGTACGCCGCCGAGCACACCTCGACGCACACCATCATGGCGATCCGGCCCGGGTTGGCCGAGGCCCAGCCGGTGGTGGCGTTCAGGGCGTTGAGGCCGGCGTTGCAGCCCATCCCGACGATGTCGAGGCGGCCGCAGTCCGTGGGAATGCCCAGCTCGCGGATGAGCAGCGCGCTGAACCCGGGCGTCAGCAGGCCCGTCGAGGTGACGCACACCAGATACCCGATGTCGCTGACGGCGGCGCCGATGCGCTTGAGGCAGGTCTGCAGCGCCCGGGCGCCCAGCTCCGTGCCCCGCACCTTGTGCTTGGCGAGCAGTTCGCCCTGGGTCTCCATCCGGGGCCGGCCGTCGTCGCCGTACGGCGGAACGTTCAGGAAACGCCGTTCTATCGCACTGTTGAGGAACACCGAACGGATACGCGGATCCTCGATGTCGTACAGGTCGAGGAGGTCCTCCTGGGAATAGGAGGAATCCGGGTTGGCGGTGGCGACTCCCAATACGGTCGGCCCGCTCCGCGTGGCGGCCCAAGGGGTCGTGCGTTCACTGAGGATCATTCTGACTGCCCCTCGATCAAGTCGGTGGAAAGGCCCTCGATGCTCTGTGAAAGACTCGCGGAGTCAGCCTAGCCACGGAATGCGGAACACTGGAGACCCCTCCTTCTGTGAAGGTCGTCACCGGGCTCCCTAGGGGGAATAGGGGGATGAATGAGAAAAGGCATCGGCGAGTAAGGGGTCGGTACGCGGCGAACCCGCCGTCGAATTCACCCCCGACGGTTCTTCCTCGTCCTCGAGAAATCCCGGAAGGTCCGTGCGGCTGCGCACCCCGAGTTTCCGGTAGACCTGCGTCAGATGCTGCTCGACCGTGCTCACCGTGATGCACAACCGCTGGGCGATCTGCCGGTTGCTGTGCCCCCGCGCCGCCAGACCCCCTACCCGCCGCTCGGCGGCGCTCAGCTCCGCCGCCTGCTCACCGCCGAGCACACCACCGGAGGCCCGGGGGCCGCCGGAGCGGCCAGGACCGCCGGACGCGGCCCCGGCCGGCGGCGTACTCGCCGCGCCCGGCCGCAGGACCCGCGCGAGCCGCTCCGCGTGACACTCCCGCGCCGCCCGCCACGCCCGCCGCAGCACCGGCCGGGCGCGGCGCGAATCACCGGCGGCGGCATGGGCGTTGCCCAGATCGGCCAGCGCGTGCGCGAGCTCCACCCGGTCACCCGCCGCCTGCAGCGCCTCCACGGCGTCGCCCAGCAGCGGCGGCCGCTCGTGCGGCTCCAGCGTCGCCGCCAGCTGCCGCAGCGCCCGGCCGAGGGTGCGCTCGTCGTCGACGGGCAGGCCGTCGAGCTGCTCCTCGAGCAGTGCGCGCGCCTCCGCCCGGCGGCCGAGCCGCACCATCGCCTGGGCGGCGTCGATCCGCCACGGCAGCTGACGGGGCCCGTCCGCCGCCCAGTCCCGCAGCAGCCGGCCGCAGGCCCGGAAGTCGCTGAGCGCCGCGTACGGCCGGTCGATCGCCAGGTGGTACTGCCCCCGCGCCCGCAGGTACCGGAGCCCGAACGGCGTCTCCATCAGCGCGGCCGGCAGTGGGACGTTCAGCTGCGCGGCGGCCTCCTCCAGCCGCCCCGTCTCCACGGCCGTGACGAGCAGACAGGCCAGCGGCGCTCCGGCCAGGACGCCCCAGCTCGCCGCCGACGACTCGGCCAGGGCCTCGGCGGCGAACGTGCCGGCGGCCGGCAGCTCGCCCCTCAGCAGCGCCGCGTCGGCGCGTGCCGCGGTGACCAGTCCGCGCCAGTCGGGTCCTTCGTGACCCGCCGCGTCCGCGAGGACCGGCAGGCACCACGGCGCCACCGTGGCCAGCCGCTCGGGCCTGGCCAGGGCCAGCAGCCCCAGGGCGATCCGGGTCAGCGGCTCGTCGGTGCGCAGACCCTGCCAGAGGTGGTCGCCGGACACCGCCCCTTCGCCCCGCACCGCCGCGAGCACCGTGGCCACCAGGGAGGGCGCGGAGCCCGGCGGGGGCGTGCGGACGGGGGCCGGGGACCGGGTGGTGCGGTGGTGCCGCTGCGCCGGGTAGCAGAGCTCGAGGCAGGCGCGCACGGCTCCGAGCTCCGCCGCGTCCGGCCCGGATTCCGTCCTGGCGAGCCGGTCGAGGGCGGTGGCCGCCTCGTCCACCCGCCCGTGCCACAGCAGGTGTTCGAGCACGGAGAGGGACTGGCGGTCCGTCAGGTGGCCCCGGTGCAGGGCGTCCGTGAGCTGCCCGAGGTGGCGTACGACGCGGGCGGGGTCGAGGCGCCACTCGGCCTCGGCGAGCACCGCCCGGCTCACGGCCCGCTGCTGCTCGTCGTCGGCGAGGGTGTGGGCGAGCTCCAGGCAGTCGACGGCGAAGTCGACCTGACCGCCGGCGGTCGCGCGGGCGGCGGACTCCTGGAGCACGGCGGGTGCCCAGGGCTCGTCGGTGTCCCCGGCGGCGATGAGCTGGAGGGCGACCGAGACGGGCGGGCCGCCGTCGGCGTGCAGCAGGGCGGCGGCGCTCCGGTGCCAGGCGACGCGCCCGGCCGCGCCGAAGTCCCTGAGGACGGCGGCCTGGGCCACCGGATGCCGGTAGCGGCCCTCCCGCAACAGCCCCGAGGTGCCGAGGAGTTCGAGGAGGGCGCGGGTCTCGATCGCGCCGAGGCCGGTGAGCCGGGCGACCAGGTCCGCGTCCGGCGCCTCCCCGATGACCGCGACCGCCCGGGCCACGGCGAGCGCGTCGGGACCGAACCGGTGGAGGCAGCTCACGGCCCGCTCGGCGAACCGGTCACCGACCACGAGGGCCGTGGGCGGCTCCGCTCCCGCCGCCCGGGCGTGTGCCTCCCAGTCCTCGGCGAGCGCCCGTACGAGCAGCGGGTTGCCTCCCGTGACGGCGAAGGCGCCCGCGGCGAGACTGTGCGCCACATGGGCGTCGAGGTCGTGCGCGAGCAGGGCCGCGACCCCGTCGCAGGACAGCGGGTCGAGCCGGATCTGCGTGCAGTACGGCAGCCGCGACAGCTCGCCGCGGACGTCGGCGTGCCGGGAGCCGGAGCCGTCCTGGTCGCTGAGGACGAGCATCACCCGGGCGCGGCGCAGCCGCCGGGCGAGGAAGAGCAGACAGCGCAGCGAGTCGGTGTCCGCGTGCGACACGTCGTCGACGCCGAGCAGCAGCGGATCCTCGGCGCTCATGTCGAGGAGGATCCGGGCGACCCCTTCCAGGACCTGCGGACCGGCCTCGCCCTCCGGCCGGCCGGGGCGGCCGATCAGCGCCTCGGCCCGCTCCGCGTACGCGGCGCCGGCGCCGTGCAGGAGCTGGCTGAGGAGGCCGAAGGGCAGCTGCCGCTCCTCCGGCGAGGCCGCGGCGCCCAGGAAACGCACCCGGGGGCCCGCGACCCGCTCCGCGAAGGTGTGCAGCAGCTCCGTCCTGCCGACCGCCACCGGGCCCCGGAGCACGACGACGCTTCCCGCCCCGTCCAGACACCTCTCCAACAGGGCTGACAGCTGCGTGAGGTGACGCTCCCGCTCGACCAGCACCATCCGTGTGCACCTCCTCGCGCCGCGACGGGTTCAGTCTGCGCGCGGCCGTCTGAAGGAGTGCTGGACGTTCTCTCGGGGGCCCTGACCTGGAGGGTCCGGGCCAGCGCGGCGGCGCGCACGGGCGCGCACACGACGGACCGGCCGCGCGGGGGAGAGCCCGCACGGCCGGTCGGATGGTGGGGTGGCTCAGCCGCGGCCGCCCCGGTCCGCGGGAGCCGCCTCCCCGGCCCGTACGTCGGAGCGGGCGCCCGCCCCGCCGCCCGGACGGGGCGCCGGGCCGGGCACGGGGCCGGGGCTCCGGCGGGGGAGGAGGAACACGGCGACGAGGACAGCGAAGACGAGCAGCGCGCTGTTGGCGGCGAACACCATGCCGTACCCGGAGGTGAGCCGCTCGCGCACAGAGTCCGACGCGGCGGCACCCGCCGTGGCGGCGGCCGCGACCGCGCTCATCGAGGCGAGGCCGATGCTGCCGCCGAGCTGGCGGGCGCTGTTGAGCAGGCCCGACGCCATCCCGGCCTCGTTCGGGGCGACCCCCGCGGTCGCCGCGTTGGCGATCGGGACGAGCAGCGGTCCGATGCCGAAGCTGGTCACGAGGGACGGCCCCAGGATGTCGACCAGGAAGGTGCCGTCGGGCCTGATCCGGCTGAACCAGAACATCCCGATCGCGCCGATGACGCCGCCGACGATCAGCAGCTGCCGGGCCGGGAACCGGGCGAGCAGCTTGACGGCGTACAGCGAGCCCACGACGAGGCCCAGGCAGAAGGGCAGGAAGGCGAGACCGGCGCTCAGCGCGCCCATCCCGAGGACCTGCTGGAGGTAGAGCGAGACGAAGTAGAAGGAGGTGAAGATGTTGATGGAGACCATCATCATGTAGAGGTTCGAGGCGGAGACCGACCGGTTGGTGAGCACACCCAGCCGGAGCAGGGGTTCCTTGGCGTAGGTGCCCTCGTAGACGAAGAACCCGGTCAGCAGGACCGCCGCCACGATCAGGCTGCCGATCGTGGTCGTCGAGCCCCACGGCTCGGTGTCGGTCCTGACCAGTGCGAAGACCAGCAGCGACGTGCCCAGCGTGGCCAGGACGGCGCCGACCACGTCGAGCCGCCGGGCCGTGTCGCCCGCGCCGGCCGCCGGGACGTGCCGGGTCGCGAGCCAGGCGCCGACGAGTGCCATCGGGACGTTCACCAGCATGACCCAGCGCCAGTTGATGTACTCGGTGAGCAGCCCGCCCACCACGACGCCGACGGCCGCGCCGCCGGCCGTGACGGCGCTGTACACGCCGAGGGCCTTGCCCCGCTGTGGTCCCGCGGGGAAGCTCGTGGTCAGGACCGCGAGCGCGGCCGGGGCGATGAGCGCCGCCCCGACGCCCTGCGCGGCGCGCGCGGCGATCAGCTGGCCCGGGTCCTGGGCGAGACCGCCCAGGAGCGAGGTGATGCCGAAGAGCGCGAGGCCGAGCAGCAGCAGTGGCCTGCGGCCGAATCGGTCGGCGGCCCGTCCGCCCAGGAGCAGCAGTCCGCCGAAGGTGAGTGTGTAGGCGTTGACCACCCAGGACAGTCCCGACTCGTCGAAGCCGAGCGCCGTCCGCATCGACGGCAGAGCGACGTTCACCACCGAGACGTCGAGCGAGACCATCAGCTGGGCGACGGAGACCGTGGCCAGGATGCCCCCGGGGCTTACGGCCCGTTCCTCTCGTGCCGAGTTTTTGTACATGTAAAAATAGTAGCCACGCGGAATGGGCTTGTCGAGCGGCATCCCCCTACCGGAACCCCTGTCCGAGCAGCTCCGCCGTGAGCTCCCCGGTCGGCTTCACCACCGCGCAGCAGCTCGCCGCCCAGGCGAGCGCCGCCCGGTGCTCGCGCTCGCTGAAGTCCGCGACCGCGTCGGCCGCGAGGAACACCTCCAGGTTGTGGCTGAACGCGTCGAGCGCGGTCGTGACGCCGCCGAGATGGGCGTACACCCCGCAGATCAGCAGCTGGTCACGGCCCTCGGACCGCAGCCGCCGTTCGAGACCCGAACCGAAGAAGGCGCTGTAGCGCCAGGCGGACAGCACACAGCCGCTCGCGTCCGGGGCCAGCTCGTCCACGATCGCCGCGTCCTCCAGGACGTCGTCGAGGCCCTTCCCCCAGAAGTCCGTGAGGAGGCCGCGCTCGCCCGGCGCCTGGGTGCCGGGCTGCACGGTGTGCACGACCGGCATCCGCAGCCCGCGACAGGTCGCCAGGAGGGCGGCGCAGTTGGCGAGCAGCGGGGTCAGCGGCGAGGCGCCGCGGACGTACGGCCGTAGGAAGAAGCCCTGCATGTTCAGCACCAGCAGGGCCGAACGCCCGGGATCCGGGCGCCAGTCGACCCGGTTCGCGGAGAGCGGGTCCGGGTCCGGCATCGGGTAGGGATCGATCACGGTGACGACCATGGTCCGCCGTTCCCTCCGCCGCCGTCAGGAGATGAAGTCGTACGACAGGAAGCCGTTCTCCGCGTCCTCCGCCCACGATCCGTACCGGCGCATGCCGTACAGCAGCGGCCACGGCCGGCTCAGCGCGGTGACCAGGGTGACCCGCGCCATCACCACCACGTGGTCCCCGACGGGCTGTTCGGCCGTGACCGTGCAGTCGGCGATCGTGTGCGCCGCCTCGACCAGATGGGCGCCGCCGTCCGTCGCCGCGACCCACGCCGAGCGGTCGAACCGGTCCACGGCACCCGAGCCGAACAACTCGGCGGTGGCGCGCGCGTGTTGGTGCAGCAGGTTCACCGAGAACGACCCGCTGTCCAGCACCGCGCCCAGGGTGGGGCTGCCGGCGCGCAGACAGACGAGCAGGGTCGGCGGATCGAGGGCGACGCTGCACAGCGAGGTGCAGGTCATCCCCCAGGGGACCCCGTCGGGGGAGATCGCCGTCACGACCGAGACGCCCGTGGGGAATCCCGCCATCAGACGGCGCAGATCGGCTTCGTACCGCTGGTGCGACATGGGTCCTCACTCGCCTCGGTCACGGGGACGCGGACTGGGAACGGTCGGGAACGGTGGGGAACGGTCGGAAATCGATGTGAAGGGGCCGGACGGCCCGCGGCACAGCCCTCGGCACGGCACGGCGTGTGGCGCCGTGCCGTGGCCGCAGGACCCGGGTCAGTACCCCCCGCCACCGCTCCCGGACTCGGCCTCCTTGGCGAGCGCCATGCCCCGGGCGGCGTTCAGCATGCGCTCGCCGATCTCCGGCGGGGCCTGGGTGCGCGACCACTCCTCGGCCGCCTCCATCCGCTCCCGCGTCATGTTGAAGCAGCGGTTCTCCGGCAGCCCGAACTTGTCGGCGTGCGCGATGAAGTCCACTTCCTTCTGGATGTACTCGTGGATGCGCGCCGCGGCGTCCGCCGGATCGACGTCGCCCGCCTCGACGGCCTCGCACAGCTCCCGGGTCAGCGTGCCCATCCGGACGAAGCTCTCGCTGATCGGGAGGGGCGATCCCGGGTTGCCCGAGCGCTCGGTCTCCAGGAAGACGTCCGGGTCACCGGTCTCGCTGTACCGGTAGTAGGCGTCCTCGACCATCATGTTGCCGCTCATCGTGCCGAGCATCCACGTCCGGTTGACGGCGTTCCACAGCTCGTAGTGCCCGAAGCCGACGAACGAGCTGTAGACCAGGTCGTCGTGGAAGTCGAACAGACCCTGCTGCAGGGCCTCCACGTGGGCGAACCGCTCCTTCGACCAGTCGCCGTCCCGGGAGGCCGCGATGAGCCGCCAGCCCAGGGCGTTGACGAGCTCCAGGGTGTTGGCGAGGCCGCGCGAGTACAGCGCGTCGATGAATCCGGCGGCGTGCGAGGTCAGGCAGTACCGGTCGCCGACGACCGTCCCGGCCGAGTACTGGAGCCGGCCGGTGGAGACCCACGGACGGACCGCCTTCGCGCCCTCGAACTGCCAGGCGATCTCCGGGAACCGGGCGAGGAAGTCCTCGAACTCCCGCTCCGGCGGCAGCTCGCCCTTCGGGTACTTCCGCGGGTCCAGCGTGAGGCCCACGCTGCACAGCGGGTTGCGGGCCGCGTCGTGGTTGTCGAAGGGGATCACCCAGAGCCAGCCGCCGTCGAAGACGTGGTGCAGCGTGCCGTGGTGCCACGGACTCGGCTGGTCGTGCTCCCGCGCGGTCGGCGAGTCGTCGAAGGGCTTCACCCCGATCATGTGGGTGAACAGGCAGCGCGAGTGGGTCCTGGCCCGCGTGGGCGTCTCGCGCAGCTCGAACTTCTCCGCCAGCGGCGAGCGGAACCCGCTGCCGTCGACCACGTAGGAGGCCCGGAACTCCTCGCCGTGCTCGGTGCGCAGCACCGCGCCCTCGTCCGGGTCGATCTCGATGTCGGTGACCCGGGTCGCGAGCCGAGCGTCGGCGCCGTACCTGACCGCCACGTGGAACAGGTGCGCGTCGACGTCCTGCCGGAACAGATGGGTCTCGGTGCGCAGGTCGAGCGGAACCACCAGTTGGTTGATCTCCCGCGGGTTCTGCGGCTGCCCCTCGCGGTGGTAGACGAAGCCGAAGTTCTGCTTCTGGCCGCAGTTGGGGGAGATCTCCTCGATGGTCCCCTTGTAGTTCGACAGCGCCTTCAGCTCGGGCACGTCGTACCGCTTGGCGATCAGCCGGGCCAGCCCCGAGGTGTACGGGATGGTCGACTCGCCCACGGCGAAGCGCGGGTGGGTGCCCGCGTCGAGGATCAGGGTCCGCACCCCGTTGCGGGCGAGCACCGCGCCCAGCATGCCGCCGGCCATGCCGCTGCCGAGGATCGCCACGTCGTACCGGTCTGCCGCCGCGGGGGCGGAGTTCTTGCCTGGCACCAGTTTTTCCTTCCCTTGGACGTTCGGCCGGTCGGCTCAGTTCTCGGTGGTGGCGGAGAACTCGGGCTCCGGTACGAGGTCGTCGACGGTGATGTTCAGGGCGAGGTGCTTGCCGCGCAGGCCGGCGAGGAGGGTGACGAAGTCGTTCGCCGGGGTGTTCTTCTCCTCCGGGTCGATGATCGACTGCGCCAGCTTGTGGTAGTCCTCCTTCTTCAACGACCGGTCGTAGAAGCGCTCCACGAAGGACCGGACCTCGTTGAAGAAGCTCAGGTAGGCGGTGGCGTACCGCTTGAGCGCCACCTCCTCGATCTCCGGGTACTGGAGGACCTTGTCGATCACCCGGGACAGGATGGAGCCCGCGGTCGTCGCGAGGGCGACCCCGGTCGAGATCAGCGGGTCGACGAACGCGGCCGCGTCACCGACGGCGGCCCAACCCGGCCCGAACACCGTCTGGTTGGTGTACGACCAGTCCCGGGCGCTGCGGAAGCCGGCCGACTGGCGCGCGTCCCGCAGCATGTGCTTCAGCTTGGTCGTCTTCTCGACCTCGTCGCGGAAGAGCTGTTCGAGGTTCTGGTCGCTCTCGCCGGCGACCGAGCTCGGCGTCACGAAACCGACGCTGACCGTGCCCTTGTCGAGCGGGATGCCCCAGAACCAGCCGTTCTCGATGCCCTCGATGAGGATGTTGGTGTACTGGTCGCCGGGCAGCCGCTCGCAGTTGTCGAAGTACGTCCACACGGCGACGTTGCGGAGCTTGTCGTGCCAGTGGATTTCGGAGTACCGGCGGGTGAGGACCCGCGCCTGGCCGGAGGCGTCCACCACCATGGCGGCCTTGACCTCGTACGTCTCCTTGCCGCCGCGCACCGCGAAGCGCACGCCGGTGACCCGGCCGTCCTCCTCGACGGGCTCCTTGACCGTGGCGTCCTCGACGACGAACGCGCCCAGCTCCCGCGCCCGGTCCAGGATCATCGCGTCCAGGTCGGCCCGCCGGGTGTGGTACGCGAACGGGTAGTCGCCGCCGTCGACGAAGGAGAAGTCCCAGGCCGCCTGCTCGCTTCCCCAGACGAACGTGCCGCCGTATTTGCGCTCGAATCCGCGCTGTTCCATCCGCTCGGTCAGCCCCATTTCCGCCATGGGGGCCATCACGACCGGAATCAGCGATTCGCCGACGTGATAGCGCGGAAAACGCTCGCGGTCGAGAATCAGCACCTGGTGACCGCGCTTGGCGAGAAGCCCGGCGGTGGTGGCACCGGCCGGGCCACCACCGATGACGATGACGTCGAATTCAGTGGGTATGCCGGTGAGAGTGGACGGCATGCTCGACCTTCCCGATCCGAAACGTGCCGAGACCCGCCGGAGCGGGCATCCACGGCACTGTGTTGGCTGGACCCAGTCAGGTTCGACGAGACGGGCTGAACGCCTTCTGCACGGCCTCTGGACGACTCCTTGGGGAATCCGGAACAGCCGCTGAATCGGGGGAATAATTAGGGGTTGTACTCGCCGACCTGCGCTTTCTAGCGTTACGCCAGGTGTGCTCGCCGGCCACGGCAGGCCGGCGGGCGAGCTCGAGCAGGCAGGAGCGTACGAGTGACGCAAGTCGATGACATCCGGCCCCTATCAGCGGTATTGCGGGCCCATGCGCTCGACCGTCCGGACAAGGTCGCCTTCGCCGACGAGGAGCGCCACGTCACCTACGCACGGCTCGCCGAGCGTACGGGGCGGCTGGCCGGCCATCTCGCCGGGCACGGACTCCGGCGCGGCGACCGGGTCGCGATCCTCCTCGGCAACAGCGTCACGACGGTCGAGAGCTACCTCGCCGTCACGCGCGCCGCCGCCGTGGGCGTACCGGTCAACCCCCAGTCGTCGGACGCCGAACTCGCGCACCAACTCGACGACAGCGGCGCCCGGTTCGTCATCACGGACGGCCCGCACCTCGACCAGGTCGAGCGGCTGCGGGCCACCCGCGAGGGCATCCGGGTGGTGCTCGCACGGGGGTACGGCCCCGGCGGCGGCCCGCACGGTCCCGGGCCCGAAGCGCCCGCCTCCGAGGGCGCGCCCGCCCTGGACGGGACGTCCGCCCCGGACGGGGCACCCGGCCCCGACGGGCCGCTCTCCTTCGAGGAGCTCGCCGGGAGCGAGCCGGCGCAGGCCCCCCGGGACGACCTCGGGCTCGACGAACCCGCCTGGATCCTCTACACCTCCGGCACCACCGGCGCCGCCAAGGGCGTCGTCTCCCACCAGCGCGCCTGCCTCTGGTCGGTGCGCTCCTCCTACCAGGGCGTCCTCGGCCTCGGACCCGACGACCGGCTGCTGTGGCCACTGCCGCTGTTCCACAGCCTCGCGCACATCCTCTGCGTCCTCGGCGTGACCGTCAGCGGCGCCACCGCACGCATCCTCCCCGGCTTCGGCGCCCGCGACGTCCTCGACGCCCTGCGGGCCGAGCCGTGCACGATGCTGCTCGGCGTCCCGTCGATGTACCTGCGTCTGGTGGCCGCGGTCGAGGCCGTGGAGGAGGCCGGCGGCAGCGTCCCGAAACCGCGCCTCTGCGTGGTCACCGGCGCGGCGACCGGCCCGGAGCTCGCCTCCGCCGTCGAGCGCGTGCTCGGCGCGCCGCTCGTGAACAGCTACGGCGCCACCGAGACCTGCGGGGCGATCACCCTGAGCCGCCCCGACTCCGAGCGCCCCCCGGGCACCGTCGGGACCGCCGTGCCCGGCAGCGAACTGCGCCTGGTCGACCCCCGCACCGGCCGCGACGCGCGGACCGGTGACGAGGGGGAGGTCCTCGTCAGGAGCCCGGGTCTGCTGCTCCGGTACCACGACCGGCCCGAGGAGACGGCCGCCGCGCTCCGCGACGGCTGGTACCGCACCGGGGACCTGGCGCGGCGCGACGCCGCGGGGCGTCTGACGATCACCGGCCGCGTCAAGGAACTCGTCATCAGGGCAGGGGAGAACATCCAGCCCGGCGAGATCGAGGACGTCCTGCGGACGGTGCCCGGCATCGCCGACGCGGCGGTCACCGGCCGCCCGGACGAGGCCCTCGGCGAGGTCCCCGTGGCGTACGTGGTCCCCGCGGCCGGCGGCTGGTCGCCCGCAGAGGCGCTGGCGGCGTGCCGGGAACGGCTCAGCTACTTCAAGGTCCCGGCGGAGCTGTACGAGATCGCCGCCCTCCCGGTCACGGGCTCGGGCAAGGTCACCCGCCGGGCGCTGCCGGGCCTCCCGGCCCGCCTCCGGGCCCTCGGCACCGGCCACCACGAGCGGCTGTGGCGTACGACCTGGGTCCAGTGCCCGGCTCCCGACGCGGCGGCGGAACCGGCGGGCGCCGCACGGTGGGCCGTGATCGGCGCGGAGGTACCGGCGTTCGCCGAAGCCGTACGCCGAAGGGGCGGCGTCGCCGAGACCTTCCCGGACCCGGCGGCGGCCCGCGCCGCCGGGCCCTTCGACGGACACCTGCTGACGGCCCCCGCTCCGGACCCGGACGCGCCGGCCGAGGCCGCCGCCGAGTCGCCCCTCCGGACGGCGGAAGGCCCGCCCGCGGCCCGGACCCTCCTCCTCACCCGCTCCGGTGTGTCCACCGGCCCGGACGACACACCGGACCCGACGGCCTCGGCCGTACGCGCCCGGCTCCTGGCCCGGGGCGGGGACGGCACGGTCCTGGTCGACCTGGGCCCGGAGGACCCCCGGCCGACCGGTGGCCTCGCCGAAGCCGAAGCCGAAGCCGAAGCCGAAGCCGAAGCCGACGGCGCCTTCGCGGGCGCGGCGGCCCGGGACGCCGACACCGGGGACGCCCCCGGCTCGGACGTACCGAGCCCGGACGTCGAGGCCTGGCTGGCGGTCCTGTCGGCGCCCGCCGGCGAGACCGAGTTCGCCTTACGGTCCGGGGCGGCGCTCGTCCCCAGGTTGGCCCGGGTGCGGGCGGCGGGAGAGGTCGCGCTGCCGTCCGGCGGGCCCGGTGCCGCGCTGGTGACCGGGGCGGGCACCGGGATCTCCCGCGTCCTCGCGACCCATCTCGTCGTGAACCACGGCGTCCGCGACCTCGTCCTGGCGGACGCCGGGGAGGAAGGTGATCCCGGCGCCGTCGCCACCCTGGCGGCCGACCTGACCGGGCTCGGCGCCACCGTCACCGTACGGACCGGGCGCCCGGACACGGCCGAGCGCGCCTCCGCGCTGCTCGGCGCGCTCGGGCCCGACCGCCCGTTCGCCCTGGTCGTCCACCCGGTGACCGCCCCCGCCGACGCAGAGGCGGCGGGCCGGCTGCTCGACCTGACCCGCCGGAGCGAAGGCACGACCCTCGTCCTGTGCGGGAGGGCCGCCCCCGGCGACCCGTCCGAGGCCGCGGCCGCCGCCCACGCCGCCGCGCTCACCCACGACGTCGCCCACGCGACCTTCCTGGCCTTCGGCCCGGTCGCCCCCGACGCCCCGCAGCCCGGCCTCGCCGCGCTCACCGCCCGCGAGGCGGGCGACGCGCTCGACGCCGTACGGGCCACGGCCGGCGGCCCCGCGCTCGTGCTGCGTACCGACCCCTGGACCCTCCGGGCCCCCGGAGCCGAACGGCTGCGCCGGATGCTCCCCCGGTACGCCGAGGACACCGCCGCCCCCGCGGCCCTCGACGAGGGGCTGCGGGAACGCCTCGGGGTTCTCCCCGGCAGGGCGCGGCAACGGGCCCTGACCGCACTCGTACGGGAGGAGGCGGCGGGTGTCCTCGGGCTCGACGCCCCGCGGCGGATCGACGCCGGCCTCGCCTTCACCCGCCTGGGGCTCACCTCCCTCACCGCCGTCGCCCTGCGCGACCGGCTGGCCGCCCGGACCGGTCTGCGGCTGCCCGTGACCCTGGCCTTCGACCACCCGACGCCCGCCGCCGTCGCCGCCGTCCTGGACGGCGAACTCTTCGGCGCGCGGCCCGCGACGGACGCGGCCCGGCGGACGTCCGAGGACGCCGGCACGTCCCACCGGACCGGCCCCCGCCACGACGCCCACGACCCGGTCGTCGTCATCGGCATGAGCTGCCGCTACCCCGGCGGCATCGCCTCCCCCGACGACCTGTGGCGGTTCGTCGCCGAAGGACGGGACGCGATCGGCCCGTTCCCCACCGACCGCGGCTGGGACCTGGAACGGCTGCTGAGCGGCGACGGCACCGCCCCCGGCACCTCCGCCACCGGCTCCGGCGGGTTCCTCGACGCGCCGGGCGACTTCGACGCGGCGTTCTTCGGCGTCAGCCCGCGCGAGGCCCTCGCCATGGACCCGCAGCAGCGGCTGCTCCTGGAGGTCGGCTGGGAGGCGGTCGAACGCGCCGGGATCGACCCCACGTCCCTGCGGCACACGGACACCGGCGTCTACGTGGGGCTGATGTTCCACGACTACGCCCAGCACACCGGCGACCTCCCCGAGGACCTGGAACGACTCCTCGGCACCGGCACGGCGGGCAGCGTCGCCTCCGGACGGCTCGCCTACACCCTGGGGCTCAACGGCCCCGCCCTCACCGTCGACACCGCCTGCTCCTCCTCCCTCGTCGCCGTCCATCTGGCCGCGCAGGCCCTGCGCCGTGGCGACTGCTCGCTCGCCCTCGCCGGCGGGGTCGCAGTGATGGCGACCCCGAGCACCTTCGTGGAGTTCAGCCGGCAGCACGGCCTCGCGGCCGACGGCCGCTGCAAGGCCTTCGGCGAGGGCGCCGACGGCACCGGCTGGTCCGAGGGCGTCGGCGTCGTCGCCCTGGAGCGCCTCTCCGACGCCCGCCGCCACGGCCACCCGGTGCTCGCCGTGATCCGGGGGAGCGCCGTCAACCAGGACGGCGCCAGCAACGGCCTGACCGCGCCGAGCGGACCCGCGCAGCAGCAGGTGATCCGCCGCGCCCTGGCCGCCGCGGGCCTGACCCCCGGCGACGTGGACGCCGTCGAGGCGCACGGCACGGGGACCGTGCTCGGCGACCCGATCGAGGCCAACGCCCTCCTCGCGACCTACGGCCGGGGCCGGGACCCCGAACGCCCCCTGCTGCTCGGTTCGTTCAAGTCCAACATCGGGCACGCCCAGTCCGCGGCGGGCGTCGGCGCCGTCATCAAGATGGTGCAGGCGATCCGGTACGGCGAGCTGCCCAGGACCCTGCACGCCGAACGGCCCACGCCGGCCGTGGACTGGTCCGGCGGAGCCGTCCGTCTCCTGCGGGAACACACCCCCTGGCCCGTGACCGGCGACCGGCGCCGCGCCGCCGTGTCCTCCTTCGGCGTCAGCGGTACCAACGTCCACCTCGTCCTGGAACAGGCCCCCGAGCCCGACGCGCCGCCCGCCCTGCCGCCGGCCGTGCACCCCGACACCATGCCGGTCCTCCTGTCGGCCCGTACCCCGTCCGCCCTGCGCCGTCAGGCCGAGCGCGTCCTGGACGCGGTCCGCGCGGACCCGGGCCTGCCCGTCCCGGACCTCGCGGCCGCCCTCGCCACCACACGTACCGCCTTTCCCCGGCGTGCCGCCTTCGTGGTGGAGGGCCGGGCCGAACTGGAGCGTCGACTGCGGTCCTTCGCCGACGGGGAGGACGGCGGCGCCGAACCGGACGAGGTGCCCGCCGAGCCCTCGCTCGCCATCGGGTTCACCGGCCAGGGCAGCCAGCACCCGGGCATGGGAAGGGAGTTGTACGCCGCCTTCCCGGTCTTCGCCGAGGCGCTCGACGCGGCCTGGGCCGCCCTCGATCCGCATCTCGAACGGCCGTTGCGGGATGTCATGTGGGCGCCCGACGGCACCGCGCGGGCCGCGCTGCTCGACCGTACCGACTTCACCCAGGCCGCGCTGTTCGCCCTGGAGGGGGCCCTGTACCGGCTCGTGGAGTCCTGGGGCGTCGTCCCCGACGTGGTCCTCGGGCACTCCGTCGGCGCGCTGACCGCCGCACACGCGGCCGGGGTGCTGTCGCTCCCCGACGCCGCCTCGCTCGTCGCCGCCCGGGGCCGGCTGATGGCCGCGCTGCCGCCCGGCGGCGCGATGACCTCGATCGAGGCGACCGAGGACGAGCTCCGCACCGAACTCCGCGCCACCGACGGGGTGTTGGCGATCGCCGCGGTGAACGGCCCGCGCTCCGTAGTCGTCTCAGGGGAGGAGAAGGCGGTACGGACCGTCGGCGAGGCCTTCCGGGCCCGTGGACGCCGGGTCACCGCACTCCGGGTCAGCCACGCCTTCCACTCGCCCCTCATGGACCCCATGGTCGAGGAGTTCAGGGCCGCAGCCGCGCGCGTCACCTACCGGCCGCCGCTGCTGCCGATGATCTCCGACCTCACCGGACGGCCGGCCGACCCCGCCCACCTCAGGTCGCCCGACCACTGGGTGCGGCACGTCCGGGAGACCGTGCGCTTCGCCGACGCCGTACGCGCCCTGCCGGGCCAGGGCGTCACCGCCTTCCTCGAACTCGGACCCGACCGGCAGCTCACCACCATGGCGGCCGCCGGCGCCCCCGGCTCGGGACCCGCCCTCTGCGGCGGACTGCGCCGTGGCCGCTCCGAGGTGCGCTCGCTCCTCGACGCGGTCGCCCAGGCCCATGTGCGCGGAGTGCCCGTCGACTGGCGGGAGTTCTTCGCCGGGGGCCCCACCCGCCCCGTCGACCTGCCCGTCTACCCCTTCGAGCACCGGCGGTACTGGCTGGCCTCCGCACCGACCCGGACCGGCGGCGCCACCTCCGTACCGGAGGCACCCGCGCCGCCGACCGGCGACACCCCGGGCCCGGACCGGCTCCGCGCCGACCTGGCCCCCCTCACCGACGACGAGCGGGAGCGGCGGCTGACCGATCTCGTACGGGGGGAGATCGCCGCGGTCGCGGGCTTCGACGGCCCGCACGAGATCGAGGCGCACCGCAGCATGACCGACCTCGGGCTCGACTCGGTCTCCGCCGTGGACCTCAGCACCCGACTCGGCGCGCGCACCGGACTCGACCTGCCCGCCTCGCTCGCCTTCGACCACCCCACGTCGACGGCCATCGCCCGCCACCTGCTCGCCGCCCTCCGGACACAGGGCCTCACCCCGGAATCCGGGCAGGACGCCGGAACCGACGGCGGGACGGAAGGCGGGAAGCACGCCGGGATCCGGGCGGCGGAAGGCACCGTCTTCGGCGCACTGGCCCGGCTCGAAGCCTCCGTGGACCGCGACCGCCCCGACGCCGCCGCCCGCGACCGGCTCGTCGAACGGCTCCGGGCCCTCACCGCACGGCTCACCGAAGGGCCTGCCGGCGGCCCGAGCGCCGACGACACCTCGATCGGCGACCGGATCGGCGAGGCCACGACGGTCGACCAGCTCTTCGACCTCATCGACAACGAACTGAAGGGACCCTGACGTGACGGGCACCGAGGAGAAGCTGGTCGACTACCTCAAGAAGGTCACCGCCGAACTGCAGGAGACCCGCAGGCAGTTGCGGGGCGCGCTGGCGGCGAGCCGGGAGCCGATCGCCATCGTCGGCATGGCCTGCCGCTACCCCGGCGGCGTCCGGACGCCCGAGGCCCTGTGGCGGCTCGTCCTGGACGAACAGGACGCCATCTCCGGCTTCCCGACGAACCGGGGCTGGGACATCGACGGCATCTACCACCCCGACCCCGACCGGCCCGGCACGTGCTACGCCCGGGAGGGCGGCTTCCTCCACGACGCCGCCCTGTTCGACGCGGAGTTCTTCGGGGTGTCGCCCCGCGAGGCCCAGGCGATGGACCCGCAGCAGCGGCTCCTCCTGGAGACCGCCTGGGAGGCGTTCGAGCGGGCCGGGATCGACCCGACCTCGCTGCGCGGCAGCGACACGGGCGTGTTCGCCGGGGTCGTCCACCACGACTACGCGACGGCCCGGGTGCCGGAGACACTGGAGCCCTATCTCGTCACGGGCCTCTCCGGCGGCGTGGCGTCGGGCCGCATCGCGTACACCTTCGGCTTCGAGGGTCCCGCGGTCACCGTGGACACCGCCTGCTCCTCGTCCCTCGTCGCCCTGCACCAGGCGGCGCACGCACTGCGCTCCGGAGAGTGCGAGCTGGCCCTCGCGGGCGGTGTGACGATCATGGCGACCCCGCGCGCCTTCCTCTCCTTCAGCCGGCAGCGCGGCCTGTCGCCCGACGGACGCTGCCGGGCGTTCGGCGCGGGCGCCGACGGCACCGGCTGGGCCGAGGGCGCGGGCATGCTGCTCGTCGAGCGGCTGTCCGACGCCCGGCGCAAGGGCCACCCGGTGCTCGCCGTCCTCCGCGGCTCCGCGGTCAACCAGGACGGCGCCTCCAACGGCCTCTCCGCCCCCAACGGCCCCTCGCAGCAACGGGTCATCCGCAAGGCCCTGGCCCACGCGGGCCTCGCCGCCCGGGACGTCGACGTCGTCGAGGGGCACGGGACCGGGACGAAGCTCGGCGACCCGATCGAGGCGCAGGCGCTCCTCGCCACCTACGGCCAGGAGCGCGACGCGGGCCTCCCGCTCCACCTCGGCTCGATGAAGTCGAACGTGGGCCACTCCCAGGCGGCGGCCGGGGTCGGCGGCGTGATCAAGATGATCGAGGCGATGCGGCACGGCATCCTGCCGAGGACCCTGCACGCCGACGAGCCGACCCCGCACGTCGACTGGTCGGCCGGCGACATCGAGCTCCTGACCCGGCGGCGCGCCTGGCCCGAGACGGGACGCCCGCGCCGGGCGGCGGTGTCGTCGTTCGGCATCAGCGGCACCAACGCCCACGTGATCCTGGAGGCCCCACCCGAGGAGCCCGCCAGGGACGCCGCGGAGACCCGCCCCGAGGCGCGGTCGCGGGAGGCCGCGGAGGGCCGCCGCGAGGCCGCCGGGCAGGGCCGGACGGAGACCGGGCCCGGGCCGTCCGCGACCCCTCCCGAGGCGCCCGGCCGCGCCCGGCCGCCGGTGCCCTGGCCGCTCTCCGGGCGGGACGCCGGAGCGCTGCGGGACCAGATCGGGCGGCTGCGGGCCCATCTCGACGCGGCTCCCGCCGACCCCGAGGACGTGGCCCACTCGCTCGCGCGGCGCGCGGTCTTCCGGCACCGGGCGGTGCTCCTCGCGGCGCCGCAGGCGCCGGCGGGCGGCTCCCCCCGCGCGGTCACCGGCGTCGCGCGCCCCGGCGGCACCGCGCTGCTCTTCTCCGGCCAGGGCAGCCAACGCGTCGGCATGGGCAGTGAGTTGTACGAGACGTACCCGGTCTTCGCGGAGTCCTTCGACGCCGTCGCGGAGCACACCGGACTGCCCCTGAAGGACGTGGTCCTCGGCGGGACCCCGGACGGCCTCCTCGACCGCACGCGCTACGCCCAGCCCGCGCTGTTCGCCGTCGAGGTGTCCCTGTTCCGCCTGGTGCGCGCCCTGGGCCTCGACGTCCGGGCCGTGGTCGGCCACTCGGTGGGCGAGATCGCCGCCGCCCACGTCGCCGGAGTGATGTCCATGGCGGACGCCTGCCGCCTGGTGGAGGCGCGCGGACGGCTGATGGACGCGCTGCCGCCGGGCGGCGCCATGGTGGCCGTGGAGGTCACCGAGGCCGAGGCCTCGGCTGCCCTGGCCGGCCTGGAGGACCGGGTCGCCGTCGCCGCCGTCAACGGTCCCGCGTCCACGGTGCTCTCCGGCGAGGAGGGCGCCGTCCTCAAGCTGGCCGACGCCTGGCGTGAACGCGGCGTCCGCACGCACCGGCTGACGGTCAGTCACGCCTTTCACTCGCCGCTCATGGAGCCCATGGTCGACGCCTTCCGCGAGGTCGTGGCGGGCCTGGACCTCCACCGGCCCACTCTGGCCGGACTGCCCGCCGAGGTCGTCGACCCCGAGTACTGGGTGCGGCACGTCCGCCGCCCGGTGCGGTTCGCCGACGCCGTGGCGCGGGCCCGTGAGGCCGGCGCGGTCCGCTGGCTGGAGGTGGGGCCGGGCGGCGTCCTGACCGCCCTGGCCCAGCGGATCGTGCCCGACACCGAGGAGCACGTCTTCGCCGCGGCGCTGCGGACGGACCGGCCGGAACCCGAGGCGCTCCTCGTGGCCCTGTCCCAGGTCCACGTGGACGGCGGCACGGTCGACTGGAGCGGGCTCTGTGCCGGGGGCAGGCTGGTGGACCTCCCCACGTACCCCTTCCAGCGACAGCACTACTGGATCGAGGACCAGCCCCTGCCGCCGACCGCGCCCAGACCGGGGACCGCCCCGTCCGGCACCGGGACCGCGGCGGAGGGGGCGGCGGCCGCCGAGGTCCCCCTCTCCGAGCGGCTCGCCCGGCTGACCGGCGCGGAACGGCTCGCCGCCGTGCGCGAACTCGTCCTCGCCGAGGCCTCGGAGACCCTCGGCCACACCGGCACCCTGATCACCGCCGACCGCACCCGGCAGGAGCTGGGCTTCGACTCGCTCACCGCGATCGAACTCCGCAACCGGATCAGCCGGACCCTCGGCGTCCGCCTCCCCCCGACGCTCGTCTTCGACCACGAGGACCTGGGCGAGATCGCCTCCTTCGTCGACGCCCGCCTCGACGACGCCGCCACCGGCCGGTCCACCGGCCACGGCCCCCTCGGTGAGGACGGCTCCGGCCTGCTCACGGAGCTCTTCAGGGAGGCGGCGGCCGCCGGCCGGCTCGACGACGCCGTGACCCTCACGGAGGCCGCCGCCCGGATGCGGCGGACCTTCACCGACGCCGAGGACCCGGCGGTCCGGCGCACCCCGGTCTGGTTCGGCCGGGGGCCGGCCCGCCCCACGGTCGTCTGCCTGCCGTCGTTCAGCGCGATCGCCGGCGTCCACGTGTACGCCCGGTTCGCGGACGCCTTCGGCGACGGCTGGCGGGTGGCCGCGCTGGCCCATCCGGGCTTCGTCCCCGGCGAGCCGCTGCCGGACTCCGTCGACGTCCTGGCCGAGCTGCACGCCCGCACGGTGCTCGACACGGTCGGCGCGGACCCGTTCCTCCTGGTCGGACGCTCCGCCGGCGGCTGGGTGGCCCACGAGGTGGCGGCCGTCCTGGAGCGGATGGGCAGGGCGCCGGACGGTGTCGCCCTGCTCGACACCCCGGCCCGCGCCGACGACCCGCGCGGGCACGCGGTGATGGTCGGCGGCATGCTGGAGCGCGACAGCCGGCTCGTCACGATCGACGACTACCGGCTGACCGCGATGGGCGGCTACTCCCGGCTGTTCCGGGAGTGGAAGCCCGAACCGATCGCCGCCGCCACCCTGCTGGTGCACGCCGCCACCCCCTACGGGGCCGACGAGGCGCGGATCGCCTCCTGGGACCTCCCGCACCAGGCGGTCAAGGTGACGGGCGATCACTTCACCATGCTGGAGCGGCACTCGGCGACGACGGCCGAGGCGGTCGAGCAGTGGTCACGGTCACTGCTGTGAGAGGGCGACGGCCGCCGCGTACGAGTGCCCGACCGGGACGTCGGTCAAGGACCAGCCGGGTACGGCGGCCGGCCCGGGCCCCGTCCCCACGTAGGTCCGTTCGAGACCGCCCGCCAGTCCCTCTCCCGTGCCCTTGAGGTAGGCCTCCTTGCGTACCCAGCACCGCGTGAACGCGGCCGTACGGACCTCCGGCGCCAGCCGGGCGAACTCCTCGCGCTCCCGCGGATGCAGGGTGTCGGCCACCAGGTCCGACACCCCGGCCGCGGGGAACGCCTCGACGTCCACGCCCACGGGCCGCCCGGCGAGCCCGACGAGCACCAGGTCCTCGCTGTGGGAGAGCGAGAAGTGGATCCCGCCGTCCCGCACGGCCGGCCGGCCGTGCGGACCTCCGCAGAGGGGACAGTCCTCCCTGACGAACACCACCTCGTCCGGCGGCGTCCCCAGGTAGTGCCCGAGCAGCCGCCGCAGACCGCCGTGCGCGGCGAGGTACCGCGTCCGGTCGGCCTCCCGCAGCAGCGCCGCCGACCGCTGCCGTTCCCCGGCGTCCAGGAGTTCGTACGCGCCGGGGTCCGCCGTCACCGGCACCAGCCAGAGCGCCACCGACCCGTCCACGACGGGCGGCACGGACGGGTCCGGCCCGGCGCCGGCCCGCAACACCCGCACGGGGCTGATCTCCGAGGTCATGCCGCCATTCTGCACCGAAGAGAGGACCGACGGATGCTCGACGACCTGCGGTGCGTCCGCTACGAGAAGCGCGGCCACGTCGCGTACGTCACCCTGGACCGTCCGCACGTGCTGAACGCCACGGACCTGCGGACGCACGCCGAACTGGCCAGTGTCTGGGACGACTTCGAGGCCGACGACGACCTCTGGGTCGGCGTCCTGACCGGTGCGGGCGAGCGCTCGTTCTCGGTCGGCCAGGACCTCAAGGAGCTCGCCGGCCGGGACGAACGGGGCACCCCGCCCGCCACGTTCGGCAGCCGCGGCAAACCCGGCTGGCCCCGGCTGACCGAACGGTTCTCGCTGTTCAAGCCGTTGATCGCCCGGGTCAACGGCTACGCCCTGGGCGGCGGTTTCGAACTGGCCATGGCCTGCGACATCGTGATCGCCGCGGAGCACGCCGAGTTCGCCCTGACCGAGGCGCGACTGGGACTCGTGGCGGGCGCCGGAGGGGTGTTCCGGCTGACCCGGCAGGCGCCCTTCCGCGTCGCCATGGGACACCTGCTCACCGGCCGCCGGATGACCGCCGCCCGCGCGTACGAACTGGGCCTGGTCAACGAGGTCGTCCCGGCGCACCGCCTCGACGCCTGTCTCGACGGCTGGCTCGAGGACGTCCTGAGCTGCGCGCCGCTCGCCCTGCGGGCGGCGAAGGAGGCCGCGACCGTCTCGGCCGGCCTGCCGCTGGAACGGGCCTTCGCCACCCGGTACGTCTGGGAGGAGCGGCGCATGGTCAGCCGGGACGCGGTGGAGGGCCCGCGGGCCTTCGTGGAGAAGCGCCCCCCGAAATGGACCGGCACCTGACGGAACAGCCCCCCCCCGCGACGGGCCGGCACCTGACGGAACAGCCCCCCCCCGCGACGGACCGGAAGCCGACGGAACCACCCCCACGGAAAGGCCAACGCCATGCGTCTCCACTCCGCTCCGGGCCCAGGACGGGCCGGGGCACCGCCACCGCCGGCGCGGCTGAGCGTCCAGGAGTTCCTCGACGAAGCCCCGATGGGACCGAGACAGCGGCTCGTCGCCCTGATCGGCCTCATGGTGATGATCGCCGAAGGACTCGACATCAGCATCGCGAGCTTCGTCTACCCCCACCTCATCCGCGACTGGGGCACCTCGATGAGCGCGGTCACCACCACCGTGACCGCCGGGGTGCTCAGCATGGCCGCCGGCGGAGCCGTCGCCGGACCGCTGGCCGACCGGTACGGACGCAAGGGCGTGACCGTCGCGGGCCTCCTCCTCTTCGGGGCGGCCACGGCGGCGATGGCCCTCACCACGACCGTGGGACCCTTCGCGACCCTCCGCGTCGTCGCCTGTGCCGGGCTCGGCGCGGTCGCCCCGGTCGTCATGGCGGTCGTCGCCGACGCGACACCGGCCGCCCGCCGCGCACCCGTCGTGGCGCTCGCCTTCGCGGGCGTCGCCGCCGGGACGGTGGCGGGCGGACTCTTCGCCTCGACCGTCATCCCGGGCCTCGGCTGGCCCGCGGCCCTCGCGATCTGCGGCCTCGCCCCGCTGCTGCTGATCCCCCTCGTCGTCGCCTACGTCCCGGAGTCGGTGAGCGTCCTGCTCGCCCGTGGCCGCCCGGCCGAGCGGATCCGCGAGACCCTCGCGCTGCTCGCCCCCGGCCGGGACACCTCCCACGTCGACCTGACCGGCGCCAGGGACCAGGAGCGACAGCCACGGCAGCGGGTCGGCGCCCTCGTGCTGTCCCGCGCCTTCACCGGGACCACCCTGCTGATCTGGTTCTGCTACTTCGTCCTGCTCGGCGTCGTCTTCCTGCTCCTCAACTACCTTCCGCTGCTGGGGGAACGGGCCGGACTCACGGCCGCGCGCACCGGTTTCGCCGTCGGGCTCTTCGGCGCCGGGACCCTCTGCGGACAGCTCCTCGCCTCGCTCGGCCTGCGGCGGTACGACCGCTTCCGCGCCCTCGCGCTGGCGTCGTCGCTCAGCGCGCTGGTCGTCGGCGTCACGGCGGCCGCACGCACCGGCCACACGGGGATGTTCGTGCTGGTGGCGGTCCTCGGCGTGTGCCTGGGCGCGTCCCTCGGCGCGCTCCAGGCGGTCGGGGCGCTGGCCTACCCGGCGACGCTGCGGGCGACCGGCATGGGCTGGATGAGCGGCTGGGGCCGCCTGGGCACGCTCGCCAGCGGAGTGCTCGGCGGGGTGCTCATCGGCGCCGGCTGGGGCATCTCGCAGCTCTTCCTGCTGCTGTGCGTCCCTCTTGCCGTCACCGGGGCTGCGGCCCTGGCACTGCGGCGGGAGGTCACGCGGCGGGGCGGGGGCGTCGAGGGCCCCCGCCCCTGAGCGGTGCGCGGGGGCGGCGCCCCCGGCGGCTCAGCCGGCCGTGGCGGCGCCGAACCACGCGGGCATCCGGGTGAGCAGCTCCTGCTGGTCCTCGCCCGCCCACACGACGTGGCCGTCGGGACGCAGCAGCACCGCGGGCACGTCCAGTTCCTCGCTGACCTCGACGACGTGGTCGACCCGGTCCTCCCACCCGGCGACCGAGAGCCGGCCGGTCTGGTCGAGCAGCAGTCCACGGCCCTCGTGCATCCGCTCGTAGAGCCGGCCGTGCTTGAGCGCGAGGTCCCGCATCCGGCGGCCGAGCAGCTCGTGGCCCTCGCCGACGTCGTAACGGACCGAGATCGCCGTGATCTTCTCGATCAGGTACCGGTTGACGTTCTCGAACTCCACGAGTTCCGCCATGAGCCGGCGGACCGCCTGCGGCCCCGGCTCCGTCGACATCAGCTGGATCTGCGCGCGGGTGTTGTCCAGGACCTCGGTGGCCACCGGGTGCCGCTCGGCGTGGTACGTGTCGAGGAGTCCCTCCGGCGCCCAGCCGTCGACCTCGGCGGCCAGCTTCCAGCCGAGGTTGAACGCGTCCTGGATGCCGAGGTTGAGGCCCTGCCCGCCGGTCGGCGGGTGGATGTGCGCCGCGTCGCCAGCGAGGAACACCCGGTCGACCCGGTAGCGCTCGGCCTGTCGGGTGGCGTCGCCGAAGCGGGAGAGCCACCGGGGCGAGTGCACGCCGAAGTCCGTCCCGGCGTGGGCCCGCAGCTGCTGCTTGAACTCGTCGAGGGTCGGGGAGGCCGTCCGGTCCTCGGCGACGCCCTCGGCGGGGACGACGACGCGGAAGACCCCGTCCCCCAGGGGCATCGCGCCGAATCGCTGCTGGGTCTTGCGGACCTCGGTCATGACGGAGGTCAACTCCTCCTGGGAGGCGGTCATCTCCATCTCGCCGAGCAGGGTCTCGACCCTGGACGGCTCGCCGGGGAACGCCACGCCGAGCAGCTTGCGCACCGTGCTGCGGCCGCCGTCGCAGCCGACGACGTACCGTGCGCGCAGCTGTTCGCCGTCGGCCAGGTCGACCGTCACGCCGTCCTCGTCCTGGCGGAGACCGACCAGTGCCCGGCCGCGTCGGATCTCGGCTCCGAGTGCGGTGGCGTGCTCGGCCAGCAGCTGCTCGGTGATCACCTGCGGGACGGCGAGGACGTACGAGTGCGCGGTGTCCAGCCGCTCGGGCCACGAGGTCGCCAGACCGGCGAAGAAGCCGCCGACCGCGACCGTGTGCCCGCGTTCGAGGAAGCGCTCCAGGAGCCCGCGCTGGGCCATCACCTCGATGCTGCGGACGTGCAGCCCCTGCGCGCGGGACTGCCGCGTCGGCTCCGTCTCCTTCTCCAGCACGAGTACGCGCACGCCGTGCAGCCGCAGTTCGCCGGCCAGCATCAAGCCGGTCGGACCGCCACCGACAACGATCACGTCAAACATGAGAACCGCCCCGTTTCCGCAGGTCAATTGGTACGGCTGTGGATTCTGCCGTACGACGGGGGCCTTGCCGCAAGCCCCCCTGTGCGCTATAAGTTGAGAGTGGCAAGGAGTGGTTTTCCCTCCTTGCCTTTCTCTTTGTCTCGCGTGTTACCGGTTGGTAGGGCATGCTGGCGGCCAACATCCACACGGCCGGGGGCTGAGGTAGCGGTGACGACTTTCGAGGAACGCGAGACGGTGCACGCCTTCCGGGACGACGCGCTGGGGGAGCACGACGCCGTCGGGCTCGCCGAGGCGATACGGCGGGGCGAGGTCGGCGCCGCCGAGGTCGCCGAGGACGCCGCCGAGCGGGTACGGCAGGTCGAGGCGCGGCTGCACGCAGTCCAGACGCGCGTCGACGCCCCCGTGCCCGGCACGGCGGGCGGCGCACTCGCCGGAGTGCCGACCTTCGTCAAGGACAACACCGACTTCCTCGGCCTGCCCACCGGCCACGGCAGCGCCGCCTTCACCCCGAGGACCGCGCGCCGCCACGCACCCTTCGCCCGACAGCTCCTGAGCAGCGGCGTCACCGTCCTCGGCAAGACCAGGCTCCCCGAGTTCGGCTTCAGCCCGGCCACCGAGTACGAGCACGCCGAACCGGTGCGCAACCCGTGGAACACCGCGTACTCGGCCGGGGGTTCATCGGGCGGCAGCGCCGCGCTCGTCGCCGCCGGAGCGGTACCCATCGCCCACGCCAACGACGGCGGCGGCTCGATCCGCATCCCCGCGGCCTGCTGCGGACTCGTCGGACTCAAGCCGACCCGCGGCCGGGTCGTGACCAACGACCAGAGCCGCCGGCTGCCCCTGGACATCGTCTCCGACGGCATCGTGAGCCGGTCCGTACGGGACACCGCCGCGTTCCTCGCCGCCGCCGAGACCCACTGGCGCAACCCCGCACTCCCGCCCCTGGGACTCGTCGAGGGCCCGTCGGACCGCCGCCTGCGCATCGGGTTCCTGGTCGACTCGCCGAACGGCGTCCGCGCCGACGCCGTCACCCGGGCCGCCGTGGACGAGACCGTGGCGACCCTCGAACGGCTCGGCCACACCGTGGAACCGGTGGAACTGGACCTCGACCCCCGCTTCACCGAGGACTTCCTCGTCTACTGGGGCCTGCTCTCGTTCCTGATCGGCGCCACCGGCCGCACCTTCGGCGCCGACTTCGACCGGCACCGGATGGACGGCCTGAGCCGGGGGCTGCGCGAGGAGTACCTCAAGAGCTGGCGGCGCACCCCGGCCGTGCTACGGCGGCTGAAGCGCACGAAGGTCGCGTACGCGGCCGCCTTCCGCGGGCTCGACCTCGTCCTCACGCCCGTCCTCGCCCACACCACCCCGCGCATCGGGCACCTCAGCCCGACCGTCCCCTACCCGACCCTCGTCGAACGCATCCTCGCCTACGTCGCCTTCACGCCCGTCAACAACGTCGTCGGCACGCCGTCGATCTCCGTCCCCGCGGCGACCACGACACCGGACGGGCTGCCCGTCGGCGTCATGTTCTCCGGCCGTCCCGGCAGCGAACGGAACCTCCTGGAGGTCGCCTACGCGCTGGAGGCGGACCGACCGTTCCGCCGCATCCAGGACGTCAGTCGTCCAGAGCGCGCTTGAGCTGCGCCTTGTTCATCTTCGAGCGGCCGTCGAGGTTGCGGCGCCTGGCCTCCTCGTACAGCTGGTCGTACGTACGGCCCTGAGCGCCGCTGTGCGAGCGTTTGCCGCCGCGCTCGCCTGAGGACATGTCCTCCAAGGACAGCTTGCTCGCCGTCTCCGACTCGCCGTGCCGGGCGCGTTCCTTGTTGACGGTGCGGGCGGCGATCTCCTTGGCGCGCTTCTCGCTCTCGCCGCGCTGCTCCGCGCTCTCCTTGATGTGCTCGTACTGCCGTTCCCGCTTCGGGCTGGATCCGCGCGGCATGACGTGCTCCTTCCCTCGTCGTCCCGGCCCCGTTCGATCGGCCGGCTGGTCGTGCCCGTGCGGCTACCCGCACCCACCCCGCTCACTCCTCGCGCTCCGCGGTGTGCCGGCGGCGCGCCCACAGCGGCAGGGCGAACCAGCACAGCAGGTACCAGGCGAGGACCGCCCCGACGATCCACGGGACGAGCCCGTCGTCCGTGGCCACCCGCAGGATGAGGAAGAGCGCGCTCGTGAGCGTGGCGAGCAGGAGCACGATGCCGACGAAGATGAGCCGGGACGCCCAGGTGACCGCGTGCGGCTTGAGCCGCCGCCCGGCGACGACACGGTGGAAGGACACCGGCCCTATGAGCGCGCCGGTGGCCAGCGACCCGAGGACCACGGTGGCGATGTAGATCCCCTTGTCGGCCGAGCCGAGGCTCTCGAAGCGGGGCGTGAAGACCACCGTCAGCAGGAAACCGAGCAGGATCTGGACGCCCGTCTGGGCCACCCGGGTCTCCTGCAACAGGTCCTGCCACTGCCGGTCGGCGCGCTCGTCCGCCGTCTCCTCGCGCCCCCTCCTGCGGCCCGTCCCGCCCGACGCACCCGTCCCGCCCGTCCGGCCGCGCCCGTCATCGCTCTCCCGCCCGGTGCCGTCGTCCGCCATCCGCCCTCACCTCCCGCTCCCGGGGCCCCGCGCGCAACCCGGGGGCCATACGCCCCGACTGCCCCGTCGGCCGGGGTCACATCCGTACCCGGGACACCCTTCGTGGCAACCCACGAGACACCGCTGCCGACCGGAGCGCACGGCCGGCGGCCTCCACTCGCCGTGCCGGGAGCCTCCGGCGTATCGTCGGCCTCAGCCCTGATGGCCGCGGCGACGGGAAGCGGAGCACTGGATGTCAAGGGATGCGACGGTGACGGGTGACGTCGGGCCCACCGGCCCACGTCTGACGGCCGCCGTGCGGTGGAGCGGTGCCACGGCCGTCGTCACGGTCACGGGCGAACTCGACCGGGACACCCAGGAACCCCTGCGCGAGGCCCTGGCCGGAGCGCTGGAACGGCGCCCCGAGCGGATCGTGGTCGACTGCGCACAGCTCGCGTTCTGCGACTCCACCGGGCTGAACCTGCTGCTCACCACACGCCTTGAGGCCATCGAGGCGGGCGGCGCACTGGAACTCGCCGCGCTGAGCCCGCCGGTCGCGCGGGTCTTCGACATCACCGGTGTCATCGCCGTGTTCACGGTGTACGAGGAGCTGCCGGGGGAACTCGCCGAAGGAGAGCAGCCGTGAACGCGGCGTGGAGCCGGGGACGGCGGAGGCGGGGATGAGCGAACCGATCCGGGTGCGAGGGCAGATCAGGCGCCTCGGGCTGCCGAGCGGCGAGTCGGTGGTGGCGCGCTGCCGCGACTTCTGCCGCGTCGCGCTCGAAGACTGGGACTGGCCGGGTTCCCCGGGAACCACGGGCCTCACCCCGGCGGAACGCGAGCTGGCGATCGAGGACGTGCTCCTGGTGGTCTCGGAAGCGGTGACCAACGCCTGTCTGCACGCCGGCGGCCCCACGGAGCTGGTGATCCGGCTCGCCCCCGCGGACCCGCGGCGGCCCGCCGAGGTGGCCGGCGACCTGCGGATCGAGGTGAGCGACCGGAGCAGCCGCACCCCGGCCTTCCGCCCGCACGGCGCGCCGGGGACGCCGGGCGGCAACGGTCTGATCGTGATCGACCGTCTGACGCGCGCGTGGGGCGCCGTCACCACGGAGGCGGGCAAGTCCGTCTGGATGGAGGTGGCGACACCGGTCCCGGCGTCCCGGCCCCGGGCCGGCGCGGGGGAGACCCCGTAGGAGCGGAGGTGGCGACGCCGGTCCCGGTGTCCCGGCGTCGGGCCCGCGCGGGGAGACCCCGTAGGGGCGGAGGGGGCGACGCCGGTCCCGGTGTCCCGGCTCTGGGCCCGCGCGGGGAGACCCGGTAGGAGCGGCCGGCGGCCGAGGCGCGCGGCACCCGGGCCCAGGACTCGGGGGCCCATAGGGTTGCATCGGCCGAGGTGCGCGGCACCTGCGCCGAGGCTTCGGGGCGCGCGCCGGGAAGCGCGGGGCAGCCCGCGGGACCCGGCGCACGACGCGACGGGTCCCGCGGGCTGCCGCCCGGCGGGACGTCAGGTCCGCTTCGCGGCGACCCTCCGGGCGGCGGCGGTCCCGCGGGTCCCTGACGCGGGCGACCCGGTCGCGGCCTCGGCCGCCGGCGGGTCCTCCGTGGTCAGGGCCGTACGCAGGCCGCCCAGGATGCGGCTGAGGAGCCGCGACACGTGCATCTGCGAGAGGCCGAGACGCTCGCCGATCTCCGCCTGGGTCAGCTCGCCCCCGAAACGCAGCGCCAGGATCGTGCGGTCCCGCTCGGAAAGGGCGGCCACGAGCGGCTTCAGCGCCTCCAGGTTGAGCACCTTCTCGAAGGCGTCGTCATCGCTACCGAGACAGCGGGCGAGCATGCCGGGCCCGGCGTCCTCGTCGTCCACGGGCACGTCGAGCGAGCGGCTGGCGAACCCGTTCGCGGCGATCCGGCCCTCGCGCAGCTCGTCCTCCGTGATGTGGAGACGGTCGCTGAGCTCGGCTGCCGTCGGCGGCCTGCCCAGCTCCTGCTCCAGGGCGTCGTTCGCCTTGGCCACGTCGAGGCGCAGCTCCTGCAGCCGCCGGGGCACGTGGACGCTCCAGCTGGTGTCCCGCAGGTGGCGCCGGATCTCGCCGAGCACCGTGGGCAGGGCGAAGGACATGAACTCGTTCCCGCGTGCGGGGTCGAAGCGGTTGATGGCCTTGATGAGGCCGACCGTGCCCACCTGGACGAGGTCCTCCCAGTTCTCGCTGGAGTGACGGAACCGGGTGGCCGCGTACTTGACGAGGCTCAGGTTCAGCTCGACCAGGGTGTTGCGCACGTACGAGTACGACGCCGTGCCCTCCTCCAGTGAGCGCAGCCGCTCGAAGAGCGCCGTCGAGAGCGTCCGCGCGTCCGAGGTGCTCACGGCCAGGGGGTCCGCGATCTCCGGGAGACCGGTCAGGGCCTCCGCCGGCGGCTCGGGGCCGGCGCGCGGGGGGAGGGCCGAGGTTCGGCCGATCCTGGCGGTGGTGCGGTGGTTCGACATGAAGGCTCCTCGAAGAGGTCCCCTCTGAATTCATACCCGTTCCCGCGCCGCGCACGCGACGGGGGAACGGGAGCGAACGAGGAAGGGGGAATGCGGACGCTCCGTCGGGGCAGGGGCCGGGTGGACGAAGCAGAGAGGCGGGGTGGGAACGAGCGAAGACAGGGCGGGATGGGAGTGACCACGGGACATCGCACACCGCACACGAGCCGGCATCCGGTTCCGCGTGACGCGGCCGAGGCGCGCGCCCGGGTGGCGGAGGCCTTGGAGGTGGCCGCGCTGGAACCGGGGACCCCGCCCTCCGCGACCGCGGTGGGAGACGCGCTGCTCGTGACGTCCGAGCTGGTGACCAACGCGCTGCGGCACGCCGGCGGGCTGACCGGCTTCGGTGTGGACGTCGACGCGAGCGCCGTGACGATCAGCGTCGCGGACCCGAGCGGTGAGCTGCCGCACTTCACGGACGTCCGCAGACGGGAACGGGCCTGCGGCGCGGCGGAAGGCGGCTTCGGCTGGCCGCTGGTCCGGCAGCTCGCGGAGGAGGTCAGGGTGTTCCTGCCGCCGGGCGACGGCAAGACCATCGAGGCGCGGCTGCCGCTTCACTGAACCGGCTCCGTCCTCGGCCCGTCGAAGAGCCAGCCGGTGCCGGTCAACCGGAGCAGGCGGGTCATCCGGGGGCTCGCGGCGACCACCCGGAGGGGGAGGCGCCCGATGTCGAGGTGCTGGTACCGGGCGGCCAGGAAGGCCCGCAGGCCGGCGCAGTCGCAGAAAGTGACGGCGGAGAGGTCGAGGGCGACGCCCCCGGGGTGGGCGCGCAGCGCGTCGGTGAGGGCGCGCAGCAGCGTGGAGGCGGTCGAGGCGTCGATCTCACCGCTGACGAGGAGGGTGCCGTCCGGCGTGACATCCGTGGTCATCCGCGGAGGTGCTGCCGGGACGGCCGCGAGCGGGGTGGGATTCATCGTGGGCTCCCATGGGGTCAGCCACTGTGGGCTGTTTCATCACCATCATCCGCATCTGTCACAAAATATGTCAAGAAAAACATGAGATGTATTTCCGGTCTTGCGGCTCATGAGAAGACCGTCCCATAATGTCCGTATGAGTGACAGTGCAGGTGACCGTCAGTCATGGACGTTCCTGACGAATCACGCCCGTGTGCTGGTGGTGATCGCCAGGGACCCGGGCGTTCGCCTTCGGGACGTCGCCGCCGCGTGCGGCGTGACCGAGCGGACGGTGCAGGCCATCGTCGCGGATCTCGAAGCCGCCGGATACCTCACGCATGCTCGTGAAGGGCGGCGCAACCGCTACCGCCTGGCTCCCGGCAAGCGTTTCCGGCACCCGCTGGAAGGCGACTACGAGATCACCGGTCTCCTCGACCTCCTCAAGGCCTCACCCGGCGACGGCTCCACCGGGCGCCACGCGGCGGACCGAGACGGCGACGGCCGGTCCCGGGCGGGCCGCCCCGACGGCGACCACGCCGAACACGACGGCGACGGCCGGTCCTGGGCCGGGCGCCCCGACGGCGACCACGCCGAAAGAGACGGCAACGGCCGGTCCCGCGCGGGCCGCCCGAACGGAGACCGCGCCGACGGAGACCGCCCCAACGGAGACAGCCCCGACGGCGACCACGACCACGACGGCGCCCCCCGGCCGGGCGCCGGCTCGCGCGTCCTCCGCTGAGACGCCCGGCCGCTATCGGTCGAGGAACTCGGCACACCGGTAGGGACCGAGGCCCGGGCCCTCCGGCGGTACCAGCGTGACCCGCACGTCGTCCGCCCTGACCTTCGGGTCCAGGACGGACTGGGCCCGCGCCAGCGAGCACACCAGCTGCCCCGTCCCCTGGTCGCGGCCCGACCCCGGGTACGGCCCCTCGAGCCGGACCGTCACCCCCGTGCCCCGGCCGGTCACCGTGTAGCCGCCGATGTCGACCAGGTTGGTCAGGCCGTCCCGCCGCTCGGCGGGCGGCGGACCGGCGGCGAGCAGCTTCACCACCGAGCCGAGGTCCGTCACCTCCCGGTCGAGCACGGGCACACTCCGCAGGCCCGCGTCGGACGCGAAGTACAGCCTGACCCCGCGGGTGAGCCCGGTCGCCGGTTCACCCGCGCCTATCACCCCGGTCGGCTGGACTCCGCACCCCACCAGGGCCGTCCCGAGCACGCCGAGCAGCACCCCCGCCCGTACCCTCACTCCGTGTCCTCTCCGGTACGCCGCAGGGGCAGCCGCAGGGTGAACACCGCGCCGCCCTCCGGGCCTTCGGCGACCTCGATCGTGCCGCCGTGCAGACGGGCGTTCTCCAGCGCGATCGCCGTGCCGAGGCCGCTGCCCTGCCCACCGGTGTCGGACGCGCTCCGGGTGCGGGCCGTGTCCGCCTTGTAGAACCGGTCGAAGACCCGCTCCCGCGCCTCCGGCGGCAGGCCCGGGCCGTGGTCGGCGACCTCCAGCGCCACCCGCGCGCCGCCGTCCGCCGCGACGCCTGTGCCGAGGGTCACGACGACCGGCGGCGCGCCGTGCCGCAGCGCGTTGCCCACCAGGTTCGCGACGATCACGTCGACGCGCCGCCGGTCGACCACCGCCCGGACGCCCTCGTCGAGGCGGACCTCCACCCGGTCCGTCCACCCGCGCAGCGCGAGCGACGCCCGTACGGTGTCCGCCAGATCGGTCTCGGCCGCGTTCAGTTCGACCGCGTTCGCGTCGAAGCGGGAGATCTCCATCAGGTCCTCCACGAGCCGGGAGAGACGGGCCGTCTCCGCGCCCACGGTCCGGGCCGCCCGGGCCGCGTCGGGCGGCAGCTGGTCGGCGTCCTCCTCCAGGACGGTCGCGACCATCGTCATCGCCGCGAGCGGCGTGCGCAGTTCGTGCGACACGTCCGCCACGAAGCGGCGCGCCTTCGCCTCCTGGTCGCGCAGCCGGGCGTCGGAGGCCTGGAGGGCGTCCGCCGTCTCGTTGAACGTCCGCGCCAGATCGGCGAGTTCGTCGTGGCCCCGGACCGCGACCCGGCTGCCCAGCTCGCCCGCCGCGAGCGACCTGGTGGCCCGCCCCAGCTTCCGCACCGGACGCAGCACCGTCCCGGCCGCGAGCAGCGCCAGCACGGCGGCCAGCGCGACCACGGGCAGGATGCCCGTCCGCACGGAGTCCAACAGGGCCGCGGTGTCGTCGCGTTCGGCCCGGAGATCGGTGATCACGAAGACCTCGAGGCCGGAGGCGCGGCGGTCCCCGTCCGCGTACGTCACGGGCATGCCGACCACCAGATACGGCTCGTCCCGCCACGTCACCCGCTGGAACCTGGCCCCGTCCCCGGCGCGTACGGCCGACCGCAGCGCGACGGTGATCCGGCCGTCCGTGTCCGCCAGCGGGTCCGAGGCCGCCACCAGGTCCCGGTGACGGGCGACCACGAGGCGGGCGCCGAGGCCGTCCGAGATCTTCGCCGCGAACCGGGACAGCGCGCGCTGGTCGGGCGGCAGGTCGAAGTCGGCGGCGACCGCGGTGACCCGCGTCCTGACGTCGTCCACGGCGGCGTCCTGGGTGCGCCGCAGGACGGCGGTGCGCGCGTCCCGGTAGGCGAGCGCGGTCGCGGTCACCGCGCTGACGAGCGCGACCACGACGAACGTCACGACGAGCCGGGTCCGGAGACCGCCGACGAGCCGCCGGGAGCGACCGCCGCGCCCACGGCCCCTCACAGCGGCCCGAAGCGGTAGCCGAAGCCCCGTACCGTCTGCACGTACCGCGGCCGGGCCGGCACGTCCTCCAGCTTGGCCCGCAGCCGGCCGACCGCCGCGTCCACCAGCCGGGAGTCACCGAGGAAGGTGTGGTCCCAGACCGAGGCGAGGAGCTGTTCGCGACTGAGGACCCGGCCGGGGGAGGCGGAAAGTTCGAGCAGCAGCCGCAGCTCGGTGGGCGGCAGCGGGACGGGGACGCCGTGCTTGGTGACGGTCAGCGCGGCCCGGTCGATGACGAGCCCCGCGAGGTCGGCCCCGGCCACCCGGCTCACCGCGGACGGCTCCGCGCGCCGCAGCGCGGCCCGGATCCGGGCCTCCAGGACGGGCGCGGTGACCGGCTTCACCACGTAGTCGTCGGCGCCCGCCTCAAGACCCGTCACGATGTCGTGGTCGTCGCCTCGCGCGGTCAGCATGATGACCGGCAGCGTCGCCGTGCGGGCGCGGATGCGCCGGCACACCTCGAAGCCGTCCATCCCCGGCAGCATCAGGTCGAGGACGGCCAGCTCGACCCTCGCCCCCTCCGGGGCGTCGAGCAGCGCGAGCGCCTCCTCCCCGGTGGCCGCCGTGTCGACGCCGTACCCGTGGCGGCGCAGCACGAGCTCCATTCCGTCCCGGACGGACGCGTCGTCCTCGATGAGCAGTACATGCGGCATGCGGTCGATTATGGGTGCCGCACGGACCCCGCGGCGGCCCCGGGAGGGGGTCGACGCCCAGGTCGGAGGCATTGTTACGTTCCCATCATGTCCCCATGGAACCGCCATCACGTGTCCTGGCGAGGGTGAGGGACATGAGCCAGCAGACAACCTCCCGCGTCCCCGCCCGGCTGCGCCTGACCGCGCTCGCCGCGCTCCCCGTCCTCGTCCTCACCGTCGCCTGCGGCGGCGGTGACGGCGCCGGGGGCGCACCGAAGAACGACGCCATCGCCTCCGTACCGGAGACCGTTACGGCCACCCCCGCCGCGAAGGACACCGCGGGCCCGAGCGCCCGGCCCGCCGGGAAGAGCGCCTTCTACGACGCCCAGCTCGCCTACGTCCGGTGCATGCGCGTCAAGGGCGGCTACCAGGACTTCCCCGACCCCAAGCTCAGCGGCCACCTCGACTGGGGCAAGGTCGAGGAGATCTCCTCAAGGCCCGGCCAGATGGAAGCGGCCAAGGGCGGCCGGAACGGCGTCTGCGTCCCCGAACTCCAGAAGGTCATGCAGGCCGAGCCGGCCCGCGACCAGCAGAAGGACTACGAGTCGATGCTGGCGCACGCCAAGTGCATGCGGGACAACGGCATCTCCCGGTTCACCAACCCGACGATGAGCGGCGGCAACGCCCAGCCGGGCGGCGACCCGAACCCGGCCGACCCGGCCATCGACAGCGGCTCACCGGCGTACAAGCAGGCCCGCGAGGCGTGCAAGGCGAAGCTGCTCGACGGTCTGGACGGCATGCAGTGAAGCGCCGCACCGCCCTGCGCACGCTCGGCGCCGTGACCGTCGCCGCCGCCGTCACCGGGGGAGTGGTCCTCCTGGGCGATCCCCTCGGCGGCGCCCCCGGCTCCGGCGCCGCCGGCCGGAGCGGCGACGCGCCGCCCGCCACGGCGACCGTCGTCCGCACCGACCTCGTCCGCGCCAAGACCGTCGACGGCACGCTCGACTTCGCACAGCGCAGGCCCGTCAAGTCCGCCGTCGTAGGAACGGTCACCGTCGCCGCGACCGAGGGGAGAACGGTGACGAGGGGGCAGGCCCTGTACGAACTCGACGACAAGCCCGTCACCCTCCTCTACGGCCCGGTCCCCGTGTTCCGCGAGATGAAGACCGGCGACCGGGGCAGCGACGTCCTCCAACTGGAGCGCAACCTGCGCGACTTGGGACACGGAGCCGGACTGTACGTCGACACGCGGTACGACAAGGACACCGAGACGGCCGTCAAACGGTGGCAGAAGTCGCTGAACCGGGAGCCCACCGGCCGGGTCGGCAAGGGCGAGGTCGTCTTCCAGCCGGGCCAGGTCAAGGTGGTCTCCGCCGACGCGGCCCTCGCCGACCAGGTCGGCCCGGACCGGCCCGTCCTCACCGTCGCCTCCACCCGGCCGGTCGTCCGGGCCCGGCTCGACCAGACCGACGGCCCCCTCACCGCCGCGGGCACCAAGGTCGAGGTCACCCTGCCCAGCGGGAGGACCGCCGCCGGACGGGTCGCCGGAACCGTACGGCCCGAGGACACCGGCACCGGGGACGGCACGGCCGGCCAGGACGGCATCGTCGTCGAGGTCGTCCTCGACGGCGGCACGCGCGCCGCCTCCGGCGAGGACACGAAGGCGCCGGTCAGCGTCAGGTTCGTCAGCGAGTCCCGCAAGGGCGTCCTCGCGGTGCCGGTCGAGGCGGTCCTCGCCCTGCGCGGCGAGAACGGCGGCTACGGCCTCCAGATCGTCCAGGGCGGCACGACCACCACGATACGGGTGGAGACGGGGATGACCGCCGACGGCCGGATCGAGGTCAGCGGCCCAGACGTGCGCGAGGGCCTCACGGTGGGAGTCGCCGCGTCATGAGCCACGCCCCCGCACCCGCCCCCGCTCACCCGGCGCCCACCCCCGTCGTCGAGCTGTGGAACGCCACCAAGGCGTACCCCGGCGGCGTCCACGCCCTGCGCGGCGTGAACCTCACCGTCGACGCCGGCGAACTGCTCGCCGTCGTCGGACCCTCCGGCTCCGGCAAGTCCACCATGCTCCACGTCATGGGCACCCTCGACAAACCCACCAGCGGTACCGTCCGCATCGCAGGCCACGAGGTCTCCGCGCTCTCCGACAACCGGCTCTCGGCCCTGCGCGCCCGCCACATCGGCTTCGTGTTCCAGCACTTCCACCTCGCGGCGGGACGCGACGCCGTCGACAACGTCGCCGACGGACTGCTCTACGCGGGCGTACCGCTCAGGGAACGCCGGGCCCGGGCCCGCGCGGCGCTCGCCCGGGTACGCCTCGACCACCGCGGCTCCCACCGCCCCCACCAGCTGTCCGGCGGCGAGAAGCAGCGGGTGGCCATCGCCCGCGCGCTGGTCGGCGAGCCCCTGCTGCTGCTCGCCGACGAACCGACGGGCGCACTCGACACCGCGTCCGGCGAGATCGTCATGGAGCTGCTGCACGAGCTGAACGCCATGGGAACCACGATCTGCGTGATCACCCACGACAACGAGATCGCGAACTCCCTCCCGCGCCGCGTCCGCTTCAAAGACGGCGAGATCGTCGCCGACGAACGTCCCGACTCCCGCGAGGACGGGGTCACTTCATGAAGCGCGCACTCACCCCCGCCCGGCTGCCCGCCCGCGACGTCCTCCGGACCGGCGCCGTCGGCCTCCGCGCCCGCCGCGCCCGCGTGGTGCTCTCGGCCCTCGGCATCGCCATCGGCATCGCGACGATGGTCGCCGTCGTCGGGCTCTCCGAGTCGAGCCGCGCGGACCTGATGGCCCGGCTCGACCGCCTCGGCACCAACCTCCTGACCGTGGAGGCCGGCAAGGACGCCCTGGGCCAGGAGGTCAGACTCCCCAAGAACGCGGTCGCGATGGTCGAGCGGATCGGCCCCGTCCAGCACGCCACCGGCACCGGCGACGTCGACGCGCGCATCCGCCGCAGCGACCTGGTGCCCGAGGAACGCACCGCCGGCGTCACCACCCAGGCGGTCCGCACCGACCTGCTCGCCGCGCTCGGCGGCGAGGTCGACCGCGGCGTCTGGTTCGACCCCGCCCGCGAACGGCTCCCGGTCACCGTCCTCGGAGCGGTGGCCGCCGAACGGCTCGGCGTCACCCGCACCGGCGAGACCATCATGATGAACGACACCCGCGTGGTCGTCGTCGGCATCCTCAAACCGCTCGAACTCGTCCCCACCCTCGACCGGGTCGCGATGGTCGGATTCCCCGCCGCCGAACGCCACTTCGGCTTCGACGGGCACCCGACCACCGTCTTCGAGCGCTCCACGGACGCCTCGGTGGAGGACGTACGGGCGATCCTGGCCCGCACGATCAGCCCCGGCGGCGAAGGGGGAGTGAAGGTCTCCCGGCCCTCCGACGCGCTCGCTGCCAAGGCCGCCACCGACAAGGGCCTGACGACCCTGATGCTGGGCCTCGGCGCGGTGGCCCTCCTGGTCGGCGGCGTCGGCGTGGCCAACACCATGGTCATCTCCGTCCTGGAGCGCCGCCAGGAGATCGGTCTGCGGCGTGCCCTCGGCGCGACCCGCAACGCGATCCGGCTCCAGTTCCTGACCGAGTCGCTCCTGCTCTCGGCGCTCGGCGGGGCGACCGGGGCGCTCCTCGGGGCGGCGGCGACGTACGGCTTCGCGCGGTTCCAGGGCTGGACGGCGGTCGTCCCGCCCTGGTCCCTCGCGGGCGGTCTGGCCGCCACCCTCCTGATCGGCGCGGTCGCGGGCCTCTACCCGGCCGTCCGCGCCTCGCGCCTCCACCCGACGGTGGCCCTCAACGCGACGTGACCACCGGGCCGTCGTCCTGCGGGTGCGGGAGGAACTTCGCCGCCTTCCGGGCGAGGACGGCGGCGAAGAACTCGGGGGCGTCGTCGGGCCGCATGCGGGTCAGCGCGACCATGCCGGTGACCACGGCGTCGACGACCTCCTCCTGCACCTGCTCCCAGCTGTGGCTGCGGCCCTTGCGCGGATTCGAGGCCCGGGCTCCGATGACCGCCTGGGCGGCCTCCCCGACCTCCTCGGTGAGCTTGAGCACCTGCATCGTCCACTGCTCCTCCGGCGTCAGTCCCCGTCCGGCGTCGAACTCCGTGAACAGGGCCGAGAGCGAACGGATCGTGTCCCACGGGTCGTCGTCCCTCACGGGGTCTCCTTCGGCGTGCCACCGGTCGTCGTGTCGCGCGGGCGGTAGCCGCCCGCCTGCAGGGTGAACATCGAAGCGTAGGCGCCGCCGAGGGCCATCAGGGAGTCGTGCGAACCTGACTCCGTCACGCGGCCGCGGTCGAACACGAAGATCCGGTCGCAGTCGACGACGCTGGCCAGCCGGTGGGAGATGAGCACGGTGATCTGGTCCTCCCGCAGCCGGCCGCGCAACACGGCCTCGTAGACGGCGTGTTCGGACGGCGGGTCCATGCTCGCGGTCGGCTCGTCGAGCAGCAGCAGGGGCGCCTTCTTGTACAGACCGCGGGCCACGGCGATCTTCGCCCACTGCCCGCCGGAGAGCTCCTGCCCGCCCCGGAACCGCTTGGAGAGCAGCGTCTCCCACTGACCGGGCAGCGCGGCGACGACCTGGTCGGCCCCGGCGGCGCGGGCCGCGTCCAGAACGCGCTGGGGATCCGCCTCGGTGAGCGTGCCGGTGGACACCGTGAGGTTGGCCAGGGCGCTGAACGGCAGGTGCAGCGGGTCCTGGAGCACACAGGCGACCCGCGCGTGCACCGACTCGGCGTCCATCTCGGCGACGTCGGTGCCGTCCCACCGCACGGTGCCGCGCTGGGGCTCGTACAGCCCCGCGAGCACCTTGGCGCAGGTGCTCTTGCCCGAGCCGTTCAGCCCCACGAACGCGACCGTCTCCCCGGCGTGCAGCCGCAGCGAGATCCCGTCGAGGGCCGGAGCGTCCTTGCCCGGATAGGTGAACCCGACGTCCTCAAGACTGATCGTCTTCACCTGGTCCGGCGCCCGGAGCGCGGACCGCCGTGGCAGCAGCCGACGGCACTTCTCCTGTACGGCGAGGAGGTCGTCGACCCACAGCGCGTGCTCGTACACGAGGTGCGCGACATCGACGAGCCGGGTCAGCGACGCCTGCCCGGCCTGGATCGCCAGGACCGCCCCGGCCCCGGCCGCCAGCGGCAGCCACCCCGCGATCAGCATCGCCCCGAGGGCCGCGTACGTGATCCCGGTGCCGAGGCCGCCGACCGTCCGGCCCGCCAGGCTGAGCGCCGCCGAGTGGGTGCCGAGGCGGGTGTCCTCCTCGGCGATCCTGGTGGTCAGCCCGCGGTGCTCGGCCAGGAGCGCGCCCTGGGCGGTGTCCGAGCGCAGCTCGGCGGCCGCGTCCACGTCGAGCAGCAGCCAGGAGAACACCCGGACCCTGCGCTGGAGCGCGTTCCAGCGCATGAAGGAGCGGAACCGGTCCCGTGCTCCCCGCACGGCGGCCGCGCCCACCGGCAGGACGGACAGCAGCAGGAGCGGCAGGAGGGCGGGGTGCAGGACGCCGAGGACCCCCGCCGTACCGAGGATGCCGAGGGCCGCCGAGGCGAGGGAGACGACCTGCCCGACGATCTGCCGGGCGAAGTACAGCCCCCGGTCGTTGGCCCGGTGGACCTCGTCGTGCCAGGCCGCGTCCTCGACGGCCTCCAGGCGTACGTGGGCCGTGAGCCGCAGGAACTCGCATTCGAGCGCGGTGCGGATCTTGGGGGTGACCCGCGCCTGGGCGACGGCGACGGCCGCTTCGAGCAGCGCGCGGGCGGCGAGGAAGCCGACCACCGTGAGGAGCTGGGGGACCGCCGCGCGGACCCGGTCGGGCGTCGGGCCCTCGGCGAACAGCTCCCGGAGCACGGCCACCGAGGCCATCAGACCGAAGGCGCTCATGGCGGCCGACGCCAGCTGGCAGCCGACGACGGTCGCGGTGGCCCCGCGGTCGGCCCGCCAGGCGAGCCGCCCGATCCGCGCGATGATCCTCGGCAGCCGCGCCAGCACCTCACGGACGGTCGCCTGCGCGGCGGCGCCGTCGTGGACCGCCCAGTAGGCGTCCTCCAGCTCCGCCGTGAGGTCCCCGTCCCGGGGGCCCGCCGAGATGCTCGCGGGGGGAGGGGACAGCGGGGGAGGGCTCGGGGGCGCGGGCCGCGGCGCCGGAACGCCGGCGCCGGCCCCCGTCCCGCTGGTGTCGGTGGCATCGCTCAAGGGGGCCTCCGGGGTGCGTCTGTGGGTACGTTGCCGAGCTCAACGACATCGCGTCGACTTCGAACACACGTGTTTCAGACGCTCCCCGCACCCCACGGCGGCGCGAGAAGCCGAGCGTGCGGGATACACCGACCCTTGGCCGCGACGGCCCCGCCGCCGAGCCGGCCCTGGCCGAAACGCCGACGGTGACCGTCGGAAGCGAGGACAGGAAACCGTGCGGCACCGGCCCCCCGGCGGACCGGTCGACCGGCCTACTTGCCGCGGCGGATCCGCGCGGCCTGCCGGGCCTCGGCGGCCTTACGGGCGTCCGCGGCCTTGCGGGACTCGTTCTTGGCGCGGCCGGGGCGGCCCGGGACGGTCCCCATGCCACGGAAGGCCGCGCCGCCGCGCCTGACGCCCTCCTGGCTCTTCGCGGCGCCGTCCACGGGCACGCCCGAGGGCTTTCGGGCGCCGGTGATGCGGGTCAGCGCGGCCTCGCCCGAACGGACCTGGGTGACCTGGGGGCGGATGCCCGCGTCCGCCATGAGGCGGGCCACGTCACGCCGCTCCTCGGGCGTCACCAGGGTGACGACCAGCCCGGACTCCCCGGCGCGCGCGGTGCGCCCGCCACGGTGCAGGTAGTCCTTGTGGTCGGCGGGCGGGTCGACGTTGACGACGAGGTCGAGCTCGTCGACGTGGATGCCGCGCGCAGCCACGTTGGTGGCGACGAGGACGGGGACCTCGCCGGACCGGAAGCGGTCGAGGGTCCGGGTGCGCAGCGGCTGGGACTTGCCGCCGTGCAGCGCGGCGGCCCGCACGCCGCTGCCGAGGAGGTGCTTGGTGAAGCGGTCGACGGCCGCCTTGGTCGCCAGGAACATGATGACCCGTCCGTCCCGGGCCGCGATCTCCGTCGCGGTGGCGAACTTGTCGGCACCGTGCACGTGCAGGACGTGGTGGTCCATCGTGGAGACGGTGGCGGACGAGGGGTCGACGGAGTGGACGACCGGGTCCGCCAGGTAGCGCTCGACGAGGAGGTCGACGTTGCGGTCGAGCGTCGCGGAGAACAGCATCCGCTGGCCCTCCGGGCGCACCAGGTCGAGCAGCTCGGTGACCTGCGGCATGAAGCCCAGGTCGGCCATCTGGTCGGCCTCGTCGAGGACGGTGGCGGCCACGCGGTCGAGCCGGCAGTCCTTGCGCTCGACGAGGTCCATGAGGCGGCCGGGGGTGGCGATCAGGACCTCGGCGCCGTCGCGCAGGGCGGTCGCCTGACGGCCGATCGACATGCCGCCGACCACGGTGGCCAGGCGCAGCTTCAGGGCCCGGGCGAACGGCTCGAGCGCGTCAGTGACCTGCTGGGCCAGTTCCCGCGTCGGGACGAGGACCAGCGCGTGGGGCCTGCGGGACTCGGCGCGCCGTCCGGCGGCGCGGACGAGCAGCGGCAGGCCGAAGGCGAGGGTCTTGCCGGAGCCGGTGCGGCCGCGTCCGAGGACGTCGCGCCCCGCGAGGGCGTCGGGCAGGGTCGCGGACTGGATCGGGAACGGCGTGTCGAGGCCGAGCCGGGCGAGGACGTCGAGGACCTCGGCCGGCAGGTCGAGCTCGGCGAAGGAGGCGGCCGGCGGCAGGGCCGGGGTGCCGGCGGGCGGCGCCGTGAATTCGTCCTTCGCCGCGGGGGTGCTGTGCGTGTCGTTCATGGGGCCTTCCTCGAAACGGTGCGTTTCGAGGAATTCACGACCGGGCCGCGGCCCGATGAATTTCAGGAACGTACCGAACGCGATATGCGTGCGGATCCGGCCACGCCGAGGGATGGAAATAGGCGTCCGGTCCGTGAAAAGTCTGATATATGCCTGGGAATACGTCGAACTGCCTGGAAAACACAACGAGCCGGGGCCCTCACCACGTGGGTGAGGACCCCAGCTGCGTCGGACGTGTCAACGTCAGGCGGGGAGGATGTTCTCCGCCTGCGGGCCCTTCTGGCCCTGCGTGACGTCGAAGGTCACCTTCTGGCCTTCCTGGAGCTCACGGAAGCCCGAGGTGGCGATGTTGGAGTAGTGGGCGAAGACGTCCGGGCCGCCACCCTCCTGCTCGATGAAGCCGAAGCCCTTTTCCGAGTTGAACCACTTCACGGTGCCGTTAGCCATGTCAAATCTCCTTCGGGGCGTAGCCCTGGAAGCCGCACTGTGCGGATTCCGGCGTCGCCGTGATGATTGCCCCGTCCGGAAAACTGCACCGAAAACACAGAAAGTGCCTGACGATGTCGAATCGTCAAAGGCACTGTAAGTTTCTTTGGGAACCACGACTGCAACTGCTGTCGACTGTACCACGTCCCCCGCGGGCGTGCACGAAATTGCTTCAATTCTCGTGTCGCACCGAGCGGGAGGGCATTGCCAGGACGAACGTGACCGTCATCAGCAGCGCCCACGCGCCGAACTTGGCGAGGGACACCGGCTGCCAGCCGTCCAGCTGGTGCGGATAGCTCCACGCCCCGACGTACGTCGCCGCGTTCTCCGCGACCCAGAGGAAGAAGCCGATCAGGACGAACGACAGGGCCAGCGGCATCCGGTGGTCGCGTTCGCCCACCCGGAACCGCACCCAGGTCCCCGCCGTCGCCACGAGGAGCAGCGCCGCCAGGGCCCACCGGGCGTCGGGCAGCCAGTGGTGGCTGAAGAAGTTCACGTACACGGCGGCGGCGAGCACCGCCGTCGCCCGCGGCCGGTAGCCCGTCAGCCGCAGGTCGAAGAGGCGCCGCGCACGGCAGACGTAACTGCCCAGCGCCGCGTACAGGAACCCGCCGTACAGCGGCACCCCGCCGACCTTCGTCAGCGCCTCCTCCGGATAACTCCACGAGCCCATCCGCACCTTCACCAACTCGAAGAGCAGGCCCGTGGCGTGGCAGGCGGCGATCACCGCGATGTCCCGCCCGGTGTCCCACCCGACCTTCCAGGCCACGACGGTGAGGACGATCCCGTACAGCAGCAGCAGGTCGTAGCGGGCGACCGGAAGGTCCGGCAGCAGGGAGGAGACGGCGATCCCCCCGACGAGCGCGACGGCGAAGGCGCAGCACCGCGCCTCCAGTACGGCGAACCGCAGGAGCTGGCGTATCCCGTGCGTGAACGTGTCCATGCGGGGAGGGACGCCGGAGCCCCGCGATCGGTTCGCGCCCCCGGGCCGGTGACGACGGAGCGCCCCCGGCCCGGATACGACGGCGCGCCGCACCTCCCGGAGGAAGTGCGGCGCGCGGTCGTGCCGTTGGGCGGGTGGGGATCAGACCGCCGGGGCCGGGAAGGTCGGGTACTCCACACCGGAGACGTGCTGGACGACCCGGATGACCTGGCACGAGTAGCCGAACTCGTTGTCGTACCAGAGGTAGAGGATCGCGTTGTCGCCGTCGACCTTGGTGGCGCCGGCGTCGACGATCGACGCGTGGCGCGAGCCCACGAAGTCCATCGAGACGGCGTCGGGGGCGGTCGTGAAGTCGATCTGGCGCTTCAGCGGCGAGTGCAGCGAGACGTCACGGAGGTACTCGAGGACCTCGTCGCGGGTGGTCTCGCGGCCGAGACGCAGGCTCAGGATGGCGATCGAGACGTCCGGGACGGGGACGCGGATCGAGCTGCCGGTGATCGGGGCCTTGAGGTCCGGCAGCGCCTTGGCGACGGCCGAGGCTGCACCGGTCTCGGTGATCACCATGTTGAGCGGCGCGGAGCGGCCGCGACGGTCGGCCTTGTGGTAGTTGTCCAGGAGGTTCTGGTCGTTCGTGAACGAGTGGACCGTCTCCACGTGGCCGCGGAGCACGCCGTACTCGTCGTCCATCGCCTTCAGCGGCGGCACGATCGCGTTGGTGGTGCAGGAGGCGCAGGAGAGGATCTGCTCGTCCGGCTTGATCGTGTCGTGGTTGACGCCGTGCACGATGTTCGGCACGTCACCCTTGCCGGGCGCGGTCAGGACGACCTTGTCGATGCCGGGGCGCAGGTGCTTCGACAGGCCCTCGCGGTCACGCCACTTGCCGGTGTTGTCGATCAGGATGGCGTTCTCGATGCCGTACGCCGTGTAGTCGACCTCGGAGGGGTCGTTGGCGTAGATCACCTTGATCGTGTTGCCGTTGGCGACGATCGTGCTGTTCGCCTCGTCGACCGTGATGGTGCCCTGGAACTGGCCGTGGATCGAGTCGCGGCGCAGCAGCGAGGCGCGCTTGACGAGGTCCTGGTCGCCACCGCCGCGGACGACGATCGCGCGCAGGCGCAGACCGTTGCCCGAGCCGGCCTTCTCGATGAGGAGCCGGGCGACGAGACGGCCGATGCGGCCGAAGCCGTAGAGGACGACGTCGCGTCCGTCACGGCGCTCGATCTTGTTCTCACCGGTGGCACCGGCGACGGCCTCGGCGGTGAACTCCTCCACCGTGAGACCGCGGTTGTCGGTCTTGTACTCGGCGGCCAGCATGCCGATGTCGATCTGGGACGGGCCGAGATCGAGGGTGGTGAGCGTCTGGAGGAACGGGAGCGTCTCGGTGACCGACAGCTCCTCGCCGGCGATCTGGCGGGCGAAGCGGTGGGTCTTGAGGATGCTGACCACCGACTTGTTCACCAGGGAGCGGCTGTGGACCAGGACGGTGATGTCCTGCTCCCGGTGCAGCTTCCCGATGATCGGGATCATCGACTCCGCGATCTCCTCGCGGTTCTTCCAGCTGGTGAACGAGTCGTCATTGACAGTCACAAGTTTATCTTTCGAGCTAGGCGGCGCTCATATGGTAACCCCCGGCCGGTTTGATCAATCAAGGGGTGCCGAACCGTACGATGGACGCCGTCGGGACCCGCCTCTGGGCAGGTGGGACGGCCTACCAGGATGCGGGGGCATGGTGGTGAAGTTCGGACTGCTCGGGACGCTCGTCCTCCACGACGGCACGGAGGCGCGTCCCGTCGGCGGACCCAAGGTCCGCGTCCTCCTCGCGGCACTGCTGCTCCAGGCGAACCGGACCGTCTCCAGGGACGCGCTCAAAGAGGCCCTGTGGGGCGATTCCGTCCCCGCCAGCGCCGACGCCGCCCTCGCCAACCACCTCACCCGGCTCCGCCGGCTCCTCGCCGCCGTGGACCCCGAAGGAGCCGAGGAGCGCCTGCGCACCCTCGCCCCCGGCTACCAGCTGCTCGTCCACGAGGGCGAGCTCGACGCCGACGTCTTCGAGGCGCGCGTCCGGGCCGTACGGCACGCCCACCGGCGCGAGGACTGGGAGGAGGTCCGCCGGGAGGCCGCGCTCGCCATGCCGCTGTGGCGCGGCACGCCCCTCGCCGACCTGGCGCCCTTCGCCGACTCCGAGGGCCCCGCGCTCCGGGTCCACCAGCTCGCGGAGGCCCGCCTCCAGGCCCTCGAATGGAGCTTCGACGCGGAACTCCAGCTCGGCAGGCACCAGGAGGCCGTCGCCGCGCTCAGCACGCTCGCGGCAGAGCACCCTCTGCGGGAGGGCTTCCACCGGCGCCTCATGCTGGCCCTGCACCGGTCCGGCCGGCAGGCCGACGCCTTCGCCGTCTACCACCGGCTCCGCCGCAGCCTGGTGGACGAACTCGGCACGGAACCCGGCGACGCCGTCCAGCGCGCCCACCAGGAACTCCTCACCGGCGAACCGGCCCCCCGCCCGCCCGCCCCCGCGGCGCGGACCGCGCCCCGGCCGCCGTTCCAGCTGCCGTACGACGGGGACGCCTTCACGGGCCGGGCGGCGGAGACGGCGGCGATCCGGACGGCGCTGGGGCTGGCCGGACCGGAGGGAGCCGGGGACACCGACGACCACGCGGCCGGACCGGCCGGCGCGACCCCCCGTACCCGACCCGTCGTCATCTCCGGCATGGGCGGAGTCGGCAAGACGGCCCTCGCCGTCCACGTGGCGCACCGGGTGAGCGAGGCGTTCCCGGACGGGGCCCTCTACGCGGACCTGCGCGGCTACTGCGTCCACGGCGCGCGCACCGCGAACGAACTGCTCGCGCGTTTCCTCTCGGACCTCGGCGTGCACCACGACACGCTGCCCGACGACACCGACGACCGGGCCCTGCTCTTCCGCGCCGCGCTCGCCGAGCGCCGCGTCCTGCTCGTCCTCGACAACGCGCGCAACGCCGCGCACGTGGCGCCGCTGCTGCCGGCCGGCGGACCCAGCGCCGTACTGATCACCAGCCGGCAGCTGCTCGCCGACCTGCCGGGCGCCGTCACCGTCCCGCTCGCCCCGCTGCCCGAGCCGGACCAGCACGCGCTGCTCGCCGCCCTGGCCGGGGCCGATCGCGTACGGCGGGAGCCCGAGGCGCTGGCCGACATCATGGCGGCCTGCGGCGGGCTGCCGCTGGCCCTGCGGATCGTCGGCGGACGGCTCGCCTCCCGCCCCTCCTGGCCGCTGGCGCTGCTGGCGAAACGACTCACCCCGCACCAGGGCCGCCTCGAAACGCTCACCATGGGCACCTTCGACGTCCGGCAGACCTTCGCGATGAGCTACGTGGCCATGCGGGACGGCGACCAGCCGCTGGAACGCGAGGCCGCGCGCGCCTTCCGGCTGCTCGGCCGGGCGTGGCCTGGCCACGGGGTGACCCCGCAGTCCGCCGCCGCGCTCCTCGACGTCACGGAGACCCGCGCCGCGGCCGTGCTCGACGTCCTGGCCGACGCCCACCTCGTCCTCAACCCGGAGCCCGACCGGTACGTCCTGCACGACCTGCTCGGCGAGTACGCGTGGGGGAGGGGCGAGGAGGAGGACACGGAGGCGGACCTCACCGCCGCCACCCTGCGGCTGCTCTCCTGGTACGTCACCGCCCTCGCGACGGCCTCGCTCGTCGCGACCCGCGAGTCGCAGTCCCCGCCGCCGCTGGCACCGGAGACGGGCGTGCCGCTGTCGCTTCCCGTGTTCGCCGACGACGACGCGGCGATCCGCTGGACCGCCGGCGAACTCCCCGCGATCCGGGCCGCGCTGACCCGCGCCGGGGAGCTGGGCCGGTCCGACATGGCCTGGCGGCTCGCGGTGGGACTCTTCGGGTACGCCGGAACGCACTGGTGGACGACGGAGTGGGACACCTGCCTCGGGCAGGCGATGGACATCGCCCGCGCCCACGACGACACGCTGGGCCAGGCGTGGCTGCACCGGCGGATGGCCGTGGCGCACGGCATGGCCTTCCGCAACGAGGCCTGCCTCGCCCATCTCCGGATCGCCCTCGACCTGTTCACCGCGCGCGGCGACGTCCTGGCCCAGGCGTCCATCCTGGGCAACATGTCGTCGCTGTACTCCCAGATCGAGGACGCCGAACAGGCGCTGGTGTACGCGGAGCTCTCGCGCGACCTGTACCGGGAGGCCGGCAACACCCGGGGCGAGGCGCTCGTGCTCATCCGGATCGCGGACGCCCGGCAGCTGCTCGGCGACCTCGACCAGGCGGCGACGGCGATCCGCCGGGTGATCGAACTGCTGCGGACGGACGGTCACCGGCTGTTCCTCGCCACGGGGCTCACCAAGTACGGCGACATCCTGCGCGCCCTAGGCCGCCGGGACGAGGCCTTCGCGGCCCTCACGGAGGCGCTTGCCATCAGACACCGCATGGAGGACGCCGGCGGCACGGCCGACTGCCTGGCCTTCACCGCCCGCGCCCACCACCACTTCGGCGAAGGGGAGGCGGCCCGGGAGACCTGGCGGACCTGCCTGGAACTGGCCCGCACCCACAACCTGACCACACGGATAGACGAATGCCTCAAGGGCCTCGCCGCCCTCTCCGTCCCCGCCTAGAGGCCGCCCGCCCCCGCTCACGCGCCCCCACGCGCGTCAGGAGAAGACGAGGCGGCGGAAGACGTCCCTGACGCGGGACAGCGGGCCGGGGTCGCGGGTGAGGTAGAGGCGGTTGGTGAGGAGGACCGCCCAGCGGTCCCGGGCCGGGGACACCCACAGGCCCGTCCCGGTGAACCCGAAGTGCGCCCAGACGCCGTCCGCCGGGTCGGTGTACGGCGCCGGATGCCAGAACAGGCCGCGCGGGGGCACCAGTGCGCCGGTGTGGACGCGCAGCGAGGCGGCCGTCCACGCGGCGGAGAACGTGCCGGGCACCGGGTCGAGGAGATGACGGAGGAAACGCCCGATGTCGGGGGCGGTCGTGAAGACCCCCGCGATCCCGCAGGCGCCACCGAGCGCCCGGGCCGAGAAGTCGTGGACGGTGCCCTGGAGATGGCGGCCGCTCTCCTCGTCGTACTCGGTGGGCGCGCAGCGCTCCCTTGCCGCGGCCGGGAGCGGGCCGTACCGCGTCTCCGTCATGCCGAGCGGGGTCCAGACCCGCTCCTCGGCGAGCCGGGCGAGCGGCCGCCGGGTGAGGTACTCGGTGAGGTAGCCGAGGATCAGTGCCGCCCGGTCGGTGTACGCGACGGCCTCCCCGGGCCGGTGGCGGAGCGGCTCGGCGAGGACGCCGTCGCGGATGTCCTGCGGATCGGAGCCGTACAACGGCCGGAGGTTGGCCCGCAGCGGCATGCCCGCCGTGTGGGTCAGCAGGTGGTGCGCGGTGACCCCGGCGACGGGCCGCCCCGCCGCCTCGGGCCAGTAACTGCCCAGCGGGGCCGCGAGATCGAGCTTCCCGGCGTCCACGAGGGTGCCGGTGACGGCCCAGACCGCGAGGATCTTGGTGAGGCTGGCGACGTCGAAGAGGGTGTCGTGACGCACGGGCCCGGCGGGGCGGGCCGGGTCGAGCACCCCCACCGCGCCCCGCGAGAGGGTCGTACGGGCGTCGCCCACGGCCCAGACGAGGCCGGGGCAGACGCCCGCGCGCACGGTGTCGGAGAGGAGTCGCTCGAAGGGGTCGCGGCGCGGTACCAAGGCGTGCCTCCGGCGGGTTGGGGGCCCTGGCCTGGTGGGCCGTGCTCCGGAGTCATGCCCCGGCGCCACGGGAAGACACCCTTCCGCCGGTCCCCTTGCCCGTCGTTCACCCCCGGGTCACGTGCAGGTGACCTCGTCGCGCGGGGTGTAGTGGGTCTTGAAGGTCTCGCGCTTGACCTCGGCGCCGCCGTTCTTGAACACCCGGTCCACGGCGATGTCGAAGCCCTCCAGGGGAGGCTGGGGCACACAGGCCTTGCCGGTGCCCTCGGCCTTCTTGGGCTCCGTGAGGTTGGTGCGCGGTCCGGCCACCGCCTCCACGGAGTCGTACTTCTTGGTGCCGAGGAAGCTCACGGTGACGGAGGAGTCCGTCGCGCCGGCCTTGATGTAGATCGGCTTCCCGGTGTCGTTGCGGAACTTCAGGTCGAGCGAGCCCCAGGCGACGGTCGCCTCGCGGCCGGCCGGGTAGCGCTCGATGTAGAAGGAGTGGGCGCCGTACTCGACGGGCTTCACCCCGGCGAAGAACATGGCGTTGAAGACGGTGGTGGCCATGGCGGACACGCCGCCGCCGGGCGCCGAGCGGTACTGGCCGTCGAGGATCATCGTGCCGTCGACGAAGCCGTTGTCCGGGGTGCGCTCGCCGACGGTCTTGTTGAAGCTCCACACGGCACCGGGCTGCACGACCGAGCCGTTGATGAGCTCGGCCGCCCGGCCGATGTTCGTCGTCCGGTAGGGCGCGGTCGGGAAGTTCACCGTGAACGTCGACATCTGCTCCGTGATGCCGAGCCGGGCGAGGGAGCCGGCGGTCAGTTCCGGCTGGGTGACCGTGGTGGCCACCGGCGCCGTGCGCGCGGCGCCCGACTTGGTGAGCAGCGGGCGGACGGCGTCGCCGAGGGCCTTCGCCGTCACCTCGTGGCCCGGCCGGCCCTCCGACTCCACGACGACCTTGCCGTCCCGCACCCCGAGGGTGGCCTCGACCGGCGCGCCGGTCAGGGCGGCGACCGGCCGCGCCACGTCCGGGTCGCGCAGCAGCGCCTCGGCGTCCAGGTCGGCGGTGAGCCGGCCGGCGTCGTTCTTCACGGTGAGGTGGTCGCCGAGGGTGGCCGCGGAGATCCGCAGCCGGTCCTTGCCGGCCGTGAGCGTCACGGGGCCGGAGACGGCGGGTTCGGCGTACGTGTCGAGGAAGCGGGTGACCTCGGCGGCCGGCAGCTTCGGCTCGGTCACGGTGACGGGCAGGACGACGGGAGCGGCGCCGGTGGCGGCGGGGTAGGCCGCGCGCAGGGTGTCGACGGCCTTTCCGGTGTCCAGCTTCTGGCCGGTCACCGGCCGGGTCGCGACGGCCTTGCCGGCGCGGAAGGCGACGGAGCCCTCGCGCACCGCGCGGTCGTTCTTCTCGGCCAGGCCGTCCACGAACGCCCGTGCCTTGCCGGCGTCGTAGGCGAGGACCGGCCGGATCTCGCGCTCGCCGGACGAGAAGAGCCGCCCGATGACGGTGACCGGGTCGCGGGAGGGGTCGGCCGCGAGGTCGACGGTCTTCGCGAGGTCGACCGTCAGTCCGGCGGACGCCGGCTCCACGGTCGACGCGCGGTCGCCGACCCGCACGGGTATGGGCGCGCTCCACGCGGCCGGGGCCTCGGCGGCCAGCTTGGCCCGGGCCTCGGCACGGCTCATGCCGCCGATGTCCACGCCGCCGACCCGGGTGCCGGCGGATATGTCGTCGCCGGTCGCGAACAGCCCCGCCACGTACAGGCCGCCCGCGGCGACGGCGACCACACCGGTGGCGATCGCGGCCGTCCGGAGACGCGGACGGCGCCCCTCGCGGGGCGTCCGGGCATGGTGGGTCGTGGAGCGAGGCACACGCTCTCCCGTGGCTTCGAGGTCGGGGGGAACACCCGACGGTACGCCGAAAGTGTGTCTTATGCACATAAAGACGTTCTGACCTGCGGAGATACGAAGGGGAGCGACGAGGTCACGGAGAGTGATCGGGGACTCGCCCGGAAGCACCCCGCCTAAGCTGGACCGATGCCTGCCCCGCCCCCGAGCCCCGGGCCCCAGTCCGTCGACCGGGCCCTCGCCGTCCTCGACGCCGTCGCCGACGCCGACCGGCCCGTCGGGGCCAAGGCGCTGGCCCGACAGCTCGGCTGCGCCCTCTCGACCGTCTACCACCTCACCGGGCCCCTCCTCGCGCGCGGCTACCTCGTCCGCACCTCCGAGGGGTACGCCCCCGGGCCCCGCGTACCGGCCCTGCAGCGGTCCCACCAGCGGCACCACGGGCTCGGTGCCGGCACCGGCGAGCTCCTCGGCCTGCTGCGCCGGGCGACCGGCGCGGAGGCGTACCACACCGCCTACCGCGACGGCCTGATCACCGTCGTCGACACCACCGCCCCGGTCACCGACCCGGCCCACCCCTTCGTCCCCGGCCCCGAGGACCGCGCCCACGCGACCGCCCACGGCAAGGCGCTGCTCGCCGCGCTGCCCCGGCCGCTGCGTCGCCGCTACCTCGCGGAGCACGGGATGGCCCGCTTCACCGAGCGGACCATCACCAGCGCCGAACGCTTCGAGGCCGAGGTCGACCGGGTACGCGGACAGGGCTTCGCCGTGTCGGTGGGCGAGGCGGACCTCGCGTACACCTGCCTCGCCGTGGCGCTGCCCGAGCGCGGCGACGGCATCGTGCACGCCCTCTCCGTCTCGCTGCCCACCGAGGGCTTCGGGCGGCGGCAGGGCGGGATCATGGCCGCGCTCGCCCGGGCCGTACCGGAGTTTCCGGCCCTGCCGGAATCCTGAGCGGACCCGCTGGCCGCACCCCGCCGGGGCGCCGCACGCTGGACGCATGATCTTCATCGCCGTCCGCTTCACCGCCCGCCCCGACCACGCCGACCGCTGGCTCGACCTCGTCGACGACTTCACCCGCGCCACCCGCGAGGAGCCGGGCAACCTCTTCTTCGACTGGTCCCGCAGCGTCGACGACCCGAACGTCTTCGTCCTCCTCGAGGCCTTCGCCGACGCCGAGGCGGGCGCCGCCCACGTCGCCTCCGCCCACTTCACGGCCAGCCTGGCCACGATGGCCGGAGCCATCGCCACCACCCCCGAGATCATCAACGTCGAGGTCCCGCAGCAGGGCTGGGGCGCCATGGCCGAGCTCGCCCCGACCGGCGCCTGAGCCCCTCCCCGGCGTCCCCGGGACGCCGCCGCCCCGCCTGATAGGTTCGCGTGCACACGCAGGCGGGGCGGCGGCCCGAGGGGAGAGGCGGCACATGGCGGCGAGCGGACGGCAGACCGGCAGGCCCACCCTGGAAGAGGTCGCGGCCAGGGCCGGAGTCGGCCGCGGCACGGTCTCCCGGGTCATCAACGGCTCGCCCCGGGTCAGCGAACAGGCCAAGGCCGCCGTCGAGCGGGCCGTCGCCGAACTCGGCTACGTCCCCAACCGAGCCGCGCGTGCCCTGGCCGGCAGCAGGACCGACGCCGTCGCCCTGGTCATCCCCGAGACCGAGTCCCGGCTCTTCGCCGAGCCGTACTTCCTCGACATCATCCGCGGCGTCAGCGGCGAACTCGCCGACGCCGACAAACAACTGCTCCTCACCCTGATCCGCAGCGAACAGGAACGGCAGCGCTTCGAGCAGTACCTCGCCGCCCAGCGCGTCGACGGCGTCCTCCTCGTCTCCGTGCACGGCTCCGATCCGCTGCCCGACCAGGTCCGCGCGCTCGGCCTGCCCGCCGTCCTCAACGGCCGCCGCACCGAGGACGAGCGCGTCGCCTTCGTCGACTCCGACAACACCGGCGCGGGCCGCACCGCCGTCGCCCACCTCGCCGCCCGCGGCCGCCGCGCCGTCGCCACCATCACCGGCCCGCTCGACATGTACGTGGCCCGCTGCCGCCTCGACGGCTACCGCGAGGGCCTGACCGACGCCGGACTCGCCCCCGACGAGACGCTCGTCGCGAACGGCGACTTCACCGAGGAGGGCGGCCGGCGCGCCATGCGCGAACTCCTCGACCGCAGGCCCGACCTGGACGCCGTCTTCGCCGCCTCGGACGTCATGGCCGCGGGCGCGCGCGGCGTCCTGCGCGAGGCCGGCCGCCGGGTCCCCGAGGACGTCGCCCTCGTCGGCGTCGACGACTCGGCCGTCGCCCGGCACATGGACCCGCCGCTGACCAGCGTCCGCCAGCCCATCGAGGAGATGGGCCGCACCATGGCCCGGCTGCTGCTCCAGGAGATCGCCGAACCGAGCGGACCCGACGAGCAGCCCCGGCAGATGCTCCCGACGGAACTCGTGGTCCGCGCCTCGTCCTGACGCGCCCCGCCCCGACGGGGCCCTTCGGTGCCCGGACGGCTCCGAGATGCAGCCGCCCCTGGCGCCCCGGAGAATGGACACCGTACGGGGTCCGTATCCGCGACAGGGCGCTCCGACGGCGTCCGACCCGGCAAGGGGGCGGTCGACGATGTCGCTGCGCCAGCCGAACCGGCCGCTCGCCGCGACCGGGACACTGCGCCGCTGGACCCTCGTGTACCTCCTCGTCGTGGCCGGGCTGACGGTCGCCTATCTGCAGGTCCCCGCCCGGCACACCGTCCTGTGGGCGCTCATCGGGCTCGGCGGCGTCGGCGCCATCCTCGTCGGGGTCCATCTGCACAAGCCCTCACGCCGCTGGCCCTGGCTGGTGCTCGCCGCCGCCAACCTCGCCTTCGTCGGCGGCGACACCGCGTACAACGCCCTGGAGGCCTTCTTCGGGCAGATCAGGCCCTTCCCGTCCGTGGCGGACGCCCTCTACCTGGTGACCTACCCGCTGTTCGCCGTCGGCCTGTTCGGCTTCATCCGCTACCGGGCCGTCGGCCGTGACCTCGGGGTCGTCCTCGACGCGCTCATCCTCACCTCGGGCCTCGCGCTGCTCTCCTGGGTCAACCTCATCACCCCGCTCGCCAGGAGCGAGGACATGAGCTGGATCGAGAAGGCCATCTCGATCGCCTACCCCCTCGGCGACGTCCTGATGCTCGCGATGCTGGCCCGGCTCCTCGTCCCCGGCGGCCTCAGATCCCGATCCGTACAGCTCCTCACCCTCGGCACCTGCGGCATCCTCGCCTCCGACGTCATCTACGGCTTCCTCCAGCTCCGCGGCACCTGGCAGGTCGGCACCCCCTGGGACCTGGGCTGGGTCGTCTTCTTCACCGCCTGGGGACTCGCCGCCCTGCACCCCTCCATGACGGGCCTGACCGAACGCGCCCCCGAACCGGCACCGCACGTGGCCGAGCGGCGGCTCGTCCTGCTCGCCTGCGCCTCGCTCGTCGCGCCCGCCCTGCTCCTCTTCCAGTCGCTGCGGCACGACCGCGACCAGGACATCGCCGTCATCGCGATCTTCTCGGCCCTGATGTTCCTGCTGGTCCTCGCCCGGCTCTGGGGCATGATGAACGACCACGGCAAGTCCGAGGCGCGTGAACGCAGCCTCCGGATCGCCGCCGCGTCGCTGGTCGCCGCCCTGAGCCCGCGCGAGGTCGCCGGCGCGGTGGAGACGGCGTCCGCCACCCTCTTCGGTCCCGGTACCGCTCACCGGGTCCTCCTGCTCACCCGGGACCGCAAGGGCGGCCTCAACGCCGTCGCCACCGCCGGCCACCCCTGGAGCTGCCACACCGACGAGCTGACCCGGCCCGCCTCCGTACGGCCCGCCACCGGCCCGGAGTCCGCCCGGCCGGCCGCGCCGGAGCCCGTACGCCCGCCCGGCCAGGACCGGGACCCCGGCCAGGACCCGGCACCGGACCACGACGAGACGACCGGCCCCCACGGCCCCGCCGGCCCGCGGGCCACCGGCACGGCCCCGCCCGAACCCCACGGCACCGCCTGGCCCGACTCCGTCGCCGAGGGGACCCGGCTCCTGCCCGTGCACCGCCTGGACCCCGCCGTCGCCGCGGAACTCGCCCCCGAGCTCTTCGTGCTGATGTGCCCCCTGAAACTCCAGGCCCCGGCCGGACCCGAACCCCTGCTCGGCGTCCTGCTCCTGGCCGGCCCCGAGAAGAAGCTCGCCGAGATCTCCGGCTCCGCCCAGTCCCTCGCCTCCCAGGCGGCCCTGGCCCTCGAACGCTTCGCCCTCAGCGAGGAGGTCAACCGCCGTACCAGCGAGGCCTACTTCCGTACCCTCGTGCACAACACCTCGGACGTGATCCTCATCGTCGACGACGACGACACCGTCCGGTACGCGAGCCCCTCCGCCGAGACCATGTTCGGCCGCTCCCTGCTCCCCGGGACCCCGCTCACCGACCTCGTCGCCCCCGCCGACACGGCCGCCGCCCTGCGCGTCCTGTCCGACGCGCGCACCCGTGCCTCCGTCGACGCCCGCGACGACTGGAAGCTGCTGCACGGCGGCTCGGCCGACCTGGAGGTCGAGGTCCGCTGCAGCAACCTCCGCGACGAGAACACCGTGCACGGCCTCGTCCTCACCCTCCGCGACGTGACCGAACAGCGGAAACTGGAACGGGAGCTGACCCACCGGGCGTTCCACGACTCGCTCACCGGGCTCCCCAACCGCGTCCTGCTCCTCGAACGGGTCGAACGCGCCCTGCTCAGGGGCCGCCGCGAATCCACCCTGACCTGCATGCTCTTCGTCGACCTCGACGACTTCAAGGTCGTCAACGACACCATGGGGCACTCCGTCGGCGACGAACTCCTCGTCGCCGTCGCCCGCCGCCTCACCTCCGTCCTGCGACTCACCGACACCGCCGCCCGGCTCGGCGGCGACGAGTTCGCCGTCCTCATCGAGGGCGCCCGCGAAACCCGCGACGCCGAGGCCCTCGCCGCCGAGATCGTGCACACCCTGAGCCAGCCCTTCCACCTCACCGACGGAGCCGTCTCGGTGTCGACCAGCGTCGGCGTCGCCACCGTCCTCGACAGCGCCCACGCCGAGGAGCTCCTCGGCCACGCCGACCTCGCCCTGTACGCGGCCAAGGCGGCCGGAAAGAAGCGCTGGCGGCTCTTCCACCCCGAGTTCCACTCCAAGCTCGTCGCCCGCCACGAACTCCAGGCCGGCATGGACACGGCCATCGCCGACCACGCCTTCGCCCTCCGCTACCAGCCGATCGTGGAGGTCCGCGACGGGGCCCCGGCCGGGCTAGAAGCACTGATCCGCTGGCCGCACGCCCGCCGCGGCATGGTGCCGCCGGACCAGTTCATCGCGCTGGCCGAGGAGAGCGGGCACATCATGCCGCTCGGCGCCTGGGTCCTCGAACACGCCGCCCTGGACATCGCCCGCTGGCAGCGCGCCCGCCCCCAGCGCGCCCCGCTCTACGCCAGCGTCAACGTCTCCGCCCGCCAGTTCCGCGACCCCGGCTTCCTCGAAGGCGTACGGCGCGCCCTGCGCTCCTCCGGGCTCGCCCCCGGCTCGCTGGTCCTGGAACTCACCGAGACCGTCCTGATGCGCCGCGACGCCCAGATCAGGACCACCATGGCGGCCCTGAAGGAGCTGGGCGTCTCCATCGCCATCGACGACTTCGGCACCGGGTTCTCCTCGCTCAGCTACCTCCGCGAGTTCCCCATCGACGTCCTCAAGGTCGACAAGTCGTTCATCGACAACATCACCACCGACCCCCAGCAGGTCGCCCTCGTCGAAGGCATCGTGCGCATCGCCGACGTCCTCGGCCTCCAGGTCGTCGCCGAGGGCATCGAGCACGAGGAACAGCGGGCGCTGCTCGCCGAGATGGGCTGCCGGTACGGACAGGGCTACCTCTTCGCCCGGCCCATGACCGCCCACCAGGCCGAGTCCTATCTGCACCGGTCCGCGCCGGCCGGGGAACGGCCACCGCTCCGCCCGGCCGTCCGGCCGGCCGCGCGGGCGGCCCACCACCCCCCGCGCGCCTCCCGCTGGCGCGACCTCGAACACCTCCACCGGACCAGCCGCATGTGCGACGCCGTGATCGACGAGGTCGACGGCCGCCGCATCCGGGTCGGCGAGGACTGGCTCATCGACTTCGCCTCCTGCAACTACCTCGGCCTCGACCTCGACCCGACGGTCATCGACGCCATCGAACCCGAGGTCAGACGGTGGGGCACCCATCCCAGCTGGTCCCGGCTCATCGGCAGCCCCCGGCTCTACCCCCGGATCGAGGAGCGGCTCACCGAACTCCTCGGCGCCCCCGACACCCTGCTGCTGCCCACCATCACCCTCATCCACCAGTCGGTGATCCCGCTCCTCGCGGGCACCGGCCAGGTCTTCGTCGAGGCGCGGGCCCACCGGACCGTGTACGACGGCTGTGTCGTCGCCCGGGGCCAGGGCGCCGAGATCCACCGCTTCCACGCCGAACGGCCCGACGAGCTCGAGGCGCTGCTGCGCGGCGCGCCCGCCGACGCGACCCGGCTCGTCTGCATGGACGGCGTCAACAGCATGACCGGCAACTTCCCCGACCTGCCCACCCTGGCCCGGGTCTGCCGCGAGAACGGCGGCCTGCTGTACGTCGACGACGCCCACGGCTTCGGTGTGATCGGGGAGCGCCGCCCCGGCGAGACCAGCCCCTACGGCTCGCGCGGCAACAGCATCGTCCGCCACCTCGGCGAGACCTACGACGACCTGGTCCTGGTCGGCGGCTTCTCCAAGGCGTTCTCCTCGCTCCTCGCCTTCCTCGCCGTCCCCAAGTGGCTCAAGGACCATCTGAAGGTGGCGGCGGCCCCGTACCTGTACTCCGGTCCCTCACCGACGGCCTCGCTGGCCACCGCCCTCGCCGGGCTCGACGTCAACGACGCGCGCGGGGACGAGATCCGGGCCGTCCTGTACCGCAGGACGGCCCGCGTCCTCGCCCATGTACGCGCCCTGGGCATCGCCACGCCGAACACCGACGGACTGCCCATCGTCGAGATCCCGCTCGCCGACGCCGACGACCTCGACGACGTCGCCTCCTTCCTCTGGGAGCACGGCATCTACGTGACGCTCGCCTCCTACCCGCTGGTCCCGCGCGACCGGGTCGGCTTCCGCATCCAGATCACGGCCGCCAACACCGACGAGGAGATCGAGGAGCTGTGCGGGGCGCTCACGGCACTCGCCGGACGGTTCGCCCTGCAGACCGCCGACGCCCGGGCCGCGAGCCCCGGTGCCGTCACGGCCGGCCGGACGCCGGAGCCGTGACGCACGGGACCGGGCCGCGCCCGCCGGCGCCGCCCCCGAGCCGACCGCCGGCCTCGCCTGTGCGCCGCAACCGGGACGCCGACTGGAACCTCTGGCCCGTCGCCGACTACCTCGCCGAGAACTACCGCAGGCTCCACCCCTGCGACATCGGCGTCATCCGCCACCACGCCGCCGTCTACCGCCGGTACGCCCCCGGCAGCCTGGCCCGGACCCTGGAACTCGGCGCGGGCCCCAACCTCTATCCGCTGATGCTCGCGGGCGCCGCGAGCCGCCGGATCGACGCCCTCGAACCCGGCGCCGCCAACGTCCGCTACCTGCGCCGCCAGCTGGACCACGGCCCGGACGCCAGCTGGGAGCCCTTCTACCAGCTGTGCCGGTCCCTCGACCCGGCCCTTCCGGCCGACTGCGCGGAGGCGCTCCGGCCGGTCCACGTCGTGCGCGGGACCGCCGCCGACCTGGTCCCCGGCCGCTACGACCTGGCCTCGATGAACTTCGTCGCCGAGAGCGTCACCGAGGACCCCGGCGAGTTCACCGCCCTGTGCGAGGCGTTCGTCCGCGCGGTCCGCCCCGGCGGCCGGCTCCTCGCCGCGTTCATGGCGGGCATGCCGAGCTACCGCATCGGCGCCGGACCGGTCTGGCCCGCCTGCCCGGTCGACGAGGCCGATCTGCGGGCCGTCTTCGCGCCCCGCACCACCGGCCTGCGGATCGTCCGGCTCGCCAAGGACCCGACCCTGCCCGAGTACGGGGACACCGGCTTCCTCCTCCTCACCGCCGAGCGGCCCGGCTCGCCGGACTCCCCGCCGGCGCCTCAGGGGTGACGCCGGATCGTCTCCGCGTACTCCTCCAGGGAGGAACCGGGCGTCCCGTCGTACAGCTGCTCGTCGAAGGCCCACATGAGGCCTTCGAGGCCGCAGGACGCCATCTGCCGGTACGCCGTCTCCGTCACCCCCGGCCGGTACGGGGAGACCTGCGGTCCCGCGCTCTCCCCGGTCAGCCGGTCGAAGCCCGCGCTCCGGGCCACCGCCACCACCCAGCGCGCCGAGGACCAGTCGCGTACGGTCGCGTCGTCCGGGGCGGCGGGGTCCGTCCGCGCGTCGGTCGCCGAGCAGCCGTTGTCCGTGGGGTCGCCCGTGCCGTCCACCAGGGCGGTGGTGACGATGCGGACCGTGTCCCGGTGCTCGACCAGGGGAAGGGTCAGGAAGAACCCGACGCCGCGCGCGACGAGCCGGATCGACGGCGTGTCGACCAGCCGGTCGTCCACGGCCGCCGCCAGGTCCGAGGGGTAGAAGCCCGCCCCCGGAACCAGGATCTTCAGGGCTCCCTCGTAGCCGAGCGAGTCGTACAGGCCCAGCTGCCAGTTCACCGCCCCCGCGAGCGCTCCCGCGTACCACTCGTACCAGCGCCGCACCTCCTCCCGGGTGAACGGCCTGCCGTGGTAGGTCCGTTCCCCCGGGCGCCAGCCCGGATACGGGCTGCTCTCCTGGGCGTGGCTGTCGTACGCCCAGAACTCACCGGGCCCGCCGCTCTCCGACAGCGGCGTCGGATAGGAGAACTCCCCGTTCTCGTTGACACCGACCCTGACCGCCCAGAACCGGTCGAGACCGATCAACCGGTCCACCGCGCGCGCGTACTCGGCGATGTGCTCCCGCACGGGCTCGCTGAACACGATGTTCGGCGTGCTGGTGGACCGCTCGCCGAACTGGTTCACGTAGACGGACTCGGGAAAGGCGTCCGGCAGCCAGGACGGCGGATGGTTGAGGCCGAGCCCCGCCTCCACCCGCAGCCCCGCCGCGGCGAACTCGTCCAGCCGGTCCCGTACCTCGCGCGCGTACTCCTCGTCGTACACGCCCTGTTCGGGTTCGAAGCTGCCCCAGTCGATCTGGAGGTGGGCCACCCGGATGCCGTGCTCGTACTCGGTGCGGGCCCGGTCGGGATCGGTCTGCAGGGTGCCGTACCAGTACGGCTCCCGCTCCGGGTCCTCGTGCCGCAGCACGCCGAACGCCCCCACGAGCAGCAGGACCACCGCGCACACGACCAGCACGCCCGGGACGCCCCGGGGGCCCGCCCGCCACCGCGCCGTCATGACAGCAGCTCCCGGTAGAGGGCCGCGTACCGGGCCGCGAACCGCTCGGGGCCGAAGTGGTCCTCGACCAGCGCACGGCCCCGCTCCGCGAGCACGTCCCAGGACCGCGGCTGGTCCAGCAGCCAGGCCAACTGCTGCCCGGTGCGGCGCGCGTCGCCCGCCGGGGCCCGCAGCACGGCGTGGCCGAAGTCGGAGAACTGCGGCAGGTCGCTGAGGATCGCCGGCCGCCCCGAGGCCAGCGCCTGGAGCACGGTCAGCGGGATGTCCGCCTTCCCGCCGAGCACCGCCGGCGGGAACAGCAGGACATGGGTCGTGGAGAGCAGCTGGTGCATGTCGTCGACGTAGCCGCGTACCTCGACGTCCCTGAGCCCGGCCAGACCGGCCCGCTCCCGCAGTGCCTCGTCGAGCGCGGCGGCGTTCTGGCCGGGCCGGGCGCGCATCGCGAGCACCAGCCGGAACGAGGCCCCGGCCCGTACGGCCTCCGCCGCCGCGTCGATCGAGGTCTCCGCCCCGCCGTGCGGATCGTGGTGCCCGGCGAACAGGACCACCGGGAGCCCCTTGGGGCGCGGCAGGTACGGCCACGCGTCCAGGCCGATCATGGGCGGGACGACCCGGACGTCACCGAAGTCCGCGGCCCGCAGCCTTCGGGCCATCGACTCGGACAGGGCGACCGTGGTCCCCAGCGGGCGGACGCGCCGCAGGAAGCGGGTGTCCATCACGCCGGGCACGGTGTGGACGACCGGCCGCCCGCCGAGCAGCAGCGGCCGCAGCCACGAGAAGGCGGGGAAGGCGCGGCCCACGGTGAGGAAGGCGTGCACCAGGTCGACCCGGCGCGCGAGGACGGCCCCGGCGACCGCGGACTGCAGCCGCTCGGAGACGTGCGGCATCCCGTCCCTGGAGAGGACGCGGACGGGACGCCCGCGCGAGGGACGGGCCTGACGGCGGCCGGGCCACTGCGAGAACCAGACGAAGTCCACCTCGGGCAGGGACCCGAGGACGTCGGCCGCCAGCCGCACGTCACAGCCCTCCGCCCCGTCCAGCGGACTGCTGGTCAGGAGGAGGACGCGGGGCCGCTCACCGCGGCGCATCGCCGGCCTCCGTCACGGGCGGACCGGGCGCCGGGAGCAGCGGCCCCGTCACCGCCGAGCCGGGCACGGCGAGTTCCGTCAGGTCCGGACCGGGCAGCGGCGACGGCAGCCGGTACAGGGCGAGCGTGCCGTACGTGGGCCCGTCGAAGGCGAACACCGGCCGCAGCCCGTCCGTCATCCGCTCCACCTCCGTGAGCGGCGAGCGGCCGTAGCCCTGCTCGATGACCCGCCACGGCACGATCACGTACCGGGCGTCGTTGGCCGCCTGCTCCGCGGGCGTCACCCAGTGACCCAGCCGGTAGGTGTCGTTGAGCGCCCAGTTCGTCACGCCCCGGGTCCGCTGACCGTCGACGGTCACGATCCCGCTGCCCGCGGGCAGATGGGTGAGCAGATAGGCGCGGAGGCGGTCGAATCCGTCGTCGGGAGTCCAGCGGTCCCTGGCGTACACGACGGCGGGGGTGGCGAGGACCGCGACGAGGACGCCGCAGGCCAGGACGCGCAGCCGGGGCCGCCGCCGGGACGGCACCGGCAGGGTGACCGCGAGCGCCACCAGATTGGGCACGAACAGCAGGTACAGCGCCTGCTCCTCCAGGGTGCCGACCGCGACCGCGTACGCCAGGGTGACGATCGCCGAGGCGTGGAGCAGGGCGAGCAGCCGGTACACCGGCTCCTTGCGCCGCAGCAGCAGGAAGAGCGCCACCGGGGTGAGGGCGAGGAGCAGGTACGTGGCCGCGTACCCGGGGAGTTCGTCGAGGAGCCGGCCGGCGAGCGAGGGGGTGCCCGCCGCGTTGAAGCCGGTCTCCTGCACGATCCCGAGCAGCCGCCGCACGCCGGACGTCTTCGCCGCCCAGAACTCGTCGAAGTGCCCGAATCCGGACAGCAGCGCCACGTACACGGCGTACGAGGCGACGGTCACGGCGGTGGTCAGGGCGACGAGCCGCCGGGGCGGGCCCCAGCCGAGCGCCAGGGCGGCGAGCAGGGGCAGCACGGTGATCAGCACCGCGTGGTCCTTCGTCAGGACCGCGAGCCCCAGGAACAGTCCGGCGAGCGCCGCCCTGGCCCGTGGCCGGGCGGGCGGATCGGCCCCGGCGAGCCCGACGAGGACCAGATAGCCGGCGAGGATCCAGACCATCGTCGCGGTCTCCAGCAGGACCCGGTCATTCTGCCGGACGCAGAACTGGTCGAGGGCGAAGACGAGACCGGCGACGGCGCCCGCGCCGCGCGAGCGCACCCGGGCGACGAGGAAGACGATCAGGGCCGCGGTGACCCCGGCGAGCAGGGCGTTGAGCACCCGGGAGGAGTGCACGCCGGCGATGATGTCGGAGTGCTCTCCGACCACCTTCGTCCAGCCCGCCTCCAGGTAGAAGTAGCCGGGCGGGTGCAGGAAGAACAGGCCCTCGTCGGTCCGGGGGAAGCCGCCCGCCGCCGCGCTGTCCCCGAGCCGCCGGTAGATCGGCTCGTCGACGAACAGGTCGCCCGCGCGGCTGATCTGGATCAGCCGCAGGACCACCGTGAGCAGGGCGGCGCCCGCCGCGTACACGACGGTGGGCACAGGACCGCGACGGCCGTGCGGACCGGCGGGGGAGGCGACCGGCGGCGCCGGTCCGGTCCCCGCGGACACGGGAGCGGTACGGGGAACGGTCACGGCACACCTCCAGCGGTACGCACCCCGCGGGCGGACCCGCGCGCGGGTGCCGGTTTCCCGGCCGGTCCGGGCGGGTCGGTCGCCGTCGCCCCGGGCAGCAGGTACACCTCGGGTGCGCGCGGCACGCGGCCGTCCGGGAACAGGGCGTCGACCTGGGTCCCGTACCCCCGGATCAGCTCGGCCTTGCGGTCGAGTCCCCGCTCCCAGGCCCGGGCCACGAGACCGTTCCGCGCGGTGAAGCGGGCGTCGGGGCCGGCGTGCTGGTCGTACGGGAAGTCGCTGTAGTACACGACCGGGCGGCCGCTCCGCTCGGCCGCGGTGCGGACGAGGACGTGGTCGGCGTGCCCGCCCACGCCCAGCGGGGCGAGCAGCAGTCCGCCGGAGCGGCCGGGGAGCAGCTCGTCGACCGTGCCGGCGACCAGGCGCAGGGTCTCGGCGTCGTGCGGGGAGACCCGGCCCCGGGACAGGTGCAGCCGGTACGTCGGGTACACCTGGGCCACCTCGGGCAGCAGCCGGGCCAGCCGCCCCGTGCCGGGCCGGGGCCGGGGGAGCCGCCGGAACAGGCCGTCGACCAGGCCCACATGGCGGATCGCGACGTCGAGCCGTTCCAGGACCCGCCGGTCCTCCGCCCGCCGCTCGGCGAACAGCTCCTCGGCGTCCCCGGCGCCGGTCTGCTTCAGGTACTGGCGGGCCGAGAGGGTGTACGGCGGCGGCGCGGCCTCCGTGAACAGCGTGGCGACCGTCACCGGCGCCCGCCGCCCGGCCCAGCCGAGCAGCCCGCCGCAGGACAGGACGGCGTCGTCCAGGTGCGGCGAGAGCACCAGGATCGGCACGTCCGATCCGACGACGGTGCGGACGAATCCGGTCAGCGGGTCGTCTGCCATGACGCACCCCTCTTCCTCGGCCGCCGTGCGGGGGCGGGAGTGTCCAGAAGCCGGTGGGCCAGGGCCAGATAGCGGCCCGTCATCTCGTCCCACGTGTACCGCTGCGCGGCGAGGCCGGAGCGCCGCCCGAGCCGGCGCCGGAGCGCGGGGTCGGCGGCCAGCTCGTTCATCCGCCGTCCGAAGGCCGCCACGTCGAACGGCGGTACGGCCACGTCGCCGCCGTCGCGCATCCAGCGCAGCGCCGGCAGGTCGAAGTGCAGCACGGGCTTGCCGTACGACATGCCTTCGAGGGCCACCAGGCCGAAGGTCTCGTGCCGGGACGGCATCACCAGGAAGGCGCAGTCCCGCAGGAGCTGTCGCTTGCGCTCCTCCTCCGCGTACCCCACCCAGTGGATCCGGGGCTCCGGCCCGGAGGCGTGGGCGGCGACGAGCGCCGCGAGCCGGCGCTCCTCGGCCGGGGTGCCGCTGCCCGCGAGGAGCAGTTCGAGCGGCGGCCCGGCCCGGTCGTACGCGTCGAGCAGCAGGTCGAGGCCCTTGACCCAGGTGTCGATCCGCCCCAGGAACAGGATGAACCGCCCGCTGCCCAGCCGGTTCTCGTCGAGGTCGCGCCGGTCGACGCCGTTGGCGATCACCTGCACGTCGGCACGCGGGCTGAGCCGCCGGACGACCGAGCCGTCCGCCGCGTTCATCACCACGATGTGCCGGTAGCAGCGCAGCCCCAGCCGCTCGACCAGGAAGAAGGGCACGTGGTAGCGCCGCCACAGGGCCTCGGCGCTGCGGCCCTGGTCGATGCCCACGACGGGCGCGCCCGTCGTCAGCGGCAGGAAACTGGTCGAGAACGGCGGAGTGAAGCTCTCCAGCCACAGGTCGTGCCGGATGCGCCGGGCCACGAACGGCAGCAGCGTCAGGAACAGCAGCTGCCCGGCGCGCGGCCCCGCCCGGCACACCGGCAGCCGGACGTACCGGATGCCGTCGCGCTCCTCGCCGCCACCACCGCGGCCCGCCGTCACGACGGTCACCCGGTACTCCTCGGCGAGCCGCCGCGCCACCTTGTCGACGACCAGGGCGCCGCCGCCCCGGTAGGCGGGGTTCTTCGCGTCGTCGTAGATGGAGACGACGACATGGCGCCGCCGCCGGTCGCCGCCGCCGGCCGGCTCCAAGCCGAGCCCCGGCGCCTGCCCGGGACCGGCCTCCCGCCGCCGCTCCGACTCCCGTTCCCGTACCGCTTCCAGGATCCGGTCGAGGGCCTCGGCCGCCACCCGCGACGCGGGCCGTTCGCCGTCCAGCCGCGTGATCCGCGGCAGCCGCCGTGACCAGCTGCGGTAGCGGGCCCACCAGACGGTCGGGGGACCGGCGACCTCCTCCCAGCCCCGGCCCCGCAGGGTCTCGGGCCCGGTCTCCACGAGCAGGGTCAGCCCGTAGCGGTCGGCGACCCGGCGGAACGCCGACGCCGCCGGCGCGCCGGCCGGCAGGTCGAACTTCACCAGTCCGTCCAGCGGCCCCCGGTCCGTGAGCACCACGGCGTCCCCGCCCCGCGCCCGCCGCCGGGCCCGCAGCCGGGCCAGCGCGATCCGGGCCGACAGCTCGCCCGCGTCCAGGAACGCGTGGGCACGGCGCAGCCCGGATCCCCGGCGCTCGGGATCACCGGCGCGCCGTGCCCACTCGCCCCCGCCCGGTTCCTCCGGCTCGCTCACGCGGGGCGGAACCGGGAACCTCCGGCACAGGAAGCAGCCGTAGCAGTGGAGGGCGACGACCGTCAGACCGCGCTCGGCGAGCAGCGCCGAGAGCCGGCCGACCAGCGAGGACTTCCCGGCGCCGTCCGGTCCGGAAACGGCGACGAGCAGCGGGCCTCGTGAGCGCGTCATGGCACCCGCCTCCGAAGTCTCTTGGTCACCACGAGCGGCACCCGCAGGGACGCCTCGCGGGTCGCGGCACGGACCCGGCCCTCGACGAGGAGGTGGCCGGAGTGTTCGGCCCCCACCCGGAGCGAGGTCCGCACCGGGAGCGGCAGCGGCAGCGGGACGGGTTCGCCCCGGTCGAGCCGCTCCATCGCCGCCACGGCGGCGGCGAGGGCCCGCCGGCCGCCCGCGGACCAGCCCTCGCGGGCGGCTTCGCGCCGGGCCTCCTCGACCACGTCGGGGTGGAGGAGGGCGCGCAGGGCGAGGAGTTCGGACAGGTCGAGGGTCAGGTTCTGGAAGAGGGCGTGCGCGAGCCAGATCCGCAGCCGGTCGGAGGGGCAGGGGGTCAGCCAGGCGTGGTCGGGGGCGCGGTCGACGGGGGAGCCGTTCACGGAGCCGTGCGCCGGGCCGTTCACAAGGCCGTGCGCCGGGCCGTTCACGGAGCCGTTCACCAGGCCGGGCCGCTGAGCCCGGGCGAAGAGCCGCTCGGTGGGCACCACCGGCACCCCGAACCACGAGACGGAGCCGTGCAGATGCGCGGCCGGTCCGCTCGGCGGTTCCAGGAGCACCTTCGAGGAGCGCTCCAGCCAGTACGTGGTGCGGTGCGCGTACCAGCCGTCGAGCGCGGCCTGCGCGGCCCGCAGCCGCCCCGGCGGCACCACCAGGTCGAAGTTCCCGTACACGTAGTCCCCCGCCAGATCGGCCTTGATGAGGACGGTCGGGATGCCCGCCGCCCGCAGCCGGTCCGTGGACTCGACGAGGTTCCGCCGGAACAGCCCGGTCGCGCGCTCCACCTCGGAGAGCGTCCGCGCGAGCTGACGGGGGTACGCCCGGGCCAGCCGGCCCTCGACCTGGTTGCGCCGGGCCGCGGCCAGCGCCCCGAGCAGCTCCTCGTCGCCGGCGGGCCGGACCCGGCCCCGCCACACGGCGTCGACGAGGAGCGGCACGGACCGCTCGTCGTGGACCACGGCCCGGGTCCTTCCCGCCGCGGCCACGGGGCCCGGCGCCCCGGCCGCCGGCGTCCGCGGCTCCGTGTCCCGGCCGCCGCCGGCCCCGTCGGCCGGGACGTCCTGGCCCGGACCCGGCGCGGGGACGGGAGCTGCGCGGCGCCGCCCGAAGAAGCGCCACAGGGCGACCACCGTGACCGCGAGCGCGGCCACGAACCAGACGACGGGGTACGGGCGGAGCAGGGCGAGCCCCGCGGCGAGCGCGAGCAGCGGCAGCACGACCCGGCCGAACGGCCGCTCCGCGACCCCGAACCCCTGCCGCCGGGCGTGCCGTACGGCCAGCAGGAGGAGGGCCGCGACCGTCCCGCAGAGCCCGCCGATCGCCATCCCGAGCACGTCCCCGGTGACCCAGCCGGACACCAGCGCGGCCACGTACAGGGCGAGGCCCCCGAGCAGCGTCCGCAGACAGGCGTAGTCGTTGACCGCCTGGGCGAACGTCACGAGCAGGGCCAGCGCGCCGAGCGCGAGCCCCGCCGTCGCCGTGCAGGCCATCAGGGTGGACACCGTCGCGTACCCGGCGGGGAAGACCTTCGTGAGCACCGCCCCGGGCACCGTCGCGGCCACCACCGTCAGCGGCAGCGCCACCGTCAGGTACATCCGCAACGCGCTCGCCGTCAGCGGATCACCGGCCCGGCGCCGCGAGAGCGCGGGCAGGAAGGCGATCGACACCGCCCCGGCCAGGAACAGCGGGACCCGGCCGAGCATCACCGCCGCCTGGTAACTCGCCGCCGCCGCGCGGTCGGTGGGCAGCATCGCGACGAGGACGATGTCCACGGCCGCGAGCAGCGCCACCACGCCCTGCAGCGAGGCGACGCCGCCCGCCCGCCGCCACAGCTGCCGGTCGACACTCACGGAGCGCCACGCGCGGCGGGTCCCGTCGCGGAGCCCGCGCGGCCGGAAGAACACGTACGGCAGGACGGCGACCCCGAAGGCCGCGAGCGCCCCCGCCTCGCCGAGGCCGAGCGCCGAGACGAAGAACAGCCCGACGCCGAACTTGAGGGCGGCCTCCACGGCGGTGAGCACCGCGAGGGTCCGGAGCCGCTCGGTGCCCTGGAGCCAGCCCGCGCTGACCCGGGTGACGTAGATGGCGAGCGTCGAGCCCGCGACGACCAGCGCCGTCGGCGTGCTCGCGAACCCCATGGCGACACAGCCGACCGCGGCCGCCGCGACGACGCCGCCCAGGACGGCGGTGACCACGGCGAAGCGGACCGCCTCGCCGCGCTCGGCGTCGGAGCGGGCCCGGGCCAGCGCCTGCGCCAGCATCCAGGGCACGGTGACCACGGCGACCGCGGCGGTGCACACCACGAGCCCCTGACCGGCGGCGAAGCTGGCGTACTGGGAGACGTCGAGCATCCGGGTGAGGACCAGGGTGTAGGCGTAGTTCAGCGCGCCGACCAGGACCACGGCGGTCGCGATCCAGCGGGCGCCGTGCACCGCCGTGGCCTCGTCCTGGTGGAGCGGCGGCCGCTCCGCGACCCGTCCGGCGGGGCTCATGGCCGCCGCCCGGGGCCCCGGCCCGACGGGGGCCGCTCGTCCGCTTCCGCGGCACCGAGCAGGACGTCGTGGCCGCTGGCGAGGACGATGTCCGCGTCCGTGACGGCGAGTCGGCGCAGCGCGCTGAGCGCCCGCACCTCGTCGCAGCCGTGGAGCAGGACCCGGAAGGAGTCCCCGTCCCGCTGCCAGGCGTCGGTCTGCCGCAGGGCGGTGCGCACCGCCCGCTCGGTGGAGTCGGGGTCGGCGGCGGTGAACCGCGTGATCACGGACAGGTCGCTGGCCGAGCGGCGGGAGCGCCGGTGCCGGTGGATGCGCTGGAGGTCCTCCAGGACGACCTGCGCGAGCCGTTCGGCGCTGGCGTCCCAGGAGAAGGCGGCGGCCCAGGCACGGCAGCGGGCCGCGGCCAGCGACCGGGCCTCGGGGGCGGACAGCGCGTCCAGGGCCGAGGCGACGCCGGCCGCGAGGTCCGCTTCCCGGTCGAGCAGCCAGCCGTTGACGCCGGTCCTGATCGCGTCCCGCAGCCCGGGGACGTCGAAGGCGAGGGCCGGGGTGCCGACGCTGTTCGCCTCGATGACGGCGAGCCCCCACCCTTCGGCGACGGACGGCACGACCGTCAGCCACGCCCGGTGGAACAGCTCTTGGCGGCGCTCCTCGGAGACGTACCCGTGGAACACGACGGCGGAGCCGATGCCCAGGCCGGCGGCGAGTTTCCGCAGCGACGCGCCTTCCGGGCCGTCGCCGCAGAGGTCGACGCGCAGCTCGGGCCACCGGGCGAGCAGCGCGGGCACGGCCCGGAGGATCAGGTCGACCCGCTTCTGCGGCACCAGCCGGCTGACCACGGTGAGGGCCGGGGTCCGCGACCGCTGTCCGGTGGGCGCCGCGCGCTCCGGGAGGGGGCGGCCGTTGGGCACGATGTGGATCGGGTTGCCGAAGCCGAGTTCGCGCCGGGTGCCCTCGCGGGTGGACGGCGACACGACGACCACCGGCCGCCCCCGGTAGACCCGGCGGCTGACCTGCTTCTCCAGGACCCGCCCCACGGCGTTCATCGGCCAGTCGAAGCGGGTGTCGAACTGGTGCTGGTGGACGTGGTGGATGACGCAGATGTCCGCGGTCCAGCGGGGGGTGAACAGCGGCGAGAAGAACGGGATCCCGTTCTGGAAGTCGACCACGGCGTCGTACGCGTGACGGTGGCGCAGCAGGTGCGCCGCGGCGGCGGCGTACACGCCGAACGTGCCGCCGCCGCGCACGACGCGGATCCCGTCGCGGTACTCCCGTGCGCGTGATCCGGGGTACCGCGACGAGACGAGGGTGACGTGCGCTCCGGCCGCCACGAACCGCCGGGCGATCTCCCAGCAGTACGCCTCCGCTCCGCCCGCCTCGGGGTGGCCGGGGTCGCGCCAGTTGAGGAAGGCGAGGTCGGTACGGGCGAGCCGGTCGAGCGCCGTCATGGTCATCACCTGGCCAGGGAGATCCGCAGGAGGTCGGCCATCGAGCGCAGTCCGTCGCGCCGGGCCGAGAAGGTCGAACCGGGGACGTCGTGCCAGACCACCGGCACCTCCACGACGTCCCGCCCGGCCCGCACCACATGGGCGAGCAGCTCCACGTCGAAGGCGAAGCCGTCGACGCGGCAGTCCCGCACGATCGCGTGGGCCAGGGGACCGTCGAAGAACTTGAACCCGCACTGGGTGTCCGCCACCCCGGGCAGCGACAGGTGCGCGAGCGTGCGGAACAGCAGCCCGCCGCCGCGCCGCAGCGCCGACTGCTCCACGGCGAGGCGCGCCCCGGGGGCGTGGCGCGAGGCGATGACGGCGCCGTGGCCCGCCCGCAGCAGGGCCATCACCCGGTCGAGGGTCTCGACGGGGGTGGCGTTGTCGGCGTCGGCGAAGCCGATGTACCGGGCCGACGAGGTCTCGATCCCGCGCCGGACCGCGGCGCCCTTGCCCTGGTCGCTGCAGCCGATGGCGTGCACCGGGACGGGGGAGTCGGCGAAGCGTTCCAGGACGTCGAGGGTGCCGTCGGCGCTGTTGTTGTCGACCACGACGACCGCGGACGACCAGGGGCGCTCGGTGAGGAAGGCGACGGTGGCGGCCACCGTCGACGGGAGCCGGCGCTGCTCGTTGTAGGCGGGGATCAGGAGTTCCAGTTCCACCGGCGGGCGGACGAGCCGGCGGGGGAGCGGTGCGTGCGCGCGTGCGGTGGTCATCACGCCTCGCCTCCTCGGGGGAAGGCGCGGGGCGCGGGGCGCACGGGCGCGCGGCGGATCGGTGCGGGGGTCGGTCGCTGCTCAGCGGCTCCGGCGGGCGGTGGTCCGGCCGGACCGGCTGGTCCGTCGGAGCGGCGGCCCGGCCGGGCGGTGCGGCGGTGTGCCGTACGGGCGCGTCGCCTGCGGGCCGCGCCACGAGGCCGGCAGGCCCGGCTCCGGGGCGGCGGGGCGGCGGCGGTGAGCCGGTCGGACGCCCGGCGCGCCGGGTGGGCGGTGGGGCGGTGGGCCGGGCGGCGCGGCGTGTGGCGCCGGGCGTCGGCGAGGGGCCAGTCGGTCGTCCGGCGCAGCGGGTGCGCCACGGACGCCGCCGGCGTTCGGCTGTGGGCAGTGGAGGTCACGACGAGCCTCTTCCGGCAACCGACCCTGCCGAGGGTGTGCACTCAGGGTCTGTTCTGTCCTGAAATGATGCTTTCCTCAGCGTTAGCATCTTTTCGGGTGGTTCGTCAACCGGAAGCCCGGTGGAAGGACCGACGCGCGCCGCGCCCGCGCCGCCGGTGCGCCAGCCGCGACAGGGCGTTGTGCGGCCGCTCGTCGAGCAGCGTGCCGAGGATCCGCGCACCGTCGCGGACCGTGCGCGGATGCGACGGTCCGTGCGGACGCGGCAGTTCGAGACTGGGCACCTCGGCCACCCGCAGCCCGTAGTGCAGCGCGTGCGTGACCAGTTCGGCGCCCAGCTCCACCCCGTCCTCGCGCAGGTCGAGCAGGTCCACGAAAGAACGCCGGAACGCGCAGAACCCGTACCAGAGATCGGTGAGGTGCTGGCCGTACACCTGGCGCGCGACCCGCAGCAGCGCCCGGTGCCCGAGCCGCCGCGAGAGCGGATAGTCGGCGAAATCCCCGCCCGCGATGAAGCGTGATCCCTTGACGAAGTCGAAACCGCTGTCGAGATAGTGCAGATAGTGCGGGATCTCGTGCGGCGACATGCTGCCGTCGGCATTCATCAGGACGACCAGATCCCCGGTCGCTGCGAGCAGCCCGGCATGCGGCACGTCACCCCGGGAGGCGTCCCAGGTCCCGATCTCGCGCACCGCGGGCCCCGCGCCGAGCCCCGCACGCGAACGGCCGCTCCCGGTCGTGCCGCCGACCAGGACCACATCGCCCACGCCGGACGGCACTTGGTCGAGGAGCCGGTCGAGCACCGGTCGCGGGTCCCCGTCGCCGGGGCGGACCGTGAGCACCAGACTCACCGACCGTGTGCCGGAACCCGGTGCGCGGTCGGTCGAACGGCGCCGGGGATGCGAATCGCTACTCATCGGTTCGGCCTTCCGCGCGGAAATCCCGCGTTCCTCAGAATCCTGCGCCGGAGGCGATGCCGTCAAGAAATCCGAAAAGATATGCGCGGGACCAAGAAGTCATGCCCGGCCGCCCCTTCTGCGGCCGCATTCCAACGGGCATACAATCCCGTCATGGCAGGGCGAATTGAGGACTACGCCCTCGTCGGTGACCTGGAGACGGCGGCGCTCGTCGGGACCGACGGGTCCGTCGACTGGTGGTGCGCCCCCCGCTTCGACTCGCCCGCCTGCCTCGCCGCCCTCCTCGGCGACCCGGAGCACGGCCGCTGGCTCCTCGCCCCCGCCGGCGAAACCCGCTGCACCCGCCGGAGTTACCGGGGCGACACGCTCGTCCTCGACACCGTCTGGGAGTCCCTCGGCGGCACCGTGCGGATCACCGACTTCATGCCGCCGCGCTCGCCGCGCGAAGAAGCCCCGCGGATCGTCCGCGTGGTCGAGGGCATCGCCGGACGCGTCGACATGCGCGGCGAGTTGAGGGTCCGCTTCCACCACGGCAGCATCGTGCCCTGGACCCGCTCGCTGGACCGCCGCACCGTCGCCTGGGTCGCCGGACCCGACGCCGCCTACCTCGCCAGCCCGCCGGGCGTCGAACCCCGCGTCACCCCGGACCGCGCCACCGTCGAGTTCACCGTCACCGCCGGCCGGCGGCTCGCCTTCGTCCTCGGCTGGCGCCCCTCGCACGCCCCCGCGCCCCCCGCCGCCTCGCCCGCCGGCATCGACGCCGCCCTCACCCGTACCCTCGCCTTCTGGACCGACTGGGCCGCCGCGCTCCGCTACGAGGGCCCCGCCCGCGAAGCCGTGATGCGCTCCCTGCTCACCCTCAAGGCGCTCACCCACGCCCCCACCGGCGGCGTCGTCGCCGCGGCCACCGCCTCCCTCCCCGAGACCGTCGGGGGGCAGCGCAACTGGGACTACCGCTTCTGCTGGCTCCGCGACTCCACCTTCACCCTCTCCTGCCTGCTCCGCGGCGGCTACCGCCGGGAGGCACTCGCCTGGAACGACTGGCTGGTCCGCGCGATCGCCGGCGATCCCGCCGACCTCCAGCCGCTGTACGGGGTCGAGGGCCAGCGCCGGCTCCCCGAGACCCTGGCCGACTGGCTGCCCGGCTACGAGAACTCACGGCCCGTCAGATTCGGCAACGCCGCCGTCGACCAGTTCCAGCTCGACATCTACGGCGAGGTCCTCAACACGGTGTACTCGGCCGTCCGGGCCGGAGTCGCCCTCGACGCGTCCGCGTGGGCCCTGGTCGCCTCGCTCCTGGAGTACCTCGCCAAACGCTGGCGGGAACCGGACGAGGGGATCTGGGAAGTCCGGGGCCCACGCCGCCACTTCGTCCACTCCAAGGTCATGGCCTGGGTCGCCGCCGACCGGGCCGTCCGCCTCGCCCGCGTCGCCGGACTCCGCGGCTCCCTCCGCCAGTGGCAGGCCCTGCGCCAGGAGGTGCGCGCGGAGGTCTGCGCGCGCGGCTGGAGCGACGAGCAGCGGTCCTTCACCCAGTCCTACGGCAGCCATCAGATCGACGCCACCGCCCTGTTGATCCCCCGCCTCGGCTTCCTGCCGCCCCACGACCCCCGCGTCCTCGGCACCGTACGGGCGATGGAACGGCTCGACGACCACGGCTTCCTGCGCCGCTACGGCGACGCGCGCGACGGCGGGACGCACCAGCTGGACGACCTCGGCGGCGCCGAAGGGGCCTTCGTCGCCTGCACGTTCTGGTACGCCGACGCGCTGGCCGTCACTGGGCGCCCCGACGAGGCCCGGACCGTCTTCGAGCGGGTCCTCGACATCCGCAACGACGTCGGCCTGCTCGCCGAGGAGTGGGACCCGGTGGCCGGCCGCCAGCTCGGCAACATGCCGCAGGCGCTCAGCCACGTCGCCCTGGTGAACACGGCGTTCACGCTGTACGGGACCCGGCGCCGCGACCGCACACCGCCCCGCCCCCTCACTGTGGCATGATCGCGCCGACTTCCGGCACCGTGCGGGAAGCCCCGGGGGTGGCCCATGCAGTGGTATCTGATCGTGCCGAGCGCGCTCGCGGTCCTGTTCGCGGCCGGCGGGACGGCGGCGCTCCGGACCGGCTGGATCCCGCCGTTCCAGCGGCGGCGCGTCCAGCGCCCCCGGCTCTTCGGCTGGGCGCAGCTCGTACTGGCCGCGGCCTTCGCGGCCCAGACCGCCGGATACCTCCTCGGGGACCGCGAAGCGCGCCACGCCGCGGGGATCGTCACCCTGCTCGCCCTGCTCTGCGGGCTGATCCTCGCCGTCGCCGCCCAGCTCTCGCGCGAGAACCGCTGAGCGGCCACCCCCGGACCCCGCCGCATGTCGTTCGGGTGAGTCCAGCGGGCGCCGCTGCCGCGCGTGGGTTCGAATCGGGGCATGGCTTCCTACGACAGGCCCCGCGCGGGCGGCTCCCCCAGGCCGCTGGAGACCGGTGACACCTGGTGGTACGCCGCCGTGGCAGGTGAGGCCGCCGGATCGTTCAGCACCCGTGTCCGCACCCGGACCCGACGCGGCAGCCTCGGGGCCGTACTCCTGCTCACCCTCACCTACGCCGGCCTCGTGCTCACCGCCACCGGCCGCCGCTGGAGCGACGCCGCGCTGACCGGCCGCCGTGCCGACACCGCGGCCGCCACCCTGCTCCGCGAGCACCCCTCGCTCGCCGGACTCACCACCGGCTCCCTGGTCGCCGGCTCCGTCCTGCTCCTCGCCGTCGGCCTGATACGCAAGCGGTACGCCCTCACCGGCATCGCCGCCGGCACGGTCGTCACCGCCCTCGCCCTCACCGGACTCCTCCAGCGGTACGCGCCCCGCCCCCGGCTCGCCGACGCGGGCGGCCTCCTCCCGAGCGGCTTCCCCAGCGCCCAGACCACCCTCGCCCTGGGCATCGCCTTCGGACTGGTCCTCGTCGTCCCGTACCGGCTGCGGAGCATCGCCGTCGGCTCCGCCGCGCTCTGGGCCGCCGCCGTCGGCGCGTACACCATCGCCGCCGGACAGCACCGGCCCGGCGACGTGATCGCCGCCGCCCTGCTGGTCCTGGCCGTCTTCTGCGGCCTCCTCGCCTTCCTCGCCCGCAAGGGCAGGGTCCGTCCCGGCCCCCGCCGCGGGCCCGCCCTCCCCGGCCTCCCGGCGACCGTGCCGCTCGCCCTGCTCGCCGTGGCGGGCCTCGGCGCGGGCCTCTGGCTCCTCGGCGACACCCTCGCCCTGCCCGCCGCCGCCCCCTACGACCCGGCCGAGCTCCGGCTCGCCCACCGCTGCGGCCAGGCCCTCGCCGCGGGCGTCACGGCCGCCGCCGCCCTGCTCCTGCTCGGCCTGCTCCGCCGCGTCGACGTGGACGGCGCCCCCGCCGCGTACCGGCTCGGCGGGCCGTTCGTGGAGGCCGCCGGAGTGCCCGGGGACGATCAGGTCGTGGGCCCCTTTACCGAGGACCTCGATCACGAGATATCTTGATGTCGAGCAATCTCGCATACGCAGACGTGGAGCGGAGCACCCGGTGACTGACTCGACCATCATCTACACCCACACTGACGAGGCGCCTGCCCTGGCGACGTACTCGTTCCTGCCCGTGATCCAGGCGTATGCCTCGCAGGCCGGCGTCACGGTCGAGACGCGGGACATCTCCCTCGCCGGCCGCATCATCGCCGTCTTCCCCGAGTTCCTCGAGGAGGGCCAGCGCATCCCCGACGCCCTCTCCGAGCTCGGCGACCTGGCCAAGACCCCCGGCGCCAACATCATCAAGCTGCCGAACGTCTCGGCCTCCATCCCGCAGCTCAAGGCCGCGATCGCCGAGCTCCAGGCGCAGGGCTACGCCCTCCCGGACTACCCGGACGACCCGCGCACGGAGCAGGACAAGGACGTCCGCGCCCGCTACGACAAGATCAAGGGCTCGGCCGTCAACCCCGTCCTGCGCGAGGGCAACTCCGACCGCCGCGCGCCCGGCTCGGTGAAGAACTACGCCAAGAACCACCCCCACCGCATGGGCGCCTGGACCCCCGAGTCCAAGACCAACGTCGCCACCATGAGCGAGAACGACTTCGCCTCCACCGAGAAGTCCGTCGTCATCGCCAAGGACGACACCCTGCGCTTCGAGTTCACCGCCGCCGACGGCACCACCAGCGAGCTCCGCCAGCCGCTGAAGGTCATCGCCGGCGAGGTCGTCGACGCCGCCGTCATGCGCGCCGCCGCCCTGCGCACCTTCCTCGGCGAGCAGGTCGCCCGCGCCAAGGCCGAGAACGTGCTCTTCTCCGTGCACCTCAAGGCCACGATGATGAAGGTCTCCGACCCGATCGTCTTCGGACACGTCGTCCGCGCCTTCTTCCCGGCCACCTTCGCCAAGTACGGCGAGGTGCTCGCCGGCGCCGGCCTCTCCCCGAACGACGGCCTCGGCACCGTCCTGGGCGGCCTCGACGCCATCCCGCACGGCCTCGGCGCCGAGATCAAGGCCTCCTTCGAGGCCGAGCTCGCCGCGGGCCCCGCCCTCGCGATGGTCGACTCGGACAAGGGCATCACCAACCTGCACGTGCCGTCCGACGTCATCGTCGACGCCTCGATGCCGGCCATGATCCGCACCTCCGGCCACATGTGGGGCCCGGACGGCCAGGAGGCCGACACCCTCGCCGTCCTCCCGGACCACAGCTACTCCGGCGTGTACCAGGCCGTCATCGACGACTGCCGCGCCCACGGCGCCTTCGACCCGTCGACCATGGGCTCCGTCCCGAACGTCGGCCTCATGGCGCAGAAGGCCGAGGAGTACGGCTCCCACGACAAGACCTTCGAGATGGCGCAGGCCGGCACCGTCCGCCTCGTCGACTCCGAGGGCACCGCCCTCCTGGAGCAGGAGGTCGCCGAGGGCGACATCTTCCGCGCCTGCCAGACCAAGGACCTGCCCATCCAGGACTGGGTCAAGCTCGCCGTCACCCGCGCCCGCGCCACCGGCGCCCCGGCCGTCTTCTGGCTGGACGAGAACCGCGCCCACGACGCCCAGCTGATCGCCAAGGTCAACGAGTACCTCCCGCAGCACGACACCGAGGGCCTGGACATCCGCGTCCTGTCCCCGGTCGAGGCCACCAAGTTCTCCCTGGAGCGCATCCGCCGCGGCGAGGACACCATCTCCGTCACCGGCAACGTCCTCCGCGACTACCTGACCGACCTCTTCCCCATCCTGGAGCTGGGCACCAGCGCCAAGATGCTGTCGGTCGTCCCGCTGATGGCGGGCGGCGGCCTCTTCGAGACCGGCGCCGGCGGCTCCGCCCCGAAGCACGTCCAGCAGCTCGTCAAGGAGAACTACCTCCGCTGGGACAGCCTCGGCGAGTTCTTCGCCCTGGCCGCCAGCTTCGAGCACCTCGCGACCTCCACGGGCAACTCCCGCGCCCAGGTCCTCGCCGACACCCTCGACCGCGCCACCGGCACCTTCCTCAACGAGGACAAGTCGCCGACCCGCCGCCTCGGTGGTATCGACAACCGCGGCAGCCACTTCTACCTGGCCCTGTACTGGGCCCAGGAGCTGGCCGCCCAGACCGAGGACGCGGAGCTCGCCAAGGCCTTCGCGCCGCTGGCCGAGACCCTCTCGACCAACGAGCAGAAGATCGTCGACGAGCTCGTCGCCGTCCAGGGCTCCCCGGCCGAGATCGGCGGCTACTACCAGCCCGACCCGGCCAAGGCCGCGGCCGTGATGCGCCCCTCGGCCACCTTCAACGAGGCCGTCGCCTCCCTCGCCTGACCCGGTCGCCCCGCGCGTACCGCCCCGGACGGAACTCTTCCGACCGGGGCGGTCCCGTCGGTGGCGCATCCGCCGTCCGGGTGTGAACCTGGATGGATGAGCTGGGCATCTTGGACGACCGCCGGTGTCTACACCGGGCGAGGTGGGGTGCTGACCGTCGAGGGCGGGGTCGTGACGGGCGATCTGACCGTGCACACGACCTGGACCCGGGTGGAGCGGGAAGCACGTGTGGCCGTGCAGTACAGCGGCGCGTCCGACTGGTTCACCATGTCGGGCAGTCCCGTTCCGTGCGAGTCGGAGGAGGAGAGCCGCGATCTGCACGACGCCGTCGTGGCAGCCGTCCGGGAGGGGAACAGGGCCACGGTCCCGTCCCTGCCCGTACCACCGGTCTGACCACCACCGCCGGACCGCTACCGTGTGGCCGGACCGGGTCGCCGGCGTGTGACCGGAACCGGAAACCGGAACTGACCGGACCCGGACTCGGACCCGGACCCGGACCGGAACCGGAACCGGAACCGTGAGCCGGACCCCGACCGTGACCGTGACCGGCGCCGATCGTCGATCACCCGGATAAAGTGTTATCCCTCCCGCGCCCACGGGTCTCCGAACGACGGGTGACCCGGACCAGGGATGAGGGAGCAGATCCATGCACAGCGACGAGCGCCGCACCACCGCGCTGGTGGAGGCGGCCAGGGCCGGTGACGCGGAGGCCAGGGACGCACTGGTACGCGCCTACCTGCCCCTCGTCCACAACATCGTCGGCCGGGCCCTCGACGGCCACGCCGACACCGACGACATCGTCCAGGAGACGATGGTCCGCGCCCTCGACGGCCTGACCGGCCTCCGCGACCCGGACCGCTTCCGGTCCTGGCTCGTCGCCATCGCCATGAACGGCATACGGCGCCGCTGGCGCGAACGCCAGCAGGCACCCGTGCCCGGCCTCGACCGGGCCGCCGACCTCGCCGACCCGGCCGCCGGCGACTTCACCGAGGTCACCATCCTCAGGCTCGGCCTCTCCGGACAGCGCCGCGACGTGGCCCGCGCCACCCGCTGGCTCGACGAGGACGACCGCGAACTGCTCGCCCTGTGGTGGCTGGAGGCCGCGGGGGAACTCACCCGCGCCGAACTCGCCGAGGGCCTGGGCGGGCTCTCCCCGCAGCACGCCGCCGTCCGCGTCCAGCGGATGAAGGAACGCCTGGAGACCGGCCGGGCCGTCGTCCGCGCCCTGGACGCCGTCCCCCGCTGCCAGGACCTCGCGGAGACCGTCACCACCTGGGACGGCCGCCCCTCCCCGCTCTGGCGCAAGCGCGTCGCCCGCCATCTGCGCGGCTGCGACACCTGCACCGCCCGCGTCAACGGCCGCAGCGGCCTCGCCCCCGTTGAGGGCCTCCTCGTCGGCATCGGCCTCGTACCGCCGCTCGCGATCACCGCCGCGCACGGTCACACCACCGAGTCCGTCGGCTACGGGACCGTCTCCCGCTGGACACCGCTCCGGCGCGTCGGGGTCGCCGGGGCCGCCGCCGTCGCGGTCCTCGGCGCGGTCGCCCTCCTCGTACCCCAGGAGCAGCCGCACGCGCGCGTGGCGCCGGACAGGCCGGCGGCCGCACCCGCCCCGACGACCGCCACCCCGGCCCCGGCGGTCACCACCGCCTCTCCCACCCCCGCGACGGCGTCCCCGACGCCCCGGCGCACCACCCGCCCGGCGCCCACGCCCACCCCGGCCGCCGAGGAACGGGTCACCGGACTCGTCAACCAGCTGCGGGCGAAGGCGGGTTGCGCCCCGCTGCGGATCGACCCCCGCCTCACCGAGGCGGCCCGCGGCTACGCCCGCGACATGGTCGCCCGCGGCTACTTCGGGCACGCGAGCCCCGAGGGCGAGTACGCGGACGCGCGGATCACGGCCGCGGGCTACGCGTGGAGCGCCTGGGCGGAGAACCTCGACCGGGGTACGGCCGACCCGGCGGGGGTCGTCGACGACTGGACCGACGGGTCGATGCACGAGCGGAACATGCTCGACTGCCGCTACCGGGACACCGGAGTCGCCTCGGCGCCCGGCCCCGGCGGCCGCGTCTGGGTGCAGAAGCTGGCCGCGCCCGCCTCCTGACGGCGGGCTCTTCGGGCAGCGGCTCAGCGTCTCGCGCCGAAGTCCTGCACCCACCAGGGGCCGTTGGCGGTGAGGTTCACGCCGACGCCGATGTCCTTGAAGGCGCAGTTGAGGATGTTCGCCCGGTGGCCGGGGCTGTCCATCCAGTCCTCCATCGCCCGGGCCGGGGTCTTCGGCCCCCGGTGGATGTTCTCCCCCCAGGTCGACCACGTGTACCCGGCGCCGGTGATCCGGTCGCCCGCGTCACGGCCCTCCGGATTGTCGTGCTGGTAGTAGTCCCGCGCGGACATGTCGTCGGCGTGGCCCTGCGCGGCGGTCCGCAGATGGCTCTCGGAGCGCAGCGGTGCGCAACCGGCCTTCTCCCGCTCGGCGTTGGCGAGGGCCACGACGTCCTGGACGTACCGCGCGGCCTTCCCCGCGGGCGTCACGGCGGCCTTCGTCCCCGCGGGCGGGGCGGCGCCGGGGGCCACGCCGTGCCGCTCGTATCCCGCCAGCTGCTCCCGGGGCTGCGCGGGCGCCTGTTCGCGGTCCACCGCCGGCGTCGCCGGGGTCTTGCGGAGCGGGGAGGGCGTGGGCGCGGACGGGGGTGCCGTCGGGAGGCCGGGCGCCGTTCCCCGTACGGCCCCGGGCGCGGCCGCCGTGACACTCCCGCTGACGGTGGCCACGTACATCCCCGTGGTGACCGTGAGGAGGGCGGCCGCGGCCCCGGCCAGGGTGACGGCGGTACGGAACGAGGGCCGGCGCGGGCGGAGGACGCCGCCCTTGCGGTGCCGGCCGCCGGTCCGCGCCGCCGGGCCCGCCTCCGGTGCGGGCTCCGGCGCCGCGTCCGGCGCGAAACCGCCGGGGTGCGCGCCGGGTTCAGGGTCTTCGGGACGGCCGGGCCGGTCGTGGTGCCGCATGGAGCTCCGCTCTCTCGCCGTGGTCGCCGGACGGTCCGGCGCTGGGAGAGCCACCGGGGCGACGGCGATAACACTGTCCGGCCCCGGCCACCCCGACACTCCTCGTCAACGCGACGCGTCAACCTGACGCGTCAACCCGTACTGAACCCTTTCAGTCCTGTGGGACGACCGCCACCGGACAGGGCGCGAGGTGCAGCGCCGCGTGCGCCACGGAGCCGATCCGCGGACCCACGGCGCCCCGCTTGGCCCGCCGTCCGACCACCAGGAGCTGGGCCGGCCCCGACGCCGAGAGCAGCACCTGGCCGGCACTGCCCAGTTCGACGTGCTCGCTCACCGGCACCTCCGGGTAGCGCTCGCGCCACGGCGCGAGGGCCTCGCGCAGCGCCTTCTCCTCGTACGGGACGAGCCCGCCGGCCTCGTCGGCGAGCCGCATCGAGGCCGGGCTGTAGGTGTAGAGCGCCGGCAGGCTCCAGGCGCGCACGGCGCGCAGCGCGGCCCCTCGCGCGGCGGCCGTCGCGAAGGCGAAACCCAGGGCGGCGGCGCTGTCCTCCGGGCCGCCGAGCTGCCCGACCAGCACGTGTCCCGCGGGTGGTTCGGCCGGCTCGCCGTCGCGGGAGCGGACGGCCACCACGGGGCGGGTGGCCCCGGCGATGATCTGCTGACCGTACGAACCGAGCAGGAACCCCGCCACCGCCCCGTGGCCGCGCGAGCCGATGACGAGCATCTCCGCCCGCTCCTCGGTGCCGAGCAGCGCGGCGACCGGCGTATCCCGGAGGACCTCGGCCCGGACCGTCAGCGCCGGGTACCGGGCGGCGACCGTCGCCTCGGCCTCCCGGAGCACCTCGTCCGCGACGCGCTCCTGGGTCGCGCGGTCCTGGACCAGGGGGAGATCGATCGGCTCCCAGCGCCAGGCGTGCGCGAGCCGTAGCGGGAGCCCCCGGTGCAGGGCCTCGCGGGCGGCCCAGTCGGCCGCGGCGAGACTCTCGGGCGAGCCGTCCACTCCTGCGACGATCTCACGACTCATCAGGCTGCCTCCATGGGTGCGGTGTCGGGCCCGCCGGACGCCGGGCCCTTCTCCTCCCAGCTTGGGCCCGACGGCCGCCGAACAGGAGGGCCGGACGTCCCGACATGCCGGTCCGTCCGGCCTTCCGGCCCGCTGTCGGCCGCCCGCCGTGCGGTGCGGGCCGGGGTCAGGCCTGCAGGGTGAGCCGGGCGTGGGTGCCGTTGAGGTAGTGGTCGCCGATGTCGCGGAGCCGGTGGGCGGGCTGCGTGGGGGCCGTGAGCGCCCGGGCGTTGCGCCAGAAGCGGTCGAAGCCCGGCCCGCCGTCCCGGGCGTCCGCGCCCGCCTCGCCGTCGACGAGTTCCAGGACGCGGGTCGTGATCTGCACGGCCGCGTGGCCCGTGACGGTCTCGGCCGCCGCGACCAGGACGGCGATGTCGGCCCGTTCCTCCGCGCCGAGCCGCCAGGACGTGAGCAGGCCGTGGTGCAGGGCGTCCGTCGCCCGTTCCACCACGGCGGCGGCGGCGTGCGCGGTGGTCGCCAGCTCCCCGTAGGCGAGCAGCAGGTACGGATCGTCCCCGGTGGCGAACTGTACGGAGCCGTCCGGGGCGCCCGCGGGACGGGCCGCCCGCGCCGGACCGGCGTGGCCCGCGCGGCTGATGTCCCGGGCCTCGGCGAGCGCCCCCTCGGCGATGCCGAGCCCGACCTCGGTCAGGAGCAGCCGCAGCGCGAGCGGGGCGAGGGTGGTGAAGGGGGCGGCGGCGTGCTCGTCGTGGGGGAGCGCGCCGAGCACGTCCTCGGGAGCCACCGGGACCCCCTCGAAGGTGACGGTGCCGGCGCCCGCGAGGCGCTGCCCGACCCGCTCCGGCCCGCTGTCCGTGAACACCCCCGGCCCCGCCGGGTCCACGAGGACGACGAGCAGGTCGCCGCTGCCGCCGGGGCGGGCGCCGACGACGAGCCGGTCCGCGACGGAGACCGCGGAGGTGAAGGCGCGGGTGCCGTCGAGGACCCATCCGCCGGAGCCGGCGGGGGTGAGCGTGAGGCCCGAGCCGCTCTCGGCGCGCGAGGCCTCGATGCCCCCGGCGAGCAGCCAGCGCTCCTCGGCGGCGCGGACGTGGAGGGGGGTGCCGACCGTGCCCGGAGCCGGCCCGGGCCGGCCGCCGCCGGGCTCCCGCGCGGGGCCGAAGAAGCGACTGCTCCAGGACAGCGCGTAGTGGTGGGCGAGGAGTTCGCCCACGGAGCTGTCGGCGGCGGATATCTCCCGTATGACGGCGCAGGCGGCCCGCCAGTCGGCGCCGCGCCCGTCCGGGCCGGGCGCGGTGAGCAGGGCGGGGAGCCCGGCTTCCTGGAGCCGGGCGACCTCGTCGAACGGCGCCTTGCCGGCCCGGTCCCTGACGAGGGCGTCGACGGCGAGGTCGTCGGCGAGTTCGCGGGTGACACGGGGCCAGATCTCGTCGTCGGCGGTCCGGTGCGCGGGCGGTTTCCTCGGCGTACTCACGTCACCTCACATGATCCCTAGTATCCCCACTGGAATACTAGGGATAGTGGCAGAGGGGGTGGCCAGGCCCCAAGGGGCGTCCGCAGGTTGGACAGGCTCGTCTTGCTTTATGAGACGAAGTCAAGTCGGCGCAGGCCGGGGGCGGTTGCCCCTCCTCTTGCCGGGGCCGGCGGGGCCCCTTCCGTCAGGGGTTGGTCCAGGCCTCCGGATCGTCCGCGAGCGCGACGATCCCGTCCGGCAGCCGCGCCGCCGCCACCTCCGCGAGCGACACGCCGAGCACCTCACGGACGCCGGCCCGCAGGGCGATCCACAGCGTGAGCAGCGACTCGGCCGGACCCGTGTACGAGAGGTCCGGCGGCCGTTCCCCGCGCACCGAGACCAGCGGGCCGTCCACGCAGCGGATCACCTCGGCCACCGAGATCGACTCCGCGGGCCTGGCCAGCCAGTAGCCGCCGTTGCCGCCGCGCTGGCTCTGCACCAGGCCGCCCTTGCGCATGTCGCCGAGGATGCCCTCGAGGAACTTGTGCGAGATGCCCTGATCCTCGGCGATGGCCTCGGCCTTCAGCGGCCCGGCGTCCTGGGCGGCGGCGAGCTGGAGGGCGGCACGCACCGCGTAGTCGGCCCTGGCTGAAATGCGCATGCGCGCATTATTCCGCACGCTTCTCGGAGGCGGCCCGTACCGCACCCTTGACGGCGTCCGGGACCGGCCCGACACTCGGTGGCGGGCAAACCGAGCGAACAGGTAGGGAACCATGGGACGCAGCGGTCGGCGGGACAGCACACTCGCCGCACCCCTCCCGCGCCGCCTGTCCCTCACCTCACGCCGCCACATCGACCTGCTGCGGGTCTGCAGCGCGGCGAGTCGAGGGCCCCGCCGAAGCGGTCCGCCCGCCCTCGTGTCCACCGGCTGAGACACCGCGTCCGTCCGACCGCCGTCGCCGTCCGATCGCCGTCGCCGGCCGCGGCCGGGGTCGACGGCCCACCGTCGTCCTCCCCTTCACCGACGTCCGCCGCGCCGCGGACGCCGCCCGCCCGACCCAGCACCGAGCACCCCCAAGGGAGAAGCATGTCCGTCGTCCCGTCCTCGCTGCTGCCCGCCTCCGCCGCGCCCGCCTTCCGGGGCCGGATCGGCCGCGACGTGCACAGCGGCCACTACGCCGTGCCCCACCGCTACCGCCTCCACATCGCCCCGTACGACCCCGGCTGTCTGGGCATCGCCGTCACCCACAGCCTGCTCGGGCTCGACGACACGCTCCCGCTCACCGTGCTGCCCGAGACCCCCGACAGGCCCGACGGCGGATACGCCGCCCTCCGCCCGCTCTACGAGGCGAGCGCGCACCTGTACGACGGACCGGCCGCCGCACCCGTCCTCAGCGACGGCTGGACCGGACGGATCGTCAGCACCCATGTCCCCGACATCCTCCGGGACCTCGCGCTCCGCTTCCGCGGCGAAGGCCCCGACCTCCTGCCCGAGGAGCTCCGCGGCGAGATCGAGGCGGTCACCGACCTGTGCGAGCGGAGCGTCAACCGGGCCGCCCAGCGGGCCGGGGAGCTCGGTCTCGACGGCGAGGCCGCCCACCGCGACCCGCTCACCGTCCTCTTCGCCGCCCTCGGCTCCCTGGACCGCCGCCTCGCCCGCCACCCCTATGTGCTCGGTACGGCCCCGACCGCCGCCGACGTCCAGGTCTGGGTCACCCTCGTCCAGCTCGACACCGTCCACCGCTGGCATCTGGACGCGGCGGCGATGGACCGGGTCGCCGGATACCCGGCCCTGTGGGAGTACGCCCGACGCCTCGCCGCGCGCCCCGAGTTCGCCCACCGGCTCGACATCGAGGCGGTCATGCGCCACCACCGCGCCCACTGCCGCGGCCGCGAGGCGGCGGGCGCGGCGATCCGCCTGGTCGACTGGCCCGGCACGCGGGTCTGAGCGCCCACCGAGGACACCCGGCGGCGCCCCGCGTCAGCCGACGCGGTGGCCCGTCAGGGGAGCCGTGTCGTCGCCCGCGCCCGCGCGGACGCCGCGCAGGAAGGCCTCCAGGGCCTCCAGGGAGGTGTGCGAGGGTTCCCACCCCAACTCCCGGCGGGCCCGCTCGGTCGCGAGCAGCGGGATGTGCCGCACGGCGTCGAAGAGACCGGGGGAGGCGGAGACCAGCCGGAGCCGCCAGGCCGCCGCCAGCGCCCCCCGCACCGCGCCCGCCGGAACCCGGACCGGATGGGCGTGGAACAGTTCGCCCAGCGCCGCCCCGTCGAGCACCGGCTCGGCGGCCAGGTTGAACGCGCCCCGGACGTCCCGCACCACCGCCCGCCGATACGCGTCGGCCGCGTCCTCCGTGTGCAGCACCTGGAAGCGCAGCCCGTCGAACTCCGGGAGCACCGGCAGCAGTTCGGGCCGCATCAGCTGCCCGGGGAAGAAGCGCGCCGCGAAGATCCGGCGCTGCTCGCTCGCCGACTCCTCCTTGAACAGGAACACCGGACGCATCCGGACCACCCGGATCAGCGGATGGTCCCGCTCGAAGGTGTCGAGGACCCGTTCCAGATAGGCCTTCTCCCGGGTGTACGCGGCCCCCGGCCAGCCGTGCGTCGGCCAGGCCTCCGAGACCGGCGCGCCGCCCTTCGGGCCGGGGGAGTAGGCCCCGACCGAGGAGGCGTACACCAGCGCCGGCACCCGGGCCGCCGCGACCGCGTCGAAGACCCGTACCGCCCCCAGGACGTTGGTCTCCCAGGTCGTCACCGGGTCTCGGGTCGGTCCGAACCGCCAGGCCAGGTGCACCACGGCGTCCGCGTCGGCGACGTACCGCGCGAGGCGGGGAGCGTCCTGGTCCAGGGAGAGGTCGAGCTCGGCCCACTCCACTCCCGGGAGTTCGAGCCCCGGCCGGCGCCGGGCGAGGCCCAGCACCGAGCCGACGCCCGGATCGGCCGCCAGGGCCCTCACCAGACTCGTGCCCACATTGCCGGTGGCGCCGGTGACGACCACCCGCTGAATCGTGCTCGGGTTCATGCTCTCGACCCTCCGCCATCAGCGGCGGAACCGCATTCCGGGGCCCACCTCTGCCCGGAGCCGTCACGCAGCGTGTCCGTGTCGGTCGCGGGCGTGGCCGTCGACCGGGAGTATGGAGCGACTCACGAAGGAGGACACCATGCTGCTGCCCGACAGGAACACGGTCGACCGGCTGCTCCGGCACTACCGTGCGCAGGAGCGGACCGTGCTTGCCAGGCCGTGCGACCTGTCGGCGCGCCGGCGCTTCGAGGACACGGCCTACACCCTGTGCGTCCTGATGGGAGAGCGGACCGCCCGGGAGGCCGTCCTCGCCGCCGAGCGGTACGTGGCCGGAACCCGCCCCGTCTCCCCGCCGGCCCTGGAAGGCCTCCCGCGGGCCTGATCCGTACGGAGACGATCAGGATTTGAGAAGCGTCGCGATCCGGCCGCCGATAGCGTGGCAGCCATGGACCCCGCGACCTGTCCGCCGTCGGGCACGACGGGTCGCCCCGGTCCGGTTTTCGGCCCCGTGCGACAGCTGGAGAGACGATGAGCAAGGCCCCCCGGGCGGACAAGCAGCCGGCACACCCGGCCGACCGGCACGACCTGATCCGGGTGCACGGTGCCCGTGAGAACAACCTGAAGGACGTCAGCATCGAGATCCCGAAGCGCCGCCTCACGGTGTTCACGGGCGTCTCCGGCTCGGGCAAGAGCTCCCTCGTCTTCGACACCATCGCCGCGGAGTCGCAGCGGCTGATCAACGAGACGTACAGCGCCTTCGTCCAGGGCTTCATGCCGACCCTGTCCCGGCCCGAGGTCGACGTCCTCGACGGCCTGACCACCGCGATCATCGTGGACCAGCAGCGGATGGGCGCCGACCCCCGGTCCACGGTCGGCACCGCCACCGACGCCAACGCCATGCTGCGCATCCTCTTCAGCCGGCTCGGCAAGCCGCACATCGGCCCGCCCAGCGCGTACGCCTTCAACGTCCCCTCGGTCTCAGCCCGGGGCGCGATCACGGTCGAGCGCGGCGACAAGAAGGCGGTCAGGGCGACGTTCAACCGCACCGGCGGCATGTGTCCGAACTGCGAGGGCCGCGGCACGGTCTCCGACATCGACCTGACCCAGCTCTACGACGACTCCAAGTCGCTCGACGAGGGCGCGCTCACCATCCCCGGCTACACGCCCGGCGGCTGGAACTACCGCCTCTACAGCGAGTCCGGCCTCGTCGACCCGGCCAAGCCGATCCGCAAGTACACCAAGAAGGAACTCCACGCCTTCCTGCACCACGAGCCCACCCGCATGAAGATCGCGGGCATCAACATGACGTACGAGGGGCTGATCCCCCGGATCCAGAAGTCGTTCCTCGCCAAGGACAAGGAGGGCATGCAGTCGCACATCCGCGCGTTCGTGGACCGGGCCGTCACGTTCACCACCTGCCCCGAGTGCGACGGCACGCGTCTCTCCGAGGGCGCCAGGTCCTCGAAGATCAAGCGGATCAGCATCGCCGACGCCTGCGCGATGCAGATCAGCGACCTGGCCGCCTGGGTCCGCGAGCTCAAGGAGCCGTCGGTGGCGCCGCTGCTCACCGCGCTCCAGCTGACCCTCGACTCGTTCGTCGAGATCGGCCTCGGCTACCTCTCCCTCGACCGGCCCGCGGGCACGCTGTCCGGCGGCGAGGCGCAGCGCGTCAAGATGATCCGGCACCTCGGCTCCTCGCTCACCGACGTCACCTACGTCTTCGACGAGCCGACGGTGGGCCTGCACCCCCATGACATCCAGCGGATGAACGAGTTGCTCCTGCAACTGCGCGACAAGGGCAACACGGTGCTCGTCGTGGAGCACAAGCCGGAGACGATCGCGATCGCCGACCACGTCGTCGACCTCGGCCCCGGCGCCGGTACGGCCGGCGGCACCGTCTGCTTCGAGGGCACGGTCGACGGGCTGCGCAAGGCCGGCACCGTCACGGGCCGTCACTTCGACGACCGGGCCTCCGTCAAGGACACCGTGCGCGAGCCCGACGGCACCCTGCAGATCCGGGGCGCGACCACCCACAACCTGCGGAACGTCGACGTCGACATCCCGCTCGGGGTCCTCACCGTCATCACCGGAGTCGCCGGTTCCGGCAAGAGCTCCCTCGTCCACGGCTCCCTCCCGCCCGGCGCGGACGTGGTGTCGATCGACCAGAGCCCGATCCGCGGCTCGCGCCGCAGCAACCCGGCGACGTACACCGGACTCCTCGACCCGATCCGCAAGGCCTTCGCGAAGGCCAACGGCGTGAAGCCCGCCCTGTTCAGCGCCAACTCCGAGGGCGCCTGCCCCACCTGCAACGGCGCGGGCGTCATCTACACCGACCTCGGGATCATGGCCGGCGTCACGTCCACCTGCGAGGACTGCGAGGGCAAGCGGTTCCAGGCCTCGGTCCTCGAATACCTCCTCGGCGGCCGGGACATCAGCGAGGTGCTCGCGATGTCCGTCACCGAGGCCGTGGAGTTCTTCGGCTCCGGCGAGGCAAGCACCCCGGCAGCCCAGCGCATCCTGGCCCGGCTCGCCGACGTCGGCCTCGGCTACCTCAGCCTCGGCCAGCCCCTCACCACCCTCTCGGGCGGTGAGCGCCAGCGGCTCAAGCTGGCCACCAACATGGCCGAGAAGGGCGGGGTGTACATCCTCGACGAGCCGACCACGGGTCTGCACCTGGCCGATGTCGAACAGCTGCTCGGGCTGCTCGACCGGCTCGTGGACTCCGGCAAGTCCGTGATCGTCGTCGAGCACCACCAGGCGGTCATGGCCCACGCCGACTGGATCATCGACCTCGGCCCCGGCGCCGGTCACGACGGCGGAACGATCGTCTTCGAGGGCACGCCCGCCGAGCTGGTGGCCGCCCGCTCCACGATCACCGGCGAGCACCTGGCGGCGTACGTGGGCGCCTGACGGCCCGCCGGACGCCGCCGGACACCCGGTGGCGGCGGCCCGGCGGTCCGTGTCCTCACACCGCCGGGCCGCCCCCGCCGCCCACGCCGTCCACGACGCCCACGTCGGCCAGGGGGAACAGGGCGCGGGGCGCGTCCACGCACAGGTCCCGCGAAGTGGGGCCGCCGAAGCGCAGCCGGTCGTACGCCGTGAACGCGGGCTCCAGGGCGTCGAGCTCGTCCACGCGCGCGTGCAGCGCCTTACGCCACTCGGGGGAGGGGTCGGCCACGGCCGGACCCTCCCCGGTCCCCGTGGGCCCGCCGGAAACCCCCGCCAGCAGTTCGGCGATCTCCGCCGTCAGCTCGTCCTTCCGCCGGATGTGCGCTGGCGTCACCGTGTGGAGACAGACGTACCGGCCGCTCAGATACGCCACCCACTCCGCCTCGCCCCGCGCCCGGTCCTCCCAGTGCCCCGTGAACCACGCGCGCAGCCGCTCGGATCCTCCCGCGGCCCCCGTCAGCGAGAACAGATCGCGCGGCACCATCTCGGCGCCGTCCGAGCGCAGATAGCCCGGCAGCGGGAGCAGCCCCTCCAGCATCAGCCGCCGGGCCCCGTCGGCGTCCCGCCCCAGCGCGGCGCACAGCTCCTCCAGGGGGACGAACTGGGCGGTGACGTACGCGTCGTCGGCCGCGGTCATCGGATGGTCGCCGTTCACCTCCCGGAACCGCTCGGCGATCCGCCCCGCAAGCGTCCGCTCCGTCATCGCACGACTCCCTCGGAAAGACCGTCCGGGACTCTCCCGCACGGTGTTCCCGCAGGCTAGGAGCCGGACCGTGCGGCGCCCGCCGAACCGTCGCCGGCACGACCCGGTCCGGCGTCTCCAGTGGCGCCGCACGACCGGCGGTCCAAGGGGCGGGCACGCCCCCGCCCGGGCGCTCAGCCCGCCCGGCGGGCGGCCCTGCGCCGCAGGGCCCAGAGCGCGAGCGCCGCCGCGCAGGCCGAGCCCACCAGGGCCAGCGGAAGCCCCGCCGAGGCACCCGAGGGCGCCGCCACGCGCGCGTCCCCGCCCGCCGCCGGCTCCGACCCGGCACGCGGCGCGGCACCCGCTGCCCGGCCGTCCCGCCCGGCGGGCCCTTCACGGGTCACCGACACGGCCCGCGCCGCCGAACCGGCCGCCTTCGTCCGTACCGGCAGCAGCGAGCCCACCGGCTGGACCCGCCCCGCCGCCGCGAAGCCCCAGTCGAGGAGGTCCCGGGCCTCCTCGTACACCGCGAGCCCGCCGCCGCCCTGCGGGTTCATCACCGACACGACCAGGGTCCGGTCCCCGCGCCGGGCCGCGGAGATCAGCGTGTTGCCCGCGTTGCTCGTGTAGCCGTTCTTGATGCCGATCAGCCCGGGGTAGCGGGCCACGCCGTCCGCACCGGTGAGCAGCCGGTTGGTGTTGGCGATGCCGTACGACCAGGAGCCCGCGGGGAAGTCCGCGTACGCCGTCGAGCAGTACTTGGTGAACGCCGGGTCCTGGAGGCCGGCCCTGCCGAACACCGCCAGGTCGTACGCCGAGGACACCTGTCCCGGCGCGTCGTACCCGTCGGGCGACACCACGTGCGTGTCCATGGCCCCGAGCGACCGCGCCTTCTCCTGCATCCGCCGGGACATCGACTCCCAGCCGCCGTTCATGGCCGCCAGGACGTGCACCGCGTCGTTCCCCGAGCTCAGGAACACCCCGTTCCACAGGTCGGAGACCTTGTACGTGTACCCCTCCTTGACCCCGACCAGGCTGCTGCCGTCGCCGATCCCGGTCAGCTCGGAATCGGCCACGGTGTGCTGGGCGGACGGCTCCTGGTAGGGGAGCGCGGTGAGGGCGAACAGCGCCTTGAGGGTGCTGGCCGGCGGCAGCTTCCGGTGCGCGTTCCGCGCGGCGAGCACCTCTCCCGATGAGGCGTCCGCCACCACCCAGGAGAGCGCGGAGACCTCGGGCACGCCGGGCGCGCCCGGCAGCGGCTGCACCTGGGTCCCCTTCCGGTTCAGCCGGGCCGGGTCGACGTACTGCCGGACGGGCGGCGTGGGCTCCCGGAACGCCGCGGCCGAGGCGACCGTCGGGGCGGAGGTGACAGGAGACGCCGTGGCCGCCGGAACGGGCAGCACGAACAGCACCGCCGCGCTACCGGCGGCGGCATGACGAACAGCTGACGTGACGATCATTCAGCCACCGTAGGAAGGAGGCGGGGCACGCGCAGATCGGAGTGCGCCGACCGGCGTAGCGGACGTGGCGTACGGCGGCGCGTCGTGAGCCCGCCCGGGTGTACGGGCCTCCCGGGCCCGCTGTCGGTGGCGCAGGGCATGCTGGTGACGTGCCCTCACACCCGTACCAGAGCAACGCCGTTCCGGCCGAGACCACCGGCGCGCGTCCCGCCGAGCCGACCGCCCGGCCCCTGCCCGGCCCAGCGAGGCCCCCGGGGACCGCCGCCGGCGGCCCCTTCGGCGCGCCCGCCTTCCGGACCGACCGGCAGTCGCGCCAGGCACCCGCCGGGCACATGATCGTCTGCGGGGACGACGCCCTCGCCCACCGCCTCGCGAGCGAACTGCACGAGGTCTACGGGGAGCGGGTCACCCTGCTCGTACCGGTACCGCCCGACGCCCCGAGCACCCCCACCGCCCGCACGGGCCGCGCGCTCGCCCTCTTCGGCCGGGTCACGGCCGCCGTCACCCGCACGAGCCCCGCACCGGCCGCCCCCACGGGGGCCGACCCGGACGGCGGCGAGACCACCGGCACCCTGCGCGTCGTCCACACCGCCGAAGCAGACGACCGGGCGCTCGGCGACGCCGGCGTGGAGCGGGCCGCCGCGCTCGCCCTCGTCCACGAGGACGACGAGACCAACATCCGGGCCGCGCTCACCGCCCGCCGCCTCAACCCCCGGCTCCGCCTGGTCATCCGGCTCTACAACCGCAAGCTCGGCCAGCACCTCGAAACCCTCCTCGACCAGGCCGCCGCCGTCGCCGAACCCGGCCTCGACCCCGAGAAGCTCGACGCCGCCACCACCGTCCTCTCCGACATCGACACCGCGGCCCCCGGCCTCGCCGCGGCCGCCGTCGCCGGCACCAGCAAGGTGGTCCAGGCGGGCGGCCTGCTCCTGCACGCCGTGGAGCGGCTGCCCGCCGCGGGCGAGGCCCCCGACCCCCGCCGGTGCACCCTCGCCCTGCTCTCCGCCACCGCCGGCGACCCGGCGGGCTGCGAGGGCTCCGAGAGCAGCGGCGAGGCCGGCCCCCAACTGCTGCCCGACGACCGGACGGTGGCCGCCGCCACCGGTCGTGCCGCCCTCACCCTCGAAGCGGTCACCGCCGCGGGGCCCGCCCAGTCCCCGGCCCGCCTCGCCGCCTCCGCGCTGCCCGTCGCCTCGCTCTTCTCCCGCCGACTGCGCTGGTCCCTCACCGGCGCGGCCGCCGCCGTCCTCGCGCTCGCCCTCGCCTCCACCCTCACCACCGGCGACCACCCGCTGCACGCCGCCTATCTGACGCTCCTCGACATCTTCGCCATCGGCGACCCGGCACTCGGCGAGTCGACCAGCCGCCAGGTCATCCAGATCCTCGCCGGCTTCGTGGGACTGCTGCTCCTGCCGGTGATCGTCGCCGCCGTCATCGAAGGCCTCGGCACCTTCCGCACCGCCACCACCCTGCGCCGCCCGCCGCGCGGCCTCTCCGGACACGTCGTCCTCCTCGGCCTCGGCAAGGTCGGCACCCGCGTCCTCGCCCGGCTCCGCCGGCTGAACATCCCCGTGGTGTGCGTCGAGTCCGACCCCGAGGCCCGGGGGGTCGCCGTCGCCCGCCGGCTGCGGGTCCCCACCGTCATCGGCGACGTCACCGAGGAAGGCGTCCTGGAAGCCGCCCGGATCCACCGAGCCCACGCCCTCCTCGCCCTCACCAGCGTCGACATCACCAACCTGGAGGCGGCGCTCTCCGCCCGCGCGGTCTCCCCCGATCTGCGGGTCGTGCTGCGCCTGTTCGACGACGACTTCGCCACCGCCGTGTTCCGCACCCTGCGCACCGCCCACCCCGCGGCCCTCACCCGCAGCCGCAGCGTCTCCTACCTCGCCGCGCCCGCCTTCGCGGGCGCGATGCTCGGCCGTCAGGTCCTCGGCGCCGTCCCGGTCGAGCGCCGGGTGCTGCTCTTCGCCGCCGTGGACGTCGCGGACCATCCGCTCCTGGACGGCCGGACCGTCAGGGAGGCGTTCCACGCGGGGAAGTGGCGGGTGATCGCCCTGGACGGCAGCGCCGGCACGACGGGCCGCGAAGGCTGGCGCCTGGACCCGGACCGCACCCTGAAACCGAGCGACCGCGTGGTGGTGGCCGCCACCCGCCGCGGCCTGGCCGAACTCCTGGGCCGCGGAGCCCGGACACCCACGGCCGACGGCGACTGACCAACACCCCACCGCCCGGCGCGCGTCCGACCCTTGACCGTGCCCGGAAAGTCCCGCCTGGCCCGCGGGCAGACGGCGCTACTTTCCGGGCACAGCCTTGCCCCGTCCCCTCGCGCCCCGCACTGTGGGGGAGTCGTACCGCCCGGACCTCGCCACCGGCTCGTCCTGTCGTCAGGAGCCCTCAGTGAACGCACCGAAGAGCACCGCCCCCGGCCGCCGCGCGCCCCACCGCCTCGACCCCACCGGCCCCTGCCCGCACGCCGTCAACGCCCGCCTCCTCGCGGAGGGCGCCGTCACCCCCGTACTCCTCCCCGGCGACATCGACGGCATGGCCGTCCTCGGCCACGACGCCCTCCGTGACTTCCTCTCCCACCCCGACGTCGCCAAGGGCCCCCAGCACTTCACCGCCCTCTCCGAGGGCCGAATACCCGACGGCTGGCCCCTGCGCACCTTCGCCACCCTCCCGGGCATGATGACCGCCGACGGCGCCGACCACCGCCGTCTGCGCGCCCTGGTGAGCAGCGCCTTCACCGCCCGCCGGGTGGAGGAACTGCGCCCCCGCGTCGCGACGGTCGCCGCCGGACTCCTCGACGGACTCGCCGAGGCCGCCGAACGGGGCGACGGCGTCGCGGACCTCCGCCGCCACTACGCCCTCCCGCTGCCGCTCGGCGTCATCTGCGAACTCCTCGGCGTCGACCGGGCCCACCAGGACCGGCTGCACGAGCTCTCCGCGCTGGTCGTCGCGACCGACATCGGGCCCGACCGCGCCGTCGCCGTCAACCGCGAGCTCCTCGAACTCCTCACCGCCATCGCCGCCGCCAAGGCCGCCGATCCGCGCGACGACCTCACCAGCGCGCTCATCGCGGCCCGCGACGAGGACGGCGACCGGCTCGGCCCGCACGAGCTGATCGGCACCCTGCTCCTGCTGATCGTCGCCGGCCACGAGACCACCCTGAACCTGGTGACCAACGCCGTGCGGGCGCTCTGCTCCCACCGCGACCAACTCGCCCTGGTCCTCGACGGCCGGGCGAGCTGGTCGGACGTGGTGGAGGAGACGCTCCGCTGGGACAGCCCGGTCAGCTACTTCCCGTTCCGCTATCCCACCCGGGACCTCACCGTCGACGGCACCCTCATCCCCCGGGGCACCCCCGTCCTCGCCGGCTATGCGGCGGCGGGCCGGGACACCAAGGCCCACGGCCCGGACGCCGACCGCTTCGACCTCACGCGTACGGCGACGGTGAAGCACCTGTCACTCGGCCACGGCCCGCACTACTGCCTGGGCGCCCCGCTCGCCCGGATGGAGGCGGCCGTCGCCCTGGAGACGCTGTTCACCCGCTTCCCCGGCCTGGACCTGGCCGTCCCGGAGTCCGAGTTGCCCCGGCACTCCGGGTTCGTCGGCAACAGCGTCCGGACGCTCCCGGTCCGGCCCGGCGGCTGACGGCCCCTCCCCTCGTGGCCGCGCCGCCTCAGCCGGTGCGCCCCCACGCGGTCGCCGGGGAGGCGCGCAGGGAGGAGACGAGCCGCAGCAGCCGGTCCTCGTTCCCCGCGAGGCCGGCGGCGCGGAGCGCCTCGTCGGCCTCGGCCATCGGGTGCGTGAGCATCACCCCGGCGTACGGGGCGAGCTGTGGATCGGTCAGCACGGCCTGGGTGGACTCGAGCAATCGCAGGTACGCCTGGGCGGCCGCGCGCTCTCGGGCGGTGATCGTGGTCATGTCGGGCTCCCTCTCGACAGTTCGGCGCTCACCACCCTCTCGCACGGGTCTGACAATCGCCCTCAGCCCTGCCCGTCGAGCCGCGCCTCCAGCCGTTCGAGGAAGACCCGCTGACCCTCGACGAGCAGCGGACGGGCCGCCTCCGGGCTGAACCAGTCCACCCGGTCGATCTCGGGGAACTCCCCCTGGACGCCCGACCGGGGCGGCCACTCCATGGTGAAGGTGCCGGGCACGATCCGGTCGGGGTCGAGGTCGCCCTCGACCGCCCAGACGGTGACGAGCTTCCCGTTGCGCTGCCGGGACTCGCCGAGGTCCCACCACTCGCCCTCGGGGGCCGGAAGTCCCAGCTCCTCCTGGAACTCGCGGCTCGCGGCGGCCTCCGGGGTCTCGTCCGGCTCGTACTCCCCCTTGGGGATCGACCAGGCCGACTGTTCGCGGGAGGCCCAGAAGGGCCCGCCCATATGGCCGATGAGGACCTCGACGCCGCCCGCGGTGGTACGGCGGAAGACCAGAAGACCCGCGCTGCGTTTGTCCGGCATGCCGACCAGTGTGGCCGAAGGCCCCGGCCCCCGCAGCCGCGCACGCCACGCCTCCGTACGCCCCACCCGTACGCCGCGCCGAGCCGCGTACGCCGCTTCGCGTACGCCCGCGCCCCCGCGCGTCATTCCTCGGCGGCGCTGATCACCACCGGCCCGCCCCCGAGGTCGGCTCCGCGCGTCCAGTGGGGGAGGAGCCGTACCGAACGCCAGGGGACGAGCGTGGCGCCGAGCCGCTCCCGGCGCAGCGGGGCCCCGTCCTGGGTGAGCGTCAGGACCGGCCGGTGCAGGCGGCGCTCCGCCCGTACGAGGAGGGCCGGGGCCTGCGGGCCGAGGAGCCCGGGCGTCACCCACCGCAGCGGACCCGCCGTCACCACCGGCACCCCACCGCTCGGCCAGGGCCGTCCGGCGAGCCGGTCCAGCACCGCGGCCACCACCGCGCGCCCCTCGCCGGCGGCCACGGGCGCGGGTTCCCCGCCGTGCAGCAGGTTGCCGACCGCGAAGACCCCCGGCTCGGCGGTGCGGAAGGAGCCGTCCGTCACCGGCCCCAGGGTGCCCGGGGCGAGCGGCAGCCCGCCGGCCCGGGCCAGTTCGTGGTCCGGGATCCAGTCGCCGGTGAAGACCACCGTGTCGCAGCGGAGCACGGCCGTGCGGCGGTCCTCGCCCCGCACGGCGACGCCGGTCAGCCGGCCGCGCCCGAGCAGCTCCGTCACGACCGTGCCGGAGAGCACCGGAACGGAGCCGAAGGGGGCCCGCCTGGCCGGGAGTTCGGCGACGACGGCCGCCACCTCCACCCCGGCCGCGCGCAGCGTCCGCACCGCGCCGAGGGCCACGGGGTCCCCGCCGACGACCACCGCCCGGCGCCCGAGGTGCTCCGCCGGTGCGGCGAACCGCAGGACGAGCTGCTGGAGTTCGCCCGTGGTGAGCACTCCGGCCGGGCGTGAACCGGGTACGAGCCGGGCGCTGCGGGGCCGTTCGCGGGCTCCGGTCGCGAGGACCACCGCCCGGGCCCGGACGCGTTCGAGGCCGGTCGGGGCGGTGACGTCGAGGGTCAGCGGCCCGGCCCAGCCGGTCGCCGACGCCCCGGTCCGCACGGTGGCCCCGGCCCGCAGCGCCGCCCGAACGGCGCGCCGCGCGAAGGCGGGGCCGTCCAGGGGCCGGCCCCGGCTGTCCGCCCCGAAACCCGGCCGGGCGCAGTGCCGGGGGACTCCGCCCGCGGTCCGTTCCCGTTCCAGGACCTCGACGCGGCCCGCGCCGCCCGCCGCGAGCCGGGCGGCCGCGGCGAGCCCGGCGGGTCCGGCGCCCACCACGAGGACGTCGACCGTGCGGTTCACCGGGCGCCCTCCCCGTACTCCCGGTACTCCTCGAACAGGGCCCGTACCTCCGCGCCGCAGTAGTGGCCCTGGCAGCGGCCGCCACGGGCCCGGGTCCTGCGCCGCAGGCCGTCGAGGCCGCCGGGCGGGATCGTCGAGGTGAGGGCGGCGCGGATCTCGCCCCGGGTGACCCGCTCGCAGTGGCAGACGACCGACCCGTACTCGGCGTCGCCCGCGATGAGCCGGGCGTCCCGGTAGGGACGGGGGAAGGCCTCGCCGAGGTTGGGCATCCGCAGGGCGGCGAGCGGGCGTTCGGGTCCGGGGTCGAGGCCGCAGTCGGCGAGCAGCCCCAGGACGTGCTCGGCGATGGCCAGGGAGGCGGTGAGCCCGGTGGAGCGGATGCCGCCCACCGTGACGTACCGGAGCGCCGGGTGCGCGGCGATCCGGTAGTCCTCCTGACCAGTGGCGGCCCGCAGCCCCGCGTACACGGCCGTGACCTCCTCGTCGAGCAGCGCGGGCAGGATCCGGCCGCCCTGCTCGCGGAGCCCGGCGAGCCCCTCGGCGGTCGTGCCGGTGGCGGTCTTGTCGTCGAGGTCCTCGGCGGTGGGGCCGAGCATCACGTTCCCGTACACGGTCGGTGCGATGAGCACCCCCTTGCCCAGCGGGCCCGGCACGGGCAGCAGGATGTGCCGGACCAGGTCGCGGGCGAACTTGTCGAAGACGAGCAGCTGGCCCCGGCGCGGGGTGACGGTGAAGTCCTCGCGGCCGACCAGCGCGTCGACGGCGTCGGCGTACAGCCCGCAGGCGTTGACGAGATGGCGGGTGCGCAGCACTCCGCGCCGGGTGACGATCCGGTGGTACGGGTCACCCGTGCGCACCTTCTCCACCCGGCAGCCGAGGTGCAGGTCGACACCGGAGCGGACGGCCTGCGTGGCGTACGCGAGGGTCGTCGTCCAGGGGCAGATCACCGATTCGCCGGGAACCTGGAGGGCGGCGAGCGCGCCGGGGCCCAAGTGGGGTTCCCGCGCCCGGAGTTCATCGGCGTCGAGCAGGCGCGTGGTGCGGTGTCCGTTGCGTTCGGCCTTCTCCGCCAAGCGGGGGAGGGCGGTGCGCTGCTGCTCGTCCCAGGCCACCAGGAGGGCGCCCACCGGCTCGACGGGGATGCCGGTCCGGCGGGCGTAGCCGGCGAGCAGCCGGTGTCCCTCGCGGACGAGCCGCGCTTCGAGCGTCCCCGGCGCGGCGTCGAAACCGGTGTGCAGGATCGCGGTGTTGGCCTTGGAGGTGCCGTCCCCGACGTCGTTCGCGGCCTCCACGAGCGCCACGCGGAGCGGGTGGCGGGCGAGCGCGCGGGCGATCGCCGAGCCGACCACCCCGGCGCCGACGACCACCACGTCGTACGCCGCGTCCGGTCCGGTGGGGAGCGGACCCCGGCGGGTGACGTCCCCGTGCGGCGCGCCCGCGCCGGGCACGCCGGTCCCGTTCAGGCGGGGCGCGCCGGGCCCGTTCCCGCGAGGCGCGCCGGTCCCGTTCACGCCCTCGCCGGGCAGGCGCGTCCCCGGCACGGTCATGCCGCGCCGGTGGCGGAGCCGCCGTCGGTCCCCGACCGGTCGACGAGCGCCGCCACCTCCGCGCGGAACCGGGCGAGCCGCGCCGCGGCCTCCTCGCCCGAGACGCGCGGTTCGTACACGGCCGACGGCTTCCACTCCGGCACGGCCTCGCGGAGGCTGAGCCCGGGTTCATGGCCGAGCCGGGCCACCGCGCCCACGCCGAGCGCCGTCGCGTCGGGCAACGAGGCCACTTCGACGGGGAGTTGCAGGAGGTCCGCCTGGGTCTGCATGAGCAGCGCCGACCGGGTGAGGCCGCCGTCGGTGCGCAGCGAGGTCAGCGGCGCCCCCCGGTCGGCCGCGACGGCCGAGGCGAGCTCCACGACCTGGGCGGCGATGCCCTCGCAGAGGGCGCGGACCAGATGGCCCGGGGTGGTGTCCAGGCCGAGTCCGGTGAGGGAGCCGCGGACGTCGCCCCGCCACCAGGGCGCGGCGAGTCCCGCGAGCGCGGGCACGAAGGTGACCCCGCCGGCGTCCGGGACGCCGCCGCCGACCGGGTCGATCTCCCGGGCCCCGGCGATGACGCCGAGGTCGGTGAGCCAGCGCACGGCCGAGGCGACCGTGTACACCTGGCCGTCGAGGCAATGGGCGGCCCGTCCGCCGAGCCGCCAGGCGACACAGCTGACCAGGCCCGACGTGGCGCGCCGGGGCTCGGGGCCGGTCTGGGCGAGGAGGAAGGCCCCGGTGCCGTAGGTGCATTTGGCGGCGGCCGGGTCGTCGGCGCTCTGGGTGAGGAGGGCGGCCTGCTGGTCCACCAGGAGCCCGGTGAGGGGCAGCGGCGGGCCGAACGCGGTCGTGGTGCCGACGGGCGTGTCGCAGTCGACGACCCGGGGGAGGCGTTCGCCGCCCAGGCCGTACAGGTCCAGCGCCTCCTGTGACCAGGCGAGCGTGTCGAGGTCGAGGAGCCCGGTCCGGCCGGCGGTGGCCGTGTCGGTGACGAAGGCGCCCGTGAGCCGGTGGACGAGCCAGGCGTCGCTCGTGGTGACGACGCCGGCGCCGGTGGCGTGGCGACGGATCCAGGCCATCTTGGGAGCGGCGAAGTAGGGGTCGAGGGGGAGGCCGGTGAGCCGTCTCAAGTGCTCGGCATGGGCGTCGAGTTCGGCGCAGAGGGGGGCCGAGCGGCGGTCCTGCCACACCAGCGCGTCGGTGAGCGGGTCGCCGGTGGCGGGGTCCCAGGCGAGGACGGTCTCGCCCTGGTTGGCGAGCCCCACGGCGACGACCGGGGTGCCGGCCTCCGCGAGCGCCGCGCGCCCGGCGGCGACCACGGAGTCGTACAGCTCACGCGGGTCGACCTCGACCAGGCCGCCGGGCAGGTAGCGGGGCCGCACCGGGGCCGTACCGCTGCCGATGACCCCGCGGTCCGGGCAGAGGACGAGGGCTTTGGTGCCCGAGGTGCCCTGGTCGACGGCGAGTACCGGGCCGCCCGTCATCGTGCCGCTCCTGTCCCTGGACCGCTCGGTGATCATCCGATCACCGAAAAGGGTCAGGGTGCCGTCGTCGCGGGCCCGCGTCAACCCCTGGCGGGGGACCCCGTCAGGTTCCGCCGGACATCCTGACAGTAAGTCAATTTCAGTCGCTGTCTGAATAGTTACTGTCAGGAAAGAAAGTGGACCGGTCACATCCAGAGCCCTCTATAGTGATCGCCGATCAACGGCCGGGACGCCCGCCGGGGGACTGACCACCCCCTCCATCCACCGAGGACCCATGTCATCCACACCACGCCCCACCCCCTGATGGCCGGACACGGCTTCCGCCCCGTCTACCATCCCGCGGGCCACGACCACGCCCTGCGCAACGCCGTCCAGGACCTGCGCACGGGGCGTTGGGTCGCCATGGCCAGGCTCCTCGACGAGACCTCGGACTGGGACGGGTGGACCCGGCGCACCCAGGTCCTGGCCGCCGTCGCCGCCGGCACCGACGTCGTCCACATCTGGCGGACCGAACAGCCCGGGAGCCTCGCCGCGACCGTGATGCACAGCAGGGTCGCCGTCGAGCGGGCCGTACGCGCCCACCGTGCCGGCCACCCCCGCACCCGGGACCTGTGGCACGAGGCCTGGACCGCCTGCCGGGAGGCCGCCGACCTGGCCCCCGACGACCCCGTGCCCTGGGTGGGGCTGATCGCCCTCGCCGCCCTCGACGGCCGCCAGCGCATGGCCGAGCACCGGCTCGCCCCGCCCGCCCCCATGCTGCCGCCCGGCCCCTGGGGCCTGCTCGCCGAGGCCGAGAAGCGCGACCCGCACAACCGCGAGGCGCACCACCGCATGCTGCAGTTCGTGTACGCCCGACGCCCCGGACCGCTCTCCGAGGCCGTCAACTACTCCCACTGGGCCGCCTCTTCCGCCCCCGTGGGCTCCGCCCTGCACGCCCTCCCGCTCTACGTGCGCGTCGAGCGCTACCGGCGCGAGCGCGGCCAGGAGCGCGCCCTCGACCTGCACTGGGTCGCCGAGGACGCCGTACGCGACGCCCAGCGGGCCCTCGACACCTGGTTCCTCTTCTGCGCCACCGACGAGGCCTCGGTGCTCGACCTCAACCACCTGGCGCACGCCCTCTTCGGGGCCCTCCGCTTCACCGACGCGGCCCGCGTCTTCGAAGCCCTCGGGCCGTACTACACGACCCTGCCGTGGGCGTACCGGACCCCGCACCCGGAGGACCGCGTGCTCGCCGAAGAGGTCTTCGTCCGCGCCCGGGCCCGCTGCCTCAGCGGCTGATCCCCCCCCCGCACGCACCCTGGCCCCGCTCGCCCCCCGGTCCCGATCACCCCCCGTCCCCCCGGAGGAACCCATGTCCCGCACCGCCGCCCCCACCGACGCGCCACGCACACCACTCCCGGCCCAGGACGAGGAGGCACGGCTCAGAGAACTGGGCTACCAGCCCGTCCTCGCCCGCCGGATGGGCGGCTTCGGCAACTTCGCCATCAGCTTCTCGGTGATCTCCATCCTCTCCGGATGCATGACCCTGTACGGCTTCGGCATGGGCACCGGCGGCCCCGCCGTCATGCTGTGGGGCTGGGCCGGCGTCGGCCTCTTCGTCCTGTGCGTGGGCCTCGCCCTCGCCGAGGTCACCAGCGCCTACCCGACCTCCGGCGCCCTCTACTACATGGCCGACCGGCTCGGCGGCCGCCGCTGGGGCTGGTACACCGGCTGGCTCAACCTGCTCGGACTGCTCGGCGCGATCGCCGGCATCGACTACGGAGCCGCGCTCTTCACCGGTGCCTTCCTCAACCTCCAGTGGGGCTTCGAACCCACCGCGGGCTCCACCTTCCTGATCTTCCTGGCGATCCTGCTGCTGCACGCCGTCCTCAACCTCTTCGGCGTCCGCCTGGTCAGCGTGCTCAACTCGATCAGCGTCTGGTGGCACCTCGCGGGCGTGGCGGTCATCGTCGGCGCCCTGGCGTTCATACCCGACCGGCACCAGTCCGCCGAGTTCGTCTTCACCGAGTTCGTCAACGACACGGGCTGGGCCAACCCCTTCTACGTCGCCGCGATCGGCCTGCTCCTCGCCCAGTACACCTTCTCCGGCTACGACGCCTCGGCCCACCTCTCCGAAGAGACCTCCAACGCCTCCGTCGCCGCCGCCAAGGGCATCGTGCGGGCCATCTGGGTCTCCTGGATCGCCGGTTTCGCCCTGCTCGCCGGACTGAGCTTCGCCATCCAGGACTACGCCGCCACACAGAACAGCGCCACCGGCGTCCCGCCCGCCCAGATCCTCCTCGACGCGCTCGGCTCCGGCGGCGCCACCGCCCTGCTCCTCGTCGTCATCGTCGCCCAGCTCTTCTGCGGCAACGCCGAGGTCGCCGCCGCCAGCCGCATGGTCTTCGCCTTCAGCCGCGACAACGCCCTGCCCGGCTCCGCGATCTGGCGGAAGGTCAGCGGCCGCACCCAGACCCCCGTCCCGGCCGTCTGGCTCGCCGTGACCGTCGCCGCGCTGCTCGCCGTGCCCTCGCTCTACTCGGCCACCGCGTACGGCGCGGTCACCGCGATCAACGTCATCGGCATCACGCCCGCCTACGCCATCCCGATCTACCTGAGGCTGCGCGCCGGGAACCGCTTCACCCCCGGACCGTGGAGCCTCGGTCGCTGGAGCAAGCCGATCGGCTGGATCGCCGTCGTGTGGGTGGCGATCGTGACCGTACTGTTCTGCCTGCCGCAGAAGTCCCCTGTGACGGTCGACACCATGAACTACGCGGTGATCGCGCTCGCCGTGGTGCTCCTCCTGGCCAGCGTCTGGTGGTACGTCGCCCGCCGCTCGTACGGCACGCCGACGGCGTACGGCACGGCCCGCGAGGAGGCGGAGATCGCCGAGGGCATCGTCTGACGCGGCCCGGGGCGCAGCGGGGCCGCGCAGAGCCCCCCGCCCCGACCCGCGATCGCCGAGGGCCCGGCTCCTGTCCCCGTACCGGACAGGAACCGGGCCCCGGCCCTTCTCAGACGCTGAACTCGTACGTCCAGGCGGCGGACCGGGCCGAGAAGTCGATGTCCGTGATCTCCAGGGCGTGCCCGTGCTGATCGCTCACCACCCGGTGGACGAGCAGCCGGGCCGCACCGCCGGCCGTCGTCGTGGTCGGGTCGGGCGGGACGCCGACCGACTCCCGGTGCGTGACCCGCAGCCCCGCCTGGTGCATCCAGTGGTAGAGCAGCCGGAGGTCGGGCTGCTGACGGCAGTCCCGGCCCCGCCGGTAGCGGGCCAGCTGAGGGATCTCGGTGACGGCGGGCCGGGAGAACCAGGACACCGCCCGCTGCAGGGCCACTCCCTTCGGCTCGAACACCACGTGCCGGTGCACGAGGGTCGGCTCGCCCGGCGCGAGCAGCAGCCGGGGCGCCAGCGGTGTCGGCGGCGGCTCCCACGTCAGCGAGGCCCGTACCAGCGCCTCGGCGGCGCGGGGGCCGCCGGGGAAGGTGGGCCGACGGGCCGTCAGAGCCGGTGTCACGGGCTCGCCCCCGGTCTCGGCGGCGGCGAAGGTGCCGCGCCGGTCGGTGACCACGAGCCGTTCGTCCCGCAGGAGTTGGAGTGCGCTGCGGACCGTCTGACGGTTGACGTGGTACCGCTGGGACAGGGATCGTTCCGAAGGGAGCCGGCTGCCGGGGGAGATGCGCCGGTGGGCGAGGTCCTCGCGCAACGCGGCGGCGACCCGCAGATAGAGCGGCGCGTCCGCCGTCGCCTCGGAATCGGGCTCGGCCATGATCAGACCCTCTCTTCGCTCAGCGTGACCGCTTGGGCCGGGTGGGTGATCAATTCCTATCATTGGTCTAAACCATTTTGCTAGAGCGGTCCGGCAGAGTGGCCGAAACGAGCGAGGCACCTTGTAATGAGGGAGCAGGTGACAGGGGGCGGGACCACGGCTGCGGAAAGGTCGGGTGAGGCCGGATGACGACACCGTCGGAGCGTGCCGCACGGGGCAAGGCCGCCCGCAAGCGGGTCTCCCGCTCCTCCCACGGCCGCTGGATACCCAGTTCCCAGCGCCCCGACCCCGTCGACGTGCTGGAACGCCAGGCCGTCGACCGGCTGCCCGACCTCGTCCCGCTCCGCTACGGCCGCATGGCCGTCTCCCCCTTCGCCTTCCTGCGCGGCGCCGCGGCCGTCATGGCCGCCGACCTCGCCGCCCAGCGGCACACCGGCCTCACCGTCCAGCTCTGCGGAGACGCCCACCTGCTCAACTTCGGGGTGTACGCCTCACCCGAACGGGCGCTCCTCTTCGACGTGAACGACTTCGACGAGACCCACCCCGGCCCCTTCGAATGGGACGTGAAGCGACTCGCCGCGAGCGTCGCCGTCGCCGCCCTCCAGAACGGCAGCACCAAGGCCAAGGCCCACCGGGCGGCCCTCGTCGCCGTCGAGTCGTACCGCAGCACCGTCAGGCGCCTCGCGGGCCTCGGGGAGCTCGCCGTCTGGTACGAGCGGATCTCCGCCGACGACCTCATCGCGCTGGTCCACCGCGACGACCGTGCCCGCCTCCTGAACCGGCTCTCCCGCGCCCGCCGCCGCACCAGCCTCCAGGCCCTCGGCAAACTCACCGAGACCGACGCGAGCGGCGCCCGGCACATCGTCGACGACCCGCCGCTCCTCGAACGGACCACCGACCTCGACCGGGTCACCTTCGGCAAGATCTTCAGCGACTACCGCAGCTCGCTCGCCGAGGAACGACGGGTCCTCCTCGACCGCTACCGCTACCTCGACGCCGCCCGCAAGGTCGTCGGCGTCGGCAGCGTCGGCACCCGCTGCTTCGTCCTGCTGCTCGAAGGCCGCGACGACGGGGACCCGCTGATCCTCCAGATCAAGGAGGCCGGCCCCTCCGTCCTCGAGCCGTACCTGGCCCCCAGCGCGTACAGCCACCAGGGGCGCAGGGTCGTCTGCGGCCAACGCCTCACCCAGGCCGCGAGCGACATCTTCCTCGGCTGGATGACCGGGCCCGAACAACGCCACTTCTACTGGCGCCAACTGCGCGACATGAAGGGCTCGGCCGAGGTGGAGACGATGACGCCGACCCTACTGCGCGACTACGCGCGCCTGTGCGGACGAGCCCTGGCCCGCGCCCACGCCCGCTCCGGCGACCGAATCGCCATCGCGGGCTACCTCGGCGGATCGGACGTCTTCGACCGCGCTGTCGCGGACTTCGCCCTGGCCTACGCACGCCAGAACGCCGACGACTACGCGGCACTCGGAGCGGCGATAGCCGCGGGGACGGTGGCGGCGGCCCCTGGAGCGTGAACGGCCCGGGGGCGGCCGCGCCCCGTGAACGGCCCCGGGGCAGCCGCGCCCCCGGGGCCGTTACGGCCCCGAGGGCAGCCGCGACGCTCGGGCCGACGCCGCGCTCGGGCGGACGCGGCGCTCGGGCCGACGCCGCGCTCGCGCCGCCCGCCGCGTCCGGGCAGCCGCGTTCGGGCACCCGTGTCCGTGCGGCCGTCGGCACGGTGTGACGAACCGCTACGCGTCCCGGCGCAGCGGCGGCCCGGACGGGGTCTCGGCCGGCGGGCCGAAGAGGACCGCTCGCGCCACCGCGGGCGCGAAGAGACTCGACAGTGGGGCCGTCAGCGTCAGCGCCGCACGGAACGGCGTCCCCACCACCGGATCGCCCGCGGCCCGCGCCTGCACCCGGCTCAGGTACCAGCCGAGCACCTTGTCCATCGGCCCCGGCCGGGCCGCGTCCCCCGTCGCCCCGGGCATCTTCTTGTCGGCGCCCGCCGAGATGTCCCAGGCCTGCCGGGAGGCGTCGAGCAGCGCCCGCTGCACCGTGCGGGTCGTCGGGGTGCGCCGGGGATCGGCGAGCGCGCGGCGCAGCGCGACCGCGCTCAGCGCGGCGACGGCCATGCCCTGCCCGTAGATGGGGTTGAAGGCGCACAGCGCGTCACCGGTGGCGAGGAAGCCGGCCGGGCGGCGGCCCGGACGGTCGTACCGGCGCCGGATGTTGGCGGTCTTCCGGAAGCCGTAGACGGGGGACACCGGCTCGGCCCGCGCCAGCCAGTCGCTGAGCACCGGATGCGGCAGCCGCTTGGCGTAGTCCTCGAACGCGCCTTCCTCCGTGGGCGGTTCGTCACCGCGCAGCCCCGAGAGGGTGACCAGGTGACGGCCGTCGCCCAGCGGGAGCGCGACACCGCCGTACACCTGGCCGGGGTTCGGCACGATGTAGTAGCCGAGCGCGTCGGTGGCGTCCGGGTCGGCGTCGGGGGAGCGGTAGAAACGGGTGCCGTACGCGAGACCGGTGTCCAGGGTCTCCTCGTGCGGGGCCTCCGCGCCGATGCCCGCCAGCCAGTCGGCGGCCTTCGTGGACCGCCCGGACGCGTCCACCACCAGATCGGCCGCGAGGGTCCGGGGCTCCTTGTCGGCCCCGGCGCCGCGCTCGCGCAGCCGCACGCCCCGCACGCGCGAGGAATCGCCGGTCAGGCCGACGGTCTCGACGCCCTCGACCAGCTCGATCCGAGGATCGGCCAGGACGCGCTGCCGCACCAGCCATTCCAGCTGCGGGCGCGGCCCGGTGTAGAAGTGCGCGGTCGCGGGGGTACGGCGGTACCACACGCCGTTCTGCCACTGGACCATGTCCTCGGGCACACCCACCTTGGGCGCGCCCAGCGCGGTCAGCTCGTCCATGAACCCCGGGAGCAGCTCGTCGAGCGCCCGCTGCCCGCCCGCGATCAGCACGTGCAGATGCCGGCCCTGCGGGACCCCCGGCCGGGCCTCCGGCCCCTCGGGCAGCCGGTCGCGTTCGACGACCGTCACCTTCTCCGCGTGCTCGGCCAGCACCCGAGCGGCCAGCAGCCCAGCGAGACTTCCCCCGATGACCACCGCGTGACGTGTCGCACGGCGCCCCAAGTCGTCGGCCATACCCGCCCTTTCGTGTCGTGGAACTCCAACACCCCAGTATCCAGCCCAGCCCCACAACCCGAGCGCCCGGCCGCACTGTTTCGGCCGCGCGACGCTCCGCCTACAGTGTCGCGTGTGACACACGAACGGGCGACGGGCCCCAAGGGCTTCAGGTAGCCCGCCAGGAGATCCCTGGCGGTGCTCACCGATGGAGTCTCCTTGGCGCGCACCGCACACCACATCCCCGCCGCACGCCGCCGACCGGCGGCCGAGCAGCCCCCCGGGGCCCCTTGGCGTTCTCTCGTCCTGCGTGACCTCCGCTACAGCGCCGCCTGCCTCGCCGAGGCGACGCGCGAGGAGAGACGCCCGCAGCCGCGCGCGATCCGCCGCAGCGTGGTCTTCTCCACCTGGCCGCGATTCAACGGGGACTCTGGCGTAGCGAGTTGGTCGGCGAGGGCGGAACGCCGGGCGCGCGGGCGCCTGCGCACGGAGGCGGGACGCCTCCTGCGCGTCGTGAACACGCCCTACGGGCCTCTCGACGCGGACGCCGTCGAAGGGGCCGACATCGCCCCGGCGTACCACCGTCACTCCTCGCTCTGGCTCGCCTGACGCAACCGGCCCGGAACGTCACTCCGGTCCGAGTTCCGTCAGGGCGTCCGTCAGCCACTGGACCCAGAAGCGTTCCATGTCGATGCCGCCGCGCAGGACGAGGTGGCGCAGGCGGTCGGGTTCCGTGTGGCGGCGGGGTGGGGGGAAGTCGCGGGTCTCGATGGTGAGGTACTCGTCCAGCTGTTCCTGATGGAGGGCCAGGTGGCGGGTCAGTTCCGCGCGGAGGCCCGTCGCGCCGACGACCGCCGCCGCGCGCATCCGCAGCAGCAGCGCGGCCCGCATCGGCTTGGGGTCCTCGGACCTGGCGACCCAGGTGCCGAGTTCCTCGCGGCCCGCGGGCAGCACCTCGTACTCCTTGCGCTGTCCCCGTACGGGCACCGGGGCGGGCAGGGCACGGATGTGCCCCGCCTGCTCCAGTTTGCCCAGCTCGCGGTAGATCTGCTGGTGCGTGGCCGACCAGAAGTAGCCGATCGACTTGTCGAAGCGGCGCGTCAGTTCGAGGCCGGAGGACGGCTTCTCGAGCAGCGCGGTCAGGATCGCGTGCGGGAGGGACATGCACGCATCCTAGGAGGGGCCGGCCACGGTGATCACAGGGTGGCCGCGAGCCGGGTGCCCTGGTCGATGGCCCGCTTGGCGTCCAGCTCGGCGGCCACGTCCGCGCCGCCGATCAGGTGCGCGACCCGGCCCGCCGCGACGAGCTCCTCGTACAGGTCACGCCGCGGCTCCTGGCCCGCGCAGAGCACGACGGTGTCGACGGGCAGGAGCTGCTGCTCGCCGCCGATCGTGACGTGCAGGCCCTCGTCGTCGATCCGGTCGTACGACACGCCCGCGACCATCGCGACGCCCCGGTGCTTGAGCTCGGTGCGGTGGATCCATCCGGTGGTCTTGCCGAGCCCCGCGCCGACCTTGGTCTCCTTGCGCTGGAGCAGGTGCACCTGCCGCGGCGGCGCGGTCCGCTCCGGGGTGCGCAGTCCGCCGCGGTTCTCGTACGCGGTGTCCACGCCCCACTGGCGGAAGTACGTCTCGGGGTCCTGGCTCGCGCCTTCCCCGCCGTCCGTGAGGAATTCCGCGACGTCGAAGCCGATGCCGCCCGCGCCGATGATCGCGACCCGCTCGCCGACCGGCGCGCCGTCCCGCAGCACGTCGAGGTAGCTGACGACGCTGGGGTGGTCCGCGCCGGGGATGGCGGGGGTGCGGGGGGAGACGCCGGTGGCGACGACGACCTCGTCGAAGTCGTCCAGGTCGCCGGCGGAGACGGGGGTGTCGAGGCGGACCTCGACGCCGCGCTCGGCGAGCTGCACGCGGAAGTAGCGCAGCGTCTCGTCGAACTCCTCCTTGCCGGGGACCCGCTTGGCGATGTTCAGCTGGCCGCCGATCTCGGAGGCCGCGTCGAAGAGGGTCACGGAGTGGCCCCGCTCGGCCGCCGACACCGCGCAGGACAGGCCGGCCGGGCCCGCGCCGACGACGGCGATCCGCTTGGCGCGGCGGGTGGGGGAGAGGACCAGCTCGGTCTCGTGGCAGGCGCGCGGGTTCACCAGGCAGGAGGTGATCTTCAGGTTGAAGGTGTGGTCCAGGCAGGCCTGGTTGCAGCCGATGCAGGTGTTGATCGTGTCGGCGCGGTCGGCGGTGGCCTTGGCGACGAAGTCGGGGTCGGCCAGGAAGGGGCGGGCCAGCGAGACCAGGTCGGCGCGGCCGTCGGCGAGGATCTCCTCGGCGACGTCGGGGGTGTTGATCCGGTTGCTGGTGACGAGCGGCACGGACACCGCGCCCATCAGCTTCTTCGTCACCCAGGTGTAGGCGCCGCGCGGCACGGAGGTGGCGATGGTGGGGATCCGCGCCTCGTGCCAGCCGATGCCGGTGTTGATGATGGTGGCGCCGGCCGCCTCGATCTCCTTGGCGAGCTGGACGACCTCCTCCAGGGTGGAGCCGCCGGGCACCAGGTCCAGCATGGAGAGCCGGTAGACGAGGATGAAGTCCTCGCCGACGCGCTCGCGGATGCGGCGGACGATCTCCAGGGGGAAGCGGACGCGGTTCTCGTAGGTGCCGCCCCAGCGGTCGGTGCGCTGGTTGGTGGCGGCGGCGATGAACTCGTTGATGAGGTATCCCTCGGAGCCCATCACCTCGACGCCGTCGTATCCGGCCTCCTTGGCGAGTTCGGCACAGCGGGCGTAGTCCTCGACGGTCTGCTCGACCTCGGCGTCGGTCAGCTCGTTCGGTACGAAGGGGCTGATGGGGGCCTTGAGGGCACTGGGGGCGACGAGGCCGGGGTGGTAGGCGTAGCGGCCGAAGTGCAGGATCTGCATGGCGATCCGGCCGCCTTCGGCGTGCACGGCGTCGGTGATCAGCCGGTGCTCGGCGACCTCCTCGGCGGTGGTGAGCTTGGCTCCGCCGTCCCAGGGGCGCCCGGCGGCGTTGGGGGCGATGCCGCCGGTGACGATGAGGCCCACGCCGCCCCGGGCCCGCTCCGCGTAGAAGGCGGCCATGCGCTCGAAGCCGTGCTCGGTCTCTTCGAGACCGACGTGCATCGACCCCATGATCACCCGGTTGGGCAGGGTGGTGAACCCGAGGTCGAGCGGGCTCAGCAGGTGCGGGTACGGGGTCATGCGGGCGCCTCCTCGCGCAGGATCGTCGCCCTCAGTTCTAGGGGACCCCCTTCCGTTATGCAACTAGTTGCAGAAGATCTGAGGCGTGATCTCTACTACTCGGTAGCAAGTGACGCGGCGGCGCCGGGTCAGCCGCCGGACGACTCCGCGGCGACCGGCGCGACGACCGGCCCGGCACCCGCGTCCAGCCACGCGTCCAGTTCCTCCGGCGTCCGCGGCTCCGGCCCCTCCGCACCGAGCAGCCCCCGCGCACGCAGCAGCCGCGCCACCGCCGTGCCCCAGGGCCGCCGCAGCCGGGCCTCCGCGAGCAGCGCGTCGTCCGCGAGGAGCTCGGCCACCGGGCCGGTCCGCAGGCCCGAAGGCGCGAGGACCGCCGCCTCGTCCGCCCAGCGCAGCGCCAGATCGACATCGTGCGTCGCCATCAGCACCGTCGTCCCCGCCTCCCGCAGCCGCCCGAGTGCGTCGAGCAGCCGCTCCTGCCCGTGCGGGTCGAGCCCCGCCGTCGGCTCGTCCATGATCAGCACCCGGGGCCGCATGGCCACCGCGCCCGCGATCGCCGCCCGCTTGCGCTGCCCGTACGACAGCAGATGCGTCGGCCGGTCCGCCAGCGCCACGATGTCCAGCGCCTCCAGTGCCTCGCGCACCCGGAGCCGTACCTCTTCCTCGGGAAGTCCCAGGTTCATCGGACCGAACGACACGTCCTGACCCACCGACGCCGCGAACAGCTGATCGTCCGGATCCTGCACCACCAGCTGCACGGTGGTCCGCAGCCGGGTCAGTCCCTTCCGGTCGTACGCCACCTCCGCCCCGTCGAGGAGCAGCGCCCCGCTCCCGCACCGCAGCCCACCGCTGAGCAGCCGCAGCAGCGTCGTCTTGCCGCTGCCGTTGCGGCCGAGCAGCGCGACCGCCCGCCCCTCGGCGACGGCGAAGTCCACGCCCGACAGGACCGGCGGCCCGTCCTCGTAGGCGAAACCGGCGTTCACCAGCTCCACGACAGGGGTCGGTGACATCACGGCAGGAACCTTTCCAGTACGAGAGTGAGGACGACGAGCCCCGCCAGCAGGGCGCCCGTCGCGGCGAGGAACCGGCGGGACACCGCGCACGCGGGCACCAGCACCCGCAGCGTCCCGTCGTATCCGCGACCCGCGAGCCCCGACTGCAGCCGCTGCGCCCGGTCGAAGGCCCGCACGAACGTGGTCGCGCCGAGACCTCCCAGGGACCGCCAGGTCGCGGCCCGCGAGGTGAGCCCGAGCCGGGCCGCCTGCGCCTGCCGGATCTTGGTCAGCGAGTCGAGCAGCAGGAAGATGATCCGGTACATCACGAGCGCCACGTCCACCACCGGGGCCGGCACCCCGGCCCGTACGAGCCGGGGCAGGACGTCGGACACCGGCGTCGTGAACGCGAACAGCAGCACCCCGAGCGAGGCCGAAGCGGTCCGCAGCAGCAGCCCGCCGGCCTGCGCCGGACCGCCCGGCGCGAGCGCCACCAGACCTCGCTCCCCGCCGACCTCGAAGAGCAGCGGGATCGCTCCCGTCACACAGAAGCCCAGGGGGATGCGGAACGCCCGCCACAGCGCCCGGCCCGGCACACCGGCCGGGCCGAGCAGCACCGTGAGCGTGGCCGCCGCGACGAGCGGCGCCCCGGGCCAGGGCGGCAGGGACACCGCGCACAGGGTCAGACCGAAGCCGAGCAGCGCCTTCTCGGCGGGATGGCGACGGCGCCAGCGACTGCTGTGCGCCGCCGCGTCGATCGGCAGCATCGGCGGCTACGCGTCCCGACCGTCGACGGCCCGGACACCGGAGGCGGCGCCGGCACCGCTGTCGCTGCCGGTACGGGTGCCGGTCCCGGCGTCGGCGCCGATGCCGGCGCCGGTCCCGGTCCCGATCCCGGTCTTGGTGTCGGCTTCGGCGGCCGCGGGCACGCCCTCCGTCCCCGTCGCCTCCGTCCCGGCCGCGCCCGCCCGGGCCGCCCCCTGCCTGCGGCCGCGCCGCAGGCCGAAGTAGTACGCGAGGACGCCCGCGCCGAGGGCCGCCTGAAGGGCGAAGAGCGCGGACTCGATCTCCCCGGACGGCGGTTCGTAGAGCGGGCTGAACCACGGCTCGTAGTCCGGCTGGAGTTCGGTGATCGCGGTCTCCGCCTCCGCGTCCGCCCCCGTGAAGGGCTCCTCCTTGTGGTCGCCGAGGCCCAGCGCCAGCGGCAGGACCGCCAGCGCCGCGACGACGAGCAGCAGCAGGGTGTTGATCTTCGCGTTCCGGCTCATCGCGCGGCCGCCCCCTCGTGTCGCTCGGCCGTACGCCCGGCGAGCACGCCGAGCCGGATCAGGTCGCCCTTGCTGGACTGGGTGAGCAGCCGCATCACAAGCACGGTGAGCAGGCCCTCGCTGACGGCGAGCGGAATCTGGGTCACGGCGAAGATGCCGCCGAACTTCGCCAGGGCGCCGGGCACACCGCTGCCCGGGTCGGGGAACGCGAGCGCCAGCTGGACGCTGGTCACGCAGTAGGTGGACAGGTCGGCGACGAACGCGCCGAAGAAGACGGCGACCATCAGCGGCGCGCCGAAGCGGCGGAACAGGACGTACGTCCCGTATCCCGCCCAGGGCCCGACGATCGCCATCGAGAAGGCGTTCGCGCCGAGCGTGGTCAGCCCGCCGTGGGCGAGCAGCAGGGCCTGGAAGAGCAGGGTGATCGTGCCCAGGACCGCCATGATCGGCGGCCGGAACAGGATCGCGCCCAGGCCGGTGCCGGTCGGATGCGAGCAACTGCCGGTGACGGAAGGCAGCTTGAGAGCCGACAGGACGAACGTGAAGGCGCCCGAGGCGCCGAGCAGCAGGGTGGACTCGGGATTGGACCGCACTTCACGGGTCAGCGCGCGGACCCCGTGGACGACGAACGGCGCGGACGCGACGCCCCAGGCGGCCGCGTGCACAGGGGGCAGATACCCCTCGGCTATATGCATGGTTGGGAGACCCTCTCCAGCACCTCGTGGATGGACAACGCACCCTGGCCGGTCTCCTGGCTGACGGTCATTCCGTCCGACTCCGCCTTCCCACACCACGGCGGTCTCCCGACGTGGTCCAGTGGCTTCCCCGAGGGTGTTCCCCGCGGGGGTGGAGCCGGACCTCCCGATCACAGTGGCGAGGGCCGCACCGGTACTGCACCGGTTTCCCGTACACCAAGGCCCTGCGACATTAGTGGCTTGACCAGGCGCATCACAACACGGCCGCCACCAGATGTGGCCCTTCGCTCACTGCGCGCAGCCGACGCGCCCTCGTCCCGGTGCCGTCACTCCTTGCGGTAGGCGTACGCCTCCGACGCCGCCGCGGCCACCGCGTCGAGGTCCCCGCCCGCGCTCGCCGTGACCAGCGCCGCGACGGTCCCCTCGACGAACGGGGCGTCGACCAGTCGGGCGCCCTCGGGCAGTTCGTCGCCCTCGGCGAGCAGGGCCTTCACGGTGAGCACCGCGCTGCCGAGGTCGACCAGGATCGCCACCCCGGCGCCCCCGTCGACGGCCTTCGCCGCCTCGGCGATCAGTTCCGCGCTCGTCCCCAGACCGCCGTCCGGCGTCCCGCCGGCGGGGGCGACCGGCGCCAGATCGCCGCCGCCCGCCAGGCCGCGGGCGAGTTCGGCCACCGCCGTCGCGACCGCGGCGCTGTGCGACACGAGCACGATCCCGACGGGCCCGGGACCAGCTCCCGCGCTCACGTCACCGGCCCCGGCTTCCGCGCTCACGCCGGCACCTCCGGGCTCTCCGCGCCGGCGGTCTCGTCCAGCGCCGCGAACAGCAGCGCCGAGGACGTGGCCCCCGGGTCCTGATGCCCCACCGACCGCTCGCCCAGATAGCTGGCCCTGCCCTTGCGGGCCCGCAGGGGTACGGTCGCGAGCGCGCCCTCCTCGGCCGCCGCCCGGCCCGCAGCGAAGGACTCCCGCAGCCCCTCGACGGCCGGCCCGAGCGCGTCCAGCATCGTCTTGTCGCCGGCCTGGGCCCCGCCCAGCTGGGACACCGCCGCCACCCCGGAGGCGAGGGCGTCGGCCAACTGCGCGCGGGTGACGCGCTCGTCGTCGCCCAGCGCCTTTCCGGTACGGCGCAGCAGCGTGCCGTACAGCGGTCCCGACGCGCCGCCCACCGTGGAGATCAGCTGCCGCCCGGCGGTGGTGAGCACGGCGCCCGGCGTCGTGGGCGGCTCCTTCGCCAGCGTCTCGGACACGGCGGCGAAGCCCCGCTTGAGGTTGGCGCCGTGATCGGCGTCGCCGATGGCCGAGTCGAGCTCGGTGAGCCGGTCGGCCTCACGGTCGACGGCCTCGGCCGCCGCCGTGAGCCAGCGCACCAGGAAGTCCGTGCCGTACGTCTCCGTCATGTCCCTGTCCCTGTCCCTTTCCGGTCCCATCCCCCCCGTCACCGGCCCCAGCGCAGCGCGGGCGTCTGCACGGGCGCGTCCCACAGGCGCAGCAGCTCCTCGTCGACCTCGCACAGGGTCACCGAGCAGCCGGCCATGTCGAGGGAGGTCACGTAGTTCCCGACCAGGGTCCGGGCGACGGCCACCCGGCGCTCGCCGAGGACGCGCTGCACCTCGGCGTTGAACCCGTAGAGCTCCAGGAGCGGCGTCGCGCCCATCCCGTTCACCAGGGCGATGACGGGGCCGGCCGGGGCCAGGTCCTCGACGACGGCGTGGACGGCGAAGTCCGCGATCTCCCGGGACGTCATCATGGGCCGCCGCTCGCGGCCCGGCTCGCCGTGGATGCCGACGCCCAACTCCAGCTCTCCCTCGGGGAGATCGAAGGTGGGGCTGCCCTTGGCCGGGGTCGTACAGGCGCTCAGGGCCACGCCGAAGGACCGGGACCGTGCGTTGACCCGGCGGGCGATCGCCTCCACCCGCTCCAGCGGGGCGCCCTCCTCGGCGGCGGCACCCGCGATCTTCTCCACGAACAGGGTGGCCCCGGTCCCGCGCCGGCCGGCCGTGTAGAGACTGTCCGTGACGGCGACGTCGTCGTCGACCAGAACCTTGGCGACCTGGATGCCCTCGTCCTCGGCGAGCTCCGCCGCCATGTCGAAGTTCAGTACGTCACCGGTGTAGTTCTTGACGACGAAGAGCACTCCGGCACCGCTGTCGACGGCCGCGGCGGCCCGCACCATCTGGTCGGGCACGGGTGAGGTGAAGACCTCTCCCGGGCACGCGGCCGCCAGCATCCCGGGCCCCACGAAACCCCCGTGCAGCGGTTCATGCCCCGACCCGCCGCCGGACACCAGCGCGACCTTCCCGGCCACCGGCGCGTCCCTCCGCACCACGACCCGCCGCTCGACGTCCACGGTGAGCTCGGGGTGGGCCGCCGCCATTCCGCGCAGCGCGTCGGCGACGACGGTCTCGGGGACGTTGATGAGCATTCTCAAGGGTGTCTCCTCGCGAAGCTGTGACAAGTCTTTCCGCAGGTCATCGACTATGGGGGGACGCCGGCTCCAGTGATGGTGCGTCAGTGGCCGCCCCTCGTCGACGTGGGCAGCACCGAACCACCCTCATGGGCAGTATCGACCTCGCGGCAGTGAAGGTCACGCGGATCTGGCGTACGAGGGCCTCGTACCCCTCCTTGGAGGATGGGGTACGAGGCCGGCCGTCCTTGGCGTCGCGAGCGAGCGGTGTTACTTCGGCATGAGGACGGTGTCGACGATGTAGACGTTGGCGTTGGACGTCTTGACGTTGCCGCAGACGACCTTGGAGGTGTCGTTGACGGTGTAGTCCTCGCCGGAGCCCTTCGTGGTGAGCGTGCCCTTCTGCAGGGTCTCGAAGGTGCCGTTCTCCAGCTGCTTCGGGGTGAGCTTCTCGCCGACGACGTGGTACGTGAGGATCTTGGTGAGCATGTCCTTGTCGGCGAGGACCTTGTCGAGGTCGGCCTTCGGAATCTTGGCGAAGGCCTCGTTGGTGGGGGCGAAGACGGTGATGTTCTCGGCGTTGTTGAGGGTGTCGACGAGTCCGGCCTGCTTGACCGCGGTCACCAGGGTGGACAGGGCCGGGTTGTTGGACGCGGCGGTGGCGACGGGGTCCTTGGCCATGCCGTCGAAGGAGCCCGCGCCCTCCTTCGGGACGCCGGCGCAGGCGGGGCCGAAGGGCTGGTCGCCGGTCATGGCGTCGTCGGTGGGCGTCGCGGTGGTCTGTGCCTGGTCGCCGGCCGCGTTCGGCGGGGCGGCCTTGGTGGCGCTGTCGGAGTCCGAGCACGCGGCCAGGGAGAGGGGCAGCAGCGCTGCCGCCGTGACGGCGATGGCGGTGCGACGGATCTTCATGCTGTTCATGATCGCTTGCTCCTTGAAAGGGCTTCTTCTACGGGGTGTGGAGGTGGTTGGTCACGGTGCGCGGGCACGGTTCTTCGGTGTGCCCGGGTGGGGTGGTCTAGGTGACGGTGACGAAGACGCTGTGCCGGCCGCTCGCTCCGTCGGGGATGGTCCGGGTGCGCTGTTCGGTCTGGGTCTGGCCGGTGCCGTCGGTGGCGCGGACGGTGATGTTGTGTCCGCCGGCGGTGGCGTTCCAGCGGTAGGACCACTGGCGCCAGGTGTCGACGCCGGCCTGGGCGGCGAGGTCGGCGTCCTGCCAGGGACCGTCGTCGACGCGGATCTCGACCCGGCTGATGCCGCGGTGCTGGGCCCAGGCGACGCCGGCGACGACGACGGTGCCGGCGTTCGGGCGGGCGAAGGGCTTGGGGGTGTCGATGCGGGACTGGGTCTTGATCGGCGCGCGGCGGGCCCACTTCCGCTTGACCCAGTACGGGTCGTAGGCGTCGAAGGTGGTCAGCTCGATGTCGGTGATCCACTTGCAGGCCGACACGTACCCGTAGAGGCCGGGGACGAGCATGCGTGCGGGGAAGCCGTGGTCGAAGGGGAGAGGCTCGCCGTTCATGCCGACCGCGAGCATCGCGTCGCGGCCGTCCATGACGTCCTCGACCGGGGTGCCGAGCGTCATGCCGTCCACCGAGCGCACCACCAGCTGATCGGCCTCGCCTCCCCGCGACGGGGGGATCACGCCGGCCTCCTTCAGAAGGCCGACGAGGGGGACGCCCAGCCAGCGGGCGGAACCGATGTAGGGGCCTCCGACCTCGTTCGAGACACAGGTCAGGGTGATGTCACGTTCGATGAGGGGCCGTGCGAGAAGCTGGTCGAGGGTGTAGGTGAGGGGCCGGGCGACCCCCTTGCCGTGAATACGCAGCCGCCAGGTTCCGGCATCGACCTTGGGGACGGTCAGGGCCGTGTCGACGCGGTAGAAGTCGCTGTTGGGAGTGGCGAAGGCGGTGACACCGGGGACCTTCAGCTGGACGCCGGCAGGGAGGGCGGGTGCCGGGGAGGCAGGCCCGGGCAGGACCAGACCCTCGCGGGAAGCGACGGCTCCCTGGCCTTGCCGGCCTGTGAAGAACCTGCCCAGCGCGCCGGCCGAGGTCGCCGCCACGGCTGTCACACCAGCCGCGGTGAGAAAGCCACGCCGGCTCCATCCGCCCTCGCCGTCCTCTCCGCCCGCGCCGGCCGGGTCGGGCACCCGGACGGCTTTCGCCGCGAGGACATAGAGGGCGAGTGCTCCGGCAAGTGCCCCGGCGGCAGAGGGGAGGACGTCGCCGAGGCCGGTGGAGTCGGGGCGGCTGAGGGCGGCCGCCGCTCCGACGACCCCGAAGAGCAGCGCGCCTGCGGCGCCCGCTCGCCGATGGGACAGGGCGAGGACGCCCAGGGCGAGGGCGAGGAGGGCGAGCATCGCGAGGATGCCGAGCTGCAGGACGGTCTTGTCGTTCTCCCCGAAGGTGCGGATCGCGAAGTCCTTCACCGCAGCGGGCGTGCGGTCGATCACCGCCCCGCCCACGACGGTCACCGGCCCTGCCTCGGGCCGCACCAGTCCGGCCACCAGCTCGGCCACGGCCAGCGCCGTGAAGGCGGCCAGGAGCCCGGCGAGGGCACCGAGTGCGGCGCGGACGAGTTTGCTGCGGAAGCTGCTCACACCCGGCATTCGGCAGCCCTCGCCCGGCGGATTGGTCCCGTATCCGAAAGAGTGAAACCGTGCGCTCGTCCCGCAGCGGGGCCGGCGGGACACCGGTTCGCGGCCACCCCGTCCTGTCGGCGGCGGAACGGGTCACCCCAAGGGGGCGCCGGTGACGAAGAGCGCTCCCATCCGCAGGGCCGTCCGCTACGAAGAACGGGCGACACACGAACAGATTCCCCACAGCGGACCGTCTCCGGGGACGGTCCGGCCCCGCACGAGCGACGACACAAGGAGCGGCATGCGATGGACGCCCCGCCCCCCGACGGCCGCCCACGGCCGTCCCTTCGCCTTCTCCCCACGGGGGGAGAGGCGAAGGTGAACCAACCCATCCCCTTCGGCACCGGCCGTCCCGCCGACACGGGCCGAGACGATCTCACCGACGTCATGCAGCAGGTCGCCCAGGGCGACAAGCAGGCGTTCTCCGCCCTCTACGACGGCCTCGCCCCCCTGGTCTTCGGCATCGTGCTCAAAGTCGTACGCGACCGGGCCCAGTCGGAGGAGGTCGCTCAGGAGGTCATGATCGACCTGTGGCGCCAGGCCGCCCGCTACCGGCCCGAAGCCGGTTCCGTCAGGACCTGGGCCGCGACGATCGCCCACCGCCGGGCCGTCGACCGGGTCCGCTCCGCCCAGGCGGCGACCGACCGCGAGCACGCCCAGGCCGCCCGCGAGCACACCACCGCTTTCGACGAGGTCGCCGAGCAGGTCGAGACCCGCCTGGAGTCCGAGCAGGTCCGCCGCTGCCTGCGCGGCCTGACCGAGGTCCAGCGCCAGGCCGTGACCCTGGCCTACTACCAGGGACTGACCTACCGTGAAGTCGCCGAAGCCCTGCGCACGCCTCTTCCCACCATCAAGACACGCATGCGCGACGGGCTCATCCGGCTCCGCGACTGCATGGGGGTGACCACATGAACCACCACGCCACCGACGCCCACACCCTCGCCGCCGCCTACGCCCTCGGCGCCCTCGACGACACCGAGCGCAAGGAGTTCGACGCCCACCTCCGGACGTGCGAGGCCTGCCGGCAGGAAGTCGCCGAGTTCCAGGCCACCACGGCCCGCCTCGCCGCGGCCGTCTCCCACGCGCCCCCGGCCGCGGCGAAGGCCGAGGTCATGGTCGCCATCGACGGCGTACGGCAGCTGCCCCCGCGCATTCCCGCCCCCAGCGCGGTGCCTGCCCTCGGTGGTTTTCTCCGTCGTCGTGCGGTGCCCTGGGCGCTCGCCGCCAGCGTGGCCGCCGCCGTACTCGGAGGCGTCGCGGTATGGCAGACGCAGAGCGGACAGGACCTGGAGCAGCAAGCCCGCCAGGCCCAGCAGCAGCTCGACGCGGTCAGCGCCGTCCTGGCGGCCCCGGATGCCCGCACCGTTCACGGCAAGGCCGCCAACGGAGCCCTGACCACCGTCGTCTCCTCCGACCAGCAGAACCAGGCCGTCTTCACCGCCGCCAACCTTCCCGCGCCCGGTGTCGGGAAGACGTACCAGCTGTGGCTCGACCACGAGGGCACCATGCGCCCGGCCGGACTGATGGAACACGACGGCACCGTGATCCTCGCCGGGAACCCCGCGGACGCGGGAGCCGTCGGGCTCACCCTGGAACCCGCCGGAGGCTCCCCCGAGCCCACGACCGCCCCCCTGCTCCTCATGGCCATGCCCGCCTGACCGATCGAGGTCCACGGAACACCGGCTGGGCGCCCCGGAAAACACGCTCCCATCCGACAGGCCGTCCGCTGCGAAGTACGGGTGAAGCGCAGCAGTCGGGCGGCGTGTCGAGTGGCGGGAGCGATCGTGGTCGAACAGCGCAAGGCGGCGGTAGTAGGCGCCGGCGTGGCGGGCCTGACGGCCGCCTACGTGCTGGCGTCCTCGTACGAGGTCACCCTGTACGAGGCGGACGGCCGGCTCGGCGGCCACGCCCACACCCGCGAGCTGCCCGGTCCCGGCGGTCGGGCTCTCCCCGTGGACTCGGGATTCATCGTCCACAACGAGCGCACCTACCCCACCCTGCTCCGGCTGTTCCGGGAACTGGAGATCGGCACGCAGGACGCCGAGATGAGCATGTCGGTCCGGTGCGACGGGTGCGGGCTGGAGTACGCGGGTGCCCGGGGCGCGGCAGGTCTCTTCGCCTCCCGCGCGGCCCTGCGGGCCCGGTACCTCCGGCTCCTGGCAGAGGTACCCGTCTTTCACCGAGGTGCCCGGCGGCTGCTGGCGCGCGGGGCTCATGCGGGCGTCACCTTCGGGGACTTCCTGCGCGAGGGCGGGTTCTCCCCCTACTTCGTCAGCCACTTCGCCCTGCCGCTCGTCTCCGCCGTGTGGTCCTGCCCCGCCCGCACCGCGCTGTCGTACCCGGCCGCCTATCTCTTCGCCTTCCTGCACCACCACGGCCTGCTGTCGATCACCGGCTCCCCGCAGTGGAAGACCGTCACCGGCGGCTCAGCCTCCTACGTCACCGCCGCCGCCAAACGCGTCCACCGCATCCGCGCCTCAAGCCCGGTCGAAGCCGTCCGGCGCACGGGCCGGGGCGCTCTCGTCACCACCGGTGACGGCGACACCGGCGCATACGACGCGGTGGTCATCGCCACGCACCCCGATCAGGCGTTGCGCATGCTCGCGGACCCCACCGCCGACGAGAAGCGGGTGCTGGGCGCCTTCACGTACGCGCACAACCCCACCGTGCTGCACACCGACACCTCCTTCCTGCCCCGTTCCCCGAAGGCACGGGCCAGCTGGAACTACCGGATGAGCGGCTGCGAGCCCTCCACCGCACCCGTACGCGTCAGCTACGACATGGAGCGCCTCCAGCGGCTGCCCGCCGGCTCCGGCTACGTCGTCACGCTGGGCGGTGAGGACGGCATCGCCACGGACCGCGTGGTCGAGCGGATGGTCTATGAGCATCCGGTCTACACGCCCACGTCGGTCGCTGCGCAGAAGGAACTGCCGCGCCTCAACACCGGTGTCACCGCGTACGCCGGGGCCTGGCACGGCTGGGGTTTCCACGAGGACGGCTGCCGATCAGGTGTCCAGGCGGCCCGTTCCCTGGGGGTGGACTGGTGACCCGCACCGAAGGAGACGCCGTGTCCGTCGGGCCCCTGGGCGCGGAGTCCGTCGCGGCGCTGTACGACTGCGTGATCACGCACGTCCGCCGTACGCCCCTGCGCCACACTCTGCGGCACCGCACCTACCTGTGGTGCGTGGATCTGGACCGGCTGCCGGTGCTGCCCCGGCCGGTGCGTCCGCTGGCCCGCTTCGACGGCCGCGACCACTTCGGCGGAACCGCCGGGTCCGTCCGTGCCGGACTCGACGCCTTCCTCGCCGCCCACGGCGTCGACCTGGAGGGCGGGCGGGTGGTGATGCTCGCGCACGCCCGGGTGTTCGGGTTCGTCTTCAACCCGCTCAGCGTGTTCTGGTGCCACGACTCCTCCGGCGCCCTGGTGTGCGTCGTCGCGGAGGTCCACAACACGTACGGGCAGCGCCACTGCTACCTGCTGCGCACCGACGAGGCCGGTCGGGCGGAGGTGGACAAGGACTTCTACGTCTCGCCGTTCTTCGCGGTCGAAGGCCGCTACCGCATGCGACTGCCGCTGCCCGGCGAACTCCTGCACCTGACCGTCCACCTCGACAACGCGGACGGCCAGGCGTTCACCGCCGTCGTCCGAGGTCGTCGCCGTACCGCCACCACCCCAGCCCTGCTCTCCGCAGCCGTGCGCAGGCCCTGGTCCACCGCCGCCGTCTGGGCCGGGATCCGCCGCCACGGCATCCACCTGCTGCTGCGCGGCCTGCCCGTGCACCCCCGCCCCCGTCCCACCCCGCAGAAAGGCATGTCGCCGTGACCCGTCCCACCGCGCAGAAAGGCATGTCGCCGTGACCCGTCCCACCGCGCAGAAAGGCATGCTGCCGTGACCCGACCCGCCCTCGTCTCCCAGGGCCGCTCCCGACCCACCGACCGAGGAGCCGGGATCCCTCCGCAGACGCCGGACACGATCCCCGTGGCCACCGCGCCCGCCGTACGCCGCGCGGACGTCGACGCCGGCCGCTGGCCGGATGTGGCTCGGCCGCCGTCGGCGGCACCCGCCCGCACCGCCATCGCCAGGCACTTCGTCGGCCGGGCCCTGGACCGGCTGGCCCTCACCGGGCCCGCGACCGGCGCCCGCCCGTCAGCCGCCGGCCCACGGCTGACGCTCCACGACCCGGACGCCTTCCACCGCCGGATCGGCCGGCACGGGCTGATCGGCTTCGGCGAGTCCTACATGGCCGGTGAATGGGACAGTGACGACCTGGCCGGCGTCCTGACCGCCCTCGCCTGCCGTGTCGACGACCTGGTCCCCGCTCCGCTGCGCCGGCTCCGCGGCCTGTGGGTATCCGCCCGCCCCACCGCCGACCGGAACACCCGCGGCGGGGCCCGCGAGAACATCCACCGTCACTACGACCTGTCCAACGACCTGTTCTCCGCGTTCCTCGACCCCACCCTCACCTACTCCTCCGCCGTGTTCACCGCCTTCCCCGCCCGCTTCGAGTCCCTCGCCGCCGCCCAGCACCGCAAGATCGACCGGCTCCTGGACCTCGCCGACGTCGGCGCGGGCACCCGGCTGCTGGAGATCGGCACCGGCTGGGGCGAACTCGCCCTGCGGGCCGCCGCCCGCGGCGCCCGGGTCACCACCCTGACCCTCTCCGCCGAACAGGCCGCCCTGGCCCGCGAGCGGATCGCGGCAGCCGGACTCACCGACCGGGTCGACGTCCAGTTGCGCGACTACCGCGACATCGAAGGCCGTCACGACGCCGTCATCAGCGTCGAGATGATCGAAGCGGTCGGCGCCGAGTACTGGCCCGCCTACTTCACCGCCCTGCGCAGCGCACTCGCCCCCGGCGGCAGGATCGCCCTGCAGGCCATCACCATGGGCCACCAGCAGATGCTCCACACCGCCGCCACCCACACCTTCATCAGCAAGTACGTCTTCCCCGGCGGCCTGATCCCCTCCCGCGAGGCCGTCGCCGAGCACTCCGCCGCCGCCGGCCTGCGCACGGCTGCCGACCGCGGCTACGGCGAGCACTACGCCGAAACCCTGCGCCTGTGGCGGGAACGGTTCACCACCGCCCGAACCACCGTCGGCGGCCTCGGGTTCGACCCGGTCTTCCAGCGCATGTGGGAGTTCTACCTCGCCTACTCGGAAGCCGGATTCCGCTCCCGCTACCTCGACGTCCGCCAACTCCTCCTCACCGAAGGGACCCACCGATGAGCACCGCCGCCGACCGGCTCGCACAACTCGTCGGCCACTTCCTCCCCGGCCCCCTGCCCGTTCGCCTCACCGCCTGGGACGGCAGCCAGGCAGGCCCCACGGACGCACCCGGGGTGATTCTCCGCTCGCCCCGAGCGCTGCGCCGCGTGCTGTGGCAGCCGGGCGAACTCGGGCTCGCCGAGGCCTACATCACCGGAGACCTCGACGTCGAAGGCGACCTGGCCGAGGCTCTCTCCCACGCCGGCCGCACCGTCCGCGAGCGGCCCACCGTACGCCCCGGACGGGCGGGCCTGGCCGCGGCCACCGTCGTCGCCGCGCGCCTGGGCGCGGCCGGCCCGCCCCCCAGGCGCCCCGACGGGAGGGCACGCCTGGCCGGCAGCCCGCACAGCGCCGCCCGGGACCGCGCGGCGATCAGCCACCACTACGACCTGTCCAACGACTTCTACGCCCTGTTCCTGGACGAGTCGATGGCGTACTCCTGCGCCTACTGGGCCCGGCCCGACGACCCCGCCTACACCCTGGCGGACGCCCAGCGGGACAAACTGGAACTGATCTGCCGCAAACTCGGACTGGGCCCGGGGGACCGCCTGCTCGACGTGGGCTGCGGCTGGGGCTCCCTCACCGTCCACGCGGCCCGCGAACACAAAGTCCGCGTCACCGCGGTCACCCTCTCCCGCGCCCAGCACGGCTTCGTCACCGAGCGCGCCGCACGCGAAGGTGTGGCCGACCTCGTCGACGTCCAGCTGCGGCACTGGCGGGACATCGACGGCGGCTACGACGCCGCGGCGGCCGTCGAGATGGGCGAGCACGTCGGCGACAGCGAGTACCCCTCCTTCGCCACGAAGCTGCACGACGCGCTGCGTCCCGAGGGCAGGCTCCTGATCCAGCAGATGTCCCGGGGCGCCCGCGCACCCGGCGGAGGCGCCTTCATCGAGACGTACATCGCCCCCGACATGCACATGCGGCCCGTCGGCCGCACCGTCGACGTGCTGGAAGACTCCGGCTTCGAGGTCCGCTCCGTCGAATCCCTGCGCGAGCACTACACGACCACCATCGACGCCTGGCGTTCCACCCTCGAACGCCGCTGGGGCGATGTCGAGTACCTCGTCGGAACGACCACCGCCCGGGTGTGGCGCCTCTACCTGGCCGGCGCCTCACTCGCCTTCGCCGAACGCCGCATGGGCGTCGACCAGATCCTCGGCGTGCGACCCGCCCGCGAGGGGACGTCCGGCATGCCGGCCACCCCCGGCGCCTGGTACCCACCGGTGGGCCCGGCGTGAACGGCACCGCCTGGAGCGCGCTCCTCATCAACCTCGTCGCCTGCGCGGCCACGGCGGGCGCGCTGCTCCTCGCCACCTTCGCCGTGGCCGTGCGCCGCGGGCTGCACCGGATCGTCGACATCGCCTGGGGCCTCGCCTTCAGCGCCGTCGCCGTCGTCACCTGGCTGCTGTCCGCCGGACACGGCGACGACGGCCGACGCCTGCTCGCCGCCGCGGCGACCGTCCTGTGGGGACTGCGGCTGGCGGCACACATCGCACGGCGCTCGCGCGGCCACGGCGAGGACCCCCGCTACACGGCCCTCCTCGCCAAGGCGCCCGGCAACCGGACCCTCTACGCGCTGCGCACCGTCTACCTCGGCCAGGCAGCCCTCGTGTGGCTGATCTCCCTGCCCGTCCAGGCAGCCTCCTACAGCTCCGCCCCGCTGGACCTGCCGGCTTTCTGCGGCATCGCGCTGTGGGCGCTCGGACTTGCCTTCGAGGCCGTCGGCGACCACCAGCTGGCATGCTTCAAGCAGGATCCGGCCAACCGGGGGCGGATCATGGACAAGGGGCTGTGGGCGTGGACCCGGCACCCCAACTACTTCGGGGACAGCCTCGTCTGGTGGGGCCTGTATGTGCTCGCCTGCACCGCCTGGCAGCCGGCCCTCATCGTCCTCGTCTCCCCGGTCCTGATGACCGCGCTCCTCACCGTCGGCAGCGGCAAGCGCCTCCTGGAGAAGCACATGTCAGGACGTCCCGGCTACGCCGCGTACGCCGCGCGCACCAGCGGCTTCTTCCCCCTGCCACCCCGCAGAACCGCCCGCGGCACGCCGGAGCGCACGAAATGAGCGCATCCGACGGAAGCGGCACATTCCGTGCGCTGCACCTGCCCGACCTGCGGATGAGAGCCTGCGCCCGGGCGCTCGGCAAAGTCACCCTTTCGCCGGGGGTCAGTGATTGGCCATGTGGCCCCCACCATGGCTGTCGATGGTGCCGCAGTTGGCGGGGGCGGTGGCTTCCTGGGGCAGCTTGGGGTCGAGCTCGCTCTTGCCCTTGCCGAAGTCGTACATGCCGTTGCCGTTGGGGTCGATGCCGTGCTGGACGACGTGGAGGCGGCTGATGTGGTCGGCGACGGCCTGGGAGACGGTGATCGTCCGCGCGTAGGACAGGTTGCCGTTCTTGTCCGCGACCGGCATCCGGTCGACGGCCAGCCCGCTGGCCTTGCTCGTGTCGCCCTTGGTGGTCAGGGAGATGTTGATGTCGCCGTAGGCGGGGAGGCCCTCGGCGGTGGAGACGATGCCGTCCCCGTTCTTGTCCGCGCTCGTGTCGGGGCAGGTGAACTCGTGGCCGGTGGTGGAGCCGTGGATGTGCTGGGCGTGGGGCTGGCCGGGGACCAGGCCCTGGGACTCGATCTTCACCGTGAGCTGGCGGCCCTGCAGGGTGAGCTGCGCGGTGCCGCGGGCCCCCGAGTCGTTGAGGGGGAGCAGCGTGACCTGGTAGTCCCTGCCGTGTCGGGTCTGTGAGCCGCTGTCGTTCCCGTCGTGGGCCAGTGCCGGGGCCGCCACGGAGAGCGTGAGGGCTGCGGGCACGGCCAGGAGAGCGACGAGGCGGGTGGAGCGCTTGGCTGTCATCGCGATGCATCCCCTTCCGGGGAGTTTCACCGGCACGAGGCCGGGTCGCGTTCCGGACTTTTCGTCCCTTTCATCCTTCATTCGGGGCGATCATGAAGGAGGATTGCCCACCGGTCGCACCCCCTCTCCAGCGCGAGCGTGAACCTGCTGGTCGGCCGCGCTGGGGCAGCTCCGCCGAAGGACGCTTGCCGTCACAGGCCCCGTGTGGAGCACACCGGGGGGCGGGCCGGTGCGACGGCTGGTGTCACCTCGTAGGCTGCCGCCATGACAGAGAAGATACTTACGCCGACGCCCCGCGACGCCTTCGACCTGCTCATGGCCGGTAACAAGCGCTTCGTCTCCGGCGCCCCCGAGCACCCGAACCAGGACGCCGCCCGCCGCACGGAGACCGCCCCGTCCCAGCAGCCCTTCGCCGTGCTGTTCGGGTGCTCCGACTCCCGGCTGGCGGCCGAGATCATCTTCGACCGGGGCCTGGGCGACCTGTTCGTGGTCCGTACCGCCGGACACGTCGCCGGCACGGAGACCCTTGGTTCGATCGAGTTCGGCGTCTCCGTCCTCAAGGCGCCGCTGGTCGTCGTCCTCGGTCACGACTCGTGCGGCGCCGTTGCCGCGGCCTGCTCCGCCTTGGACGAGGGGAAGACGCCGGGCGGCTTCGTCCGCGACGTGGTCGAACGGGTGAACACCAGCGTGCTGGCCGCCCGCGCCGCCGGACGCGAGAGTGCCGAGGAGATCCTGGCCGAGCACATCGAGCACACGGTGGACCTGCTGCTGGAGCGCTCCCGCGTCCTGGCCGACGCCGTGGCCGAGGGCCGCCTCGGCGTGGTCGGGCTGTCGTACCGCCTGGCCGACGGCAGCGCGCAGCTCGTCGCCGCGCGCGGCCTCGACGTGGCGGTCCCCACCGCGTCCTGACCACTCCCGCTCCCCGCCCGCGCCGTATCGGCGCGGAGCGGCGCAGCAGCGTACGCAGATGGGCGGCGTCGTCGTGCCCAGCTGCGCCTGGAAGCGGCGGTGCGGCGTCGCCGGACTGACCGCCGCGCGCGTCGCGACGTCGGACACGGTGAGCGGTGGCGGATGACCGCAGCGGCCCGCGGCGCCGCCGTTCTCGGCGGTGCCGCGGGCCGCTGTCGCTCGGACGGCGGCGGCCTCATCAGGGCCGAGGCCACCGCGGGTCCCGTGGCCGCGACCGGTCGGGCGCGGCCACGGTCCTTCTCAGTGGGCGCCCGCGTACACCTTGCTCGCGAACTCGGCGATCTGCTGGTCGGTGAGGTTCTGGGCGAGGTTGGCCTCCGAGATCATCCCGCAGAGACGGTGCCCGTCCTGCACGTCGATCACCGGCAGTCGCTTCACCTGGTGCTCCTCCATGACGTGCAGCGCGTCCGTCGCCGACGCCTCCGCGTCGATCCAGTGCAGCTCACCGCCGAGGGAACCGCACTCGACCTGCGCCGGGTCGTCTCCGGCGGCCACGCACTCGACGACGATGTCACGGTCGGTGACCATGCCCTTCAGCTTGTCGTCATCGCCACAGATGGGCATCGCGCCCACCCGCATGTCCCGCATCATCCTCGCCGCGTCCTGCAAGGACTCGTGCTCGCCGACGCACTGGGTGCCCGCCGTCATGATGTCGCGAGCCTTGAGCGGCTTGTTCTCTGCCATGGTCGCTGCTCCTTTCGTGGCACCGCACGGTTTGCGTACGTACTGGGCGCCTGCCCTGTTCTCCCGACGCGACACGCATCTCCGGCGCCCGTCGGGCGGCCCTCGGGCCGGGCTTCTCCGGACCGCTCGCCGACGGGTCACGCATACGTTCGGACGGGCGGGGCACGCGAACGTCAGCCACCGACGGCTGCTGGGGCACGGCCCCACGGCGGTCATCCAGGCCTCACAGGCGGGAACATGAGCGCGACTGACGACGACAAGAACGAGACGTCCGAAAAGCTCGACATCGCCACGGCCATGCGTCGTGCCTCCGCGCAGCTCTCGGAGCTGCTGCGGTGCGAACCCGGATCCGTGTCCGCGGTCAAGGCCACGGAAGACGGGTGGGCGGCCGAGGTCGAGGTCGTCGAGCTGGAGAAGGTTCCGGACACGATGAGCGTCATGGCCTCGTACCGAGTGGCCCTCGACACCGAGGGGCGACTCGTGGCGTACGAGCGCACACGACGCTACGCCCGGGGCCAGATCGACCGTCGCTGACGGCGCCGGCGGGCGCCGGCCCTCTCTCATCGTGGGGGGCGGCGTCGTGCCCGTGGGCGTCGACCGACGCCACAACGGAAGGAGTTCACCGTGACACTCGTCCAACAGAGCAATGCCACGAGCGGCGGAAGCGGCTCGGGAAACCTTTACGACGTGCTGGAACTCATTCTCGACCGTGGGCTGGTGATCGACGCGTTCGTCCGCGTCTCGCTGGTCGGCATCGAGATCCTCAAGATCGATGTCCGCGTGGTGGTCGCCAGCGTGGACACGTACCTGCGGTTCGCCGAGGCGTGCAACCGGCTCGACCTGGAGTCCGGGCGGAAGGCGCCGACGCAGCTCACCGACATCGTCGGCGAGGTGACCGAGAGCGGCGCGAAGGGCAAGTCCAAGGGGGCGCTGACCGGCGCCGTCGAGGCCTTCACGGATTCCCTGCAGAGCAAGCGCGAGGAGTCCGAGGAGGAGCCTCGCAAGCGGCCGGCCCGCAAGTCCACCTCCGGCCGTACGTCCGCCACCCGACGGGAGGAGTAGCAGATGCCGACCTACATCTACGCCATCACCGGCGCCGACCACCCCCTGCGGCTGGACGGCCTCCAGGGCGTGGGCGACCCGCCGTCACCGTTGCGTACGGTCGCCGGGGGCGATGTCACCGCCGTCGTCAGCGACGCCCCCGAGGGGCTGCGGGCCAAGCACCGGGACGTGCTGGCGCACGAGGCGGTCCTGGAGTCCCTGATGGCGGACGGGGCGACGCTGCCGATGCGCTTCGGCCTGCTGGGCCCGGACGACGACCAGGTCGGCGACGCGCTGCGGCGGGACGGCGACGCCTACCGCGCCCGCCTCGCCGAACTCGCCGGCCACGTCGAGTTCAACCTGAAGGCGGCCCGCGACGAGCAGGACCTGCTGCTGGAGATCGTGGCGGAGTCCGACGAGATCAGAGAGCTCAACGAACGCACGAGGTCGGGCGCCGCGGGGCAGGACGACCGGATCGCGCTCGGCGAGCTCGTCGCCGGCCAGGTCGCCGAGCGCGGCAAGGAGCGGGCGGAGAAGACGCTGGAACGCCTGCTGCCCAGCGCGGCGCGGGCCGCGCGCGCCGAGCCCGCCGCCGGTCAGTTCCTCAACGTCTCCTTCCTGGTGCCCGCCCCCTCCGCGGACGCGTTCGTCCGTGCCGTACGGGACGAGGCCGACCGGCAGGGCGAGGCCTGCACCTTCACGCTGACCGGACCCCTGCCGCCGTACAGCTTCGTGTGACGCGTGAGACGGCCGACACGGCGAACGCCGGGAAGGACAGGCGGACATGGGACTCCTCACCGGAATCCTGACCCTGCCGCTCGCACCGCTGCGCGGCACGGCGTGGGTGGTCGACCAGGTGCTGCTCGCCGCGGAACGGGAGTACTACGACCCCGAACCCGTACGGGCGCAGCTGGCGGCACTCGTGGACGACCTGGCGAACGGACGCGTGGAAGCGGAGGAGTTCGACCGGCGCGAGGACGCGCTTCTGGACCGCCTCGACGAGATCGAGGCGTACCGACGGCGGACGGAGAACGGTTCATGAACCGGCACGAGGACTCGGCGGGAAGGAACGAGGTGCACCGGTGACAGCGAAGAACTCGACGATCGCGGCCGCGCTCGTCGGAGGGTATCTCCTGGGACGGACGAGGAAGGCCAGAATGGCCGTCGGGGTGGGGATGTTCCTCGCCGGCCGCAGGCTGGACCTCGACCCCCGGCGGATCGGGAAACTGCTGGCCGCCTCACCGGTGACGGGGGCGCTGAGCGAGCAGGTCCGCAGAGAGCTGTTCGAGGCCACGAAATCGGCCGCGGCGCGGACTCTCACCCAGCGCGCCTCGGGCCTCGCGGACTCCCTGCAGCGGCGCACGAAGGCCTTGGGCGGCGAGGAAGCCGAGGAACCCGACGGGCACGAGACCGAGGCCGAGACCGAGGCCGAGACCGAGGCCGAGACCGGGGCCGAGACCGGGGACGGCGCGCGCGAGAACGCCGCACAGCGCACCACGGCGAAGCGCACGCCCAAGAAGAGCACGGCGGAAAGCCCGCCCAAGAAGAGCCCGCCGAAGAAGAGCACCCCGAGGAAGAGCACCAGCCGCTCGTCCTCCCGAGGCGGCTCCTCCGGCGCCGGCGCCCGGAAGACGACGGCGTCCCGCACGCGCAGGAGCAGGAGTGACGACGATGGGTGACTCGGCGCTCGGCAGGATCAGGAACGACCTCGCGGACAACCCCGCCACCGAGAGACTGAAGGAGGAGCTCCGGCGCTATCTGACCGCGCGCGCCGAGGACGCGGTCACCCGGCTCGGCAGGCGCCTGGGCGAAGGCGTGTCCCGGCTGGCCGAACCGTCAGCCGGCCGGGGCGGCCTCACCCAAGGCCTCGCCAAGGGCCTCAGGAAGGGAGGCGAGGCCCTCGGCGAGGGCAAGTCGCCCGCACGGGCCGCCCTGACCGCGGGGACCTCCGCCGTCAAGGACACCGTGAAGGGCAAGGCCAAGGACCTTCTCGGCACCGGCCGTACCTCCGGCGGAGGCGCGCGGAAGAGCGTGACCATCGTCGAGGACATCGACGTCGGCGTCCCCGTCCGCGACGCGTACGACCAGTGGACGCAGTTCCAGGAGTTCAGCACCTTCGCCAAGGGGGTCGTCAGCGTCGAGACGGCGGACGACACGACCACCCACTGGAAGGTGAAGGTCGCCAGGTCGACCCGCAGCTGGCAGGCGAACGTCACCGAGCAGATACCCGACAAGCGCATCGCCTGGACCACGGAAGGCGCCAAGGGCACGGTCCGCGGCGCGGTGACGTTCCACCGCATCACCGAGGACCTCACCCGGGTGCTGCTCGTACTGGAGTACTTCCCCAAGGGACTCTTCGAGAGGACGGGGAACATCTGGCGCGCGCAGGGCAGGCGCGCCCGGCTGGATCTCAAGCTCTACCGCAAGTTCCTGATGCTGCGCGGAGACGCCACCGACGGCTGGCGCGGCGAGATCCGGGACGGCGAGGTCGTGGTCGGCCACGAGGAAGCGGTCGAGGAGGAGCGCCGGGCCGACGAGGAGTTCGACGAGCCCGACGAGGAGTACGAGGAGCCCGGCGGCGAGGAAGCCGACGAGGAGTTCGAGGAACCCGACGGGGAGTACGAGGAGTTCGACGAGCCCGACGGCGAGGAATTCGACGACGACGAGCCGACAGAGGGCGAGCCGCCGACTGAGGACGACTCGACCGAGGACGAGCCGGCCGACGACGAGCCGACCGACGACGACCGCCGTCCGCGCGGATCCGGGCGCCGTACCCGTCGCCGCGCCTCCGTCGGCAGCTGACCGACCGCAGAGCAATCCCGGAGAACAGAGGTCGCCACCGTGTCCGAATCCTTCGCGGGACGCCTACCGGCATCACCGCACGCCGCATCGCCGAGCAGTCGCCAGGGCTCGTCCGCGAACCTCGCGGACATCCTGGAACGCGTGCTCGACAAGGGCATCGTGATCGCCGGCGACATCCAGATCAACCTCCTCGACATCGAGCTGCTGACCATCAAGCTCCGGCTGCTTGTCGCCTCCGTCGACAAGGCCAAGGAGATGGGCATCGACTGGTGGGAGCATGACCCTTCGCTCTCCTCCCGGGCGCGCCCGCCCCGCCAGGTCGGCGGCCCCGGCGCCGGTGACGGGGCCAGCAGGGAAGAGGTCCTGGCCGACGAGAACGAGCGTCTGCGCGCCGAGCTCGTACGGCTGCGCGCCGCGGGTCCGTCGGAGGACGGACCGGAGCCGGAGCCGGAAGAAGCCACCCGCCGCGGAACGGAGGAGGCACGATGAACGCACCCTCGACGGCGTACGTGTACGGCGTCGGCCGGGACGACGGCAGCCTGGCCGGTGTCGTCGGTACGGCGAGCGGAGTCGACGGCCACGGCGTACGGCTCGTCGCCGCGGGCGGCCTCGTCGCCCTGGTGTCAGCCGTGCCGGAGGCCGCCTTCGACGAGGCGGCGCTGCAGCGCCGCCTGGAGGACCTCGACCTGCTGGAGGAGCTTGCCCGGGCCCACCACGCGGTGGTCGACGCCGCGTTCGCGCGGGCGGTCGTCCTGCCCTTCAGGCTGGCCACCGTATATCGCGACGAGGACCGGGTGGCCGAGGTGCTGGGGGGCCACCGCGAGAGGTTCACCGAGCTGCTGGGGTGGCTCGACGGCCACGTCGAGCTGGGCGTGAAGGTCCACGCGGACCCGGAGTCGGCGGCCTCCCTCGCGGGGACCGCGCCCCAGGAGCCCGGCGGAGCGGCACCGGCGGCCGGTTCGGGACGCGCGTATCTGCGGCAGCGCATGCAGCGACGGCGCGGCACGGAGGACCTCTACCGGGCCGCCGGCGCCGTCGCGGACGAGGCCGCAGGCGTGGCGCGGCAGCTCGCGCGTGCCGCGGTCGTCCACCGGGCCCAGCAGGGTGGACTGTCGGGGCGGCAGGGGGTGAACATCGCCAACCACGCGTACCTGGTGTCGGCCGACGGCGAGGCACGCTTCCGCGAGGAGGTCGAGGCGGTGGCGCGGTCGGTGCCGGGGGTACGGGTGGAGGTGACGGGCCCGTGGGCCCCGTACTCCTTCGCGGCCCCGGCCCCGGCCTCCGCCCCGGCACCCGCACCCGCCTCCGCCCCGGCCCCCGCACCCTCGGGGGTCACCGAGGGCGAGGGGACGGTGGCGCGATGAGCACGCCCTTCGTGGAGCACGCCTCCCACGAGCCGGCGGAGCGTCTTTCCGGACCGCCCGTCGCCCTCATCGACCTGCTGGACCGCCTGCTGACCGGAGGCGCGGTGCTGACCGGAGACATCGTGCTCTCCATCGCCGACGTGGACCTCGTCCACATCGATCTGCGCGCGGTCATCCGGTCGGTCACGGGCGACGCCCCCGCTCCCTGGGCGGGACGACCGTCCGGGGCCGGTGCTCCGCCCGTGGGCCGCGCTCAGGAGGCGGGGAGGTGAGCCGGGTGGAGGACGCGAACGGCGCCGCGGCGGGCAGTGCCGTGTCGCGACGGCTGGCCGTCGACCCCGACACGGTGGAGCGGGACCTCGTCAAACTCGTCCTGACCATCGTCGAACTGCTGCGGCAGCTGATGGAACGCACCGCCGTGCACCGCGTCGACCAGGGCGACCTCGGCGAGGACGAGGAGGAACGCATCGGCATGACGCTGATGCTCCTGCACGAACGGATGGAAGAGCTGTGCGAGCGCTACGGCCTGTCCATGGACGATCTGAACCTGGACCTGGGCCCGTTGGGATCGCTTCTCCCGCGCGATCCCCTCGGCCGGTGAGCCGGCCCCGTACGGCACACGGGTGAAGCGATCCCCGTTTCACCCGCGAAAGACCGGCAAGGAGGAATGCCATGAGTACATCGAACGGAAGTGCCAAGAGCTCGGGTCGCACGACGACGCGGAAGTCGCCCGCCAAGCGGGCCGCTTCGACGGCCGAGAGCGCCCGGTCGAAGACCACCGCCGCGGCGGGCGAAGCGAAGACCGCGGCCCGGGGCGCGGAGGAGACGACGAAGAACGCGGTGCGGGGCGCGGAGGAGACGACGAAGAACGCCGGCCGCGCTGTGGCGAGCGGCCTGGAGACCGGCCGGCGGGCGGTCACGGCGAACGCGGGGAAGGCCGCCAAGGCCGCGACCGCGGCCTGGGCGGTCGTGCAGCACAGGAAGGCCCTCGCCGCCGGTGCGGCGGCAGGCATCGTCGGCGTCGCCGGCGCCGCGTTCGCGGTCGGCCGCTCGACCGCCAAGCCGGCCGTCGGGCCGCTGACCAGGCTCGCGGGCGGACGGATCTGACCGCACCGCCCCTGATCCCGCGCCGAGTGCCCCCGCCCCCGGTCCGCTCCGAAGAGTCGGAGCGCACCGGGGGCTCCGGCGGGCCCGGCGCCGCCCGGCCGAGGAGCGGAGGAACAGCACCATGACGGAGAATCCGTGGACCTTCGGTGCGGACTGCGGCCACCTGCCGGGGACCGACCTGACCGGATGGGACGTCGAGGCCGCCGACGGTCACATCGGAACGGTGGCCGAGCACTCCGACGAGGCCGGTGACGTCCACCTGGTCGTGGACGCCGGGGCGTGGATCTTCGGCAAGCTGCTCGTTCCCGCCGGTGCGGTCGCCCGATTCGACGCGCGCCGCCGCACCCTATGCCTGTCCCTGACCAAGGAGCAGGTCAAGGACGCGCCGCAGTTCCTCCCCGACCGCGATCTGGCCGACCGGCAGTACCGGGAGGACGTCGCGGCCTACTACCGGATGGCCCTCGACTCCTGCCCGTGATCGGGCCCGCGGCGCGGCAGCGGCAGCGTTCGAGGGACGGGTACGTTTCAGGGAGATCCAAGCGGAAACCCGCCCCTCATGGTGCGAATCGGATACACGATGATGACCGAGCAGGCCGGACCGCGGGATCTGGTCGACCATGTGGTGGGAGCGGAACGGGCGGGGTTCGACTTCGCCGTGATCTCCGACCACTCCTTCCCCTGGCTGGAGGCCCAGGGGCACGCGCCGTACGCGTGGAGCGTGCTGGGCGCCGCCGCGCAGGCGACCTCCCGGATCCCGCTCATGACGTACGTGACCTGCCCGACCTTCCGCTACCACCCCGCGGTGGTCGCGCAGAAGGCGGCCACGATGCAGCTCCTGTCCCAGGGGCGCTTCCGGCTGGGCCTGGGGTCGGGCGAGAACCTCAACGAGCACATCGTCGGCGCGGGCTGGCCCGCCGCCCACGTCCGCCTGGAGATGCTCGAAGAATCGGTGGAGATCATCCGTGCGCTGTTCGCCGGCGGGAACGTCAGCCACCACGGCCGCCACTTCGACGTCGAGAACGCCAGGCTCTGGGACCTCCCCGACGAGCCGCCCCCGATCGGGATCGCCGCCTCCGGAGACCGCTCCTGCGAGCTCGCCGGACTCCACGGCGACCTGCTCGTCGCCACCGAGCCGAAGCGGGAGCTGGTGACCGCGTTCGGCGCGTACGGAGGGGCCGGCAAGCCGTGTGTCGGTCAGCTCCCGGTCTCGTACGACCCCGATCGCGCGGCGGCGGTGGCCCGGGCGCACGACCAGTTCCGCTGGGCCCTCGGGGGCTGGAAGGTCAACGCCGAACTTCCCGGCCCCGCGGGCTTCGCACAGGCCTCGCAGCACACCAGGCCGGAGGACGTCGCGGACGCCATCCCCTGCGGTGACGACGTGGACGCCTTCGTCGACGCGGTACGCCCCTACAGCGACGCGGGATTCACCGAGATCGCCCTGGTCCAGGTGGGCGGTGACCGACAGCGACCCTTCCTGGACTGGGCGGAGACGAAGCTGCTGCCGGCCCTGCGAGAGCTGTGAGGAAGGGGATGAGGTTCGTATGTGCCGCTGGCTCGCCTACTCCGGTTCGCCCCTCCTGCTCGACACCGTGCTCTACCGTCCGGAGCACTCCCTGATCAACCAGAGCCTCCATGCGCGGATGGGGGTCGAGTCGACCAACGGCGACGGCTTCGGCGTCGGCTGGTACGGCTCCGACGGCGACGGTACACCGGCGGTCTTCCGCGATGTCGGACCGGCGTGGAACAACCGCAATCTGCAAGAGCTCGCGTCGCACGTCCGCTCTTCCCTGTTCTTCGCCCACGTCCGCGCGTCCACCGGCTCCGCGGTCCAGCAGACGAACTGCCATCCCTTCCGCCACGGTCGCTGGCTGTGGATGCACAACGGGGCCATCGCGGACTTCCCCCGGCTGCAGCGGGACCTGTGCATGGCCGTCGACCCGGTGCTCTTCCCCTTCATGGAAGGATCGACGGACTCCGAGGTGATGTTCTACCTGGCGGTCACCTTCGGCCTCGACCAGGACGTCCCGGGAGCGGTCGCCCGCATGGCCGGCCTGGTCGAGAGCCTCGGCGCGCGGCACGGCGTGCCGGAGCCCCTGCAGATGACGGTGGCCGTGAGCGACGGGGAGCGCGTCTGGGCCTTCCGCTACTCCAGCCAGGGAAAGTCCCGCTCCCTCTTCTACAGCAGCAGGGCCGAGACCGTCCGGCGCCTCCACCCCGAGCTGGAGTATCTGAGGGAGCTCTCCGACAGGACCCGCCTCGTGGTCTCCGAGCCCCTGGGAGACCTGCCGGGCGTGTGGAACGAGCTGCCCGAGTCCAGCTACGCCGTCATACCTTCCAGCTCGGCGGCGGACTACGTGCCGTTCTCCCCGGGCTGAGCCGGTCCCGTGCCCTCTGTCACATGAGGTGTTCAGGGCTCCGGCGGGTGCCATTCAGTGAGGAGGAGGGTCGCGTCGTCGTTCAGGCGCTGGTCCTGGTGCACCAGGATCTGCTGGATCAGACGGCGCAGGGCCTCGGGCGCGGGGAGCCCGTCGGTCAGGGCACGTACGACAGCGTCGGCCAGACGCTGTTCGCCGAACAGCTCACCGGCGGCGGAGCGGGCGTCGGTGACGCCGTCGGTGAACAGCAGCAGCCGGTCGCCGGGCTGCAGCTGGGTGCTGTGGACGGGCGGCGGTGGAATGTCGTAACCGGTGAGCCCGAGGGACGGATGGGGGGCGCGGTCGAGTGCGCCGGTCACGACGCGGCGGTCACGGATCAGCAGCGGGGGAGGATGGCCGCAGTTGATCCAGTCGAGCCGGCCGGTCCTCGTGTCCAGGTCGGCGATCACACAGGTCAGCAGCCGACCGGGGATCCAGCGGTCCAAAGTGCTGTCGATCTCCACGGCGATGTCGTCGAGGCGGCCGCCCGCGCGCCGGGAGGCCCGGCAGGCGGCCAGCGCCGTGGCACTGCAGCCGCCGGACGCGAGATCGTGACCCATGGCGTCCAGCAGCGTCAGGTGCAGATCGTCGCCGGCCAGGCTGTGGTCGTACGCGTCCCCGCCCACGTCGTACGCGGGTTCCAGGATGGCGCTCGAGGTCACCGCCGCGGTGCCGATGGTGCGCGGCGGCAGGAACGCCCACAGCAGCTCGGCCTGAAGGCTCATCGGCCGGGTGCGCATGGTCTGGGCCAGGAGATCGCTGTACGGCTGCTTCGCCGCCAGGATCATGGCGAGCAGGTCGGCGAGGGCCTCGCACCGGCGCAGGAGCGGCGCGTCGAGTTCCGGCGCGGTCACCCGCAGCACCCCCAGCCGGCCGATGCCGTCCACCACCGGGATCCAGGCCGTCTGCTCGGAGGCCCCGGCCTCCGGCCGGCTCAGCTGGGTGGTCTCGGTGCGGTAGGCGCGTCCGGCGAGCGAGTTGTCGACGGGCAGGGTCTCCGGGGCCGCGGCCGCGCCGTCGGCGCCGGAGACCCGCGCCTGCTCGGGAGCGAGCAGCGCGACCAGATCGCGCTGCTGCAGATCGGCCACGTACACGCGGGCGCTGGACAGCCCCAGTCGCTCACCCACGTCCTGCAGGAGGCCGGGGATCGCGGGGAGCGCGAGGCGGTGGGACGAGGCCAGCACATCGGCCAGGACGGAGCCCAGGGTGTCGTTCTCCACTGGCACGAGACCGCCTTTCGCCGCCGCTCACCGGGCCGACCGCGGTGAACGTCCCGATCGTCCCATCATGCGCCGGGACCGGGCCGGCCGCGGGAGGCGCCGCGCGGGACGCGGGCGGTTCCACGCGGCCGGGCGAGCGGCCGTCAGCGGTGGCCGCGCACCTTGGAGAGGAAGCGCATGACCTGGGAGCGCCTGCGGGGGTCGGCGGCGGCCCTGCGGACGGACGCCGCCGCGCTACGGCCCTGAGGGCTGTGGGCGAATCGCTTGATACGGGTCAGCAGTGTGCTCACGGGACTCTCCTCGGAGTCGAGGGTGGGGGCCGCCGGGCGAGGGCACGCCGGGCTTCGCTTCTGGCGTTCCGTGTTGCCCGTCGCCGCCGTCCCACACCCTCGGGCCCGCCGGATCGCGCGGTCCGTCCGGACGAAGTTCCATGTTTGACGCGGGCACATCCGGTGAGACGGCGCTCATCAGTGATTCCGAGAAAGTCATCCATCGATCTTGTGGAGGTGGACGCGTATGGTCCCGCTGCTTCTTGTTCTTCTGCTCGCCCTGCTGCTCTTCGGCGTCGGCTTCGCCGTCAAGGCGCTCTGGTGGATCGCCGTCATCGTGCTCGTAGTGTGGCTGCTGGGCTTCGTCGCCCGGCCGAAGGGCGGCTCGGCCCGCTGGTATCGCTGGTAGGCGGGCCTCCGCCGTCCTCCGACGGCATGGACCGCCCCCCGGCGGAAGGGAGCCCGGGACACTCCGAACGGAGTGTCCCGGGCTCCCTTCCGCGCTCAGGAGGTCGCGCCGGCGCGCGGCCTCCCGGCTCCGTCCGCGAGGCCGGGGAACCCGGGGCAACGACGTGTTCCGGCCGTATGACGAGGCACCGCCCTCCTCGTGTCGATCACGGAGGGGTAGTGTCGTCATCATTGCCGTGCGGCAACGATCGCGGCCGGAGACGTCCTGGGGGAGCGGGCATCCGGCTTGGTGACCGGGTCCGAACGGTCCGTAAGCGGCAGCGTGTTGGGGAACGAGGATGGGGCATGTCTGACATGACGACCGAAGGCTCCTCTGTCCGGGTGCGGCCCGGGCCGGCCGCGGTGGGCGAGCCCGAGCTGCGACAGCTCCTGGCAGGCCTCACGGCGGTGCGGGACGGTGATTTCGGCACCCGGCTGCCCGACGAGGCGGACGGCCTCATGGGCGAGATCTCCCTGGTGTTCAACGGGATGGTCGACCAGCTCTCCCTGTTCACCTCCGAGGTCACGCGGGTCGCCCGCGAGGTCGGCACGGAGGGGACGCTGGGCGGACAGGCCGCGGTACCCGGGGTCTCCGGCACCTGGGCCGACCTCACCGACTCGGTGAACGCGATGGCCGGCAACCTCACCACCCAGGTCCGGGACATCGCCCAGGTGGCCACCGCGGTCGCCAGGGGCGACCTCTCCCAGAAGATCGACGTGGACGCGCACGGCGAGATCCTGGAGCTGAAGAACACCATCAACACGATGGTCGACCAGCTCTCCTCGTTCGCCGACGAGGTCACGCGGATGGCCCGTGACGTGGGCACGGAGGGCATTCTCGGCGGGCAGGCCGATGTGAAGGGCGCCTCCGGCACCTGGCGCGATCTGACCGACTCCGTGAACTCCATGGCGGGGAACCTCACCGCTCAGGTGAGGGCGATCGCCCATGTCGCCACCGCGGTCGCCAACGGCGATCTGTCGAAGAAGGTCGACGTCGACGCCCGCGGCGAGATCCTGGAGCTGAAGACGACCATCAACACGATGGTCGACCAGCTCTCGGCCTTCGCCGACGAGGTGACCCGCGTCGCCCGCGAGGTGGGCACCGAGGGCAACCTCGGCGGCCAGGCCACCGTCCGGGGCGCCTCGGGCACGTGGAAGGACCTGACGGACAACGTCAACGTGATGGCGTCCAACCTCACCGGGCAGGTGCGTTCGATCGCCCAGGTCGCCACCTCCGTGGCCCGCGGTGACCTCTCCCGCCGGATCACCGTGGAGGCCAAGGGCGAGGTGGCCGCGCTCGCCGACACCATCAACACCATGGTGGACACGCTGTCGGCGTTCGCCGACGAGGTGACCCGCGTCGCGCGCGAGGTGGGCACCGAGGGCCGGCTCGGCGGCCAGGCCAGGGTGCCGAACGTGGCCGGCACCTGGAAGGACCTCACCGACAACGTCAACTCCATGGCGAACAACCTGACCGGCCAGGTCCGGAACATCGCCCAGGTCACCACGGCCGTCGCCAACGGCGACCTCTCCAAGAAGATCGACGTCGACGCCCGCGGCGAGATCCTCGAACTCAAGACGACCATCAACACCATGGTCGACCAGCTGTCCTCCTTCGCCGCCGAGGTCACCCGCGTCGCCCGCGAGGTCGGCAGCGAGGGCCGGCTCGGAGGACAGGCCGAGGTCGAGGGCGTCTCCGGCACCTGGAAGCGGCTGACCGAGAACGTCAACGAACTGGCCGGCAACCTCACCCGACAGGTTCGCGCCATCGCCGAGGTCGCGAGTGCGGTCGCCGAGGGCGACCTGACCCGCTCGATCACCGTCGAGGCCTCGGGCGAGGTCGCCGAGCTCAAGGACAACATCAACGCGATGGTCGGCTCGCTGCGCGAGACGACCCGGGCCAATCAGGAACAGGACTGGCTGAAGTCCAGCCTGGCCCGGATCTCCGCCCTGATGCAGGGCCACCGGGACCTGGCCGTCGTGGCCGAACTCGTCATGGACGAACTGACCCCGCTCGTCGCCGCCCAGTACGGCGCGTTCTACCTGGCCGAGGAGGGAACGGACGGCGTCGAACTCGGCCTCGTCGGCTCCTACGGCCGTCCCGCCGGAGACCAGGGCCGGGACCGCTTCCGGCTGGGCGAGTCCCTCGTGGGACAGGCCGCCCGCAGCCGCCGCACCATCGCCGCCGAGAACGTCCCCGCCGACTACGTCACGATCTCCTCCGGACTCGGCAGTACGTCCCGGGGCAGCCTCGTGGTCCTGCCGGTCGTCGTCGAGGACCAGGTGCTCGGCGTCATCGAACTCATGTCGTTCACCCCCTTCACCTCCGTGCACAGGGACTTCCTGGAGCAGCTCATGGAGACGGTGGGAGTGAACCTCAGCACCATCGTCGCCAACGCCCGAACCGACGAACTCCTCGACGAGTCCCAGCGGCTCGCGGGCGAACTGCGCTCGCGCACCGAGGAGCTCCAGGTGCGCCAGGAGGAGCTCCAGCGCTCCAACGCCGAACTGGAGGAGAAGGCGGCCCTGCTGGCCACGCAGAACCGCGACATCGAGGCCAAGAACCTCCAGATCGAGCAGGCCCGACAGGAGCTGGAGGACCGCGCCCAGCAACTCGCGCTGGCGTCGACGTACAAGTCCGAGTTCCTGGCGAACATGAGCCACGAACTGCGCACCCCGCTCAACAGCCTCCTGATCCTGGCCCAGCTGCTCGCCCAGAACCCGACCCGCAACCTCACGGCCAAGCAGGTCGAGTACGCCGGCATCATCCACTCCGCCGGGTCGGACCTGCTGCAGCTGATCAACGACATCCTCGACCTGTCCAAGGTGGAGGCCGGGAAGATGGACTTCAACCCGGAGCGCGTGCCGCTGCGCAGGCTCCTCGACTACGTCGAGGCCACCTTCCGCCCCCTCACCACGCAGAAGAGCCTCGCCTTCTCGGTCACCACGGCCGCCGGCGTCCCCGTCGACCTGGTCACCGACGACTCCCGGCTGCGGCAGGTGCTGCGGAACCTGCTGTCGAACGCCGTCAAGTTCACCGAGCACGGCAGCGTCGAACTCCGCATCGAACCGGCGTCGGACGCCGAGCTTCCCGTGCCGGTCCACCGGGGCGGCCCCGTCGTCGCCTTCCGGGTGACCGACACCGGCATCGGGATCGCCCCCGAGAACCTGGAGGCCATCTTCGGCGCCTTCCAGCAGGCCGACGGGACGACCAACCGGAAGTACGGGGGCACCGGTCTCGGGCTCTCCATCAGCCGCGAGATCGCGTTTCTGCTCGGCGGTGCCCTCACGGTCACCAGCGTGGCCGGCGAGGGCAGCACCTTCACCCTCTACCTGCCCGTCACCCGTACCGACGTCACGGAGAAGCCCGCCGCCCGGCAGCTGGAGGCCGCCGAGGTCTCGGTACCGGCCCTTGAGGCCGCCCCCGCTCCGGCCGCCGGACCCGGCACGGCGACGGCCCGCCCGACCCGGCGCCTCCTCGTGATCGAGGAGCGCCCGCGCGGGCTCCTCGCCGTCGTCGCCGAGAACGCGGTCACGCAGCTCTCCGCCGACGGCGGGCACGCCGAGCGGACGGACATCGAACTGATCGCGGTCGTCGGCCCGCAGGAGGCGGCCGCCGCCCTCGCCGACCAGCCGTTCCACTGCGTCGTGCTCGACCTCGACATGGCGGACGGCGACGCCCTGCGGTTCCTGGCCGCCATGGACGGCGACGAGGCCCTGCGTACGGTGCCGGTCCTCGCCCACAACAACCGCCGGCTCCCCGCCGACGAGGAGGGCGCGCTGCAGGAGCTGGCCCGCCGCCGCCCGCTGGAGCTGCTCTCCAGCCTCGACGAACTGCGCGAGCGGATCGCCCTGCACCTCTCGGCGGAGCAGCCCGGTGACGTCGTGCCGCTGGTCCGCGGTGACCACTGGGCGCCGGCACCCCAGGCCATCGACACCACGCTGCACGGCCGGACCGTCCTCGTGGTCGACGACGACGCCCGCAACCTCTACGCCCTGAGCGGCATCCTGGAGCTGCACGGCGTCACGGTGCTGCACGCGGAGAACGGCCGGAAGGGGATCGAGACGCTGCTGGCGAACCCTGCCGTGTCCCTCGTCCTGATGGACGTGATGATGCCGGAGATGGACGGCTACACGGCGACGGCACGGATCAGGGAGCTGTCGCAGTACGCGGACCTGCCCGTGATCGCGGTCACCGCCAAGGCCATGCCGGGCGACCGCGAGAAGAGCCTCGCGTCGGGCGCCAGCGACTACGTCACCAAGCCCGTCGACGCCGACGAGCTCATCGCCTGCATCGGCCGCTGGCTGAACGATGGATAGCCCCGTGACCGTCCCCGACGGGCCCGCCCGCACGCCGCGGCGGGCCCCGCGCCGCCCGGGCGCACCCCGCCCCCGTCCCTGCGGCGGCCGCGAGGCCGCCCTGACCGAGGAGTCGTCTACGTGAGTGGCCCCCGACCCCGGGCCGGAGACCCGACCGCCGGGCCCGCCGCGGACGACGCTCCGGCGCCCGTGGTGCCCGCCGGCGTCCCGGGCCCCCTTCCCTCCGACGGTGAACGCCCGTCGTCGCGGGACGACGTCACCGACGGCCGGCTGGCCGCGACGGTGGAGCGGCTGCGCGGCGAGGTGCGCGCCGCGCACGCGGCGGCCGAGGGGCGTGCCCTGATCGAGCTCGCCAAGGGAGTCCTCGTCGAGCGCCTGGGCTGCGGCCCCGCCCAGGCGGCGCGTCAGCTCGCCGCGCTGTCCGACCAGGCCGGGCTGTCCCGGCTCGAGCTGGCCGCGGACATCATCAACGAGGCGGCCCGCGACCGGGTCGCCGAGGTCGCGGACGAGTTCGTGAGGACGGTCATCGACGAGCCCGACACCGCCGGGCCCGCCGCCTCGGTCGCCGTGCGTCTGCGCACGGCGGAGAGCGCGGCGCTCAGCGCCGACGACACCCAGGCCGTCGCCGACACGCTGCTCGCGCACGCCCTCGAACCCCTGGGCGCCGTCGCCGTGGCGATCTGGACCACCGGAGCGGACGGTTCGCTGAGCCTGCGCGGCCACGCGGGGTTCGGCCCCGACGAGGCGGCCCGCTGGCACTACGTCCCTCCGGGGGTGACCACCGCGGCCCGGCAGGCGCTGACCGGCCGCCGCACCGTCTGGTACCCGTCGCTGTCCGCCGCGGGCATCCCCTCGATCGGACGCGCGCGCCACCCCGACGGCGGGCGGGTCGTCGTCCCCGCCGGGACCGGCGGCCGTATCCACGGCGTCCTGGAGATCTGCTGGGCCCGCCCGCTGGACCCCCAGCCGCAGGCCGTGCAGCGGCAGATCGAGGCACTCGCGGAGCTCTGCGCGCACACCCTGGAGGCGCTGCCCGATGCCACGGCCCCGGCGCGCTCCCTCCGCCCCGCCGTCGACGGAGCACGGGAACTGGCCGAGCTGTCCGACGGGCTCTACGACCCCGCCCTCGTCCTGACCCCGCACCTGGACGAGGAGGGAAGGCTCGCCGACTTCCGTATCCGGCACGCCAACGTCCACTTCCAGGACCCGGCGGGCAGGCCCCGCGGCGCCGTCGACGGGGCGCTGCTCCTGGAGGCGTACCCCGCGACGGCCGGCGAGAGCGAACTCTTCGAACGGATCGAGCGGGTCTATGCCACGGGCGAGCCCTACCGCGCCCGCCGCACCCGGCTCACCGCCCTGGTGGACCAGGTGCCGCTGACCTCGCTCGCCGACATCAGCATCAGCCGGCACGCGGGGAGCGTCCTCCTCATCTGGCGCGTCGAGGACGAATCGGCGCGCCTGGCCAGTCTGTTGCAGCACGCCCAGCGGCTCGGCCGGGTCGGGGCCTTCGAGGAGGACGCCCTCACCGGGGACATCACCTGGCACGGCCAGCTCTTCGAGCTGTTCGGCCGCCGGCCGACGGAGGCCCCGGTCGCCCTGCGCGACCTGGTCGGCCATGCCCACCCCGACGACTCCGGCACCATCCGGCGCTTCCTCAAGACGGTGCTGCACCAGCGCCAGGTGGGCTCCGCGGCCTTCCGCATGCTGCGCCGCGACGGGGTCACGCGGCACATCCGGGTGACCGCCGAACCCGCCCTCGGCGTCGACGGCGGCCTGGAGGCCGTCCGGGGCGCCTACCAGGACATCTCGGCGCAGCACTGGACCGAGGTCGCCCTCACGGCCACCCGCGACCGGCTGGTCGCCACGGAGGAGGCCGCCGAGGAACGCAACCGGCTCACCCTCCAGCTCCAGCACGCCATCATGCCGCCGGTCAAACCGCCGCTCGACGCGCCGGACCTCGAGGTCGCCGTGCGCTACCGCCCGGCCGAGTCCGAGTCCCTGGTCGGCGGCGACTGGTACGACGCCGTGGTGCTGCCGTCCAAGAAGGTGCTCCTGTGCGTCGGGGACGTCGCGGGCCACGGAGTGGAGGCCGCCACCGGGATGGTGGTCCTCCGCAACGCCCTGCGCGGCCTCGCCGTCACGGGCGCCGGGCCGGGACAGCTCCTGTCGTGGCTCAACAGCGTCGCCCACCACCTGACCGCCCAGGTCACGGCCACCGCCGTCTGCGGGATATTCGACCCCTCGACCCGCACCCTGCGGTGGGCCCGGGCGGGGCATCTGCCGCCGGTGCTCGTCCGGGGCAAGGAGGCGGTCGACCTGCCGCTCCTGCGGGGGCTGCTGCTGGGGGCGCTCGCCGAGGCCGAGTACGAGGAGGCGGAACTCCGGCTCGAACCCGACGACATCGTGCTGATGTACACCGACGGTCTCGTCGAGCGGCGGGACACCCCGGTGGAGGACTCCGTCGCCCAGCTGCTCACCATGGCCCAGCAGCCGTCCGACAGCCTCGAACAGCGGCTGGACCAGCTGCTGGCGCGCAGCAAGTCGGACACGGACGACGACACCTGCGTGGTCGGTGTCCAGGTGTCCTGACCCCCGACCGACCGACCGACCGACCGTCCGTCCGTCCGTCCGTCCCACGACCTTCCCCCCACACGGAAAGCAGGGAAACATGTCCGAGCGCGAACCGAACCTGGATGTCGACGTCGAGATCCGTGACGCCCGCACGGCCGTGCTGTCCGTGGCGGGTGAGCTGGACATGGACACGGCCGGCCGGCTCGCCGACCACCTGGCGGAACAGCTCGGCGAGGGGCGGCACCATCTCGTCCTCGACCTGTCCGCGCTCGGCTTCATGGACTCGTCGGGTCTGAACGTACTCATCAGGTCGGTCCACCGGGCCCGGGAGGCGGGCGGAGACCTGTACCTCGCCGCGCCGAACCCCGCGGTGCGACGCATCCTGGAGATCACCGGGGTGACGACGACGCTCCCGCCGCACGACCACCTGGCCCAGGCGCTGGCCGCGGCCGGCGGCGGCAGATAGCGCAGGGGTGCGGCTCCCGGGCACGGGAGCCGGCCCAGGAGGAAGGAAGAGGGAGACCGTGCACGAGATCGCCGACGTCGAACAGGCGCTCCGGCAGGCCGCTCCGCACCGGTTGGTGAGCGTCGTCGAGGACGCCCTGCGGGAGCGCTGCCACGCCCTGCGGGTGGAACTCCGCCTGGCCGACTACGGCTTGCGGACGCTCCAGCTCGTCGAGCGCACCCCGGGGGCCGATCCGTCGGTCCCGATCCACGACAGTCCCCAGGGACGCGCCTTCGGCGCCCAGGAGCCGTACGTCGTCCACGGGCCGGCGTCGGTCCTGATCCACCTGCCCGTCACCGTCCGCGGGGAGCGGCTGGGCGTCCTCACGGCGGAACTGCCCCCGGGGACCGATCTCCGACCCCTGCTCCCGGGGCTCGCCCAGGTCTGCGAGGCGCTCGGCCACGAGATCCTGGTCGCCGAGCGGGACACCGACCTGTACGTCCTGGCACGGCGGGCGACGCGGCTCACGCTCGCGGCGGAGATGCAGTGGCAGCTGCTGCCCGGCCGTTCGTGCGCCCGTCCCGAGTTCGCCCTCGCCGCCCATCTCGAACCGGCCTACGCCATCTTCGGCGACAACTACGACTGGTCGGTCTCCGACGGCCGTCTGACCCTCACCGTCACCAACGGCATGGGGGAGGGCATCGAGGCGGCCCTGCTGACGAACCTCGCGATCAACGCGCTCCGCAACGCCCGCCGGGCCGGTCTCGACCTCGCGGACCAGGCCGCGCTGGCCGACCAGGCCGTGTACGCGCAGTACCGGGGCGCCGCCTTCGTGTCGGTGCTCCTGCTCTCCTTCGACCTGGCCACGGGCGAGGTGGAGGCGGTGGACGCCGGTTCGCCACGGCTGTGGCGGCTGCGGGGCCATTCCGTCGAGTCCATCGGCTTCGAGGCGCAGCTGCCCCTCGGCATGTTCGAGGACACCGGCTACGTCTGCGAGCGGTTCACCGTGCGCCCGGGGGACCGCCTGCTGTTCGGCAGCGACGGCGTGTACGCCGCCGTGTCGCCGGCCGGGGAGAGCTATGGGGACCGGGCGCTCGCCCGCGCGCTCAGGGGGACGCGGCTGCTGCCGCCCAGTCAGGTCCCGCAGGCGATGCTCCGTGAGCTGAGCACCCACCACGGCGGCGGCTCGCTGGAGGACGACGCCCTGGTCGTCTGTCTCGACTGGCACGGCGCCGCGTCAACAGTTGCCGTGTGACAACTGTATCCTTGGGGCAATACCAGGCGTGCGCCCGGTAGGACACATCATGACGACCAGGGGTGGCGATGGGGACATGGGACACGCGCCCGGCCGGATCGGAAACCGGCCCCGCGCCGGGATCAGGCCGAGCTGACGTCCTTCAGCGGCGTGCGCGGGCGTGACGAGGCGGCCGGCCCACCCTCTCCCAGGGCCTCGTGGAACCCCGTGAGCCCCCGCAGCAGGGCCTTGCGGCTCGTCGGTGACATGTCGGCGATGACCGCGAGCAGGGCTTCCTCCCGCTGCACCCGCAGCTCTCGCAGGTACGCCTTGCCGTGCACGGTCAGATGCAGCTCCAGCTGCCTCCGGCTCACCGGGCTCGGCAGGCGCTGGACGAACCCCAGCGCCTCCAGCCGGTCGCACATGCGGCTCACCGAGGGCGGCGCGGAACCGAGCAGGTCGCCCAGGGTGCGCAGACTGATGCCCTCCTCGCGGTCCAGGCTGTACAGCACGCGCAACTGACTCGCCGAGACCGGTGTCGACGACACCATGTCCCGGCCGCGTTCCCACAGCACCTCCAGCAGCTCGATGAGCTCCCGGGCGGCCTCGGCCGTCTGCTGCGGTTCCCGCGGCGGCGGGGCGGGGTCGGTGTTCATGCCTGCCCACACTCCTCGGGCGTCCGGGGCCGAGGACGTCGGCCTTGCGACGGACCGGTCATCTCCACATCTCTCCAGAAGGCGGTACGGATCCGGTGGATCGACACGTGACAGTGGAAGGCGCACTGCGCGGGGCGGCACCACACCTCCTGCTGGACTCCCTCCGTACCAGTCTCACGCAGCTGTACGCCGCGTCCTGCGCCGACCTGCTCCTCGTCGACTACGGATTCACGTCCCTGCGCCCCGTGCCGCCCGCGCAGGCGCCCGCCAGGGCGCCGCACGTGCCCGTGGACGAGGGGCCCGCCGGTCGCGTCTTCCGCACGCAGCAACCATATCTTTCGCGTGATGTCGGGCCCACGGCGACCGTTTACCTTCCCGTCACGGTCCGCGGCGACCGGTTCGGCGTCCTCGTGGTCGACGTGCCGGCGGACCGGGGCACGCCGCAGACCACCGCGAGCCTCGCCCGGGTCGCCGAGACCCTCGGACACGCCCTGCGCGTCGCCGACCGCCACACCGACCTGTACCGCAGCACCCGCAGGACGCACGCCCTCAGCGTCGCCGGGGAGATGCAGTGGGACACCCTCCCGGGCCGGGCCTGCGCCGGACCCGCGTTCGACCTCCACGCCCACTGGGAGCCCGCCTACACCTCGGGAGGGCACCTCCTGGACTGGAGCGTGACCGAGGACGAACTCCTGCTGATCGTCGCCGACGGAGTGGGCCCCGGCACCCCGGCCGCCCTGGTGAGCACCTTCGCCCTGACGGCGATCCGCAACGCGCGGCGGGCCGGCCTCGACCTGGTGGGCCAGGCCAGCCTCACCGACCAGGCGCTCTACGGGCAGTACCGGGGCAAGAGCCCGCTGGCCGCCCTGCTGCTCCGCATCGACCTGACCAGCGGCGAGACCGAGGTGGTCGACGCCGGGTCGCCGACGCTCTGGCGGATCCGCGGCGACGTCACCGAGCGGGTCGAACTCGACCGGCAACTGCCCCTCGGCATGTTCGAGGACACCGTCTACGCGCCCCAGCGCCTGCGCCTCCTGGCCGGCGACCGGCTGGTCTTCGTCGCCTGCGGCACGGCCGAGCCCCGGACCCTCGGCGCGTACGAGGCGCCGGACGGCCCCGTCGCACGGGCCCTGGCCCGGACCCGCCACCTGAGCGGCGCGGACGCCCCCGGCGCCGTCGTCCGGGAGCTGCTCGACACCTCCCGAGGAGCACCGGAGGCCGTGCTCGTGCTCTGCCTCGACTGGCGCGGCCACGGGGCGGCGGCGCCGGACGGGAGGAGGGGCGGGGAGCCCGCTCCGACCCTCCCCGACGCGTCTCCTCGGGTGTGATCCGCGTTGTGGGCGGTGTGGGAACCGTGAAGAGGGGAAAGGCGGAGTACGAGGTGCCCGGAGCACCGCCCGGACGAGGGGAGTACCAGCGCCATGACCGACGCGATGACCGCGGAGACTGCGGCACGGGATCCCTTGCTGTCCGCGAGTGTCGTCTACGACGAGTCCTCCGACGGCGGGGCGATCGCCGCCGCCCGTGCCTTCACGGCCGACTTCCTCGCGGCCGCCCCGCCCGTGCGGGGCGCACCGGTGGCCGACGAGCGCGTCGAGCTGGCGCAACTGGTGGTCAGTGAACTCGTGACCAACGCGGTCCGGCACGCGGGCGGCCACTGCCGGCTGCTGCTCGAGCTGCGCCGGGACACCCTGGAGATCTCGGTGTACGACCGCGCGGCCGCCGCCCCCGTACCCCGCGGGCACGATCCCGGGCGGATCGGACAGCACGGCGTCGAGATCGTCGTCGCCATCTGCGAGAGCGTCAGCGTGGAGCCGGAAGCCGAGGGGAAGCGGGTCCGGGCCTGCCTCTCCCTGCTGCCGGAGTACGCCGACGCGGCGCCCGCAGGCGGTCACCGGGGGCCCCTGCGCACACCGCCGCGGGGCACGCCGCCGCGTACGGGGGCGACGCTCCACCACGCCATCGCCACTCCGACACAGAACACCAGGAACAACATGACCGGCACGACGGAACCCCTCCGGGTCGAGGACCACGTTCGAGGATCCGACTGACCGCGAACCCGGCGCCGAAACACGTCACTTCATCACGAAGGGCCGGGGGAGGGCGGGCCGAAGCAGGCGGTGACGTCCTTGCCCCGCGGGCAGGAGCGGATCCGCACATCGTCGGCGAGGGCGTCGATCAGCAGCAGGCCGCGGCCGCCCAGGGCGTCGTCGCCGGGGTGCCGTTGCTCGGGAACACGGGACGAGGCGTCGTGTGCCGTCACGTGCAGACACTCCTCGTCCCAGGTGAGGATGAGCTGCGCGTCGCTGTGGGCGTGGATGTGCGCGTTGGTGACCAGTTCGGAGACCGCGAGCACCACGGAGTCCACCAGGTCCGGTGCGGTGCGGTCCCAGCCGAGCGCCGCCAGATGCTCACGCGTCCAGTCGCGTGCCGTCTTCACACTGCTGCCGAGGGGGAGCGACCGAGCCCACCCGACGGCTCGCAGTGAGGGATCCCGTGTCATGTCTCTCCTTGTCATGTCTCTTTCTCGAACGACCGGCCACCCTTCTTCTGCCCAGCGACCTGCGGAAGAAGCGGCCCATAGGGGCCCCGACGGCCCCGACGGACACCGCAGTAAGATCGACGGCGAATTCGTCGGTGTGGACTCCGGAGTCCCGGGTATGCGAGCTGACACGGAGTCACGATGACCGGTTCGGGACACACGTGAAAGGAGAACGGCGTGACGCTCACCACCATGTCGGCCCAGAGGATCGAGGCCGGAACGGGAACGCTGCCGGTGGTTCCGGACGCGTTGGCGGTCGCGCCCAAGGACGCACGGGCCCTGTCGAAGGTCTTCTTCCAGGAGCTCACGGTCCTGGAGGAGGGAACGCACGAGTACCAGTACGCGCGCAACACCCTCATCGAGATGAACATGAGCCTGGTCCGCTACGCGGCCGGCCGGTTCCGCCACCGCGGCGACGAGATGGAGGACATCGTCCAGGTCGGCATGATCGGACTGATCAAGGCGATCGACCGGTTCGAGCTGTCGCGTGAGGTCGAGTTCACCACGTTCGCCGTCCCCTACATCGTCGGAGAGATCAAGAGGTTCTTCCGGGACACCTCCTGGGCGGTGCACGTGCCCCGCCGACTGCAGGAGGCCCGGGTGGAACTCGCCAAGGCGACCGAGGAGCTGAGCACGCGCCTGGGCCGGACCCCGACGTCCAAGGAACTCGCCGAGCTGATGAGCCTCACCGAGGAAGAGGTCAACGAGGCCCGGCTGGCCTCCAACGGCTACCACTCCTCGTCGCTCGACGCCGCGCTGAGCGGCGAGAACGAGGACAGCGAGGCCTCCCTCGCCGACTTCATCGGCAGTGAGGACCCCGCGATGGAGCTGGTGGAGGACTTCCACGCCCTGGCCCCGCTGATCGCCGAGCTGGACGAGCGCGACCGGCAGATCATCCACCTGCGGTTCGTCGAGGAACTCACCCAGGCCCAGATCGGGGAGCGGCTCGGCTGCTCCCAGATGCATGTGTCCCGGCTGCTCTCGCGCACCATCAAGAGCCTGCGCCAGGGCCTCCTGGAGACCGGCTGATCCGTCGTCCCCTCTCGCCCGTCCGCGAAGGCTCCTCCGCCCCCCCCGGGGCAGGGGAGCCTTCCGCGCGTGGGGCGGTCGGTCACCGGAGGGCGAACCGGTCGGGGTGGGCGGCGTTCCAGTCGGCCGCCCACGACGGCGGGACCGACGCCGGTACGAGCAACTGCCCGGCTTCGAGCGGCGCGTACAACTCGGCATGGGACCGGACGGTGTTCGGTCCGACCCGGCGCAGCAGCATGTCGGGCGTCAGACCGCCCGATTCGTCGAGGCCCATGGCGGCCATGATCTGCAGGGCGCTCCCGACCGTCGCCTCCTGGAAGCGCTGGACGCGGCGCGCCTTGTCCTCGACGTCCAGGGCCCGGGCGCGCCGGCGGTCCTGGGTGGCGACTCCGACGGGGCAGGTGTTGGTGTGGCAGCGCTGGGCCTGGACACAGCCGAGGGCGAACATCATGGCCCGGGCCGAGTTGGTGTAGTCGGCGCCCTGGGCCAGCCGTTTGACGATGTCGCCGCCGGTGGCGATCTTGCCGGACGCGCCGATCCGGATCCGGTCGCGCAGGCCGGCGCCGACCAGGGAACGGTGGACCGTCGTCAGGCCCTCGGTCAGCGGGAGCCCGACGGTGTCCGCGAACTCCAGCGGCGCGGCCCCGGTGCCGCCCTCCGCCCCGTCGACGACGATGAAGTCGGGCGTGACGTCCTCCTCCAGCATCGCCTTGCAGACGGCGAGGAACTCGCGGCGCGATCCGACGCACAGCTTGAACCCGACCGGCTTGCCCTCGGCGAGCTCCCGCATCCGGCGCACGAAGCGGACGAGCTCCCTCGGGGTGCGGTAGACGCGGTGGTACGGCGGGGAGACCACGGTCCGGCCCTCGGGGACGCCACGGGCCGCGGCGATCTCCCGGCTGACCTTGGCGCCGGGCAGCACACCCCCGATGCCGGGCTTGGCGCCCTGGCTGATCTTCAGCAGCACGCAGGCGACCTGGTCGAGGGCGGCCTTCTCGGCGAACCGCAGCGGGTCGAAGTCGCCGTCCTCCGTGCGGCAGCCGAAGTACCCCGTCCCGACCTCCCAGACGAGGTCCCCGCCCGGCGCCAGGTGGTGTTCCGATATCCCGCCCTCGCCGGTGTCATGGGCGAAGCCCCCGCGCCGCGCGCCCTCGTTCAGGGCGCGGATCGCCCGGTCGGAGAGGGAGCCGAAGCTCATCGCGGACACGTTGAGCAGGGCCATGTCGTAGGGCCTGGTGCAGTCGGGGCCGCCGATCCGGACCCGGGGCGGTTCGGTGGGAACCGGCCGCGGGGCCATGGAGGGCACGAGGTAGTCGGCGCCCGGCCGGTACAGCTCCAGCTCCGTGCCGAAGGGGTCGGCGGCGTCGGTCCCCTTCGCCCGTTCGTACACGATGGAACGCGTGTCCCGGTCGAAGGGAGCGCCGTCGATGTTCCGCTCGACGAAGTACTGCTGAACCTCGGGACGGATCTTCTCCATCGCGAACCGCAGGTGCCCCAGGAGGGGGTAGTTGCGCAGGATCGAGTGGCGCCGCTGGACGACGTCGTACGAGGCGACCGCGGCGAGCAGGAGAGCGGGACCGGCCGCGCACCACCACCAGGGCGACAGCAGGACGGCCGGCAACCCGGTGGCGAGTGCGGCGACGGCCGGGAGGACCAGGAGAAGAAGCGTCGGCATGAGGGCCGTATGTCCCGAATCGCCCAGGCCAAGCACACGTCGACCCCGGCACCGCGCCCTCGCGCCGGGCGCGTTGTACCAGGACTCCGGATCACCGGCGCACGTGCCGTGCTCGGCCGCCCGGGCGGTCCGTCCGCCGAGGACCGGGCGACGAATCCGGGGGAACGCCAGGTGGCGTGCCGCACGGTGCGCTAGCGTCGCGACCGTCGAACGCGTTGACGAACGGGGTCGGTTGGATGGTGGCGGAGGAGCTGACGGCGCTGGCCGCGGCCGGAGGCGCCGCGGTCGTGCAGGCGGCCGGAACCAGCGCCTGGCAGGGCCTGCGGCAGTCGGTGGCGGAGTGGTTCGCCCGGGGCGACGGGGACCGCCGGCGCGTCGAACTGGAACGGCTCGACCACAGCGCGGCCGCCCTGGAGACGGCGCCGGACGAGGAACGGTCCGGCGTGCGCAGCGGCCAGCAAGGAGCCTGGCAGGCCCGCTTCGAGCAGGCGCTGGAGAACCTGAGCGGCTCCCAGCGCGAGGAGGCCGCCGCGATCCTCCGGGCCCTGTTGCGGAGACACGCGCAGGCGGACGGAGCGGACGCACCCACCGGCGGCACCACGATCCACGGCGACGTGGACATCCGGGCCGACCACGGTTCCGCGGCGGCGGTACGGATGCGGGACGTCACCGTCGGAACCCCTCCGCAGCCGGGTCCGCAGCAGGGCTGAGCGGGCTCGGAGGCGGTCAGGCCCCGCACATCACGGCAGACACGGTCATCTCGGCCACCCACGGTGGGCTCGCGGTCGGCCACGTCGGCAGCATCACGTACTACGGCTCCGCGCCGGAGCACGGCGACGGCCGGTTCGCCACCCGAACGGGCGGCCCCGACCAGCGGCTCCGCCCGTACCTGCGCGCCGTCGGCGCGGCAGCCGACCAACTCCCGCACCCCGGGCTGGCGCCGGAGCCCGACGCACCGTCGCTGGCGGACGTCTACGTGCCGCGGCGCGCCACGGCCCGGGGCGCGCGGACCGCCACCCCCGCCGAACACGTCTTCACCGGCGACGACCCCATCCGGGTCCTGCTGGCCGGGCCGGGCCAGGGCAAGTCGACGCTCCTGCGGCACCACCTGCTGTCCGCCTCCCGGCACCTGCTGGCACCGGAGCCCGACGCGGACGCTCCGACGATCGCCTTCCCGGTACTGATCCGGGCCGGTGACCTGGTCGGCGCGCCCCTGCTGGCGCCCGCCCTGGCCCACGCGGTGACCGAGGAGTACGGTCCGTTCGGACTGAGCGAGGCGTTGACCGAGGACTTCTTCCGCCACCCGCCGCGTCCCGGCGCGCGGTGGCTGGTCATGGTCGACGGCCTCGACGAGGTGCCCGACCGGACGGCCCGGCTGGCCCTCCTCGACCGTCTCGCCCGCGAAGCCGGGACCCCGGACACGCCCTACCGGTTCCTCGTCGCGACCCGCCCCCTGCCCGGCGGCGAACTCGCCCGGCTGCCCCGCGCCACCGGGCACCACACGCTGGAGCCCTTCACGGACGACGACGTCCGCAGCTACGTACGCAAACGGCTGCACGCGCTGCCCGACGCCGACCGCCACGTCCGGGCGTTCCTGCACGGCGTCCGCCGGACCCGGCTGGAGGACCTGGCCCGCATCCCCCTGATGACCGCCATGCTGTGCCACCTGTACGAGGCCGACACCGATCGTCCCCTGCCCGACGGACGGGCCGGAGTCTTCCGGTCCTTCGTCGAACTGCTCTACGAGGAGAACGTCCACAAGGGCGTCGGCGAGCTGCACGACCGTGCCATCCGCACCCTGGTCGACCGCTACCAGATCCCGGAGGACCGCCGCACCGTCGAGAAGGCAGCCGAGAACGCCCGGGAACACCTGCCGGTCCTCATCGATCACCTGGCCCACGAGAGGATCGGCGGGAACCGCGCTCCTGCCACCGCGATCCTCTCCGCGCACCCGCACGCCCGACGGCCCGACAAGGTCAAACCACCCCTGTGGGACGCACTGCTGGCCTCGCTGCTGCGTTTCTGCGGCCTTCTGGCGGGCCAGGGCGACGACGTCGAGTTCCTGCACCGCACGCTCCTGGAGTACCACGCCGCCCGTCACGCCACCCGCGACCCGCAGGCCCGCATGCTGCTCTTCGACCGGCTGTTCCCCGCCCAGCGGCTGCGCGACCGACTGCGCCGGGCGGCCCGGCGTACGTCCGGCGTCGAGCCACTGGATCCACTCGGCCTCGAACCCTCCTACCTCGGCTTCCTCCTCGACGCCCTGCTGGCCTCGGAGAAGCCGCTGGCCGCGGCCACGCTACGGGCCATGGAAGGCCTGTTCGGATCCGCCGAGATCACCGGGTACCACCTGCTCAAGGCGCAACTCCAGCTCGGCAGCAGCCTCCCGCGGCCGAAAGCGGCACGGTGGCTGACCGCGTTCGCGACCAGCCCCGACGCGGACGACCGCAACCGGGTGGAGGCCGCCTGGGACCTCGCCGAGCTGGAGGGCCATCTCGACGACGGCGCGGAGCTGCTCGCCCGGCTCGCCGGAGACCGCGCGCTCCACGCGGACCACCGCACGTGGGCCGCCGAGATCCTGGCCGGCCTCGAAGGCCACGAGGCGGCCGGGGCCACGCTGCTCCTCCGGCTCATCGAGGACCTGGCACCGGATCCGTACAGCGTGCTCGGCGCCGCGACGGGTCTGGCCCGGCTCACCCACCACGGCTCCCTCGGGGTGCGGCTGCTCACCGAGTGCGCCACCGACCCCGGGACCGAGGTCCATATCCGCTGCATGGCGGCCCACTCGCTCACGGAACTCGACGGGCACCGCGAGTCCGGCGCCGCGCTGCTGCTCGACCTCGCCCAATACGGCTCCGTCACCGCCGCCAGGCACCTCGCCGAGATGGACGGGCTCCACCGCGAGGACGGGGTGGGTCTGCTCACCGCGTTCGCGGGGGACACGGCCACGCCGCCGTACGACCGGGCGAGGGCCGCCGCGGCGCTGGCCGGCGTGGCGGGCCACGCGGATCGTGCCGCCCGGCTGCTCACCGAGCTGGCCCGGGAGTCGCTGCCCGGCAGCGACTCCCACCTGACGGCCGCCGAGAGACTCGCCGAGCTGGACGAGGAAGCGGCCGCGGACCTGGTCCGGCCCGTCGTGACCGGCCGTGCCGTCCATCCGGGAAACCGGCTGCGCGCGCTTCTGCTCCTGGCGCGCTCCACCACCCACCAGGGCGAGGCGGCCCCCCTGCTCGGCGGCATCGCGGCCGACACGACGACGGAGGCGTACGACCGCACGACCGCCGCGACGGCGCTGGCCGACCTCGACGGTCACCGCGAGGAGGCGTTCGCCCTGCTCCTCGGCATCGCCGGGGACGGCGGCGCCCCCGTGTGGGACCGGATCACCGCGGCCTCCCGACTGGCCGAGCGCGGTGACGAACGCTCGGCCGGACTCCTTGCGTCCTTCGCCGCGGATCCCGCGGTCCCCTCGGACGTCAGGGTTCGCGCCGCGAGTTCCCTGGCCATGCTGGACGGCCACCGCGCCGCCGGCCTGCGGCGCCTGGCCGCACTGGCCAACGACCCCCAGGGGGCCAAGGCGCAACGGACCGCTGCCGCGACCTCGCTGACCACACGTGAGTTCTACCGGATCCGTCGATGAGCGCCGCCCGGTCACGGCCCCGGACGAACGGCGGGTCGCCGGCCGTCCCGCCGGACGAGGACGGGGCGTCCGATCGTGGACCGCGATCGGACGGCCCGCTCCTCGACTCCTCGGCCGAGGCCTTCGGACCCGGAGTTAGGGCGCGTCCACGAGGGTCCGGCCGTCGGTGACGAAGCGGGCGGCGGCGCCGTTGGCGTAGGCGGCCTCGACCCGGGCCTGCTCGGCCGCGTCGGCGACCGCGTTCACACACGCCGTACCGGCGCTCGACCCCGACATCAACTGTGAGCACGGGCCGGGCTTGGTGTCGGGCAGGCCCAGGCTGTGGCCGATCTCATGGGCGGCGATACGGGTCTTGTCGTACCCCTGGGCCACGGCCTGACTGCCGAGTTCGACCCGGACCTGCCGACCGGGTCGGACGGGGCCGAGCGTGGCCTGGGGCCAGCCGGTGGTCGCCACGATCACGATCTCCGCCCGGGTGCCCGGCGCGGCCTCGACCAGCCTGACGTTGTCGACGTGGGCGTTCCACGAGGCCACGCCGGCGGCGATGGCGGCCTCCCAGCCGGCCGCCCGGCTGTCGTCGTACCGAAGCGTCACGACCGCCGCGGCGCGCACCGCAGACGGCTCCGTCGTCGGTGCGGGGGTGGCGGTGGCCGTGGTGGCCGTTGCCGTGGCCAGGACGACCGTGACGCCGGCGGTGGCCGTCCTCAGCCATGAGGAGAGAGACATGGTGCTCCTTCATTCGTGGGGGGAATCCGGGGCCATCCGACGGTAAGCTCCCGCGCCCCTGAATGTCATGAGCCTGACATGCCTGACTTCGCCAACGAACCTATCTCTGAACGGAGTTGTACGTCACTCGGAACCGCTTCTAAGCCGGCGGAGGCGGCTCGCGCCGATGCAGCGAATGTCTCACGCGGGGCAACTCGTCGTCGAAGAGGCGGCCGACCAGCGCGCCGCCGAACACGACCACGCCCACCGCGACCAGCCACGTCTGGATGACCAGGAACGCGCCGAACGGCCCGTAGGTCACGGCGCTCGACGCGATCAGCGGCGAGAACACGAGCCGGGAGAACACCCGCAGCCCCATCAGCCCGATCACGGTGGCCACCGCGCCGGGCAGCAGGGCGCGCCATCCGATCCGGCCCCCGAGCAGCAGCCGCTGCGACCACCAGAAGAACAGGATGCCGCTCAGCGTGGTGACGACACCCCCGCCCGGACCCTGGCGCCAGAAGGCGGCGACGGCGAACAGGTACAGGACCCCGAGGAGGACGGCGAGCCACAGCACGTGCCGCCAACGGGCCCGCCAGCGGGCCGGGGGCAGGTTCCAGACCCTCTCGTAGCCGCTCTGCACCACCGTGCCGAACGAGAGGCCGAACACGGCGAGCAGCGCGAGGCCGAACGCGGTGGTGGCCCGCCGCACCTGGCCCGGCAGCGCGAACAACCGCTCGATCTCCACCCGGGCGGGCTCCGAGACCCCGAGCCCGTCGCCGAGCCACTGCGCGAAGCCCTTGCCGCTGCCCGCTCCGGCCGCGGACACGACGATCAGCAGCGGTACCAGGGTGAGGAATCCGAGGGCGGCGAACCCCAGCGAGCGCTGCCACAACTCCAGCCCGCTGACCGGCCCCCACCAGTGCCCGGCGCGCAGCCGGCGGATCACGCTTCGTATCCGCTCGAACGGGGACCGCCGTCCGGCGCGACCGGCGGCCATCAGCCGTCCGGCGCCCGAGCCACGGCCGGCACCGTCGGCCCGCCTGTGGCGCTCGCGATGTCGAGCATGGCGCGCTCCAGGAATTCGCTGCTATCTCCACCGTAGGACCGACACCTGACGGCAGCCACCCTCGGGCCGTAGCCGTAGCCGTAGCCGTAGCCGTAGCCGTAGCCGTAGCCGTCGCCGACCGGGCCGCGCCCAGACCCCGGCCCTGGCGCTCTGACCGGGAACGTGCCGGTGTGTCTTCAGCCCTGCCTGCTGTCCTCCGGTGCCGTGCTCGGCGCCGGTGCCCCGGCGCGCGGCACCGGGACGAACGGCCGCCGCACACCCGCGGGTTCGGGTGAGGTGCCGCAGGCCCGGCCGATGTGGTCGAGCAGGCGCAGCAGCGCGGTGCGGGCCTGCGGGGCCGCCCCCGGCTCGGCGTCGAGCCGGGCCAGGGTGCGGTGGACGCGGCGCAGCGCCCGCCCGGTGCGGCCTGCGCGGTGGTCGGCATGGGCGAGGGCGTACTGGGCGAGGGCGGCGGCCCAGGCGTCGTCGTGGTTGTCCGGCCGGGCGAGCGCGCGGTGGGCGGTGCGCACGGCCGCTTCGGGGGAGGACTGTGCCTGCACGACGGACAGCGCCGCGAGGCTGACGGCGGCTCGTGGTCCGCCGGCCGCCCCCTCCGGGATGGTGTCGGCGGCCGCACGGTAGGCCCGGGTGGCCGCCTCCGGATCGCGCCTCTGCCACGCCAGCGTGCCCCGGACGTGGGCGATACGGCCGAGGAGGGCGTCGTCCCCGGCCATGACCGCGGTCGGCCAGGCCAGGTCGAGGAGCCGCTGCGCCGTCCAGGGATCCTGCGCGGTGATGAGCCAGGCGGCAAGCCACCGTCCGCGCGCCACCAGCGGGCTGTCGGTCCTGACGTGCCGCAGCAGACCGAGCAGCAGGCGGCTGCCCTCGGCGCCCCGCTCGTGCGCCGCCCACCAGAACCAGAGGTGGAGGACCGCTTCCAGGGCGTTCGTCGTGTACGCGGACTCGTCGGAGCCGTCCGTACGGCCCTGGGGGCGTCCCGCCAGGGCCATCAGCTCGTCGTGCTCGTCCAGGACGATCTGCGCCGCCTGGTGCTGCAACCCCATGTTCCACAGCGTTTCGGCCACGGCGGCGACACCCCGGTAGTGGATCGCGTGCCGCACCAGGACCTCCTGCGACTCGCCGGCCCTGCTGAGCCGTTCGGCGCCGAAGTCGCGGGCGGCCCGCGTCATCCGGTAGCGGTGCGGGCGCACCACCCCCGGTTCGCCGATCACCTGGAGGACGCCCGCCGCGCTCAGCACGGCCAGGCAGGAAGGCACCAGGTGCGGCTCGATCCCGTCGCCCGAGCACAGCTGCACCGCCGCCGCCTCGGTGAACGGGCCCGCGAAGACCCCGGCCCGGTGCCACACCCTCCGTACCGTCTCGTCGCAGAGCGCGTGCACCGCGCCGAGGGACGCGCGCAACGACCGGTGCCGCCGCAGCAGCGGCCCCGGGCCCGTCAGCCAGCACTGGTCGGTCTCCAGGCGGGTCGCGAGTTCACAGACCGTTCCCTCGACGAGCTGGCCCGCGGCCAGTTCGATGGCGAGCGGCACACCTTCGAGGAGTCGGCACACCCGTGTGACGTCGGGGAGGTCGTCATCCGTGAGGGGCGGGCCGCCGCGCGCCCGGGACAGGAAGAGCTCGACGGCGGGAGAAGGCCCCGGCGCCCCCGCCGGGCAGTCGACCGCCAGGGGCGCCAGCCGTACGACCCGTTCGTCACCCAGCCCGAGGGCCCGGCGCGCGGTCACCAGGACGCGGAGTGCGGGCACGGCCATCAGCAGCCTCTGGACGAGCCCCGCGCACTCGGTGTGGACGGGGTCGACGTCGTCCAGGACCAGCAGGAGCCCACCGGCCGACACGGCGGACGCCGCCTCGGTGGCGTCCGCGTTCCGCGGGCCCGGTGGATCCCCGGCCGCGGCGGTGAGCGCACGGACCACCCGCGCGGTCAGCGCGCCCGGCCCGACGGGCACGCCGTCGTGCCAGCGGACCCTGACCATGGCCCGCCACGGCCCACCGGCCCGGGGACCGGCGACCGCGGCGGCGAGCCGGCTCTTGCCGACACCCGCCGCGCCCGCCACGGTCACCAGCCGGTGCCCGTCGAGGGCCGCCCGCAGGTCCGCCACCTCCGCGGCGCGGCCGACGAGGTCCCCGGCCCGCCCGGAACGGCTGCCGGGACCGCCTTCGCAGCCACCGGCAGGTGTCCACACGTTCGGGTACTTCACGACCTTGCCCCCATGGCTCGCGTCACGGACGCCCCGCTCCGAGGCCATGAGTTACGGCGGGAAAGCCGCTGGCCCCGCTTGCAGAACCGTCACTGCAACGAGGGCGTCACAGGAGCCCCAACGCGGAACCGGGCCATCGGTGACGCGGCCGCACACCGGACCACCCTCCGTGGCGAACGCCCAAACGCATGCCCGGTCTCACTTCAGATGGCGGCTGAAGAACCGGCCCGCGGCGTCCGCGGCGAACTCCGGGACGCCGGTGTGCCCGCCCATGTTGGCATGCAGGGCCTTCTCCGCCGACCCGAAGGCGTCGAACAGGTCCAGGGCCGCCTGCCGGTCGTTGCCCTCGTCGTCCCACTGCAGCAGGACGTGCAGCGGGATGGTGACCCGCCGTGCCTCCTCGAACATGGCGCGGGGTACGAAGCTCCCGGCGAAGAGTCCGGCGGCCATGATGCGCGGCTCGACCGCCGCGAGCCGGACGCCGATGGAGATCACGCCGCCGGAGTAGCCGACCGGGCCGCCGATCTCGGGCAGGGCGAGGACGGCGTCCAGGGCGGCCTGCCATTCCGGGACGGCCCTCTCGACCAGCGGGAGGATCAGGGCGTCGATGATCTCGTCGGTGACCGGCTCGCCGGCCGCCAGCGCCCGGCGCAGTTCGGCGCGGGCCCGGTCGGCGGCGGGCCAGCGGGGCCGGTCGCCGCTTCCGGGGAGTTCGATGGTGGCCGTGGCGATGCCCTCCGCCGCCGAGTGCCGGGCCCGGGCCACCAGCCGCGGGTACATCCTGCCCAGCCCGAGGGGAGGGTGGCCGAGGAGGATCAGCGGAACCGGGGCGGACGCGGACGCGGCCGCCGGGGTCCACAGGATGCCGGGGATCTCCCCGAGGGTGAAGGTGCGTTCGAGTACGCCGTCGTCGAGGCGCTGCTCGGAGGTGACGTGCATGGTCGTGCCTTTCGGGAGTGCGCTGGATCGGCGCTCCCGGGCGACCTGCCTACCGCCCGACCGTGACCCCGGAGGGGAGCACCCATGTCGAAACTGCGTTCACGGGTACCACCTCCTCGTTCTCTCGCACGGCCTCCGGAGAACCTAGCAGCCGCTGTCCCTCGCCCGTCAAACGGTTTTCGCCGTGGCTCCACGGCCGGTTCGTCCTACGGGGCGGGGGCGGGGGCGGGCGCGGCGGCGGTGGCGGGCCGGCGGGCCGACGCGAGGAACTCGTCGAGCATCGCCGTCTGGACCTCCTCGGGGAAGCGGGCGGGGTCGAAGAGGGCCTGGACGACGAGGCCGTGCGTGAACGCGACGGCGGAGGCGGCGAGCCGTTCCAGGTCGGCGAGGGCCGGGAGTTCGCCCAGGTCGCGGGCGGCCTCCAGGTGGGGGAGGAGGGACGCGCGCAGCCGGGTGTAGCGCTCGGCCTGTGCCGCGGCGAGGTCGTCGTCGGCGAGGGACAGGTCCCAGGAGCCGACCCAGACGCGGTTGCGGGCGGTGTCGCCCGGGGTCAGCGGCAGGATGTCCAGGAGCATGACGCGCACGGTGGCGAGGCCCTCGGTGGGCCGCGCGCGGCGGGGACGTTCCGCGGTGCGCTTCTCCAGCAGGTCCAGGGCGTGCGTGAGCAGGGCCCGCTTGGTCGGGAAGTAGTGCATGAGCATTCCGGTCGAGACGCCCATCGCGGTCGCGACGGCGCGCAGGGTCAGACCGCCGAACCCCTTGTCGGCGAGCACCTGCCACACCGTCTCGGATACGTCCTCACGGCGGGCGGCGCGGTCTCCACGTGCGGGGGGCATGCTGCTAGCTTACGTACCGAACGCTTGTTACGTACCGAGGGAGCGCCGTCCACATGTTCACCCTGCCGATCGGCGACCGTGCCCGGCTCCGCCCCCTGGAGCCCTGGCAGGCGCCGGAGTTCCTCGCCCACATCGACCGCGCGCGGGACACCGTCGACCCGTGGATCCCCTGGGCGACCTTCAGTACCGACCTGCCCTCCGCCACCGCCACCCTCCAGCGTTACGCCGACCGCCGGGCCGCCGACAACGGCGGGATCTTCGGGATCTGGCTGGACGACACCCTGGTCGGCGGCGTCATGTTCCCCCGGTTCGACAGCGCCACCGGGGTGTGCGAGATCGGCTGCTGGCTGGAGCGGGCGGGGGAGGGGCACGGCCTGGTGAACCGGGCCTCCCGGGTGCTCATCGACTGGGCCTTCACGGAGCGGGGCATGAGCCGGGTCGAATGGTGGGCCTCGGCGGGCAACTCCCGCAGCGTCGCGGCCGCCCGCCGGCTCGGCATGACCCGCGACGGCGTGCTGCGGCGGCACACCCCGTACCGGGGGGTGCGGCACGACATCGAGGTCTGGTCGGTCCTCGCGGAGGAGTGGCCCACCGCCGGGGAGGCCCCCGGCTCCGGCGTCCAGGCCGAACTCGACCGGCTGATGGGCGTGTTCGTCGGCGCCTTCACCAACACCGGCGGGACCCGGCCCGACCTCGGCGTCATCCGCGAGGTCTTCGTCCCGCAGGGGCGGATCATCGCGAACGTCGGAGCCGAACCCGTCGTCTACGATCTCGACGCCTTCATCGAACCCCGTCAGCGGATGCTCACGGACGGGACGCTGACGGAGTTCTCCGAACACGAGGTCAGCGCCCGTACCGAGATCTTCGGATCGATCGCCCACCGGTTCAGCGCGTACCGCAAGTCCGGCTACCTCAACGGCGAGTGGTTCGAGGGCTCCGGCCACAAGACCACGCAGTTCCTGCTGACCCCGGCGGGCTGGAGGATGTCCTCGCTGGCCTGGGACGACGCTCCCGCCACGGTCCCCGCCCCGGGTCCCGCGACCGCCCCCGCCGCCGTGGCCGAGTGACGGCGCCGCCTTCCCCGTTCGTGAAGAACCGCCGAACGCCAGGTGTCTCCTCCGTCACTACCCTGTACGGGAGTTGACTCCGTGTCCCACGGGGGCGAGCGTTCGGTGCGGGGCGAACGTCGGCCCCGGCGACGGTGGGACGGACGGGGGAGTCGGTCATGCTCGCACGAGCGCTGCGCGTACCCGCGCTGCGGAAACGGTTGCTCTTCACGGTGCTGGCCGTCGTCCTGTTCCGGCTGGGGCAGAACCTGCCCCTGCCGGGCCTCCGAGCCGACGCCCTCGAGGCCCCCGGCGTCGACGCCGGCGGTGGCGGGGAGGCGGCCGGGGGAGACCCGCGGCTGTACGGCCTGGTCGAGCTGCTCACCGGCGACGGGCTCGGGGAGCTCTCGGTGCTCACCTTCGGAATCCTGCCCGCCCTCGCGGCCCGGCTCGTCGCCGACCTCGCGGGCCCGCTGATCCCGCGCGTCCGGCTGCTGGCGGCGTCCGGCCAGGACGGCGCCGCCGTCCTCGCGCGCCGGACCCGATGGCTCGCCGTCCTCCTGGCCGCCGTCCTCGGCGTGGTCGTGACGACCGGGGTGTACGGCGACGGCTGCGTCCCGCTCACCGGCCTCTGCGCCCCGGGGGAGTCCGGCCTCGTCCAGGAGCGCGCGGACGGCCCGCTCGGGGCTGTGACCCTGGTGGCCTGCATGACGGCCGGCGCGGCGGTCGTCCTCTGGCTGAGCGGGCTCATCACGGCCCGTGGGATCGGCGAGGGACTCTCCGTCCTCCTCGTCGCCCAGCTCGCCGCGGTCGTCCCCGGCCAGGTGGCGGACGCGGCCCGGGAGACCGGTGGCGCCCGCGCCGCGCTCGTCGTCCTCGCGGTCGTCCTCGCCCTCGTCGTCATGGCGGTTCTCGCCGTCCTCGTCGGGCAGGCGGAGCGGCGCATCCCGCTCCAGCGCACCAAGCGGATGATCGGCCGCCATCCCCTCGGCCCCGCGCCGACCTACGTTCCGGTCAGGGGCGGACAGGGCGGCTTCGGCATGATGATCCCGGCGTCCCTGCTGCTGCTCGTGCCCGCCCCGGCCGGGCCGTGGCTGCTGCCCGGGTACGTCCTGCTCGTCCTCGGGCACGCCTGGCTCCGGGCGGGCACCGAACCGGACACCGTCGAGGTCGCCGAGCGCCTCAAGCGGTCCGGCATGTTCGTCCCGGGAATCCCCATGGGCCGGCCGACCGCCCAGTACCTCGCGTACGTCCGGTCGAGGATCGGCCTGGCCGCCGCCCTCTGCATGACGGTCGTCGCCCTGCTCCCGGTGGCCGCCCTCCTGGTCCTCGACGGTCCCGCCGAGCGGTTCGCCCTCAGCGCCACGACGCTGCTGATCGTCGCCGGCGCCGCCGTCGGCACCGCGCTGCCGGCGACGCGGCAACTGGGGTCCTTCGCCGCGCAGCACGCCTACGGACCCATCCTGCGCTGACCCGGCCCGCCGCCGCGCCCGCGGTCACCAGCCGCGGGCGGCCTCGACGAGGAGATCCCGGACGCGGGTGACGCCGGGGTGGGCCGGACGACCTGGGCGCTGGGTGAGGTAGGCGGTGTTGATGGGCGGGTCGTCCGGCCGGTGGAGGGCGACGAGGGCGCCGGAGGCCAGCTCGGCCTCGCACAGGTAGCGCGGCAGCACGGTGAAGCCCGCGCCGGCGGTGACGGCGGCCAGCACACCGCGCAGATCGGGCACGGTGACCGCGGCGGGACGGGACAGCCGGGAGCCGAAGACGTGGCGCCAGTAGCGGCGGGCTATCGGCAGGTCCTCGGCGTAGCTGACCAGGGGGACGGCGTGCAGCGCCGCCGGCCCCTCCTCGGCCAGCGGCCCCGCGAGGCGGTCGGCCCAGCCGGGCGCCGCGACGAGGACGAACTCCTCGTCCATCAGCGGCACGGACGTCAGGGCCCGCCCGCGCGGCCGGTACGTGGCGATCACCAAGTCGTGGCGGCCCGCGCGGAGTTCGTCGAGGAGCGCTTCGGTGAGGCCGGGTGTGATGCGGAGCCGTACCCCTTCGGCCGCCAGTGGGGCCAGGGCGGGCAGCACCCGGGTGCAGAGCAGTTCGGCAGGACCCGCGAGGTGCACGGGGGCGGCCCGCTCGTGCGGCGCGGTCTCGTGGCCCGTCGCGGCGGCGAGGGCGTCGAGCGGACCGGCGACCCCCGCCGCGAGGTCGTGGGCGACCGGGGTCGGGGCGGCGCCGCGCGGCAGGCGCTCGAAGAGCTCCCGTCCCGTCTGCCGCTCCAGGGCGCGGATCTGGGTGGTCACCGTCGGCTGGGAGAGGCCCAGGAGCCCGGCCGCGGCGGTGAAGGAGCCGGAGCGGTAGACCGCGAGGAAGGTACGCAGCAGATTCAGGTCCGCGACGGGCGCCGCCCGGGGCCGCGCACCCTCGTCCGTCCCATCAGAATCCGTATGCCTCACGGGGGAAGCCTACCCATGTCCCTATGGGGGCGACCGGAGGGAGCTCCTCGGACGGCTGAACGGCAGGACGCCCCCGCGCCCTTTCGGCGTACGGGGGCGTCCGGTCGGTCGCGTCAGCGCAGGGTCTCCAGGAGCCGCTCCGCGAGCGGGGCGGACGAGGCCGGGTTCTGGCCGGTGATGAGGTTGCGGTCGACGACCACCTTCGGCGCCCACGGCTCGCCGACCTGGACGTCGACGCCGGCCTCGACCAGCCGGCTCTCCAGGAGCCACTTCGCCTTGTCGGCGAAACCGGACTGCGTCTCCTCGTCGTTGGTGAAGGCGGCGACCCGGTAGCCGGCGAAGGCGTTGCTGCCGTCGGCCTTCGTGGCGGCGAGCAGCGCGGCCGGACCGTGGCAGACGACGGCGAGCGGCTTGCCGGAGTTCAGCGCCTCGATCAGGAGCGCGCCGGAGGTGGCGTCCACGGACAGGTCCTCCATGGGGCCGTGGCCGCCCGGGTAGAAGACGGCCGCGTAGTCGGCCAGGTCCACGTCCTCCAGACGGAGCGGGTGCTTGAGTTCGGTCATCGAGTCCAGCGTGGCGGCGACCTTGTCGGCACCCTCCTGTCCGCCGTTGAACTCCGGGGCCAGGCTGCTCTTGTCGACGGTGGGGACGACGCCCCCGGGGGTCGCGACGACGACCTCGTACCCGGCGGCCGTCAGCGCCTCGTACGGGGCGGCGGCCTCCTCGGCCCAGAAGCCGGTGGGGTGCTTCGTACCGTCGGCGAGGGTCCAGAAGTCGGCGCCGGTCAGCACGAAAAGGATCTTGGGCATGAGGGTTCTCCCGGATGGTGGGGGCCAGGGTCCGGCCCGGGGCGGTGATCGCCGACCCGGCACCCGGCACCCGGTCTCGGGGACCGCCGGGGTGGCGATGTCCTCGAACGTAGCCCCGTCCCGGAAGGCTTTCCAATGCGGAAACCCATGGCTGCCATCGGAAGTCCGATGGCTCCCGGGGAATAGTCTCAAGGCCCTGGCCTGCGGAAAGACACGGCGGCCCGGCGGCTCGCCGGACCTCCCGCCACTGGCGCGGTGGCTCCCGCCGTACCCCGCGAGGTACGCCGACCGGGTGCACCCCGCACCCCACCCCGGCCAGCAGCCGTACCGGTGTCAGCGGGGTGTATGGATGGGGCGCGTCCCCGTCAGGGGAGCGTTAGGAGGGCCCCGGGAGCGGTGGTCGCCGGGCATAGCGTCGAGGACACCCCCGGTGCGACCGTGCCGGGGACCGTGCCTCGTTCCTCGGGAGGAACCCATGGCAGACGCCCTGTACGGAGACGACGCGGAACCTGGGGAACCGTTCCCGGCCGGACGGCTCTACGTACCCGTCCGGCCGGGAACCCGCGGCTGCGTGACCCGTCTGTTCCGCACGCCGGTCGGCGACAGGACCGCCGTCGCGTTCACCGACCCGGCGCGGCTGAGGGCCGTACTCGGGGCGGACCAGCCCTGGATCCGGCTGTCGGAGCCCGCGCTGCGGGCCCTCATGAACCCGCTTGACGTCCGGGAGCTGAGGATCGACCCGGTCCTGACGGCACCGGCACCGGCACCGGCTCTTGCGGCGGCCGTCCCGGCGTCGGGTCGCACGGCGGAGCCGGCCCGGCCGCAGCCCCGGCCGCTGACGGCTCTCGCGAGCTGAAGGGAGATGAAGAGGTGACCACCGTTCCCCTGTCACCGGCCCGCAAGGCCCCCACGGCGCCGACCGCACCGAGCACCCCTGAGGGATCGGCCGTTCCAGCCGCCCCCGTGCCGCCGCCGACCCCTGCCACCGCGCCCCGCCACGGCGGCGCGCCCACCCCCGGCCACGGCGGCACGCCTGCCCCCGGCGACGCGCTCTCCGTCTGGCCCGCGAGCACCGTGGAAGAGCCGCACGGCCGCCTCCTCGTCGGCGGCGTGCCCCTCGCCGAGATCGCCGAGGGCCACGGCACCCCCGCGTACGTCCTCGACGAGGCCGAGGTGCGCGAGCGCTGCCGCACCTACCGCAACGCCTTCCCCGACGCCGAGATCCACTACGCGGCCAAGGCCTTCCTGTGCCGCGCCCTCGTCCACTGGGTCGAGGAGGAGGGCCTCGGGCTGGACGTCTGCTCCGCGGGAGAGCTGGAGCTGGCCGTCACCACGGGGTTCCCGGCCGAGCGGATCCTGCTCCACGGCAACGCCAAGTCCCCGCAGGACCTGGGCACCGCCCTGCGCCTCGGGGTGGGCAGGATCGTCATCGACACGCCCGCCGAGATCGCGCGGATCGCCGCCGCCGTCGGCAGCGGCGGCCATCAGAAGGTCATGGTCCGGGTGACGCCGGGCATCAGCGCGGGCGGCCACCGGAAGATCCGTACCGGCTCCGACGACCAGAAGTTCGGCCTCTCGCTCCGCGACGGCCACGCCCAGCACGCCATCGCCCGCGTCCTGGACCAGCCGCAGCTCGAACTCACCGGAATCCACTGCCACCTGGGCTCGCAGATCACCGACGTCAAGCCGTACCTCGTGGCCGTACGGCGGCTGGTCGGCCTCATGGCCAGGGTCCGCGACACCCACGGGGTCACCCTGCCGGAGCTCGACCTCGGCGGCGGTCACGGCATCGCCCACCGCCCCGGCGAACCCGCCCTCGACCTCACCACGCTCGCCCGCAAGGTCCGTGCCGAACTGGCCGAGAGCTGCGCGGCGGCCGGGCTCCCCGTGCCGCGCCTCGTCATCGAGCCGGGCCGGGCGGTCACCGGCCCGGCGGGTGTCGCCGTGTACCGCGTCCTCGCGGTCAAGCGGACGCCCGGGCGGACCTTCGTGGCGGTGGACGGAGGCATGAGCGACAACCCCCGGCCCGCGTTGTACGGGGTGCGCTACGCCCCGCGCCTGATCGGGCGTCACTCGTTGGCCGGGCCCGAGCGCGTGACGGTCGTGGGCCGGCACTGCGAGGCCGGGGACATCCTGGCCGAGGACGTGCCGCTGCCCGCCGACACCCACCCGGGCGACCTGCTGGCGGTGCCGGTGGCGGGGGCGTACCACCTGTCGATGGCGTCCTCGTACAACCTCGTGGGCCGTCCCCCGGTGGTCGCGGTCCGCGACGGCCGGGCCCGGCTCCTCGTCCGCAGGGAGACCCTGGAGGACCTCAGGGCGCGGGACGTCGGCCTGTAGACGAATGCGCTCCGGGCCGGTGCCCACGGAGCTACTCGCTGGTACGTTCCCTCACCACCGGCCTTCCGCACGGAGCCGCCGGAGTCAGGGGAGGGGCGGAAACGATGGTGCGAGGGACGGGCGGGGCGCTGCCGGGCGGAGCCACCGAGGCGGAGGGGGCGCCACCCGGCGGGCGTACGGAGACGGACGAGGTGCTGCCCGGCGGGCGTACGGAAGCGGACGAGGTGCTGCCCGGTGGGCCTACCGAGGCGGACGAGGTGCTGCCCGGTGGGCCTACCGAGGCGGACGAGGTGCTGCCCGGTGGGCCTACCGAGGCGGACGGGGTGCTGCCCGGCGGGCTCGCTGAGGCGATACGGGGGACGGCCGAGGACATCGCCTCGGTCCTGCGCACGGCCGCCGGGCCGGACGCGGCCGGGCTGCCCGTACCGCGCTCCACCTGGACCCTCGGCGAGGCCGCCGCCCATCTCGCCCAGGCGAACGCCCTCATGGCCGAGCTCGCCGCCGGCCACGAGCGGCCCCACGGCGACGGCACTCCGGGCAGCCTGGCCGCAGCGAACGAGCTCGCGCTCGCCGGGTTCGGCGAGCGTGAGCCCGGCCCGCTGGCCGAGATGATCACCGCGCAGGCGGCCGCCTTCCTCGCCGCAGTGGAGGACCGCGACCCGGACGCGCCGCTCACGACGCCGCTCGGCGTGATGCGCCCGGCCGTCCTCGGCTCGTACCTGCTGACCCACATGCTCGGCCACGGCTACGACCTGGCCCTCGCCCTCGGCCGCCCCCACATGCTGGACGCGCACCGGGTCGAGCTGACGCTGCCGTTCATGAGGGAGGCGATGCCCCGGGTGACGGACCCCGCCGCCGTCGCCGGACTGACGGCCCGGTTCGCGGTACGGCTCCGCGGTGGCCCGGCCTTCGGCGTCGCCGTCACGGACGGCACGGTCGAGGTCAGCCACGCGCCGCCCGCCCGGCCGGACTGCACCATCCTCACCGAGCCGGTCGCCTTCCTCCTCCTGGGCCTCGGCCGGGCCGACCCATGGCCGGTGATCGCCCGCGGCAAGGCGCTCGGCTGGGGCCGCAAACCCTGGCTCGCCCCTCGTTTCCCCCGGCTCTTCCGCGCCCCCTGACCGCCCCTGCCGCCGCCCCCGTGCGTCGGCGCCCCGGCCGATGGATCCTGGAGGTGGAAAGGGGCCGCGCCTCGGTCGCGCGCGGCCGGCTGTGCGAGGAGGCAGACCATGAGCCGCACCCTGGAGTGGACCGTCGGCGTGGAACTGGTCGAGGAGGACGGGACCACCAAGGCCGAGGCCCGACTCCTCACCGGCAATTCGAACCTCACGGGCCACGGCTCCGCCCGGTGCAACCCGGCGGACGTGGACGTCCCGGCGATCGGTGACGAGCTCGCCGCGAGCCGCGCGATGAAGGACCTGGCAGGAAAGCTGATGCGCGAGGCGAACAGGGAGATGGAGGCGGTGGGCGCGGGGACCGTCCCCCAACACACCGGCCCCGGCTACGGCTGGCCGGAGGCGGTCACCTAGGCCACGACCGGAAAGTCCCACCTGGCCCGCGGCGGACGCGACCTAGCGGCGGACACGGGCTGGCGGCGGACAAGCCCTAGAGGCGGGTCGCGGTGCGGACGAGGGCCGCCACCGCTTGAGACCTGCTGTGCGGCGGCCAGGCGATGACGGTGGTGACGGGCGGCGCGTCCGGCACCGGGACCGTCGCGTGATCGCCGCGCAGGTGAGCACGGAGGGACTCGGGCACGACGGCGCAGGCGCGGCCGAGCGCGATCAGCTGGAACAGCTGGGTGTGGTCGCGCACCCGCGGGCCGGGTCCTTCGGGACAACTCCCGTCCCGTCGCGGCCAGCGGGGCAGCGGCAGGTCCGTCAAGGCGGTGACCTCCGCCATCGACAGATGGGTGCGGCCGGCCGACGGGTGCCCCGCGGGCAGGACCACCATCTGCCGCTCGGTGTGCAGGTCCTCGGTGTCGAGTCCGGCCGTCGTGTCGAAGGGCCGCTGGAGCAGGGCGACGTCGGCCCGCCCGTCGCGCAGCAGACGCTCCTGCTCGCCGGGCCCGCACAGCAGCACCTCGACGGCGACCGCGCCGGGCTCGGCGGCGTAGGCGTCCAGCAGCTTCGACAGCAGTTCGCTGGAGGCCCCGGCCTTCGTGGCCAGCACCACGCCGGGCGGTCCGGCAGCCGCGCGGCGGGTGCGGCGCTCGGCGGCTTCGACCGCGTCGAGCGCGGCCCGGCCCTCCCGCAGGAGAACCGACCCCGCCTCGGTCAGGGAGACGCCGCGAGCGGTGCGGTGCAGCAGGACCACTCCGAGCCGCCGCTCGAGCTGCTGGATCGCCCGCGAGAGCGGTGGTTGTGCCATGGCGAGCCGCTGCGCCGCCCGACCGAAGTTCAACTCCTCGGCGACGGCGACGAAATACCGTAGCTCCCGCGTCTCCACCGCGCCATCGTAACGGCGCTCATCACGACCGATATCCGCGCGGTATCACCGCCCACCCAACCGGTCTTGGACGTCCCGCCCCGGTCCGCAGCACGCTCGACGACATGAGTGCACAGAGGATCGCGCTGGTCACCGGCGCGAACAAGGGAATCGGTTACGAGATCGCGGCGGGCCTGGGCTCCCTCGGCTGGCGAGTCGGTGTGGGCGCGCGGGACAAGCAGCGTCGCGACACGGCGGTGGAGAAGCTGCGCGCGGGCGGGACCGACGCGTTCGGCGTTCCGCTCGACGTGGCGGACGAGACGAGTGCGGTCGCCGCGGCCGAGCTGATCGCCGACCGGGCCGGCGGGCTCGACGTCCTGGTCAACAACGCCGCGATCACCGGCGGGATGCCGCAGACGCCGACCACGGTCGATCCCGCGACCGTCCGGGCCGTGGTGGAGACCAACGTGATCGGGGTCATCCGCGTCACCAACGCGATGCTGCCGCTGCTGCGCGGCTCGGCGTCGGCGCGGATCGTGAACATGGCCAGCAGCGTCGGCTCGCTCGTCCTGCAGACCACGCCCGGCATCGACATGGGCCCGGCCCTGGTCGCGTACTCGGCGTCCAAGACCTTCCTCAACGCCGTCACCGTCCACTACGCCAAGGAACTGGGCGACACCGGCATCCTGGTCAACTCCGGCTGTCCCGGCTACACCGCCACCGACCTCAACGGTTTCCAGGGTGTCCGCACCCCACGCCAGGGCGCGGCGATCGCGATCCACCTCGCGACCCTGCCGGACGACGGACCGACCGGCGGATTCTTCGACGACGGCGGCACCGTGCCCTGGTGACGGGCTCACCGGGCGCGCTTCGGCCGGAGCGCTAGACCGCCCCGCCCTCCGGACCCGGTTCCGACCCCGGTCCCGGTTCCGACCCCGACCCCGACCCCGGCCCCGGTCCCGGTTCCGACCCCAGCCCCGGCCCCGGCGCCGTTTCCTCCCCCTCCTCGTACGTCAGCCGGTCCTCGACCTCCACCACCCCGTCCACCGTCTCGCACAGCCGGACCAGGATGGGGCCGATGCCGGGGCGGTCCAGGGTGCCGCTGAGGGTCACCCGGCCCTCGTCGACGTCGATGTGTACGGCGGAGGGGGAGAGGCGCAGGATGCGGACGACGACGTCCTCGCGGATCTCCTCCTGGATCGAGCGGTCCCGCCGCAGGAACAGCTGGAGCAGATCGCTGCGGCTCAGCACGCCGATCAGCCGTCCGTCCGCGTCCACGACCGGCAGCCGCTTCACTCGGTGCCGCTCCATGAGGCGGGCCGCCTCGACCGCCGTCCAGGAGGGCCGGGCGGTGACGACCGGGCTGGACATCATGGCCTCGGCGGTGCTCGGCCCGTCCTTGGCCGTGTGGCGGCGCAGCAGATCGGCCTCGGAGACCACGCCCACGGGCCGGTGCTCATCGTCGACCACCGGGACGGCGGTGATGCCGTACTCGTCGAGGAGTCGCGCGATCTCCTTGAAAGACGTCCCGGGCTGCACCGCCACCGCGGTCGGCGTCATCAGGTCGGCGACACTGCGGTGCCTCATCGTCCGTTCCGTCCCTTCTGGGTTCCGGAGTCCATGATCTCCTACCGCGCGCCGGTGCGGGACGAGGGGTGGTGCGAGAGGCCCGGGCGGTGACCGGGGCGAGCGTCCGGGACAAGCGTCCGGACAAGGTCTTGCGAGGGTTGTCATGCTCATGGTTACTTCGGGTAAGCCCACTCCACGAGCAGGAAGAAGGAGCCCCGCATGCCCTCTCCCCGCACCTCGCCCACCCGTCCCCGCCGCCTCGCCGCCGCCCTCGCGGTCGCCGTGGCCCTCGTCGCCACCGCGGCCGGCACCGGCTCCGCCGTGCCCGAGGCGCCCGGCGCCCGCGACGCGAGCGCCGGGACCGGGCTCCGCGAGGCGATGTTCGTCGGCAACAACTGGGACGGAACGGCCGACGTCATCGCCTCCCAGGGCGACTTCGAACGCATCGGCCGCCTCAACGTCATCCCCGACAAGGAGGAACGCCTCCGCGAGATCTATCTGAACCCCGTCAAGCTCGCCTTCTTCCTCGGCGTCCGCAGCGGACCGGGGGAGGGGCACGACCAGTTCGTCGACGACATGTACGCGTCCCCCGACGGCTCCTCCATGGTCGTCTCCCGGCCCAGCTTCGCCGACGTCGTCTCGCTCGACCTGCGCACCGGCCGGATCAACTGGCGCTTCCCGGTGGCCGGTTACCGCGCCGACCACATGGCCGTCTCGCCCGACGGCACCCGGGTGGCGGTCTCCGCCTCCACCGCCAACACCGTGCACGTCCTCGACGTCGCCACCGGCCGTGAGCTCGGCTCGTTCAAGACCGGCGACAAGCCCCACGAGAACGTCTTCACCTCCGACGGGCTGCTGTGGAACATGTCCATCGGCGAGGTCACCACCGCCCTCGACGCCCCTTGGCTCGACTGGACCAAGGGCGACCGGCGCATCACTGTCGTCGACGCCACGACCTTCAAGACCGTCCGGGTCATCGACATGCGCGAGCGCCTCGACGCCTTCGGCCGCAAGGACCTCTCCGACGCCGTCCGCCCCGTCGCCTTCACCCCGGACGAGAAGAAGCTCTACTTCCAGGTCTCCTTCTACAACGGCTTCCTGGAGTACGACATCGAGGCCGACCGCATCACCCGGGCGAAGGTCCTGCCGGGCAACCCGAAGACCGACCCCGACCGGACCACCTGGGTCAATGACTCGCGTCACCACGGCCTTTCGATGAGCCCCGACGGCGCCAAGCTCTGCGTCGCGGGGACGATGGACGACTACGCGATGGTCGTCGACCGCGAGTCCCTCCAGGAGGGCCCGCGCGTCGAGGCGTCCAAGCCGTACTGGGCGACCGTGAGCGGCGACGGCCGCTCCTGCGTCATCTCCGAGAGCGGAGCCGACCGGGTCACCGCGATCGACTTCGCCACCGGGCAGCGCGTGGCGTCCGTGGCCGTCGGCGACCACCCGCAGCGCGTCCGCCTCGCTCGCGTCCCCGCCGACTGGACGGGCCCCAGCGGGAGTTGAGGCGAGCGCCCGTCGGCGAGCGACGCCGAAAGACCGACAGCGGGGGCCGGCCGGATCAGACATGTGATCCGGCCGGCCCCCGCCCCTGTGCGCTCAGGCGCGGTGCACCGCGACCTCGTAGAGCGAGTAGCCCCACTGGGTGGCCCGCCGCTCGCCGTGGAACCGTACGTAACGGGCCGACGTCGACGGGAACTCCGCCGTGTCGTACCCGCCGTCACCTGCGTCCGTGCGCCACACCGTCCGCCAGTCCGTGCCGTTCTCGGACACCTCGATCCGGTACTGACGGGCGTACGCCCGCTCCCAGTCCAGGGTGACCCGGCCGATCCGGCGTACGGCCCCGAGGTCCACGCCCAGCCACTGGTCGTCCGACCAGTCGCTGGCCCAGCGCGTCCCGGTGTCGCCGTCGAGCGCCCGGCCCGGTGCGTAGCTGGTGAACGGGTTCCACTCCGAGGAACTCGCCGAACCCGGCGCGCCCGCCGCGAGGTTGACGCCCGGCTCGTGGTTCTCCGTCGCCTTCCACGTGGTCAGGTACGACTCGGCGCCCTTGGCCATCTCGTCCACGATCCCCCGGCCGCCGGTGAGCCGCACCTGCTCGATCCAGTCCGGCACCATGCCGTTGTGCGCGGCGCCGTCCGTGTTGAGGTCCCAGGTGCGCTCGCCGGTCACCTGACGGTCGATCACCGAACCGCCGTCGACGCTGCGGAAGGGGTACGTGACCGAGTTCGGCTTGCCGTTCCCGACCGGGGCGGGCCAGCCGCCGACCCCGTTCATGTCGGTGCCGTAGCCGAGGCCGACCTTGTACTTCGCGCGCAGGTCCGCCTTCTGGCCGGCCTCGCCGACGAAGCCCTCCGCGCCGTTCATGTACTGGGCGACGAAGCCGCCCAGCCGGTAGAGCCGCTCGGTCCAGTCCAGGTCCATCCAGCTGTGGCTGGAGATCACGCCCGGGTACTCCTCGGACTCCAGGATGTCCAGCGCCCGCCCGGCCGCCTTGACGCTCATGTGGTCGAGCTCCAGCATCATCCCGCGGTCGATCATGCCCCGCAGCGCGTGCTCGCCGAGCCTGGTCAGACCCCGGGTGTTGCACTTCGCGTCGGAGGCGTACGAGGGGACGCTCACCCCCGCCGGGAGCTTGGCGGCCATCACCGGCGCGGCCGCGAGGCCGATCGGGTTGTCGTGCTGCGGGCCCGTGCACTTCTCCGTGGCCCAGAAGGTGCCCGTCGACAGGAACTGGCCGATGTTGACCGCCGTCCCGATCGCGCCCGAGTCGAACCGGACACCGCACAGCGCGTTGTCGAACTTGTGGCACAGGAACATGCTGCGCACCCCGAGCCCGTACAGCTCGTCGAGGCCCCGGTCGATGTCCTCCTTGCTGCACTGCGCGACATCGAGGATCTGCTTGCAGCCGAACGGCTCGGAGGTCTCCACGCCGAGGACGACCGCGAGCTTGCCCTGCTCGATCACCGACCGCGCCTGCGCGGCGTCGGTGACGATGCGGAACCAGCCCTTGCCGGGGCCGCCGTACATCCCGTCGACGTAGTCCTGGAGTTCGTACGTCTTACGGGCCTGGAGGCGGATCGAGGTCATCTCGTCGCAGCTCCGGTCCCGGGGCAGGATCGAGCAGATGAGGCCGTTCGTCACCAGGTCGTTGACGAGGACCCGCTGCCCGCCGCGCCAGGCGCGCTCCACCCAGGCGTAGTAGTTCTGCTGGTGGGTCAGGGAGTTGTGGGCGGGCCAGTCCTTGAACGTCGGCCAGCCCACCGGGTCGTGGTGCCCGTCGGCGCCGCCCGTGATGTTCTCGAAGAGCGCGCCCGAACCGTCCGGGTAGTGCTCGGGACAGTCCTTGAGCGCCTCCGCGGCACCGGCCGTGGAGAACGTCTGGCCGCAGATGAGCCGGCCGCCGAACCCTTCGTTGGACATCAGGTGATTGTGCGCGTCGACGAAGCCGCGCACCTTCCCCTGGGCGTCCGTTCCCGTGAACGGCGCTCCGGTGACGTTGATCTGCGAGTCGGCCGCGGGCCGGGAGGTGGGCTCCCACCACGCGCCGCCGGCGGCGGCCGCGGGGACGGGACCGGAGCCGAAGAGCACGGCGGCCAAGGCGAGGAACAGCGCGAGAAGGGCGGATCTGCCGCCGGTTCCGCGCGTCAGGGGACGAGTCATGGTCAGCGATGCCTCCGGTCGGTGGGGTGTCCCGGGCGCCCCGAGGATCGCGGTGTTGGCGGAGTGAGTCAAGGGTCCGGGACAGATGACCTGTTCACCGGGACAGGGTTCACCCATCCCGATCACATGTTTCGCTTCCGGAGCGCTATCCCTCGATCAGCGACACGAGTTGATCGGCCGTCAGATCGAGCAGGTCAGTGGCGGTCTTCTCGTCGGAGAGCACCAGGAACTGCAGCGTCAGGCCGTCGATCGCCGCCGCGAGGTAGCGCGCGACCGTCTCCACCGGCACCCGCGGCTCCAGACCGCGCATCGCCCGGACCTGCTCGACCAGCGCGCCCGCCGACAGCGCGTACTGCTCGTACTGGGCGCGCGCCAGATGCTCGAACCCCGGCTCGCGCAGGGCGTACTGGGTGAGGTCGTACGTCAGCATGTGCTCGCCCGGACGGGCCGTGACATGGTCCCAGTACGACTGGAGCGCGCCCCGCACGGTCTCGCGCAAGGTCGCTCCGGGCTCGACCGCCGACATCACCCGCGCCACGTAGTTGGCGTTGATCGTCTCGATCGCGGCTTCGAGGAGGGCCTGCTTGGACTCGAAGCAGTAGTGGAAGACGCTCAGCGACACACCGGCCTCGGCGCAGATCGACCGCGTGGTGGTCCGGGCGACCCCGTCCCTGGTCATCGCCCTGATCGCGGCCTCGACCAACTGCCTGCGTCGTTCGGCCGACGGCATCCGCCCCATGGTTCCTCCTCGCGTCCGGCGCAAGGGTAACCGCAGCTTCCGCGGGCTCCTACGGAGCGGTCCCCGACCCGGTACCCGCCGCGGCCGCCGGCCCGTGCTCCGGCCACGCGTCGCGCCCGGCCACCAGCAGCACCAGGGCGGCGATGTTCCAGGCGTCGTCCTCGCCCCGGTGATGACGTCCTTCCAGCGGAAGCCCGGCGATCTCCAGGGCCTGCGCCATGCCCGGACGCCTGCGCAGCCCGAACGCCTCCGTGAACACCGCCTTGGCGTTGGTGTGACGGTGCCCGAAGGGGTACGGGGTGCCGGTGGCCCGGCACTGCAGGGCGAACTGCTTGCGATCGTAGTCACCCCAGCTCGCCCAGGGCCGCGCACCGGCCTCGTACGTGGTGGCGAGCAGCCGGCAGGCGGCGGCGAAGTCCAGTCCGGTGTCCACCTCGGCCTGGGTGAGCCCGGTCAGCTCGGTGCAGAACGCACTGACCCGCGACCGGGCCGGCCGCACCAGGATCCGGTGCCGGGAGAGCCTCTCGCCCGCCGCGAGATCGACCACGGTCAGCCCGATCTCGATGATCTCGCTGACCGCACCGGGCGGCCGCTCGCCGTCCCAGCAGGTCGCCTCGACGTCGACGATGTTGACCAGTCCCCCGTGCGTCATGGGGCGAGCCTAGGAGTGCCGGGGGTGATCGGCACCCGATTTACCGCCGCCCGCCGCCCGCCGCCCGCCGCCCGCCGCCCGCCCCCTGGCTCAGTCCCGCTCCAGGTCCAGGACCTCGCGCAGGGCCGCCACCGCGTGGGCGCGGTGTTCGTCGAGCCACCGGACGGTGGCCTCCTCGTCGCCCTGACGGAGCGAGGAGATGACCGCGCGGTGTTCACGGACCGCCTGCTTCCGGTGGGGATCCTCGGCGTAGTACAGCGCGCGGTACGCGTCCGTGGAGTCCCACAGGGTCGTGATCAGCCGGACCAGGCGCGGCATACCCGACGCCTCGATCAGGGTGAAGTGGAAGAGGCGGTTCGCCGCCGCCATCGCCGTCACGTCGCCCTCCTCCGCCGCCCGCTCCACCTCGCGCTGGATGCCTTCGAGCGTCGCCACGATGCCGTCCGGAAGCCTTCGTACCGCCAGCCGTACGGCCTCCGTCTCCAGGAGCTCACGGATCCGGTAGATCTCCTCCAGGTCGGCAAGCGACAACTCGGCGACGAAGTAGCCCCGGTGTATGTGATGGACGACCAGGCCCTCGGCCTCCAGGGCCTTCAGCGCCTCGCGCAGCGGCACGCGGCTCACCTCGAACCGGGCCGCGAGGGCGTCCTGCCGGATCTGCCCGCCCGGCCTCAGCTCCCCGCTGGTGATGGCGCGCCGCAGTTCCTCCAGGACGAACTGCTGGGCGGTCTGCGGCCGCCGCTTCTGCACCGCGCTGCTCATCGCCTGTGACCTTCCGTTCCCTCGTGCCGCCCACCGGCGGATCCCTCCACCGGTGCCGACCATCTTCCTACGCCCACGGAACTACGGAGTCCGTGTGATCGTCCCCGTCGCCGCCCGTCCGAGGGAGGCGAGCAGCTCGTCCGTGTGCTCGCCGAGCCCCGGGGGAGCGGTGCGGTACGCGGCCGGGGTGGCGCCGAACCGGATCGGATGCGCCACCTGACCGGGACCCGCCGCCGACTCGGGGACCCGTGGCGCGAGCCCCAGCCGGTCCGCGAGGCCGAACGCCGCGGCGAGGTCGTTGATCGGCCCGCACGGCACCCCGGCCGCCGTGAGCTCCTCGAACCAGCCGTCGGCGGTACGGGCGGCCAGCGGCCCGGCGAGGGCCGCCCGCAGCTCCTCCCGGTGGGCGACCCGGGCCGTGTTGGTCGCGAAGCGGGCGTCCCCGGCGAGGCCGGGCAGCCCGAGCCGCTCGCAGAGCGCCCGGAACTGCCGGTCGTTGCCCACGGCGAGGACCATCGGCCGGTCGGCGGCCTCGAACACCTCGTACGGCGCGATGCTCGGGTGCCGGTTGCCCATGGCGCGCGGTACGACCCCCGCCCCGAGGTGGGCGGCCGCCTGGTTGGTGAGGGCCGAGAGCAGCGAGGAGAGCAGCGACACCTCGACCCGCTGGCCCTCGCCCGTGCGCTCCCGGTGCCGCAGGGCGGCGAGGACGCCGAGGCCCGCGTGGAGCCCGGTGATGACGTCGACCAGGGCCACCCCGGCCTTCGTGCCCTCACCGTCCGGTTCACCCGTCACGCTCATGAGGCCGCCCATGGCCTGGACGAGCAGGTCGTAGCCGGGCAGCCGGGCGCCCTCGCCGGTGCCGAAGCCGGTCACCGAGCAGTAGACGAGCCCGGGGTTGCCGGCCCGCACGTCCTCGTACCCGAGGCCGAGCTTCTCCATCGTGCCGGGGCGGAAGTTCTCCACCAGGACGTCCGCCCGGTCCACGATCGCGCGTGCCGCCGCCAGGTCACCGGGGTCCGTGAGGTCGAGCGTGACGGACCGCTTGTTCCGGTTCACCCCGAGGAAGTACGTGGCCTCGCCGCCCGCGAACGGCGGCCCCCACGCGCGCGTGTCGTCACCGGACCCGGGCCGCTCGATCTTGATCACGTCCGCGCCCAGGTCGGCGAGGAGCATCGTCATGTACGGCCCCGCCAGGACCCGGCCGAAGTCGGCGACGACGATCCCGGACAGGGCACCCGCCGGTGGGGTGTCCGGTTGGTCTGTGCGCATGCGGTTCTCCCTCACGCCGATCGGATCCCGTCGGACCGTACGGCGGGGATATCGGATTTTCAATACTGGATCCAATATCCGATCTACCGCTACGCTTCGGCTCGCCGAGTCGCCACAGCCGCCAGGAGGCCGTCCGTGAAGTCGCAGTCGTCGCAGTCCAGCACCTCTCCTGTCCACCCCTTCGACCTGCTCGCCGTCGACGGACTGCTGACCGACGAGGAGCGCGAGATCCGCGGCACCGTGCGTGCCCTCGCCGACCGCGAACTGCGCCCGCACGTCGCCGGCTGGTTCGAGAAGGGCGAGATCCCCGCCCGCGAACTCGCCCGCACCCTCGGCCGCGTCGGCGTGCTCGGCATGCACCTGGAGGGCTACGGCTGCGCGGGCACCAACGCCGTCGCGTACGGCCTGGCCTGCCTGGAGCTGGAGGCCGTCGACTCCGGGCTGCGTTCGCTCGTCTCCGTGCAGGGCTCGCTCGCCATGTACGCGATCTGGAAGTACGGCTCCGAGGAGCAGAAGCAGCGCTGGCTGCCCAAGATGGCGGCGGGGGAGTACATCGGCTGCTTCGGCCTCACCGAGCCCGACGCGGGTTCGGACCCGGGCGCCATGCGGACCAACGCCAAGCGTGACGGCTCCGACTGGATCCTCAACGGCACCAAGATGTGGATCACCAACGGCTCCGTGGCCGACGTCGCCGTCGTCTGGGCCCGTACCGAGGACGGCGTACGCGGCTTCCTCGTCCCGGCCGGCACCCCCGGGTTCAGCGCCCCGGAGATCAAGATGAAGCTGTCGCTGCGGGCGAGCGTCACCAGCGAACTGGTGCTGGAGGACGTGCGCCTCCCGGCCGACGCGATGCTGCCGGAGGCCCGGGGCCTCTCCGGCCCCCTCGGCTGCCTCAACGAAGCCCGGTTCGGCATCGTCTTCGGCGCGCTCGGCGCCGCCCGCGACTGCCTGGAGACGGCCGTCTCCTACGCCCGCGACCGCACCGTCTTCGCCCGCTCCCTCGCCTCGTACCAGCTGACGCAGCAGAAGCTCGCGGACATGGCCGTCGAACTCGGCAAGGGCATGCTGCTCGCCCTCCACCTGGGCCGGCTCAAGGACGCCGGCGCGCTCACCGCGGAGCAGATCAGCGTGGGCAAGCTCAACAACGTCCGCGAGGCCATCGCGATCGCCCGCGAGTGCCGCACGATCCTCGGCGCCAACGGCATCACCCTGGAGTACCCGGTGCTGCGCCACGCCAACAACCTGGAGTCGGTCCTCACCTACGAGGGCACGAGCGAAGTCCACTCCCTGGTCATCGGCAAGGCGCTCACCGGCGAACAGGCCTTCCGCTGAGCCGCACCGGAAGGCCGTCCTGACGCGGGCTCAGCCCGAGGTCACCCGGTCGACGAACGCGTCCAGGTTGCCCGTCAGCCGGGCGACCTGCTCGTCGAGCGTCAGGGACTCCTCGTGGCGCCGGCCGCGCAGCTTCGGCTGCCGCTTGCCCCGCACGTACAGGGAGCAGGCGAGGTCGGCGCAGAGGTAGATCCCGACGGTGTTCCCCTCGCGGCCACGGGCTCCGGCGAGCGGTGCCACCAGGAGCGTGACGCCCGAGGAGGCGTGCCCGGTCAGGCAGACCTGGCACATGCTCGACTTCATGGCGCTCGTCCGGCCGGCGGCCGGCACGCGCAGGCTCACCCCGACCGGGCCGTCCGCGCGGGGCACGACCAGATGCGCGCGCAGCGGCGCGCCCGGATCGACCCAGCCGAGGAAGTCCAGGTCCTCCCAGGGGAGTTCGGCGAAGTCGAGCGGCAGCTTCAGTCGTGCCGCCTCGCCCTTGGTGGAGTTCACGAAGGACGAGCGGATCTGTTTGTCGGTCAAAGGTTCCACTCGATGGACCGTACACGGACCCCGGCCGACGGGCACCCGAATAAGGCCCGCCCCCCCGGCGCGGGGCGCTCAGGCCACCCAGTCCGGCAGCGCCGGGTCGGTGAACCTCCCCGGCGCCCCGTCGAGCGCCGCCGCCAGCCGCTCCGCCGCCGTTTCGTACGCGTCCTCAGGCAGCGTGTACGGGATGCGCAGGCGGTGCTCGTGCGTGCCCGGGTCCACACCGAACCGCGCACCGCCCTCCACCCGCACCCCGTGCCGCGTGCCGCGGGCGGCGAGGACGGAGGCGGCCGGCCGTCCCAGGTCGATCCACAGGCACAGCCCGCCGGGCGGCGTCTCCCAGCGCCACTGCGGCAGATGGCGGGCCAGGGCCGCGGCCAGCGCGTCCCGGCGCCGGCGCAGCTGCGCGATCCGCCGCGGCAGGATCACGTCGAGGCGGTCCATCAGCGCGACGGCCACCAGCTGGTCGAGGACCGAACCCGCCAGGTCGGCGGTGATCCGGACCCGGGCCAGCTCGGTCACGACCGGGGACGCGGCCCGCACCCAGCCGACCCGCAGCCCGCCCCAGCAGCTCTTGCTCAGCGAGCCGACGGAGACGATCTGCTCGCCGTCACCCCCGGCGGCCGTCGCCGCGAAGGGCAGCGGCGCGGGCACGTCCAGGGCGATGTCCGTCAGCGTCTCGTCCACGATCAGCCAGGTCCCGGTGGCCCGCGCGGCCCTGGCCAGCTCCCGGCGCTGCTCCTGCGGCATCAGCCGGCCGGTCGGGTTGTGGAAGTCCGGGATCAGATAGGCCATGCGGGGCGCGGTCTGCCGGAGCGCCGCGTCCACGAGACCGGTGTCCCAGCCGGCCTCGGTGACCGGCACCGGCGTGACGCGGAGCATCCGGCCGCGCATCGCGTCGAGGGCGTTGGGGTACGAGGGGTTCTCGGCGAGGACCCGGTCACCGGGCCGTCCCAGGAGCGTCAGCACGAGCGACAGCGCCTGCTGGGCCCCCGTGGTGACGAGGATCTGCTCCGGGAGGGTCGGCAGCCCCCGGGCCGTGTAGCGCGCGGCGACGGCGGCCCGCAGCACGGGCAGCCCGTACGGGTGGTAGCCCTGCGATCCGGCGTAGCGCGGCAGCTCGGCGGCGGCGCTCGTGAGCGCGGCGGCGAGCTCGTCCGCCGGGGCCTCCGGGGTGGCCAGGGCGAGGTCGACGGCCGCCCCTGCATCGCCGTGGAAGGCCCCGAGGGCGGTCGGAGCCTGGTTCTCCGGCAGCGCCGTCCAGGTGCCCGCGCCGCGTCGGCTGTGCGCGTATCCGCTCTCCCGCAGCAGGTCGTACGCCCCGGTCACCGTCGTCCGGCTCACCGCGAACACCGTGGCCAGCTCCCGCTCGGCCGGCAGCCGCAACCGCAGTGCCACCCGCCCGTCGAGCAGCGCCTCCCGCACGGCCCGCGCCAGCTCCCGGTAGCCGAACCGGCCCTCGGGCGGCGGGGTGAGCAGTGACGCGAGCTGCCGGCCCGTCAGGGTCCGGTCCGCTGTGGCGACGACGCGTGCCACTGCCATGCCAATCACACCCCATTGGCTCTGCTGTCAGGTCCAATGAGAGTACAGACTCCCGTCACCTGGCCTGGTCGCCAGGGAGAAGCCGCGGGCTGGGCGGTGTCAGGCCACCGGCTCCAGGCCGGGGAGGGCCGGAGCGGACCCGAGAGCCGCGCCCGGACCCGGGGCCGGGACCGACGGCGAGGTCGTGCCGGAGCCCGAGGGCGTCAGCGGCGCGAGGTTCGCCGGGGAGCTGGCCGTGGTCGACCCGCCGGGGGACAGAACCGACGAACTCTCCGTGACCGGCGCCGACTCGGGGCCCGACGACTCGGTCGAAGGCGAGGTGTCCGTCGACGGTGGCGTGTCGGACGGGGACGTCTCCGTCGACGGTGAGGACGGGGGCGGCGAGGACGTCGGCGGCGAGGTCGTCGACGCCGAGGGCGAGAGCGTCACGGGGCACGGCGACGGGGTGACCCCACCGCTCGGCGTCGGCGTCTCGGTGCCCGTCACCGTCACGCACGGCACCGGCGAGGAGGGGGAGACGGACGTCGAGGCCGAGGTCGAAGGCGACTTCGACGGGGTCTTGGTGGGCGGCGGAGGCGGTGGGGTCGGCCTGTCGTGCCGGCCGTGGTCGCCGTGCTGCCGCGCGAACCAGCTGTCGTCCTTGGGGTCGTACACCACGAAGACGTTCACGACGGTCACCGAGGGCGCCACCACGACGACCTGGTTCGAGCTGTAGCCCTGCCACGCCGTTCCGGTCGTACGCGGCGCCTTCTGCGCCACCGGACCCGTGAGCGGATTGCCGCAGGCGCAGCGCACCTTGGGCACCCCGCGGTCGTCGACGAGGACGGCCGTACCGGACTGGAGCACCGACTGGAAGGTGGTCGCCGCGCCGTCCCGGAAGCCGTGGTTCGTCACCCGGGTGTCGGCCCGGAGCTGGAGCGGGGTCAGGGAGCGGAGGTAGCCCGGCACCTCGTTCCCCGAGATGCCGAGGACGGCGGCGAAGGCGTTGTTCTTCGCGGGCTCGGCGGAGAGGAACCGCACCTGCTGCTCCACGTCGCAGCTGGCCACCGACTGTGTCCCGCCGTAGAGGCCGGGCGTCGAGCCCGACACCTCGGGCGTGGCGGAGGCGGTACGGGGCGGCAGCGAGGCCGGCGAGGCGGAGGCGGTGTCGGCGCGGGCCGTCGACGGGGTGAACGGGTCCGGTCCCGACGCCGCCGCGTTCTGGAGGAAGACCTCGCCGCCGCCGGATCCCGTCGAGCCGCCTCCGTCGTCGGGGCGGTTGGTGAGGACCACGGCCAGCGCCGCGGCGGCCACCAGGACGGCGGTGGCGGAGGCGACCTTGGGGACGGAGCGCCACCAGGGGCCCTTGCCGCGGCCGCCGTTCCCGGGGGCGGCCGGGCCACCGCCGGAGCCGCCGCCACCACCGCCCCCGCCGCCCCCCGAGCCGCCGTGGGGCGGCCCCGGGGGCGGCGGGGGACCGGCGGTCCCGGGGCGTGTGCTCGGGCCCGAGAGGGGGCCGGAGGGGGGACCTGCGGGCGGGACCGACGGGGGGCCGGACGGCGGGTGGGAAGTCACTTTTTTCCCTTTCTTCCGTTCCGGGCCCATTGTGTGCGCCGAACGGGGCCGGTCCGCAAGCGGAGCGGCGGCGATCGGGCGGAGGACCCGCCGCCGGACCACCGTCCGCGAGACGGCAGCCGTCCCCGGTACTAGCGTGGTCAGCGTGAGCAGTCGGCTCCCCACCTCCACACGGCCCGCCGCGACCCCCACCGGGCTCCTCATCCGCGTCGCCGTGCAGGCCCTGGCCGCGGTGGTCGCCGGATACGTCGCGATGGGCGTCACGGCGGGCCTCGGCCTCTGGGCCGCGGGCGCCGCCGACCTGCCCGGCGGCTTCACCGCCGTCCTCGCCGCCGTCGTCGTCATGGCCGTCGGCGGCAAGGTCGAACTCGCCGGCGACGCCGGATCCCTCGCCGGAACCCAGGCCGAACTGACCGCCATGCCCCTCACCGTCACCCTGGTGGGCGCACTGGTCACCGGCTTCTGCTTCCTGCGCCCCCTGCGCCACCACGCCGTGACCAGCTCCCGCGAACTCCTCGCGCGCGCCGGAGGGACCGTCGTCCTGTGGCTCGCCGCCCTCGCGGGCCTCTCGGCGCTCGCCCGCCACGACTTCCGCATCACCATCGGCGGCGGCGAGGACCAGGGATCGCTCACCGACATCTTCGGCGAGCTCCTCGACGCCGTGAACCCCACCGTCGGCTTCCGCACCGACGTCGGCCCCACGCTGTTCTACGGGCTCCTGTGGATCCTCGGCGTCATCGTCGTCGCGCTCCTCGTCTCCCGCAGCACCCCGCTGCCGGCCCGGCTGGTCCGCTACCAGGAACCCGTCCGGCCCGCCGCCCACGCGATGCTCCTCCTGCTCCTCGCGTACGTCGCCGTGGGCCTGGTCATCGGCGTGGTCGTGGCCGCGACCAAGGGCCACGCCGCCGAAACACTCGCCGTCCTCCTCCTCGGCCTGCCCAACATCACCTGGCTGGCCCTCGGTGTCGGCATCGGCGGCTCCTGGGAGGGCGTCGCCGAAGGGCCCTTCGGGCTGCCCATGCCGCAGGTCCTCGACGCCGTTCTGCGCCAGGGCGACGGCACCGGCGACACCCCGGACCTCTCCACCATCGACCTGGGCTCGCTCGCCGCCCAGGACGGACGGGCCTGGTGGCTGCTGCCCATCGCCGCCGTCCTGGTCCTCGCCGCGGCGTTCGCGGCGGCGGTCCGCTCCCCGGCCAGGACCCGGCTCTGGCAGCACGCCCTGCGCCTGGGGGTCGCGTTCGCGCTGACCATGCTGGTCGTCACCCCGATCACCCTGGTCGAGGCCCACTTCGGCCTCTCCGTCCTGGGCATCGGAGAGCTCGAATCACTCGGCGGCCAGGTGATCCTGCGCCCCCACATCTGGGCCACGGCCGGCCTCGCCCTCGTCTGGGGCCTCTTCTTCGGCTTCCTCGGCGGCCTGCTCGCCTCCCGCGTCCACCGCAAGGGCGAGATCGAGCAACCGAAGCGCCCGCCGGCCCCGGAGGGACCACGATCCGAGCGGTGATGTGCACCGGCGCGAACTCCGCGACCGCGCGGAACGTCCCTTGCGTGACGCCCCGGACCGTACGCGCCTGGCGCTCGACGTCGGAACTGCGCGGCAGGGTCGTGATGCGTGAAGGGGAGTGGCTGTAGCCGGACCCGCCGGACGTCAGAACAGCAGGTCTCTCACCGCGTCCCAGAACCAGTTCCAGACGACCACCGCCAGGACCGCCAAGCCGATCAGGACCGCGTAGAACCAGGAACAGCCGCGGCCCTCGGCGCCGATGTGGGTCTCGTCCCGGCCGCCCAGCTCGCCGTCGAAGAAATCCATGGTCTTCCCCCCTCGTCCCGATCCCCACCGGGCACGTGCCGATCCCAGGACCCCCCGGTCCGCAGGACGTGTTGATCCCTAGGGACGTGGTTTCGCCCGCCAGGGTTCCGTCCCCCCGCCTTGACGCCCTACAGCACGCGGAACACCGGCCGCGCCCACGAGGGCGGGTCCCGGGGCGGCCCCAGCGGCTCCGGGCCCCGTGGCACGTCCGGACCGGCGCCGCCGCCCGTCAGGGCCGCGCGCAACGCGGCGACGAACTCCAGACAGGTCCCGTACCGCTCCTCCGGCGACTTCGCCAGCGCCTTCGCGAACACCGCGTCCGCCGCGTCCGGCAGCCCCGGCCGGACCTCCGAGAGCGGCGGCGGGGGATCGTACTGCTGCGCCCACAGCACCGCCCAGTCGGTGTCACGGCGGAACGGCGGCGCCCCCACCAGCGTCTCGAACACCACGCACGCCAGGCTGTACACGTCGCACCGGCCGTCCACCGGCTTCCCCGAGATCTGCTCGGGCGCCACGTAGTCCAGCGTCCCGACGAACTCGCCCACCGTCGTGAAACCCGTCAGCGACAGCGACTTCTTCGTCAGGCCGAAGTCCGTGAGATAGACGTGCTCCGGATGGTCCCGGTCGGTGCCCTCCGCCACCAGGATGTTGCCGGGCTTCACGTCCCGGTGCACCAGGTCGTGCGCGTGCGCCGCGTCCAGGGCCGAAGCCACCTGCACGGCGATCCGCCCGGCCTTCACCGGCGGCAGCGGCCCCTCGCGGTCGAGCAGCGCGACCAGGTCCTGCCCCGCCACGTACCGCATCGCGATGTACAGCACCCCCTCCGTCTCGCCCGCCTCGAAGACCGGCACGATGTGGGGGTGGTCGATCGACGCGGCGACCCGGGACTCGTGCGCGAACCGCTTGCGGAAGGTGTCGTTGCGGGCCAGCTCGGGGGCGAGCAGCTTGAGCGCCACCGTGCGGTCGAGCCGGAGGTCGAGCGCCCGGTACACCACCGCCATGCCGCCGCGCCCGATCTCGCCCTCCACGCGGTAGCCCGCGATCTCCTTCCCGATGAGCCCCGAGGGCCGGCCCGCCGGGAGCTCCGGGTCGTCGCCCGGGCCGCCGGCCATCAGTCCTCACCGGCCGTTCCCGGAGGGCTCTTCACGACCTGGGTGGGCGGCGGCGCGGGCGCGGCGGGCGGCTCGGCGCGGGGTACCTCCTGGGTGGGCGGCGCCTCCGGCGGCTCCGCGGCGTGGTCGTCGGCCCGGGGCACGACCTGGGTCGGTGCCGGCGGTGCGGCGCTCACGGGCACGGAGTCGATCTGCGCCACCACCTGCGTCGGCTCGTGCACCGGCGGCAGGCCGGGATGCCCCTCGGCCCCCGCGGCCCCCTTGCCCGGGGTCCGTCCCGCGCCGGGCGCCCGTTCCCCCGCGTCGGCCCCGGCCCCGGCCCCGGGCACGGCGGCCGCCGCCACCGAGGGCGACGACCCCGCCGCGTACGTACTCAGCCCCACCCCGTCGCAGTACACCCACCGCTCGTGCTCCGCGTCGTACAGCCACACCGACTCGCCGTCGACGACCATCCCCACCCGCAGTCCGCGCGTCCGCAGCCGGAAGTTCTCCCCGTCCAGGCGGCCGGCGCCGAGCGCCTCCGCCGCCCGCCGGTAGCGCCCGAGCGCGTCCTCCGCGCGGGCGATCAGCGGGCGCGGATCGGCCGTCCTGGTGAGCGGGCCGCCCGCCGCGGGCGGATCGTCCGGGACGGTGACGAGGAGCCGGGCGTCGACCCACGCGGTCCAGCCGTTGGAGCACAGGATCCGCCCCCAGTCACCGGCCCGTTCCTCCAGGCGCACGGGCAGGAACGCGTCGAGCGGTGTCGTCGGCAGCCCCGGGTCGGGCGCCTCCCACGCGTCGAGACCCGAGCGCGGCACGACATGGGTCGGCCGGAAGTCCGGCACGTACTCGGACACGGGGACGCTCACGGGCCTACCTCCGCACGCACGGGCCTACCTCCGCATCACGACCGGCTCGTGGCGGCGCAGCAGCCGCGCCACGACCAGGCCGAGGACGAGACAGAGCACCACCATCATGCCCATGTCGAACAACCAGGCCCCCGCCGTGTGATCCATCAGCGGATCCGCCGTCTTGTCGCTCGGCGCGACCTTCCCGATGTCGATCGTCGCCCCCATCGCCGCGAACGCCCACCGCGAGGGCACCAGCCAGGCCAGCTGCTCCAGGACCGGCGTGCCCCGCACGGTCAGGAGCGCCCCGCAGAACACCACTTGCACGATGGCCAGCAGGACGAGCAGCGGCATCGTCACCTCCTCCTTGCGGACGAGGGCCGAGACGAGGAGCCCGAGCATCATCGCGGTGAAGGCGAGGAGCGCGACCGCGAGCGTGATCTCCACCAGCGCGGGCATGAGGACGCCCTTGCCGCCGGGCACGTTCAACGGGACGCCGATCAGGGCCACCAGGGTCAGCACGACCGCCTGCACGACCGTGATCAGACCGAGGACCACCACCTTGGAGGCGAGATACGCCGAACGGGACAGGCCGACGGCTCTCTCGCGCCGGTAGATCGTGCGCTCCTTGACCAGCTCGCGCACGGCGTTCGCCGCGCCCGTGAGCACTCCGCCCACACAGAGAATGAGCAGCACGTTCAGGGTCGACTCGGGGTTGAGGCTGCCCTCGGACAGCGCCCGAGCCATCGCGCCCATCACGAACGGCAGCGCGATCATGATGGCGAGGAAGGTGCGGTCGGCGGCGAGCGCGGCCGCGTACCGGCGGACCAGGGTCCGCAGCTGCGAGCCCCAGCTCTGGGCCTTCGGCGGCGGGGCGGGCTCCCGGAGCGGCGGGGCGGCCCCCGGGACGGGGACGTCCGGGCGGGCCGTCGCCTCCGCGATGTAGCGGCGGTGGAAGCGGGACGAACGGTACTGGCCGGCCCAGTCGCGGCCCCGGTCGTTCTCGAAGGCCTCGAAGGCCTCCGGCCACTGGTCGAAGCCGAAGAACCCGAGGGAGTCCCCGGGCGGGCCGTAGTAGGCGACGCGGCCGCCCGGCGCGAGCACGAGCAGCCGGTCGCACACGTCCAGACTGAGCACGCTGTGCGTCACCACGACGACCGTCCGCCCGTCGTCCGCGAGCCCGCGCAGCATGTGCATCACCGACCGGTCCATGCCCGGGTCGAGGCCGGAGGTCGGCTCGTCGAGGAAGAGCAGCGACGGCTTGGTGAGCAGTTCGAGGGCGACGCTCACCCGCTTGCGCTGGCCACCGGAGAGGCTGTGGATCGGCTGCTCCGCGCGTTCCACGAGGCCCAGCTCCCGGATCACCTCGTCCACCCGGGCCCGCCGCTCGGCCGGCACGGTGTCCTCGGGGAAGCGCAGCTCGGCGGCGTACCCGAGGGCGCGGCGCACGGTGAGCTGGAGGTGCAGGATGTCGTCCTGAGGGACGAGCCCGATGCGCTGCCGCAGCTCGGCGTAGTCGCGGTAGAGGTCACGGCCGTCGTAGAGCACCGAGCCCCGGTCGGCGGGGCGCTGGCCGGTCAGCGCGCCCAGGAGCGTCGACTTCCCGGCCCCGGACGGTCCGACGACCCCGAGCAGGCACTTCTGCCCCACGGGGAACGACACCTCGTCGAGGAGCGTCTTGCGCCCGTGGTCGACGGTGACGGCGAGCGACTGGACGTCGAGGGAGACCTCACCGGTGTCGGTGAACTCGACGAGCTGCCCACCGATCAGGCAGAACGCGCAGTGGCCGACACCGACGATGTCGGCCGGCGTCACCCGCGCGTCGACGACGGGGCTGCCGTTGAGGAAGGTGCCGTTGTGACTGCCGAGGTCATGGATCCAGTAGGTGCCGTCGGGGTGGGCGCGGAGCTCGGCATGGCGCCGGGACACCACGAGATCGGGAACGACGACGTCGTTGTCCGGCGCCCGGCCGATCCGGATGCTGTGCGCGGGCAGCGGCCGCACGGACGTCGGCTGCCGGAAGGTCCCGGTGGCGGCGGGATACGAGACGGATGCCGGCCGAAGCGGACCGGCGCGCCCGGAGGGCGCCGGGGACTCGGGGGCCGGGGACTCGGGTGGGGGCTGCGGGGCGGGCGGGGTCTCCGGTACGACGACGGGCCCGGGCGCGGATTCCGGTGCGGCGGGTTCCGGCACGGCCAGGGGATCGCGTACGGCCTCGGCGGGAGGCTCGGGCGGGGCGATCGGCTCGCGTACGGCCTCGGCGGGAGGCTCGGGCGGGGTGATCGGCTCCCGTACGGCGTCGGGGGGAGGCTCCGGCGGGGTGATCGGCTCCCGTACGGCGTCGGACGCCGGGTCCGGGGTGACGACCGGCTCGCGTACGGCCTCGGCGGGAGGTTCCGGCGGGGCGATCGGCTGCCGTACGGCGTCGGGCGCCGCACCAGCCGCCGCCCCCGCCCACGCCGAGAGGACCGCGCGCGGGCCCTCGTCCCGATGCCCGAACCGTACGACCGTCCCGGCGCCCACCTCCCGCCGCCCGGCCACCCGCAGGCCGTCCGCGTAGGTGCCGTTGGTGCTGCCCTCGTCCGCGAGGGTCCAGCGGCCGTCGGCGGCCCTGAGCACCGCGTGGTGCCAGGACACGCGCGCGTCCGTCAGCACGATGTCGCCGTCCGGGTCGCGCCCGATGCGATAGACGCGGCTCGGGATCATGCGCGTCGCGTCCCCGTCGATCTCGAGGACCAGATCGGGCGCCGCGGGCGCGACGGGCCGCTCTCCCATGCGTGAATTTTATCCGCCGACGCTCGTCCCTGCCCGGGATGAGCGCGCCGGTAGGGTGGGCGGTCGCCGCAGCACGCGCCCGACCGAGGAGGAACCACCCGTGCCGAAAGGTGTCACCAGGCGCCGGCCGCGTACCCGCGCGGCGCTCCTGAAGGCCGCCCTGGAGACCTTCGCCGAGCACGGCTTCCACGCCACCACGATCGAGCAGATCTGCGAGCGCGCCGGATACACGCGGGGCGCGTACTACTCGAACTTCGCCAGCAAGGAAGAACTCTTCCTCGCCCTCTTCGACGAGCACAGCGACCGCACCGTACGGCGCCTCGCCGAGGCGATCGACGCGCTGACCGCCGAGGAGTACACCCTGACCCGGCTCGCGGAGCTCGCCGCCCGCGTGGAACCGGACGAGCGGGACTGGTACCTGGTCACCACCGAGTTCACCCTGCACGCGATCCGCGACCCGCAGGCCGCGTGGGTGCTCGCCCGCCACGACGAGCGGCTGCGGGCCGAGATCGCCCGCGGCCTGACGCTCGTGCTGCGCCGGGCCGGGCGCGAACTGACCGTGGACGCCGACCGGTTCGCGCGGCTCCTGATCGCCCTGCGCGAGGGCGGACTCGCGCAGAGCTATGTGGAACCGGCGGAACTGCCGCCCGGCAGCCTGGAACGGCAGTTCCTCGCCCCGCTCCTGGAGGCGTCGACCCGGGAGGTCCCGGCCGAGGGCGACACGCCCCCGGCCGGCCGCGGGTGAGGTGCGTCCGGCCACCGGTCGGCCGTCACCGACCGCCGTTCAGTCGAAGAGGTCCGGGTCGGACGCCGTGATCTGATCCCACAGCGGCCGCGCCTGGAACCAGCCGGCGAGGTGGCCGCCGATCTGCCCGCGCGTGAGCAGGGCCGTCTCCCGGTCGATGTGCTGCGGGGTGCCCGCGGCCATCGCGAGGAGCTGTGCCTGGCAGGAGCGTTCCATGGTGACGAACCACCAGACGGCCTCGGCGACCGAGTGGCCGACCGTGAGCAGCCCGTGGTTCTTGAGGATGACCGCCTTGTGGTCGCCCAGCGCCTTGGCGACCCGCTCGCCCTCCTCGGTCTCGTTGACCACGCCCCGGTAGTCGTCGTAGATCCCGTGGTCCTCGAAGAACGCGCAGGCGTCCTGGGTGATCGGGTCCAGCGGGATGCCCAGGCTGGAGAACGCCTTGCCGTGCAGGGAGTGCGAGTGCGCGGCGGCGACGGCGTCGGGGCGGGCGGCGTGGACGCGCGAGTGGATGACGAACGCGGCCCGGTTCACCGGCCTGCGCCCCTCCAGGACCGTGCCCTCGTGGTCCACCAGGATCAGGTCGGAGGCCTTGATCTGGCCGAAGCTCATGCCGAAGGGGTTGACCCAGAAGGCGTTCGGGTCGCCGGGGTCGCGGACCGTGATGTGCCCGGCGACCCCCTCGGAGAACCCGAACCGTCCGAAGATCCGGAACCCGGCGGCGAGTTGCTCCTTGCGGTACCGGCGCTCCTCCTCGACCGAGTCGAAGGTGGGGGGCAGCGGCAGTACGGCCCCGTCGGGCAACGGTCCGACGGCGGCGGCGAGCGCGGGCGGCACGGTGCTCATGGGGCGGCTCCTCGGCGTAAGGGCGGGGCGGGGCGCGCCAAAAGATACAGAGATGTATCCGATACGACAACGGACGGCGGGCCGGATCCCGGTGCCACCCCGAGGGGGTACGCCGGTCAGGCGGCCGGCGCCCCGAACCTGGCCAGGTAGTGCCACACCCGCTTCACGTCCTGCGGGTCGTACGCCCCCGAGCCCGCCGCCTCCTGCACGATCCGGGGGTCGAGCCACCCGTCGACGGCGATCCGGGCGCCCAGCTCCACGTACTCCGGCCCCCGGAACTCCGGATGCCGCCGCAGTTCCGCCACCGAGAGGCGGAAGCCGCCGTGCCACTCGACGGGGCACGGCAGCCGCCGGGCGGCCGCCTCCACCTCCGTGCCCCGGTGGCTGGGATCGAGGACCAGCGCCTCCACGTCACGGCCGATCAGCACCGGACCGTGGATCTGCGCCTCGACGTAGTCGTCGAGCAGGTCCTGCTCGTCGGCCTCGGCGAGCGCGACCAGGCCCATCCGGGAGGCGACGCCGAAGTCGGCCGGTTCCAGGAAGCTGTCCGGGTAGCAGAAGGTCGACCGGTCGAGGGCGGCGGCCGTCAGCCGCAGATGGGCGGAGCCGAAACGGGGAGCGGCGCCGAAGGGACGGCGCCGGAAGTCGAGGGCGCCGTAGACCGGGCGCGCGTCCGCGGGCGCCTCGTCGTAGGCCCCGCCGAAGATGCGGCTCTCCCAGCGCCAGCGGTCCCCGCCCGGGCGCGCGGTGAGGCCGCCGTTGCTGGTGCCGGTGACGAACTGGGAGCGGTAGACCCCCTCCTCCGCCAGGAGGTGCAGGAAGTGCGGGTGGAAGTTGAGGGTGACCCGCAGGGACGGATCGAGCGGCTCGCCGGCGGACCGGGCCGCCACATGTGCGAGGGCCCGGGCCGCGTGGGCGTGGACGTCGGGGTGCGCCGCTCGGGCGTGGGTGTCGATCTCCGTCATCGGGGCATTCTGGCGGAGGGCCGGGGGTTGCGGCCCGGGCTTTTCGGTGGCTACGGTCGGCGACCGGGAGGGGTAAGCGCTTTCTGTCCGGCCTCGACCGCAGCCTTCGACCTGGGAGTCCTCGCGTGCCCACCGCCGACGTCCTGATCTACACCCGCACCGCGGGCTACCGCCACGACTCGATCCCGGACGGCGCCACCGCGCTCACGGAACTGGCCCGCGACCTCGGGCGGGCGGCGGAGGTCACCGAGGACCCGGGCGTCTTCACCCCCGGCCGCCTCGCCGGGTGCGCGGCGGTCGTCCTGCTGTCCACCACGGGGAACGTCCTGACCCCCGAGGGGCGCAGCGCCTTCGAGGCCTACCTGAGGGGCGGGGGAGCCCTCCTCGCGGTCCACGCGGCGGCCAACGCCGAGCCGGACTGGCCCTTCTACGGGGAGCTGCTCGGCACCCGCTTCGACGGCCACCCCGAGATCCAGCCGGGCGTCGTCCTCGTCGACGGCCACGACCACCCGGCGACCGCCCCGCTCCCGGCCCGCTGGGCCTGGACCGACGAGTGGTACAACTTCACGTCCGACCCGCGCGGGACCGACCGGCTTGGTACCGGCGCGCCGGGGGCCTCCGAGTCCGGCGTACGGGTGCTCGCCCGGGCCGACGAGTCCACCTACCGGGGCGGCACCCACGGCGACGACCACCCCCTCGTCTGGTGCCGGGAGATCGATCGGGGCCGCATGTTCTTCACCGCCCTGGGCCACGCCTCGGAGACGTACCGCGACCCCGCCTTCCGCGCCCATCTCTCGGGCGCCCTGAGCTGGCTCACCTCTTAGGTCGAGGCGGGGCCGTCCCTCGTCACCGGCTCCCGCCGCCGCCCCTCGGTTCGGCGACACCGGCATGCGGCCCACAGGGGCGGGTACGCGTATCCGAGCCGGGCGTCGGTGGTCACCCCACCGCCCCGCCCCTGTTGCGTCCGGCCGGGTAAGGCGGAAGGTTGCAGACGGGGGCCGATGGCAGGAGGAGACAGGTCATGGGCATCGCCACCGTGAACCCCGCGACCGGCGAGACGCTGCGGGTGTACGAGGCACACGGTCCCGAGGAGGTGGAGCGGCGGATCGCCGCCGCCCACGAGGCGTACCGCCAGTACCGCACCACCTCCTTCGCCGAGCGCGCCCGCCTCATGCGGGCCGCCGCGACGCTCCTCGACGAGGACACCGAGGACATCGCCCGCACCATGACCGTCGAGATGGGCAAGCCCATCGCCGCCGCCCGCGCCGAGGCCGGCAAGTGCGCCAAGACCATGCGCTGGTACGCCCGGAACGCCGAGGAGCTCCTCGCCGACGAGCACCCGGCGGAGAGCGACGTCCAGGACTCCGGCGCGGACGTGGCCCGCGTCCACTACCGGCCGCTCGGCCCGATCCTCGCCGTCATGCCCTGGAACTTCCCGCTCTGGCAGGTGATCCGGTTCGCCGCGCCGGCGCTCATGGCGGGCAACACGGGACTGCTCAAGCACGCCTCCAACGTGCCGAGGACCGCGCTCTACCTCGGCGACCTGTTCCGTCGCGCCGGCTTCCCCGAGGGCTGTTTCCAGGCCCTCCTCATCGGGTCGCGTGACGTCGAGCGGGTGCTGCGGGACCCCAGGGTCGTCGCCGCCACCCTCACCGGCAGCGAACCGGCGGGCCGGGCCGTCGCCTCCGTCGCGGGCGACGAGGTGAAGAAGACCGTCCTGGAGCTCGGCGGCAGCGACCCGTTCATCGTGATGCCGTCCGCCGACATCGTCGGCGCGGTCAAGACCGCCGTCACCGCCCGCGTACAGAACAACGGGCAGTCCTGCATCGCCGCCAAGCGGTTCATCGTCCACCAGGACGTGTACGACGACTTCTCGGAGCGGTTCACGGCGGCCATGAACGCCCTCACCGTCGGCGACCCTCTCGACGAGTCCACCGACGTGGGCCCGCTCGCCACCGAGCAGGGCAGGACCGACATCGAGGCGCTGGTCGACGACGCGGTGCGCCGGGGCGCCACCGCCCTGTGCGGCGGCCGCCGCCCCGAGGAGCCGGCGCTCCGCGACGGCTGGTACTACCGGCCCACGGTCCTCACCGGGATCACCCCGGAGATGCGGATCCACCACGAGGAGGCGTTCGGGCCGGTCGCCACCGTCTATCCGGTCCGCGACATCGAGGAGGCCGTGGCCGTCGCCAACGACTCCCCGTTCGGGCTCAGTTCCAGCGTGTGGACCCGCTCCCCCGAGGACGTCGCCTTCTTCGTGCGGGACCTGGAGGCCGGAGGCGTCTTCGTCAACGGCATGACGGCCTCGCACCCGGCGCTGCCCTTCGGCGGGATCAAACGTTCCGGCTACGGCCGTGAACTCTCCGGCCACGGCATCCGCGAGTTCTGCAACGCGACCACGGTCTGGCAGCGCACCTGACCGCCCCCGGCCGTCGTTGCAGCACGCCTTAGCCGGCCGTCGCCTAGCCGGCCGTCGCCTCAGCCTGCTGCCGTCGCCTCAGCCGGCCGGCGGCAGCAGCGTCGGCTGCCGTCGTCGGCGGCGACCCGTTCAGGCCCCCGTCCACTCCAGCAGCCGGTCCGCCGGCCAGGTGTTGACGACCCGCTCCTCCGGAACCCCGCACTCCTCGGCCCGTGCGCAGCCGATGATCTGCCACTCCAGCTGGCCCGGCGCGTGCGCGTCCGTGTCCACCGCGAAGTACGTGCCCGCCGCCACCGCGAGCCGCAGCAGCCGCCGGGGCGGATCGAGCCGCTCCGGGCGGCTGTTGATCTCCACCGCCGTGCCCGACTCCGCACACGCGGCGAACACCCGCTCCGCGTCGAACTCCGACTCCGGCCGCAGCCGCCCGCCCGCCACCAGACGGCCCGTGCAGTGCCCGAGCACGTCCATCAGCGGGTTGCGCACGGCCCGTTCGAGCCGGCGGGTCATCGCCCTCGCGTCCATCCGGAGCTTCGAGTGGACCGAACCGACCACCAGGTCGAGCCGGTCGAGGAGTTCGGGCTCCTGGTCCAGCGAGCCGTCCTCCAGGATGTCGCACTCGATTCCGGTCAACAGCCGGAACGGCGCCCACTCCTCGTTCAGCCGCGCCACCACGTCCAGTTGCTCCCGCAGCCGCTCCGGCGACAGACCGCGGGCCACCGTGAGCCGGGGCGAGTGGTCGGTGAGCACCGCCCACTCGTGACCGAGGCCCGCCGCCGCGCGGCCCATGTCCTCGATCGTGGCACCGCCGTCGGACCAGTCGGAGTGGAGGTGGCAGTCGCCCCGCAGGGCGGCCCGGAGCGCCTCGCCCCCGCCCGTGGTCCCGTCGGTCCGCAGCGACTCCTCCAGCTCCGCCTCAAGACCCGCCAGGTACTCCGGGACGCGGCCGTCGAGCGCCTCGCGCACCACCGCGGCCGTCTTCGGCCCGAGCCCCTTCACGGCCTCCAGGGTGCCCGCCGCGGCGCGCCGCGCCGCTTCGCCCTCCGGCAGGGCGCCCACGGCCGCGGCGGCCGTACGGAAGGCACGCGCCCGGTAGCCCGGGGCCTGGGCGCGCTCCAGGAGGAACGCGATCCGGTTCAGCGCGGCCACAGGGTCCATGACGTCGCTCCTCCTGTCCACGGGCCCGTGCAGGGCCTTCCTCAGGCACCGTTCGCCGTGGAGTCGGCCGGTACCGGTGCCGGGCCGATCTCGCACCACACCGCCTTGCCCTCGCCTCGCGGCTCGACCCCCCACCGGGAGGCCAGCGCGTCGAGCAGGAGCAGTCCCCGGCCCGAGGTCGCGGCCTCGCCGGGGGTGCGCCGCCGGGGCCAGGCGCTCGACCGGTCCTGCACCGAGAGCCGCACCCGCCGCACCGGTTCGGGCAGCACCTCCAGGGTGAGCACCGCGCCTCCCTCGGTGTGCAGGAGTACGTTCACGAGCAGTTCCCCGGTCAACAGCTCGGCGTCGTCGGCGAGTTCGGTCATGCCCCAGTCGCGCAGGGCCTGCCCCACGGCGGCCCGCGCGTCCGACAGGCCCTGCGGGTCGGCCTGGTGGATGTACTGGTGGATGCGCGGCGCCCGGGGCGTGCCCGGGTCCGGGCTCCGTCGCAGCACCAGGAGCGCCACGTCGTCGCCCGAGCCCCAGCGCTCCCACAGCCGCTCGGAGAGGTGGTCGGCGAGCGCCTCCGCCTGCGGCGGTCCGCTGCTGATCGCCTCCGACAGGGCGGTGAGCCCCGTCTCGATGTCCGAGCCGGGCTGCTCCACGAGCCCGTCCGTGCACAGGACGAGCGTCTCCCCGGGCACCAGGTCGAGCCGTGTCTCCGGGAACTCCTCGTCGCCGAACACGGTCGCGAGCCCCAGCGGCAGCCCGCCCCGCAGCTTCGGCTGCCCGACCCGCCCGTCGGTGTGCCGGATCAGCGGCCCGAGGTGTCCGGCCCGTACCGCGCGCAGGGTGCCGCTCCCCAGGTCCACCTGCGCGTACGTGCAGGTGGCGAAACGATTCGTGTCCAGCTCCGCGAGAAACCGGGAGGCGCGGGCCAGCACCGTCGACGGGGCGTGGCCCTCACCCGCGTACGCGCGCAGGGCGATCCGCAACTGGCCCATGATGGCGGCGGCGTGCGTGTCGTGCCCCTGGACGTCGCCCACCACGATCCCGACCCGGCCGCGGGGCAGCGCGATCACGTCGTACCAGTCGCCGCCGACCTGCCGCCCGCTCCACGCCGCGTGGTAGCGCACCGCGATCTCACCGCCGGTGATCCGTGGGATGCGGCGCGGCAGCATGGTCGCCTGGAGCCCGGTGGCCAGCTCCCGCTCCTCGTCGAAGAGGATGGCCCGCTGCAGCGACTGGGCGACGATCGCCGCGAGTCCGAGCGCGAGGTTGCGCTCGTCGGCGTTGAACGAGGTGCGGCCGCGGTAGAACAGCGCCATCCCGCCCAGCGAACGCGCCTGCGCCACCAGCGGCAGATAGCAGGCGGCACGGAAGTCCAGCGGCGCGAGGTACGGCGCCAGCTCCGGGAAGTCCCGGCCGAGCGAAGCGAACGAGGACACGAACCGCGGGCGGCCGCTCAGCACCGCCTCGGCCAGCGGCAGCCCCCGGTCGAGGCGCCGGATGCGGAGGTCGTTCAGCACGTCGAGGGACTCGCCGCTCAGCGCGATGATGTTGAGCGAGCCGTTCTCGACGAGGCCGAGCGCGAGACCGTCCGCGCCGAGCCGGGCGAGCCCGCCCGGACCGGTCAGGGCGGCCGTCACGTCGTCCACGGTCACCGCGCGCGACAGCGCGTTCGTCGTCCGCTCCACGATGTTCGTCTGGACCTCGCGCCGCTTCTCCAGCTCCTGGACGAAGGCGAAGCGGGTGAGCTCGGCCGTGGTGTCCCGCACGACGCCGACGATCCTTCGCGCCCGCCCGTCCGGCGAGCGCAGGATGCGTGCCTGCACATGCGTCCAGTGGGGTGAACCGTCGGCCTGCGGGATCGGGAAATGAGCGGTGTACGAGACCTCGCCGCTGGTGACCGCCTGCCGTACGACGGCTTCGAGCCTGGCCCGCTCCTCGGGGGCGAGCCGGGCGATCAGCGACACCGGACGGCCGTCGTAGGCGTCCGGGAGCAGCCCGAAGACCAGCAGCCCGGCCTCGTCGACATCGATGGTGCCGGTGTCGAGGTCCCAGTCGAAGCTGCCGGTCCGGTTCATGGCGAGCCACTCGGCGGGCCCGATCTCGCCGTTGCGCGTATGCCGGTCTTCGTCGGTCATCCTCCCCATTGTCGAACCCGCACCCCGCCGACGCCATGGCGATGACACGGCGTGGCGTGAGTTCGCCCCGCCGACGCGGCCGGGCCCGGTCGGAATCGCCGGGCGCGGCCCCGCCCGGGCAGGCTGCCGCCCCCGCCCGGAAACGCCGGTGAGGGGCGGGGGCCCGGCGGGGCAGAATGGGCCGGTGCAGCCGCCCTACCGTGTTCTCGGTCCGTGTCAGGCCCTCCGTACCGACGACGGGACGGAGGCCGCTCTGCGTGGAGCCAGGCTCCGCGCCCTGTTCACCGCGCTCGCCGCGGCCGGCGGGCGCGGGGTGGGCACCGGCGTCCTGATCGACCAGGTGTGGGCCGATGCCGACCCGGCCGATGAGCACGACCAGGACCGTACGGCGGCGCTCCAGGCCCTCGTCGGGCGGCTGCGCCGGGCCCTGGGCCGGGAGGCCGTCGCCGCCGCGCCCGGTGGTTACCGGCTGGCCGCCGACGCGGACGCCGTCGACCTGTACCGCTTCGAGCGCCTCGCGGCCGAGGGGACCGCCGCCCTCGCCGCCGGGGACCCGGCCGGGGCGGCCGCCCTGCTCGACGAGGCCCTCGGGCTGTGGCGCGGCCCCGCCCTCGCGGACCTCCCCGGCCGGGACACCGACCCCCTGGTCGTACGGCTCGACCAGCGGCACACCCAGGCGCGGCGCGACCGGTTCGCCGCCGATCTCGCCCTGGGGCGGGCGGGCCAGATCCTCGCACCGCTCGCCGCCCTCGCCGCCGCACATCCCCTGGACGAGCCGCTCCAGGCGCTGCGGATCCGCGCGCTGCGGGCGGCCGGACGGCCCTCCGAGGCCCTCGCCGCGTACGAGCGGGTCCGCACCGGCCTCGCGGACCGGCTGGGCACGGACCCGGGGCCCGAACTCCGCGCCCTCCACGCGGAGCTCCTCACGGACGGGGCGGCCGCCCCGACCGAGGCGCCGGCGAAGGCCCGGCCGGCCGCCCTGCCCGCCCGGCTGACCTCGTTCATCGGCCGGGACGACGAACTCGGCGCGCTCGCCGCCGACTGGGACGCCCTGCGGCTGGTCACCCTCACGGGACCCGGGGGCGTCGGCAAGACCCGGCTCGCCCTCGAGGCCGCCGAGACGTACAAGGACGGCCCGGTCCACCTCGCCGAACTCGCCTCCGTACGGGAGGAGTCCACGGTCGCCGCCGCCGTGCTCAGCGCGGTCGGCGCGCGCGGGACGCACGTCTGGCACCGCGCGTCGGCCGCCGAGGGGGACCGGGACGACCCGTTCGCCGAGCTCGTCGAGCACTGTGCCGGGCGGCGGATGCTGCTGGTCCTCGACAACTGTGAGCACGTGGTCGCCACCGCGGCCGCGCTCACGCAGGCGCTGCTCACCCGCTGCCCCGGAGTGACCGTGCTCGCGACGAGTCGGGAGCCGTTGGGGGTGCCGGGGGAGGTGGTGCGGCCGTTGGGGCCGTTGCCGTTGGGGATGGCCTTGCGGTTGTTGGGTGAGCGGGGTGCGGCGGCGCGGCCGGGGTTCTCGGTGGGGGAGGACCGGGGTGCGGCGGAGGAGGTGTGTCGTCGGCTGGACGGGTTGCCGTTGGCGATCGAGTTGGCGGCGGCGCGGTTGCGGTTGTTGTCGGTGCGGCAGATCGCGGATCGGCTGGACGACCGGTTTCGGTTGTTGACGTCGGGGGCGCGGACGGTGTTGCCGCGGCAGCAGACGTTGCGGGCGGTGGTGGACTGGTCGTGGGAGTTGCTGGAGGACTCGGAGCGGGCGGTGCTGCGGCGGTTGGCGGTGTTCACGGGGGGTGCGGATCTGGCGGCGGCGGAGGCGGTGTGCGGGGCCGGGGCCGGGTTGGACGTGCTGGATGTGCTGGGTGCGCTGGTCGACAAGTCGCTGGTGGTGGCGGGGGTGGGCCGGGACGGTGAGGAGACGCGGTTCCGGCTGCTCGAGACGGTGGCGGAGTACGCGGGGGAGCGGCTGGCGGAGTCGGGGGAGCGGGCGGCGACGGAGCGGCGTCATCTGACGTACTACCGGGAGCTCGCCCGGCGGACCGATCCCGAGCTGCGCGGAGCCGGCCAGGTCGCCGCCATCGCCCGGCTGGAACGCGAGCACGACAACCTGCGCGGCGCCCTGCGGACGGCCGTGGCGCTCGGCGACGAGCAGGAGGTGCTCTGCCTCGTCCACTCCCTCAGCTGGTTCTGGCAACTGCGCAACCACCAGATCGACGCCCGCACCTGGGCCGTCGAGGCCGGCCGGCTCGGACCCGACCCGTTCCGGGCGCCGGTCCGTCCCGCCGAGCCCTTCGACGGCCGGTGCACGGACGTACCGCCGCCGTGGAGCGGCGAGCGGCTCCGGGAAGCCCGGCGCGGCGGCCGGCTCTACGCGCTCGCCACCCAGGGCGGCGGGGGTTCCGCCGCCTTCGAACGCCCCGAGACCCGCGCCCGGCTCACCGCGCTGGTCTCGGCCTACCGCCCCGGGCTGCCGCAGGTCTGCCGTCAGCCCGGCTCGATGTGGTTCTTCGCCCGCCTCATGACCGGGGAACTCACCGGCCTCGACGAGGCGCTCACCGCGATCGTCGACGCCTGCCGCGACCACGGCCCCGGCTGGGACCTCGCCGTCGCCCTCCTCATCAGGGCCAAGCTCGTCGTCCACGGCCCCGAGGACGCCACCGAGGCACTCACCCTCTTCGAAGCCGCCGGCGACCCCTGGGGCATCGCCGAATCCCTCGCCGCCCGCGGCGAGGCCTACGAGCGGGCGGGCCGGCTCGCCGAGGCCGCCGCCGACTTCGAGCGGGCCACGGACGCCGCCGCCCGGGCCGGCGCGCGCTCCCAGGTGCCGCTGTTCACCGCCCGGCTGGCCTCCGTACGGCTCCGGCTGCGCCCCGAGGGGGACCCGGCGGCCGAACAACTGCTCGCCCGAGCCGCCGAGGAGGCGGGGGAGTGGGGCGCCGAGGGCGCCGGAGCGGCCCGGCTGCTGCTCGCCCAGCACTACGGCCACACCGGTCGCACCGGTCGGGCCAGGGCCCAGCTCGCCCGCCTTGAGGACGAGTTCGGCGATGTGACCCCGGCGCTCTTCTGGGGCCTCGTCGGCGGCACATGGGGCTGGCTCGACTGTCTGGACGGGGCGTACGACAGGGCCATGGAACGGATCGGCAAGGCGCTCGTGGACGTGGAGACCCTGGCCCACCTGGTCGCGCCCTACCTGATCGTCGTCCAGTTCGCCACGGCCGCATGGGCCCTCGGCGGGCGGGGCGGCCCCGGCGACGCCGAGACCGGAGCGCGGCTCCTCGGCGCGTACGACGCCCACGTGGCCGCCGAACCGGGCGGCGGCTTCCGGCCCTTCACCGAGGTGACGGAGACCATGATCAGGACCCGCGCGGAGGCGACCCTGCGGGCGGCGCTGCCCCCGGAGGCGTACACCCGCCGTTACGACGAAGGCAGCGGCCTCGACCTCCGCGCGGCGGCGGCCCTCGTCCACACCGCGGCGGAGACCCCGGCGAGGTGACCGCCGGGGTCTCCCCGGCGCCCCACCGTCAGCCGAGCCAGTGGCGCCAGCGGGCGGCCGGCGGCTCGCACGTCCCCGCGGCGACCATGTCCTGGTAGGCGCTCTCGCCGAGCTCCTCCCAGGTCACCCGCTCGCCGCCGTCACCGATGGGCTGCCCGTCGGCGGTGGTGAACGCGCCGACGGCGACCTTGCAGTCGGGCGGCCGGACGGACCGGGTGGCGTACCACCCGAAGCCGACGAGGGCGACGAGGCAGACGACGGACAGGAGGCGGGCGCGCTGGCTGGGCTTCACCCGCGCATGGTAGAGCGTCTGTTCGACACCGCAGGGGGCAGGTGGTCAGCCGGCGGCAAGCCGCTCCCGGGCCTCCGCGAGGTCCTCGGGCGTCGGGGCGTGATCCTGGGTGAGGCTCTGGCGCCAGTACCCGGTGAAGTGCACGGAGCGCCGGTCGACGCCGCGCTCCTCCACGAGGTGGCGGCGCAGCCCCCGCACCGCCGACGCCTCTCCCGCCAGCCAGACGTACGGCCGCCCCGCCGGCAGCGGTTCGGCCCGCAGGGCGTCGACCGCCGAGACCCCCTCGTACAGCGGGCGCACGGTCAGGTCGCCGGCCGTGGGCAGGGGCTGCAACTCGGCGGCGTCGGCGACCTGGACGCAGGCGAGCGCCCGGTGGCCGGGCGGCAGCGCGGCCACGACGGTGGCCAGCGCGGGCAGGGCGCAGGCGTCCGCGTACAGGAGCGTCCAGTCGCCCGCGCCGGGATCGACGGGTACGGCGAAGGCGGCGGACGGGCCGAACATGCCCACCACGTCCCCGGGGCGGGCGGCCCGCGCCCAGCGGGTCGCGGGCCCCTCGTCGCCGCCGTGCAGGTGGAAGTCGATGTCCACGGTCCCGGCGGCCGGATCGTGGGCCCGCAGGGTGTAGCTCCGCATCCACGGCCGTACGGCCTCGGGAAGCGCCGAGTAGGCCGCGTACCAGCGCATCACGTCCCCGTCGGCCCCGGGCACCGGCAGGACGGGCTCGGCCTGTCCGGGCCGGGGGAAGAACAGTTTGACCTGCTGGTCGGGCCCGCCGAGCGAGAACCCGGCGAGCGCGTCTCCGCCGAGGGTGACGCGCCGCATACGGGGAGTGAGGCGGCGAGCGCCGGTCACGCTCAGGAGCCGAATGGGGAGGGCGTCGGGGGTGGGCCGGGTCTGGGGCATGGACGGACTCCCGGTGAGAGAGGGGCGGGGAACGCCCCCACGTTCCCCGCCCCTCCCGACAGGCCGTCGACACGGCGTCGACACGGCCCCCGTCGGCGCCCGGATGCGGTCCCGGGGGCGGGACACGAGAATGGCGAGTGCCGGACGAACAGTAGGAGGCGGCATGAACGCTGAGCCCGACAAGACGTCCCCGGGGGACTACCCGACGCCCGACCGGCTGCTGCATTCCGGGTCGGAGGGCGAGTTCACGGCGGAGGACCTGGTCCTCGCCTCGGGCCGTGACGTGAACCCGAAGAGCCTGGCCTGGGCGGAACGCCGCATGGCGGAGAAGGGCCGCGCCTCCATGGACGAGCTCCTGCCGTAGGCCGAGCACGGCCCAGGGCAGGGCCCCGGATCGGCGTGCCGGTCCGGGGCCTCGGGCTGTCCGGGGGCGCCGCGAGGCTTCCCCATTTGTGGAACACGTTCTACCGTGGCCGCCGTCGCGCGTCGCACCGCACCGAGGACGACGGCGAGGACGCCGCAGGACCGCCGCCACGGGAGGCCCCATGCACCTCGAGTACACGCCCGAGCAGAACCGCCTGCGCGCCGAGCTGCGTGCGTACTTCGCCGAACTGGTGCCGGACGACGTCCACACCCGCTACGCGGACCCGGCCGCGCAGAAGCGCTTCTACCGGGAGACGGTGCGGAAACTCGGCGCCGACGGCTGGCTGGGGGTGGGCTGGCCGACCGAGTACGGCGGGCGGGGGCTGACCCCGATGGAACAGTTCATCTTCTTCGACGAGGCGGCGCAGGCGGGCGTTCCGCTGCCGCTGATGGCGCTGAACACCGTCGGCCCGACGATCATGAGCTTCGGCACCGACGAACAGAAGGCCTTCTTCCTGCCCCGGATCCTCTCCGGCGAGATCGACTTCGCCATCGGCTACAGCGAGCCCGACGCGGGCACCGACCTCGCCGCGCTGAAGACCCGCGCGGTGCGGGAAGGGGACGAGACCACCGGCACGTACACGGTGAACGGCCAGAAGATCTGGACCACGAACGGCGACACCGCCGACTGGGTCTGGCTCGCGGTCCGCACCGACCCGGACACCCCGCCGCACAAGGGCATCACGATGCTCCTCGTCCCGACGAGCGATCCCGGCTATTCCTGCACGATCATCAACACCCTCGCCTCGCACGACACCACGGCCAGCTACTACGACAACGTCAAGGTCCCCGCCTCGCGCCGGGTCGGCGAGGAGAACAAGGGCTGGCGGCTCATCACCAACCAGCTCAACCACGAGCGCGTCACGCTCGCCGCCCACGGCACGATGGCGATCCGCGCGCTCCACGACGTCCAGCGCTGGGCCGCCGGTACGGAACTCACCGACGGCCGCCGCGTCATCGACCTCCCATGGGTCCGCCGCGGCCTGGCCCGCACCCATGCCCGCCTCGACGCGATGAAACTCCTCAACTGGCAGATGGTGAACGCCGTCCAGCAGGGCACCCTCACCCCCCAGGACGCCTCCGCCGTGAAGGTCTACGGCTCCGAGGCCCGCCGCGACGCCTACGCCTCCCTCATGGAGATCGTCGGCGCCGCGGGCGCCCTGAAGGAGGGCTCGGCGGGCACGGTCCTCCACGGCGAACTGGAACGCGGCTACCGCTCGGCCGTCATCTTCACCTTCGGCGGCGGCAACAACGAGATCCAGCGCGAAATCATCTCCTGGATAGGCCTGGGCATGCCCCGAGTCCGCCGCTAGAACCCCGGGGCACGCCCCGGCACGGAGTCGGGGCGGGCGTAGGACATCGGGTGGTCAGGCGGGGTCGGGCCTGCTGAACTCCTCGATCAGCACCGGGTACTGCTCCTTCCCGTGTCCGGCGGCGATCGCTCGGTCGGCCATCGCCTTGAACAGGCGGGGGAGCTCGGCGTTGACTCCCAGCGCCTCGCTCTCTTCGATCAGGTGCGTCATCGCCCGGGCGTCGGTCTCCAGGGCCGACACCTCGGCCGGGTACGAACCGCTGTCGATCTGCTCGGCGTACCCCGGCAGCCACTCGGCCACCCCGGCGGCGATCTGCCGCGCGAACGGCGCGTACGTGACGGCGTCCACCCCGGCCGTGCGGAGCATCGCCGTCCCCTGGAGCCAGGCGTTGAGGACGCTCCACATCATGGCCAGGCCCGCCACGTCGTACAGGGACGCGAGTCCGTGGTCGGCACCGAGGTGGGTGACGGTGCCGAGGGCTTCGAGGGTGGTCCGGTGGGCCGCGAAGTCCGCCTCCGGCCCGCTGTGCAGGATCACCGCCTCGGCCGTCCCGATGACCGGCGGGACCGCCATGACGGCGCCGTCCAGGTAGCGGGCGCCGCGCCGGCCGGCCCAGCGGGCGGTCTCGCGGGCCTCGGCCGAGTCGCCCGAGGTGAGGTTGACCAGCGTCGTGCCGTCGAGCACGACCCCGTCGCCGCCCAGGAGTTCGCGTACGGCTTCGTAGTCCGTCACGCAGACGACGGTGAGGGGGCTCGCCGCGACGGCGGCCGCGACGGAGGGCGCCAGGTGCGCGCCCGCGGCCACCAGCGGGGCGGCCTTGGCGGGGGAACGGTTCCATACGGTGGTGGGATGCCCGGCCTTCAGGAAGGCGGCGGCCAGGGACCGCCCCATCAGTCCGAGTCCGATGACGGTCACAGCTGCGGTGTTGTCGTTGGTCATGGCAGCATCGTGAACGTTGATACCGGTGTGAAGGTCAAGCGAGGTCGCGATGCTCATCGGGGAACTGGCTCGCCGAACGGGCGTCCACACCCACCAGTTGCGCTACTACGAGGCCCAGGGCCTCCTCGACGCCGGTCGCGGCGCGAACGGATACCGCGAGTACGACGAGAGCGCGCCGCTCCGCGTCCAGCAGATCCGGCACCTGCTCGCCGCCGGGCTGTCCTCCGAGGACATCGCCTATCTGCTGCCCTGCGCGGTCGGCGAGGCCCCGGTCCTGGTCGGGTGCCCCGAGCTGCTGGCCGCCATGCGGTCGCGGCTGCGGCGCATCGAGGACCAACTGGAGAGCCTCGCGCAGTCCCGCGCCGCTCTCGCCGTCTACATCGACGCGGCCGAGCGCGAGGGCGCCGAGAGCTATCCCCCCTTCGACGGCTCGGACCGGGACCCCGTCCCGGCCTGAGGGGAGCGCCTCCGTACGGCCGGTCCGGTATCCGCCCTTCCGGCGTAACCTGACCCGGACGAGGGAGGACGCGCCATGACACAGCACGCCGACCCCGGCCTCTTCGGCCCCCGTTCCGTGACCTGGCAGCTGCACAGCGACCCCGTCATGTGGATCGCGGGCGTGCGCGCCCTGTGGCTGCAGGCCCTGCACCCCGTCGCCGTGCGGGGCGTCATGATCAACAGCAGCTTCCGGCAGGACCCCTGGGGCCGGCTCATGCGCACCGCCACCTTCGTCGGGACCCTGAGCTACGGGACCACCGAGGCCGCCGAGACCGCCGGCGCCCGGATACGCCGGATCCACCGGCGGCTCGGCGTGGACGATCCCGAGCTGCTCCTGTGGGTGCACTGCGCCGAGACCGACTCGTACCTGTCGGTCGCCCGCCGCTCCGGCATCCCGCTCACCGACGCCCAGGCCGACCGGTACGTCGACGAACACCGCACCTCGGCCCGGCTCGTCGGGCTCGACCCCGCCACCGTCCCCGGGTCCACCGCCGAACTCGACGCCTACTTCGAGGCCGTACGGCCCCGGCTCTCCGCCGGCGAGGACGCCCGCACCGTCGAGGACTTCCTGCGTCGACCGCCGGTGAAACCCGCGCTCGTACCGGCGCGCGAGGTGATCTGGCGGCGCGTCAGCGCACTCGCGTACGACACCCTGCCCCCGTACGCCCACGCGCTCTACGGCCGCCCCGCCCCGCCGCCGGAAACCGTCACCCACCGCCTCGTCGCCACGGCCAACCTGCTCCGCTGCGTGCCCGCCCGCCTGCGCTGGCGGCTGCCGCCCCAGCACATCCTGCGCGCCATGGACCGGCTCGGCCCGCAGACCCGACCCGACCCTTACGCGTACCCCGCCCCGTACCCACTGTCCGAACCGACCTCCATACTGGAGGGGCCGGGTAAGGCGCGGAAAATCGACGGGGGCGGCAGCACACGATGGGGGACTCGAGACTGATCCACGGCCGGTACCGCCTGCACGAGGTCATCGGTCGCGGCGGCATGGGCGAGGTGTGGCGGGCCACCGACGAGGCGCTCGGCCGCGGGGTCGCCGTGAAGTGCCTCAAGCCGCTCGGACCGCAGCAGGACCCGCAGGTCCTCACCGTGGTCCGCGAGCGCTTCCGGCGCGAGGCCCGGGTCGCCGCCGCGCTCCAGCACCGGGGCATCACCGTCGTGCACGACTTCGGCGAGTACGACGGGGTCCTCTTCCTCGTCATGGAGCTCCTCGAAGGACGCAACCTCAGCCAGCTCCTCGCGGCCAACGCCCAGCACCCGCTGCCCGTCCAGGACGTCGTCGAGATCGCCGACCAGGTCGCCGACGCCCTCGCGTACACCCACCGGCACGGGATCGTGCACCGCGACCTCAAGCCCGCGAACATCATGCGGCTCGCGGACGGGACGGTGAAGATCTGCGACTTCGGGATAGCGCGCCTCGGCGCGGACATGGGCTTCACGTCCAAGCTCACCGGGACGGGCATCGCCATGGGCACGCCCCACTACATGTCACCCGAGCAGATCGGCGGCGGCGAGGTCGACCACCGCAGCGACCTCTACTCGCTGGGATGCGTGCTGTACGAGCTCGCCACCGGCGCGCCGCCGTTCGACCTCGGCGACTCCTGGGCCATCCTCATCGGCCACCGGGACACGGCGCCGCGGCCGCCGCGCGCCCATCGCGCGGAACTCCCCGACTACTTCGACCGGATCGTCCTCGACCTGCTCGCCAAGGTCCCGGAGGAGCGGCCCGCCGACGCGGGCGACCTGCGCCGCCGGATCGTCTCGGGCCGCGTCTCCCCGCCCCCGGGGGAGACCGCCCCGATCGTCCCGCCGCTCCCCGGCGCCACGGTGGTGCCAGGACCGGGACCGGGGTCGGGGTCGGTGCCGCGGCCAGGGTCGGGACCGGACTCGGGGCTGCGGCCGGGACCGAGCGCGGGGCTGCGGCCGGACGCCGGGCCTGGGACTGGACCCCGACCCGGGCTGGGCGTCGGGCATGGGCATGGACATGGACCGGGAGTGGGCGTCGGTCTTGGGCCTGGGCCTGGCGTGGGCGTCGGTCTTGGGCCTGGGCCTGGGCTTGGCGTGGGCGTCGGCCCTGCGTCTGGCGTGGGCGTGGACGCCGGGACCGGGCCGGGCCTTGCGCCCGGGACCGGGGCCGGCTCCGGTCCCGGCCCCGTCCCCGCGTGGCTCCGGGGCATCACCGGTGGTCACCGGCCCGCTGACGCCGCCGCCGCGCCCCGCCCGGTCGCCCACGACCCCGCCGCGGCCGTCCTCACCACCGAGTGGACCACCGCGACCGCGGCCGGTGCCGCCTCCGTCCCGGCGGCCCCCTCCGGCGGCTCCGTGCCGGACGCGCCCGCCGCTCCTCCCGCCTCCGCCGAACTGATCGCGGTGCTCGCCGGGCGGTACCGGGCCGGCATGGGGCTCGGCCGGCTCGGCCGCTGGGGCGAGGCCGAGGCCGTGCACCGGTCCGTCGCCGAGCACCGCGAGGCCGCCCTCGGCGCGGACCACCCGGACACCCTCGCCAGCCACTACGAGGTCGGCTTCGCCCTCGCCCGGCTCGACCGCCCCGCGGACGCGCTGCGCGTCTTCGACCGGGTCGCCGCCGCCCGGGCCCGGGTCCTCGGCGACGACCACCCCGACACCCTCGCGGCCCGCCAGGAGCGGGCGTACGCGCTGGGGCGACTCGGGCGGCACTCCGAGGCGTACGAGGGGTACGTCGCCGTGCTCGCCGCGCGCGAGCGCACGGTGGGACCCGACCATCCCGACACCCTCCGCTGCCGGCACAATCTGGCCTTCACGCTGGGCCGCCTCGGCCGCATGGAGGAGTCGTACCGCACGGCCCGCGAGGTCGCCGAGGCCCGCGCCAGGCTGCTCGGCGAGGACCACCCCGACACCCTGGTGACCCGGCACGAAGTGGCGTACACGCTGGGACGGCTGGGGCGCGGTGACGAGGCACTCGCCCAGTACCGGGCCGTCGCCGACGCGCGTGCCGCCGCCCTCGGCCCGGACCATCCGGACACCCTCGCCGCCCGGTACGAGACCGGGGTCTTCCTCGGCCGGCTCGGCCAGGCGGCGGACGCCCTCGCCGTCTGCCGCGAGGTCGTCGCCGCCCGCACCCGCGCTCAGGGCGCCGACGGGCACGAGACGCTGCGCGCCCGCCACGCCCTGGCCGTCAACCTCGGCCGGCTCGGCCAGTGGCAGGAGGCGCTCGCCGAGTCCGAGAGCGTCCACGACGACCGGGGACGGGTCCTCGGGCCCGACCATCCGGAGACCCTGCTGAGCCGTCGCGAGACGGCCGTCGCCCTCGGCCGGCTCGGCCGCTGGGAAGAGGCCCTCGCCGCGCACCACGAGGTCTCCGCCGCCCGCACCCGGCTCCTCGGCCCGGCGCACCCCGACACCCTCGCCGCCCTCGACGACGAGGCCCACTGCCTGGAGCGCCTGGGCCGCCACGCCGAGGCGGCGGCCCTCCACCTGAAGGCGGCGACCCTGCCGCCGCCCGCGTAGATCCCGGTGGTCGCCCTTTCATGCGAAGGCACCGGCCCAGTCGCCGTCCTCAGCCGCCGCCCGCGTAGGCCCCCGCGCCCCTTCACCGGTAGGCACCCCGGCCCCGCGCCCTTCCCCGGCTCCTCGGCCCCGTGTGAGCATGAGCCATGACCGTCCCCGCACCGTTCCCCGGCGGCCCGGCCGCCGCCCGTTCCTACGATGCCGTCGTCGTCGGAGGCGGCCACAACGGCCTGGTCGCCGCCGCCTATCTGGCCCGGGCCGGGCGTTCCGTGCTCGTCCTGGAGCGGCTCGGATCCACCGGCGGCGCCGCCGTCTCCACCCGGCCCTTCGCCGGGGTCGACGCCCGGCTCTCCCGCTACTCCTACCTCGTCTCGCTCCTCCCGCAGAAGATCGTCCGCGAGCTCGGGCTGCGGTTCGCCGTGCGGAAACGGTCCATCTCCTCGTACACCCCGAAGGGCGACGGCGGCCTGCTCGTCGGCGGCGGCCCCGACCGCACACGCGCCTCCTTCGCCGCGCTCACCGGCTCCGACCGCGAGTACCAGGCCTGGCAGGCCTTCTACGACCGCACCGGCCGCGCGGCCCGCCGGATCTTCCCCACCCTCACCGAGCCGCTCCCGACCCGCGACGCGCTCCGCGCCCGCGTGGACGACACCGACACCTGGCGGATGCTCTTCGAGGAGCCGCTGGGCGTCACCGTCGAGCGGGAGTTCGCCGACGACCTGGTCCGTGGTGTCGTCCTCACCGACGCCCTCATCGGCACGTTCGCCGACGCCCACGACCCGGGGCTCCTCCAGAACCGCTGCTTCCTCTACCACGTCATCGGCGGCGGCACCGGCGACTGGGACGTGCCCGTCGGCGGCATGGGCGCCCTCACCGACGCCCTCGCCGACGCGGCCCGCGCCGCCGGGGCGCACCTCCGCACGGGGCACGAGGCCACCCGGATCGAGACCGATGGGCGGCGCGCCGCGATCACCTACCGCACCGCCGACGGCGAGGGCACCGTCGAGGCCGGCCACGTCCTCGTCAACGCCTCGCCCCGCGACCTCGCCGCCCTCCTCGGCGACCCGCCCCCGCCCGCCCCGGAGGGCGCACAGCTCAAGGTCAACATGCTGCTCACCCGGCTGCCCAAGCTGCGCGACCGCTCCGTCGACCCGCACGAGGCCTTCGCCGGGACCTTCCACATCGCCGAGGGGTACGGGCAGCTGGCCACCGCCCACGCCGAGGCGGCGGCCGGACGGCTGCCCTCCGCCCCGCCCTCCGAGATCTACTGCCACTCGCTCACCGACCCGACGATCCTCGGCGCCGAGCTCGCCGCCTCGGGCCACCACACCCTCACCCTCTTCGGGCTGCACACCCCCGCCCGGCTGTTCGCCGCCGACAACGACGGCACCCGCGCCGCGCTGCTCAGGGCGACCCTCGACCAGCTCGACGCCCATCTGGACGAGCCGATCGCCGACTGCCTCGCCGTCGACGCGGACGGCCGCCCGTGCATCGAGGCGAAGACCCCGCTCGACCTCGAACGGGAGCTGCGGCTGCCCGGCGGCCACATCTTCCACCGGGACCTCTCCTTCCCGTACGCGGCGGAGGGCACGGGCCGGTGGGGCGTCGAGACCGGTCACGCGAACGTGCTGCTGTGCGGCGCGGGCGCGGTCCGGGGCGGCGGGGTCAGCGGCATCCCCGGCCACAACGCGGCGATGGCGGCGCTGGGGCGGTGACGCCCGAGCGGCCGTGTTGACGTCGCCGCGTCCCCGCCTGTGGTGTGAAGCTGATCTGCGAGCGCGCTTAAGAAATCCTCGATGGACCCCGAGCGCTCCGTACGGAAGATTCTCTTCCAGGGATCTTGGGCGCGCACTCGTGCCCGCACCCCGCACATCACAGGACACGCACGTCGGGAGCCGTGGCATTGAAGGCGTTGGTCAAGCTGAAGGCGGAGCCGGGACTCTGGCTCACGGACGTGCCCGAGCCGGAGACCGGTCCCGGAGACGTGCTGATCAAGGTGAAGCGGACCGGGATCTGCGGCACCGACCTGCACATCCGCTCCTGGGACGGCTGGGCGCAGAGGACGATCGCCACGCCGCTGACCGTCGGCCACGAGTTCGTCGGCGAGGTCGTCTCCGTCGGCCGTGACGTCGCCGACATCACCGTCGGTGACCTGGTCAGCGGCGAGGGCCACCTGGTCTGCGGCAAGTGCCGCAACTGTCTGGCCGGCCGCCGCCACCTCTGCCGCGCGACCATCGGCCTCGGCGTCGGCCGTGACGGCGCGTTCGCCGAGTACGTGGCGCTGCCCGCCTCGAACGTGTGGGTGCACCGCGTCCCCGTCGACCTCGACGTCGCCGCGATCTTCGACCCCTTCGGCAACGCCGTACACACCGCGCTGTCCTTCCCGCTCGTCGGCGAGGACGTCCTGGTCACCGGCGCGGGCCCGATCGGCATCATGGCCGCCGCCGTCGCCAAGCACGCCGGCGCCCGCAGCGTCATGATCACCGACGTCAGCGAGGAGCGCCTGGCCCTGGCCCGCAAGACCGGAGTCACGCTCGCCCTCAACGTCGCCGAGCAGACCATTGCCGACGGCCAGCGCACCCTCGGTCTCAAGGAGGGCTTCGACGTCGGCCTGGAGATGTCGGGCAACCCGCGCGCGATGCGCGACATGGTCGCCAACATGACCCACGGCGGCAAGATCGCCATGCTGGGCCTGCCCAGCGAGGACTTCGCCGTCGACTGGGCGAAGATCGTCACCTCCATGATCACGGTCAAGGGCATCTACGGCCGCGAGATGTTCGAGACCTGGTACGCGATGTCGGTGCTCCTGGAGGGCGGTCTCGACCTGGCCCCCGTGATCACCGGGCGCTACGCGTACACCGACTTCGAGGCCGCCTTCGACGACGCGGCCTCCGGCAAGAGCGGCAAGATCATCCTCGACTGGACTGCGGGAGCCTGACCCATGTTCGATTCCGTACGCGACGACATCCGTGCCACCCTCGACGAGATCCAGCAGGCCGGGCTCCACAAGCCCGAGCGCGTCATCGGCACCCCCCAGTCCGCCACGGTCGCCGTCACCTCCGGCGGCCGCCCCGGCGAGGTGCTCAACTTCTGCGCCAACAACTACCTGGGCCTCGCCGACCACCCCGAGGTGATCGCCGCCGCCCACGAGGCGCTCGACCGCTGGGGCTACGGCATGGCGTCCGTCCGCTTCATCTGCGGCACCCAGGAGGTCCACAAGGAGCTGGAGGCGCGTCTCTCCTCCTTCCTCGGCCAGGAGGACACGATCCTCTACTCCTCCTGCTTCGACGCCAACGGCGGCGTCTTCGAGACAATCCTCGGCCCCGAGGACGCCGTCATCTCCGACGCCCTCAACCACGCCTCGATCATCGACGGCATCCGCCTCTCCAAGGCCCGCCGCTTCCGCTACGCCAACCGCGACATGGCCGACCTGGAGCAGCAGCTCAAGGAGGCCACCGAGGGCGGCGCCCGCCGCAAGCTCATCGTGACCGACGGCGTCTTCTCCATGGACGGCTACGTCGCCCCGCTCGAAGAGATCTGCGACCTGGCCGAGCGCTACGACGCCATGGTCATGGTCGACGACTCGCACGCCGTCGGCTTCGTCGGCCCCGGCGGCCGCGGCACCCCCGAGCTGCACGGCGTCATGGACCGCGTCGACATCATCACCGGCACCCTCGGCAAGGCCCTCGGCGGCGCCTCCGGCGGCTACGTCGCGGCCCGCGCCGAGATCGTCGCCCTGCTGCGCCAGCGCTCGCGCCCGTACCTCTTCTCGAACACCCTCGCCCCGGTGATCGCCGCCGCCTCCCTCAAGGTCCTCGACCTGCTGGAGTCCGCCGGTGACCTGCGCGACCGGCTGCGCGCCAACACCGAGCTGTTCCGCACCCGGATGACGGCGGAGGGCTTCGACATCCTCCCCGGCGACCACGCCATCGCCCCCGTCATGATCGGCGACGCCTCCGAGGCCGGCCGGATGGCCGAGCTGCTCCTGGAGCGCGGCGTGTACGTGATCGGCTTCTCGTACCCGGTCGTGCCGCAGGGCCAGGCCCGCATCCGCGTCCAGCTCTCCGCCGCCCACTCCACGGAGGACGTGAACCGGGCCGTCGACGCCTTCGTCGACGCCCGCGCCGCCCTGCGGGGCTGAGGCGGGCGCAGGCCCCGTGGCCTGCGAGACTAGGGGCATGATCGAAGCGCGGCGGTTGCACATCCTCCGTGCGGTGGCCGACCACCGCACGGTCACGGCGGCGGCCGCCGCGCTCTATCTCACCCCGTCCGCCGTCTCCCAGCAGCTCGCCGCCCTGGAGCAGGAGACCGGCCACCGGCTGGTGGACCGCAGCGCCCGCGGCGCCCGCCTCACCCCGGCCGGCGAGATCCTGCTCAGCCACGCCAACGCCGTCCTCGCCCAGTTGGAGCGAGCCGAGTCCGAACTCGCCGCCTACAGCTCCGGCGAGGCCGGTACGGTCACGGTCGCCGCCTTCGCCACCGGCATCGGACTCGTGGTGGCCCCGGCGATCAGGGCACTGGCCGACTCCGCCCCCGGCATCCGGGTCAGAGTCCGGGACGCCGAGGGCGACGAGAGCCTGCTCATGGTCCTCGACCGGCAGGTCGACGTGGCCGTCGCGGTCGAGTACCGGGGCGCGCCGGGCGAGGACGACGCCCGGCTCACCCGCGTCCCGCTGTACGCGGAGCCCTTCGACGCGGTGCTGCCGTCCGGCCATCCGCTGGCGGCCGGCGAACGGGTCGCGCTCGGCGACCTCGCGAAGGACGCCTGGATCGGCCAGTCCGTCGGCAACCCCTGCCATGATGTGACCGTCCTGGCCTGCGAGTACGCCGGATTCACCCTCAACCCAGAGCACTCCTCCGACGACTTCCGTGCCGTCGTCGCCCTCGCGGCCGCGTCCGCCGGGGTGGCGCTCGTGCCGCGCTCGGCCCTGCGCGGCGTGGACCTCACGGGCGTGGAGGTCCGGCCGATCGAGGGCGTCGCCCCGACCCGCAGGGTGTTCGCCGCCGTCCGGCGGGGCGCGGAGGACCACCCCCTGATCAGCCCGGTGTTGACCGCCCTGCGTGCGGCGTCCGGATCCGGTGCCTGAAGGGCTCGTTGTCGGCCGAACACCGTTCGCCTGCTGGCGGGGCCCTGTGGGGCCCCACCAGACTGGGGACCGTGGAAACCATGGTCTCTGTCACTCACGGTGAAGTCTGGGCGGACGACGCGGGAGCGGAAGGCGACGGCCCGCCGCTGGTCCTGCTCCATCCCGGGGTCGGCGACTCCGCGGTGTGGGACCCGGTCCTGCCGGCGCTCGCCGCGCGGCACCGGGTGATCCGCTACGACGTGCGCGGGTACGGACGCTCGCCCGCGCCCACCGCCGCGTACTCCCCGGTCCGTGATCTGGCCGAGCTCCTCGACCACTTCGCCGTCGACCGGGCGGTACTGGTGGGCTCCAGCATGGGCGGAGCCACCTCGCTCGACTACGCCCTGGAGGCGCCCGAGCGGGTGGCCGGCCTCGCCCTGCTCGTGCCCGGGGTCTCCGGGTACGACGGCCTGGTGACGGGCGAGTTCTTCGAGCGCCTTGAGCCGCTGGCCGCCGCCGGCGACCTGGACGGCATCGTCAGGCTCGGGCTGCGCGCGTGGGCGAAGGCGGGGGGCGGCACTCCCGAGACCGACCCGGTCGCGGCGGAGCTCTGCCGGGCCGTGCTCCCCGCCTGGTTCAGCAACATCGGCCACCAGCTCACCGGCCCGCCCGCCTTCGACCGGCTCGGGGAGATCTCCGCGCCGACCCTGCTCGCGCTCGGCGAGCTGGACCGGCCGGAGGTCGTGCGCTGCAACGAGGAGATGGCCGAGCGCATTCCGGGCTGCCGTCTCGTCCGGCTGCCCGGCTCCGACCACTATCCGACGCTTCGGGAGCCGGATCACGTCGTCCGGCTGATCGAGGAGCTGTACGCCGAGACGGCCTGAGCGCCCGGACCCGTACGCCGGCTACCAGCAGGTCCGCGCCCCGGGCCGGCGGGTGGTACCCCGCCGGCCGGGGGTGGGACCGGTTACCAGATGGTGGTGAAGCCGAGGCGGAGCTTCTCCCGGTCGGTCGCGACGTCGAGGGCGCCGGCCTTCACCCTGGCCGCTTCGGCGTCGGTGAGGGCGGTCCTGAAGAGCCGCACGTCGTCCAGGGTGCCGTGGAAGAGCTGGGCCACCCCGGCCGGCTGGTTGGGGAAGTCGGGACGGGCGCCGATGTGGATGTTGAACTCGGCGGCCGGAGTGACGTTCCGGTCCGCGGCGGAGTTCCCCGCCGGCATGGTCGCGGTGGCCGCCGGCTGCCCGTCCACGGCGAGGCCGATGGTGAGGCCCTGCCGGGTGAAGACCACGTGGTGCCACGTGCCGTCGTTGTACGAGGACGGGAGCGTCACCTCGGTGGAGCCGATGTCCGTGCCGACCGTGGCCCGCAGGAGATTGCCGCCCGGTTCGGCCCGGACCGAGAAGTGACGTCCCTTCTTCAACGGGTCGGTGCCGGGCATGCCGTACGCCCAGATGATCGGCAGTGTGCCGGTCGCGGCGGAGTGCCTGAACCAGGCCGTGACGGTGAAGTCCTTGTCGTCGACCCGCAGCGACGGCGAGCAGACGAGGCGCAGGTAGTCGTCCTGGCCGTCGAACTCCATGGCGACCCCGTCGTGACGCGTTCCCAGCCGCGCGCCGCCGTGGACGATGGCGTGGTTGCCGGCCTCGCCGGCGGCGCGGACGTGGGTGTCGCCGGTGCGCGGGCGGCGCAGCTCGGTCTCCGAGTCCTGCATGGCCTGCTCGGTGAAGGCGCCGAACGCCACGTTGCCGTGCGGGATGTTGCCGGCCGTCTCGTACAGAATGCCGATCGAGCCGCTCGGCAGCAGCGTCAGATCGGAGTAGCCGGTGCGGGCGGCGGAGACGAGGGTGCCGACGGTCCGCCAGGTCTTCCCTTCGTCGTACGAGGAGCGGATGGCCAGTTCGCGCCGGTCCTCCAGCGGGCTGGGGCCGAGCCGGGAGGCACCCGAGTACAGCAGCCTGTTGGGCTTCGCGTCCTGGTCCTGGGCGTGGAGCCGCAGCAGCGAGCCGAACACCGGGGAGGTGTCCAGGTTGGCCACCGGGGTGAAGGGGGCCGCGAAGGAGTCGCCGCCGTCCGGGCTGACGGTCTCCAGCCGGTGCTCGTTGGTGAGGCAGCGCGTGGGCTCGGAGTTGCGGGCGTTGACGTAGACGCCGCCGTCGACGGTCTGGGCGACGGTCAACTCGCCTGGGTAAGCACCGGACTTGGCCGACTCGGACCGGGCGCCGATCGCCCAGGTGAGGCCGCCGTTGTCGCTGATGTACAGCTGACCGCCGGCGGTCGTGTCACCGCCGGCCGTGTGGTCGCCGGGGACGATCAGCCGGCCGTGGTGCGGTCCCCGGCCGAGCTGGATGCCGTGGCCTGGGCCGGTGGAGACCCAGCCCCAGCCGGCGGCCTTGAGCTGCGGCTGCGGCACGCTCGCGGACCAGGTCGCCCCGTCGTCCGTGCTGTGGATCGCGTGCACCGTGCGTGCGTAGCCCGCGCGGGAGGGCTTGGCGCCGTCGTGGTTCCACTCGCTGCTGGAGTACAGCAGGGTGATCCGGCCGGAGACGGCGTCGACGACCGGAGCGGGGTTGCCGTGGGCGAGCTCGTCGCCCGCGCCGACGACGACCTGGAGGGCCTGCCAGGTCGCACCGCCGTCGAGGGACCTCTTGAGCACGAGGTCGTTGTCGCCGACGTCGTGGCAGCCGGTCGTCGTCAGCCGGTTGCGGCCCTCGGCGAAGGCGAGGAGCACGCCCTTCGTGCTGGTGACGAGGGCGGGTATGCGCGTGCAGTAGTAGTTCTCGCGCGCCTTGAACGGCGTGTTGGAGACCTGGGTGGCGAGCGGCGGGGTGGTGGTGCCCGCCGTCGCCGCGGTCGCGGGCGACGGCGGCGACACCGCGAACGCGACCGCGGCCAGGAGGGTGAGGGCGAGCGCGCACAGCCACGCGGACCGTGCGAAGCGGCGCGCGTCCGGTGGACGGCGCTCGGACAGGGACGTCATCGAAGGAACACCTCGTGAGGAAGGGCGAAGGACGGTGGCGCGGCTGGGCCTCGAAGCGGTCGTGCCGCTCGTCGGCGGGCCGGTCGCGGCGGCCCCCGCGGGCCGGAAGGGCACCGCGAACGGGCGACGCGACAGACGCTCGCCCACGCGCTCGTCCCATCCCCCCGGTGAGATCTTCCCGCCGGGACGTTACCTCACAAGATCACTTGTACGTAGTTCAACCAGCTGTGCGGGCGGGGTCAATCGGCCGACCGGGTCCAGCCGTTGGCCTCGATCCGGGACCCGTCCGCCGGCCGGGCCTCGTCGAACACCGGCCGCCCCGTTCCGTCGAACAGCCGGAGGCCGTCCACGTAGACGCCCCGCCCCACGTAGCGCCGGTCCGTCGTGTACCGCCAGCGCAGCCGCGCGACCGGGCCGGGCAGCGCGGCGGACACGGTGTGCCAGACGCGGCCGGACCAGCCGCCGGCCGCGCCCGTCGGGTGTTCGGTGTGCCCGTCGGTGGTGAAGGGCACCGGCTGCCAGGTCGTGCCGCCGTCGGCGGAGGACTCCAGCACGGCGGAGTCGGCGCCCGGCTCGGTGTCCCACCACAGGGCGCAGGCGAGCCGCGCGGCCCCGGGCACCGACGGCAGCGTGAGCGTGCCGGTGGTGCCGCTCGTCATGCCGGAGAACCAGGCCGTACGGCCCCGGGCCGGCCGTACGGGGACGGCCCTGGCAAGGTCGTCGGCGGTGGCGACGCGGGGGGCCGACCCGGAGCGCCAGGAGCGCACCGGGTGCACGGAGTTGCCGAGCACGATGAGGAAGGAGTCGGTCGTCGGGTCCAGGACGAGGCTGGTGCCGGTGAAGCCGGTGTGCCCGGCCGTCCGGGGCGTGGCCATCGCGCCCATGTACCAGTGCTGGTGGAGCTCGAAGCCGAGGCCGTGCGCGTTTCCGGGGAAGGCGGTGTTGAAGTCGGTGAACATCAGCTCCACCGAGGCGGGGGAGAGGATGCGGGCCCGGCCGTAGGCGCCGCCGTTGAGCAGGGTGCGGGCGAGGACCGCGAGGTCCCAGGCGCGGGAGAAGATTCCGGCGTGGCCGGCGACGCCGCCCATTGCGTGGGCGTTCTCGTCGTGGACCTCGCCCCACACCATGCCCCGGTCGAGGCCGGACCAGGGTGGCCGGGCGTCCTCGGTGGCGGCGATCCCGGGCCGCCAGGAGAGCGGGGGATTGAATCGAGTGCGGTGCATCCCGAGCGGAGCAGTGATCTCGTCGTGGAGCAGGACATCCAGACCGAGACCGGTGATCTCCTCAAGGATCAGCTGAAGCGTGATCAGATTGAGGTCCGAGTAGAGGTACGCCGAACCCGGCGGGTTCGCCAGGACCTCGTTCCACAGCAGCCGCAGCCTCCCCTCCCGCGTCGGCTCCTTGTACAGCGGGATCCAGGCCCGGAACCCCGAGGTGTGGGTCAGCAGCTGACGCACCGTGACGTCCTGCTTCCCGCCGCCCCCGAACTCCGGCAGGTACGCGGTGACCCGCGCCTCCAGCTCCAGCGCCCCGCGCTCGATCTGCTGCACCGCAAGGATCGAGGTGAACAGCTTGGAGACCGACGCGAGGTCGAAGACGGTGTCCTCGGTCATCGGGAGCCGCCGCTTCGGCGGCAGCTCGACCCCCGTGTCGGTCTTCTCGTCGTACGCCGCGTACCGCACGGCCGAGCCGATCGCCCGGTGCAGCGCGACCGTACCGCCGCGCCCGGCGAGCAGCACGGCACCCGCGTACCAGGGGTGGTCGGGGGAGGGGGCGAGGAAGCTCTCGGCTCGCGTGACGAGCCGGTCCAGGTGGGGGGCGAGCAGTCCGGCCCGCTCCGCCGAGCCGCGCCGCAGCGTGGTCCGCCGGGCTGCCCCGCCCCCGGGGCCGCCGTCCGACCAGGGGCCACTCCCGTACCCGGAGCCGCCCGTGGGGCCGCCCGGGAGGCCCGCCCCCGGTCCCGGCTCCGAGGCGGCCGCCGCCCCCGGCACCGTACCGATCACCACCGCACCTCCCAGGGCCAGCAGCCCGCCGCCGAACGCGCGGCGGCTCGGTCCGCCCTGACCTCTCGTCGTGTCGCTCGCCATGCCCACCCTCTCCCACCGGGGGCGGCGGCGAAACGCCGACAGGCCGCCAGGCCGCCCCGACAAAGAATCTGACGATGCATCAAAAACCTCTTCCCTCCGGCGCGCCGCTGCGGCATCCTGCCGCCCATGAAGACGGAGCTGAGTCGCACCCTGGGGATCGAGCACGCCATCTTCGGCTTCACGCCCTTCCCCGCGGTGGCCGCCGCACTCACCAGAGCGGGCGGGTTCGGCGTCCTCGGCGCGGTCCGCTACACCGCCCCCGACGACCTCGCCCGCGACCTCGACTGGATGCAGGAACACACCGACGGCCTGCCCTACGGCCTCGACGTCGTGATGCCCGCCAAGAAGGTGGAAGGCCTCACCGAGGCCGAGGTCGAGGCCATGATCCCGGAGGAGCACCGGGCGTTCGTCCGCGCCACGCTCGCCAAGCACGGCGTGCCCGAACTCCCCGACGGAGAGGCCTCCGGCTGGCGGATCACCGGCTGGATGGAGCAGGTCGCCCGCAACCAGCTCGACGTGGCCTTCGACTACCCCATCAAACTCCTCGCCAACGCCCTCGGCTCACCGCCCGCCGACGTCGTCGCCCGCGCCCACGACCACGGCGTACTCGTCGCCGCTCTCGCCGGCAGCGCCCGCCACGCCCGCCACCACGCCGACGCGGGCATCGACATCGTCGTCGCCCAGGGCTACGAGGCCGGCGGTCACACCGGCGAGATCGCCTCCATGGTCCTCACCCCCGAGGTGGTCGACGCCGTCTCCCCGCTGCCCGTGCTCGCCGCGGGCGGCATCGGCAGCGGCGAGCAGATCGCCGCCGGACTCGCCCTCGGCGCCCAGGGCGTCTGGCTCGGCTCCCTCTGGCTCACCACCATCGAGGCCGAGCTGCACTCCCGCGCCCTCACCGCCAAACTCCTCGCCGCCGGCTCCGGCGACACCGTCCGTTCCCGCGCCCTGACCGGCAAACCCGCCCGCCAGCTCCGCACCGAGTGGACCGACGCCTGGGACGACCCGGCGGGCCCCGGCCCGCTCCCCATGCCGCTGCAGGGACTCCTCGTCGCCGAGGCCGTCTCCCGCATCCAGCGGCACGAGGTCGAACCGCTCCTCGGCACCCCCGTCGGGCAGATCGTCGGCCGGATGAACTCCGAGCGCAGCGTCCAGCAGGTCGTCGACGAGCTCACCCGCGGCTTCGAGAAGGCCGTCGACCGCATCAACCGCATCGCCGGAAGGAGCGAGGGATGACCCAGGCAGCCCCCGGATTCTGGGCCCAGGCGACCGTCGACCCGGGCCGTACGGTCCTGGTCGCGCCCGACGGCGAGGAGTGGACCGCCGGCCGGCTGCACGCCGACGCCAACCGGCTCGTCCACGGACTGCGCGCCGCCGGACTCGAACGCGGCGACGCCTTCGCCGTCGTCCTCCCCAACGGCCCCGAGTTCTTCACCGCCCATCTCGCCGCCACCCAGGCCGGGTTCTACCTCGTCCCGGTCAACCACCACTTCGTCGGCCCCGAGATCGCGTGGATCGTCGCCGACTCCGGCGCCAAGGTGCTCATCGCCCACGAGCGGTTCGCCGAGGCGGTGACGCTCGCCGCCGACGAGGCCGGACTCGCCGCCACCCACCGGTACGCCGTCGGGACCGTCCCCGGCTTCCGCCCGTACGCCGAGCTGCTCGAAGGCCAGGACGCCGGCGCGCCCGCCGAGCGCACCCTCGGCTGGGTCATGAACTACACCTCCGGTACGACCGGACGGCCCCGGGGCATCCGGCGCCCGCTCCCCGGGAAGCTCCCCGAGGAGACCCATCTCGGCGGCTTCCTCGGCATCTTCGGCATCCGGCCGGCCGACGGGAACGTCCACCTCGTCTGCTCGCCGCTCTACCACACGGCCGTGCTCCAGTTCGCCGCCGCGGCCCTGCACATCGGACACCCGCTGGTCCTGATGGACCGCTGGGCGCCGGAGGAGATGCTCCGGCTGATCGACCGGTACGCCTGCACCCACACCCATATGGTCCCCACCCAGTTCCACCGCCTGCTCTCCCTCCCCGAGGAGGTACGCGCGCGGTACGACGTCTCCTCCATGCGGCACGCCATCCACGGCGCCGCGCCCTGCCCCGAGCACGTCAAGCGGGCGATGATCGACTGGTGGGGCCGCTGCGTCGAGGAGTACTACGCGGCAAGCGAGGGCGGCGGCGCCTTCGCCACCGCGGAGGAGTGGCTGAAGAAGCCCGGCACGGTCGGCCGGGCCTGGCCCATCAGCGAGCTCGCCGTCTTCGACGACGACGGGGTGCGGCTGCCGCCGGGCGAACTCGGCACCGTCTACCTGAAGATGAACACCGGCGGCTTCCAGTACCACAAGGACGAGGCGAAGACGGCGAAGAACCGCATCGGCGACTTCTTCACCGTCGGCGACCTCGGCGTCCTCGACGAGGACGGCTACCTCTTCCTCCGGGACCGCAAGATCGACATGATCATTTCCGGCGGGGTCAACATCTATCCCGCCGAGATCGAGGCCGCCCTGCTCGCCCACCCCGCCGTCGCGGACGCCGCCGCCTTCGGCATCCCGCACGCCGACTGGGGCGAGGAGGTCAAGGCGGTCGTCGAGGCGGCCGAGGGCCACGAGCCGGGCCCGGCGCTCGCCGACGAGATCCTGGCCCACTGCGCCGACCGCCTCGCCGGGTTCAAACGCCCGAAGTCCGTCGACTTCGTCCCGGCCATGCCCCGCGACCCCAACGGCAAGCTCTACAAGCGCCGCCTCCGCGACCCGTACTGGGAAGGCCGCGAACGACCGCTCTAGCGGCGCCGGTTGGGGCGTCTCACAAATTCGTTTGAGCTCGGGCGCCGGCTCGGACAGGATCGGGCCGACACCGATGAGTTCTTCCAGGCGCCACGGTCTGTGAGTGTGACCTGCCCATGCGGAGGACACCCAGACCACGGAAGGCGCCATGCTCGCACCGCAATCCCCACCGACCCCCTCGCCCGCCCACGTCACCGCCGTGCTGCGGATCCTCGTGCTGTCCACGTTCGTCGTCCTCCTCAACGAGACGATCATGGTCAACGCGATCCCGCGCCTCATGCGCGAGTTCGAGGTCACCGCGGCGGCCGCCGGATGGCTCTCCACCGCCTTCATGCTCACCATGGCCGTCGTCATCCCGGTGACGGGATGGTTCCTCCAGCGCGTCACCACACGGACCGCCTTCGGCCTGGCCATGACGCTCTTCCTCGTCGGCACCGCCCTGGCGGCCGCCGCGCCCGTCTTCCCCGTCCTGCTGGCCGCCCGCGTCATCCAGGCCGGCGGCACGGCCGTCATGATGCCGCTGCTCATGACCACGCTGATGACCCTCGTGCCCCCGCACGACCGCGGCCGCGTCATGGGCAACATCACCCTCGTCATCTCCGTCGCGCCCGCCCTCGGCCCCGCCGTCTCCGGTGTGCTCCTGCAGGCCGGATCGTGGCGCCTGCTGTTCCTGGCCGTGCTGCCCATCGCCGCGGCCATGGCCGTCTTCGGCCGGAGCAAGCTGACCAACATCGGCGAGCCGCAGGCCGGACCGATCGACTGGCCGTCCGTCCCCCTCGCGGCGGCGGGCTTCGGCGCCCTCGTGTACGGGCTGAGCGGACTCGGCGCCGAAGGCGCGGCGGCGGCCCCGCTGCCGCCGGAGGCCACCACCGCCGCCGGCGCCGTGCTCGTGGGCCTGTTCGTCTGGCGACAGCTGGCGCTGCAGCGCTCGTCCACACCGCTGCTCGACCTGCGGGCCCTGACCTTCCGTCACTTCTCCGTGGCGCTCGGCCTGATGTGTCTGTCCTTCATGGCCCTCATGGGCGCGTTCATCCTGCTGCCGATCTACCTCCAGGAGGTGCGCGGCCTGTCGTCACTGCAGACCGGGCTGCTCCTCATCCCCGGCGGACTGACCATGGGCCTGCTCGGGCCGCAGGTCGGCAAGTTGTACGACCGACTCGGCGCGCCCCGCCTGGTCATACCCGGAGCCGCGCTCACGGCGCTCTGCCTCGCGCTGTTCGCCCTCACGGACGCGGGGACCTCGCCGTGGCTGGTGCTGGCCCTGCACGTGGTCCTGAGCGCCGGCATGGCGTTCGTCTTCACCCCCGTCTTCACCTCCGGCCTGGCCGTCCTGCCGCCGCACCTCTACCCCCACGGCTCCGCCATCCTGGGCTCGCTCCAGCAGGTCGCGGCCGCCGCCGGCACCGCCCTGGTCATCAGCGTCATGTCGGGGCACGCCGCCACGGCGGCGGCCGAAGGCGCCGACCCCACCGGCGCCCTGGCCACCGGCATCCGCTGGGGGTTCGGCGTCGGCGCGGTCATCGGTCTGCTGGCCGTAGTGGTGGCGCTGCTGGTCCGCACCCCGCCCGTCCCGCAGCAGCCCGCCGAGCCGGAGACCGAGAACGACGGCGACGGCGCCGGCGCCACGACGGACAAGACCGCCCCCACCCCCGGCTGACCGCCGCGACGAGGCGCCCGCCGCCCGGTCGCGTCACCTCACGAGGTGACGGGGACGGGGGCGGGCGCCTCGTCGGATTCCGGTTCCGGGCTGTCCTCGCCGAGCTGCTCCCGCAGGTAGTTCCAGACGACCGCGACGAGCGCGGCCACCGGGACGGCGAGCAGACTGCCCACGATCCCGGCGAGGCTGCCCCCGAGCGTCACCGCCAGCAGGACGACGGCCGCGTGCAGACCGAGCCCACGACTCTGGATCATGGGCTGGAACACGTTTCCCTCCAGCTGCTGCACCACGACGATGACCGCCAGGACGATCAGCGCGTCGGTCACTCCGTTCGACACCAGCGCGATGAGTACGGCGACCAGGCCGGCGAACAGGGCGCCGACGATCGGCACGAACGCCGACACGAAGGTCAGCACCGCGAGGGGCAGCACCAGCGGGACGTCGAGGATCCACAGCCCCAGACCGATGAGCACGGCGTCGAGGATGCCGACGAAGGCCTGGCTGCGGACGAAAGCGCCCAGGGTGTACCAGCTCCGCTCCACCACCACCGGGACGTCGACGGCGAGCCGGCCGGGGAGCTGGCGGGTGAGCCACGGCACGAACCTGGGCCCGTCCTTGAGGAAGAAGAACATCAGGAAGAGGGCGAGGAACGCGGTGACCAGACCGCTGAACACCGTGCCCACGCCGGTCGCGACCGCGGTGACCATGCTGCCGACACTGTCCTGGACGCGGGCCATCGCCGTGTCGAGGGCGCCGGAGATCTCGTCCTCGCCGATGTTCAGCGGCGGTCCGGCCGCCCACTCGCGCAGCCGCTGGATGCCCTCGACCACGCCCCGGGAGAGCTCCCCGGACTGGGACGCGACCGGGACCGCGATGAGCGCGACGATCCCGGCGACGAGCAGCACGAAGGAGACCGTGACCGCTCCCGCGGCCACGGCGGGAGGCCAGCCGTGCCGCCGCAGGAAGCGGGTCAGCGGCCAGGTGAGCGTGGTGAGGAACAGCGCGACGACGAGCGGCCACACCACCGACCACATGCGGCCCACTATCCACAGGGCCACCCCGGCCATCAGCGCGACCAGCAACGCCTCGGCGGACACACGGGCCGCGGTGCGCAGAGCGGCGGCGGCTTTCCTGGAACTCAACGTGGCAGACATGCGCCCACCCTAGGGAGCCCCGGCCCGCGACCCATCAGCGGGCGGCCTCCGCGGGTGGCGGGGCGTCCCCGGCCGCCGGCTTCGCCGAGAGCGGCGTCGCGATGTCCTCGAGCGAGCGGCCCTCCGCCGCGACGGCGAAGAAGAGGGCCACCAGGCCCGCGAGGACCATCAGGGCGGCACCGACGCAGAAGGCGATCACGGCGTCCCCGACGACCCCGCTCTCCGTCAGTTCGGCGAAGAGCAGCGGCCCGGAGATGCCGCCGGCCGCCGTACCGATGGCGTAGAAGAAGGCGATCGCCATCGCCCGGGTCTCCATGGGGAAGATCTCGCTGACGGTAAGATAGGCCGAACTGGCGCCCGCCGACGCGAAGAACAGGACCACGCACCAGCAGGCGGTCATGGTCGTGGCGTTCAGGCTGCCGCGGTCGAAGAGCCAGGCCGTGCCGAAGAGCAGCAGTCCCGAGAGGATGTACGTCCCCGCGATCATGGGGCGCCGGCCGACCGTGTCGAAGAGGCGGCCGAGCAGCAGCGGACCGAGGAAGTTGCCGAAGGCGATGACGGCGAAGTAGTAACCGGTGTTGCCGGTGGGCACGTCGAAGAACTTCACCAGGATGGAGCCGAAGCCGAAGGTGATGGCGTTGTAGAGGAACGCCTGCCCGATGAAGAGCGAGAAGCCGAGCACCGCCCGTTTCGGGTACGCGTGGAAGAGCGTCCGGGCGATCTCGACGAAGCCGATGGAGCGGCGCTGCTCGATGGTGATCGACCGGCCCGGTTCCGGGAGTCGGACGTGCTTCTCCTCCTCCACCCGGTGCTCCACCGCGTCCACGAGTTCCTCGGCCCCCTCCGAGCGGCCGTGGATGAGCATCCACCGGGGGCTCTCGGGCACGTGGCGCCGCACGAGCAGGATCACCAGGCCGAGCACGACACCGAGCCCGAAGGTGAACCGCCAGCCGACGTCGATGGCGAAGATGTCGGTGTCGAGCGCCACGACGGACAGCAGGGCGCCGCCCACGGCGCCGAGCCAGTAGCTGCCGTTGATGATGAGGTCGACCCGGCCCCGGTACTTGCTCGGGATGAGTTCGTCGATGGCGGAGTTGATGGCCGCGTACTCGCCGCCGATGCCGAAGCCGGTGAGGAAGCGGAAGAGGAAGAACCACCACACGGAGAACGACAGCGCGGTCATCGCCGTCGCCGCCAGATAGACCGCGAGGGTGATCAGGAACAGCTTCTTGCGCCCGTACCGGTCGGTGAGCCACCCGAAGAACAGGGCTCCCGAGCAGGCGCCCGCCACGTACAGCGCCGCTGCCGTGCCGGTGACCTGTGCGTCGGTGATGGGCAGTCCGCTGCCGTCCTCGGAGAGCCGGCCGGCCATGCTGCCGACGATGGTCACTTCGAGGCCGTCGAGGATCCACACGGTCCCCAGCCCGATCACGATCATCCAGTGCCACCGTGACCAGGGCAGGCGGTCGAGCCGCGCCGGGATCCTGGTGGTGACGGTGCCGATCACCTCGTCCTCATGAGTACTCATGACGTGGCTCCTTCCCCGCTTTCGTCGAGAGGCACGTGCCAGGCTGTCGTACGCGGCGCCGCTCCTCGTACGGGGACACGGCCGACGGCGCGCGAACCCGTCGGCTGGCCGAACCCCGACCGCCCCGCCGGCGCGTATGACGCCCCCTTAGACTGCGGCGCATGGAGCAGGAGAGGCACGACACGACGGCGGGCCGCGATCCCTTCGTACTGGACGACCCGGTGGGCGAGTCCCTGCGGGGGCGGCACGCGCGTCTCGCCCGTCGTGTCGGCGGCGCCGCCACCTACCTGCCCGACGTCTCGACCTTCGCCGCCGTGGCCCCCGAGCCCGGTCCGGCGCGGTGGGCCGACCTCGTCGAGCTGCTCGGCCGGGGCGAGTTCGCCGACCTGTTCAGCTGCCCGGTGCTCCCGCCCTCGGACTGGGAGCCCGTCTTCGTCCTGGAGGGCCGCCAGATGATCCGGCCCGGCGGCGGTGCCGCCACCGGGCGCCCGGGCGAGGGGCCGGACGACGGCGTGGTCGAACTCGGCGCGGACAGCGTGCCCGAGATGCTGGACCTCGTCGAACGCACCCGGCCCGGACCGTTCTGGTCCCGCACCCCCGAGCTCGGCACCTATCTCGGCATCCGGGAGAAGGGCACGCTCGTGGCCATGGCGGGCGAGCGGCTGCGGCCTCCGGGGTGGACCGAGATCAGCGCGGTCTGCACCGCGCCCGAGGCTCGCGGGCAGGGTCACGCCGCCCGGCTGGTCGGCGCGCTCGCGGCGCGCATCGAGGCGCGCGGCGAAGGGCCCTTTCTGCACGTCGCCGAGGCGAACACCGGCGCGATCGCCCTGTACGAGAAGCTCGGCTTCGTGACGCGCAGGCCCGTGACCTTCCGGGGCTTCCGCACGCCGTAGCCGCCCCGCCCGGCCTCAGGGGCGGGGCGCCGTCAGCTCGTCCACCTCGGCCCTGAAGAGCAGGGCCGGGTCGAGGTCCATGCCGCTGAAGTGGCCGGCGAGTTCCAGCGACAGGACGCCGTGCAGGCGGGTCCAGAAGACCAGGAACCGGTGGAGGGTGCCGGGCGGGGCGGGGTGCCCTGCGGCCCAGTCCCGGTGGTCCGCCAGATGGTCGCCGAAGGCGCTCGCAAAGGCCGCCCCGGGGAGCGCCGCGCAGGCGTCGAGCAGCGTCGTCATGATCTCGGAGGAGATGGCGGTGGTGTCCTCGGGCGCGTGGTAGCCGGGGACGGGCGTGCCGTAGACGAGGAAGTACCGCTGAGGGTCGGTCAGGGCCCAGTCGCGCAGGGCGTGGGCGAGCGCGGACAGGTCGGCGCCGGCGGCCGCGGCCTCGCGGAGGGTGTCGGCGAGGCTTCGGTACGCCTCCCGGACGAGTGCGGTGATCAGCTCGTCGCGGCCGGCGAAGTAGCGGTAGAGCGCCGGTCCGCTCATGCCCATCTGTTTGGCGATCGCGTTGAGGGAGAGCGCCGAGGCTCCCGCCGTGGCGATCTGCTCCCAGGCGTGTCGGGTGATCTCCGCCCGGATCTGGGCGCGGTAGCGCTCCCGTGGGGTGTTCGTGCCCGTCGCCGTCATGGTCTCCGCCACCGTCCCCGTCCCATCGGCTACACCCTCAAGGGTTGGTGAGAAGTTATCACGCCCCTGTTGACCCGTCAGCGCGCGGTGCGTTAGAAGTTGTAACGAAAGCGTGAGCCTCTATCGCCCGCCGGGCGGGCGGGCTCACGCCCTACCAACACAGGAGAACTCCATGTCCGGCACCCGCGCCCCGCGCACCACCCCCAACTCCCGCCTTCGCGCCGCCCTTTTCGCCGTCCCGGCCGTCCTCGGCCTCCTCGGCGCCGCCGCGGCCCCCGCCGCACCGTCCCCGGCGCCCTCCACCGGCTTACGCGCCATCGCGCCCCTCACCTGCCGCGGACAGGGCGTGGACCCCGACGCACCGGTCCGGCACCGGACCGAGATCGTGATCGACGCCCCGCTGCGCACGATCTGGAAGCTGCAGACCGACGTGGAGAACTGGCCCTCCTGGCAGCCCTCGGTCGAGTCCGTGGACCGGCTCGGCCACGGCCCCCTCCGTCCGGGCGCGGCCTTCCGGTGGACGCTGCCGATCCCGCCGCACCCCTCGACTCCCGCAACGAGCCTGGACATCACCTCGACCGTCCGGCAGATCAAGAACCAGGCGTGCGTCCGCTGGACCGGTCCGGCGATCGGCGAAGGGCTGCGCATCGACGGCGTCCACGTGTGGACCTTCACCGAGGTCGAGGGCGGCGTCCGGGTCGCCACCGAGGAGAGCCATGCCGGCCCGCAGGTCGAGGCGGACGTCCCCACCGCGAGCCTGCTCCTCCGGCAGGGCCTGGAGACCTGGCTCCAGGACCTGAAGTCCGCCGCGGAGGCCCGCACCCACCGGTAGTCGAGCCGATCCGTCGCGCCGCTCAGCTGTCGGGCGGCGCACCGCGCCGCCATCGACGGCTGGCTCGGTCGCAGCGCCGGCGCCTGGCGCGTGGCCCTCGCGCCGCTCGACGCGGCGCAGCGGCGGATGTTCCTGGAGACCCTCGGCGCGTACGAGCACGCCCTCAGCGACCCCCTGGATTGACCGAACCGGGCGAAAGCCCCCTTTGTGGCAGGATGCGGATCATGAGTTCGAGCACGGCGTCATTGACACGGCAGTGGACCACCTGGGGGCCGGTGGTGGCGGCGCTTGCGCTTGTCGCGGCCTGGGGCCGTGACCTGCCCGGCTTCGCCGTCGGCCTGATCGCGCTCTGTCTGATCGCCGCCGTCCTCGCCGCGGTCCACCACGCAGAGGTCATCGCCCACCGGGTGGGCGAGCCCTACGGCTCGCTCGTCCTCGCCGTGGCGGTCACCGTCATCGAGGTCGGACTCATCGTCTCGCTGATGGCGGGAGGCGGCGAGAAAACCTCCACCTACGCGCGCGACACCGTCTTCGCCGCCGTCATGATCACGTGCAACGGCATCGTCGGCCTCTCCCTCACCGTCGCCGCGCTCCGCAACCGGGTCGCGGTCTTCAACGCCGAGGGCTCCGGCGGCGCACTCGCGACGGTCTGCACCCTGGCCACGATGACGCTGGTCCTGCCGACCTTCACCACCAGCCACCCGGGCCCCGAGTTCTCCTCCGCCCAGCTCGCCTTCGCCGCCGTCGCCTCCCTCTGTCTGTACGCGGTGTTCGTCGGCGTCCAGACCGTACGGCACCGGGACTACTTCCTCCCCGTGCCGCGCCCCGGCCAGGACTCGGCGGACGACCACGCGGACCCGCCGACCCGGCGCGACGCCTGGACCAGCCTCGGCCTCCTCGTGGTCGCCCTCGTCGCGGTCGTCGGCAACGCCAAGCTGATCTCGCCCACCATCGAGGACGGCGTCCAGTCGGCCGGCCTGCCCAAGGCGGTCGTCGGTGTCGTCATCGCCCTGATGGTGCTGCTGCCCGAGACCCTCGCCGCCGTCCGCGCGGCCCGCCGCGACCGCGTGCAGACCAGCCTCAACCTCGCCTACGGCTCCGCGATCGCCAGCATCGGCCTGACGATCCCGGCGATCGCGCTCGCCTCGATCTGGCTGTCCGGGCCCCTGGTGCTCGGCCTCGGCCCGCTGCACATGGTGCTGCTCGTCCTCACCGGCGTGGTGAGCGCCCTGACCGTGGTGCCCGGACGGGCCACCCTCCTCCAGGGCGGCGTCCACCTCGCGATGTTCGCCGCCTTCGTGTTCCTGTCGTTCAGCCCCTGACGAGCCCTAAGCCCGGTCTCGCCAGGGGCCGAGCAGAACCGTTCAGCCCCTGGCGACCACCACCCGCAGCGCCGGCGAGCGCAGGATGTCCTTCTCGCAGAACCGGGAGGTCACCCAGCGCTCGCCCGCGTACAGCCGGGTCTGGTCGCTGGAGTGCGGCGACGAGGGGTTCGACGACTGGGAGTACGACAGCAGCGTGCGGGCCACCGGGCAGCGGCTGCCGTCCCAGCCGACCGCCTGCACATGGCTGGTGCCGTGCGCGACCTCGGTGTAGCCGCCGCCCGCCGGGTTCCACACGGGCTCCGCCTTGTTCCAGACGCCCAGCGACTCGGTGCCGCCGCTCACCGGGATCCGGACCCCGTTCCGTACGACGAACTGGTGGTCGCCGAGCGGGGCGTCCAGCGCGATCCCCGCGCCCCGCAACTCCGCCACCGCGTCCGCCAGCGCCTTCGCGAACCCCGGCGCGGCCGTGTTCACGGTGTTCGGGGTACGGACCGGGTCCGCCGGCGAGAACGGCACCGTCCACTGCTGCGCCGACGGCACGGTGGACGTGAACTTCCGCCAGAAGCGGTCGAAGAGCAGCGCGCCCCGGCTGTCCGTGTCCACCGTCCGGTCCCAGGCGCCGATCACCCGACAGGCCTCGGGGTCGTCCGGCAGCGCCGTCGCGCACGCCCGTGCCACATCGGCCGCCGCCAGGTCACCGGCCGGAGCCCGGTTGGCGAACTGCTGGCGCTGGAGGTCGGCGACCGTCAGGCCCCCGCGCGCCGCCATCGCCGCCACGTCCTCGACACCGCCCCGGGTGCGCAGCGAGCGCTGCGTCGCGATCGTGCCGAAGACCCGCTCATAACCGGTCAGCGGCCGGTCGGCGTTGGTCAGCCAGGCGCTGTCGTTGGAGTTCGCCACGTACGGGGTGTCCCGCAGCACCGGCATCCTCGCCGGTCCGAAGACGCCCGGCTGCAGCGCGTCCGGGTCGGAGCCGAGCGCGCAGTCCGACCGCGAGCCGTCGAGCACCGCGACACCCGACGAGGGATAGGTGGCCCGGCCGAGCGGGGTGGAGCAGCGCGCGGCGAGGTCGTCGGTGATCCGGGGGAGCACCTGCGACTGGGTGAAGAGCGAGTGCCCCGCCGAGTCGGCCGCGATCGTGTTGACCCAGGGCAGCCCCTGGGTACGCCGCAGGGTCTCGGCGATGTCCCGGGTGGAGCGCGCCTTGCCGAAGCCGAGCGCGGTGTCGGAGCCGCGCAGGTTGCTCGCGTTGGGGTCGTGGAGCGCGTACGCCGTGGTCGTCGTCCACGGCAGCGGGAGCTGCGGGCCGAGGCCGCCGACGACCGGGCCGTACCGGGTCCACCACTGGGTACGGGTGACGGGGGCCGCGTCCTTGACGCGGACGGTCACCTGACGCGGGGTCATCCGCTCCGGCCGGCCGTCCACCAGGTACGAGGTCGGGTCGCCCGGGGCGAGCGTCAGCTGGTGCAGGTTGAGCGGCACGCCGGTGGCGACGGTGTGGCTCCACGCCACCTTGTCGTTGAAGCCGATGTTGACGACGGTCGTGCCGAGGAGCGAGGCACCCGAGACGTTCAGCTCGCCGGGGATGGTCTGCTGCGACTGCCAGAAGCGCCGGCCGCCCTGCCAGGGGTAGTGGGGGTTGCCCAGGAGCAGCCCGCGCCCGTTCGCCGTGGTGGCGCCCGAGAAGGCGACGGCGTTGGAGCCCATGGTGGCGTTCTCGGCGGCGAACAGCTCCCGGGCGGCCTCGGCGGCCCGGGCGGGATCGGGGTCCTGCCCGGAGGCCCGGGTCGCCGGGGCGGCGGGAGCCGCCGGCGGCCGGGCGGCGGTGATGCCGTCGACGGCACGGCCCTGGCCGCCCAGGACCGAGACCGCGAAGCCGCGCCGGGCCACGTCGAGGGCGGTCACCGGACGGACCCAGTCGGCGTTCGCGCAGGCGGGGTCCGTGACGCGGTTCTTCCGCAGCCAGGCGTTGTAGCCGGCCGCCCAGCCGCGCATGAGTTCCTTCAGGTCGCGGCTGGGGCCGGCCGGCGCGGGGGTCGCGAGCAGCGCCTCGACGGTGCCGGCGTCCTTCACCCCGCGGAAGTACAGGTCGCTGGAGAGGTTCGTGGCGGCGGAGGAGAGCGAGCCGTCCGTGGCCGCGTCGGGGCCGAAGTACCGGGAGCGCTCCCCGTTCACCGTCAGGAAGCCGTCCGCGAGCGTGCAGACCTGGTCGGCGGCCTGGGCCCAGCCCGTCCCGAAGCCGAGGCCGGCATAGTCCGCGGCCACGATGTGCGGGATGCCGTACTCGGTGTACCGGATGACGGCCGAAAGGCCCCGGTCGGACGGGTGGTGGCCCCGGTCCCCGGAGTCGGCGGCCGCCGCGCCCGGCAGGGTGGCGGTGACGGCGGCGAGGGCGGCTCCGGCGAGCGCCAGGCGTTTCAGACGGGTACGGAGGTGCAAGGTTCCTCCCAACGGACGGGTGTGCACTGCGGGTTGGACCATGCACCCAGCTGCGCGCCCCCTTGTCAACATCCCGTTCGGTATCCGAGGTCCGGGCATGTGCGGCGCGCCGCACGGTACTTGACCCGCCACCCGATGCGCGCCGAGGATCACCGCATGGACCGACTCCTGAGCAGCGCCGTCGACGGTGTCCTGCGCACGACCGCCCAGCGCGTCCCCGACCGGATCGCCCTCCGCTACGCCGACCGGACCTGGACGTACGCCGAGCTGGACACGGCCGTCTCCACCGCCGCGGCCGTCCTGCGGGAGCCGCACCACCTGGGCCTTCCCGCGTCCGCCCGGGTCGCCACCTACGGGCACAACTCGGACGCGTACCTCATCGCGTTCCTCGCCTGCGCGCGGGCCGGACTGGTCCACGTGCCGGTCAACCACCATCTGACCGGCGACGACCTCGCGTACCTCCTGGAGCAGTCGGAGACCTCGCTCGTGCTCGCCGACCCGGCCCTGGCGGAGCGCGTACCGGACGGCTTCACGGTCACGGCGCTGCGGGACGCGCCCGGCTCGTTCCTGGACGCGCTCGCCGTACCGGAGGCGTACGACACGGACCGGGACCCACGGGACCTCGTCCAGCTGCTCTACACCTCCGGCACCACCGCCCTGCCCAAGGGCGCGATGATGACCCACCGCGCCCTGGTCCACGAGTACGCGAGCGCCATCGAGGCGCTCGACCTGCGCGAGGACGACCGGCCGGTGCACGCGCTGCCGCTCTACCACTCGGCGCAGACGCACGTCTTCCTGCTGCCCTACCTGGCCGTCGGCGCCGAGAACACCCTCGTCGACGGGCCCGATCCGGCCGTCCTGTTCGACCTCGTCGAGACCGGCCGCGCCGACAGCCTCTTCGCCCCGCCGACCGTCTGGATCGGCCTCGCGAACCACCCCGACTTCGCGAGCCGGGACCTGTCCGCCCTGCGCAAGGCCTACTACGGGGCCTCGATCATGCCCGTACCGGTCCTGGAGCGGCTGCGCGCCCGCCTCCCCGGCCTGCGCTTCTTCAACTGCTTCGGCCAGTCGGAGATCGGCCCGCTCGCCACCGTCCTCGGCCCCGAGGAGCACGAGGGCCGGATGGAGTCGTGCGGCCGCCCCGTCCGCCACGTCGAGGCCCGGGTCGTCGACGAGGACGGCGAGGACGTCCCCGACGGCACCCCCGGCGAGATCGTCTACCGCTCCCCGCAGCTGTGCGAGGGGTACTGGCGCAAGTCCGAGGAGACCGAGGCGGCCTTCCGGGGCGGCTGGTTCCACTCGGGCGACCTCGCCGTCCGCGACGCCGAGGGCTACCTCACGATCGTCGACCGGGTGAAGGACGTCATCAACTCCGGGGGAGTGCTCGTCGCCTCCCGCCAGGTCGAGGACGCCCTCTACACCCACCCCGGCGTCGCCGAGGTGGCCGTGATCGGCCTCCCCGACGAGCGCTGGATCGAGGCGGTCACGGCGGTGGTCGTCCCCCGCGGCGAGGTCACCGAGGAGGAACTGCTCGCCCACGCCCGCGAGAAGCTGGCCCACTTCAAGGCCCCGAAGCGCATCCACTTCCGCACCGAACTCCCGCGCAACGCGAGCGGAAAGATCCTCAAGCGGGAACTGCGCGACCGGTACGCGGGAGCCTGAGACGACCGGCTCCGGCGCCGGGCCCCGGCTACTCCGGCTTCCGCAGGTCCACGATCCGCTTGATCTTGCCCACCGAGCGCTCCAGGGTCTCCGGGTCGACCACCTCGACCCCGACCGAGACGCCGATGCCGTCCTTCACCGCCGACGCGATCGTCCTCGCCGCCTCCGCCCGCTCCTCGGGCGTCGCGCCCGCGCGGGCCTCCGCGCGGACCGTCAGGGTGTCGAGGCGGCCCTCGCGGGTCAGCCGGAGCTGGAAGTGCGGGGCGACGGCCGGGGTGCGCAGGACGATCTCCTCGATCTGGGTGGGGAAGAGGTTCACCCCGCGCAGGATGATCATGTCGTCGCTGCGGCCGGTGACCTTCTCCATCCGCCGGAACACCCGCGCGGTGCCCGGCAGCAGCCGGGTCAGGTCGCGGGTCCGGTAGCGGACGATCGGCATGGCCTCCTTGGTGAGGGAGGTGAAGACCAGCTCCCCCTCCTCGCCGTCCGGCAGCACCTCGCCGGTGAACGGGTCCACGATCTCCGGGTAGAAGTGGTCCTCCCAGATGTGCAGGCCGTCCTTGGTCTCCACGCACTCCTGCGCCACGCCGGGGCCGATCACCTCCGACAGGCCGTAGATGTCGACCGCGTCGATCGCGAAGGCCTCCTCGATCTCCTTCCGCATCGACTCCGTCCACGGCTCCGCCCCGAAGACCCCCACCTTCAGGGAGGTCGAGCGCGGGTCCACGCCCTGCCGCCGGAACTCGTCGAGCAGCGTCAGCATGTAGGAGGGGGTGACCATGATGATCTCGGGCCGGAAGTCCTGGATGAGCTGCACCTGGCGCGCCGTCATGCCGCCCGAGGCGGGGATCACCGTGCAGCCCAGGCGCTCCGCGCCGTAGTGCGCGCCGAGTCCGCCGGTGAACAGGCCGTAGCCGTACGCCACGTGGACCTTGTGTCCGGGGCGGGCGCCGGCGGCGCGCAGCGAGCGGGCGACGACGTCGGCCCACAGGTCGAGGTCGCCGTCCGTGTAGCCGACGACGGTCGGCCGGCCCGTGGTGCCGCTGGAGGCGTGGATGCGCCGGATCCGGGACTGGTCGACGGCGAACATCCCGAAGGGGTAGTGGTCGCGGAGGTCGGCCTTGGCGGTGAAGGGGAAGCGGGCCAGGTCCGCGAGCGTACGGCAGTCGTCGGGGCGCACCCCGGCCGCGTCGAAGGAGTGCCGGTAGAAGTCCACGTTCTCGTACGCGTGGCGCAGGCTCGCGCGCAGCCGTTCCAGCTGGAGCGCCCTCAGCTCCTCGCGCCCGAGCCGCTCGCCGCTGTCCAGCCGTTCCGTCATCGCGCCACTCCTCCACGGTCCTAAAACGGACGACCGATCATTCGGTAGATCCGTTCGGGGTCAGTAAATCCGGAGGCCCCCGGGGGTTGGCAAGGGGGCGGAGCAAGGTTCCCGGCTCCTGCCCCCATCACACCTTGGGGTGTTTTGGGCGGATCCGGGCAAGGCGGGCAGCTTCCGCGGGGAAGGGTGGCCCCGTGACCACCACCACGACCAACGACCCCGACACCCCCCAGGTCCACTTCTGGGCCGTCCCCGACCTCACCGGCCTCGACTTCGACCCGCTGCTCGCCAAACTGCTGCACGAGGACCCCGTCACCCGCGTCCGGCTGCCGCACGGCGAAGGCCACGCCTGGCTCGTCACCCGCTACGAGGACGTCAAGTTCGTCTCCGTCGACCCGCGCTTCAGCCGCCAGGCCGTCTGGGGCCGTTCCATCACCCGCGTAGCCCCCCACTTCATCCCGATGGAGGGCGCCGTCGGCTTCGCCGACCCGCCGGACCACACCCGGATGCGCCGCGTCGTCGCCCGCGCCTTCAGCGCCCGCGCCCTGCGCTCCCTGCGCGACCACGCCCAGGACGTCATGGACCGGCTCCTCGACCGGGTCGAGGAGCACGGCGCGCCCGCCGACCTCATGGAGCTCGTCAACCGCCCCTTCCCCCTCGCCATGGTCAGCGAACTCATGGGCGTCCCCGAGGGCGACCAGCCGCTGATGGCCCACTGGTCCGACACCATCATCTCGGCCGGCGCCGGCCGGGAGGCCAGCGAGACGGCCAAGGCCGAGATGGGCCGGTACTTCACCGAACTCATCGGCCGCAACCACGGCACCGGCAAGGAGACCCTCGCCGCCGTCCTCGCCGACGCCGTCGACGACGACACCCTCACCGAGCACGAGGCCGTCGGCCTCGCCGTCCTCATCCAGATCGGCGGCGCCCACGCCGTCCGGAACAACAGCGCCAACATGGTGTACGCGCTGCTCACCCACCCCGAGCACCTCGCCCGGCTGCGCGCGGAGCCGGAGCTCGTCCCCCAGGCCGTCGACGAGCTCCTCCGCTACATCCCGCACCGCAACGCCGTCGGCCTCTCCCGGATCGCCCTGGAGGACGTCGAGGTCGGCGGGGTCACCATCCCCTCCGGCGACCCCGTCTACGTCTCCTACCTGACGGCCAACCGCGACCCCGCCGTCTTCCCCGACCCCGAGCGGCTCGACTTCGACCGCGCGTACAACCCCCACGTCGCCTTCGGCCACGGCCCCCACTACTGCCCCGGCTCCGCCCTCGCCCGCATCGAGTCGGAGATCCTCGTCGACACGCTGTGGACCCGCTTCCCGAACCTGCGGCTCGCCGTCCCCGAGGACCAGCTGCGCTGGCAGCGCGGCGCCCTCATCCGCGGCCCCGAGACCCTTCCGGTCACCTGGTGACCGGGCGCCCCGTGAGAGGAACCCGCACCCCGTGACAGCCACCGCCATCGGACCGGGCGGCGGCCTCATCGTGCCACCCGGCCACGGAAAGACCCTCACCACCGCCGCCCAGCACGTCACCTTCAAGGTGACCGGCGAGCACACCCGTACCGCCTCCACCTTCGAGGTCGTCGTCCCGCCCGGCTTCGACGTCGGCGCCCACGCGCACGGCCACAGCGAGGAACTCTTCTACGTCCTGGAGGGCGAACTCGACGTCCTCGCCTTCGAACCGCTCGTCCGCACCAAGGACAGCTGGCGGGAGTGGGAGTCCCCCTCCGGCCAGCGGGCCGTACGCGCCACCGCCGGCACCCTCATCCTGGTGCCGCCCGGCTGCCCGCACGCCTTCGCCAACCCCACCGGCGACCCCGTCCGCATGCTCTTCCAGGCCTCGCCCCCGCCCGACCACGAGCGGTACTTCGAGGAACTCATGGACATCCTGGGCTCCGGCGGCGAGGTCGACCACGCCGCCGTCGAGGCGCTCCGCATCCGCTACGACATCGACCAGATCACCCCGCTCCGGCACGACGCCGGCGTCCGGGAAAATCCCGTTGCGGGCCGCTGACCAGGGGTGTTGAAGTGGCCGCATGGAACCCCAGCACCTCCGTGACCTCTACGACCGCCAACTGCGCCGCGAGGCCCGCCCCGACGGGCCCGGCTGCCGCGTCGAGCGGGTCGGCGACGTCGTCCGCCAGACCGGACCCGCGCACGCCTGGAACGGCGTCCTCTGGTCCGGGCTCGACGCCTCCGGCGCCGACCGGGCCATCGCCGAACAGCTCGCCCACTACCGGGCCGAGGGCCTGTCCTTCGAATGGAAGCTGTACGCCCACGACACCCCCGCCGACCTCGGCGACCGGCTCCTCGCCGCGGGCTTCACCGCCGAGGCCCCCGAGACCCTGATGGCCGCCGAGGCCACCGCACTGCCCCACGACGTACCGCTGCCGGAAGGGGTCGAACTCCGCGCCGTCACCGACGAGACGGGCGTACGGCAGGTGGTCGAGGTCCACGAGCGCGCCTTCGGCACCGACTCCGCCCACATCGGACGCCAGCTCCTGGACCGGCTCGCCGCCGACCCCGACACCGTCACCGCCGTCGTCGCCCTCGCCGACGGCGAACCCGTCAGCGCCGCCCGCCTCGAACTCTGCCCCGGCACCGACTTCGCCGGACTCTGGGGCGGCGGCACCGTCGAGGCCTGGCGCGGCCGGGGCCTCTACCGCGCCCTCGTCGCCCACCGCGCCCGGATCGCCGCCGAACGCGGCCACCGCTACGTCCAGGTCGACGCCGCCGACACCAGCCGGCCCATCCTCCACCGCCTCGGATTCCACACACTCTCCACCACGACCCCCTACACGTACGGCGGTTGACGGACCGCCGTCGGACCGGCCCCAGGGCGCGCGGCAGGCGCGGGCCCCGGTGACGGTAGGGTGCCGTCCGGCAACAGAGGTCTGCGTGGGGAGACACGGGTACATGAGTGGTCAGCAGTCGGGTCGGGGTGGCGCGGGAGAGGTCTTCCAGCCTCTCGCGACGGACGATCCCACCACCGTCGCGGGGTACCGCCTCGCAGCGAAGCTGGGCGCGGGCGGCATGGGCAAGGTGTACCTGTCGTACACGCCCGGCGGCCGTCCGGTCGCGATCAAACTGATCCGCCCGGAGTTCGGCGAGGACGCGGAGTTCCGCCGCCGCTTCGCCCAGGAGGTGCGCTCCGCGCAGCGCGTCCAGGGGCTGTTCACCGCGCCCGTGATCGACGCCGACCCCGAGGGCGCGCAGCCCTGGCTGGCCACCGCCTACGTCCCGGGCCCCTCGCTCGCCGACGCGGTCGTCGCGCACGGAGCGCTGCCCGTCGAGACGGTGCTGCTGCTCGTCGCCGGCATGGCCGAGGCCCTGCACGTCATCCACGGCGCCGGGATCGTCCACCGCGACCTCAAGCCGTCGAACGTGCTGCTCGCCGCCGACGGACCCCGGGTCATCGACTTCGGCATCGCCCACGCGGCCGACGCGACCTCGCTCACCGGCAGCGGAGTCACCATCGGCACCCCGTCGTTCATGGCGCCCGAGCAGGCCGCCGGCCGCAAGGTCACCCCGGCCACCGACGTCTTCGCGCTGGGGCAGGTCGCGGCGTACGCGTCGACCGGAGTCCCGGCCTTCGGCGAGGGCACCTCGCACGGCGTCCTCTACCGGATCGTGCACGAGGAGCCGGACCTGAGCGCGGTCCCGGAGCGCCTGAGCGAGCTGGTCACCCGGTGCCTCGCCAAGGACCCCGAGGCGCGGCCGACGCTGGCCGAGATCATCCGGCTCTGCCAGGAGGCGAACGCCTCGACGGTGCTCCGCCGCCCCGAGGACTGGCTGCCGGGTGCGGTCTCCGCCGACATCACGGCGCGCGCCGCCGCCCCGGCGCCGGTCCAGACCCCGCCGCCCCCGACGACCGCACCCGTCGCCGGGTATACGCCCACCGCCCCGGCCGGGCCGCCCGCCCCCGGCGCGGCCTACTCGCCCACCGCGCCGTCCGGCCCGGCGACCCCGGCCCCGCCGGCCGCCCCGCCCGGCGCCTACGGCCCAGGCCACCAGGCGACTCCGCCGCCCGGCCCGTACGGCCCGCCGGCACCGACCGCAGCACCGACGCACGCCGCACCGGCCCACACCGCGCCGACCCACGCGGCAGCGGCGGCCCACACCGGACCGGTCCACACGGGAGCGCCGCACACCGCGCCGACCCACGCCTACCCGCACGCGCAGGGCCCGTACCCGTACCAGCACCCCGGAGCCCCGGGCGGGCCGATGTCCACGCCGCCCGGCCGTCCGCGGAGCTCGGCCAAGAAGGGCCTGCTCATCGCCGTCGCGGCGGTGCTCGCCTTCGGTGCCGTGGGCGGTGTGACGGCCTACACGCTCCTGAAGGACAAGGGGCAGCCGAACGCCTCGGGCAGCGACAAGCCGAGCGGCACCGGCGCACCGGCGACCACCGGGGCACCGGCGACCTCGGCGACCACGGGCACCGGCGGCAGTGGCGGCAGCAGCGGTACCAGCGGCACGCCGAGCGCGAAGCCGCCGGCGGCGGCCGACCCCACGGCCGCCGAAACCAAGAACATCAACCTCGTCGCCGGGTACCACCTGACCTTCGGGGACGAGACGCTGCGGCCCCAGAAGGGCGAGGACGGCGGCTACGAACTCTCCTACGACACCGGTGGCTACCTCGACGCCGAGAGCAAGGGCGGCAGCCTGGTGCTCCTCGACCCCGGGCAGACGGGCTCCCTCGAAGTGTGCCGCGCGGAGACCCGCTTCACCGAGAACGTGGAAGTCAACCGGCTCTCCCAGGGCCGTCAGGTCTGCGTCACCACCGGGACGGGCCACATGGGCCTCGTCACGGTCAGGGGCGTCTCACCGGAGGACTCGCCCAGCACGTACCTGACGCTCGACGTGGCGGTCTGGCGGAACGCGGCCCCGGCCTCGTAGCTCAGGACGCCCAGTGCGCGGGGCGCTCGAAACCCTCCGGGAGGCGGGTCTCGGCGTTCCCGCGCGCCGCGTTCAGCTGGGGCTGCGTCAGGAAGAGGGCGCCCGTCAGGTCCGCCCCGGAGAGATCGGCGTCCCGCAGGTCGGCGCCGATCATGTCGGTGAGCGTCAGATCCGCCCCCGTCAGATCGGCGGCGATCAGCAGCGCCCCGCGCAGATCGGTGCCGCGGAGCTTCGCCCCGCGCAGCCGCTTGCCGATCAGGTCCGCCCCGCGGCGGCTCTTCGGCTTCCCTCCGGCCGTGGCGCGGACCAGCTCGCTCGTCCGCAGCAGCAGCGGGTTCACCTCCGCCCGCACCGCCGCCACATCGAGCTTCTCCAGCTCCTCCGGGGTCCCCCCGGTGAGCTCCTCGACGCGGGCGAGCACGGTCCGCAGCCGGGCGTGGACGGGACTCGCCGTCGGCAGCGCCAGGGCCTCCGTGACGTACCGCAGCAGCTCGTGCAGCTGACGCACCACCGGGAACACCTCGTACATCTGCCGCGCGGTCTCCGGCGCCTCGCGCCAGGACACCCCGCCGAAGGTGACCTGCGAGACCTGCTGGCCCGCCCCGAAGCAGTCGTACACCGTGCAGCCCTGGAACCCGCTCGTCCGCAGCCGGGTGTGGATGCCGCAGCGGAAGTCCTCCTGGAGGTTCCGGCACGGCTCGCCCGACGCCTTGTTCACGGCGAAGTCGGCCGACTTCGCGAAGGGCAGCGCCACACAGCACAGTCCGAAGCAGTTGGCGCAGTCGCCGCGCAGTGCGGACTCCCGGGTCTCGGGCACGATGGAACGGTTCCTTCGCTGGTCGGGGACGATGTCACCCACCGTATCGCGCTCCCGGCGAAATCGATTGCGAAGATCGTCCGGGGCCGGTGAGGATCGGCGGCATGCCGACATTCACGACGTACGACGGAACCGAACTCGCCTACCGCATCGAGGGCGACGGCGAGCCACTGGTCTGCCTGGCGGGCGGGCCGCTGCGCGATTCCGCCTATCTGGGCGACCTGGGCGGACTCACCGCCCACCGCGCCCTCGTCGTGCTCGACGCCCGGGGGACCGGTGCGAGCGCCGAGCCCGCGGACCCGGGCACGTACCGCTGCGACCGGCAGGTCGGTGACGTCGAGGCGCTCCGCGTCCACCTCGGCCTCGACCGGATCGACCTCCTCGGCCACTCGGCCGGCGGGAACCTGGCCACCCTGTACGCCGCCGCCCACCCCGAGCGGGTGCGCTCCCTCGTCCTCGTCACCTCGGCCGCCCGCGCACTCGGCGTCGAAACCACCGACGAGGAGTGGGACGCGGCCGTCGAGGTCTTCGCCGACCAACCCTGGTACGCCGCGGCCAGGGCGGCGCTCGACACCCTCGGCCCGGAGACCCCGCTGCGGCGCGAACGCGAGATCGTCGCCCCCTTCGGGTACGGCCGCTGGGACGAGGCCGCGCGGGAGCACGCTGCGGGCGACGCCACGCAGACGAACTGGGCGGCCGCCCCCGCCTACCACGGGGCCGGCGCGTACGAGCCGGAGACGACCCGCCGCGCGGTGACCGCGCTCACCGCCCGGGTCCTCGTCCTCGCCGGGGAGTACGACGCCGGCCCGACCCCGGCCAAGGCCGCGGAGGCCGCCGCCCTCTTCCCGAACGCCGAGCTCGTCGTGCTGCCCGGCGCCGGACACTTCCCCTGGGTGGACGACGCGGACGCCTTCCGGCGCGCGGTCGCCGCCTTCCTCGACCCGGAGGTCGGCACGGTCACGGTGGACGGGGTACGCCTCGCCTACCGGGTACGGGGCCCGGAGGACGCCCCGCCCGTCGTCCTGGTCCACGGACGCGGCGAGAACAGCACCACCTGGACGCGCGTCGCGGCGGAGCTCGCCGCCGACCACCGGGTGTACGCGGTCGACCTGCGCGGCCACGGCCTGAGCGACCGGCCCGGCGGCTACGGCTTCGACGCCTTCCGCGACGAACTCGGCGGCTTCCTCACGGCACTCGGCCTCACCGGCGCCACCGTCGTGGCGCACTCGATGGGCGGTGGCGCCGCGTACCTGCTGGCCGCGCGGGAACCGGCCCTGATCGGCCGGCTCGTCCTGGAGGACGTCCCGGTGTTCTTCCCGCTGGACCCGCCGCGACCGCGGGCCGTCCGGCCCGGCGGCCGCCTCGGCTTCGACTGGGAGATCGTCCCGTCCACCGACGCCCAGCTGAACGACCCCGACCCGGCCTGGCGCGAGGAGCTCTCCGCGATCACGGCCCCGACCCTCGTCGTCGCGGGCGGCCCGACCAGCCACGTCCGCCAGGACCAGCTGGCCTGGCTGGCCGACCGCATCCCGGACGCCCGGCTCGTCACGATCGGCGCGGGGCACCTCGTCCACACCGACGCCCCGGCCGAATTCCTCTCGGCGCTGCGGGAGTTCGGGGTCTAGGGCCTGTCTTCGGCGTCAGGCCGGCCACGGCGGGGGCGGGTCACCCGCCGTGGCGCTCCTGCGCGGCCATCACCTCGTCGCCGTGCTCGAAGGCCCACGCGCCGAACGCGTCGATCGGACCGAGCAGGGTCCGTCCCAGATCGGTGAGCGCGTAGCTGATCCGGGCCGGCGTGCCGTCCGCGACGCGCCGCTCCACCAGACCGTTGAACTCCAGCCGCCGGAGCGTCTCGGTGAGGACCTTGGAGCTGATCCCGCCGATCCGCTCCCGGAGTTCGCCGTGGCGGCTCTCGCCGCGCCCGAGGGACCAGAGCACCACGGCGTTCCAGGTGTTCGACAGCAGGTCGAAGGCGAGGCGGGCACGGCAGTCGGCGAGATACGCGTCGGAAGTCACGTACCAGATGGTGCCCGACCCGCGCCCTAGTGTCGTTCCCGAGGCGCTGGGAACCGGCGCGGAAAGGGGACCGCGAGGATGCGGATCGGGGTACTGGGAACGGGCGCCATGGCGGATGCCCTGGCCACCCACTGGGTGCGGGCGGGACACGAGGTGTTCGTCGGGGGCCGCGACGAGGGCAAGGCGCGGCGGCTCGCGAGCCGCCTGGGCGGTGGAACGGGACACGGGAGCCTGAGCGCGGCGGCCGGGGCCGGCGACGTGGTCCTCGCCGCCCTGCCGTACGGGGTGGGAGCGCAGGTGGTCGGTGACCTGCGGGCGCAGCTGGACGGGAAGGTGCTGCTCGACTGCTCCAACCCCGTGGGACCCGGTTTCCGGCTGCTCACGGACGGCGGCCCCTCGGCCGCGCGGCGCCTCGCGGAATCCGCGCCCGGGGTCCGGGTCGTCAAGGCCTTCAACCTCTGCCACGAGGACGTGTGGCGGATGTCCCCTCCCGTCTTCGATGGTCAGCGCCTGGCGGTACCGGTGTGCGGCGACGACGACACGGCGCTCGCGCTGGTACGGGAGTTGGTGCGGGACGCGGGCTGCGAACCCTTGTCCGGTGGCGGTCTCGACCGGGCCGGACTGGTCGAGGCGACGGCCGCGCTCTTCATCGGGCTGTGGGTCGGTGAGGCGGCGGACGTCCGGGCGATGGCCCCTCCGCTGGCCTTCGCGACAGGGCCGGGGGGAACGCCGACGGACTCCTGAGCATGCCCGGCCGGAGGCGGTCCGGTGTGCCGTGTGCCGTGCCGTGGGCCGATCGGCCCACGGCACGGCGCGCCTCGGCCGCCCGGGCGGGCATCGGTGGAGGATCGGACGCGCCCACGACGACACCGTTACGGCACGACACGACAGGAGCCAGGTGTGGCCACTCGCCTCAACCCCTACCTCACCTTCACCGGTGAGGCGAAGCAAGCCTTGGAGTTCTACCAGCAGGTCCTCGGCGGCGACCTCAGCCTCAACACGTACGGAGGCTTCGGCGCCGAGGCGCCGCCCGGATTCGAAGAGAAGATCATGCACGGCATGCTGGAGACGCCCAGCGGCTTCACCCTGATGGCCGCCGACAACCCGCCCGGCATGGAGCACACCCCGGGGAACGACTTCGCCGTGAGCCTGAGCGGCGACGACGCGGAGGAGCTGCGCGGCTACTGGAGCAAGCTGTCCGACGGCAGCACCGTGTCCGTCCCGCTGGAGAAGCAGATGTGGGGCGATGTCTTCGGCATGTGCACGGACAAGTTCGGGATCACCTGGATGGTGAACATCACCGAGCAGGGCTGATCGTCTCCCCCGCGACGCCTCAGCCGCGTTCCTCGCCGTCCGCGTCCGCCTCCACCGCCACCGCGCGGGCCCAGCGGTAGTCCGCCTTGCCGCTGGGGGAGCGCTGGATGCGGTCGGTGAGGACGAGCTGGCGGGGCACCTTGTACCCCGCGAGCCGCGGGCGGCAGTGGGTCTGGAGGGACTCCAGGTCCAGCGGGGGCGCGTCCTGCCGGAGCTGGACGACCGCGGCGACGTGGTTGCCCCAGCGGGCGTCGGGGACGCCGGCGACCAGCGCGTCGTACACGTCGGGATGGGACTTCAGCGCCTGTTCCACCTCCTCCGGATAGACCTTCTCCCCGCCGGTGTTGATGCACTGCGAGCCGCGCCCGAGGACGGTGACCACGCCGGTCTCGTCGACGGTCGCCATGTCGCCGAGGAGCGCCCACCGCACCCCGTCCCGCTGGAAGAAGGTCTCGGCGGTCTTGGCCGGGTCGTTGTAGTAGCCGAGCGGCACATGGCCGCGCTGGGCGAGCCTGCCGATCTCGCCGGGGGCGACGGGGGCGAGGGTGACCTGGTCGACGACCTGGGTGCGCTCGTTGACGTGCAGCCGGAAGCCCTTGGCGGGGCCCGAGTCGTCGGTGGCGCGGCCGTTGGAGCCGGACTCGGTGGAGCCGAAGTTGTTGAGGAGCAGCACGTGCGGCATCAGCTCCTGGAGCTGCGCGCGTACGGTCTCCGACATGATCGCGCCGGACGAGGAGAGGCTGAACAGCGCCGACAGGTCCGTGTTCCGCTGCGGCCCGCGCAGGGCGTCCACGAGCGGCCGCAGCATCGCGTCGCCGACCAGGGAGATGCTGGAGACCTTCTCCTTCTCCAGGGTGCGCAGGACCTCCTCCGGGACGTACTTGCGGTGCAGCACGACCCGCTGGCCGTAGTTGAAGGCGATGAAGGCGGTCAGCGTGGAGGTGCCGTGCATCAGCGGCGGCGCGGGGAAGAACGTGATGCCGGCGCCGCCGGCCGCGACCCGTTCGGCCAGCTCCTCGGGGCGTTTCACCGGCTCCCCCGAGGGGTCGCCGCCGAAGAGCCCCGCGAAGAACAGGTCCTCCTGGCGCCACAGGACGCCCTTCGGCATCCCCGTCGTACCGCCGGTGTAGATGATGAAGAGGTCGTCGCCCGAGCGGGGGCCGAAGCCGCGCTCCGGCGATCCGGCGGCCTCCGCCTCGGCGTACGGGACGCAGTCCAGTGCGGCCGCTCCCTCGGGCGGGGTCCCCACCCGCACGAGGTGCCGCAGCTTCTCCGTCTGCGGCAGCGCGGCCGCGACCCGGTCGGTGAACTCGGCGTCGAAGACGAGTCCGGCCAGGTCGGCGTCCCGGTAGAGGTAGACGAGCTCCTCCTCGACGTACCGGTAGTTCACGTTGACCGGCACGATCCGCGCCTTGAGGCAGGCGAGGACGGTCTGGAGGTACTCGACGCCGTTGTAGAGGTGGAGGCCGAGGTGTTCGCCGGGCCGGATGCCCGCGTCGGCGAGGTGGTGGGCGATCCGGTTGGCGGCGGCGTCGAGTTCGGCGTAGGTCAGGCGGCGCTCCGCGCCCGTCCCCGGATGGTCGACGTACACCAGCGCCTCGCGGTCGGGAACCACGTCGACGACCGATTCGAACAGGTCGGCAAGGTTGTACTCCACCATTCCTCCTGACCCCGGTTCGCACTGACTCGGCGGTCATTAGAGCGCCGACCGGTCCAGGGGGGAAGGGGGTGCGCGGAAGAATCTGACTGAGTGTCAGAAAACTATTGAACTGGACCCCCGGCTCCTGCAACCTGTTCCAGAACTGGAGACGGGAGACCCCATGGGTGGCACCGAACACCTCGGCGTGCGGCGCGAGGGCGCCACGCTCGTACTCACCTTGAACCGGCCCGAAGCCAAGAACGCCCTCTCGCTGCCGATGCTCGTCGGCCTCTACGACGGCTGGCTGGAAGCCGACGCCGACGACGGCATCCGCTCCGTCGTCCTCACCGGCGCGGGAGGCACCTTCTGCGCCGGCATGGACCTCAAGGCCCTCGCCGGCAAGGGCATGGAAGGCGAGCAGTACCGGGACCGGCTCAAGGCCGACCCCGACCTGCACTGGAAGGCGATGCTCCGCCACCACCGGCCCCGCAAACCCGTCATCGCCGCCGTCGAGGGGTACTGCGTCGCCGGCGGCACCGAGATCCTCCAGGGCACCGACATCCGGGTCGCGGCCGCCTCCGCCACCTTCGGCCTCTTCGAGGTCCGCCGCGGCCTCTTCCCCATCGGCGGCTCGACCGTCCGGCTGCCCCGCCAGATCGCCCGCACCCACGCCCTCGAAATGCTCCTCACCGGCCGCCCGTACACGGCGGAGGAAGCCGCCCGCATCGGCCTGGTCGGCCGGGTCGTCCCCGACGGCACGGCGCTCGACGCGGCCCTCGACATCGCCGAACGCGTCAACGCCTGCGGGCCGCTGGCCGTCGAGGCGGTGAAGGCCTCCGTGTACGAGACCGCCGAGATGACCGAGACGGACGGGCTGGCCGCCGAACTGAAGCGGGGGTGGCCGATCTTCGACACGGCGGACGCCAAGGAGGGGGCGAGGGCGTTCGCGGAGAAACGACCGCCCCAGTACCGGCGGGAGTGACCCCTCCAGGCCCCGCGCAGCGGCCCACCCCGTCCCACACCCCTTCGCGAAGGAGCCGTCGCATGACAGCCGTCACCCCGCCGCCGGAGACCCTCCGGGCCCCCCTCGTCGTCGAATTCCCCTTCACCCGTTCTCTCGGCCCCGTCCAGTCCGCCTTCCTCACCGGACTCCGCGAGCGCACCGTCCTCGGCGTCCGTACCGGGACCGGCGAGGTCCTCGTCCCGCCCGTCGAGTACGACCCCGCCACCGCCGCCGAACTGCGCGACCTCGTCGAGGTCGGCGCGACCGGCACCGTCACCACGTGGGCCTGGAACCACGAGCCCCGCCCCGGACAGCCCCTCGCGACCCCCTTCGCCTGGGTCCTCGTCCGGCTCGACGGCGCCGACACCGCCCTCCTGCACGCCCTGGACGCCCCCGGGCCCCACGCCGTCCGCACCGGCATGCGGGTCCGCGTCCGCTGGGCCGACGAACGGGCCGGCGCGATCACGGACATCGCCTGCTTCGAGCCGCACGACAGCGACCCGGTGGCCGAACCGCGGCCCCACGACGGCCTGTTCGCCGACCCCGTCACCGGCATCGTCGCCCCCGCCCGCCTCGACTACACCTACAGCCCCGGCGGCGCCCAGACCCGCTACCTGCGCGCCCTCGCCGAGCGCCGCACCGTCGGCGAACGCTGCCCCTCCTGCTCCAAGGTGTACGTGCCGCCCCGCGGCGCCTGCCCCACCTGCGGCGTCGCCACCACCGACCAGGTCGAGGTCGGGCCGCGCGGCACCGTCACCACCTACTGCATCGTCAACATCAAGGCGAAGAACCTGGACATCGAGGTCCCCTACGTCTACGCCCACATCGCCCTCGACGGCGCCGGGCTCGCCCTGCACGGCCGGATCGGCGGCATCCCCTACGACCAGGTCCGGATGGGGCTCCGGGTCGAGCCCGTGTGGAGCGACGACGGCCGCTACCCCGACCACTACCGGCCCACCGGCGAGCCCGACGCCGACTACGACACCTACAAGGAGCTGCTGTGACCCCGCACCGGCCCGACCGGGAGGTGGCGATCGTCGCCTTCGCCCAGAGCGACCACCGCCGCCGCACCGACGACCTCTCCGAGGTCGAGATGGTCATGCCGGTCCTCCACGAGGTCCTCCGGCAGACCGGCCTCAAGACCTCCGACATCGGCTTCACCTGCTCCGGGTCCTCCGACTACCTGGCCGGACGCGCCTTCTCCTTCACGATGGCCCTCGACGGCGTCGGCGCCTGGCCCCCCATCTCCGAGTCCCACGTCGAGACCGACGGGGCCTGGGCGCTGTACGAGGCCTGGGTGAAACTCCTCACCGGCGAGGCCGACACCGCCCTCGTCTACTCCTACGGGAAGGCCTCGCCCGGCTCCGTCCGCGACGTCCTGACCCGCCAGCTCGACCCGTACTACCTCGCCCCGCTCTGGCCCGACTCCGTCGCCCTCGCCGCCCTCCAGGCCCAGGCGCTCCTCGACGCCGGCGCCACCGACGAGCCCGCGCTCGCCGCGATCGCGGCCCGCAGCCGCCAGGACGCCGCGGACAACCCGCACGCCCAGCTGCCCGGCGCCCGCCCCCAGGGCGAGTACCTCGTCCAGCCCCTGCGGACCGGCGACTGCCCGCCCATCGGCGACGGCGCCGCCGCCGTGATCCTGGCCGCCGGGGACCGCGCCCGGGAGCTCTGCTCCCGCCCCGCCTGGATCCGGGGCATGGACCACCGCATCGAGGCCCACTCCCTCGGCGTCCGCGACCTCACCGACTCGCCCTCCACCCGCCTCGCCGCCGAGCGCGCCGGAGCGTTCGAGGCGCCCGTCGACACCGCCGAGCTCCACGCGCCCTTCACCTCCCAGGAGGTCGTCCTGAGGCGGGCCCTCGACCTCGACGAGAGCGTGCGGGTCAACCCCTCCGGCGGAGCACTCGCCGCCAACCCCGTCATGGCCGCCGGCCTCATCCGGCTCGGCGAGGCCGCCGCCCGCATCCACCGGGGCGACTCCGACCGCGCCCTCGCCCACGCCACCTCCGGGCCCTGCCTCCAGCAGAACCTGGTCGCCGTCCTGGAAGGAGAGCCGCATGTCCGGTAAAGCCGTGACATCGAAAGAGCCCGTGGCCGTCGTCGGCATAGGCCAGACCAAGCACGTCGCCGCCCGCAGGGACGTGTCGATCGCCGGACTCGTCCGCGAGGCCGCCGTCCGCGCCCTGGAGGACGCGGAGCTGACCTGGGCGGACATCGACGCCGTCGTCATCGGCAAGGCCCCCGACTTCTTCGAGGGCGTGATGATGCCGGAGCTGTACCTCGCCGACGCCCTCGGCGCCGTCGGCAAGCCCATGCTCCGGGTCCACACCGCCGGGTCGGTCGGCGGCTCCACCGCGCTCGTCGCCGCCAACCTGGTCGCCGCGCGGGTCCACCGGACCGTCCTCACCCTCGCCTTCGAGAAGCAGTCCGAGTCCAACGCCATGTGGGGCCTCTCGCTGCCCGTCCCCTTCCAGCAGCCGCTGCTCGCCGGCGCGGGAGGCTTCTTCGCCCCGCACGTCCGCGCCTACATGCGCCGCACCGGCGCACCCGACACGATCGGCTCCCTCGTCGCGTACAAGGACCGGCGCAACGCCCTCAAGAACCCGTACGCCCATCTCCACGAGCACGACCTCACCCTGGAGAAGGTGCAGGCCTCCCCGATGCTCTGGGACCCGATCCGCTACTCCGAGACCTGCCCCTCGTCGGACGGCGCCTGCGCCATGGTCCTCACCGACCGTACGGGCGCGGCCCGTTCGCCCCGGCCGCCCGCCTGGGTGCACGGCGGGGCGATGCGCAGCGAACCCACCCTCTTCGCCGGCAAGGACTTCGTCTCGCCGCGGGCGGGCCGGGACTGCGCGGCCGACGTCTACCGCCAGGCCGGCATCACCGACCCGCGGCGGGAGATCGACGCCGTCGAGATGTACGTGCCGTTCTCCTGGTACGAGCCGATGTGGCTGGAGAACCTCGGCTTCGCCGAGGAGGGCGAGGGCTGGAAGCTCACCGAGGCGGGCGTCACCGAACTCGACGGCGACCTGCCCGTGAACCCCTCCGGCGGCGTACTCTCCACCAACCCCATCGGAGCCTCCGGGATGATCCGCTTCGCCGAGGCCGCGCTCCAGGTACGGGGGGAGGCGGGCGAGCACCAGGTCGACGGCGCGCGCCGGGCCCTCGGGCACGCGTACGGCGGCGGCGCGCAGTTCTTCTCCATGTGGCTCGTGGGGGACACCCCGCCCGCCGGCTGAGCCCTGGCGGCGGGGCGCGGCTACCCTGACGCCATGGCAGCGGAACGTGACCTGACCCGGCTCCTCGCCGGGATGCGGCCGGAACTCGACCCCGGCCGCTATGTCTTCACCACGGTGGACGGCCCCGCCCCGGCCGGGGTCGCCCCGGTGGTCACCGTCACCGAGAGCGAGGGCCTCACCCTCGTCGTACGCCAGGAGGAGGCGGACACCGCCTCCCTCCCGTACGACTACGTGGCGGCCCGGATCACGCTGCGCGTGCACTCCGCGCTCGACGCCGTCGGTCTCACGGCCGCCGTCGCGGGGGCACTCGCCGAGGCGGGCCTCAGCTGCAACGTGGTGGCCGGCTTCCACCACGACCACCTCTTCGTGGAGCACGCCCGCGCCCAGGAGGCGCTGGCCGTACTCGACCGACTCGCGAAGGCCACCGGCGCGGGCACCCCGGAGTCGGCGTAGCCGGACCAGGGGCCGCAACCTCCATCGACGGCGAACGACAGGTCACCCTGTCCGTCAACACCGGTCTGACCTTGACCGACTCGGCTGGCACGGCCGCGATGAAGGTGCTCACCACCGCTCTGTGCAGGCCTTAATGACCCTTCGGGGTCAACCTGCGGCGTGGCTTGGCGGTTTGCCCGTCCTTGTTCACTCCATCGGGCGTACGCTGGGACTTTGGCGGGGCCACCCGTCCGGCGCTCCCGACTGTGCGCCGGGCGCGCGCCCCCTGTGTGGGGGTGGAACGTGGCACGTCAGGACGGCGGTTCGGCCCGTCAGGGATACGGCCTCTTCGAGCGCGAGGCGGCGCTCGCCGCGGCCGAGGAGGCTCTCGACCTCCTCACGGGCCTGGCCGAGAGCCCGCCGTGGACCGAACACGTCCCCGCGCCCCGCGAACCCCGAGGCCCGCGCCTGGTCGCGGTACCGGACCCCGGCACCGAGCCCCGGACCGGCCACGAAGCCCGGGACGCAGAGGACACGGCGGACCCGTCGGCATCCGCGGCCGGCCCCGGGCGCGCGGCGGCTCCGCACGCCGGTTTCGACGGACCCGCTCGCCCCCAGGTCCTGCGCCGCGGCGGCATACTCGCGTACGCCGCCCCCGCCGGGCTCGGCAAGACCACCCTGCTCGCCGAGATCCGCCGGCGCGCCGCCGCCCGTGGCTGCACCGTGCTGTCCGCCCGCGGCGGCGACCAGGAGCAGCGGGTCGCGTTCCACGTCGCCCGGCAGCTCCTCCAGCCGCAGCTGGCCCACGCCACCGACACCGAACTGCGCGAACGCCTCGGCTCCTGGTACGACATCGTCGGCCCCGCCCTCGGGCTCCGCGCCTCCGTGGAGGGCTCGCCGCCCGACCCGCAGGGCCTGCGCGACGGGCTCGACTGGGTCCTCACCCATCTCGCCGTACGCCGCGCACCCCTCGTCGTCGTCCTGGACGACGTGCACTGGGCCGACCCCGAGTCCCTCGGCTGGCTCGCCGCCTTCGCCCCGCGCGCCGAGGAGCTGCCCATGCTCCTGGTCGTCGCCTACCGGCCCGACGAACCCCCGAGGAGGGCGTCGAGTTCACCGGGCGCAGGTCCGGGCAGCGGCCGCACGGCCTCGCCCCGCTCACCTCGTCGGCCGTGGCCCGGCTCGTCCGCGACCGCGTCGGCACCCACGCCGACGACGCCTTCTGCCACGACTTCTGGGCCGTCACCTCCGGCAATCCCTTCGAGGCGGTCGAACTCGCCGCCAACGTCCGCGACCGCGGCATCGCACCCACCGCCGACGGCGCCCACGAACTCCGCGACCTCTCCGCCGCCCTCAAGGGCACCGGCCTCGTCGCCCGGCTCGAACGGCTCGGCCCCGCCACCGTCCGGCTCGCCTGGGCCTGCGCCGTCCTCGGCACCGAGATCTCGCCCCAGCTCGCGGGCGCCGTCGCGGGACTCGGCGGCGAGGCCGTCGCCGACTGCGCCGCCCGGCTCCGGGAGGCACGGGTCCTCGCCGAGGCCGAAGGGCCCGACGACCCCCTCCAGTTCGTCCACCCGCTCATCGCGACCACCGTCTACCGGTCCATCCCCGACGCCACCCGCGTCGCCCTCCACGGCCAGGCCGCCTGGTGCGTCGTCGACGCCGGACTCGGGCCCACCGCGGCCGCCCGCCATCTCCTGGAGACCCACCCGGAGGGCGACCCGTGGGTCGTCAACCAGCTGCGCGCCGCCGCCGGCGAGAACCTCCGCGCCGGAGCCCCCGACGCGGCCCGCCGCTTCCTCGCCCGCGCCCTGCGCGAACCGCCCGCCCCCGAGCTCCGGGCCGCCGTCCTCTACGAGCTCGGCTGCTCCTCGCTCCTCACCGAACCCGCCACCACCGTCAACCACCTCCGCGCCGCCCTGGAGGAGCCGGTCAGCGATCCGGCGCTCCGGCACGGCATCGTCTACCGCCTCGCCCAGGTCCTGGCCCACAGCGACCGGCTCGTCGAGGCCTCCGAGCTCCTCGGCCACGAGGCGCAGAAGGCCCCCGACGCCCGCAGCCGACTGCGGATGCAGGCCGAGAAGTTCATGTGGGACGCCCTGCGCGCCGACGAGCCCGAGTCGCCCGCACGGTCCCGGCGGCTCGCTGCCCTCGCCGACCGGCTCCCCGGCCGCGACGTCACCGAGCGGTACATCATCGGCCTCCGTGCCTGGGACGCCACCCTGCGCGCCGAGCCCGCCTCCGTCGCCCTCAAGCATGCCGAGCGCGCCCTGGAAGGCGGCCTGACCTGGGCCGACGAGAGCCGGGGCTTCGAGGTGCCGGTCCTCGTGGCCCTGCTCCACCTCTACGCCGACCGGCCCGGCCGCGCCGAAGAACTGTTCGCCGCCGGAACGGCCGAGTTCGAGAAGCAGGGCTGGCGCGGGGCACACCTCGCCTTCGCGTACACCCTCATCGGCTACATCCGCTTCCGGCGCGGCCGGCTGATGGAGGCCGAGGACTTCGCCCGCGCCGGACTCCGCCTCGCCGAGCGCGTCGGCGCCCGCACCCCGGCCCTCTGGTACGCGACCGGCGTCATGATCGAGGTCCTCATCGCCCGCGGCCGTACGGACGAGGCCGAGCGGGTCGCCCGCGAGCACGACTTCGGCGAGCCGTTCCCCGCCGCCGTCACCATCCCCGACTGCGAGACCGTCCACGCCGAACTCCTCCTCGCCACCGGACGCACCAAGGAGGCAGCGGAGGAGCTGGCCGCCGTCGGCCGGCGTCTCGACCCGCGCGGCAAGCGCAACCCGTCCAGCTGCACCTGGCAGCTGCACCTCGCGGTCGCCGAAGCGGCGACCTCCCCGGCGAAGGCCCTCGCCACCGCCCAGGAGGCCGTCGCCCGCGCCCGCCAGTACGGGGCGCCCTCCGCGATCGGCCAGGCGCTCCGGGTGACCGCCGAGGTGTCGGAGCCCTCCGAGCGGGTGAAGCTCCTGGAGGAGTCCGTCGACTGGCTGGACCAGTCGCCCGCCGCGTACGAGCTGGCCCGCTCCCTGGTCGCCCTCGGCGCCGCCCTGCGGCGCACCGAACGGGCCGGGGAGGCCGCCGAGCACCTCCACCGTGGTCTGGAGGCCGCCCAGGACTGCGGGGCCGACGCCCTCGTCGAGGTGGCGCGGGCCGAGCTCGCGGCGGCCGGACTGAGCCCCCGCGCGCTCCATCCGGCGGCCACCGACACGCTCACCGCCCGTGAGCGCGCCGCCGCCGAGATCACCGTCCGCGACCAGGACGCGGCCCTCGTCCTCGGCGTCGACGCGCCCACCGCGGCCCGGCTCCTCTCGGCCGTCTACCGCAAGCTCGGGACCGACCGCGCCGGGCTCGCCCAGGCCCTGGCGAACAGCGGACGCACGCCCCGGGACCCCGTCGGAGAGGGCTGACCGCCCGGAGCCGCCCGGCGCGTCGCATCGCGCGCCGGGGCACGTACCATGGCCGTATGTCCTTCCTCCGCCGCCGCAGCGCCGCCACACCCGCGGGCCCGGACTTCGACGTCCTGGCCATGGATCCGGGGGACTGGCCCGGCAATCTCGGCGCCGGTCTGCTGCCCGCGCCCGACGGCTCCTGCCAGGGTGTCTTCCTCCGGTACGACCTGTTCGGCGGCCGCGGCCCCGCGATGATCATCGGCAACCTCCCCGAGGGCTCCCCGGCGCGCGACCTCTCCGACGGGCAGATCCCCTTCGAGGTGGCCCAGCTCCTCGCCGCCCTGGAGAACGACGAGCCGGTCGAGGTCCTCGACACCGAGGACGTCCCCGTCATGCAGGGCGACAACCTGCTGATCGTCCGCCGGCTCAAGCTCTCCGAGAGCCGCATCTCCTGCGTCCAGTTCGACCGCAGCGACAACGTCCTCGTGACGATCGCCAGTTGGGACCGGCCGATCACCGACGACCTGTACGCACTGCTCAAGCCGCTGCCCGCCGAGCTGTTCCAGCAGGGCTGACGGGGGAGCGGGGGCCGATGAGCGCGCGCGTCGACAGCTGGATCTGGGCGGTCCGTCTCACCAAGACCCGCTCGCAGTCCGCCGCGGCCTGCCGGGCCGGACACGTCAAGGTCAACGGCGAACGGGCCAAGCCCGCCCAGCCGGTGAAGCCCGGCGACGAGGTCCGGCTCTTCCACGGCGGGCGGGAGCGGATCGTCGAGGTCAAGGAGCTGCACACCAAGCGGGTCGGCCCGCCCGTCGCCGCCGAGGCGTACGTCGACAACAGCCCGCCCCCGCCGCCCCGCGAGCACGTGGCCGTCGCCGCCGTACGGGACCGGGGCGCCGGGCGTCCCACCAAGCGCGACCGCCGAGAGCTCGACGAACTCCGCGGCCGCCGCGCCTGACCACGGGAGGGGAGCGGCCCACGGACCGCTCTTCCCCCCGGTCACAGGCCACGGACCGCTCTTCCACCCGGCACGGGCCAGGGGCCAGCTCTTCCACCACCTCGCCGCCTCAGCGGCCCAGCAGGGCCGCCACCCGCGCCGTCGAGGTGCCGAGCCCGGTCGGCCCGCGCAGTAGCGTGCTCCCGCTGCCCGAGCGCACGTCCTCGGCGCCGTAACGCCGCACCTTCCGGTGCCAGTTGAGGATGCCCGCGAGCCAGTCCTCCAGCTCCCGCAGATACGCCTCGAAGGCCTGCCGTCCCGCCGCGTCCAGACCGAACTCCTCGTACATCAACGGGACTTCGCGCGCCTTGAGGTGCTCGTACTGGCGCCTTCGGCCCCGCATCAGGTCGTCGACCATGGCCACCGCCGTCGGGTAGTCGCAGTCGAAGAACGTCTGCAGCACCAGAACGCCGTTGTGCACCTCGCCCTCGACCTCGATCTCCTTCTGGTACGAGAAGAGGTCGTTGATCAGCGCCCCGTAGTCCATCACCGCGTTCTCCAGGGCGCGCACGGTCCCCGAGCGGTACAGCTCCGGCGGCAGCACGTCGTCCTGCCGCAACCGGCACATCAGCATGGTCAGTTCGGAGCCGAAGGTGCTGCGGCGCATCTCGATGTAGTCGACGGGGTCGGGCACCCGGTGCTGCGCCTGGTTGTGCAGCTCCCACATCCAGCTGTCCAGCATCACGTCGAGGGCGTACCGCAGTTGGGCGCGGGCCTCCGGCGACTGCGGACCGGCGGTCCGTGCCCACAGGTCGGCGAGCGAGCGCTCCATCGGGTTCACCGCGAGAGCCGCCCCGGCGGCCGGATCGTCCAGCGGCATGCAGGCCTTGAACCGCTCGGTCTGCTCCTTCGCGCCGAGCAGGTTGCGCGTCCGCCCGAAGACGGCCGGGTAGTAGTCGTCCCCGTACGTCCCCCAGGTCAGCCACTCGGTGCTGAGCTCCAGCTCCTCCAGGGTGGCGTCCGGGTCGAGCCCGGCCGAGCACAGGGCCAGGTCGAAGCCCTCCGCCATCGGCCGGTCCCAGAGGTCGTCCAGGAGGCCGAACCGCTCGGCCCAGTCGAGGGAGAGCCGCCCCGCCTCCGCGTGGTGGGGGCTGAGCGCGAGCGGGTACGGCAGGTCGAACTCGGGCAGCAGCGACGGCCCCACCCGCTGGTGCGGCACGTGCGTGAGCGACCGCAGCCGGGACGCCGCCGGACGCCCGAACAGGGTGCGGATGTCGAACGCCGAGGTCCCCAGCACCCCTTCGAGCCGCGAAGGCCCGCCCACCATGCCCTCGTTCATGTAGCGGCTGGAGCGCATGTGCCACTCGTGGCCCCCGGACTGCCAGTCCTGGAGGCCCTTCGCGTACGCCGCCACGGCCGCGCACTCCGCCGCGCTCAGCCCCTTCTCGGCGGCGAGCAGCGGCACTTCGGTGAGCGCCGTGTTCTCGAACTGCTGGAGCCGTGAGGTCAGCAGGTCGTTGACGGCGTTCGCCGCCTCCTGGGTCGTGCAGCCGAGGAACTTCTCCAGGACCAGGACGCCGTTGCTGTTCTCGCCCTCGTCCTCCACCTCGCGCTGGTACGAGAAGAGGTCGTTGCGCAGGTGGACGGCGTCCGAGAAGGCGTCCCTCAGGACCCGCAGCGGCCGGGAGTACGCCACCTGGGCGGGGACCTCGGCCCCCGCCGCGTACTCGACGAGCCCCGCCGACCAGGGCGCGCCGCCGACCTTGCGCCGCATCTCGATGTACTCGACGGGGTTGGCGACCCGCCCGTCGTTGATGTTGTCGAGCTCCCACAGCGACTCGTACAGCAGGTGCTCCGTCGCCTCCGCGAACCGCACCCGCCAGCCCTCGGACATCGAGGGGACGGTCCGGAGCCAGAGGTCGGCGAGACCCGCCTCGACCGGGTTGGTCGGCTCGGGCATGCCCGCCGCGGGGTCCGCCGGCATGAACAGCGGCAGCCGGTCGAGGTACGCCTTGCCGCCCGACCGGTCCTGGGGCCGCTTGTAGATCTCCAGGAAGTGGTCGTCGAAGAAGAAGACCCACGTGTACCAGTCCGTGACGAGGTTCAGGGCCTCCTCGTCGCAGTCGGGGTGGGTGTACGAGCAGAGCAGCGCGTAGTCGTGGGAGTCGAGGTCGTGCTGCTCCCACACCCCGGAACCCTCCAGCATCCCCATCGCCCGCGCCCAGTCCCGGGTGTGCGTGCGGGCGGCCTCCAGATGGGGATTGAGCCGCGCCGGATACGGAACATAGAAGTCCGGCATAACGAAGGGCTGAGGCATGTGCTGGGGGGCCTTCCGGTGAGCGGGGGGTGTTGTCCGGCCCACCTTTACCCGTCGCCCGTACGGCGCACGCGATCTCCCGAATAGTCCTATGAACGCCGAAGGGGTGGTGCCGGACCGTTCCTCCGGCACCACCCCCCGCGTTTCGGTCACCCGTCCGTCAGGACGGGGAAACCCGCACGTCAGCGGCCTTCACAAAGGCCACCCGATGGCCGAACTGGATCTGGTAGTACTCCTCCTGACCCCGGACCACCTTGTGCCCGCTGCTGTCGAACACCGGCGCGAAGAAGTACTCGCCCGGGGTCCGGCCGCCCACCACGTACCGCTGACCGGCGAGCAGCCGGTACGGCAGCGGCGACACCGCCTGCACCGGCACACCCGCCGGATACGCCGCGGCCTCCGGGTACGCCCGGCCGTACACCGGCACCGACGCGAGCCCCTCGCGCGGCGTCAGGACGAGCCCCCGGGCGTTCACGGCGGTCGGCGCCTTCACGGGGTTGTGGAACCACGCCATCTGCCCGAGGTACCAGACCGCCGTCCAGTCGCCCCGGCGCTCCGCCACCGCGAAGCTCTGCCCCGTCGAGGCACGCGCCCCCGTGTCGTTGACGCCGGTGGTCGAGTCCTGCCCGCCCGGACGCAGCCCGATGTCCTTCACCAGGGGCGCGTCGGCGCTCGGGGCGGTGTGCAGGCGCACCGCCCCGCTGCCGTGCGGCGCGCACGCCTCGCCCGCCGTGACACAGCCCGTGTAGACCGGGCGGTTCGCGCCGTACTCCGGCCGGATCGTCACCACCTCCGCCCGGGGACCGGCGCTCGGCGTGATCGGACGGCCCAGCAGCCGGAAGTAGTGTGCCCAGTCCCAGTACGGACCCGGGTCGGTGTGCATGCCCTTGATCGAGGACGTCACCGTCCCCGGCACGTTGTCATGGCCCAGGATGTGCTGCCGGTCGAGCGGGATGCCGTAACGGGCGGCGAGGTACCGCACGAGCCGCGCCGACGTCCGGTACATCGCCTCCGTGTACCAGGAGTCCGGCGCCGTCAGGAAGCCCTCGTGCTCGAGCCCCACCGACTTGGCGTTCACGAACCAGTTGCCCGCGTGCCAGCCGACGTCCTTCAGCCGCAGGTGCTGCGCGACGTGTCCGTCGGAGGACCGCAGCGAGTACTGCCAGGACACATAGGTCGGGTCCTGCACCAGCTTCAGGGTCACGTCCCAGGTGGCCTCGGTGTCATGGATGACGATGTAGTCGATCGACTGGGAGTCGGGCCGGTTCGCCTTGTCGTGGTTGCCGTAGTCGCCGTCGCCGAACTCCTCGTAGGGCGCCGGGATCCACTCGCAGGCCACCGAGCGCGGGCACTCCACCGGCCCGCCGGCCGGGCGGCGCAGCCCGAGGGCCGCGACCTGCTCCGTGGCCGGCTCCACCGACGGGGCGGCCGGGAGGGTCACCACCTGGCCGCTGTCCGTACGCCGCGACTCCCCGGCCCGGATCACGTCGAAGACGTCGTTCGCGTACGTCGAGGCGGTCGCCGAGTCGTCGGCGCCGGAGTACCGCGCCACCGCCCCGTACCAGTCGCCCGGGTCCGTGCTCGCGGGAAGACCGGCCTCCCGCTGCGCGGCGGCGAGCAGCGCGGCCCCGCCCTCGATGTTCGCGGCCGTCCCGGTCCGCAGCTCCTCGGCCGGAATCCCGGAGAGCGCGGACGCCCGCTCCAGGGTGCGCAGCCGGGCGGGCAGCGACGCGGCGGCCGGGACCGGCGTACCGGCGCCCGAGCGCACGGCGCGCGAGGAGTCGCCGCGCGCGTCCTCCGCCTCCTCCGAGTGGTGCGGCGCGGACCCGGCCAGGGCCGTCACCGCGTCCGTCAGGTGCATCGGCCCGTAGCCGCCGGTCACACTCGGCGCGCCCCCGTGCGCGTCCCAGCGCGACTGGAGGTAGGAGACGGCGAGCAGCACGCTCTCGGGTACGCCGTGCCGGGTGGCCGCCCGCGCGAACTGCTCCTGGAGGGCACCCGCCTCGGGCACCTGGGCACCGGCCTGGGGAGCGGCGGACAACAGGGGGAAGAGCAGGGCGGCGGACGCGAGCACGCCCACCGTTCTCGGTGCACGACGCGAAGCCGTACGTCTGAGGGACGCGGAACGGAGCAAGGCAGCCTCCAGGGGCGGGGGGTGACACCGGGGCGTGCGGGACCGAACCCGTACAGGGGTATCGGCTCCCGGACGATCCGTCAATCACGCCTGCGCGAACGGAAGTTCCCACGTCAGAGCGGGAATGGAGGCCATCTGGCGGAGTTTCGCGAAGACGGGTCCCGGGCCAGCGACGCGTCAGTGGAGTGGACCATTGGCTCCGTCACGGGCGCCGCCGAAGTCGGCGCGGGCGGACGTGCCGGTGCGCCGCGTCCCGGTGTGTCGGCACCGGGCGCACGGCGCACCCCCCGTGTCGTCGGCCGGGGCCCGCGCTCAGCGCGTCCCGACCGCCGCGCGCACGGCCCGCCGTGCCATGGCGCAGTCGTCGTGCAGCCGCCTCAGCAGCAGCCGCTGTTCCTCACCGGGCGCGAGGGCGCCCGTCGGCACCGGTACGGAACCGGCCGGCGGAGCCTCCTTCATGGTCCGCTGCACCGCCGTCTCGTAGGTACGGATCTCCCGGGTCAGCACGATCATCAGGTTCACCAGGAACGCGTCCCGGGAGGCCGGGCCCGCCTGCTGGGCGAGCTGACTGATCTGGCGCCGCGCCAGCGGCGCGTCACCGAGCACCGCCCACAGGGTCGCCAGGTCGTAGCCCGGCAGGTACCAGCCCGCGTGCTCCCAGTCGACGAGGACCGGTCCCGCGGGGGAGAGGAGGATGTTGGAGAGCAGGGCGTCACCGTGACAGAACTGGCCCATGCCCTGGCGGCCGCCCGCGTGCGCCAGACCGTGCAGCAGCTTCTGCAGGTCGTCCCGGTCCCGGTCGGTGAAGAGACCGAGCTCGTGGTAGCGCGCGATCCGGGTGCCGTAGTCCAGCGGGGCGTCGAAGGTCCCGGCCGGCGGCCGCCAGGCGTTCAGCCGGGCGATCGCACCGAGCGCGGCCCGCACGTCGGCCCGGGGCGGAGCCTCGACGGGGTGACGCGACAGCGCCGCCGCCCGCCCGGGCATCCGCTCGATCACCAGCGTGCAGTTCTCCGGATCCGCGGCGATCAGCCGCGGCGCCCGCACCGGCGGACGGTGGCGGACGAAGGAGCGGTAGGACGCTATCTCGTGCCGGAACCGCTCGACCCACGCGGGGGAGTGGTCCAGTAAACACTTCGCGACCGCCGTGGTCCGCCCGGTCGTCCCGACGATCAGTACGGAACGCCCGCTGCGCCGCAGCACCTGGACCGGGTTGAACTCCGGGCAGATGCGGTGCACGGAGGCGATCGCCATCTTCACCTGCGCCCCCTGGGGGCCGGACAGATCGATTCTCCCGCTGATCGGCTGGGTCCCCGTGCCGGCCGCCCAGCGCCTGGGCCGTACGGCCTGCGGGGCGGGAGCGAGGTAGGGTCCGGCGCCGGCCTGGACGATGCGGTGCTGCGGCCGGGGCGGGGCGGACACGGAGGACGATGCTGTGTACATGGAGGTGACAGATCCCTTCGTGTGCCGACGAGTTGCGTGCGTCGCCCCGCCCGCCCCCGGTCCGCACCCTGGGGAATGAGGGCCGGTCGGCGGGGCGGGGTGGCGCTTTCCTACCTGACACCCGGTGGCGGGTGGCGGAACATCTCGCGCACCCTGGCGAAGCCTGGCGAATTGTCGCCAGGCCTATGACAGGGGGTTACTGTCAACTCAGCCGAGAACCTGGGGGCTTAGACGTGACCGAGCAAACCAACACCCGCCTGGCAGACCTGTTCGGCCTGGCCGGCTGGTCCAAGGGCGAACTCGCGAGACTCGTCAACCGGCAGGCGGCGGCCATGGGCCACCCCCAGCTGGCGACGGACACCTCACGGGTGCGGCGCTGGATCGACCGCGGAGAAACCCCGCGCGATCCCGTTCCCCGGGTGCTGGCAGCACTGTTCACCGAGCGACTCGGCCGTGTCGTGACCATCGAGGACCTCGGGTTCGTACGACACGGGCGCAGCGGAAAGAGGCAGGACGTCAGGAAGACGGAGAACCCTGACGGGCTGCCCTGGGCACCCGATCGTACGGCGGCGGTCCTCACCGAATTCACGGGAATGGACCTCATGCTCAACCGACGCGGCCTGGTGGGCGCGGGTGCCGCGCTTGCCGCCGGCTCCGTACTCAGCAATGCCATGCACGACTGGCTGCAGACCGACCCCACACGCCAGAACACCCCCCCACGCGCCATCGATCCCCTCCACGCCGACCCCGCTGGGTTCGACCGCTACGAGGCCGCCCCCATCGGGTCGGAGGAGATCGAGGCACTGGAGCACTCGGTGGAGGTGTTCCGTGCCTGGGACGCCTCACGGGGTGGCGGACTCCAGCGCAAGGCCGTGGTGGGCCAGCTCAACGAGGTGGGCGGCATGCTCGCCTACCGCCACGCCGACCACCTCCAGCGGCGCCTCTGGGGCGTCGCCGCCAACCTGGCCGTCCTGGCCGGCTGGATGTCCCACGACGTGGGCCTCGAACCCACCGCGCAGAAGTACTTCGTGATCGCCGCCCACGCGGCCCGCGAGGGCGGCGACCGGCCCCGGGCCGGCGAGGCGCTCTCCCGCGCCGCCCGCCAGATGGTGCACCTGGGCAGGCCCGACGACGCCCTCGACCTCATGAAGCTCGCCAAGGACGGCTCGGGCGAGCGGGTACTGCCCCGCACCCGCGCCATGTTCCACACCATCGAGGCCTGGGCGCAGGCCTCGATGGGCCGGGGGCAGGCCATGCGGCGCACCCTCGGCGAGGCCGAGGACCTGTTCGTGTCCGACCGGCGCGACGAGAAGAACCCGAGCTGGATGCAGAACTTCGACGAGGCCGACATGCACGGCATGCAGGCCCTCGCCTACCGCACGCTCGCCGAGCACGACCCGGCGGCGGCGATCCCCGCCCAGCGTCACGCCAAGCTGGCGCTCGAACTGCGGCGCGGCGGCCACGACCGCTCGAAGCTCTTCGACCACATCTCGCTCGCCTCGGCCTGCTTCATCGCCGACGACCCCGAGCAGGCCGACCGGTACGCCCGGCTCGCCCTGATGTCCATGGGGGAGACCTCGTCCCACCGCACCTGGGACCGGCTCCGGGAGATGTACCGGCTCACCGGGCAGTACGCGGGATACGCGAGGATCGAGCACCTGCGCGAGGAGATCGAACTGGCCCTGCCCAGGTCACCGGTCAACCGGCCGAGGACGGGGCAGGCCTGAGGCGGCGGGTACGGAGAGGGGCGAGGCGGACGGGACAAGGCGGCCGGGGCGACGCGGCCGGGGGCCCCTCCCCGCCGGGCCGGTCAGCGACCGACCCGGACCACCATCACGCAGGCGTCGTCCTCGCGCAGCTCCTCGCCGAACTCCTGGATCAGCGCGCGCACCCCGTCCTGGGCGTCCCTCGCCGCCACCAGCCGGTGGCCGAGGGCGAGCAGCCGCCGCGTACCGCTGTCGTCGTCGAGACCGCTGCCGCGGGTCAGCCCGTCGGTGTGCAGCACCAGCAGGTCACCGGGGACCAGCCGGGTCTCGGTCTCCCCGTACACGGCCCCGGTCGTCGCTCCGAGCAGGACGCCCTCGGGCCGCCGGAGGACGTGCCCCGTCCCGTCGCGGAACAGCAGCGGGGCGGGGTGGCCGGCCTGCGCCCAGGTCAGTGTCTGGGCGACCGGGTCGTAGCGGCAGCACATCGCACTGCCGAGCGCGGGTTGGGCGGAGGTCTCCAGGAGCTGGTTGAGGTGGCCCATCAGGGCGGCCGGCCGGATACCGGCCACCGCCATGCCGCGCAGGGCGCCGAGGAGCATCGCCATGGACGAGGTCGCGGTGACCCCGTGGCCCGTCAGATCACCGACGGTGAGCAGCGCGTCCCCGTCGGGCAGCGCGAGGGCGTCGTACCAGTCGCCGCCGATGAGACCGGTGCTGGCGGCCGGCAGGTAGTGGGCGGCCACGTCGAGCGGGGCGGGGCCGTCGTGGGCGAAGCGGAGCGAACCGCGCCACGGGGGGAGCACCGCTTCCTGGAGCTCGACCGCGACCCGCCGCTCGGTCAGTTCGATGTGACGGCTGCGCTCCAGACTGTCCCGGGTCTCCCGCACCGCCCGCTGGCTGCGCCGCAGTTCGCTGACGTCGCGGAGCACGGCCCACATGGACGCGGTGCAGCCGTCGGCGTCCAGGACGGGCTCGCCGGTCATGTGCACCGTACGGACGCGGCCGTCGGTCCGGACGATCCGGAACTCCCCGTCGATCGGCTTCCCGTCGATCAGGCAGTCGGTCACCAGGCCCTGGAGCACGGGCTGGTCCTCGGCGAACACCATGGTGGGCATCTCGTCCAGCGACATGGGGCCGCTCTCGCGCGCGCGTCCGAAGATCTGGAACAGTTCTTCGGACCAACTGACCTCGTCGGTCAGCAGGTTCCACTCGGCGCTGCCGACGCGGGAGAGCAGCGAGCCGGTGCGCGGCGGGGCGATCTCGCCGTACGCCGTGCCGGGGTCGGTCGCGAGCGCCGTGTCGGGAGCGGCCTCGGCGATCGGCTCGGGGGCGACCTCCTCCGGAGCGCCCGCCCGGAGCTGACCCAAGTGCGCGCCCAGGTCGTCGAGTTGGTGAACCGCCAGGTCGCAGAGGGCGCGCTGCCAGCGCTGCTGGGGGTCGTCGTCGTTGACCACGGCTTCCCGGCGCACGGCGACGAGCTCGCCGCGCAGGCGACGGGTCTGTGAGATCAGCGCGTCCACCGCGCCCGGCTCCGGCTGCTGGGCGGGGCGATCCGCGAACAGGGGGGACGGCATGTCGTACTCCGATACAGGCGCGGCACGGCCAGGCCAGGTGGGAAAGTGAGGCCCGCATACGACTGTTGCACAGCCCGCGACAGCCCGTAAGGGATTTGGCAACACTCGATCCGGTGGTGCTTCTGGCATATGTCAAAGGCCCAGCGATTATCGGCCAGGGCCCGACGCGTTACGGTGCGGGGGTGGTGAACGACGAGGACAACGGCACGATGGGCATGCGTACGGGGGTCAACGGGACCACTGGTACGGGAGTTACGGAAGCGGCGAGAGAGGCACGTCCGAGGGGGAGAGGCACGACGGTGAAGGGCCCCGGCGCGACACCTGCCGCGACCACCACGGCAACCGGCTCCCCGGCCGCGCACGGCAACGGGTCCACGGCCGCGCACGGCAACGGGTCCACGGCCGCGCACGGCAACGGCTCCCCGGCCGCGCACAGCAACGGGTCCTCGGCCGTGCACGGCAACGGGTCTCCGACCGCGTATGGCAACAACTCCCCGGCCGTGCACGGCAACGGCTCTCCGGCCGTGCACGGCAACGGGTCTCCGACCGCGTATGGCAACAACTCCCCGGCCGTGCACGGCAACGGCCCCGTGGCCGCCGCCGGCTCCGTCGTCGTCGGCCCCACGGGCACCACCGGACCCACCGCCACCCCTGCCGCCCCCGCCGTCACCGGTACCGCCGTGCTGCTCGCCGCCGCGCCCGCCGGGCGCGGGCGGGCCATGGACGCCGCCTCCGTACTGCCCGCCCTCGCCGCCGTACCGCCCGGGGTCCTCACCGGCACCCCCACCGCCACCGTCGTCGAACTCGCCGACCCCCTCGACCCGCAGACCGTCCTCACCCGGCTCCGCGCCGCGGCGGCCGGCCCCGGCCCCCTGGTCCTCTGCCTCGCGGGCCAGCTCCACCTCGACCGCCGCCAGCAGCTGCCGCACCTCGCGCTCGCCCGCACCACCCCGGCCACCCTCCGCTACACCGCACTGCCCTGGCACTGGCTGGCCGGCGAACTCGGCGCCCGCACCCCCGGCACCACCACCGTCGTCGCCGACCTCGCCGCCGACCCCGCCGTCTGGGAACGCCTGCGCACCACACCCGACCTGCTCCACCTCGGACCGGGACCGCTCCTCTACGGACGGGTCGCCCCCGCCCCGCGACGGGGCGAGCCCATGACCCCCGGGTACCTCAGATCCTGGGCTGAACTCTGGCGCTCCGGCGCCCGGCTGCCCCACGCGACCCTCCACGCCGAGGCCGCCGCGCACGCCGCCGCGGCCGCACCCGAAGCGCTCCTGCTGGCACCCGCTCCCGCTACCGCGCCGGCCCCGGAGCAGGACCCGCACCCCGCGATCCTGGCCGCCGCGATGGCCGGACGGCACGGGGAGGCGGCGTCGGTCGCCGCGGCCTGGGAGCGCGAGGCGCTCCGCCGCCACGGACCCCGGTCGGCGGAGGCCGTCCACTGGACCGAGGTGCGGGCCGACCTCGCCCGTCTCGCCGGCGACCCCGCCCGCAGCTGCGAACTGTGGCTCTCCGCCGCCGAGGCCCGGCTCGCCCTGCGGCAGCCGGCCGACGACCCCGACGTCGAGGGGGCCGTCGACCGGGCACACCACCAGTGGGAACAGATCGGCGACCGGGAACGGGCCCGCGCCCTCGGCGCCCCCCTCGTCGCCCTGCGGCAGCGGGTCCCCGGCCGCCAGGCCGGAGCCCTCGCCGCCCTCACGCGACGCATGGCCGGCTGAGCCCCGCGTCCGCCGCCCCCGAAAGGAACCCGCGTGACCTCGCTCGCCACCGCCCAGCGTTCGCTCGCCGACCCGTCGGTACGCCATCCGCTCTGGCCCCCGCTCACCCGCGGCTGCCCGGTCACCTCCACCGAGGAGGTCGCGTACCCCCTCGACATCGACTACGCCTACGACGAGGTCCCCGCCGACCTGTTCACCGCCCCGCCGCCCACGGCCTCGAACGGTGGGCCCCGCTGCTCCCGCCGCTGGCCGCGCCCGGCCTCGGCGAGGGCAACACCCCGCTGGTCGAACTGCCCGACGGCGTCTGGATCAAGGACGAGTCCCGCAACCCCACCTGGAGCCACAAGGACCGGCTCAACCGGGTCGCCGTCAGCGCCGCCGTCGCCTCGGGCGCGCGGGGCGTCGTCGTCTCCTCCTCCGGCAACCACGGCGCGGCGGCCGCCGCCTACGCGGCCCGCGCCGGACTGCCCTGCGCGGTCTTCACCTCCCCGGACGCACCACCCGCGGTCGCCTCCCACCTCCGGGCGTACGGGGCGACGGTGCTGACCGTTCCGGTCGCCTCGGTGCGGCCCCTGATGCGCCGCATCGTGGACGAACTCGGCTTCCAGAGCGTCAGCAGCGTCACGGACACCGCCCACACCGGGCACCCCTTCGGCCCCGAGGGGTACAAGACCCTCGCCTACGAGATCGCCCTCGGTCTCGGCCGCGCACCCGCGGCCGTCCATCTCCCCACCGGATACGGCGAGTTGCTCTTCGGCGTGGCCAAGGGCTTCCAGGAGCTCGCCCGGCTCGGGGTCACCGGCTCCGTGCCCCGGATGTACGCCACCGAGCCCGCGGCGGCCGGCGCCCTCACCGAAGCACTCCGCACCGGCCGCCCCGTCGCCCGGGTCCCCGTGACCCCGACCACCGCGTACGCCATCGACTGCGAGATCAGCGGCTACCGCGGCGTCCTCGCCGTCCGGGACACCGGCGGGGCGGCAAGGAAGGTGACGGATAATCAGATGACTGCGGCGCGAGCGGAATTGGCGGCCCAGGGCCTCTGGTGCGAGACCTCGGCGGCCGCCGGCCTCGCCGGCCTGCGCGCCCACGGTCCGCACGACGACGACGGGCCGGTCGTGTGCGTGGTCACCTCCAGCGGCTACAAGGACATCGGCACGGCACGGGAGACCCACGCACCGACGCCCCCGGACTGGACGGCCATCGAGGCCGCCCTGACGCGGCCCTAGGGGGCGCCCTGTCCGTGAGGCAGCCCCTGGGAGCCGGTCCCGGCCGTGTCGGGGAGGACGACCCGGATGCCGAACTCGTAGGTGCCGGTGGCCGTCGCGATGCCCATGAAGAGCAGGGCGAAGTGCTCCTGGCCCCGCGCGGTGCCGATGCCGCCGAGGTCGAGGAGCGCGTCGTCGGCCCAGCCGAGATCGGTGACCAGACCGCGCACCACCGTCTTGGCCTCCGCGTCCTCACCCGAGAGGAAGACCGTGGCCGGACCCTCCAGGGACTCCGGCGCGACCATCACCTTCCGGTCGATGGTGCACAGCGTCTTCACCACCCGGGTCTCCGGGAAGGCCCGCTGGATCTCCTCGCCGAGACTGACGTCCGGGTGCGAGAGCGAGCCGTCCTCCAGGAAGCCGACCCCGACGTCCAGAACGATCTTCCCGGCGAGCGCCGGGGCGCCGATCGTGCGCAGCAACTCCACGGAGGCCGTGCCCGGCGTGGCGTTCACCAGTACCTCGGCGTGCGCCGCGGCCGCCGCGCAGCCCTCGACCCGTAATCCCGACGTGATGAGTTCCTTGAGCTCGGTGAGCCGTTCCGGGTCGTCCGGCCGGCGTGATCCGACGACCACGTCATGGCCGGCCCGCGCCCACGCCGACGCGAGTGCCTGTCCCACATTTCCTGTTCCGAGAATTCCGATACGCATGAGCTCCACCCTGCCGCCCCCGCACCCGACCGCGCCTCGGCCTCGGGGCCGTGCCCGCGTCCGCCCCTTGCCCTAGGCCGCGTGACGGACGACCCGGGCGGGGCTGAGATGATCGGAGGTATGGCCAACTCGCCGATCTCGGCCCCGACACCGCGAGCCGCTTCCGTCGCCACGGAGCGGCTCCTGCTGCGCCCCGTACGCCAGGCCGACGTGCCGGCGATCACCCGGCTGTGGACGGACCCTCAGGTCAGGCACCATCTGGGCGGGCCGGTCGCCGAGCAGGTCGTCCGGATCCGGCAGCGGCGGGTCGTCGGCGCGCCCGGTGTGCACGCCGTGGTGCGGGCGGCCGACGGCGTACTGCTCGGCATCGTGACGGTGGAACCGGAGGCGCGGGAGGGGGAGACGGAGGTCTCGTACCAGTTCCTGCCCGAGCACTGGGGCCACGGCTACGCCCGCGAGGCGGTCGCCGCGGTCGTCGAGGCGACGCTCGCCGGCACCCCCAGCGTGGTCGCCCTGACCCAGGAGGCGAACCACCGCTCCCGGCGGCTCCTGGAGGCCGTCGGCATGACGCACGTCTCCTCGTTCGTCGAGTACGACGCCCACCAGGTCCTCTACCGCCGCAGCCGCTGACCCGCCGGCCGCCCGCGGCTCACGCGGGCTTCTCGCCCGCCGCCAGCTTCGCGATCGTCCGCTCCAGCCGCTGCGCGCGGCCCTTCGCGGTGCGCGCCTGCCACAGCCGCATGATGATCAGGTACTGGTCGGTCTTCCCGAGCGTCTCGTAGCCGGCTCGGGCGGCTTCGTCGGCGGCCAGCGCCGCCGCGAGGTCGTCCGGCACGGTGGCCTCCGCCTGGGAGGGGTACGCGGATTCCCACCGGCCGTCCGCCTGCGCGGCCCGCACCTCGGCGAGACCCGGCTCCCGCATCCGCCCCGCCTCGGTGAGCACCGCGACCTTGCGGACGTTCACCTGGGACCAGAGGCTGCGCGAGCGCCTCGGGGTGTATTTCTGGTGGTAGTAGGCCTCGTCGCCGCCCTTGCGCTGCCCGTCGATCCAGCCGAAGCAGAGCATGCAGTCGAGGATCTCGGGATTCGTCAGCGACGCGCCGCCCTTGCCCTTCTTGGCGATCCGCAGCCAGACCCCCGGCCGGTCGGCATGGTGCTCCTCCAGCCACGCCTCCAGCTCCGCGGTCTCCGTGAAGGTCATCAAGTCGAGTCCCTCGTACTGCTCCACCGGAGCGGCCCCCTGTCGTCGGTCGTCGTCGGTCGTACGGTCCGGGCGTCGCCCGGAGCGCTCGCGCCCCAGGATAGGGACACCGCCGGGGGAGCGGCCGGAGTCGGCCCGCACGGGCCGCGTACGATCTGCGGATCGTCCACCGGGACACCCGATCCGAGGAGCTCTGCCCCATGTCCTTCCTGGTGATCGGCGAGTGCGTCGCCGACATCGTGCGCGCCCCGGCCGGATCCGGCGACGCCGACCGCGTCCACCCCGGCGGCAGCCCCGCCAACGTGGCCTACGGTCTCGGCCGACTCGGCCGGCCGGTCACCCTCCTCACCCAGCTCGCCGACGACCCCACCGGACGGCTCATCGAGGCCCATCTCCAGGGCGCGGGCGTACGGGTGGAGGTCGTCGACCCGCCGGTACGCACCCCCTCCGCGGTCGTCGGTCTCGACGCGCGCGGCCACGCCTCGTACACCTTCGACATCGCCTGGACGCTGACCGGCGGGGCGCCGGCCGACCTGGCGCCCGGCCATGTGCACATCGGCTCGATCGCCGCCGTCACCGCACCCGGCGCGGCCGCCGTCCTCGCCGAGACCGAACGGCTCCGGGACCGGGCCACCGTCAGCTACGACCCCAACGTGCGGCCCGCCCTGATGGGGGAGCACGGTCCGGCCGTCACCCGGGTCGAGCGCTGTGTCGGCCTCAGCGACCTGGTCAAGGCGAGCGACGAGGACCTGGCCTGGCTGTACCCGGGCGAGGAGCCGAACGCGGTCGCCGCCCGCTGGCTCTCCCTCGGCCCCGCCGTCGTCCTCGTCACCCGGGGCGCCCAGGGCGCGCTCGCCTTCACCCGCGACCACACGGTCGCCGCCGACGCGCCCCGGGTCACCGTCGTCGACACCGTCGGCGCGGGTGACTCCTTCATGTCCGCCGCCCTCGACGCGCTCGTCGGACGCGGTCGGGACGCCCTGGGCGCGCTCGGTGCCGGGGACCTCGCCGAGCTGCTGCGGGTGGCCGCGGCGGCCGCGGCCGTCACCGTCTCCCGGGCCGGCGCCCAGCCGCCCGACCGGGCCGAACTGGACGCCGCCCTGGAGCGGTTCGCCGCTCTCAGGTCCGGGCGTGCGTGGTGATGTCCGAGGCGAACTGCTCGACCATCGCCGGGGTCACGGTCGGCCTGCACTCCGCGATGGCCGCCAGATAGTCCGCGGTGCTCGCCCCCGGCACCGGAGCGTCGCCGCCCCGGCCGGCGACGGCGAGCAGGTCCCGCTCGAAGGACGCCTGGGCCGCGATCCGGGCCGCGTGCTCGATGTCGGCGGGGGTGAACAGGTCGCTCGCCAGGACCAGTTCGTCGATGTCGACGTCCGCCCTGCCGTCGGTGTACCGGGACCAGATCGCCGCCCGCGCGGCCTTGTCCGGCGTACCGATCGGGATGAGGTAGTCGAAACGGCCAGGGCGCAGGAACGCCGGGTCCAGGGAACGGATCGAGTTGGTCGCGCAGACCAGCAGCCGCTCGTCCCGCTCCCGGAAACCCGGTATCAGCTTGAGCAGTTCGTTCGTGACCCCGTGCATGCCACCGGGCTGCGCGGGCTCCGAACGCACCGGCGCGATCTCCTCGACCTCGTCGATGAAGACGAGCACCCGGTCCAGCTCGGCGATCCGGGCGAACGCCGACCGCAGGGCGGCGGCGAGGTTCCCCTCGTCGGCCAGCCGGGACGGCAGGATCTCCACGAAGGGCCAGCCCAGGCGGGAGGCGATGCCGCGCGCGAACGTGGTCTTCCCGGTGCCCGGCGGACCGAACAGGCAGACCGCGCGCGGCGGTCGCACCCCGTGCCGCCCGGCCCGCTCCGGCTCCGCGAGCGGCAGCACCACCCGGCGCTCGATCAGATCCTTCTCCCGCTCCATTCCGGCGACCTTGGCCCACAGGTCGCCGGGGAGCAGCCGGCCGCCGAGGTCGTCGAGGAGCCCGGCGGCGGGACCGTGCAGCGGCTCCACCTTCTCGAAGTACGCGACGGCGGGCTGACGGGTGTACCCGGCGTTGAGCAGGCCTTCGCCGAGGAGCTCCTCCTCGGGCAGGACGTACGCGATGCGTCCGACGCGGGCCGCCACGAGCCGCCGCTCGAGCTCCACGAGGAGCGCGCTGGCCAGACCGCGGCCGCGCCAGGCCGAGGAGATCGCGATCCGCATGACCCAGGCCCGCTCGCCGGAGACGCAGGCGAGCGCGGCCCCGATGGGTACGCCCTGGTGGACGGCGACCACGGCCGGCTGGCGGGTGGTCAGGGCGCCGATGCACTCGGCCAGCGAGAACACGGACTCCTGGCCCAGTTCCGCCGTGGTGTCGATCAGGTGGACGACGGCGGCGAGATCGCTCTCGCGGTAGTCGTGGATGTGCCAGTTCACCGGTGGTACCGCCCCTCGTTGGTGCCGTTGCGGCGAGGCTAGGCGGGGCCAGGGAGGCAGGTCGTGCGCCATCCTGCACAAGGCGGCCGGGGCGAACGCGCCGTACCGGCTCTATGCGCCGGCCGGTCGCGGACGGTCCGGACACGCGAAAGCCCCCGGAAGGGATTCCTTCCGGGGGCCGCGTGCGCGAACGGTGCCTGGGTCAGGCGGACGGTGCCTGGGTCAGGCGGACGGTCCCTGGGACAGGCGGGGCCGTGGGGACGGCCGGGACCGTGGGGACGGCCGGGACCGTCAGTAGGCCGGGGCCAGCTTGGGGTTCGGGCCGTGCTCGTTCTCGTGCTGGTCGCCCTCGGTGCAGGCGAAGATCAGGAGCACGATGAAGCCGACGAGCGGGACCAGGCCGATGAGGACCCACCAGCCCGAGCGGCCGGTGTCGTGGAGGCGGCGGACCGTCACCGCGAGGGACGGCAGGAAGATGCCGAGCGAGTAGATCGTGCTCAGCAGCTGCATGTCGAGCGACAGGTCGACGACGGTGAGGACGATCGAAATGATCACGTTGATCAGCTCGAACATCCAGAATTCCTTGCGGCGGGCCCGGCCGTTGAAGACGACGTACTTCTTCAGGACTTCGAGGTACCAGTTCACTTTGTCCCCCCAAGGACTGGGTATGCGAGCGGGAGCCTGTCCCTGTGGAGCAAGCTTTACGCAGAACTTAGGTGGCTCAAACCGCGTGGGTCAATTCGTTACCGGGCAGTGGCCGTTCCGCCGTGGGAAACAGTGAACGGCGGCACCTCCGGGGTGGGAGGGGCCGCCGTTCCGGGAGAGGATCAGAACGTCACGTCCTTCTCTTGGTCATGAGCAGTCCGCCGGCCGTGAGGGAGAACAGGCAGACGCACGCGCCGGTGATGACGTTGCTGAGGATGGTGCCGGTGTCGGGGCTCTGTCCGACCACCCACGGGGCGATGATCAGCCACGCGCCCATCAGCAGGACCACGAAGTTGAGGTCCTGGGACCGCTCGGGAACCATCGACATACACAGGCCGAGGACCGCGAGGGCGATGCCGACGACCAGGTTGCTGATGGCGAGCGCCGGCTGGGTGGCGGAGAAGTGGACCGTCCACGCGGAGATCGCGGCGTAGATACCGGCGAGGATCACGAGCTCCTAGACCGCCGCGACACCCCTGGTCTGGAGCATACGGGCATATCGGTCCCGCATTTCCGGTGCATCGGGGTGTCCTGCGATATCACCAGGACGGTGAGAGACGTCGGCCATACGACTCGCCTCCTTCTGGCGTCATGCACGTCTGACCGCACTTGCGACGAATATCGTCGCTGCTTCATTGTGCTCTTATCTGGCCTTTATGTGTAGGTCTGTCCGATAAGGGATGTCCACAGAATTCGGGCCGTGGATATGCGTGGAACCACCAAATGCCGATCATCGTTCAGTAAATGTCCAGGTAAAAGCGACCCGGCCCGTTCGGATCGGTCCGCGGAGGGTGGCCGACGGCATCCCGGCGTAGCCTGGAAGTGGACTCGGGGACCCCCTTCTCCAGCGCCGGGAGCGGATGATGGCCGGCATCGTCAAGAAGAACTTCGACGCAGCGGACGAGACCCGTCCCTTCGAAGACGGCAAGGGCAGGCTCGATCTGGTCAACGGGGAACGCGGAGCGGTCGGCCGCGCCGTCTTCGAACCCGGCTGGCAGTGGTCCAAGCACGTCAAGCCGATCGCGGGCACCGACAGCTGTATGGCCTCCCATGTCGGATACATCGTCAGCGGCCGCATGAAGGTCGTCATGGACGACGGTGAGTCGACGGAGTACGGAGCCGGCGACTACATGGAGGTCCAGCCCGGCCACGACGCCTGGGTCCTCGGCGACGAGCCCTGCATGGCCGTCGACTGGACGGGCTTCAGCGACTACGCGAAGCGGTCCTCCTGAGGAACGTCCGTGCCCGAGGGGGAGTTCAGCTCAGCCGTACGCGTCGGTGACGCAGTCGACCGCGCACCGCGCGTGCTCGTACCGGCGGCGCAGCGCCGCCGCCGCGTGCTGTCGCTCCACCTCGGCGTAGCCGTACCGCTCCCGGGCCATCCGCACCACGGCCTCGACGGTCACGATCGCCGGTTCGCCCTCGTCGGCGGCCCGGCGGGCCGCAGCGATCACCTGGTCGGCAGCCCGCTGAAGGTGCCGGTCGTACTCCCGCTGCGCCATCCGCCGGGCCCGTTTGGCGGCGAACGGCCGCGCCGCCCGCCCCTTCCAGACCGTGCCGGCCGTCATCAACCCGACAGCGACGAGGGCGAAGAGAGACACCCCCACCACCGCACCGACATCCCACTTCAGCACCCGCCGCCATCCCCCTTGACCTGCCCGCCGACCGGGGCGGTCCGAGTCTAGGACGGGCGGCACCGCCCCCGCGGCAGGCCCGCAGAGGCGACGGCGTCCGGGCCCCTCGGGCCGGGGGCTCTCCGGCCGGACCCTCCGCGAGGGCCCCTCGGCTCCCGCCCGCCCCACCGTTCCGGCGACTCCGCTCCGGGGAGAGCAGCGATGACGACCACCGAGAGTTTCAGCCTTCTGCAGCCGTACAAGATCGCCGAGGAGACGTTCGTCATCCCGTGGGCCCTGGAGGCCCCGCCGGTCGGCCACTTCCCGATGAACTCGATGGTGATCCGGGGAACCGAACCCGTCCTCGTGGACACCGGGGCGCCAGCGGTGCGCTCCCAGTGGCTGGAGGCGGCCTGGTCCGTCGTGGACCCGCTCGACGTACGGTGGATCTTCCTCACCCACGACGACCGCGACCACGCGGGCAACCTCCTCGCGGTCCTCGCCGAATGCCCGAACGCGACCCTGCTGACGACGTGGTTCTCCATCGGCCGCATGGCGGAGGAGTGGGAGACCCCCGTCAACCGCTGCCGCTTCATGACCGACGGCGACACGATCGACGCGGGTGACCGCACCCTGGTCGCCAAGCGGCCGCCGCTGTACGACAACCCCACGACCCGCGCCCTCTTCGACGCGAAGACCAGCGTCCTGTGGTCGGTCGACACCTTCGCCACGAACGTGCCGGCGCCCATGCCCGAAACGGCGGCGCTGTCGCCGGACGAGTTCCGCGACGGCCAGTTCTTCGGCGGCAGACTCGTCTCCCCCTGGGTCGCCCTGCTGGACCCCCAGAAGTTCGGGGCGGTCGTCAGCGACTTCCAGCACCTGAACGCCGAGGTCGTCGCCGGCTGCCACTGCCCCGTACTCCGCGGCCCCCACATCCCCGAGGCCTACGACCTCCTCCGCCGACTCCCCGAGATCCCCCCGTGGACGGAGTTCACCCAGGCGGACCTGGACCAGTGGATGGCGACCGCCGAAAGCTCGGTCCCTCCGGAACAACCACACCCCTCGGGGACGTGACCGCCCCTCCCCGGGAAGCGGCGCTCGCCGCCACGGGATGGCGCGGCCGCACTCGGCCGCGCCGACCAGCACCCCGCGGGGGGAGTGACACTCCCTAGTCCCGCCGGACGTCCTTCACGAACACCAGGCCGTCGATGGTCGCCAAGTGGGTCGGGTCCAGGGGGGCGTAGCCGAACCATGGGGACACGCGCGGTGCCGGGAGGGGGTCCCCCAGGGTGGTGGCGAGGCGCGGGGCGTCGACGAGGGAGGTGTCCTCCGGGAGCCCGTACAGCAGCCCCTCGACGGTGCCGGGCGGCGGTGTGTCCACCCCCTGGTGCGGGATCGTGCCGAGGGCCGTGGCCACGAAGGCGTACTCCTCGCCGAGCCGGGCGCTCACCAGCGCACCCGCGCTCCACCACTCGACCCGTCCCTGCCACATCTGCATCGAGCTCTTCACCCGCTGGAGATGGGAGTTCTGGGCGTGGACGAGGACCGGGCCGCGCGCGGCCAGCGCGAGGAGGTTCTCGGCCATCATCAGGTCCCGCAGCGCGCACAGACGGGTCATCCGCGTCTCCGAGGGGTCGGCCATCGCATGGTGGTAGCGCAGCAGACCGGTCGCCGTACGCCCGTGGAGCCGCGCCCGGTCCCACTCCTCCCGCGAGGACGTCGCCAGCAGGTGCGGGGTCTGCGCGTCCAGCAACGCCACCAGGTCGTCGGCGAGCAGCCGCAGCCGGTCGGCCTCCGCCGAACGCCCCACGGACCGGGCCGGGTCCATCATCGCGGCGGGCTCGGTCCACCGGTCCTCGGCACCCAGCAGCCGGTCGAGCGTGTCCGTGGCACAGGGGAGCAGCTCGGCGTCGACCCGGGCCGCGAGGTAGCCGTGCAGGGCGACGAGCGCCTCCCGGGGGCTCGCGGCCGCGGTGATCTCCAGGGGGCCGTCGAACCCGGCGAACCGGACGCGCTCGGACTCCGGCCGGCCCTCGTTGTACGCGCGCATCCACCGCACGAGCTCGCGGTTGCCCGCGAACGCGCCCCACTCATGACTGAATCCGCGCTCCATGACCTCGTCGAGTGTCCCGGTGCCCGACGTGACGTGGTCGTCCACGAGCCGGCCCGCCAGGCAGTCGGTCTCCAGCGCGATCGTCCGGTAGCCCTCCTGCTCGACGAGCTGCCGGAAGAGGGCGTTGCGCATGCGGAGGAGCTGGTCCTCGCCGTGGGTCGGCTCGCCCAGGGCGAGCACGCGGGGGCGGGCCGGGAGGAGCCGCAGGACGGACGCGGCCTCGACGGCATGGACGGTCTCTTTGATGTCGGTCGTCATGCCTTCCACGCTATCGTTGAAGGCTCGATTGAGACTTTTGCGCGAGATCGGGGGAACGATGGGGCGAAACCTTCAAAGCGGTGTGCGGCTCAGGCCGGTCGACCTGGCCCGGGAGCACGGTCTGTCCACCCAGGCGGTCCGAAACTACGAGGAGGCCGGCATCCTCCCGGCCGCCGCGCGCACGCCCCACGGCTACCGCGGCTACACCCCGCTGCACGCGGCGGCCCTGCGCGCGTTCCTCGCCCTCGTGCCCGGCCACGGGCACGCGACGGCGACGGCGATCATGCGGGCGGTGAACGAAGGCGCGACCGAGGAGGCCTTCCGCCTCGTCGACGAGAGCCACGCCCAGCTCCTGGACGACCGCCGGACCCTCCGCGCCGTCGAAACCGCCCTCCGCGACCTGGACCCGGCGCCGGCGCGCCCACGTGAAGCGGGGGCGGGGGCGAACGCGGCTGGGGGGACGGTTGCGGGCGCCGGGCCGGTCCCTGCCGAGGGCCCGGTCCCGGCCGGTGAGTCGGTCCCGGCCGTCGGGCCGTCGCCAGACGTCTGGTCGGCCAAGGTCGTCCGTCCCTCCCCGGCCGGCGGGTCGGCCCCGGCCGCCGGGCCGGTCGGTACGTTCATCGGGCCGCTCGCGCGGCAGCTCGGCATCCGGCCCGCGACCCTGCGCGCCTGGGAGGACGCAGGCCTGGTCCGCCCCCGCCGCGACCCGCGGACCGGCTACCGCGTGTACGAGGAGGCCGACGTACGGGACGCCCGGCTGGCCCACCAGCTCAGGCGGGGCGGCCACCCGTTGGAGCAGATCGCCGCGCTGATCGCCCAGGTCCGGGCGGCCGGCGGTCTGGAGCCCCTGGCGGCCACCCTCGCCGGCTGGCACGGCCGGCTGACCGCCCGGGGCCGGGCACTGCTGGCCGGGGCCGCGGAATTGGAGGCGTACCTCCGCGCGCGGGGGTGAGGCACGCGCTGATGCCGCTCCTCCGGGCGTCACCAACGCCGCTCCTCCGGCCGCTACCGGCGCCGCTCCTCCGGCCGCCACCGACGTCGCCCCCCTCGGGCCCCCGGTTTGATCCGGCCGTCCCGATTGGCTTTGATGACGGGTCGGCGCGATCCTCCCGCCGGCCTGCGAGAGGGGTACGGGCATGGCGGGCGGGACGTCCCTCGGGCGGGATTTCGGGTGGCTGTGGGGGGCCTACACCGCGAGCACGCTCGGCACCTGGGTCGCCTTCAACGCCTTCCCGCTGATCGCCGTCACCGTGCTGCACGAGGGCACCACCGCCGTGGCCGCCCTCGCCGCCGTGGGGGCGGCCGTGGGCGCGGCGGTCGCGCTGCCGCTCGGCCCCTGGGTGGAGTTCCGGCGCAAGCGGCCGGTGATGGTCGCCATGGACCTCGTGCGCTGCGGCGCGATGCTCAGCATCGCCGCCGCGTACGCGTTCGACCGGCTCGGCTTCACCCAGCTCCTGGTCGTCTCGGCGGTCGTCGCCACGGCGGACATCACCTTCGGCGCGGCTTCGGGCGCCTGTCTGAAGGCGCTCCTCGGCCCCGAGGAGCGGCTCGTCGCCCAGGCGAGGTTCGAGTCCACGCTCTGGACGGCCACCGTGCTCGGACCACCGCTCGGGAGCGGTCTGGTCGCGCTGCTCGGCCCGGTCGCGACGGTGGCGGTCGACTCCGCGAGCTATCTGCTCTCGGCGGCCGGCATTCGCGCGATCCGGGCTCCTGAACCCCCGCCCGCCCGCGGACCGAGCGCGCGGATGGGGATCGGCGACGTCCTCGAAGGGTGGCGGCACATCCTCGCCCACCCCGTGCTGCGGCCGCTCTTCCTGAACGGCGTCCTCGTCAACGGACTCATCATGGCGACGGCGCCGCTCCTCGCCGTCCTGATGCTGGGGCCGCTCGGTTTCGCCCCCTGGCAGTACGGTCTCGCGTTCGCCGTGCCCTGCCTGGGCGGGCTGCTCGGCTCCCGGCTGGCCCGGCCGCTCGTCGCGCGGTACGGCAGGCACCGGGTGCTGCTCACCTCGGGGGTGCTGCGGGTCTGCTGGCCCGTCGGGCTGGTCCTCGTCCACCCGGGGACGACGGGGCTGCTGCTGGTCATGGGGGTCGAGTTCGCGCTGATCACCTGCGCGGCGGTGTTCAGTCCGGTGCTCGCGGCCCACCGCCTGGACCTGACGGCGAACGACCGGGTCGCCCGCACCCTGACGGCCTGGTCCGTCTCCGCCAAGGCCTCCGTGGCGGGTCTGACCGCGTTGTGGGGGCTGCTCGCCTCCTTCGTCGGGCCCCGGGCGGCGATCGGCCTGGCGGGTGTCCTGCTGCTCGCGACGCCGGTATTGCTGCCCCGGGGGCAGGGGGCCGTCGTGACTAGGGAGAGCAGCTGCCCCGGTAAGGGGTGACCGCCGCGACGCGGAGAGCCGACGTCCCCGGAAGGGGTGAGCGCCGCGATCCGGGATTGACACGTGTAAGTAGCCGGTGACAGGCTCCTTCCCAGGCCTCGTGCGCCCCGGGCAGAACACGTGCGGCCCCGTTCGAGCCCCGTTCGGGCCCCGTGCGCCCCGCGCCGAAGAGCCGCGTGCCCCCGTGCAGAAGGAGCAGCACCCATGAGCACCACCGTCACCACCGCCCGAGGACCCGTCCGCGGTGAGCGCCGCGCCGACGGCAGCCTCCGCTTCCTGGGCATCCCGTACGCGCAGCCGCCCGTCGGCGACCTGCGCTTCGCCGTTCCCGTACCGCCCGAACCGTGGGCGGAGCCGCTGGACGCCACCGCGTACGGCCCGACGGCCCAGCGCCGCCCCTTCGCCGAGGTCACCACCATCCCCGAGCCCTCGGTCCCGGGAGCCGGAGTCCTGAACCTGAACGTGTTCACGCCCCGCGCCGACCCGTCGGCCGCGCTGCCCGTCCTCGTCTGGATCCACGGCGGCGGCTACGTCGCGGGCTCGGCGGCCAGCCCCTGGTACGACGGGGCGGCGTTCAACCGGGACGGCGTCATCCTCGTGTCGGTGGGCTACCGGCTCGGCATCGAAGGCTTCCTGCACCTGGAGGACGCCCCCGACAACCGGGGCGTACGCGACTGGATCGCCGCCCTGGAGTGGGTACGGGACAACATCGCGGCCTTCGGTGGCGACCCCGCCAAGGTCACCGTCGCCGGGCAGTCGGCGGGCGGCGGCGCCGTCCAGACCCTCCTCGCCGTGCCCGCCGCCAAGGGCCTGTTCCGGGGCGCGCTCTCCGTCTCGGGAGCCGTCCCGCAGCCCGACGGCCCCGAGGCCGCCCGCGCCGCCGCCCGGCTCCTCACCTCCCGCACCGGCGTCCCGGCGACCGTCGCCGCGCTCCGTGACCTGTCCGACGACGAGATCCTGGACCTTCAGGACCGCCTGGCCGCACCGGGCCCCGACCGCGAGGGCCTGCCGCCGATGCTGGCCCTCGCCCCCTTCGCGGACGGCGAGCTGATCCCCCGGCCCGCCCTCGAAGCGCTCACCACGGGCGAGGCGGGCGCCGACGTCCCGCTGATGCTCGGCTTCACCGAGCACGAGTTCACGATGTTCCCCGCGCCCGGGCCGGACGGCCCGCCGCTGCCGGTCCTGCTCGGCGGCCTCGGGCTCGACCCCGCGCGGGCCGACGCCGTCACACGGGCGTACGGGGCGGACGGCCCGGAGCGGGTCTTCGGCCAGGCGCTCACCGACGCGACCTTCCGCGCCCCGAACCTGGCCGTCGCCGACGCCCGCGCCGCCCGCGAACGGCCCACCTGGCTCTACGAGTTCACCTGGCGCTCACCGGTCACGGGCCTCGCCTTCCACTGCCTCGACCTGCCCTTCGCCTTCGACCTCCTCGACGCGGAGGGAGTACGGGCCGTCGCCGGGGACACCCCGCCGCGTGAACTCGCCGACGCCCTGCACCGAGCCTGGGTCTCCTTCGTGACCCACCAGGACCCGGGCCCCGACTGGCCCCGCTACACGGCGGAGGGCCGTGTCACGAAGATCTGGGACGAGCACCCCCGCACCGCCGAAGACCCCCTGAGCCCGGTCCGCGCCCTCTGGCTCACCTGACGGCGGCAGCCCCCTCACGTCTCCGGTGGGACGCAGAGGACCGGCACCGTCGACATGTGGAGAAGTTTGTGGGGGGTGGAGCCGAGGAGGGCGCCGCGCATGGGGCTTTCGCCCCAGCTGCCCACCACGATGACGCGGGCCGCGTGCCGGGTCGCCGCGTCGATCAGGGCCTGCGCCGGTTTCTCGTCGAGCACCTCGACGACGGTCGGCACGCCCGCCCGGTCCGCCTCCGTCACCGCCTGTTCGAGACCCGCGCGCCCGGCCTGGCGGATGGCCTCGTAGTGGGAGCGGTACTCCTCGCCCACCGGGCCGGGCGCCGCCGCGCCGAAGACCAGCACCAGCCGCTCGTCGAACGCGGCGGCCACCTCGACGGCGATCCGCAGGGCCCGGGCCGCGCCCGGTGACTCGTCGTATCCGAGTACGACCGACATCTCAGCGCCCCTTCCGGCCGTGGACCAGGTCGGGGTCGGCCACGCCCGGCCGCTCCGCCCAGAAGGCGGGCGACCGCAGCCGCCACACGATCATGACGACGACCCCGGTGAGGGCGATGCCGATCCCGATGACGAGCGGCGGCCCCATGCCGAACCACGAGTCGCCGCTGTACGAGTTCTCGGGATCGGACATGTCCGAGACCGACCGCACCAGGAGCCAGGTCAGGAGCCCGGCGCCGACCAGCGGGCCCAGGCCGATCAGCAGGAAGTTGTGGACGCTCTCGAAGAGATGGCGCCGGTAGTAGACCGCGCAGGCGAGCCCGGTGAGCGCGTAGTAGAACGCGATGAGCAGCGAGAGCGCGGTCAGCGAGTCGAGGAGCGCGTTCTCGCTGATCTGGTTGACCACGAGGTACCAGGCGATGGCGATGCCGGCCACCCACCAGGTGCTCACGTCGGGGGTGCGGAAGCGTGGGCTGATGTGTCCGTAGTGCGCGGGCAACGCCCGCCGGCGGGCCATCGACAGGGCGGTCCGCGAGGCGGGGATGATCGTGGTCTGGGTGGAGGCGATGGCCGAGGTGGAGACGGCCAGGAGCAGCACCCAGTCCCAGCCGCCCAGCACGTCCGTGGCGAGCTGGGCGAAGATGAACTCCTCCTCGTCGGCGTTCTCCGCGAGGAACGCCGGCCCCGCGTACGCGACGACCGCGAACCCCACCGACACGTACGTGACCAGCAGGATCACCGTGGACCAGAGACCCGCCTTGCCCGGCGCCGTCGCGGAGTCCTCCACCTCCTCGGTGAGGTTGACCGCCGACTCCCAGCCCCAGTAGATGAACACACCGAGCAGCAGCCCGCCGGTCAGCGCCGCCCCTCCGGCACCGAACGGATTCAGCCAGTCGACGGAGGGCTCGACGGAGTCGTACGTGCTCGTGCCCGCGTACACCCGGTACAGCGCCACGCCCACGAACACCAGCAGGAACGCGACCTGCGCCAGGATCAGCACGTTCTGCACCTTCGCCGACAGCTCGGTCCCGACGACGCAGGCGGCCGTCATCACCAGGATCAGCAGCACCGTCAGCGACTGCTGTACGAAGGCGTTGTCCACCCAGCTGTCGAGGCCGAAGGAGAGCAGGGCGAAGCTCACGGCCACGTCCGCGAGCGAGCCGACCACCAGGACGCCGGTCATCGCGATGGCCCAGCCGCCGAGCCACCCGGCCCAGGGCCCCATCGCGCGGGTCACCCATGAGAACGTCGTCCCGCAGTCCTGGTCGACCTTGTTGAGGTAGTAGAACGCCGAGGCGATGAACAGCATCGGGACGAAGGACGCGAACATCACCCCGGGCGCGTAGATTCCGGCGAGCGCGACGATCGGGCCGATGACGGCCGCGAGGGAGTACGCGGGGGAGGTGGAGTTGAGCCCGATGACGAGGGCGTCGACGAACCCGATCGCGTTGGCCTTCAGGCCCACGGGCGGATCGGTGCGCGAGGCGCGGTCCTCAGCGGCCATGGTCCCTCGCTCCCGAGAGAAGTGTCCCTTCATGGTAGGAAGACGGCGCCCCGGCTGCACGCCGGGCGCCGGGAGACCCGCCGTACCGGACCGGAACAGAACGGAAGCCCCGATGCAGCCGCTGAAGGAATTCGCCGAGCTCTCCACCCCGCTGATCGCCGACGCCTGCGTGCGGCTCGGGGAACCCCTGCGCGTCGCGCCCGCCGGCATCCTGCCCGTCGTCGCGGGCCGGCGCGTCGCCGGCCGGGCCCTGCCCGTACGGCACTACGGCAGCGTCGACGTCTTCCTGGAGGCGTTCGGCGAGGCCGAGCCCGGTGACGTCCTCGTCATCGACAACGCGGGCCGCGTCGACGAGGCCTGCATCGGCGACCTCGCCGTCCTGGAGGCGGCGGCGGCCGGCATCGCCGGGGTCGTCGTGTGGGGCCTGCACCGGGACACCCCCGACCTCGTCGAGATCGGGCTGCCCGTCTTCTCCTACGGACGCCACGCGCCCGGCCCCGTGCGCGTCGACCCCCGGGACCCGGACGCGCTGACGACCGCGCGGTTCGGCGAGCACGAGGTGACCGCCGCCGACGTCGTGTTCGGCGACGACGACGGCGTGGTCTTCGTCGCCGCCGCCCGGGCCGGCGCCGTCCTGGAGGCGGCCCGGGCCCTGTTCCGTACGGAGCGCGAGCAGGCGCGGCGGATCAGGGCGGGGGAGACGCTGCGCGCCCAGACCCGGTTCGACGCGTACCTGGCGGGCCGGGCCGAGGACCCCTCGTACACCTTCCGGCAGCACCTGCGCCGGATCGGCGGCGCGATCGAGGAGTGAACCCGGCGCACGCGCGCCGGGCCGCCGTCCGGCGGGCTCAGCCCTCGAAGCCCACCGAGCCGTCCGGCAGGATCGCCTCCACGCGCGCGCCGTGCTCCACCGTGCGGCTCACCGTGCAGAACTTCTCGTGCGTCAGGCGTACCCCGCGGGCGAACACTTCGGCCGCCCGCGGGTTGTTGTCCGGGAGCTCGAACTCGTAGCTCACCCTGATCCGCCCCACCCGGCCGTCGTCCTCCGGTCCCGAGACCGACTCCACCACGATCTTCAGGTCGTCGTGGTCCACGGCCCGCGCGGTCCGGTCCACGACGAGACCGCCGCAGCCGCCCATCGCCGCGAGCAGCAACTCGACCGGCGTGAACGAGGGCTGGGCGTCCGCGTCGTCCGCGGCGGCCATCCGGACCTCCGCGCCCCGGTCGTTGCGGGCGGTCCAGTTCCGGTACCCGGTACGGACGGTCTCGATCCGGTAGTCGGCCATGGCGGCGGTCTCCTTCGCGTGGGAACGTGTCCCCGTACGGTACGGTCGCCCGCCCGGGCAACCCCACCGCCCCCGCCGGACCGGAGCGAACCGTGTCGCCCCGGCCGCTGGAGGGCGTCGGCCGACCCGGCCTCCACCCCTCCCGGCAACCTCACCTGAGTACGCGCGTCCGCCCGTCTGAGTACCCCGACCGATACGCCCGGGCCCCCTCCTCCGCTGGAATGTCACCATGACCTCCGACACCGGGCGCCCCCGCCATCTCCAGCACGTCGCCGCCACCGGCACGGCCCTGGCCGTCGCGCTCGGGCCGTTGGTGATCGGTGCCCTGATCGCCAGGTCGGTGGGCGGCGACCCGATGGTCTCCGTCAACGCCCTGATCGCGGGCGGCGGCCAGCGCGCCAGGATCTCCCGGGCGCAGCTCCGTTCCGGTGCCCGGATCCCGGCCCGGCTCCGGCCCCGTGTCCCCGTTTCGGTCCGCCGCCCGGCCGGCTCCCGTACGGTGCGCGGGCGGCGCCGAACTGCTTGACGGTGACCTGACACTCACTCGGCCGAACGGGTACCCGCAGTCCCCCAGATGAGCGATGATCAACACATCTGAGGAGCCCGGCGCGCGGCACCGGGCCACGGCGAAGGGCACACCCATGGCGAGGCGGCACCCCGTGCGGGACGACCACCCCACGAGCGGCACCGGGGACCGGACCGCGCGCACCGAGGGCGCGGACGGCGCCGACGCCCCCGGCGTCAGCCGGCGCCGGTTCCTCGGCTACGTCCTCGCCGCGCCCACCCTCACCGTCGCCGCCCAGCTCGGCGCCGAGGCCCTCGCGCCCCGGCAGGCCGCCGCGGCCGTCCCGGCGCTCGTCCCGAGCCTCCCCGGCCCCGCCGAACTCCTCGACCTCAACGAGCTGCTGACCCTCGCGGCCCTGCCCACCAGCCACCTCATCACCATCCGTCTCGAAGCGGACGGCACGGCCCACCTCGCGCTGCCCCGCGCCGAGGTCGGCCAGGGCATCACCACCTCCAGCGCGATGATCGTCGCCGAGGAACTCGACCTGCCCCTGGACAAGGTCAGGGTGACGCTCGCCGACGCCCGGCCCGAGCTGCTCTTCAACCAGCTGACCGGCGGTTCCAACACCACGTACTCCACCTACCGGCCGCTCCGCGTCGCGGCCGCCGTCGCCCGGGGCCGGCTCCTGAAGGCCGCTTCCCTCGTCCTCGGCGAGGCGGTCGGCACCCTCACCACCAAGGCCGGCGCCGTCCTCTCACCGGCGGGAGCCCTGCTCGGATACGGCGAACTCGCCGTCAAGGCCGCCGCGGTGTCGGACACCGCCGTCGCGGTCACCCTCAAGGACCCCGACCGCTTCCGGATCATCGGCACCGGGCAGCGCCGGGTGGACGCCCTGGCAGCGGTCACCGGCCGCAAGAAGTTCGCGATGGACCTCCAGGTCCCGGACGCGCTGCCCACCATGGTCTGCCGCCCGCCCACCATCAACGGCACGGTCCGCTCCGTCGCCAACCTCGCCGAGGTCCGGGCCCTGCCCGGCATCACCGACGTCGTCACCGTCTCCACCGGTGTCGCCGTGCGCGGACGCACCTTCGGGCAGTGCATCGACGCCGTGCGCGCCCTCCGCGTCGACTGGGGCCCCGGCACCGCCGAGGGCGCCTCCGACGCCACCGTCCTCGCGAAGCTCCGCAGGGCCGAACTGCCCCTCGTGGTACCGCCGCTGCCGCTGCTCACCAAGGCCGTCGACGCCCGCTTCACCTTCCACTTCGCCAGCAACGCCGCCCTGGAGACCAACTGCGCGATCGCCGACGTCCGGGAGGACTCGGCGGAGATCTGGGGCTCGCTGAAGGCCCCGATCGTCGCCCAGGAGCAGATCGCCCTGAAGCTCGGTCTGCCGGTCTCCGCCGTCCGCGTCCACGTCACCGAGGGCGGCGGCTCCTTCGGCCGCAAGCTCTTCCACGACGCCGCCCACGAGGCCGCCGAGATCTCCCGCGCCATGGGCAAGCCCGTCAAGCTGATGTGGCACCGCACCGACGACTTCCGCCAGGGCCGTACGCACCCGATGTCCACCTCGCGGGTCCGTGCCACGTACACGCTCGGCGAGGTCCTCACGTACGAGCAGCGGCACACCTCCGTGGCCACCGACTTCGGGCACGGCATCGGCGAGGTCCTCACGGCGGGGGTTGCCCAGCTGCCCGTCGCCGACCTCACGTTCTCCGAGACGATGTTCCAGCTCACCCAGATCAGCCCCTACCACCTCGGCGTCACCACCCAGCTGCTCGCCGAGACCGACAAGGGCTTCAACACCGGGTCCATGCGCAACATCTACTCGCCCAACGTCCGCTGCGCCCAGGAACTCGTCATGGACGAACTGGCGCGGCGCATGGGCCAGGACGGGTACGCGCTGCGCCGCCGGCTCATGAAGGACCCGCGGGCCCGCGCGGTCCTCGACAAGGTCGCCGAGGTGGGGGAGTGGGGCCGGAGCATGCCGGCCGGCACGGCTCAGGGCATCGCCGTCCACACCGAGTACCACTCCGTCGTCGCCATGCTGGCCGAGATCGACTGCCGGCCGGAGACCACCGGCCGGAAGATCCCCGGCGCGGTCACCGGGCCGAGGGTGACCAAGGTGGTCTGCGCCGTCGACGTGGGCCTCGCGGTCAACCCGCGTGGCCTGGAGGCGCAGATGATGGGCGGCATCTCCGACGGCATCGCCGTCACCCTCACCTCCGGCCTCCATCTGCGCGACGGCCACTTCCTCGAAGGCAGCTGGGACCAGTACTTCTACACCCGGCAGTGGAACACCCCGCCCGAGCTGGAGATCATCGTGATGCCCCCGACCGGCGACAAGCCCGGCGGCGCGGGCGAACTGGCGGTCGCCGGCGCCATGGCCGCGGTGGCCTGCGCCTACGGCCGGGCCACCGGCACGATGCCGACGGTCTTCCCCGTGAACCACGCCGACCCGCTCGCCTTCACGCCCCTGCCGACCGTTCCTCCCGTCCCCGCCTCGCCGACCGACGGCCGCGACCGCGCCCTCTGAGACCTGGAGCAGCATCCGTGCCGCAGCACACCTTCATCCTGAACGGCAAGGCCGTCACCGCCGACGTCGAGGGCGACGTACGGCTCCTCTGGGTCCTCCGGGACGTCCTCGGCGTCACCGGACCCAAGTACGGCTGCGGGGTCGGCGTCTGCCGGGCCTGTACGAGCCACCTCAACGGCAAGGCGATCACGCCCTGCGCCGTGCCCGTCGAGGACCTCGGCCCCACCGACGAGGTCACCACCATCGAGGGGCTCGCCGACACCGTCGGCGGCGAGCTCCATCCGATGCAGGAGGCCTGGCTGGACCTCGACGTGGCCCAGTGCGGCTTCTGTCAGCCGGGCCAGATCATGACGGCGGTCGCGGAGGTCCGCCGGGCCCGGGAGGCCGGCCGGGAGATCACCGAGGCCGACCTGGACACCATCCGCAACATCTGCCGCTGCGGCACTTACCACCGCATCCGCCAGGCCGTCCTGGAAGGCGCGCGCCGGATGGAATGACAGCGCGCCGGGGGAGTGCGGCAGCGCGCGCGTGGACCTGGAAGGATCGGCTCATGCGCGCTGCCCGGCTCCTCTCCCTCGTTCTCCTCCTGCAGAACCGGGGCAGGCTGACGGCCGACGAGCTCGCGGCGGAGCTGGGCGTCTCGGCGCGGACCGTCTACCGGGACATCGACTCACTGAGCAGCGCCGGCGTCCCGGTCTACGGGGACGCCGGGCACCGTGGCGGCTACCAGCTGCTCGGCGGCTACCGGACCCAGCTGACCGGACTGCACGCCGAGGAGGCCGAGTCGCTGTTCCTCGCCGGGCTGCCCGGTGCGGCGGCGGACCTGGGGCTGGGCGAGGTGCTCGCGGCGGCACAGCTGAAACTGACCGCGGCGCTCCCGACCCCGCTCCGGGACCGGGCAGGACGGATCCGCGAACGCTTCCACCTCGACGCGCTGGGCTGGTACCGCGAACAGGACTCCCCACCCGCTCTCGTGGCGCTCGCCGACGCCGTGTGGAACCAGCGGCGCATCCAGGTGCGCTACCGCCGCTGGGCCGAGCCGCAGGAGGTCGAGCGCTTGCTCGACCCGTACGGCCTGGTCCTCAAGGCGGGCGTCTGGTACCTCGTCGCGGCGGTGGACGGCACGGTGCGGACCTACCGGGTCTCGTCGATCCTCGGCCTGACCGTCACGGAGACGGGCTTCGACCGCCCCGAAGGCTTCGACCTGACCGCCCACTGGCGCGACTACCTCACCGCCTACGACGCCCGCAGGCTGAGGCTTCAGGCCTCCGTCCGGATCGCTCCGGCGCTCCTCGCCGCACTGCCGGACCACCTGGACGCGGCACTGGTCCGCGCCGTCGAAACCTCGGCAGCACCGCCGGACGGCGACGGCTGGGTGACGGCGACCATCCCGCTGGAATCGGTCGGCCTGGCGGTGCCCACGCTGCTGTCACTGGGGTCGGACATCGAGGTGCTGGCCCCCGCGGAGCTGCGCCGCAGGATCGCGGAGACGGCGGCGGCCGTGCTCGACCGGTACCGGCCGGTGGACGCGTCGGGCCGGGCGGAGGCCGGTGACCTCAGCAGCAGCCCGGCGGAAAGGGTCGCGGCCAGCGCGAGGCAGGCGAGCACCGCGAAGCCGTAGCGCGTGTCGCTGTGGTCGGTGACCGTCGCGACCAGCAGCATCACCCCCACCGTGGCCGCAAGCCCGGCGCCGTTCGCCAGGCCGAAGACCCTGCCCACCGAGGCGTCGTCGGCCGAGGCCATCAGCATGGTGCGGGAGGCGATCCGGGCCTGCCCGAAGAAGAACGCGCCCACCGGCACCCCCACGAGGTAGCCGACGAGCCCGAACTGGCTCTGAAGCACCAGGCCGACGTTGCAGAGCAGGAAGCAGACGACGGCGATGCGCAGGTCCGGACTGCGCCGGCTGACGATCCGGTAGGCACCGGCGGCCGCCAGGAAGCCGAGGCACCCCAGGGCGTCGACGACACCGAACACCGCCGCACCCAGGTGGAGTTCCCCGATCATCGCGGTGGGGAGCAGAGCGTTGAAGACCGTGACGACCACGCTCCCCTGGGCGTAGAGCAGGATGAAGTGGCGCATCCGCAGCGGCCGGCGCACGGCCGCCCCGGCCGGTGCCTGATCCGGGGCGACGGCGGTCGTCGGCGCCGGGTCCGGGGTGACGGCGGCCGTCGGCGCCTGGGCCGGGCGCCGCCCCACCGCGGCGACGCAGAGCGCCGAGACCAGGAACGTACCGGCGTTGAAGGCCAGCAGCGGCACGGCACCGAACGCCTGGACGCACAGCCCGCCGATGGTCGCCGACAGCAGCATCCCGGCCTGGGTCCCCATCTCGTAGCGGGCGTTGAAGCGCCGCAGCCGGCCCGCCGGAACCCGTTCCTTGATCAACGCGGAGCTCGCCGGCAGGAACAGCGCGCCGACCACGGCGAGCGCCAGGTTGGCGGCGTAGATCCCGGGCCCCGCCGCACCGCCGAAGGCCAGCCACAGCGGCAGCCCGAGGGCCAGTGCCGCGCTGACGACATCGCAGCCGACCCACAGGGTCCGTCGGTCGAAGCGGTCGGCGAGTCGGCCGAAGAACGGCGACAACAACGCCTGCGGCCCGGCGACGGCGATGAACAGCCAGCCCACGGCCACCATGGTCTGCTGCTCCCTGATGACGAGCAGCGCCCCGACGATGAGCTGGACGTTGTTGCTGAGAGCGGTGGCGAAGGCGGCGGGCACGAGCAGTCGCTCGGCGCGACGGGAGTGGTGACTGAGGATCATGGACACCACTATCCGGAGGTTCACTGACACCTTGTGTCAGTGAAGTCCGCGCCCCGTACCGCGTCCAGATACTCCGCCACCGCGTCCCGGTTGCGGGTGAGGCAGCGGATCCGCTCGGTCATCCGGTCCCGCTCGTTCTCCAGGGTGGCCAGCATCTCCGGGGTGGCGTCGGGGAAGTGGATGATCCGGGGCTTGTTCAGGCAGGGCAGGATCTGCTTGATGATCCGGGTCGGCAGACCCGCGTCGAGCAGGCCCCGGATCTGCATGACCCGGTCGACGTTCGACGCGTCGTAGACCCGGTAGCCGTTCGGCAGCCGGTCGGCGACGATGAGACCCTGCTCCTCGTAGTAGCGCAGCAGCCGGCGCGGTGTCCCGGTGCGCTCCGACAGTTCCCCGATCCGCATGGACGCCCCTCCAGGGACTCGCTTGACCTTCACATCAATGTGAGGGTTCGAGCATAGATCCATGGCCAACCACCCGACAGCGGCGGCCCGTTCCGCCGCGCACACCGAGCCCGCCGAGATTCCCGCACCCCTCGCGAAAGGCCGGCTGCCGCTCCTCGCCCTGCTCGCCCTCGCCACCGCCGTCTTCGTCACCAGCCTCACCGAGACCCTCCCCGCCGGCGTCCTGCCCGCCATGAGCGCCGACCTCGGCGTCGGCGAGGCCGCCGCCGGCCAGGCGGTCACCGTCTACGCCCTCGGTACGGCCCTCACCGCCGTACCCCTGGCCGCCCGCACCGCCGGCTGGCGCCGCAAGCGCCTGCTGCTCACCGCGGTCGCCGGATTCGCCGCCGCCAACACCGTCACCGCCGTCTCCTCCTCGTACGCCCTCACCCTGGGCGCCCGGTTCCTCGCCGGGGTCGCCGCCGGTCTCGCCTGGGCCCTGCTCGCCGGGTACGCCCGCCGGATCGCCCCGCCGCACCTCCAGGGCCGGGCCGTCGCCGTCGCCATGACCGGCATCCCGCTGGCCCTCTCCCTCGGTGTGCCCGCCGGCACCTTCCTCGCCGACGCGGTGGGCTGGCGGGCCGCCTTCGCCGCGATGACCGTGATCGCCGTCGGACTGCTCGGCTGGATCGCGCTCGCCGTCCCCGACCTGCCGGGCGAGGCCCGCGGCGGGCGAGCCCCCGTCGCCAGGACCCTGAGGACGCCCGGTGTGCTCCCCGTACTGGCCGTCACCTTCACCCTCGTGCTCGCCCACACCGTCCTCTACACGTACGTCGCCGCCTACCTCGGCCACCTCGGTCTGGCCGGCTCCACCGGCCTGGTCCTGCTGGTCTTCGGCGCCGCCTCGCTCGCCGGGATCTGGTTCACCGGGCGGCACATCGACCGCGCGCTCCGGTTCCTGACCCTGGGCGGAACGATCCTCTTCGCGGTGGCGGCGGCCGGGCTCGCCCTCCCGGCCGCCGGTACCGTCCTCGTCCTGACCGCCGCCGTGCTCTGGGGACTCGGCTGGGGCGGCGCCCCCACCCTGCTCCAGACCGCCGCCGCCGACGCGGGCGGCGAGCACGCCGACACCGCCCAGACGCTGCTCGTCAGCCTCTGGAACGCGGCCATGGCGGCGGGCGGCATCGCCGGCGGGGTCCTGCTCGACGGCCTCGGCGCGGGCGCCCTGCCCTGGAGCGTGCTCGCCCTCCTCGTCCCGGTGACGATGCTCGTGGCGGGCGCCCGCACCCACGGGTTCCCGGCCCGCCGGTGAACGGGACGCGCCGGTGAACGGGACGCGCTGAGCAACGCCCGAAGGCCCCCACCGCGCCCGTGCGGTGGGGGCCTTCGTCGGCCGTGGGAGCCGGTCAGACGGCCGGCGGGACCCGGGGCGGGCGCCCCGTGCCGCGCGTCAGCACATAGCCGCCGACACCCGCGAGGGCGGCGAGCACACCGCCCGCGGCGGTCCAGAGCCAGCGGTCCGACCACCAGCCGGAGGACCAGCCGTCCTCCGGGGCCGCGGCCTCGACCGCGGAGGGCCGGCCGGCGTCCGCGTCGGCGTCCGCCTGGTCGGCGGTGGTCGCGCCGGGCACCAGCGGCGCGGCGAGCGAGCCGTCCGTGGCGTAGGCGCCGCCCTTGTCGAGGGTGCTCACCCCGACGAGGGCGGTGAACGGCTGGCCCAGGTCCTCGTCCGGCAGCGAGGTGACGGTCAGCCGTACGTAGTAGCTGCCCGGCAGCGGGTCGTTCGCCCAGGCGTCGGCCGAGGCGCGGACCGGCCGCAGCACACAGGTGAGCCGTACGGTCGTGGCCTCCTTGGCGGCGGCCCGGGCCTGGGTCCCGTACATGCACGGCTGGCGCCTCCGGAGCCCGTCGTACACGTCGATCCGCCAAGTGGCGGGCCCGTGCCGCAGCGCCGCGTCGGGCAGGGTGACGGTGGCGTCCACCGTCGGCCGCTGCCCGGTGTCGGCGGGGAACACCCAGTACAGGTAGTCACCCGTGGCGGCCTGCGCGGTGGCCCGCTGCCCGGGGAGGAAGCGCGCGGCGGTACGGAACGTGGTGCCCGCCTCCGTCGGCCCGGCCGTGGAGCCGGTGTCCCCGCCGGGGGACGCCGAGGCGGAGGGGGAGTCGGCCAGGGCGGCCGGGGCCACCGGACCGAGCAGGGCGGCGCCCGCGAGCGCGGCCGCGGCGAGCATGCGTACGGTACGCATCAGTGGGTCCTCCAGACAGCGACGCGCCAGCGGGACAGCCAGCCCCAGAGCAGACCGGCCACGAAACCGACCAGCACGAGGACGCCGAGCAGCCACCAGCCGCGGCCGAGGCCGAACGAGGCCACGTCCGAGGCCGCCGACGGGCCGTCGACGACGTCGACCGTCAGCTCGATCGGCATGCCCGGGGTCGTCTTGACCGACGGGGGAGCGGAGAACGAGTTGCTGACCTGGAGGCAGACCGTCTCGGCCGCCGGCTTGGCGTCCCCTGGCCCGTCGTCGAGGTCCGGCTTCGGGTAGCGCAGACCGGTCGAGATCACATCGGTGCGCCCGTCGCCGGCCTCAGAGCCGCGGACGATCTCCCGGCCGTGCCGGGTGACGGCGCGGAGCAGCACGCCGTAGTCGTTGTTGACGGCCCGGTCGGCCGACACGCTGACGGAGGCGCGCAGTTCCTGTCCGGGCAGCAGGTCCACCCGGTACCAGCGGTGCTGGCCGAAGGACTCCCGGTCGGTGTACAGACCGGGCTTCAGCTGCGGGGCGTCGGCGCAGCGGAGGGCGCCCGCGGTGGCCACCGGCGTGACGACCGGGTCGGCGGCGCGGTCGACCAGCTGCCGCACCCTTCGCGAGAGGTCCTCGGTGCGGTGGACCGAGGTGTACGTGCCTCCGGTGGCCTCCGCGATGCAGGTCAGCTGCTGCCGGGTCTTGGCGTCCGGCACCAGGCCCAGCGTGTCGATGACGAGGTGGATGCCCTTGGCCGCGATCTCCCGTGCCACCTGGCACGGGTCGAGCGGGGCGCAGGTGTCCTCGCCGTCGGTGATGAGCACGATCCGGCGGGTGGCGTCGCCGCCCTCCAGGTCCTTGGCCGCGCCGAGCAGCGCGGGACCGATCGGGGTCCAGCCCGTCGGGGCCAGGGAGGCCACGGCGGTCTTGGCCTCGGTGCGGTCGAGCGGGCCCACCGGGTAGAGCTGCCGGGTGTCCTTGCAGCCCTGCTTGCGGTCCTGGCCCGGGTAGTCGGCGCCCAGGGTGCGGATGCCGAGCCGTACCTCCTCGGGGACCGCGTCGAGGACCTCGTTGAAGGCCTGCTTCGCCGCGGACATACGGGACTTGCCGTCGATGTCCTTGGCCCGCATGGAGCCGCTGACGTCGAGGACCAGCTCGACCTTGGGGGATTCCTTCGTGACCGGCTCGTCGGCGGTCGCGCTCGTCGGCAGGAGCGCGACGCTCAGGGCGGCGAGCAGCGCGCAGGCCCCGGTCGCCAGCCGTTTTCTCGTGATCATCGCCGGATCGTATTGATGATCGTGCGACAAACCAAAACGGGGGTGGGACCGCGGGCCTGACCTGCCGTCGGAACGTCCCGGTTCAGGACCGGCTGTCGCGGTCCGTGGTCAGCGGTGTTCCGGGTTCTCGAAGTCGAAGCGGCAGCCGGCGTCCCACTCGGAGCGCTGGTTGCCGTGGGCCGGGATGCCGCCGGCGTCCTTGAGCATTCTCGCCAGGTGGAGCTGGTTCCAGGTCATGAACGTCGTGTTGCGGTTGGTGAAGTCGTTCTCCGGGCCACCCGAGCCCTCGTCCAGGTACGAGGGGCCCGGGCCGGCCGGGCCGACCCAGCCCGCGTCCGCCTGCGGCGGGATGACGTACCCGAGGTGCTGGAGGCTGTAGAGGACGTTCATCGCGCAGTGCTTGGCGCCGTCCTCGTTGCCGGTGATCAGGCAGCCGCCGACGCGACCGTAGTAGGCGTACTGGCCGCGCTCGTTGAGGATCGACGAGCAGGCGTACAGCCGCTCGATCACCTGCTTCATGACCGAGGAGTTGTCCCCCAGCCACACCGGCCCCGCCAGGGTCAGGATGTCGGCGGCCATCACCTGGGAGTAGATCACCGGCCACTCGTCCGTCTCCCACCCGTGCTCCGTCATGTCGGGCCAGACGCCGGTCGCGATGTCGATGTCCACCGCCCTGAGCACGTCGACCCGCACGCCCTGGCGCTCCATGATCCCGGTGCTGATGTCGATCAGACCCTGGGTATGACTGCGCTCCGGGGAGCGTTTCAGGGTGCAGTTGATCACCAGGGCACGCAGGTCGGCGTACGACGTCGTCGAGTCCGGCACGGAATCCTCCTCCATACGCTGCGGGAGTTCGGATCCGATGGCGCCGGAGATCTCCCCGTACAGCTCACCAGGCCTGTGCCGCGGGCGCGCGCGGGGCTGGTCCGGTTGCCTGACGGCCCGTCCCCGGCCCGAAGGCCAGGGCTCCCGTCACCCCCGCGCGGGCGGCTGCGGGGGCACGGCGTCCACGAGGGCCGCCAGGGCGGCCCCGAGGGCTTCCGCTCCCGGGCCCGCCGGGCCGCCCGGCTCGTCCATGTAGACGTCACGGCGTATCTCGATCATCAGGGCGCTGACCCGCGGGTCCTTCCCGTAGTACGCCAGCGGTACGTACGTCCCGGCGAACGGCGTGTCCGTCGCCAGGCCCCCGAACCCCGCGAACGCCTCCCGCGCCGCGTCGAGCAGGGCCGGCGGGGTGTGGAAGGCGTCGGTGCCGAGGCAGACCGGCGGGCGGGGGCCCTCGCCGTGCAGCTCGTACGGCAGGGGTCCGGTCGGGTACGAGTGGACGTCCACGATCACCGCGCGTCCCGTCGCCGCGAGCCGCCCCGCCACCGCCTCGGCCATGCCCTCGGCGTACGGCGTGAAGTACCGCTCGATCAGCGGCGCCGGATCGAACCCGGCCGGCCGGAGCGCCGCCCGGTGTGTCGTGCGGGTGTACACCGCCCCCATCCCGACCGCCAGCATCTCCTCCCGCTCGTCCGGGAACCGCTCCGGGTCCACCACCAGCCGCGAGAGCCCGTTGACGAACCGCCACGGGGCCGCGGCCGCCCGCGCCGCGGCCGTGGCGGCGATCTCCGCCGTGTGGGCGTCGGTGATGTGGTCCAGCTCGGCCGCCAGCTCCGCGTCCCCCAGCAGGATGTCCGCGCGCACGTCAGGGGGTATCACCCGGGAGGAGTGCGGCACATGAAGGAGGACGGGGGAGTCCGGGGCACCGGCGAGGACGTCGTACGCGCGTGAGGTCATCCGCTCAGCCTTCCACAGGAGGCATCCGTCTAGGCAGGGCCCGCGGTGCGGTCAGCCCGGCTTGACGGCCCGCGTCGCGAAATAGCCCGACATGTACTGCGCGGACGCGTTGGACTGGTGCGGAGCTTCCGCGAAGCCGGTGAGGACGAACCCGGCGGCGAGCTGCCCGCCGATCTGGTCGGTGAGCGTGTGGCTGTACTCGAGAGCCGCGTCCGCGCCGAACTTCGCGGCGCGTTCCTCGGCGGAGTACCACGTGACATCGCTGTAGGGCAGCTTGTGCACGACGACCAGTTCGCCGCGCTCGTCGAGCGCCTCGTGGTCGAACAGGTACACATCGGGGTTGAGGAAGCCGGACAGCAGGGTCCCGCCCGGTCGCAGGACGCGGAAGCACTCACGCCACACCGCCGCCAGTTCGGGCACGAACAGGTTGGAGACCGGATGGAACACGACGTCGAACGCCGCGTCGCCGAACACGCCGAGGTCCCGCATGTCGCCCAGGACCGTGCGCAGTTCGAGTCCGTCGCGCGCCGCCACCGTCCGGTCCTGGCCGAGCTGGCCGGGCGAGTTGTCGAACACGGTGACCCGGGCCCCCGCGGCGGCGAGGATCGGACCCTGCTGGCCCCCGCCGGACGCCAGGCACAGCACGTCCTTGCCGGTCAGGTCCTTCGGCAGCCAGGAGCGGTCGACCGGCTCGTGCCCGACGAGAACGATCGACCAGTCGCCCCGGCGGGCCCGCTCGACGTCCTCGCTGCTCACCGGCGTCGACCACTCGTTGCCCTCCTGGACGTACTTGTCCCAGGCCGCCCGGTTGTGGGCGACCGGGTCGACATCCCTGTCCTGCACGTTCGACTCCCTGCTCCAGGCGGGCGGTGACCCCTGCGGTACGGACGGTCCGGTGCCGCCAGCCAACACGATCGCGCGGTGCGGGCTCAACGGAATTAGCGGGCGCCGAGGGGCGGTCGGACCCGGACGTCACCTCGGGGGCGGCGGTGAGGTCTCCGGCGGCCGGTCGACCGCGACCGCCGCGCGGATGGTCTTGCCGTCCGGTCCGGCGTCTACGGTCACCTCGCGGCACAGGCTCAGCACGATCGGCCAGCCGAATCCGCCGGGCCGCAGCTCCCCGCGGAGCTCGTACAGCGGGGTGTCGCCGCTCGCGTCGGACACGGAGACCGTCACCTGGTCGCGTCCGACGCCGATCCCGAAGCCGGTGAGGCCGCCCCCGTGGCGCTGTGCGTTCGTGACGAGTTCCGAGGTGACGAGCAGCAGGTCCTCGACCTGGGACGGCGGCAGGGGGCCGAGGGCGGCGAGGGCGTGACGGACGAGCTGCCGGGCCTGGGCGGGCGTACGGACCGAGGGCGCTCCGGCGTTCCCGGTGCCGTACCGCTCCGTCCCCGGCGTCCGGGACCGGGTGTCGCTCCGGGTGTTCATGGCAGGTCCCCTTCTTCCTGATTCGTCAGTGGATGATGCCTTTCGCCTGCCCGTTCGGATCGGGCTGATGCGCCCCCGTCACCGCGGAGACCGGCGCCCACCCGAAGATGCGTGCGCCGCAGAAGTGGGGGTAGGCGAACCCGGACGGCTGAACGCACCGCAAGCCAGAGGAGGTTGTCCCGTGCGGACCGAACCGGCCCAGGCGACGACGACGCACGCGACGAACGGCACGGGTGAGGAACTGCCCGTACTCGAGGCACCGCATGAGCTTCCGCCCAAGGACGCCCGTGCGCTGTCCAAGGTCTTCCTCCGCGAACTGGCGGCCCGGGAGGAGGGGACGGAAGGTCACCAGTACGTCAGGAACACGCTGATAGAGATGAACATGTCGCTGGTGGTGTACGCGGCGGGCAGGTTCCGGGCCCGGGGCGACGAGATGGAGGACATCGTCCAGGTCGGCATGATCGGTCTGATCAAGGCGATCGACCGCTTCGACCTGAGCCGCGAGGTGGAGTTCGCCACCTTCGCCGTGCCGTACATCGTCGGTGAGATCAAGAGGTTCTTCCGCGACTCCACCTGGGCGGTGCACGTGCCGCGCAGGCTGCAGGAGGCGCGGGTGGAGCTCGCGAAGGCGACGGACGAGCTGAGTTCACGGCTCGGCCGGGCGCCCCGGGTCGCGGAACTGGCGCCGGCCATGGACCTGTCCGAGGAGCAGGTCGTCGAGGCCCAGGTCGCCGCCAACGGCTACCACTCGACCTCCCTGGACGCCGCCGTCGCCGGCGGCGACAGCGAGGACGACGACGCCGCCCTCGCCGACCTCATCGGCCAGGAGGACCCGGCCATCGAGCTGTTCGAGGACTTCCACACGCTCGCCCCGCTCGTGGAGGCGCTCGGCCCCCGCGACCGGCTGCTGCTGCACCTCCGCTTCGTCGAGGAGCTGACCCAGTCGGAGATCGGCGAGCGGCTCGGCGTCTCCCAGATGCACGTCTCCCGCCTCCTGGCCCGCAACATCGAACGGCTGCGGGCAGGCATGGTCGAGACGGGGACGGACGACTGAACGCGCGTGCGCGGCCCGGCGAGAACCGGACCGCGCACCACACGCCGGCGGGGCGGGCTCAGCGCCCCGAAGCCGGCGAGCGCCGGGCGCGGTTCGCGCCCGACGCCCGCCGCGAAGACCTTCCCGTCACGAGTGCTCCCAGGGGCGCGCGGCGATGAACGAGGGCCGGCGGACGGGGGCGGCGAACGGTGCCTCCGGCTGGTTCTCGACGCTGTTGAAGACGAGGAACACATTGCTCCGGGGGAACGGGGTGATGTTGTCCCCCGAGCCGTGCAGCGCGTTGCAGTCGAACCAGGTGGCCGATCCGGCGGGGCCGGTGAAGTGCCGGATGCCGCAGGCCTCGGCGAAGGTGGTGAGCGCCTCGTCCGACGGGGTGCCGGCGTCCTGCATCTGGAGCGACTTCTTGTAGTTGTCCTTCGGGGTGGCCCCGGCGCAGCCCAGGAAGGTGCGGTGCGAACCCGGCATGATCATGAGGCTGCCGTTGGTGGTGTGGTTCGGGGTGAGCGCGATCGACACCGAGACGGTCCGCATCCTCGGCAGGCCGTCCTCCGCGTGCCAGGTCTCGAAGTCGGAGTGCCAGTAGAAGCCGCTGGCGCCGAAGCCGGGCTTGACGTTGACCCGTGACTGGTGGACGTACACGTCGGAGCCGAGGATCTGGCGGGCGCGCCCGAGGACCCGCGGGTCCTCGGCCAGCCGGGCGAAGACCTCGCTCATCCGGTGCACCTCGAAGACGGACCGTATCTCCTGGGAGCGGGGTTCGACGATCGAGCGCTCGTCCGCCCGGACGGCCGGGTCGGAGACGAGCCGGTCCAGCTCCGCACGGAGCACGTCGACCTCGTCGGGGGTGACGAGCTCGTCCACCGTGACGAAGCCGTCGCGGTCGTACTCCTCCAGTTCACGGGCCCAGAAGGGGCCCGCCGTGCCGGGCTCGGACCACACGACGGGGTCCTTCCGGCCGATCAGTTCCTCCTGGGGGCCACGGGTGGGGTAGAGGTCGACGGGGCGGGTGGGTGCGGAGGTCATGGGAGAACGTGCTTCCTCTCTCGTACGGGTGGGGCGGCGGGCCCGGGGCTCAGGCGTCGTCGGAGGCGGGCTCGGGTTCGGTGAGCAGCGGGTAGACGCCGTTCTCGTCGTGGTCCTCGCGGCCGGTGACGGGCGGGTTGAAGACGCACAGGCAGCGGAAGTCCGTCTTGACCTTGAGGGTGTGCCGTTCGTGCCCGTCGAGCAGGTACATCGTTCCGGGCACGATCGTGTACGTGCGGCCGGTCTCGTGGTCGGTGAGCTCGGCCTCGCCGGCTGTGCAGACCACGGCCTCGACGTGGTGTGCGTACCACATGGAGGTCTCGGTGCCGGCGTAGAGCACCGTCTCGTGGAGGGAGAACCCGACCCGCTCGCGGGCCAGGACGATGCGCTTGCTCTCCCAGGTGCCGGACGCGGCCTTCACGTGCCGCTCGGTGTTCTCGAGTTCGTCGAAGGAACGGACGATCATGGGTGATCCCTTTCTGATCCGGGGAGGAGGTGAGAGGCGGCGTGGTCAGGGGTCAGGCGGAGTGGCGCACGGCGCGGGCGAGGATGCCGAGGCCCTCGTCGAGCTCGTCGTCCGTCACGGTCAGCGGCGGCAGCAGCTTGACCACTTCGCCGCGCGGGCCCGAGGTCTCGACGAGGAGACCGGTCTCGAAGGCGCGCCGGCAGACGGCTTCGGCGCGCTCCCCGTCGGTGAACTCCAGGCCCCACACGAGCCCCCGGCCGCGGACCGAGAGGCCCGCGCGCCGGTCGCCGCCGCACAGGTCGAGGAGGGCGCGCTCCACCCGGTCCGCCCGCTTCAGGGTGCGCTCGCGCAGGGCGCCGTCGCGCCAGTAGGTGTCGAGGGCGGCCGTCGCGGTGACGAAGGCGGGGTTGTTGCCGCGGAAGGTTCCGTTGTGCTCGCCGGGCTGCCAGACGTCGAGCTCCGGCCGGAAGAGGCAGAGCGCCATGGGCAGGCCGTAGCCGCTGATGGACTTGGAGAGGGTGACGATGTCGGGCGTGATGCCCGCCTCTTCGAAGGAGAAGAAGTCACCGGTGCGCCCGCAGCCCATCTGGACGTCGTCCACGATGAGCAGCATGTCGTGCTTGCGGCAGAGCTCGGCGAGCGCGCGCAGCCACTCGGCGCGGGCGACGTTGATGCCGCCCTCGCCCTGGACGGTTTCGACGATCACGGCGGCCGGGTGGTCGAGGCCGGAGCCGGCGTCGTCGAGGAGCCGCTCGAACCAGAGGAAGTCGGGGAGCCGCCCGTCGAGGTAGTCGTCGAAGGGCATGCGGATGGCGTGGGGCAGCGGGACGCCCGCGCCGGCCCGCTTGGCGGCGTTGCCGGTGACGGCGAGCGAGCCGAGGGACATCCCGTGGAAGGCGTTCGTGAAGGAGACCACGGTCTGTCGACCGGTGACCTTGCGGGCGAGCTTCAGTGCGGCTTCCACGGCGTTGGTGCCGGTGGGGCCCGGGAACATCACCTTGTAGGGCAGGGCGCGCGGCTCCAGGACCGTGGAGTGGAACGTCTCCAGGAAGTCCCGTTTGGCGGTCGTCGACATGTCGAGGCCGTGGGTGACGCCGTCGTTGCCGAGGTAGTCCAGGAGGGCGCGCTTGAGGACCGGGTTGTTGTGCCCGTAGTTCAGCGAGCCGGCACCGGCGAAGAAGTCGAGGTACGGGCGGCCCTGCTCGTCGTACAGCCGGCTTCCGCTGGCACGTTCGAAGACGACCGGCCAGGCGCGGCAGTAGCTGCGGACCTCGGATTCGACGGTCTCGAAGACGGTGGGCGTGGCGATGTCGGTCAGGGTCACGGAGTCTCTTCTCCAGGGTGTGGTTCGGGGGCGTGCAGGAACGCGGTCGGTGGTCGGCTCAGGAGGCCGGGCGGCCGAGGGGACCGATCCGGTACAGCACCTCGGACTCGTGTCCCGCCGCGGGGAAGGCGGCGGACGGGAACAGGACCTCCTGGGTCAGTTGCGCGCCGTGCCGACGGGCGTAGGACCGGAACAGCCGGTCGGAGGCCACGTTCCCCGGGGTGACGGTCGCCTCGACACGGCTGACGCCGTGCTCGGCGGCCACCTGTGCGGACAGAGCGTCGAGCAGGGTCCCGGCTACCCCGGTTCCGCGGCGCGAACCCTCGACGGCGATCTGCCAGACGAAGAGGGTGTCCGGCGCGTCGGGGCGCAGATAGCCGGTGACGAAGCCGACCGGGCGTCCGGAGGTGTCACGGGCGACGGTGGTCGTGTCGGCGAAGTCGCGGCACCACAGCAGGTAGCTGTACGGCGAGTTGAGGTCCAGTTCCCCCGAGCCGCGGGCGATCCGCCAGAGCTCGGCGCCGTCCTCGACGGTCGGGGGTGTCGTACGGATGGGGGTCGTCGTACGGGTGGTCGGCGTGCGGGTGGTGGTCGTCCGTGCGGTGGTCATGGGCGCCGAAGGTACCGAGTGGATCTCGGAACTTCCTGGTCCGAAGGGGTTGTTGCGGGCGCGACGGCGTGATAGGTGCACCGAGGTCGATCGTGAGGGGATTGTGGCTCGCGCCACACGGAAAAGGTGCAGAAATCAGGGCAAAATGACCGTTTATAACGGATGGGTAACGCCTTCGGGGTGCATCCTGCCTTCTCGCCAAGAACGTGAGAAAATCCGCCATTTGACGTTTGAAGGGCCCGGGAGCGGTCAGGCGTAGGGGCCGGTCGCGTGCGGGGCCCGCCGCGCACACCTCGGAACGCGCCGGAGCCGGGCCGGGTACCGCGAGCCCGGCCCGGCTCCGTTCGGTGCTGCTCCCTGCCGTCGCGTGGGGGCGGCGGCGGGGCGGTCTACCAGATCGCCTCGACCCACTCCGGGTGGTCGATGAACGGGTTCCGGTTGCCCTGGTAGGTGGTGAAGATGATGTCGTTGCGGCGCTCCTCGAAGGCGCTCGGCGGGTCCTGCTCGTTCCACTGCTTCAGGACCGAGAGACGGCCGTGGAAGCGGACGCTGCCGTTGGTGGTCGACTCGTTCGGCTCCAGGTCGGCCCAGGCGTCGTCGCCCTCGTAGCGGACGGCCATGTAGAGGATCATCCGGGCCACGTCGCCCTTGTCCGCGTCGCGCGGCTCGAAGGAGTCGCTGTCCGTGTAGCTGCCGGGCGCGCCGCTGACCGCGCTGCCGCCGTTGTCGAAGTCCTTGTTGCCGCGAATGCTGTTGACCTGGACGTCCGCCGCGCGCAGGTGGTGCAGGTCGGTGCCCGGGCCGGCCGAGGTGCCGAAGTTGCCGTGGGACTGCGCCCAGGTGTGCTCGCGGTTCCAGTCGCCGACGGCACCGCCGTTGAGGTTCTTGCTCCGCGAGGTGCCGCTGTAGAGCAGGACCACGTTGGCGGTGTTGTTCGGGTCCTGGTCGGTGGTCTTCAGCGCGTTCCAGACGGCGTCGTACGAGATCTTGCTCTGGCTGCTGATGATGGTGTGCAGCGAGGACTTGAGGCTCGTACCGGTCTTGCCGATCGCGTTCTTGTAGTACGTGCTGTCGTACGCGGTGGTCGTCGCGGCGGCGGGGGTCGCGGTGACCGTCGGAAGGGTGAGCGTCACGAGGACGGCGGATATGGCCGCCGCCCACGCCTTGCCTCTGGGGATCCGTGCAACGGACATGGGGGGCCCTTTCCCGGGGAGGACACGCGTCGGGGCACGGCGGCCGCCCGAACGGCACCGTGTTCTACGCGTGTTGACTGGTGGTTGCCGGGAGCGTCGCACAGCCGAGCGGATGCCTGTGTAACCGGGAGAAGGCGGTTCCATGACGTTCTCGCATACGGAGGAACCGTTGACGGGGCATCAGTTTCCGGACAGGGGTGCCTCTTCGGGGTCAGTTGCCCCGCACGTCCACCGGCATCCCCTTCGGCTCCTTGATCCGCTTCATGATGATCTGCGAGTTCACCTCGGTGACCCCGGTCAGAGTCGTCAGCCGCTCGATCCACAGCCGCTCGTACGCCGCGAGGTCGGCCACCGCGATCCGCAGCAGGCAGCCGGGGCTGCCGAACAGCCGGTACGCCTCGATGACGTCCGGCACGTCCTGGAGCGCCTCCTCGAAGGCCTCCACCGTCTCCCGGTCCCGCCGCACCTCGACCGAGACGAGCACCTCGAAGCCGCGCCCCACCGCCTCCGGATCGATGATCGCCCGGTAGCCCCGGATCACCCCGTCCTGCTCCAGCTGGCGCACCCGGCGCAGGCAGGGGGAGGGGCTGAGGCCGACCCGCTGGGCCAGCTCCTGGTTGCTCAGCCGACCGTCGTTCTGGAGCTCGCGCAAGATGTGGAGATCAATTCGGTCCATGGCGCAATTATCTACCACGCTGAAACAATTCTGCGGACCATTTCGCAATCGCCTTGCGCGCCTCCTGTCCTATCGTTGCGGCGCAGCACGATTTCGGTACGGAGTAAGGACGGCAGGCATGAAGCGGACGAACGACGGGGGAGCGCGCCGGATCGTCGTCATCAGCACAGGCGGCACGATCGCCAGCCGCTGGCAGGGCACCGGCTACGCGGCCGACGCCTCCGGCGACGACGTGCTCGCCACCGCCCCCCTCCCCGAGGGCGTCACCGTCGAGGTCGTCGACCTCTTCAACGTCAACAGCTCCCGCATGACCGCGGCCCACCAGCTCGCCCTGCTGCGCACCGTCCACGAGACCTTCGCCGACCCCGGCGTCGACGGCATCGTGATCACCCACGGCACCGACACCCTCGAAGAGACCGCCTTCTTCCTGGACCTCCACCACACCGACAACCGCCCGGTCGTCCTCACCGGCGCCCAGCGCCCCTTCGGCACCGGAGACGGGGACGGCCCCGGCAACCTGTACGACGCGCTCCAGGTCGCCTCCTCCGTCAGCGACCTCGGCGTCCTGGTCGTGTTCGACGGGCGCGTCCACGCCGCCCGCGGCACCGTCAAGACCCAGACGCTCGCCGCCGACGCCTTCTCCGACCCCTCGGCCGAGCGCCTGGGCCGCGTCGGCTTCTCCCGCGTCGACATCGAGCGACAGCCGGAGCGCCCGACGCCGCTGCCCCTGCCCGCCGCCGCCCACACGGCGGTTCCCGGCGCGACCGGCCCCGACGCCGTGCCGCTGCCCCGGGTCGACATCATCACCCACCACTCCGACGGCGACCCCTTCCTCCTGAACGCGGCCGTCGCCGCCGGATCGCGCGGCATCGTCCTGGTCGCCACCGGCGCAGGCAACGCCACCCCGGAGATCGCCGCCGCCGTCGCCGACGCGGTCGCCCAGGGCGTCCTCGTCGCCGTGACCACCCGTGTCCCCGCCGGACCGCTCGCCGAGATCTACACGGGCGGCGGCGCCGTCGACCTCGTCGCCGCCGGGGCCCTGCTCACCGGCACCCTCCGTGCCGCCCAGGCGCGGATCGCCGTCCTCGCGACCCTCCTCGCCGACGGCGGCACCGGTGCGGGCGACCCCGCCCGCAGCACCGCCCTGCTGCGCCGGCTCCTCGACGGACCGGTCCGCGCCGAACCGGCCCTCGCCACCGGCGGCTCCCGCTCGGCCTCGGCCGTCGCCGCCCGCGCCTGACCGGCGCCCCCCGAACCCCGGCTCGCGGGCGGCGCCCTCCCGCCCTCCCGCGAGCCGGAGCCCAACCCCACCGAGGCGCGGCGGCCTCACGGCTCCGCGACACCAGGGCTGTCGCGGTGCCGCGGCACAGTGCTCCGCGAGCCCGAAGCTCCGTGGTGCCACTGCGGCACGGCTCCCCGCCCGGACCCGCCACGCCGACCGGCCCCGCCGTAGACCCCGTACGCGCGGTACGCATCCCGGGTCCGCCGCACCCGCGGCACCCGCCGTACGCCTGCCGCGCGGCCGTCGTCCACGGGCCGGCCGTACCCCTCGTACGGCCCTCAGCCCGGCGCCGTCCCGACGCCCCGCCGGCCGGGCGCGCCCCCCACGTACCACCCAGCCCACCCTCCCCGCAGGCCCCCTCGTTCAAGGACGGCAACCATGCTTCCCGCTCCCGCCCCGCACCCCGCTCCCGTCCGTCGCGAGCACGACCTGCTCGGCGACCGGGACGTCCCCGCCGACGCCTACTGGGGCGTCCACACCCTGCGCGCCACCGAGAACTTCACCGTCACCGGCACCCCGATCTCCGTCTACCCGCTGCTGATCGACGCGCTCGCCGCCGTCAAGGAGGCCGCCGCCCGCGCCAACGAGGAACTGGGCCTGCTCCCCGCCGACAAGGCCGCCGCCATCGCCGGCGCCTGCCGGGAGATCCGTACCGGACAGCTCCACGAGCAGTTCGTCGTCGACGTCGTCCAGGGCGGCGCGGGCACCTCCACCAACATGAACGCCAACGAGGTCGTCGCCAACCGCGCGCTGGAACTCCTCGGCCACGCCAAGGGCGACTACCACCGTCTCCACCCCAACGAGGACGTCAACCTGGGCCAGTCCACCAACGACGTCTACCCGACCGCGATCCGCATCGCGGCGATCGGGGCGGCCCGCGAACTCCTCCTCGCCATGGCCGTGCTCCAGGACGCCTTCGCCGCCAAGGCCCTGGAGTTCCGCGACGTCGTCAAGATGGGCCGCACCCAGCTCCAGGACGCCGTGCCCATGACCCTGGGCCAGGAGTTCTCCACGTACGCCGTGATGCTGGAGGAGGACCGCAGCCGGCTCGCCGAGGCCGTCGAGCTCATCCACGAGATCAACCTCGGCGCCACCGCCATCGGCACCGGCCTCAACGCCGCCCCCGGCTACGCCGAGACCGCCCGCCGCAACCTCGCCGAGCTCACCGGCCTGCCGCTCGTCACCTCCGCCAACCTCATCGAGGCCACCCAGGACTGCGGCGCCTTCGTCCAGCTGTCCGGGGTCCTCAAGCGCATCGCGGTCAAGCTCTCCAAGACCTGCAACGACCTGCGGCTGCTCTCCTCCGGGCCGCGCGCGGGCCTGAACGAGATCAACCTGCCGCCGGTCCAGGCCGGTTCGAGCATCATGCCGGGCAAGGTCAACCCGGTGATCCCCGAGGTCGTCAACCAGGTCGCCTTCGAGGTGATCGGCAACGACATCACCATCACCATGGCCGCCGAGGCCGGACAGCTCCAGCTCAACGCCTTCGAACCGGTCATCTTCCACGCCCTGTCGAAGAGCCTGCTCTCCCTGCGCGCCGCCTGCCTGACCCTCGCCGAGCGCTGCGTCAGCGGCATCACCGCCAACACCGAGGCGCTCCGGGCGGCCGTGGAGAACTCCATCGGCCTGGCCACCGCGCTCAACCCGCACCTCGGCTACACCGCCGCCACGGCCATCGCGCAGGAGGCGCTCGCCACCGGGCGCGGGGTCGTCGAACTCACCCTGGAGAAGGGCCTGCTGCCCGCCGAGCGGCTCGCCGAGCTCCTCACCCCGGAGCGTCTCACCGGCGCCCCCGGGGCCGCCCTCGCCTGACCTCTCCGCCCCCTCGGCCCCGGGTACGGTGACGGGTTCACACCCCACGCATCCGGAGCCGAGGAGGCCACGCATGACCCACGCGGAGGGAAGGGACCAGGCCGAGCACGTCGTACGGCTGGTCCGTGACGTACTCGGAGCCGAGGTGCTCGCGGCCTCCCTGCACGGTTCGGCCGTTCTCGGCGGACTGCGGCCGGGCAGCGACATCGACGTGCTCGTGACCGTGCGCCGCGGCACCACCGCGGTCGAACGCCGTTCCCTCGTCGAGGCGTTGCTCGCCGTCTCGGGCGAGCGGGCGTACCGGGGCCCGGCCAGGCCCGTGGAACTGAGCGTCGTGGTGCGCTCCGAGGTCCGTCCCTGGCGGTACCCGCCGGTCTGCGACTTCCTCTACGGGGAGTGGCTCCGCGACGACTTCGAGGCGGGCGTGGTCCCGGCGCCCGCGCCGTGCCCGGATCTCGCGCCACTGATCACCATGGCGCGGGCCGGGAACGCCCCGCTCTTCGGACCGCCTCCCGTGGAGGTCTTCGACCCCGTCCCGGAGGACGACCTGCGCGCCGCGATCGTCGCCGGTGTCCCCGAGCTGCTCGACGACCTGGACGGGGACACCCGGAACGTCCTGCTGACCCTGGCGCGGATCCTCAGCACCCTGGCCACCGGTGAGATCCGCGCGAAGGACGCCGCCGCCGACTGGGTCCTGGAGCGCCTTCCGGCCATCCACCGCCCGGTCCTCGCCGAGGCCCGTGCGCTCTATGTGGCGGGGGAGTACGGGAGTTGGACGGAGAGACGGCCGGAAGTCCGTGCACTCGCCCGGTATCTGACGGCATCCGTTCGAGAGGTGTACCCGAGCTGAAGTTACCCGTCGGTTTCTCGTGACTTCCCCGATGGCCGACAGTAGAACATGTTCCCATTCCCTCACGAGTGAGGAACATCACATGAGTGAACTCCCCCTGCCTGCAAGGGGAATGGGTGGCGTGAGTCGCCGTCGATTCCTCGCAGGAACAGGTTCTGTTCTCGGCGCCGCGGCCCTCGCCGGCCACAGCACCCCCGCCCACGCGGAAACCCGCCTCGCCGACACCCCCCTCCCCACCGGCTCCCACGTGCCCGCCCTCGTCATCGGCACCGGGTACGGCGGCTCCGTCGCCGCACTCCGCCTCGCCCGGGCGGGCATCGCCGTCCACATGGTCGAGATGGGCATGGCCTGGAACACCCCCGGCCCCGACGGCAAGATCTTCGCCAACACCACCCGGCCCGACTACCGCTCCTTCTGGCTGCGGACCCGCACGAAGCAGCCCCTCAGCAACTTCCTCGGCTTCCCCCTCGACAAGGACGTCCCCAGCCACACCGGCATCCTCGACGCGGAGGACTTCGCCGGCATCACCGTCTACCAGGGGCGCGGCGTCGGCGGCGGCTCCCTCGTCAACGGCGGCATGGCCGTCACCCCGCGCCGCGAGAACTTCGCGGCCATCCTCCCCACCGTCGACGCGGCGGAGATGTACTCCACGTACTACCCGCGCGCCAACGCCGGACTCGGCGTCACCTCCGTCGACCAGACCTGGTGGGAGAGCGCCGCCTGCTACCAGTACGCCCGCGTCGGCCGCAAGCACGCCCAGCGCTCCGGCTTCCCGTTCGTCTTCGTCCCGAACGTGTACGACTGGGACTACATGAAGCAGGAGGCCGCCGGAGCCGTCCCGAAGTCGGCCCTCGACGGCGAGGTCATCTACGGCAACAACGCCGGCAAGAAGAGCCTCCAGAAGACCTACCTGGCCCAGGCCGCCGCCACCGGCAGGGTCACCGTCTCGGCCCTCCACAAGGTCACCTCCGTCACCCCGGCGGCGGGCGGCGGCTACACCGTCGCCATCGACCAGATCGACACCACCGGCGCCACCCTCGCCAGCAAGACGGTGACCGCCGACAAGGTGTTCTTCGCCGCCGGAAGCATCGGCACCAGCAAACTCCTCACCCGCCTCAAGGCCACCGGCGCCCTCCCCGCGCTCAACAACGAGATCGGCAAGGGCTGGGGCGACAACGGCAACGTCATGTGCGGCCGCGCCAACCACATGTGGGACCCGACCGGCAAGCTCCAGTCGTCCATGCCCACCGCGGGCATCGACAACTGGGACGCGGGCGGCGCCTTCGCCGAGGTCGCCCCGCTGCCCACCGGCATCGAGACCTACGCCTCCTTCTACCTCTCCATCACCAAGACCCCCCACCGGGCCGAGTTCACCTATAACCCGGCGACCGGAAAGGTCGACCTGAGCTGGGACAGGGCCTGGAAGCAGACCTCCATCGACGCGGCGAAGACCATCTTCGACAAGATCAACGCCAAGGAGGGCACGATCTACCGCACCGACCTGTTCGGTGCGTACAAGATCTGGGGCGACCACCTCACGTACCACCCGCTCGGCGGCGCGGTCCTCGGCAAGGCGACCGACAACCACGGACGGCTCCACGGCTACTCCGGGCTGTACGTCATCGACGGCTCGCTGATCCCGGGCAACGCCAGCGTCAACCCGTTCGTCACCATCACGGCCCTCGCCGAACGCAACATCGAACGGATCGTCGCCGAGGACTTCTGAGCCCGAACGGCGCTACGGGCACGGCGCCACCCACGAGCGCGGCGCACGGGAAGGGCCGGCCGGTGACCACCGGCCGGCCCTTCCCCCGCGCCGCGCTCAGTGCGTCGGCAGGACGCACACCTCGTCGAGCCCGAGGACCCGGTTGAGCCGCCCGAACGCCAGCCACGACCCCAGACTCATCGTCAGCTCCACGATCTCCGCTTGGCTGTACCGGGCCGTCATCCGCTCCCAGAACTCCTCGTCCAGACCGTGATGGTCCAGCGCGTACCGCTCGGCGTACTCCGCCGCGAGCCGCGTCCGCTCGTCGAAGGCCTCCGAGACCTCCGTCTCCCGCCACGCCGCCACGAGCTCGTCGAAGCCCTCCTCGACCTTCACCCCGTCCCGGTCGGTGCGCCAGTCCAGGCAGAACCCGCAGCCGTTGATCTGCGCGATCCGCAGCCGCGCCGCCTCGAACTCGCGCAGCCCCAGCGTCGTGTGCGCGTACACCGACAGCGAGAAGTTCGCCGCCGCCGTCCCGATCTCCGGGACCATGTCGCCCCACACGTACCCGATCGGCTCCTGGCCCTCGGGAATGTCGATGATCACCGTGGTCTCCTTCCCAGCTTCCCGACCGCCGGACGCAGCGGCACGTCCAGCGCGTCGTACAGTCCCGGCTCCGCCGCCACCAGCCAGTCGATCGCCCCGACCAGACGGCCCACCGCCGTCGCGTTCCCGCCCGCCGACCTGTTCTCGCCCTCTGCGGTCGCCGCGACCGTCACCTCGATCCGGGGGCTCCCCTCGACGATCACCCGGTGCGCCCCCGCCCCGTCCGGCGGCACCGGCCAGTCCGGCGCGCACGAGGGATGGATGCGGGTCACGTGTTCGATCACGAGGAGCGGCTCCCCGCCGACGATCCCCTGCACCTCGAAGCGGATCGCCCCCTGCGTGCCCGCCTCGAAGACCCCCATCGTCCGGGTCTTCACGGTCGACTCCAGCGGGCGCCGCTCCATCGTCTCGCGGATCTCGTCGAGTTCGGCCCCGAGCGCCCGGGCCATCAGACGTATCTGACCGCCCCAGATCATGGTCGGCACCGAGGGCCACAGCATCGGCGGCTCGTACTCCAGCGGCCGGCCCATCCCCACCAGTTCCCGGACCGACTCCTCCTGCTCGTACGTCGAGTAGTCGAAGATCTCCTGGCAGCGGATCGCGTCCACGGTGCTGCCGAGGCCGCTCACGAGCAGCGGCAGCACGTCGTTGCCCCAGCCCGGGTCGACCCCCGACACGAACAGCGAGCCGCCCCCCTCGGCGACGGCCGCGACCATCGGGTCGCGGAACTCGGGCGGCGCGTTGCGCTGGTCGTACAGCGGGTAGAGCGCGGGGGTCACCACCACCGCGCCCGACCGGACCGCGCGCGCCACGTCCTCGATCGCGCCGTCGGGCCGGGTGTCGCCGGAAGCCGCGTACACCACCGCCCCCGGCCGGGCGTCGAGCACCGCGCCGACGTCGTCGACGGCCGCGACCCCGAGGTCGTGGCCGAGCCCCGCGAGCCGCCCCGCGTCCCGGCCGACCTTCGCCGGGTCGGAGACCAGTACGGCCGCGAGTTCAAGCCCTGGATGGGCGTCCACGGCGCGGATCGCCGCGCGCCCGACATTTCCGGTACCCCACACCACCGTCCGAATCATGCGCGGAGGGTAGCGCCGGGCCCCGAAGGTTCCCAGACCCGTGACGCGATGAACTGACGAATCGTCAGATCTGCTCGTCGCCGGCCAGCCGCAGCGCCACGAACGGCACGGTGTCACCCGGCAGCAGATACCGCTCCACCTCGACGAAGCCGCGTGCCAGCGCGAACCGCAGCCCGTCCTCGTTCGAGGCCTGCACCACCGTCTCGACGCCCTCCTCGCTCAGCGTCCGCGCGTGCGCGAGCCCCCGCTCGTACAGCGCGGTCCCCACGCCCCGCCCGCGGAACCCGGGCAGCGTCCGCGCGATGACGGTCGCCGCCGCGGTCTCCTCGTCGGGCGGACGCACCGTCGAACAGCCGACCACGACGTCCCCGAGGTACGCCACGTCCAGCCGGTTGCGGCCCGCGCGCTCCCGCACCTCGTCCGGGGAGAGGACGGCCGTGGGAATGATCGTGTTGTGGACGGCCCGCCAGTCGGCGAGCTGGGCGTCGGTCCGAGCCCACTCGATACGAAGATCGTTCATCCGAGCAGGAAACCGCCCCCCGGCCCGGCGGGTCAACCGGATTGGGAAGCGGGTACGTGGCACCGGCGCCCGGCGGGCCGGGCCGACAGGCCCGGGACCCCCGACCGGGGCGAGACCCCGGCCGTACGGGTGAGGGCGCCGGTGCCGTGGCAGCGGGAGCCGCCGAACGGGTACGGATCGCAGCACCGCCCCCGGCCAGAAGGATCCGTCCATGTCCGTCCGCAAGGGCGCCCCCGCGCTGCTGGGCGCCGGCACGCTGTGCGCGGCCCTGTTGCTCTCCGGCTGCGCGAGCACCGCGCCCCCCACCCCCGCCGCGCCCGCAGGGACGGCCGCCGCGGCACCGCCCGCCGGTGACGCCCGCCCCCAAGGAGCCCGGCCCGGCGCCGCTCCCGAGGCCGGCGGGCCGGGGGAGCCGGCCAACACCCTCGCCTCCGCACCGGTCCCCGCCCCCCGGCTCCCCGGCGTCGGCCCCGTCACCCAGGCCCTCGTCCCCGACGGCACCACCCAGGCCCTCGTCGTCACCGGCGCCACCGCCGACGACAACACCTCCACCGCCACCCTGTACGAGCGGGACCCCGGCGGCCGCTGGACCGAGTCCGCCGGCCCGTGGCCCGCCCACAACGCGCTCCAGGGCTGGACCTCCGACCACACCGCGGGCGACCTGCGCACCCCGATCGGGGTGTTCCGGCTCGGTGACGCGGGCGGGCGACTCCCCGACCCGGGCTCCCGCCTCCCGTACGACCAGGACGAGGAGTTCGCCATCAGCGGTACGGGCTTCTCCGGCGAGTCCCTCGAAGGCTCCTTCGACCACGTGGTCGCCATCGACTACAACCGGGTGCCGGGCAGGACGCCGCTGGACAAGGAGCGCCCGCTCGGCGCGGAGAAGGGCGGCGGGGTCTGGATCCACGTCGACCACGGCGGCCCCACCCAGGCCTGCGTGGCCCTGGAACGCGAGTCGCTGCGCGAACTGATCCGCGCGCTCGACCCGGCGAGGGAGCCCGTGATCGTCATGGGCCCCGCCCCCGAACTGGCCCGCTGAGGAAGGCGGAGAGGGGGGCGCGGGACCGGGACCGCGGGTCGGCCGGGCCCGCCGGCGCCGCCGGGTCGAGGCCCGCCGCCGGACTCGACCCGGCGTGCGGCCGGCCCCGGCGCCCGGGGTCAGGACCCGCCGCTTCCCACCGTCCCCCGGAACGCGCCCGTGTGCAGGCGGACCTGTTCCGGGGTCAGATACGCGTCGGTGTACTCGAAGTCCCGCAAGGTGCCCGACTTCGCCGCCAGGAACCCGGTCCGTACGAAGTCGTCCCCGGCCACCGCGTTCAGCAGCCAGTTCGTCATCACCCGGGTCTTGGCCACATTGGTCCGCAGCGCCGCCCAGTGGTAGGCGCGGGCCACGGCCTGCGCGGGCGCCCCGTGCAGCTCGACGCCGAGCGGCTTCGACACCCCGTCGAGACCGCCGAGGTCGACCACGAGGCCCAGGTCCTTGTGGGTGTACGGGCGGGTCGGCTCGCCGCGCAGCGTCGCGACCAGGTTGTCGGCGAGCGCCTTTCCCTGCCGCATCGCGTGCTGCGCGGTGGGCGGGCAGATCGCGCCCTCCTCGCCCTTCGCGAGGTCGGGGACGGCCGCCGCGTCGCCCAGCGCCCACACTCCGTCGACCCCCGGCACCGCCATCTCGGGCGAGACGACGAGCCGGCCACGGAACGTCTCCGCGCCGACCGTGCCGATCAGCGGACTCGCGGCCACCCCGGCCGTCCAGATCAGCGTGCGGCTCGGCAGCACCCGCCCGTCCGTGAGCGTCACCGCCTGGTCGTCCACCGAGGCCACGGAGACCCCGAGGGACACCTCGATGCCGCGCTTCGTCAGGATGTCCAGGGCGGCGGCGCCCAGCTTGTCGCCCAGTTCGGGCATCAGCTTCGGGGCGATGTCGACCAGGTGCCACTTGATCAGCTTCGGATCGATCCTGGGGTACCGCTTGGCCGCGTTGTGCGTGAGCAGCTGGAGACAGGCCGCCGTCTCCGTACCCGCGTATCCGCCGCCGACCACCACGAACCTCAGCCGCGCGGCCCGCTCCTCCTCGTCGTTGCTCGCGTCCGCCAGGTCCAGCTGGGCGATGACGTGGTCGCGGATGTACACGGCCTCCGCGAGCGTCTTCATGCCCCGCGCGTGCTCGGCGAGCCCCGGAATGTCGAAGCTCCGCGTCACGCTGCCGGGCGCGAGCACGAGATGGTCGTACGGCTCGGTCACGTACTCGCCGGCGATCGTCCGCACCACGCAGGCCTTGGCGGCCGTGTCCACGCCGACCACGCCGCCGGGCACGATCCGGGTACGGTGCCGTTCGCTGCGCCGCAGCGACAGCGCGACCGACTGCGGGGTCAGCACCCCCGCCGCCACCTGGGGGAGCAGCGGGAGGTACAGCTGGTACGAGAACGGCGAGAGCAGCGTGAGCTGCGCCTCCCGCTCCGCGAGGCGTCGTTCGAGCCGCCGTACGCAGCCGACCCCGGCGAATCCGGCGCCCACCACGAGAATCCTCGGTCGCGTCACGCTGTCCGCCCTTCTCTCATGAGCGTGGAGCCCGTATAGCGATATTTAGGCTGGATATCTGTAGTTCACTCTTTTTATCGTCATTGCGGTGGTATCGCTCCTCGACGTGGTCCGCTTCGGCCCGAGAGGCCTCGGCCCCGCCACCGCTATGCGCTCGGCTACCCCGTCCCCGCCGTCTCACCACCCTTGTCCGGCGAGTCCCGGGCAGGCGCGACGCCGTCCCGTCGGGTGCCATGGGGACATGACAGAAGACCGGTCACGCCTCCGCCGGGACGGCCCTCGGCCGCGCGCCACCGAAGGCCGCCGGCACACCTCCCGTACGTCACCGTGGCTCATCGCCGGCTCGCTCCTGCCGGGTCTTGCGGCCGTCGTCGCACTGACCCTCACGTGGAAGGAGGGCACCGACACCCTCAAGCAGGGCAACGCCGAACTACGCGTCGCCGAACAGGGGCAGATCACCGAGCGGTTCACCGCCGCGATCGAGCAGCTCGGGGAGGACGACGAGGAACTGACCTTCGGCGGCGTCTACGCCCTGGAGCGGATCATGGAGGACTCGGCGCGTGACCAGCCGAGGATCGTCTCGGTGCTCTCCGCATTCGTACGGTCCCACGCCCCCGTCCCGGCCGGCGGCTTCGCCGCGCACAAGGCGGGTGCCGCGCCCCCCACCCTCCCTCCGCCCGTCGTGGCCGTCATCGGCGTCCTGGCGGACCGGCCGCCCGGCCGCGACGGCTCCGCGGTCGTCGACTGGTCCGACAGCGACCTGCGGGGCCTCCGGCTGGCGGTCGGCAGCCAGGTGCCCGGCGGGCCGCCCAAGGTGCCCCGGTTCCCGTTCGGCGGAAGCAGACTGAAGAACTCCGACCTGCGTGACGCGCGGTTCACGGCGGTGGACCTGAGCCGGGCCTTCCTCGACGGCGCGCGACTGGCCGGCGCCGAACTCACCCGGGTGGACCTCACGGGCGCCGACCTCACGGGCGTGGACGCCGAGGGGGCGCATGTCCGCGATTCCGTCCTGAAGGGGGCGGTGCTCCGCGGTGCGAAGCTTCCGAAGGCGGACTTCGTCCGGACCGACCTGACCGGCGCGTACCTCCAGGAAGCGCAGCTCCCGGGCGCCCGCTTCTCCTCGGTCGAGGACTTCTCCTCCGTCGCCGAGGGCGGGCGACTCGCCGGAGCCCACCTGGACGACGCCGACCTGACCGGCTCCTTCCTCTTCCGGGCGGACCTGACGGGCGCCGAGCTCCGCAACGCCGACCTCACCGGCGCCCAACTGGGCGGCGCGAACCTCTGCAACGCGGTGCTGAACAACGCGCAGCTGTCGTTCCCTCCGGACCTCCCGGAGGGGCGGGCGAAGACCGGCGCCAACCTGACCCGCGCCGATCTGCGCCATGCCGACCTCAGCCACGCGAACCTGGCCGGCGCGCTGCTGACGGGCGCCGACCTCCGCGGAGCCGATCTGCTCGGCACCGATCTCACGGGCGCGACTCTGGCCGGCGCGGACCTCACCGGCGTCGACCTGAGCGGCGCGGTCGGCCTGCCCCCGGACGCGGAGAGGGGCGAGCCGCTGCCCCCGCCGGAGTCGCGGCGCCCCTGCCCGGCCCGGCCTCCGGTCGCCGGGGCGGGGTGAGCGGGTTACGTTGCCTCGGGGTTCCGGGCGGTGCCGGCCGTCCGGGGCCGCGTTCCCTGTGCACCCTCGCGGAAGGCGGGACCGCTCGCATGACCACGTACCGGGTCGGCTACTTCGTCGGCAGCCTGTCGAAGGACTCCATCAACAGGATCCTCTCCCGCGCCCTGCTCCGGGTGGCGCCGGCGGACCTGGAGTTCCAGGAGATCCCCATCAAGGACCTGCCGCTCTACAACCACGACTTCGACGCGGACTACCCGCCCGAGGGCCGGGCCCTCAAGGACGCCATCGCCGCCGTCGACGCCGTCCTCTTCGTCACCCCCGAGTACAACCGGTCCATCCCCGGCGGCCTCAAGAACGCCATCGACTGGGCCAGCCGCCCCTGGGGCACCAACTCCTTCACCCACAAGCCCTCGGCCGTCATCGGCGCCTCGCCCGGCAAGATCGGCACCGCCGTCGCCCAGCAGAGCCTCCGATCGGTGCTCAGCTTCTGCAACTCCCCGCAGATGAACGCCCCCGAGGCCTACATCCAGTTCGTCCCCGGGCTCTTCACACCGGACGGCGAGGTCACCGACCCGACGACCCAGCAGTTCCTGACCGACTTCATGGCCGACTTCAAGACCTTCATCGAGCGGGTGCTCACCGTCCTGCCCCAGCGCTGAGCGCGGTCAGAGGACCACGACCCCCAGCGGACGCGAGCCCGCCGCGAGACGGCGGGTCTCGCCCGTGTCGAGGTCGACGACGCTGAGACCGTCCCAGTAGCCGTCGCGGGTGAAGCCGCCGGTCACATAGGCGGTGCGCCCGTCCTTCGACACGGCCACGTCCTCGTGCGGCCCCTCCAGGGGGTAGACCCGCTCCGCGCCGCCCGGGGTCCGCACGGTCAGCGAGGGGCCGCGGTCCTCGTCCGGGTCGATCGGCCCCGTGCCCACCGCCAGGAGCGTCCCGTCGGGGGTCACCGTGGCGCCGTGCTGGTGGGTGTTCGCGGTCATGGGCTCGATCGTCGTCCGGCCCGTCCGCGGGTCGACCACCGCGAGCCGCTCGCCCTCGAAGGGGAGCAGCAGCTTGCCGTCCGAGGGCCGGACGGCCGTGTAGTGCGGCTTCAGCCAGGAACCGAGCCCGCCCTCCGTGCCGTAGGGGGCGACCTCCACCCGGCGCGTCTTCAGCGTCCCGGCGCCGACGATCGTGACGTCGAAGGAGTCGTGGTTCGTCGCGTACACCTCGGCGCCGTCCCTGGACACGTCCACGTCGAAGGGCCGCCGGCCGACCTCCACCGTGTCCGTGACCCGCAGCGCCGCCGTGTCGATCACTTCGAGGGTGCCGTTCCCGCCGGGCACGTTGACCCCGACGTACACCCGCCGGCCGTCCGGCGCGAGCGCGATGCCCATGCCGCCGCCCCGGTACTCGCCCGTGGTCACCGGCCCGGTGTCCGTCTCGTACGGGACGAGCGCCAGCCGCTCACGGGTCGTGGTGTCGACGACGGCGACGCCCTCGGCGGTCGCCACCCAGGCCCGGCCGTCCTTCCCGACGACCAGACCGTACGGAGCGGTGCCGACCTTCACGGAGCCGGTGGCGCCGCGCGCCGGGTCGACGAAGGTGACCGTGTCGGCGCCGAAGTCGCTGACCAGCAGCGTGCCCGGCGCGAGCCTGCCCGTCGGCGCGGGCCGCACAGCGCCGGAGGAACCGGCCGTGGGCGGCGCGGTGCCGGGGGAATCCGCCGTGGCCGGCGTGGTCGCGGCCCCGGCGGGCGGGGTCGAACCCGCCGCGGAGGCCGCCCCTCCGGAGCCCTGCGCGCACCCGGAGAGCAGGGCCACGGCCACCGCCCCGGGCAGCAGGACCCGGGCGGTACGGGACGCACGGCGGTACTTCGTCATGGCGGACTCCTCGGTACGGCGAAGGCGGGCGGCGCCGACGGGGGACGGGCCCGCACCCTGCCCCGATCCTCCGCCCGCGCCCGGCGCCGTACGGTCCGACGGCCGGCTCCCGCCCGGGGGCGGGACGGACGACAACGGGGTCAACCGATCGGTCGACCCCGCCGGCCCGGCCCGCCAGGTCCTCAGCGCTCGACGCCGTCCAGGAAGCACTGCACCCGCTCCAGGCACAGCGCCGCCGCCTCCGGCACGTAGGACTCCGCGCCGTACTCCGCGAACAGGTGCGAGGCCCCCGGATACAGGAACAGTCTGCGGTCCGGCGCGTCCGCGACCAGCGCGCGGGCCGTCGCCAGGTCGCCCTCGCCGGCGAAGTAGGGATCGGCGTCCATCCCGTGCACCTGCGCGGGGACACCGGCCGGCCAGGCCCCGCCGAACTCCGTCACCGGCACGCAGGCGCTGAACAACAGGGCGCCGAGCGCCCCGGGCCGGGTCTGGGCGAGCTTCTGGGCGGGCAGCACCCCGAGCGAGAACCCGGCGAGGACGAGTCCGGCGGGCAGCCCCTCGGCCGCCCGCTCGCCCCGCGCCACGAGCGTGCCGAAGCCGATCTCCTGGGCGTACCCCGCCCCGGCCTCCAGGTCGGTGAACGTGCGCCCCTCGTACAGGTCGGGCACGTGCACCGTGTGCCCGACCCGCCGCAGCTCCTCGGCGAACGCGCCGACGCCGTCGGTCAGCCCGAGAGCGTGGTGGAAGAGCAGAACCTCGGCCATGTCGTCATCCCCAGTTCACCGTACGGGCCCGCCCCACCGCGGCACGGACCGATCGGGAAGCAGCATGGCGCACGCCACTGACAACGCCCGGAGCACGCCGACCGGCGTGGCTCTCGGCTCGGGTCCCACGGGTCCTAGCGCATCGGACGGTGCGGCAGGACGGCACCGGCCTGGCCCACCACGCCCGAGGGACCGCCGACGCCCATCGGCCCGCCGACGCCCGGGTGACCGGCCGGACCGCCGTGCGCCACGGCCCCCGCGTGCGCGACCTGCCCGCCGTGCGCGACGGCGCCCTGCGGCCCCTGAGCACCCTGCGGCGGCACCGGGATGACGCGGCTCAGGTCCCGCAGGACGTCCTCGGCCACCTGGCGGACGTCACCCGGAACATCCCCCCGCTCCCGTATGAGCTCGGCGTAGATCGGTGCCGTGCCGTCCGCGTGGTTCATGGGGCTCGCTTCCTTCGTCTGCGCCGGTGTCGTCACCGGCGGGGAGACGGCGAGTCTACGGGGCACCACTGACACGACCGGGACGGGGCGCCCGCACTCCCGCCGGCCACGCGCGCGTACGTCCGATATTCGCTGTCCTTCCCGGACCCGGCGGCCGATCATGGATCATCGAACACCCGGGAGGGACCCCATGAGCCAGGAGACCCTGACTCTGCACGACCTGATGCCGTCCGAGGAACTCGCCGCGGCACTCGCGGACGGGCACGTCACGCGCAAGCGGCACCCCGAGCTGCCGCTGTCGATCTACACGTACACGCGCGCGTGCCAGTACGCCCAGCACTGGAACCGGGCGACCACCCGCTGCCGCGGACTCGTCGCCGACGACACCAGCGGACGGATCGTCGCCCTCCCCCTCCCCAAGTTCTTCAACGTCTCCGAGCACGCCACCGGCCGCCCCTACGCGCCGCCGCTGCCCGACGAACCCTTCGAGGTGTACGACAAGGTCGACGGCAGCCTCGCCGTCGTCTTCCACTACGCCGACCGCTGGCACGTCGCCTCCAAGGGCTCCTTCACCAGCGTCCAGGCGACCTGGGCGCAGCGCCGCTTCGACGCCGCCGACACCTCCGCCCTGACCCCCGGCGTCACGTACCTCGCCGAGATCCTCTACCCGGGCAACCGCATCGTCGTGAACTACGGCGAGCGCCGCGACCTCGTGCTGCTCGCCGCCTTCGGCGCCGACGGCACGGAGATCCCGCTCGCCGAGGCCGCCACGGCATGGCGTCCGGTCGGCTCCGTCGTCCGCGCCTGGCCGGCCATGAGCGTCGCCGAGCTCGTCGCCCTGACCGAGTCCAACACCCTGCCCGGCGGCGCCCGGGCCACCGGCACCGACGCCGAGGGCTTCGTCCTGCGCTTCGCCTCCGGCCTGCGGGCCAAGGCCAAGCTCGCCGAGTACGTCCGCCTCCACAAGGTGCTCACCGGCGTCACGGAACGCGACATCTGGCGCGGCCACGGCATCCAGCGCTTCGCCGCCCTCCCGGCCGGCGCCATCGCCAAGGGCCTCGGCTGCTCCGTCGCCGACGTCGAGGACTCCGGCGGCAAGCCGCTCGACGCCCTCCTGGAGCAGGTGCCGGACGAGTTCGACGCCTGGGTGCGCGAGGTGATCAGCCGCCTCGAAACGGCCGCCGCGGAGCGCGAGCGGGCCGTCGACGAGGCGTACGCCCGGCTGGCGCACCTCGCCGGCGACCGGGGCGCCTTCGCCCGTGCCGCCGCCGGGATACCCGACCGGGGTCTGCGCGCCGCCCTCTTCCTGCGCCTCGACGGGCGCCCCACCGACCTCCTCCTCTGGCGCCAGCTGCGCCCCGAGGCCTCCGACCCCTTCGCCAACGACCAGGAGAACTGACCGTGCCTGTCGTCCATGTCATGACCGGCCTCCCGGCCTCCGGGAAGACGACGGCCGCCCGCGCCCTCCAGGCCGCCGCCGAGGGACGCGTCCGCCGCGTCAACCTCGACGACCTCCGGGCCATGCTCGACGTCCCCTCGGCGGACCGCGGCCGCTCCCGCGAGCACGAGCGGACCGTGCTCGGCATCCAGGACGCCGCCGTCCGCGCGGCCGTCGACGACGGCTTCGACGTCGTCGTCGACAACACCCATCTGACCCCGCACATCCCGAAGCGGCTGAAGGCCGCCGTGGGCGGCCTCGCCACCTTCGCCGTCCACGACTTCACCGACGTCCCGGTCGACGAGTGCGTCCGCCGCGACGCCGCCCGCGAGCGGCCGGTCGGCGAGGAGATCATCCGCATCCTCGCCGACAAGCACGCCAAGGCCACCCGGGGCGGCTGGCGGCTCACCGCGGAGTGGCTCAACGACCGGCCCACCCTCGGCGAGCCGTACGTCCCCGACCCGAGCCTGCCCGGCGCCGTCATGTGCGACATCGACGGCACCCTCGCGCTGCGCGTCGACCGAGGCCCGTACGACTTCAGCCGCTGCGACCGCGACCTGCTCAACGTGTCGGTGCGGGACGCCCTGCGCGCCTTCCGGCACACCGAGCGGGACCGGATCGTGCTGCTCTCCGGCCGCAGCGAGGACCACCGCGCGCTCACCGAGAGCTGGCTCGCCCACCACGAGGTGCCGTACGACGAACTGTGGATGCGGGCCTCCGGCGACGGCCGGGGCGACGACCTCGTGAAGGCCGAGCTGTTCGACGCCCACGTGCGCCACCGGTACGCGGTCCGCGTCTCGCTCGACGACCGTGACCGCGTCGTCGCCCTGTGGCGCCGGATGGGCCTGCCCACCTGGCAGGTCAACTACGGCGCCTTCTGACCGCGAGACGCCCGGCGCCGGGGGTGGGCCCGCCCGCCCCCGGCGCCGTGTCAGGATCGTGGGATGGTGGAAAAGATCATCGCGGCGTGCGACGGCGCGTCGAAGGGAAACCCCGGCCCCGCGGCCTGGGCATGGGTCATCGGGCGAGCCGACGGAGCGATCGAGCGCTGGGAGGCGGGCCCGCTCGGCCGGGCGACGAACAACGTGGCCGAACTCACGGCCCTGGAACGGCTCCTCGAAGAGCTGGACCCGGCCGTGCCGGTCGAGGTCCGGATGGACTCGCAGTACGCCATGAAGGCCGTCACGACCTGGCTGCCCGGCTGGCGCCGCAAGGGCTGGAAGACCTCCTCCGGCAGCCCCGTGGCCAACAAGGACCTCGTCGTCCGCATCGACGCCCTCCTCACCGGCCGGGACGTCGACTTCGTCTACGTCCCCGCGCACCAGGTCGACGGCGACCCCCTCAACGACGCGGCCGACCGCGCGGCCAGCCACACCGCCCGGACGCAGCAGGCCATCGGCTCGGCGGAGTCCTTCGGCGGGTCCCCGCTGCCGCCTCCGGAAGCCCCGACACGCGCCTCCGCGCCCCGCTCGCGCTCCTCAGCGCCGTCCCGTTCCGCGGGCGCTTCCGCGGGCTCATCGGCCCCCCGCGGGACACGCCCGTCCGGTGGCACGCTGAAGGCGAGATTCTCCGGCCGCTGCCGCTGCGGCAAGGCCTACGACAAGGGCGAGACCATCGCGAAGAACTCCGACGGCTGGGGCCACCCCACCTGCGTCTGAGCCCCTCGGCCGTCCGACTGGCGGGCGGCCCCGTCCGTGGAATGAGACCGGCCCACCCGGGCGCGCGCGAGCCTTCACCCACGCGTGTACCCGGGTTCGCCGGGGGTTCTGTTCTCCGAGCGCTTGTGGCTGCATACTGTCCTCCTCGCCACCGGTGACGAACCGTTTTACCTGCTCATTTGTCGCTCTCTTGACGTGGTCGGCACCGGCGAGAACCTCCCTCCTGCTGCCGCCGCGGCGAACCCTCGGCGGAAGCTTTCCCTGCCCGTGAAAGACCCGAGGTTCCGTGCCAGTACCTGTTCTCCTGACCGGGCGCTCCGTGCGCCTGGAGCCGCTGGCGATGCGGCACGCCGAAGCCCTCGCCCGGGCCGGCGGGGCGGACCGATCGGCCTACGCCTTCACCCCCGTGCCCGACGGCCTCGAATCGGCCCTCGACTACATCGCCCGCGCCCTCACCGATCAGGCGGCAGGCCGATCCCTGCCCTTCGCCCTGGTCAGTACGGCCGACGAGCGAGTCATCGGCTCGACCCGGTTCCTCGAACTCGACTACTGGCGGGGGCCGCTGATCTGGCCGCCCGTCCCCGGCATGCCCCACGGAGATCCGCTGACCTCCGTGCCGGACGCCGCCGAGATCGGGAACACCTGGATCGCCGGAGACGCCCGGGGGACCGGCATCAACACCGAGGCCAAGTACCTCATGCTCCGGCACGCCTTCGAAGCCTGGGGCGTCCGCCGCATCACGATGCGCGCGGATGCCCGCAACACCCGCTCCAGAATCGCGATCGAGCGCCTCGGAGCGAGCTGCGAAGGCGTCCGCAGAGCGCACTCCCGCGGCCTCGACGGAGCCGTCCGCGACACGGCCTTCTACTCGATCCTCGACGAGGAATGGCCCACCGTCCGCGACATCATCGAGCTCCGCCTCTCCACCCCCCGCCAGGTGCGCGTCCCGCAGGATCTGCTCCCGGCCTGAGCCCTTCCCCCACCGCCCCGGCGGGCGCTCGCGGCGCCGCCGGGGCGGTGGTTCCATGGAAGGGACGGGAAGGACTCGACACATGAGGACGCGGGGTAGCGGCCGTCACAGGACCGTGCACCGTGCAATCAGGATCCGCGAGAAGCGGATGAGTCCTTCCCGCCCCTTCCCCGCGCGCGAGCCCACCGCGACTGACCAGGGCCGTCCCCCGGATCCGCGTCGGCTCCGGCCGGGCCCGCCCGGTACGGTGACCGGGACAGCGAGCCGCGCCGCCTGAAGGGACCGAGTGATCGTGCCGACCGGAACCCCCGACGTACTCCTCCGGACGGAGGGCCGGGCCGGATTCATCACCCTCCACCGCCCCCGCGCCATCAACGCGCTCACCCACGCCATGGTCCTCGCCGTCGACGCGGCCCTCGACGCATGGGAGCACGACCCGGCCGTCACCACCGTCGTCATCGAGGGCGCCGGGGACCGCGGCCTCTGCGCCGGCGGCGACATCCGCGCCATCCACGACGACGCCCGCGCCGGAGGAACCGCCTCCGCCGCCTTCTGGCGGGACGAGTACCGGCTCAACGCCCGGATCGCCCGCTACCCCAAACCGTACGTCGCCCTCATGGACGGCATCGTCATGGGCGGCGGCGTCGGCGTCTCCGCCCACGGCTCCGTCCGCGTCGTCACCGAACGCTCCCGGCTCGCCATGCCCGAGACCGGCATCGGCTTCGTCCCCGACGTCGGCGGCACCCACCTCCTCGGCCGCGCCCCCGGCGAACTCGGCACCCACCTCGCCCTCACCGGCGGCCGGATCGGCGCCGCCGACGCGATCCTCACCGGCCTCGCCGACCACTTCGTGCCCGCCGCCGAACTCCCCGCCCTGGCAGCCGACCTGACCCGGCTTGCGGCCGAGGAGGCCGTCGCCCGCCACACGGCCACCGCCCCGCCCGGAGTCCTCGCCGAGCAGCGGCCCTGGATCGACGCCTGCTACGCCGCCGAGACCGTCGAAGCGGTCCTCGAGCGCCTCTTCGACACCGGCGAGCCCGCCGCCAAGGAGGCGGCCGCCACCCTCCTCACCAAGTCCCCGACCGCCCTCAAGGCGACCCTGGCCACCCTGCGCCGCTCCCGCGCCCTCAGCAGCCTGGAGGAGGTCCTCGACCTGGAGTACCGGACCTCCTGCGCCGCCCTGGCCACCCCCGACCTCGTCGAGGGCATCCGCGCCCAGGTCGTCGACAAGGACCGCGACCCCCGCTGGACCCCGCCCACGCTCCCCGAGGTCACCGACGCGGCGGTCGCCCGCTACTTCCTCGTCCCGCCGGGCGGCGACCTCGGCCTCGCCGCGGCCCGTCGCACGCTCCAGGACCGGGCGCCCCGGGACAGCGCGTGACCACGTACACCACCACCTCCTTCCAGCCCGTCCTCGACCGCATCGCCGAGGAGATCGCCGGACTCACCGACCGGGGCGCCCCGGCCGACTACATCCCGGCCCTCGCCGCCGGCGACCCCGCCGACTTCGGCATGGCCGTGGCCGAACTCGACGGCACCGTCTACGGGGTGGGGGACTGGCGCCGCCCCTTCTCCACCCAGTCCGTCACCAAGGTCTTCACCCTCGCGCTCGCCCTCGCAGGCGAGGGCGACGCGCTCTGGGCCCACGTCGGCCGGGAGCCGTCCGGCGACCCGTTCAACTCCCTCGTACAGCTGGAGTACGAGAACGGCATCCCGCGCAATCCGTTCATCAACGCCGGCGCCCTCGTCGTCACCGACCGCCTCCACCGGCTCACCGGCGACGCCTCCGGCAGCCTGCTCAACTTCCTGCGCGCCGAGAGCGGCAACCCGGAACTCGCCTTCGACACCGCCGTGGCCGCCTCGGAAGCCACCCACGGCGACCGGAACGCGGCCCTCGCCCACTTCATGGCCTCCTACGGCAACATTACCGGCCCGGTGCCCGACCTGCTCCGCGAGTACTTCCGCCAGTGCTCCCTGGAAGCCTCCTGCGCCGACCTGGCCCTCGCCACCGGCTTCCTGGCCCGCCACGGACTGCGCGCCGACGGCACCCGGCTGCTGACCCGCAGCCAGGCCAAACAGGTCAACGCCGTCATGCTCACCTGCGGCACCTACGACGCCGCCGGCGACTTCGCCTACCGGGTCGGCCTCCCGGGCAAGAGCGGCGTCGGCGGAGCCGTCGTCGCCGTCGTCCCGGGCCGCTGCACGCTCTGCGTCTGGAGCCCGGGACTCGACAGCCGGGGAAACTCGGTGGCGGGCGTGACCGCCCTCGACCGCTTCACGACCATCACGGGCCTGTCGGTCTTCTGACCCTCCCCGACGAGACGCCACGCCCCCGCGGTCGGTCGGGGCGCGGCATGCCGTCCGTAGGCGTGGGCATGCTGCCGGGGTGGCCGACCGCCCGGACCGAGGAGACCCCCATGACCGTCCCCACCCGCATCCGCACCTCCGCGAAGGCCGTCGTCCTCCATGAGGGATCCGTCCTGCTCACCCGGAACCTCTGGAACGGCCGGGAGTGCCACTTCCTTCCCGGAGGGGGCCAGGAGACCGGTGAGCTGCTGCCGGACGCGCTCCGCCGCGAGGTGCACGAGGAGACCGGGCTGACGGTGCGGGTCGGCCCGCTCCTCTGGGTCCTGGAGGGCTGGACCGAGGATCCCGGAGTGCTCAGCCAGGAGAACTTCCACCGGGTCGAGGTCGTCTTCCTCTGCACCGTCGACGGCAGCGCCGAACTCGTCGGCGGAACCGAGCAGGACATCGACCAGATCGGCCTCGACTGGATCCCGCTGGAGAAGATCACCTCCCTGCAGACCCTGTCGCCCCGCTACCGGGCGCACATGGCCCCCCTGGTGTCGGGCGCCGTCCCCCGCGCCGCGTACCTGGAGCGTTAGGGCGTCCCGGGTCTGCGCGCCTCGACGAGGGTCCGCGAGGAGTGGGCCACGAACGGACCCTCCGCGCGGATCAGCGCGTCGAGCGCGCGCGGCCGGGGCAGGTGCGACTCCACCGTGAACCCCGGCACGATCCAGATCACCTTGCGCAGGTGCCGGGCCGCCTCCGGCTGCGGTCCCAGGAAGAACTCGACCAGTTCCCAGACGCTGGCGGGACCGAAGTGCTGGGCGAGATAGGTGCCGCCCGGACGCAGGACGCGGGCGATCTCCGCCCACCACACCGTCGCGGGGTGGCGGCTGGTGACGAGGTCGAACGCGGCGTCGGGGAAGGGCAGCGGAGGCTTGTCCGGATCGGCGACGACGATGGCGCCCCGCGGGTGCAGGAGCGCGGTGGCCCGCGCGAGGTTGGGTGGCCACGACTCGGTGGCCACCATCGTCCGCGGCAGCGTCGGCACACCGGCGAGGACCTCCCCGCCGCCCGTCTGGACGTCGAGGGCGGCCGTGGCGTGGGCGAGCCGCTCGCCGAGCAGCCGGTGGTAGCCCCAGGAGGGCCGCTGCTCCGTCGCCCGGGTCACACCGCGCGCTGCGGGGGCACCGGCCCGGAGACGGTGTGACGGCCCCCTGCCTCCCGGCGACCGGCGTCCCACCCGTCCACCACGCCCGGGAGTTCGACACGGGACCGGATGCCCAGCCGGGCGAAGACGCCGCGGAGATGGTGGTCCACGGTGCGGGGGCTGAGGGAGAGATGGTCGGCGACCTCCTGGTTGGTGGCGCCCCGCGCGACGAGGCGGGCGATGCGCTGCTGCTGAGGGGTCAGATCGGGCGGCGCCGCCGAATCCTTCGCCCCGCCCGATGCCCCTCCGGTGGCACGGAGTTCGGAGCGCGCGTGCTCGGCCCAGCCCTCGGCGGCGGCCCGCTCGAAGGTCACGAGGGCGTCGCGCAGCGGACCACGCGCGTCGCCCGGTCGTCGGCGGCGCCTCAGCCATGTGCCGTACGCCAGGAGGGTGCGGGCCCGCTCGAAGTCGTTCCCGCAGCTGTCGTGGCGGCGCACCGCCTCACGGAACCAGTACGCGGACGCCTCGCCCTCCGCGAGCAGGGCACGGCAGCGTGCCAACTGCGCCTGCGCGGCTGCGTCGACGCCCAGCGCGGCCCAGACCGCGTACTCCTCGGCCGCGTCCCGGGCCTCCGCGTTCCGGCCGGCCGCGACCGCCGTCTCCACGAAGCAGGGGACCACCAGCATGCGCAGCGCGAAATGACCGCCCCGGGGACCGGGCCGGACCAGCGGCACGAGCCGCGCGGCCGCCTGGGCGGCCAGACCCCGGCCCCGTTCGGCCCGCGCCAGCGCCCACTCCGCGAGCGTCGCGGCCTGGACGAGCCCGTGCGGTCCCGCCGTCTCTAGCGCCCGCCCCGCGTGCTCCGCCACCGCTGACCCGTCGCCCTTCACCGACGCCACCAGAGCCAGTACGGCGTGCTGATGGGCCGCCACGTTGTGCTGGCCCGTCGCCTCCGCCGTCCGCAGCCCCTCCCGCGCGGCGAGCGCGGCCCGGCCGTACCGGCCGGCCCGCAGTTCGGCGTACGCGAGCTGTTCGAGCGCGTGGGGCAGCAGGGCGGTACGGTGCTCCGCCCGCGCCCGGACCAGCGCACGGGCGTGGATCCGGGCCGCCACCGCGGTGTCGCCGAGGACGAGCGCGGCGGCCCCGGCCCGGAGGAGCAACCGGGGATCGTCCGCGCCCCCTTCGCCCGCGACCACCCGCGCCAGTGCCGTGCGGGCGTCGTCCAGTCGTACGGTCAACGCCGCGCTCAGCCCGTCGGCGAAGTCGCGCTCCAGCCCCCGCACCTCCGCACCGCCGTCGAGAGCGGCCAGGCAGGCCTCCACGTCGCCGCCCGCCCACGCCGCCTCCATCGCCAGGAACCGCGCGTCGGACGCCTCCACCGGCGCCCGTTCCCGCAGCAGTTCCGCCGCCTGCAGCAGCGCCTCGTGCGCGTCCATGACCGGGCCACCGGCCAGTGCCGCGAGCCCCCGGACCAGCTGCGCGCGGCCCCGGGCGACCGGCGAGAGCGCGCGCACGGCGGCGGACGGCCCGAGCCGGTCGGCACGATGGTCCTCACTGCGCGCGAGCGCCGAACCCGCCGCCGAGCGATCCGCGGACGGTGCCGAACCCGGGGCCGGGCGGTCCGCGGAGGGCGCCGGAGCCGCCGCCGGGCGGTCAATACCGCGGTCCGCGCCGGGCGCGTGGAGGGCGCGGGTCCTGCCCCGCCAGGGCTGCCGGGCCGAGGCGAGCGCGGCGCGCCCCAGGAAGGGGTCGTCGAAGCCCACCGCCCCACCCCTGCGGCGGCGCAGCAGCCCGTCCGCGACCAGTCCCTCCAGCGGCTCGGCCGAGGCACGGGCGCCGCGCGCCCCGGCGGGCGCCGACCCGCCGCCACCGCCGACGCCGTACGCCACCGTGCCCGCCGCGTCGGCCCCGGCCCCCGCGCGGCCCGCGAGGGCCGCCACGGCGACCGTGGCGAGCAGACGGCGGGAGGCCGCGGGGAGGCGTTGGAGCAGTCCTCCGTACACCTCGGCGAGGACCGTGTCGTCGACCGCAGGCCGCGGCAGCGGCAGGGACCCCGCGAGCTGAGGCACGGTCAGCCGCCGTACCGCCGCGGTCAGGACGCCGGGATGCCCGGCCGCCTCGTCGAGCAGCCGCTCCCCGACCGGTGGTGCCGGCGCGGCCACCGGACACAGGTCGTCGAGCAGGGCCCGCGCCCCCGACGCGGTCAGTCGGCCCAACCGCACCGTCTCCGCCCCAGGCACCTCGGGAAGCCGGTGGTGGCGCGCGGCCGACACCAGCCACCCCACCCGGTCCTGCCTCCGCCCGCCCGTCTCCTGCCAGGCCGCGGCGAGGGCGGCCCGTGAATGCGCGTCCCACAGGTGGAGGTCGTCCACACAGAGCAGCACGGCTTCCGTGCCGGTGGCGAGGGCGGCCACTCCCCGGGCCAGCCCGCCCTCGCCGCGCGCGAGCCGCAGTGCCCGGCGCCCGGCCGCCGGGGTGGGGGCGAGCTCCGCGAACAGCGCCCGTACCGCGCTCCAGGGACCCCGGTGGTGGGGCGCGGCGACCCGGTACGCCGCACCGGGAAAGTCGTGAGCCGCCCGGCGGAGGAGGGCGGTGCGGCCCTCACCGGGGTTGCCGGTGACGAACAGGACACCGCCGCGTCCGGCTGCGGCACGGGCCGACAGGCGGGCCACGGCGGAGAGTTCGGCCGCTCGGTCGTAGAGCCGCGGGCCGTCGGCGGGGTGCGTCGCTCCGCTCACGGCGGTCACGTTACCGAGCCGTACGGTACGGCGGAAGGTTCCCGGGTCTGGGCAGTGGCCCAGACCCGGGAACGCGGCTCTGTGATGGTGCACAGGGCGTCAGGAACCGAGCGGGCAGGTGCCCCGGTACTCGTCGATCGTCAGACTCGGCCGCGGCAGCGGGCACAGGAACTGGTCGTAGCGGGTGTCGTCGTCGATGAACCGCTTGAGCCAGGAGAGGCTGTACTTCGCGATCGTCGTGTTCGACGAGTTCGGGGTGAAGTGCGTGGCGCCGTTGAGCTCCAGGTACGCCTTGTCGAGGGAGCCGGGCAGGCTCTCGTAGAACGGCTCCGAGTGGGTGGCGACGGGGGCGATCGTGTCGCCGTCCGCGCCGATGACGAGCGTGGGGGTGGTGATCTCGGGCCAGGTCTTGTCCGTGTTCCACCCGGTCAGCGGTACGGCGGCCTTCAGTGACGGTCGGCTCTTGGCCGCTTCGAGCGTGCCGCCGCCGCCCATCGAGTGCCCCATCACGCCGAGCCGGCTGGCGTCGACGCGGCCCCGCACGGAACTGCGCTGGGTCAGGTAGTCGAGGGCCGCCAGAAGTTGCCGCCCACGGCTGTCGGGCTGGTCGAGGGTGGTCAGGGTGTCGATGGTGAAGACCACGAACCCCTGGGAGGCCAGCCTCGGCCCGAGCCACGCGATCGAGGACTGGTAGGCCGTGAACCCCGGCGAGATCACCACGGCGCCGAACGTGCCGTCGCTCGTGGACGTCGGGTAGTAGATCGTGCCGCCGCCGAAGCCGCTGACGGCGAGCGAGGAGACGGACGTCTCGCCGACGCCGTACGAGCCGCGCAGTGCCTCGATGCTGGACTGGGTGGGCGCGGGGCCGCGCTCGTACGGGTTGTCCGCGGCCGCCGCCGCGCTCGCGGGAGCGGAGCCGGCGGCCTGGGCGCCGGGGGCGAGCAGCAGGGTCAGACAGGCGGCGGCCATGGCCGCGCCGAGGTGTCGTGTCATGACGGAGTCGTCCTCTCGTGTCGTGGGGCGCCGCCCGGGCGTCCGGACGGCGGCCACGCCGTGATCTGGCCCGGCCACTGTCCGGGCACCACGTCCCACGGGCATCGGCGGAATCACCGGTCTTCTCCGAGGGGCACGACTCACCGGCGCCGTCCGACGACTCCCGCCGGTCCGGCCCGCCCGGCCGCACGCCGAACGCGCAGGCCGGTCGCACGCACCGCCCCCCGGGCCCGGTCCGGCGCGAACCGCGGGCTAGATCCGGCGTCCCAGCCGGACCGTGACCGTCTTGGGCCGCTGGTACTCCTGGAGCGCCAAGGTGCTCAGGTCCGTGCCGTGTCCGGAGGCGCCCCGGCCGCCGTGCGGGAGCTCCGCCGTCTGGACGAGGTGGCAGTTGACCCAGGTCTCGCCCGCGTCCAGGGCCGCCGTCAGCTCCAGCGCGGCCGAGAGGTCGCCGGTCCACACGCTCGCGGCGAGGGCCTGCGGCACGCCGTTCGCCAGGGCGAGGGCCTCCGCCGGCCCCTCGGCCCGCTGCACGGTGAGGAGCGGCCCGAACACCTCCTCGGTGACCGCCGGATCGTCGTCCGGCAGGTCCGCGAGCAGCCGCGCCGGGCGCCAGTGTCCGGCCTCCTCGCCCGGCTCCGGGGCGACGGTCCCGGCGACGTTCCGCTTGGCGCCGGAGGCGGCGACCAGCCGGTCGTAACGCTCCGCCTGGTCGGGGTTGTTGAGCGGGCCGAAGTCCCGGCCCGCCACCCGGGCGGCCAGCGCCTCCGTCAACTCGGCGACGGCGGCCTCGTAGTTCTCGGCCAGGGTGATGACCCGGGCCGGAGCGGCGCAGCTCTGCCCCGCGTTGTACGTGACGGCCTCCGCCAGGGACGCCCACGTGTCGGCGGGCGCGTCCGGAAGCACGATCGCCGGGGCGTTGCCGCCCAGCTCCAGACTGACCCGCCGGGTCCCCGCGCGGACCGCCACATCGGCCCCCGCCCGGCCGCTGCCGGTGAACGCCACCATGTCCACGGCCGATGCGACGAGCAGCCGGCCGGTCTCGCGGTCGCCGGGGAGGTGGCAGAGGACGCCCGGGCCCAGCGCGGCCGCCGCGTGCTCCGCGAGGAGCTCCAGGCTGTCGGGGGTCGTCTCGGCGGGCTTCGCCACCACCGTGTTCCCGGCGGCGAGCGCCGGGGCGCACCGCCAGGCCGCCATCAGCAGCGGATAGTTCCAGGGCACCACCACGCCCACCACGCCGACCGGCTCCCAGCGCACCCAGCTCTCGTGGCCCGCCACCAGCAGCCCCGAGGCCGGCGCGGTGCGGGTCCTCGCCGCCGTCGCGAAGAACCGGAACAGGTCGGCGACCTGCTCGATCTCGCCCGCCACCTCCGCCTCCGGCTTGCCCGTCCCGGCCCGCTCCCGGGCCGCGTACGCCTCCGCGTGCTCCTCGACGAGGGCCGCGAGCCGGTCGAGGCGCCGCGAGCGCTCCTTGGGCGTGAGCGCCCGCCAGCCCGGCAGCGCGGCGCGCGCGCCGGACACGGCGGCCCGCACCTCGGGCAGCCGGGAGCACACGGCCGTGCCGCGCGGCTCGCCGGTGCGGGGGTCGATGAGCGCGGTGACGTCGGTGCCGGTGGTCGCGTCGCTGGTCATGCGGGGGCCTTTCGTGGTCCGGAGTGGGGCGTTCTCACACGTCGTACGACCTGAGCCAGAGCTCCAGGGTGAGCACCAGCCACAACTTGCCGCCCTGCCGGGGCAGCAGGGCGCCCTCGCCGCGCAGCCAGGCGCGGACGGTCTCGGGCCGGAAGAGCCCGCGCTGCCGGGACCTGGGGCCGAGGAGCAGGTCCTGGCCCAGCTCGCGCAGCGGGCCCGTCAGCCACTGCTGGACCGGAACGCGCATCCCGCTCTTGGGCCGGTCGACCACCGTGTCCGGGAGCAGGTCCCGTACGGCCTCCTTGAGGATCCACTTCTCCGCCGTGCCACGGAGCTTGAAGGACGGCGGGGTCGCGAAGGCGTGGTCGACGACCGACCGGTCGAAGAGCGGGGAACGGCCCTCCACCCCCTGGGAGGAGGTCAGCCGCTCCACCTTCGTGAGGATGTGGTGGGCGCCCTTGGTCCGCAGGTTGCAGTGGAGCAGCTGGTTGAGGAGGTGCCCCATCCGATACGGGCCGGCGCCGTCCGCGGTCAGATAGGGCGCCACGTGCCGCTCCAGCGGCGGGGCGTCCCGCAGCGCGTCGAGCGCCGGGGCGGTCAGCAGCTCCGGCAGGTCGGTCCAGCACTTGCGGTACGAGCGCAGGTACGCGGTCGCCCGGTCCTCGTCCCACGGCGCACCCGGCGTCCGGTGCATCTCCTGGACCAGCATGGGAAGGTTCTTCGGCCCGCCGAAGACGGGGTCCCCGCCCTCGCCGTTGAGGACGACGGTCGCGCCGTCGGCGGCCACGGCCTCGGCCAGCATCAGGTTCGGCACCGTCAGCGGGTCCCCGACGGGGCTGTCGAGCAGCGCCGCCGCCTCGGCGAGCCGCGCGGCCACGGCCTCGCCCGACACCGTCAGGACCCGGTGGCGGGTGTGGCAGTGCGCGGCCACGAGCCCCGAGTAGCCCAGCTCGTTCGGGAGGTCGTCGCCGAAGCTGATCGACCAGGTGTGCACCGGGTGGCTGTGGAGCTTCGCCGCCAGGGCCGTGACGAGAGAGCTGTCGATGCCGCCGGAGAGGAGCACGGCAGCCGGTTCGGCGGCGGGCAGCCGGCTCGCCGTCGCCTGCTCCAACAGGGCCCGCAGCGCCAGCACATGGCCGGCCGGATCCTCCGGCACCGGCTCCTCGACGCGTTCCCGAGGCTCCCAGTGGACGGTCTGCGAGGACGTGCCGTCCCGGTGCAGCCGGAGCACCCGGCCGGGCAGCAGCTCCCGTACGCCGGTCAGCAGCGTCTCCTCGCCGGGCAGATAGGCGAAGGTGAGGAAGGACCGCACCGCGGACAGGTTCATCGAGGTGCCGAGGGCCGGCCAGCGGCGCAGCGCGCGCAGCGAAGTGCAGGCCGCCCAGGCGCCGCCGGCACGTGCGTAGAACAGGGTGCGGGCGCCGACGTGGTCGCGGATCAGGACCAGGTCCTCGCCGTCGAGCACGGCGAGCACGAACATGCCCTCGGCCAGCGCCACTCCGGAGTCCCCGAGCAACGCCCAGCAGCGCAGCAGCAGTTCGCCGTCGGGGCAGCCGGGCGACGGGGGAGCGGCCCGCTCGGCGAGGGCGGCGAGCAGCACCGGCCGGTTGTGCAGCGTGACCTCCCCGACCGCCGTCCGCCCGTACGCGGTGAACGGACCCTCGGCGCGCCCGGGTTCACCGGGGAGCAGCGCCAGCTCGCCGCCCGGGACCCCGGCCGGGACATGGCCGGGCCCGAGGGCGCCCATCGCGTCGAGGTGGGCGCGGGCCTGCCCGGTGGTGGTGGCGAGGCAGGCGCACATGCGTGCCACGAACTGCTCCTTCTCCGTGTGTTCGCTCGTGAGATGCGATGCGGTGCGGTGACGCCGGGACGTCGGGACGCCGGGGTACGGCTCAGCCGAAGTCGTCGTCGTTCCAGGCGTCCCCTTCGCCGTCCCAGGCCGCGTCCCAGTCGTTCGCGTCGTCGCTGCCGCCGTCGACGGAACCGCCGCCGTCGCCGCCCCCGCTGTCGCCGCCCCCGCCGGAGGACTGCGAGGCCTGCGCCTGCTGCTGTCGCAGCGCCTCCTCCTGCTCGGGGGAGAGGCTCAGCGGCGGCAGCTGGGCGGCGGTCACGGCGAGCGTCGCCACCCCGAGCCCGGCGAGCAGGACGCCCATCCGGCCGCCGAAGGAGCTGCGGTTGACCAGGACCTGCGCGCCGCGCGCCGACAGGGTGCGGCCGTAGCCGATGTCCCGGGCGTAGGAGACGGTGCCGTCGGCCAGGGAGCGCTTGATGACGCGGTCGCCGAGCAGCTCGTCGGTGCCCGACGCGCCGCGGTTGTCGTGCCAGTGCACGACGTGCGGCTGCCCAGGAGTGCGGCGCCGCCACTCCTCGAGGCCGTTCTCGTAGGTGCGGTGGACGGTGCCGTCGGCGAGCAGTTCGTCCGCGTAGCCGATCTCTTCGGGACGGATCATGGGGTGCGTACCTCGGGTGTGTGGGTGGGAGCGCCGGGACGGGTCACGCGGCGGGCCAGGTCATGAAGCCGGTGCCGCGCAGTCCGCGCAGTCCGCTCCACAGGGAGTCGCGGGGCGGTCGTGGCCCTTTGGTCAGGCGGAGCACGGTCCGCAGCAGCCGGGCCGGGGGCACCGCGGCCACCTCGGCGAACCGCCCGCCGGCCAGCCAGTCGGCCTCCCCCGGCCGCAGCGCGGCCGGCAGGGCGCCGAGTCCGGCGGGACCGGGCCTCGGACCGCGCCCGGTGGGCAGCCGCAGGCTGGCCACGTGCCGGGGCACCAGACCGAGGGAGACGACCCGGACCCCGGACAACGGCCCCAGCGTGGCCCGGACCCGGGCCGGGAGCGCGACCCCGGCGGGGCTCGCGTCGTGCAGGACGTGCACCGTGGCGCCGCCGGCCCGTTCCAGGGCGGCGATCATCCTCGGGTCCAGCGGCAGGGCGTCGTCGGCGGCGAGCACCGGGCAGGCCGCCTCCAGGTGGATGTGGTTGGCGAGCAGCATCCCGGCGATCGACCGGCTCTGGCAGAGCAGCAGGCGGGGCAGCCCGTAGTCGTAGAGGTCGGGCTCCGGTCGCTCCGACCGCTCCGCCCCCTCCGGCCGGGACGGCCGCGCGGGCGGCGCCACCGGCGGCGGAAGCAGCCCCGGCACACTCTCCCGGCCAAGCTCGTCGAGGGCCCGGGTGAAGGCGGGCAGCCGCAGCACCGGGGCGGGGGTGCCCGCGATCCGGCCCCTCAGGAAGGCCGAACCGGGGCTCAGCACCCGGCAGGTCTCGTAGTAGAGCTGCCGCTCGGTGAAGCGCAGTCCGCCGGGCTCGGCGGCGCGCCCGGCCGCCACGGTGATCGCGCGGCCGGTGAGCCCGCCCACCGTCCGGGCGGCGAACCCGGCGGCGGGGCGGTGACCGGAGCGGGCGGCCGGGCCGCCGCCCGGGGGCAGGAGGTGTCGCTGGTTCATCCGGCCGCAGCGCCTTTCGTACGGGACGGGCCGCCGCCCGGCGACGGCACCTCGGCCGGCCAGGTCAGGAAGCCGTCGGTGGATCGGGCGGGCCGGGCGGCCAGCGCGCGTCGTACGGCCGCCGTGACGGCCGCCTCAAGGCGGCGCGGCGGCACGGCGGCGAGCGGGCTCCAGTACCCCTGCGCCAGCCACGCGGCGTCCGCCCCGGACAGGCCCGCGAGGGAACGGAGGTCCGCGGCGCTCGGCGTGGCCGCCGACGACACCCGGTGCACGGCACCCCGGCGGGTCCGGACCGCCGTCACCGGGAGCCCGGCGTCCACCACGACCCTGTCAGGGTGCGCCTGGCGCAGCAGCGGCGCGAGCAGCGCCCCCAGGGCGTCGGCGTCGTGGAGCGTCACCACCGGAAGCCCCGCAGGGGCGTCCGCCAGCGCCTCGGGCGCGGCGCCGGGCGCTGCCTCGACGAGGAGCGCGTCCAGACGGGCGGGGATGGCGTTCCTCCGGAGGAACACGGCCGCCGCGTGGTCGGTGCAGAGGATGACGACCCTGGGACGCGCCGGAGGGGGAGTGCGGGGATGAGGGGCGTGCGGACCGTCGTCCACCACACGGGGCAGCGGCTTCCCGTAGGCGACCGCCCACGGCCCGGCCATCATCTGCCGGAACTGGCTCTCCGAGGGCGTGATGTACGACGAGGCCCTCGTGGCGGGCCTGAACCGCATCAGCGAGGCCGTCACCACGACCGCGACGGCGGCGGTGACGGTGACCGCGCCGGGCACGCCGGGCACGAAGTTCCCGGCCACGAGCAGCAGGACGGCGAGCGGCGCGGCCACCAGCCACCGTACGCCGGGCCTGATCCCGCGCGCGGGCCTGGCAGGAGACGTACCGCTGGAGGTGCGGCTGAGGTACCAGAGCTGGGTGACCGTCATCCGCAGCCGGCCGCCCTCGGTGGCCTTCTCCGCGATCCGCTTGATCCGCCGGTCGTTCATGCCCCGGCCGTGGATCCTCGGGTCCAGCGCGAACCTCTTGGTGCAGCGCGAACACACCTGTCCGGTACGTTCCTTGGCCGACACGTCGGCGAAGCAGTGCGGGCAGATCACGGGCCACCCACCGGACCGGGCCCGGCCGGTCCGGGCCAGGTGAGGAATCCCAGTGCCGCGGCGCGCCGGCGGTCTTCGTCGACCCGCCGCGTGACCTGCCCCGCCACCCGGTCCACGACGGCGAGCAGCCGGGCGGGGGACAGCCCGACGAGCGGGTAACGCCACCCCTTCCCGAGCCACTTCAGCTCCTCGGGAGTGAGCGTGCCGAGCCCGGACAGGAGCCGCATGGCCTCCGCGTCGGGCTTCCGCCCCGGGTCCCGGTAGGGCACGGCGTTCGGGCGGGCCCGCAGGGTGCGCAGCGGCGGCGCGGCGTCGACGACCGTCCGGCCCGGCAGGGTCTCCCGGACCCGGCGGACGAACAGTTCGCGCTCCGCGTCGACGTCGTGGAGCACCAGCACCGGACCGCTCGACGGCACCGCACGGACCTCCTCCGGGCTCCGGGCCGACGCGAGACCGTGCCGGGCGAGCAGACCGGCGGCGTCGAGGAACGCGACGACGGCACGGTCCCGGCAGATCAGCACCCCGGCCGTCCCCGCCGCTCCCGGCGCTACCGCCGGCACCGCCGGGCCGTGCGTGGACCCCGAGGTGTCGAGCACCCCGGGCGGCAGCGAGCCGTACGTCCTGCGCCACGCACCGAGCACCTGCGCGGCGAAGTCCTCCCTGGACACGCGCGGGACTCCCGCGCCCACGCCCACGGCCCGCGCGACCGCGATCCCCGATCCGACGAGCAGCAGGGCGGCGGAGGCGAGCAGCAGCACCGGGGCCTCGGCGACGAACGAGACGAAGGCGACGAAGGCGCCCAGGGCGAACGCCCCGCCCAGGCAGCCCTGTCCGAACTCGCTGTCCCGCAGACGCTTGCGGGAGAGGGCGTACCACAGCTGCTCCGGCACGATCCGGATCCGGCCCCCGTCCGTGAGGGCGGCGGTGACCCGGCGCACGCGGAGGTCGTTGAGCCCGAGCGGGTTCGTCTTGGGGTCCAGCGCGTAGTCACGCTTGCAGAAGGAACAGCGGTTGCCGGTGCGCTGCTTGCGGAGCAGGTTCTGCTCACAGTGCGGACAGATCACCGGGACACCTCCAGCGCGGCCGCCACCCGGCGCAGCCGGGCCGCCAGCCGCTCGCGGACCGTGGTGGCGGCGATGCCGTGGACCCGCTGGGCCCGCTCGATGTCGCGGAGCTCGGCGGCCAGCGCACGGTAGTCGGTGAGGGCCGTGGCCAGCGCGGTCCGGCCGCCCGCGGCGCGCACGCCGCCCGGGTCGCCGGGGGACTCCTGGGCGCGCCGCTCGGCCTCCGCCGCGGTGATCGCGTAGTCCTCGTGGTCGATCCCGTAACCGGTGTTCGCGGCGAGGATCGTCAGGGGGCTGTCGCCCCGGTTGGCGAACGAGTGCGGCATCATCTCCGGGATCCGGATCAGCATGCCCGGCGCGAGCGGCACGTCGGTGACGCGCCCCCGGACCCCGTCGTACAGCCCGCAGGCGGCGTGGCCGAGGCTGAGCACGAAGTGTTCGCCGCCGTGCGCGTGCGGAGTGAAGGCGCTGCGCGGCCCCACGACCCCGAGCTTGACGGTGGCGTTGGACGGCCGCTCGGGCGAGGTCGCCGCGTCCCCCACCAGGTAGTGGGCGAACTGCCCGTCGTCGATGAACCGCAGGAACTCCCGCTCGGGGCCGAGCTCCCGGCTCCCCTCCCGGTCGGCAAGCAGGATGCCGCCGTCCGGCCTCAGGTGGTACAGCTCCACCCCGGCGGGCAGGTCCTTCCCCGCCCGGTCCGGCATGTCGTCCGGTGTGCCGTCCTGTGCCCGTACGGGTCGTATCGCCACCGCGCCTCCCCCTGACGCCCGTTGTGCGTGCCGACGCACGACCACCGCATAGTAGAGCGCTGTTCGGGAACAAGGGGAGGTTCCGGAGCGACCCCCAGGTGAACGCCGTCTGTCCCCGCCCCTGCCGCGTACCGTTCAGTCGCGCCGGGCCGCGGCCGCCGCCGGCTCGCCGAGCGCCCCGGCCGCCGTCCGCCACGCCTCGGTGACCGCCCCGTGGGCCAGCTCCGTCGCGGCGGCCACGTCGGCCGGCAGCCGCAGCGGCGCCCCGATGTGGACATGGAGACCCGGCCTGCGGACCGGCGCCGTGAGCACCCCGGCGATCTGCTTCACCCGTCCACCCGAGGTGATCCGCCGGGCACCGGCCTGACCGATCGGCACCACCGGCGCACCGGTGACCCGGGCGAGCCGCGCGAGCCCGGTGCGGAACGCCTCCGGCGGGTTCTCCGCGGAGTCCGGCCGAGGCGGGATGCGGCCCTCCGCGTACAGCATCACGTGCCGCCCCGAGGCGAGCGCGACGGCGGCGCGGTCGAGGGCCGCCGACGCGCGGGCCGAGTTGCGGTGGACCGGCACATGGCCCTCGCGGGTCAGCGCCCGGCCGAGCAGCGGGATCCGCCAGAGCCCGGCGGTGGCCAGCAGCACGGGCTCGACGGCGAGCCGCTTGCGGAGCGCGGCGAGGACCAGCGCCGGGTCGGCCGTCGACGTGTGGTTCACGACCAGGATGCTGCCGGGTTCGAGGCGGGCCCCGGGGTCGGCGGTGACGGTCAGTCGGCCGAAGAACGGGACGACATGGGCGGCGAGACGGCTGAGCACGGACGGCCCCCTGGACGTGCGGACGATGCTGACCCGTCCATCGTGCGAGCCCGTGCCGCCTCGCACCTGAGCACGCGTACTCAGCTGTCGTACCCAACGTCTACGCTGAGCATCCGACAGGCGGGGCAGGGTGCTGGAGGGAGGGGGCGGCGTGGGACGTTCGGCACGTCGGCTCGTGACCCTTCTGCCCGCGGTGCTCTGCGCGATCTGGTCCCTCCTCGTCCTCCCGGCGACGACGGCGGAGGCGACGACCCCGACGCCCGGCCCGAGCCGCGCCGCCCCACCCCACGGCGCCACCTCCCCCGCCGCCCCACCCCACGGCGTCACGTCCCCCGGCGACACGCACCACCCCCGCACGGCGCCCCGCGCCGCCGCACCCGAGCCGCACTTCGCGCCCACCGCGGTCGTACGGCTTCCCGCGGCCGTCGAGAACCCCGTACGGCTGCCGGGAACGCCCGCGGCCACGACCGCCGTTCCCGCCGGCCTCGTCCTGCCCGCGCGCGGCGTCCTCGCCGGTGATCCCCGCCGCGAGCGGGCGCCGCCCGCGACGGCGCACGACCCGCGGGCGCCCCGCGGCCCTCCCTCCACCCGGCACAGCTGACGTTCCCCCCGCGTCGCCGTCCGGGCCATCGGCATGTCCCCGGACCGGTCCACGACGCGCATCCGACCGTTCGTCCGGCACGGCCGGCGAGCGCCTCCACCCTCCCGCGTGGACGCGCGCCGCCGCCGTGCACTGCCCGTGGAGTACCCGTGTCCTCTCGTTCCGCGCTCTGGCGCGCGCTGCTCGCGCTCGCCGTCGTCGCGCTCTCCCTGTGGATCACCCTCACCACCCCGCCGCGCCTCGGTCTCGACCTGCGGGGCGGGACCCGTATCGTCCTCCAGACCGAGGACGGGCCCACCGCCCGCGCCGACGCCGCCGCCACCGACCGCGCCCTCGAAGTGCTCCGGAAGCGGGTCGACGGCCTCGGCGTCGCCGAACCCTCGCTCGCCCGCTCCGGCGAACGCCGCATCGTCGTCGAACTCCCCGGACTGCGCGATCCGCGCGAGGCCGCCGACGTCATCGGCCGCACGGCGCAGCTCACCTTCCACGCCGTCACCGGCACGGCGGGGGAAACCGGCGGGCCCGCCGCGTCCCCCGACGGGACACGCGTCCTCGCCGACCCCGACGCGCCCGGCACCTTCCTCACCCTGGCCGCACCCGCGCTCACCGGCGACGGCGTCAAGAGCGCCGAAGCCGTGCTCGACACCCAGGGCGGCCGGGGCTGGACGGTGGACCTCGCCTTCCGCGACGGCGCCGCCGGCACCTGGGCGAGGCTGACCGGCGCCGCCGCCTGCGCGGCACCCGGCGACCCGGCGCGCCGGGTCGCCATCGTGCTCGACGACCGCGTCGTGTCCGCGCCCGGCATGCAGACCGGCGTTCCCTGCGGCGCGGGCATCGGCGGCGGCTCCGCGCAGATCACCGGGGGCTTCTCCGGGCAGGAGGCCCGCGACCTCGCGGCCCTCGTCCAGGGCGGCGCCCTTCCGGTCCCCGTGACGACGGTCGAGCAGAGCACCGTGGGGCCGACACTCGGCGCCGACGCGATCCGGGCCAGCGCCCTGGCCGCCGTGATCGGACTCGCCTGCACCGGAGCCTTCGTGATCGTGGTCTACCGCCTCCTCGGCGTCCTCGCGACGGTCGCGCTGCTGCTCTACGGGCTCATCTCGTACGCCGCCGTGGTCGCCCTGGGAGCCACCCTGACGCTGCCCGGCCTCGCCGGGTTCGTGCTTGCCATCGGCATCGCCGTCGACGCGAACGTCCTCGTCTTCGAACGCGCGAGGGAGGAGTACGCGGCCCTCGGCCGGACCGGCGGGCGCGACCTGCGGCGGCCGCTGGCGACGGCGTTCGGCAAGGTGTGGAGCGCGGTGGCCGACTCCCACGTCACCACCCTGCTCGCCGCCGGGCTGCTGTTCGTCTTCGCCACCGGCCCGGTGAAGGGATTCGGCGTGACCCTCGCGATCGGCGTCGTGACCTCGCTCCTCACCGCGATGGTGATCACCCGGCTCCTCGCCGATCTCACCCTGCGCCTGCCCGCGGTGCGGCGGCGGCCGGCGGTCACCGGCATGGCCGGGCTCGGCCGGCTGCGCACCCGGCTGACCCGGCGCGTCCCGCGCCTCATGGCCCACCGCCGCCGCTGGCTGCTGACCTGCGCGGGACTCCTCGTCGCGGCGCTCGCCGGAATCGGCGTCCGGGGCATGGAGTTCGGGGTCGAGTTCACCGGCGGCCGGATCGTCCAGTACACGGCCGAGCGGCCCGTCGACGCCGACGCGGCCCGCGCGGCGGTCACGGCCGCCGGGTTCCCGGACGCCGTCGTGCAGACGACGGGGGAGCACGACGTCTCCGTCCGCGTCCGGGAGACCGGGGACGCGGAGCAGACCGAGATCCGGGAGGCGCTCACCCGGGTCGCGGGCCCGGTGGAAGCGGAGCGCGACGACCTGATCGGACCGAGCCTCGGCGGGGAACTGCGCACCCACGCGCTGCTCGCGCTCGGGCTCGCGGTCGCGGCCCAACTCCTCTATCTGACCGTACGGTTCCGCTGGACGTACGCGACGGCGGCGGTGGCGGCCATGACGCAGGACGTGCTGCTCGTCGTCGGGCTCTTCGCCTGGCTGGGCAAGCCGGTGGACAGCGTCTTCCTGGCGGCGCTGCTGACCGTCGTCGGCTACTCCGTCAACGACTCGGTCGTCGTCCTCGACCGGCTGCGGGAGCTGCGGCGCCGGGGCGGTGGCGTGCCGCTGGCGGACCTCGCCGACCGGGCCGTCGCCCAGACCCTGCCCCGTACGGTCAACACCGGGATGGGCGCCCTGTTCGTCCTCGTGGCGCTGGCCGTCCTGGGCGGCGACTCGCTGACCGACTTCTCCGTGGCGCTGCTCGCGGGCGTCGTGCTGGGCATGGCGTCCACGGTGTTCACGGCGATGCCGCTGGCCGTGGCGCTGGAGACGAGGAACCCGGCGTCGCCCGCAGGCTCGGGCGGCGGACGCGGCGGCGGACCGGCGCCCGCGACCCGGCGGCGGGCGGGCGTCCCCGCCCGGGACCGGTCGGGCGCGGTGGTCTGACGGGGGCGACGGCGGCCGCCCCGCACGGCTCGTGCGCACCGGGAGGCCGCTGTCGGGGGCCCGCCGTCGGGGGGCTGCCGTCGGGGCCCCGCCTTCGGGGGCCCCGGAGCCCTTCGACGGGGCCCCGCGTCCACGGCGTCACGATCCGGCGAGTTCGGCCTCGATCAGGTCGGCGGCGCGGAGCGTCCCGCCCTCGCGGGCCATGGACTCCTGGATCTCCCGTGCGCGGCGGGCCACTTCGGGATCTCCGAGGAGGGCCAGCATGGCCGTGCGGAGCCGTTCGGGGGTGACCTCGTCCATCGGCAGGTGGCGGGCCACGCCCAGGGACTGGAGCATGTCCGCGTTCCCGAACTGGTCGACGGCCTGCGGCACGGCCACCATCGGGGTGCCCGTGGCCAGGCCTTCCTGGCTGCCGCCCGCGCCCGCGTGGGTCACGAAGCCGTCGGCCTGCCGCAGGATCGCCAACTGGGGCACCCAGGAGCGCACTTCGACGTTGGACGGCACGGTGCCCAGCTCGGCCGGGTCGACGAACTTCCCGATCTGCAGGACGACATGCCAGCCGGGGAGCCCGGCGAAGGCCTCGACGCAGTCCCGGTAGAAGCCGGGCAGCTTGGTGAACGCGGAGCCGAGCGAGACCAGGACGACCTTCTCCGCGTCCGCCGGCCGCTGCCACGTGCCCTGTTCGGCACGCTCGCCCTGACAGGCGCCGACGAAGGTGTAGACGGACTCGTCGACGCGGTCGGCCTGCGGCTGGAGCGCCTTCGGGATCAGCACGATCGCGCGGCGCGGGCGGGCGACGAAACGGTCCGGGTCGGTGTCGATGCCGTGCTCGGCGAGCCAGTCCGCGAACCGCGTGTAGTACGCCTTGCCGCGCGGTGAGGCCTTGAGCTCGGCGAGCATCGGCTCGGCGACCTCCTCCTCGTACCCCTCCCAGGGCACCAGGTTCGGCCACAGGGAGACGGCGGGCACGCCCCAGGAGTGGGCGAGGACGGGGGCGGGGTAGGAGGTGATGTCGTGGAGGACGAGGTCCGGCCGGTCCCGGTCGAAGGCCTCGGCGAGCTGGGGGAGTGCCTGCTCGGCGTCGCGCAGGAAGGGTTCGAGGTTGTCGATCAGTTCCGTGCCCCAGGCGTCCGGGTCGTCGTCGGTCGGCAGGGTCGAGGTGTAGACGACGGGCGTGGCCCCCGTCGCCGCGACCTTCTCGGCGAATGAGGCGGGCACGGCGTAGCTGACGCGGTGGCCACGGGCGACGAGCTCACGGATGACCTCCAGGCTCGGGTTCACGTGGCCGTGGGCGGCGATGGAGAACATGGCGATGTGCGCGCGGGACGCGGTGGTGGTCATGACGACCACAGTAGACGAGACGATACGTATCGTCTACTCGATTCTGTGCGACTCAGCTTCCCGGGGTGGCCGCCGGGGGAGTGAGCCGTGGCGCGGTCCAGTCGGCGTGCCGCAGGATCGCGCGGACGGTCACCCCCGACGGGGCCACCCGGAGCGCGGTGTCGCGCAGGGCGACGGCGAGGGGGTGGCTGAGCCGCTGGCCCATCCGGCCGGCCTGCCGCGCGGCCCGGGCGACGGCCTGGCTGCGGGGACGCCGCTCGGCGTCGTACCGCACCAGCGCCGCGTCGACGCCCGCCGCGGCGCCCGGCTGGGAGGCGGTCCGCCGCCGCCCGGGACCCGACTCGGCCGCGAGCGCGGCGGCCAGGGTCACCGCGTCCTCCAGCGCCTGGCAGGCGCCCTGGCCGAGATTCGGGGTCATGGCGTGCGCGGCGTCACCGAGCAGGGCGAGCCGCCCGGCGACGAAGGAGGGGAGAGGGGTGACGAGTTCATGGATGTCGTGATGCAGTACGGCCCCGGGGCGAGTGGCGTCGAGCAGGGCGGGAATCGGTGCGTGCCAGCCCCCGAAACGGCGGCGCGTCTCGGCCAGGGGGTCGGGGAAGCGCACGCCGGGCGGCGAGTTGAGTACGGCGTGCCACTCGGCACGGCCGTCGGCGAACGCGATGTGGCCGAACTCGGCGCCCCGGCCCCACGTCAGCTCGAAGTCGGAGGCGAGCGTGACCGGGCGGTCCGTGATCGCGCGCAGCACGGTCGACCCGCTGTACGCCGGGCCGGGATGGTCTGGGGCCACCAGCGCGCGGAGGCGGCTGCGCACCCCGTCGGCGGCCACGACCAGGTCGGCTTCACGCGCGCTGCCCCCGCTGCCGCTGCCGCTTTCGGTGGTCGTGGACACCCGCGCGCGGCGCGGATCGGACAGGTCGACCGCCGTGACCTCGGCGCCGGTGACCACGCATCCGGCGGGCAGGGCCGCCCGCAGTGCCCGGTGCAGCGCCGCGCGCGGGATGCCGACGATCGGCGTGCCCAGTGCCCGTTCCAGCGCGGCGCCGTCCATCCGGGCCAGCCGGCCGCCGGCCGGGGTGCGCGTGCCTCCGGTGTACTGGGGCCGGGCCGCCCGGCGTACGGCCTCGCCGACGCCGAGGGCGTCCAGGGCGCGCATCCCGTTGGCGTGCAGCGAGATGCCGGCCCCCATGTCGTCGAGGACGGCGGCGCGTTCGAGGACGGTCACCTCCCAGCCGATCCGCCGGAGTCCGATCGCCGTGGCCAGCCCTCCGATGCCGCCGCCGACCACCACCGCGTACCCGCTCATGCCCAGCTCCCTCCGTCGGTCACAGATAGCCGCCGCCTTCTACACCTGTAGAAGGCGGCCGCGGCAGCACCGTACACCTCGCCTCTACAGGTGTAGAAAGGGGGGATGACCGCCGACCGACGCACCCTCCTCGCCGACACCGCCATCGACGTCCTCGCCGCGCAGGGCATGCGAGGGCTCACCCACCGGGCGGTGGACCGCGCCGCCGACCTGCCGTCCGGGACCACCTCCGCGTACTACCGCACCCGCCAGGCGCTCCTCACCGCGCTCGTCGGCCGTCTGGTCGCGCTCGACCAGGCCGAGCTGCAGGAGGCGGGGGAGCGTGTGCCGGTCCCTCGGAACGCGGCGGAACTGGCCGTCGGACTCGCCGAGTTCACCCGGCGGCGGCTCACCGGTGAGGGGCGCCGGCGCTCCCTCGCGCGCTACGCCTGCGCCCTGGAGAGCGTGCACCACCCGGAGCTGCGGGAGATCCTCGTGCCGCGTGACAACGCGGGCCGGCGGATCGTCCGGGACTTCCTTGCCGCGCACGGCGCCGCGGGGCCCGAGGGTGCCGACGAACGGACCGTCACCCTGCTGACCTGCGTGGACGGTCTGGTCTTCGACCGTCTCGTCAACGGCGGGACCGTCTCCGTCGAAGAGGTGGGGCGGCTGGTCGCCGCGGCGATGCGCTGAGTTCATGGCCAGTCCCCACCGGCGATGAACTGTCCATGCCAAAATGTGGCCTGTCGCGCACCACGCCGTCCGACCCAGGGGACACAGTGAAGACAAAGGTGTACGCCACCAGGGGCGCGGTCGCCCTCGCCGGCGCCCTCATGATGATCATCGCCGTACCGAGCAGCGCCTTCGCCGCACCGCCCCCACCGCTGCCCGCCAACGCGGACGGACTGGAGCAGACGTTCCAGCCGGCCTACGACTACGACACCGACGGCTGCTACTCCACCGCCGCGATCGGTCCCGACGGCACGATCAACGGCGGGCTCAAGCCGTCCGGCGCGCTCAACGGCCAGTGCCGTGACTCCTGGGACCTCACCCAGACCAACGGCTACTCCCGCGCGAAGTGCAACAACGGCTGGTGCGCCATCCTCTACGGCCTGTACTTCGAGAAGGACCAGGCCGTCATCGGCAGCGGCCTCGGCGGCCACCGCCACGACTGGGAGCACGTCGTGGTGTGGGTGCAGAACAACCAGGCGCAGTACGTCTCCACGTCCGCGCACGGCAACTTCAACACCTACGGCCGGGACGCGATCCGCTGGGACGGCACCCACCCCAAGGTCGTCTACCACAAGGACGGCATCGGGACGCACTGCTTCCGCCCCGCCAACTCCAACGACGAGCCGCCGGAGAACCACCAGCACACCTGGCAGTTCCCGAGCCTGGTCGGCTGGAACGGCTACCCGGCCGGACTGCGCGACAAGCTGAGCCAGGCCGACTTCGGCAGCGCCGTGTTCGGCCTGAAGGACGGCAACTTCGCCCCCCACCTGGCGAAGGCCAAGCCGGCCGGCATCCCCTTCGACCCGTACGCCTGACGGGTCCGCGCCCCGCCTGAAAAGCCCCGTCCAACAGCCCCGTTCAACAGCCCCGTCCGAACTCGAGGGAGCCGCCGGCCCGCACGCGCCGGTGCCGGCGGCAACCTTTCCCCACCCCCGTGGCGACTACCGTCCGCCCGGCCTTCCCGGCGGGCACCCCCACGGACGGAAGGACGGACGAGATGACCGAGACCCGCAGCAGGGCGAGACACCGCAGGCGCGGAAGGGGGCTGCTGCTCGGCGGACCGGCCGCGCTCGCCGCCGCCGGAGTCCTTGCGTACGGCACGGCCTTCGGCGTGTTCGGCGCGGACGGGCGGCCCGAGGCGACGGCGGCGGACGCACCCGCCTGGGCGCGGGCGGTCGCCGACGGCTTCGCCTCGGTCGACGCGCTGGGGCAGAACGGCACGTACGGCGGCCGGGACGGCCGGACGGTCACCGTCCGGAACCTCGCGGAACTGGAGAAGTACGCCACCGCCCCGGAGCCGTACGTCATCGTCGTGGCGGGGACGATCACGATGAACCCCACGGGCAAGGAGATCAAGGTCGCCTCCGACAAGACCATCGTCGGTTCGGGGACCTCGGGGCACATCGTCGGCGGCGGGTTCTTCCTCGGTCAGGGCGTCCACAACGTCATCATCAGGAACCTGACGATCCGGGACGCGTACCAGGGCGTCTGGAACGACAAGGAGCACGACTTCGACGCCGTCCAGATGGACGGCGCGCACCACGTGTGGATCGACCACAACGACCTGCGGCACATGGCCGACGGCCTCATCGACAGCCGCAAGGACACGACGTACGTCACGGTGTCCTGGAACAGGCTCGGCAACAACAACAAGACCTTCGGCATCGGCTGGACCGAGAACGTCACGGCCGACCTCACGATCCACCACAACTGGTTCCGCGAGACCGAGCAGCGCAACCCGTCCACCGACAACGTCGCCCACGCCCACCTCTACAACAACCTCCTCCAGGACGACGCGGGCACCGGCATCACCTCCGCGTACGGCAACTACGCGCGCGGCAGGACCCGGATGCTCCTGGAGAACAGCGTCTTCCAGGGCGTGAACAACCCGGTGATCAAGGACAGCACGGCGGCGCTCGTGCAGCGCGGCAACGTCTTCACCGGAACCACCGGCCGCAACGAGAGCGGCGGGACGGCCTTCGACCCGAGGAGCTTCTACCCGTACACGCCCGACCCGGCCTCAGCCGTACCGGCGCTGCTCAAGGCGGGCGCCGGTCCGCGGTCCACGATCGGCACCGCCGGCGCGGCGGGAACGGAGGCGGCCGCCGCCCCCACCGTGCTCACCGTCGCCAAGGACGGCACGGGGCGGTTCACCGGCGTCCAGAAGGCCGTCGACGCCGTGCCGGCGGGCAACAGCTCACCCGTGGTGATCCGGATCGCCCCCGGGGTCTACCGGGAGACGGTCAAGGTCCCCGCGACCAAGCCCCACGTCACCCTCGAAGGCACCGGCGGCAGCCGCAAGGACACCGTCATCGTCGAGGGCCACGCCTCCGGGATGACGAAGCCCGACGGCTCGGGAACGTACGGGACGGGCGGCAGCGCCACCGTCGCCGTCGAGGCGGACGACTTCCGGGCGCACAACCTCACCGTCTCCAACGACTTCGACGAGGCCGCGCACCAGAACCTCGACGGGCACCAGGCGGTCGCCCTGCGCACCGCCGCCGACCGGGTCGTGCTCGACGGCGTCATCGTCAGCGGGGACCAGGACACGCTCCTCCTCGACACGGCCGCGAAGGACAGGATCGGCCGGGTGTACATGACCGGCTCCTACGTCATCGGCAACGTCGACTTCGTCTTCGGGCGCGCCACGGCCGTCATCGACCGGTCCGTCCTCACCCTCAAGAAGCGCTGGGACGGCTCCTCGGCCGGGTACGTCACCGCGCCGAGCACCGCGGCCGGCCGCAAGGGCTTCCTCATCAGCCGTTCCACCGTCAACGGCGACGTAGGCGCGGGAACGTTCTTCCTCGGACGGCCCTGGCACGCGGGCGGGGACGCGAGCCTCTCCCCGCAGACCACGGTCCGTGACAGCGTCCTGAGCGCCGCCGTCAAGCCGGCGCCCTGGACGGACATGGGCGGCTTCTCCTGGAAGTCCGACCGCTTCGCCGAGTACCGCAACACGGGCCCGGGCGCGGGCTCACCGAGCCCGAACCGCCCCCACCTGACCGCCACCGACGCCGCGGCCCAGGACATCCCCCACTGGCTGGGCGACTGGACCCCGCCCGTGGGCTGACGGCAGGTCAGGACCTGTGCGGTCACAGGTCAGAGCCTGTGCGGGTGACCAGTCGCACGCGAGTGCCATGCGATCATTCTGGAGCCCCGCGGTGGGGCGGGAGTGACGTGTGAGACGAGGGGGACGTTGTGGGCGCGGGTGGGGAGCGGGACGGCGGCGGGTCGTCCGTGCCGGACGAGGCATGGGAGCAGTTCCTGAGGGATTCCGTGGACGGCGTCGCGGACGCCCCCAGGGAGCCCTCGGCGCGTGCCCGGGCCGTCGCCGAGCGGCTGCGGGACCAGCCCGCGGGGACGCAGGGCTGGCGCACGCACACGCCGCCCCCGCCCCGGCGGAGGAAGGGCTGGTACGTGGTCGGACTGCTGGCGGCCGTCGCCCTGCTCGTCGTGGCGTTCGACCCCTGGCGGATGATCGGCTCGTCCACGGACGAGGGCACGCCCGGACCGCCGCTCGCCCTGGAGTCGGACCGTCCGACGGAGGCGCCGCCCATGGAGCCCGACCGGCGCGGCACGCTCGACGAGCCGTTCCGGGGCTCGCCCGCGGCGCTGTGGGCCGACGGCGCGGCCGGGATCTCCGTCCCGGCCGCCCGGGCGACCGGCTGGATGAACCAGGCGCAGGTGGAGAAGGCGCTCCGGCAGACCCGCGACTTCCTCGCCGCGTCCAGCCTGGACGCGGCCGTGCTGCGCGGCGAACGCCCCGCCAGGGCGATCGCCCTGATCAACCCGCACCAGCGGGACATCAAGGACTACCTCGCCGCCGCCTTCCGGACGCCCAGCGAGGAGAACGACCCGCTCCTCCTTTTCAGCCGCTACCGAACGGACCACGCCCGCCTGGTCGGTGACGTCGTCAAGACCCGGGGCCGGATCACGTACCGCGAAGGCAAGCGCGGCGCGGTCCAGGTGGCGACCGACGTCACCTACGTGTACCCGTTCGTGGCGGCGGAGGCCGGCAGCGACGAGGTCGTGCGGACCATCGTGCGCCGAGAGATCGTGGTGAACTGGGACGACCCCGCGAAGATCGTCACCCAGCCGGGTACCTTCTCCATCGTGTCGTACAAGCTCGACATGACCAACGGCGGCTGCGACAACCACACCGGCTACCTCGCCCCGGAGTTCGACGAGGACGGGAACGCCACCGGCCCGGAGACCGGCGAGGCCGTCGACCCGTACGACCGCTCCAAGGCGATCGCCGACGGGACGCCGGCCACGGACGACGGCTGCCGTACGGCGACGCGCTCGTAGCCGTCCGGCGAGAAGGGGGCCCCGGCGGGCATCGTCCGCCGGGGCCCCCTTCCCCGGGGGACGGGAGGTGTCTGGAGCATGGTCACGAGGGCCCGTGGAGGGCACGATGGGGGCCATTCGGGAGGCGGCCGGCGGTGATCGGCCGCCCGGCCGACCGGAACCGGAAGGGACGAGCCCACCCCATGCCCCAGCACTACGGCGACTACCAGCACGAGATCTACTTCGACGGACTCTTCGGCGTGCTCCCCACCCTGCCGATGACCTTCGCCGAACTGGAGGAGAGGGCACGGGCCGCGCTCCCTCCCTCGGTGTGGTCGTACGTGGCCGGCGGCGCGGGTGACGAGTACACCCAGGAGGCCAACGTCGCGGCGTTCCGGAACTGGGGGCTGGTGCCCCGCATGATGGTCGGCGCCGACCGGCGCGACCTGACCGTCGACCTGTTCGGACTCACGCTGCCGTCACCGCTGTTCATGGCCCCGGTCGGGGTGATAGGTCTCTGCGCCCAGGACGGGCACGGCGACCTGGCCACGGCACGCGCCGCCGCCCGGACCGGCGTGCCCATGATCGCCTCGACCCTCACCGCCGACCCGATGGAGGACGTCGCCGCCGAGTTCGGCGACACGCCGGGCTTCTTCCAGCTCTACACCCCCACCGACCGCGATCTCGCGGAGAGCCTCGTGCACCGGGCCGAGGCCGCCGGGTTCAAGGGCATCGTCGTCACGCTCGACACCTGGATCACCGGGTGGCGGCCCCGGGACCTGGGCACCGGCAACTTCCCCCAGCTGCGCGGCCACGCGCTCGCGAACTACACCTCCGACCCCGTCTTCCGGGCCCGCCTCGCGAAGACGCCCGAGGAGGACCCGCGCGCCGCCGTCCTGGAGTGGGTGGGCGTCTTCGGCAAGCCGCTCGTCTGGGACGACCTGGCGTGGCTCCGCTCGCTCACCGACCTGCCGATCGTCCTGAAGGGGATCTGCCACCCGGAGGACGTGCGCCGGGCCAGGGACGGCGGGGTGGACGGCATCTACTGCTCCAACCACGGCGGCCGCCAGGCCAACGGCGGGCTGCCCGCGCTCGACGCGCTGCCCGGTGTGGTGGCCGCCGCCGACGGCCTTCCCGTGCTCTTCGACTCCGGGGTCCGTAGCGGCGCCGACGTCGTCAAGGCGCTCGCCCTGGGGGCCACGGCGGTCGGCGTCGGCCGCCCGTACGCGTACGGACTCGCTCTCGGCGGCACGGACGGCATCGTCCACGTCCTCCGCTCGCTCCTGGCGGAGGCGGACCTGATCATGGCCGTGGACGGCTATCCCGCCCTCGCGGACCTCCGGGCGGAGGGAGCGCTGAGGGCGGTTCGTGGCTAGCTAGCGGGAGGCAGGCTGGGTGACGTCGTCGAGGGCGGCGAGTTCGGCGTTCGCCCTTGCGGTGACATGGGCGAGGGCCCGCGCGGCGAGCTCCCGCTCGGTGGTCGACAGCCCGCCGTAGAGCCGGTCGGCCAGCGCGGCCACGGCCTCACGGAACCCCCGGTGGATCCGATCGCCCTCGTCGCTGAGGGTCAGCTTGTCGGTCGGGGACGGCTTGTCGGCAGGGGACACCGGGTCCCCGTCGATCAGTCCGGCCGCGGTGAGTTCGTCGAGCAGGGCGTGGCCCTCGGCGGCGTCGATCTTGAGCGTGGCGACCATACGGGTCACGGCGGTGGCGCGGTCGAGCCCGTCGGCGGCGGCGTTGAGCGCCACGGACTGGTGGAAGGTCAGGCCGGAGGCGGCGAGGAGCCGATCCCGGACGGCGGCGATCGCGTGGTACGTGATGCCGATCAGCTGGCCGTTGAGGAGGGGGAGGGGCGCGGTCATGGCGTGGTCTCCAGGTGAGTGGGCGAGCGGGGTTCGGCATGTCTGAAGCGGAGAGACCTCCGCTTGTTGGCATGGCGCAACAGTAAGCGGAGGCGTCTCCGATTATCAAGAGATAACCGGAGACGCCTCCGCTACGTCCGCTACGCTCGACCCCATGACCGCCCCCACCGGGCGCGCCCCCACCGAGCGCGCCGACGCCGCCCGCAACCGCCTCCGCATCCTCGACGCCGCCCGGCGTCGACTCGCGGCGGACGGCTTCGCCGAACTCTCCCTGGACGCCGTGGCCAAGGACGCGGGGGTGGGGGTCGGCACGGTCTACCGGCGCTTCCGCAGCAAGGCGGGCCTCGTCTACTCGCTGATCGAGGACAACGAGGCCCGCTTCCAGGAAGAGTTCGCGCGGCACTGCGCGGACGACGCCCCGTCGGCCCACGACAGGCTGCGCGCCTTCCTCCACGGCCTGGCCGAACTCGTCGAGGACAACCGCGAGTTGCTGCTCCTGGCCGAGGCGAGCGTCCCGGCGGGGCGCTACCACAGCGCCCCGTTCCGCCGGCATCACGAGCAGATCGTCGGCATGCTCACGGAGCTCGCCCCCGGCGTGGACGCCGCGTACGTCGCGGACCTGCTCCTCATGGCGTTCACGCCGGGCCTGTTCGACTTCCAGCGCACCGAGCGCGGCTGGGACGTGGCCCGCATCAAGGGCGGCCTCGACACGGTGCTCGCCGGCCTCGCGGAGACGGGCGGCCCGGCCCGGGACGCGGGCGGGACGGACGGCGCCGGCGGGGGGAGCGAAGGCTGACGGGCGCGTCGCTCAGCCGGCCGACTCCTCCCCGAAACTGGCGAAGTACGCGGCGGCCATGTCCTCGTCGCCGTGGCCCCGCGCCGCCGCGCGGGCGAAGCGCGCGGCTCCGGCGGCGGCGACGTCGAGGCGGACGCCGTGCCGGAGCCCCGCCTCGACGATCAGCTCGGCGTCCTTCGCCGCCGTGGTCACCGCGAAGCTGGGCGGCGACAGGCGGTCCTCCAGGACGAGCGCGGCCTTGGCGTGCAGATAGCCCATGTCGAGCGGCCCGCCCGCGATCACGTCGAAGAAGTTCCGCGGGTCCACCCCCAGGGCCTTGGACAGGGCCAGGGCCTCACCGGCCGCGTTGGTGGCGGCGAGGACCCAGCTGTTGGCCACCAGCTTGAGCCGGGTGGCGGCCCCGGAGGCCCCGTCCTCACCGGACCACACGGTACGGGCGCCGACGGCCTCCAGTACCGGCGCGACGGCCTCCCGGCCGTCGACGGGGCCCGCCGCCAGTACGGTCAGCAGGCCCGCCTCCGCGGGCTCGCGGGTCCCGAGGACGGGCGCGTCGTAGAAGAGGAGCCCGTGCTCGCGCGCGACCTCCGCCAGCTCCTCGACGCTCTCCACCCCCACGGTCGTGGACTGCACCCAGGCGGCCCCCGGCCGGAGCCCGGCCGCGGCCGCCCGCATGGCCCCGAGCACGGCGGGACCGTCGTGCAGCATCGTGAGGACGACGTCCGCGCCCCGTACCGCCGCGTCGGGCGTGTCGGCGACGAACGCCCCCTCGGCGGCGAGCGGTTCCGCCTTGACCCGGGTCCGGTTCCAGACCTGGACGGCGAGCCCCGCCCGCAGGAGATTGCGGGCCATCGCGGACCCCATGATTCCGGTGCCCAGGACACCCACGGTGAGCTTGTCGGTCATGACGTCACTTCCTGTTCCGATGAGGACGGCGCGGTGGTGATGATCAAGACGACCGTACGGCTCCGGCGGCCGCGCAACGCGCCCGGGGTCGACCTCAGTTGAGGGTGTCGGGGTCCGGTCCGGTGCGCAGCCCGCGGTCGAGAGCGGCGAGGGCGCTCATCTCCTCGTCGGAGAGCGCGAAGTCGAAGACGTCGATGTTCTCGCGGATGCGCGCGGGGGTGACGGACTTCGGAATCACGACGTTCCCGAGCTGGAGGTGCCAGCGGAGCACCACCTGCGCGGGGGACCTGCCGTGCCGCGCGGCGATCTCCCCGATGGCCGGGTCGGCCAGGACGGCGCCCTGGGCGAGCGGGCTCCACGCCTCGGTGACGATGGAGTGGGCCGCGTGCAGGTCGCGGAGTTCGCGCTGCTGGAGCGCCGGGTGCAGCTCGATCTGGTTGACGGCCGGTACGAGGTCGCTGCTGTCGAGCAGCCGCTCCAGGTGCGCGGGCTGGAAGTTGGACACGCCGGCGGCCCGGACGCGCCCGTCGGCGACCAGCTTCTCCATCGCCCGCCAGGTGTCGACGTACAGGTCACGGGCGGGGGTGGGCCAGTGGACGAGGTACAGGTCGACGTGGTCGAGGCCCAGCTTGGCGAGGCTGTCGTCGAAGGCGCGCAGCGTGTTGTCGTACCCCTGGTCGGCGTTCCAGAGCTTGGTGGTCACGAACAGCTCGTCGCGGGCGATGCCCGAGGCGGCGAGCGCACGTCCGACGCCGGCCTCGTTGCCGTAGACGGCGGCGGTGTCGATCGAGCGGTAGCCCGCGTCGAGGGCGTGGCTCACGGCGGCGGTGGTGTCGGCGTCGGGCACCTGGAAGACGCCGAAGCCGAGCTGCGGGATCTCCACGCCGTTGCCGAGGGTGACGGTGGGGATGGTGGTCATGGCGGTACTGCTTTCTCTCCGGTCTCTTACGGAGGTGGTTCCGGTACGGGTCAGGCGAGGGCGGCGGTGGCTGTGGCCGCGAAGGCGTGGTCCTGCTCCGGCGCGCCGCCGCCGACGCCGACGGCGCCGATGAGGTGGCCGTCGCGGTGGACCGGCACGCCGCCGGCGATGAAGAGGAGCGGCCGGTCGAGGGCGGTGGTGAGGGAGTGGAACGGGCCGTCGGGCTTGACGAGGTCGACGAGGTCGGCGGTGGGGGAGTCGAGCTGGAGGGCGGTGTAGGCCTTGCGGGTGCTGGTCTCGCCGGAGATCAGGACGGCGCGGTCGTCGCGGCGGAAGGCGAGCGGATGGCCCCCGGCGTCGAGGACGGTGACGCTGACCGCGACTCCGGCGGCGTCGGCGGCGCGCCGGGCGGCGGTGAGCAGGATCTCGGCGTCGTGGGTGGTCAGCGGGGCGACGGTGGTGGCGTTCATGGAACGTTTCTCCCGGGAGGTGATCAGTGGTGTACGGGCTCAGTGGTGCGGGTGATCAGTGGTGTACGGGTCAGTGGTGTATGGGTCAGTGGTGTACGGGGACGCGGGTCTCGGCGGCGGCCACGACGGCATCGGTCGCGGGGGTCCGGCGCTCCAGCGCGGCGGACCAGAGGGCGAGGCCGAGTGCGGCGGCGGCGAGGAGGGCACCGACCCAGTTCGGTGCGGTGTAGCCGAGACCGGCGGCGATGACGAGGCCGCCGAGCCAGGCGGCGAGGGCGTTGCCGAGGTTGAAGGCGCCGATGTTGACGGCGGAGGCCAGCGTGGGCGCTCCGTGGGCCTGGTCGAGGACGCGCTTCTGCAGCGGCGGGACGGTGGCGAAGCCGAGCGCCCCCACGAGGAAGACGGCGATCGCGGCGAGGACCTTGTCGTGGGCGATGACGGTGAACAGGGCGAGGACGATCGCGAGCCCGCCGAGTGCGGCGTACAGCAGGGGCATCAGCGCGCGGTCCGCGAACCGGCCGCCGAGCAGGTTGCCGAGGAACATGCCGACGCCGAAGAGGACCAGGAGCCAGGTGACCGAGCCCTCGGAGTAGCCGGCGATCTCGGTCATCATGGGCGCGATGTAGGTGATCGCGGCGAACACGCCGCCGAAGCCGAGCACGGTCATCGCCATGGCGAGCAGCACCTGCGGGTTGCGGAAGGCCTTCAGTTCGCCGCGCAGGTGGGCGCCTTCGGGGCGGGGCATGGCGGGAACGAGCCGGGCGATGCCGAGCAGCCCGATGACGCCGAGCGCGGCGACGACGGCGAAGGTGGTGCGCCAGCCGACGGCCTGCCCGATGAAGGTGCCGAGCGGTACGCCGACGATGTTGGCGACGGTGAGGCCGGTGAACATGGTGGCGATGGCGCCGGCCTTCTTGTCCGGGGCGACGAGGTCGGCGGCGACGACGGACCCGATGCCGAAGAACGAACCGTGCGCGAGCGAGGCGATCACGCGCCCGGCCACCATCATCCCGAAGCTGGGGGCGACCGCGGAGAGTACGTTGCCGACCACGAACAGTCCGAGCAGCAGCATGAGCATCCGCTTGCGGCTCACCTTGCTGCCGAGCACGGTCAGCAGCGGCGCGCCGACGACGACGCCGAGCGCGTAGCCGGTGACGAGCAGGCCCGCGGTGGGGATGGAGACGCCGTAGTCCCCGGCGATGTCGGGCAACAACCCCATGACGACGAACTCGGTCGTGCCGATCCCGAAAGCCCCGACGGCGAGGGCGAGGAGTGCGAGCGGCATGGCTCAACCTTCCTGATTGCTTGAAGAAGCGCTTTACGTGCAACAACAATAGTTGCATACGCGCTATAAATGCAATCGCGGCTAGTCCGTGTGCTCGGGATGGCGGTGGTTGCATGCATGTGCTCAGGGGTGGGGACGGTCGAAGGGGCGGGTCCCGGCGCTGCCGGGACCCGCCCCCTTCGACCGCTCGGCTCGGAGATCAGGCCAGAGCGAGCGCCCTCGTGAACTGTCGTGGCGCCGGCGCCGTACCTCCCGACGTCGGCTTGGCGGCCGCCGTAGCGGGCTCCTCGTCCCCTCGCAGGAGGCAGACCAGCGAAGTCCGGGCGCGGGCGACGCGCGAGCGGACCGTGCCGACCGGGCAGCCGATGGCGTCCGCGGCCTCGGCGTAGGGCAGGCCCAGGAGCTGGGTCAGGACGAACGCGTCGCGCCGTTCGGCCGGGATCGAGGCAAGGAGTTCGGCGAGGGCCACCCCGTCCTCGAATCCGGGCAGGCCCAGCGGCTGGGTGTGCTCCGCCTCCGCCTGCCAGTCGTCGCGGTCGGACAGGCGGGGGCGGGCAGCGGCGTGACGCAGGCTGTCGACCACGGTGCGGCGGGCTATGGAAAGAATCCAGGTGCGGGCGGAGGACCGCCCCTGGAACCGGGGCAGCGCCGCGATCGCGCGCAGGAAGACCTCCTGGGTGAGGTCGTCGGCCGCCTGACGGTCCGCGCTCAGGTACGCCACGTACCGCCACACGTCGCGGTGCAGGGCGCGGACGAACAGGTCGGCCTTGGCGGGGTCGCCGTCGCGCGCGGCGAGCGCGAGCAGGGTCGTCGCCGCGTCGGTTTCGCCGTCCGGCGTGGAGGGGGAACGAGAGGGCTTTCGCCGTCCCTGGTGGAGGGTGTCGTGGGCAGGAGTCATCGCCACAAGTCCTTACGAGGCAAGGGAATCCGGCGGCGCGCGCGGGCGCACGGCTGTGCCGGTGAAGGGGTCGCGGCCTGCCGTGGCGGCAGGGCCGATGCCCGAGCGACGGCGACGAGGGTCGTGTGCCGTCAGGCCCGGGGAGCCGGCTGTCAGGAGACAGCGAGTGCTCGTGGCGGACCCCGGGAGATGACGGAATGGGCGAGGAGAAGCTGCCGGGGAGCGCGCTCGTCACCGGCGCGAACGGGCCGGATCCGAGGACGCCGCGGAGGCGCGGGGACGACGGCGACGAGCAGGAGCCACAGCGGCCACGCGGGCCGGAAGCGCCACAGGGGCAGGGAACGCAGGAGACGGAAGGCGGCGCGCTCGCCGTACGCCATCCACAGACCGCTCAGGAGCGCGGCGAGGAGGTGCGCGGACAACATCCCGAGGGACGAGGACATGTTTGTCATGTCGTGGGCGACGGCCTCGGCGCCCGGGGGTGCGTGACCCATCGCCCCGTGCGCCATCGCCATGTGGTCCACGGCCATGTGGCCCATGGCCGTGTGGTCCATGCCCATGGGGCCCATGTCCATCTGCCCGATGCCCATGTGGCCCGTGTCCATGTGCCCCATGGCCGCGTGAGCCATCGCCGTCTGATCCGTCGTCAACTGATCCGTCGCGGGCTGACGCGGCGGGCGGGCCTCCTGCTGCTGGGACCAGGAGAACCCCGTGTGCAGCACGCTCTGCACCGCCACGGTCGCCGCCGTCACCGCCCCGAGGCCGCGCTCGCGCCCCGCGAGGATCCAGGCGACGACGAGGGTCCCCGCGAGCGCGAGTCCGAGCGCGGGTGCGGGCAGGTCCTGGCCCGACATCAGGACGTGACCGGTGGCCGCGAGCAGCACACAGACGGCCGCGAACATCGCGGCCCGCACTCCTCGCGAACATCGGCCTGGTGTCATGGCGCGCCCATCCTTGCACTCCTCACCGGAGGCACGAGGGCGGGCACGGCGATCACGGCCGCCCCCTCGACCTGTCGGGTCATCAGTACGCGACTGTGGCGCGGCACACAAGAGCACCTCGGGAACTTCCGGCGCCCTCGCCACGACTTCTCGACGGCGACGACGGGCGTCCCGGCCGTCGTACGGGAGGAGGGACCACGTGAAATCCGCGGGTACGACGGCGGCCACAGGTGCGGCAGTCACGGAATCCGGGCACGTCGTGCCGCGCGGGCTGACCGCGCTGCTGACGACGGCCATGGCCTTCTCGATGATGCAGCTCTTCCTCCTCGGGGCCCTCGGGCCGCGCCTCGTGGACGGTCTCGGCGTGTCCGAGACGCTGCTCGGACTGACGACCACGGTCGGGTTCGGCACGGCCGCCGTGCTCTCGCCGACCGGGGGCCGGATCGTGGACCGGGTCGGCCCCCGACGAGCGCTCGTCGCCCTGCTCGCCGTCTCCGGGACGGCACTCGGACTGATCGGCGCGGCTCCGGGGCCCGCCCTGCTCCTCGCGGCGGTGGCGCTGGGCGGTCTCCCGCAGGCGCTCGCCAACCCGGCGACGAACAAGGCGATCCTCGCGGCCGTCCCGGCTCCGCGCCGGGGCGCGGTCACGGGCGCCAAGCAGTCCGGCGTCCAGCTCGGCGCCTTCGCGGCCGGGCTGCCGCTCGCGGCGGCGGCCGGCCTGCTCGGCTGGAGGGGCGCGGTAGGGGTGGCCGCCGTGGCCGCGTTCGCCGCCGCCCTGTGGGCCTGGCGGGCGCTGCCGGCCGACCCGCCGCCCAAGGCCGGCGCTGTGCTCCGTACGCCGCCCGCGTCCGACAGCCCCGTGCCGTGGCTCGCCGGCTTCTCGCTCTTCCTCGGTGCGGGCATCGCCTCCGTCAACACGTACCTGGCGCTGTTCGGAGCCCAACGGCTCGGCATGGGGCCGACGACGGCGGGAGCGCTCGTCGCGGTCCTCGGCGTCGCCGGAATCGCCGGCCGGATCGGCTGGTCCCGCGCCGCCGCGCCGGGCCGGGCGCCCTGGTTCCCCGCGCTGCTGGCGGCCGGAGCCGTCGGATCGGCCGTGGTCCTCGCCGTGGCCGTCCGGGTCGAGCCGCTGGTGTGGGTGGGCGCCGTCGCGGTGGGCGTGTTCGCGGTGTCCGGCAACGCGGTGTCGATGGTGCTCGTGATGCAGCGCTCGGCGCCGGGGCGGGCCGGGCAGGACTCGGCGCTGGTCGCGGCCGGGTTCTTCGCCGGATTCGCCGTGGGGCCGCCGCTCTTCGGACTGCTGGCCGAGCGCGGCCGGTACGGCGACGGCTGGGCCCTGGTCGCCGGCGAGTTCCTCGTCGCGGGGGCCGTCGCCCTCCTCTGGGCGGTCAGGGACCGCCGTACGGGACGGGGCGGGACGACGTGACCGGCACGAAGGGCTGGGCCGAGGAGGCGCTGGGTCTTCTCCTTCGGCGCGTGGCGGAGACCGCCGGGCAGGTGGGCGCGCGCTTCCCCCTGTACGCCGACGCGGCCGAGGGCCGCTGGACGACCACGGGGCGAGGGTCGTGGACCGGCGGCTTCTGGGCCGGCCTGCTCTGGCTGCGCGCCCGGCACACGGGCCGGGTCAGGGACCGCTCGGCGGCCGCCGCCGTCACGGCCCGCCTCGCACCGTGGGCCGAGGCCGACACCGCGACCCGCGGCCTGATCCTCTGGTACGGGACCGCCCTTGCCCCCGAGGACGACCCGGCGGCCGCTGCCCTGCGCGAGCGCGCGGCGAAGGCCGTGCTCGGCGCCCACGACCCGACGCTCGGTCTCGTTCCGTGGGGTGCGGCGCTGGGCGGGCCCCGGCTGCGGGCCCGCGCGGACGGCGTCCCCGGGCTCGTACCCCTCCTGGCGTCCGCCGGGTCGGCGGGACGGGTGGCGGCCGCGGAACATCTGCACCGGCACCTCGACCTGTGCGTGGACGGCGGGGACGGCGGGCGGCCCGGCCCGGCCTGGCGCCGCGACACGACAGGCGGGTGCTGGACGGCGGATCCCGACCCCGGTCCCGGCTGGACCCGGGGCGAGTCATGGCTGCTGCTGGCAGTCGCGGACGGCCTGCTCCGGGCGGACCGTGACACCGCGTGGCGTACGGACCGCCTGGCGAGCACCGTCGAACTCCTCCTCGCACAGGGGGAGTTCCTCGCCGGGCCCCTCGTCCCGCCCGCCGAGGCCGGCGAGTCCGAAGGCCCCCTCGACACCTCCGCCGCCGCCATCGCGGCCGTCGCCCTGCTGAAGCTCGCGGGCATCCCGGGGGCCGCGTGGGCGACGGCATGCGCGGACCGGGCGGAGGCCGTCCTGCACCGGCTCGTGGACGCCCACGTCACCCGGCCCGGTGGCCGCCTGCCGGGCGGCATGCTCCTGGACGGCTGCTACGACGCGAAGACCGGTACGGCCGTCCGCCACGAACTGGTCTGGGGAGACTTCTTCCTGGCCCTCGGCCTGGCCGCCCTCCTCGGCCGCGTCGACCTCACACGGGTGTGACGGCCGGTCCCCGCTGGAGGCCCCGCAGCACGCGCCGGGCCACGGAGGAGACGTGCTGCTCGTCGGGCCCGTCGAGGATCCGCGCCGCCCGTCCCGTGCGGAACAGCGCGGGCAGCGGGGTGTCCGGGCCGAGTCCCGCCGCGCCGAAGACCTGGACGGCGCGGTCGGCGACGTCCTGGAGTGTGCGGGCGGCGGCCGTCTTCGCCAGACCCACCTCCACATGGGCGTCGCGCCCCTCCGCGACCAGCGCCATCGCCTCGTACACCAGCGAGCGGGTGCCGCGGAGCGCCAACAGCGCCTCGAACACGTGCTGTTGGACGAGCTGCCGGTCCCCGAGTGCGCCGCGTGCCCCCTGCCGCTCCACGGCGCGTCGGCAGAGGAGGTCGAAGGCCCGCTGGGCCTGGCCCAGCCAGCGCAGCGCCCGCAGAGTGCGGCCGAGTTGGAGCCGTTCGCCCGCGATCACGAGGGCCTGGCCGGGCTCGCCGACGAGATGGTCGTCGTCGACGTGCACGTGGTCGAACTCGATCTCGTACTGGCCGGTGGCACCCAGGATGGGCAGCTCGCGGACGACCCGGAAACCGGGGGAGTCGGTGGGCACGAGGAGCAGGGACAGTCCGTCCCGGTCCCCTACGGTGCCGCTCGTCCTGGCCAGTACGGTCACCAGGTCCGCCTCCCCGGCATTCGAGACGAACCACTTGCGTCCCGTGATCGTCCAGCCGCCTCCGGCCCGCCGCTCCGCCCGGGTGGCGGTGAGGAGCGGCTCGGTGCCGGGGGCATCCGGCTCCGTCATCGCGTAACAAGTGCGGAGGTCACCGGAGACCAGGCGGCGGAGATACTCCGCGCGTACCCGCGAGGAGCCGTGCCGCGAGAGCATGGTCACGTCCAGCAGAGATGCCGACCCCAGGGCGGCCGGTCCGTGGTCGCTGGCGCCCTCGGCCTCGGCGATCGACGCGTACGCCCTCAACGAGACCCCGCCGCCGCCCAGGTCGGCCGGCAACGGCAGCGCCCACAGCCCCGTGCCGCAGGCCTCCTCACGCAGTCGCTTCCGCAGCTCCGTGGCGTTCGGTCCGCCCGCGTCGAGCTGCGCCTCGCGCGGGAACACCTGGTCCCGGACGAACGCGGAAACGCGCGACCGCAGCTCGTCGAGGCCGGCGTCGGGCACCGGCTCGCCAAGGGGTACGTCATGATCCGTCACTGTTTCCTCCGTCTTGGGAACTCGACAGAACACGCGTCCGACTGCCTGCCCGTGGAAGTGGTCGGGCGTACCGGCCCGTCAGTTCCCGCGATCGTGACAGTCCCGTGCGCCGGCCATCGCCGCGCGAAGTGAGGAGAGCCATGGCGTCACCAGCGACCACGCACCACGCGGTCCGCCGCCCGCTCGGCGTTCCGCGTCCGCTCGACGCCCTGCGTTTCGACATCGGCGGGCCCACGGCCCTCACGAGGGCCGTCGCCGACCACCTGAGCCGTCTCGGTGGCCGGGTGAGGAACGCGGAAGCCGGGGAGATCGCCCTGGACGGCGCCGGGTTCACGCAGGTGACGGCCTGCGCCGCCTGGGGCGCCCCCGGCTCCGGTGTCGAGGACGAGACCACCGCGCAGGCCGCGACCGGAGTGATGGCCGTGCACGGCCGACGCCACGGAGCCCCGCGCGGAATCGGCGTCGACTACCTGGCCACCGCCACCGGCGTGCTCGCCGTCCAGGGACTCCTCGCCGCGCTCGTCGCCCAGGCACGCGGCGGCTCAGGGCCGCGGCACGTGGACGTCACGACCGACCGGGCCGGACTCCTCGCCGTCTCGCAGTACCTGGCCGCATCGGGCGCCGACGAGCCCGAATCCGTCGACCTCGCCCCCGGAGGACCACCGTTCACGTCGTCCGACGGTGTCGTCTTCGAGCTGGAGACGCTCGATCCCGGAGCCTGGGCGGACTTCTGGCGAGCCCTCGGCGCGCCGGCGAATGCCATACGGGCGGGCTGGCGGCCCTTCCAGTTCCGGTACGCGACGGCCTGCGCGAACATCCCGACGGCCCTGCACACCGTGACCCGGACGCATCCCCTCGAACGGATCCGGCAGGCGGCCCGGGACGCCGGAGCCGAGGTGTGCCCGCTGCACACGCTGGCGGAGCGCGCGAAGGAGGACGACGGCGCCGACCCCTGGTCCCTGCGGCTCCTCCGGCCGGGTGCTCCCGCGACCATGCCACCGACGTCGCAGGCCCGGCCCCTGGAGGGGATCACCGTCCTCGAGGCCGGCCGCCGGATCCAAGCACCGCTCGCCGCACACCTGTTGGGCATTCTCGGCGCCCGGATCGTCCGCGTCGAGCCGCCGGGCGGCGACCCGCTGCGGGGCATGCCGCCCGCCTGTGACGGCGTGTCCGCCCGCTGGCTCGCCCTCAACCGGGGCAAGGAAGCCGTGGAGATCGACATCAAGTCACCCGGTGACCGTCGGCGGTTGCGCGAACTCACCGCCGACGCAGACGTGTTCCTGCACAACTGGGCCCCGGGCAAGGCGGCCGAGCTCGAACTCGACGCCGAACACCTGGCCGCCGTCAACCCCTCGCTCGTCTACGCCTACACGGGCGGCTGGGCGGACCGGATCGCCGACGCCCCCATGGGCACGGACTTCATGGTGCAGGCCCGTACGGGCGTCGGCGAGGCCGTCCACCCCGCCGGCGAGGCGCCCGCGCCCTCCCTCATGACCCTGCTGGACGTCCTCGGCGGTCTGCACGGGACCGAGGCCGTGCTGGCCGGCCTGCTCCTGCGCGAGCGCACCGGTCACGGCGTGCGGGTCGACTCCTCGCTCCTCGGCGCGGCCGACACCCTGCTCGCCCCGGTCCTGGACCGGGTCCGACGCGGGCACGACCCCCGGCCGCCGACCGGGTTCCGGCACCCGGTCCGTACCTCCGACGGCTGGATCGCGCCGAGCGACTCCTGCGCGGCGGCCGCCACCGCGTACGACCTGAGAGGCATGTGCACCGAGGACGCCCTGCACCTACTGCGCTCCCACGGCCTGACCGCGACCGCCGTCACCACCGACCTGTCCGACCTTCAGCACGACCCGCGCCTGTCCGGCTCGATCAGCCGGGACGCGCACGGTGCCCCCGCCGTTCCCGACCCCTGGAGCTTCGCGTGACCGTCACCCTCCCCGACCTGCTGCCCGCCGAACTCCGCCGCTCATGGGCGGTGGACGGCACGTGCCCGGACCTCGACCTCTACAGCCTGTTCCGGGCCCGGCAGATCGCCGATCTGCACCGGACGGCGATCCTCGACGCCAAGGGAAAACTCTGTTACACGGCTCTCGACCGCAAGGTCAGAAGTCTGGCCGGGGGCCTGCGCCGGCTGGGTGTCGGGCCGGGGGACGTCGTCGCCGTCCAGCTTCCCAACCACCGCAACGCCGTCATCGCCGACCTCGCCGTCGCCGCCCTCGGCGCCGTCGCCCTGCCCTTCCCGGTCGGGCGTGGGGCGGTGGAGGCGGAGTGCCTGCTGCGCAGGGCCGAGGCCGTCGCCGTCATCGCTGCCACCGAGCACCGGGGACAGACGCACGCCGCCGATCTCGTCCCGCTCCTGCCCGCGCTGCCGGCCCTCCGGCGCGTGGTCTCCGCCGGACCGGGGACCGCGCCCGCAGGAACGGTTCCGCTCAGAGACCTCCTGCGCACCGACCCCACCGGTTTCGTCGCGGCCCGCCCCGACCCCGACAGCGCCGCCCGCATCCTCGTCTCCTCCGGCTCGGAGGCGGAGCCGAAGATGATCGCGTACTCCCACAACGCCCTCGCCGGCGGACGGGGCAACTTCCTCGCCTCCCTCATGCCCGACGACACCCCGCCCCGGTGCCTCTTCCTCGTTCCGCTCGCCTCGGCCTTCGGCTCGAACGGCACGGCCGTCACCCTCGCCCGGCACGGAGGGTCCCTCGTCCTGCTCGACCACTTCACCCCCGAGGCCGCCCTGGAGGCGATGCGCGAGCACGAGCCGACCCACGTCCTCGGCGTACCGACCATGATCCGGATGATGCTGGAGCAGATGGAACGGACCGGCGAGCACGTGCCGGCCCCGACCGCGCTCGTCCTCGGCGGCGCCCCGCTCGACGAGGCCACCGCCACCGCCGCCGCGGACGCCTTCGGATGTTCCGTCGTCAACCTGTACGGATCGGCCGACGGCGTCAACTGCCACACCGGCCTGGACCACAAGGTCCCGCCGACCGACCGCTCCGGAGTCGTCGCGGGACGTCCCGACCCGCGCGTCGCGGAGATCCGCGTCGCCGACCCCGAGAGCCACGAACCACTGCCCGAAGGGCAGATCGGCGAGATCGTGTCGCGCGGCCCCATGACCCCTCTCTGCTACGTCGCCTCTCCCGCACTCGACGCCCGCTACCGCACCCCCGAGGGCTGGGTCCGCACCGGCGACCTCGGCTATCTCGACGGGAACGGCGTCCTGCACGTCGTCGGCCGCCTCAAGGACGTCGTCATACGCGGCGGCGTCAACATCAGCCCGGCCGAGGTGGAGCGCGCACTGGCCGGCCACCCGGCCGTGCATGACGTCGTCTGCGTGGGCGTCCCGGACCCGCTGATGGGAGAGCGCCTGGCGGCCTGCGTGGTGGCCAGGGGCGGGGAGCGGCCGACCCTCGACGACCTGGGCACGTACCTCACCGCTCACGGTGTGGACCGGTACAAGCACCCGGAGCACGTGGTGATCCTGGACGCGATACCGCTCACGGCCGCGGGCAAGCCGGACCGTGCCGCGCTCCGGCACCGGGCCGACGAAGAGCGGCACGCCACCGAACCCGCCCGGGCATGAGCCGGGGGAGGGGCACGCCGACGCGCGCCCCTCCCCCCGCCTCACACGGGTCAGGCCTTGCCCATGGCCTTCTTCAGCTCGGCAGCGGCATTCCGGTACACGGCGAGCAGGTCCAGGTCCTCGCCGGGGTAGTTCACGATCTCCACCTGCTTCGCGCCCGCGTCGGGCAGCACCGTGCCCGTGGTCATGTGGGCGTTGTCGAGGACGAAGGCGGGCTTCTTCGCGGACAGTTCGGCGAGCTTGGCCGGGGTCACCGGCTCGGGCCCGTACGTGCCCACCGTCGTCGCGCCCGCGAGGCCGGCCGCCCACCCGGTGAAGACCTGACTGACGACGGACGGGCTCTTTCCGCCCGGCCACGCGGCCCTGAGTTCGCCGTTCAGGGTGGCGATCTCGCCGTCGAGCCGCTTGGTGAACCGTGCGGCGGAGTCCTTCGTAGCGAACAGGCCACCCAGGCGCGTGACTTCGGCACGCGCCTTCGCCGGGTCGTTGTCGAGGTTCACCTCGACCAGCTTCGCCTTGGACCCGGCCGCCTCCTTGATCTTCGCCGCGTACGGCTCGAACGGCGCGTACAGCACGAAGTCGGCCTTCGCCACGGCGGCCAGGTCGGAGGGCTTCGGGTCGTAGTCGGGGGCGTGGTGGACCGACTGCGGCACGATCACCGTGACGTCCTCGGCCCCGGCGGCCTTGGCGAAGGCCCCTTCCCAGGTGGTCGTGACGACGACCACCGGCTTCGTCCCGGCTCCCTTGGGGGCGTCGGCCCCAGGCGTGTCCTCGCTCCCGCAACCGGCGAGGAGCGGAAGCGCCGCGGTCAGTGCGACGAGGGAAGAGATGCGGGCGGTACGGACGCGGGTGCGCGCCATGAGCTGTTTCTCCGTTCGGGGACGAGGTGCGCGGCGAGGACGACGGCCCCCGCTGTGAGGACGAGGACCGGGCCCGGAGGCCAGTCCAGCCAGAGGGCCAGAAGGAAGCCGGTGAGGTTGACGGCGATGCCGATGCCGACCGCCCACAGGGTGATCGACCACAGGGAGCGGCCGAGCCGCCGCGCGGCGAGCGCGGGGAGCAGGGTGAGCGCGTCGACGAGCAGGGCGCCGGTCAGTTTGATCGCACCGGCGACGGCCACCGCGACGAGCACGAGGAGCGCGGTGGTGAGCAGACGGACCGGCACGCCCGAACACTCGGCGAGCTCCCGGTCGTACAGGAGCAGGGCGACGTCCCGCCGCTTCCACCAGAACAGGGACGGGACGACCACGGCGAGGACACCGAGGACGACGAGGTCGGCGGTGCCGACGGAAAGGATCGAGCCCCACAGCAGGGCGAAGGCGCCGGCGGCGTTGACGCCGGAGACGGCCAGGACGAGCAGCGCGGCGGCGATCGCCAGGCTCATCAACAGGCCCATCGCACCCGACAGTCCGCCGGGGGCACGGGCCATCGGCGCGACGCCCGCCGCGGACAGCGCGCATGCCGCCAGCGCGCACAGCATCGGATCGAGACCGGTCAGCAGCCCGACCGCTATGCCGAGGAGCGCCACGTGCATCATCGCGAACCGCACCGGCATGATGTCGAGCCCGACGATGATCACGCCGATCACCGGCAGCCCGACGGCCGACAGGAGCAGGGCGATCCCCGCCCGCTGCACGGGCACGAGCTGGAGTACGGCTCCGAGGTCGGCCGCCGCGAGCGTACTCACCGGACCTCCCTGAGCCGGCCGGCGGCCATCTCGAGGACCCGGTCGCAGCGTTCGGCGAGCGCCCGGTCGTGCGTGACGACGACGAGCGTCACCGGCAGCCCGGTCAGCACGTCGGCGGCCTCCTCCTGCCCCGCGAAGTCGAGGGCGGCGGTCGGCTCGTCGGCGAGCAGCACCTGCGCACCGGCCGCGACGCAGCCGATGGCCCGAGCCAGGTACATGCGCTGCAACTGTCCGCCGGACAGCGTGTCCACGGGGCGCCCCGTCAGCCCGCCGACGCCCAGCCGGCCGGCGGCCGCGGCCGCGTCGGCCGGGGCGCCGCTGCTCGCCAGGAGCTCGTCCCCGCGCAGCGGAAACCGGCCGGCGGCCGGCTTCTGCGGGATCCAGGCGCAGGACCGCCGCCGCCACGCCCATTCGGCGGCCGTCCGGGCGGGCCGCCCGCCGACCTCGATGGTGCCGCCGACCTGCCGGTGGAGCCCGAGCAGCGCGCGCAGCAGCGTCGTCTTCCCGGACCCGTTCGTCCCGGTCAGCGCCACGCGTTCGCCGGCCGCGATCTCCAGGTCGACATCGGCGACCGCCTCGTTGCGGCCGTGCCGGCAGGCCACTCCCCGCATCCGTATGTCCAGCCCGCCCATTCCGTGCCTCTCCCCGCCGCTGTGCCCGTGCGGTGGAGGAGTCGGACGGGCGGGGCGTCGGGTTCCCGGCGGTTCGACGGCAGCCGTCGGGGAGTGGTCAGCAGCCGTCAGCAGCCGTCGGGGCCCGGAGGTTGCCGGCGGCCGTCACGCGAGGGCGCCGTGCCGAGGAAGCGGATGTGGGGGCGGTCGTCGGGTCCGGGGCGGGAGACGGAGGCGCGGACGCCGTAGACCTCCGCGACGAGCTGTTCCGTGAGGACATCCGCGACGGGCCCGGTGGCCACCACCCGTCCCTCGTGCAGGACCACCACGTGGTCGCAGTACATCGCCGCCAGGTTGAGGTCGTGCAGTGCCATGACGCAGGTGAGCCGCAGGCTCGATATCAGGGTCAGGAGGTCCAGTTGGTGCTGGATGTCGAGGTGGTTCGTTGGCTCGTCGAGGAGGAGCTCGCGTGGTTCCTGGGCGAGGGCGCGGGCGATCTGGACCCGCTGGCGTTCGCCGCCGGAGAGGGTGCGCCAGGTGCGGTGGGCGCGGTCGGTCAGTCCGGTGCGGGCGAGAGCGGACCGGACGGCCTCCTCGTCGGCGGCCGTCGCCGGTGACCAGGCCCGGCGGTGCGGGACGCGGCCGAGCCGTACGGCGTCGGCGACGGTGAGGTCGACCTGGGTGTCGGCGTGCTGCTCGACGACGGCGAGTCGCCGTCCGAGTGCGCGGCGCGGGACGCCGCTCAGCGGGTCGCCGTCCAAGGTCACGACCCCGGTGTCCGGCGCGAGGACACCGGCCAGCATCCGCAGGAGGGTGGATTTCCCCGAACCGTTCGGGCCCAGAAGGCCGGTGAGCGTGCCGGGGCGCGGCGCGATGGTCACGCCGTCCAGGACGAGGGCGCCGCCCAGGGTGCGGGAGACGCGCTCGGTTCGCAGCCCCGTCCGGCTGCCGAGGTGTGTCGTCGGGTCGGTCATAGCGTGCTCCTGGTGCGGTACAGGACGAGGACGAACGCGGGGACGCCGACGAGCGACGTCACCACGCCCACCGGCACTTCCTGCGGGTCGAGCACGGTACGGGCCAGGGTGTCGGCCCACACCAGGAAGACCGCACCGGCCAGTGCGGTCAGGGGCAGCAGGCGGGTGTGACCGGGGCCCGCGAGGGCCCGGATCGCGTGCGGCAGCACCAGGCCGACGAAGCCGATCGCGCCGGCGGAGGAGACCAGGACGGCGGTCAGCAGGGCGGTGACCGAGAGGAGGACGAGGCGGGTGCGCGCCACGGAGACGCCGAGCGTCGCCGCCGCGTCCTCGCCGAACGCGAAGGCGTCCAGCGTACGGGCGTGTCCGCCGCAGACCGCGAGGCCCACGGCGAGGACGGCGGCGCAGACCCCCACGTCCGTCCACCCCGCCCCGGCGAGAGAGCCGAGCAGCCAGAAGAGGATGCCCCGGGTGGTCTCGGCGTCGGCGGCGGTCATCACCACGAAGGAGGTGAGGGCGGAGAAGAGCTGCATCGCCGCCACCCCGGCCAGGACGACACGGTCGGTCGACCCGCCCAGGGTGTGGCTGAGGACCAGGACCAGGGCGAAGGAACAGAGCGCCCCGAGGAAGGCGCCCCCGGTGACGGACAGCAGGCCCCCGCCCGCGCCGAGGACCACGACGGCGACCGCTCCCGTCGAGGCGCCGGAGGAGACGCCGAGGACGAACGGGTCGGCGAGCGGGTTGCGCAGCAGGGACTGCAGGACCGCGCCGCAGACCGCGAGTCCGGCTCCGCACACGGCCGCGAGGAGGGTCCGGGGCAGCCGCAGGTTCCAGACGATGCCGTCACGGATCGCGCTCAGGCCGGACGGGTCCCCGCCGAGGTGGGAGGCCACCACGGACCAGGAGTCCGAGACGCGGATGTCGGCCGGGCCGATGGTGAGGGCGAGGGCGATCGACACACCCAGCAGGACGAGCCCGCCCGCCACGGCGACCGGCGTGAGCGCCCGGGAGGAGCGGACGGCGACTCGCGCGGAAGGACCCACCGCGGACGGGCGGTCGGCAGCGCTCCGGTCCGCCGTTTCGTTTCCCGGAAGGGTCACTTCGCCAGACCGTACGTCTTCAGGGCGGCGGCGACCTTCTCGATGCCCTCGACGGTGCGGATGGTCGGGTTCATGGCCTGTCCGCTGAGGATCACGTACCGCTTGTGCTTCACCGCCGTCATGTTCCGGGTGACGGGGTGGGACTCCAGGAACTCGATCTTCTTCGCGGCGCTCTCGGCCGACTGGGCCTTGCGGGTCAGATCGGCGATGACCAGCACGTCGGGATCGCGGTCGGCGACGGTCTCCCAGTTGATCTGCGGCCACTCCTCCTTCGTGTCGTCGAAGACGTTCTTCACACCGAGCGCCCCGCTGACGATGCCGGGCGCGCCGCAGCAGCCGGCCATGTACGGACCCTGGGAGTCGGAGAACCAGTAGAGGACGGACGCCTCGCCGAAGTCGGCGGCGGCCTTGGCCCTCTCGACCCGGGCGCGGAGTTCGCCGACCAGCTTCTCGCCGCGTTCCGGAACGCCGAAGATCCGGGCCAGGTCGCGGACTTCGCCGTACACGGTGTCCATGGTCAGCGGCCGGGCGCGCACCCCGTCGCCGTCGCCGCTGTTGTCCTTGCCGACGCAGTCGGTGGGGGAGAGGTAGGTGGGCACGCCCAGCTTCGTGAACTGCTCGCGCGGCGCCACACCGCCCTTGCCCAGGGTGTAGAGGAAGGAGGCGCTGACGAAGTCCGGCTCGGTGTCGAGCACTTTCTCGAACGACGGATAACGGTCCGCGAGCCGGGGCACCTTGGAGTTGGCCTGCTCCAGGCCCTTGAGCACGGGGTCCGTCCAGGTGGCGGTGCCCACCATGCGGTCGGCGAGCCCCAGCGAGAGCAGGATCTCGGCCGAGCCCTGGTCGAGGGCGACGGCACGGCGAGGCGCGTGGTCGACCTCGACCCGCTGCCCGCAGTTGTCCGCGACGACGGTGCGGCCGGAGTCCGGCCCCGGCGCCCCGGACGACGGCGTCGTACCGCCGGCGCCACAGCCGGCCAGGAGAACGACACCGGCCACGAGCAGCACGGCGGAACGGACGGGAGGTGCGAAGGGCACGGGGGAGTCCTCTGCGTCACGGCTCATGCGCGGAGCCTGTCGTACGGTGCCTCCCGGGCGGCGCCATGTGCCGCCCGGGCCGCCAGCAGGTCTTCGGACTCGGGGTCATCCGGACGGAGCGCCTTCCCGGGCCCCTCGGGACCCAGTGGCCGATGCTCCGCCCGTCACCCTCACCGCTGCGCGTCAGCTCCGGATTCCCACCGGATTCCCTGACCCGCGCCCATATCGTGTGGATATGTGCAGGGGTACGACTGGCTCGGGCAAATTACCACAGGCCGATCTTGACTCCGGCGGGCCGGAGCGCCACCGCTCCGCCCCCGCGTCGATGTGACGGATGTGGGTACGGACAGTTCGCCCCGGGCCCCCCGGGCCGGGGCGAGAGACCTCCGTCAGGTCACTCCGCGGACAGGCGCGGCGTGCGCGGCGGGACCGTGCGCCGGCTGCCGGTCTTCTCGAAGGCCGCCGCGAGGGTCAGCAGGGCGTTGTCGTCGTACGCGCGGCCCGCGAAGGTCAGCCCGACGGGCATGGCGGTGTCCGGCATGGTGCCCATGGGCACGGTCACCGTCGGGATGCCGAGGTGCCGGGGGACCAGGTTGCCGTTGGCGACCCAGACGCCGTTGCGCCAGCCGAGATCGGCGGACGCCTCGTTGACGTCCATGTCGGCAGGGCCCACGTCGGCCACCGCGGGGAAGACCACCGCGTCCAGGCCCAGCCCGTCCATCCACACCTCCAGGTCGACGCGGCGCGTCTCCTCGAGCCCGCGCAGCCCCTGCTCAAGGAGCGGCATGTCGGCAAGCGACGCGTACGGGCGCTCGCGCACGAAGCGGGGGTAGTCGCCGATCGTGTCGTCGAAGCCGTCGTAACGGTCGGGCAGCTCTCCCTCCTGCTTGGGCCAGATGCGGTCGCCGTCGACGTCCGCCAGGGTGGAGAGCGCCGGGTCGCCGTTGGCGCGCAGGAAGTCGTCCCAGGCCCAGGCGGACAGGTCCTCGATCTCGAAGGTGAGGTACTCGCGGCTGACCAGGCCGCGGGTGAGCAGCGAGGGCGCCCCGGGGCGGTCGGACTCGTAGTTGGTGACCACGGGGAAGTCGACCTCGACGACCTCGGCGCCGGCGGCCTCCAGGTCGCGGCGGGCCGCTTCCCACAGGGCGATCACCGAGGGCCGCGTGTCGATGCGCTGCCCGGTCTGGCCGCCGATGCCTCCTTCGGGGTTCGTTCCGGCGTCGGGGTCGGCGTTGATGTACATCCGGGGCACGCCGACCCGCTTGCCGGCGAGCGCGTCGGAGGCGGCGCCGGCGTCGGCGGGTGCCAGGGCCGGGTAGGAGGCGGGGCGCACCCGCGAGGGCGAGGGCAGCGCCACCCACGGCTGCGCGCGCCACAGGTCCCCGCGCGTGTGCGGGTCGTCGGCGACGATGACGTCGAGCAGTTCGAGCAGGTCGGCCATGGTGCGGGTGTGCGGGACGACGACGTCCATGGTCGGTACGAGGGGCCAGTTGCCGCGGACCGAGATCACGCCGCGGCTGGGGGTGTAGGCGCACAGGGCGTTGTTCGAGGCGGGGGCGCGGCCCGAGGACCAGGTCTCCTCGCCGAGGCCGAACGCGCCGAAGGACGCCGCCGTCGCCGTACCGGAGCCGTTGGAGGAGCCAGAGCCGTAGGCGCTGGTGAGCCAGTCGGCGCTGTACGGGCTCTCCGCACGCCCGTACACACCGCGCTGCATGCCGCCGTTCGCCATCGGCGGCATGTTCGTCAGGCCGATGAGGACCGCGCCGCCGGCGCGCAGCCGCTCGATGGCGAAGGCGTCGTGCTGGGCGACGAGGTGCTCGAAGGCCGGGGAGCCGGACGCGGCCGTGAGCCCCTTCGCGAGGTAGCTGTCCTTCGCGGTGTACGGGATGCCGTCCAGCGGGCCCAGGGTCTCGCCGCGGGCGCGGCGGGCGTCGGAGGCCTCCGCCTCCGCCCGGGCGTGCGGGTTCATCACGACCATCGCGTTCAGGGCGGTGGCCGTTCCGGGGCGGTCGTAGGCGTCGATCCGCGCGAGGTAGGCGTCGAGCAGCCCTACCGCGGTCGTCTCGCCCTTCTCCAGCGCTGCGCGCAGATCGGCGATACAGGTCTCGACGACATCGAAGCCGCTCGTCATGGGGGTCTCCTGGGGGTGGGTGGGGCAGGTGGGCCGCTGGCCTCAGTGCAGGTGAGCACACCCCACTCTCGCACTGACTAGATTGTCAGTCTAGATTAGAAATCTAGATTCCTGGTCCTAGACTGAGGCCCTGCACCTCCGGGACTGCTGAAAGCGAACTCATGGCCACCTCAGAGACCGGGCCCGCACTGCCCGACCCTCTTCACCCGTCGACGGACGCGGCCGGGCCGACGAGCGGCGCCCCCGCGCGCCCCGCGCCTCGGCTCCCGCCCGACAGGAAACGCCAGCCGAGCGGGGACGAGGCCCGGGGGCGGGCCATGCGCGCCGCCATCAGCCTCATCGCCGAGAAGGGGACGGCCGGCCTGCGGATGTCGGACATCGCCGAACGGGCCGGCATGAGCACCGGGCACATCCTCTACCACTTCGGAAAGAAGGACCGGCTCCTGCTCGAAGTCCTCGCATGGAGCCAGAGGGACCTCTGGGACCGGTTCCAGCAGGCCGTCGACCAGGCCGCTTCCCCAGCCGAGAAGCTGGACCTGTTCGTCCGCTTCTACCTGCCACGCCACCAGGGCGACGAACGCTACGCCCTGTGGACGCAGGTGCTGGCCCAGCGCCACGACGACGCGGGTCGAGCCGTCCTCACCGAGCTGCTGGACGGCTGGGACGCGCGCCTGGCGGCGATCCTCCGTGAGGGACGTGACCTGGGCCACTTCGCCGACGTGGACCTCACCGAGTTCACCATCCGCGCCGTCGCCATGCTGAGCGGGCTCTCCGAAGACGTGATGTTCGGACGGTCCCGCTGGCAGCACGCCTCCGCGCACGCGTTCGCCCTGACCGCCCTCGAACGCGAACTGCGCCCTGCCGGTCAGGGCTGACGGCGTCGGAGCCATCCGTCGGAGCCGTAGAAGGCCCTGTCCGTCAGGAGATGCCGGCCGATGACGTGTCGAGTGCGGGTACGGGGCGCGGGCTGCCCTCGGCGTCGACGGCGACGAAGGTGAGGAACGCGGTGGCGACCTCGGTGGCGGGGCCGGAGTGGTTCCAGCGTTCGGCGGTGACCCGCACGCCGACGGTCATCGAGGTCCGCCCGGCGCGTTCGAGCCCGGCCTCGACGCTGAGCAGATCTCCCGCCCGCACGGGGGCGAGGAACGTCATGCGGTCGACGGAGACCGTCACGGCCGGACCGTCGGCGTGCCGTCCGGCGGCGGCCGCGGCCGCGTCGTCGATGAGCTTCATCATCACGCCGCCGTGGATGGTGCCGTAGAGGTTGGTGTCGTGCTCGCTCATGATGTGCGCGAGGACGACCCGGGAGTCGTCCGGCGTCTTGAGCGGGCGGGCAGGGCTGGTGACGGTGGGATCGGCCACGTCAACTCTCCTTCGCGAGTCGCGGCAGGGCTGTTCCGCGCGCCATGGGTGTCGGCGCACGGGCAACGGGCAGGTCTTCGGACTCGCGGGCACGTCCTCCACATGGAGGGCTCCTACTGGCCGTCGCTTCCCAGGCCCTGTGCGTCGGATCCGTGCGTATCGCTGTGCCCGGTTCAGGTCGCAGGGAGGATGCGGCGGGTTTCGTAGGCCCACATCGCGATCTCGACGCGGTTGCGGGCGCCGAGTTTGGCCATCAGGCTCGCCAGGTGCGTCTTCACCGTGCTGAGGCTGATGTGCAGCGCGTCGGCGATCTCGGTGTTGGTAAGCCCGCGAGCGACGGCGAGGAGCACCTGCTCCTCGCGGGCGGTGACGGGGGAGACCGGCTGGGTCACGGGCCGCCCGGCGGGCAGGTCCGCGAAGGCCTGGAGCAGTCGGACGGTGACGCTGGGCGCGATGAGCGCCTCACCGTCGGCCGCCGACCGCACGGCCTGCGCCAGAAGGTCCGGTCCGGTGTCCTTGAGGAGGAATCCGCGGGCGCCGGCCCGCAGCGCGCCGTAGACGTACTCGTCGAGGTCGAACGTGGTGATGACGACCACGGCCAGCGGGTCGGCGACGCCAGGGCCGGCGACCAGCCGGGTGGCGTCGAGCCCGTCGAGTACCGGCATGCGGATGTCGAACAGGCAGACGTCGGGGCGTAGTTCACGCGCCAGACGCACCGCTTCCCGCCCGTCGGCGGCCTCGCCGACCACCTCGATGCCGGGCTGGGCGTTCAGCATGATCCGCAACCCGGTGCGGATGATCGTCTGGTCGTCAGCGACGAGGACGCGAATGGACAAGGCTCTCGTTCCTCGCTCTCGGCAGTTCGGCTTCGACGTGCCAGCCCCGGTCGGCACCCGGGCCGGCTCGTAGTGTGCCGCCGAGCAGGGCCGCGCGCTCGCGCAGTCCGGTAAGTCCGTATCCGTCGCGACCCCGGCCGGTGCGCCGGCCGTCGTCGCGCACGCTCACCCGTACCGAGTGCGGTTCCGCGGCGACCCGAACGACGAGCTCGGTGGCGTCGACCGCATGGCGCAGCGCGTTGGTCACCGACTCCTGCACGATCCGGTAGACGGCCGCGTCCACGGCCGGGGGCAGCGCGTCCAGTTCGCCGTCGAGCCCCAGGTCGACCCTGAGGCGACCGCCCGGGGTGCGTACCAGGCGTTCCAGATCCGCGACTCCGGCCGGGGGCGCCAGTTCGGCGCCGACCCCGCGGTCGCGCAGCGCGGCGACCATGGCGCGCATCTCCTCCAGCGTGCGCGCCCCTTCCTCCTCGACGCCCTCCAGCGCCTGGACGGCGGCGGACGGGTCGGTGCCCGCGAGGACACGGCCCGCCTGGGCGATGATCACCATGGCCGACACGTGATGGGCCACCGTGTCGTGCAGTTCCCGGGCGAGCTGCTCGCGCTCGCGGGAGCGCACCTGCTCCAACTGCCGCTCGCGTGCGGTCCCCCGGAACCGCACGGCCGCGCCGATCACGCCGGGCAGCAGCAGGAAGACGAGGCCCACGACGTTCTCGACGACCGGGGTCTCGTCCGTGACGGAACACAGCGCGCCGGTCGCGAGGATCACCGCGCCGCCCAGCACGATCTCGCGCCCCGATCCCCACCGGGGCAGCGCGTACACCAGTACGAGCACGATCGCGGCGGTGTTCAGACCGACGGGTTGGGGCAGTGCGGCGACGACCGAGGCCACCGCGAGCAGGCTCATCGAGCCGAACGCCAGCGTCACCATCGCCAGCGGGCGGGTCCGGCGCCACAGGGGCAGCAGGCACAGCCCTACGGCGAACACCACGGCCACCGGCTGCCATACGACGTCCTCCCGCAGGGTGGCCTCCAGCACCACACCGGCGAGGCCCGCGGCGAGCAGCGCCCCGTCCCGCCATACCCGGGCGGGCGCGTCGGGCGGCCGGGGTTCGGTCCACAGGGTTCGCAGGTCGTCTCGGAGCACGGTTCCCAGCCTAGGGACCGTGGCGTTTCGCGCATCGGCCGAAAGGACGGGTCGTCACTCCGCCCCGGGGACGACGCATCCGCGGCCCGCGAGCCGATGCCGCGAAGCGCCGTGGCGACGAACCTCGGTGTCGGCGGCCGTACATGGACGGCCGACGAGGTGGTTGGAGGACCCGATGCTCTCGAAAGCCCTGTTGCGCCTGGGCGGAAGCGCCGCCCGGCACCCCTGGCGGGTGATCGCGGCATGGTTGATCGCCACCACGCTCGCCGTCCTCGCCGCCGTCGCCTTCGGCGGGCGGACAGCGGACTCGATGACCGCTCCGGGGCTGGACTCCCGACGGGCCGCGGAGTTGATCGAGCGGGCGGGCACCGGACAGGAGGGGATGACCGCCCACGTGGTCGTCACGCCCCTCGACGACGGTGCGACGTTCTTCGACGACGACGGCGACAGCAACGACGGCGACACCAACGGCGACGACGGCCCGCGCGCCGCTCTCACGCGCCTGCGGGCCGAGCTGGAGCGGCTGCCGCACGTGCTCGGCACGAGCGACCCGGCGGGGGCACTCGACGCGGGCGCGGACACCGCCGTGCGCGGCGGCCTCGTCTCGGCCGACGGGCGGATCGCGGTCGTCCGGGTGCAGTACCCCGACCAGAGCCGGCTGTCGGCCGACGACCTCGACGCCCTCGTCGAACTCGGCGACCGGCTGCGCCCCGAGCTGCCGCTGCGCATCGAGATGGGCGGGAACCTCTTCTACGCCTTCTCCGAGCCCGCCGGCGGCGCGAGCGAGCTGATCGGCCTCCTCGCCGCGGCCGCGATCCTGTTCCTGGCGTTCGGTTCGCTGGTCGCCGCCGCGCTGCCGATCGGCATGGCGCTCTTCGGGCTGACCGTCGGGATCGCCACGATGACGGTCCTGGCGGGGGTGACGGAGGTCCCCACCTTCGCACCGGTCCTGGGCAGCATGGTCGGGCTCGGAGTGGGCATCGACTACGCGCTGTTCGTGCTCGCCAGGCACCGGGAGTACCTCGCACGCGGGCTCGATCCCCGCGAGGCGGCGGGGCGCGCGGTGGCGACGGCGGGGCGGCCGGTGGTCTTCGCCGGTGGCACCGTCGTGGTGTCGATCCTCGGCCTGGCGGTCGCGAACGTGCCGTTCATGACGGTGGGCGGCTTCGCCGTCTCGATCGTCGTCCTGACCATGGTGATCGCGTCCGTGACGCTGCTGCCGGCGTTCCTCGGCGCCGCCGGCCCGCGCCTGGCCCGGGCCGGGCGGATCGGCCGGATCGGCCGGGCTCTGCGGACCGGGAAGCCGGGCCGACTCGCACGGCGGCGGGACCTGGTGGCTGGCGCCGCTCCCGCCGCGGGGTGGCGCCGCTGGATCGGACACGTCAGCCGGCACCCGGTGCCGTACGCGGTCGGCGCGGCGGGGCTGCTGCTGACGGCGACGCTGCCCGTGTTCGGTCTGCGCGTCGGGCTGCCCGACGACGGCTCACTGCCGCAGAGCCGTACCGAGCGCCGTGCCTACGACCTCGTCGCCGAGGGGTTCGGCCCCGGCATCAACGGTCCCCTCGTCATCGCCGCGGACCCCGCCGGTGATCCGGCAGTGCTGGACCGACTGGTCGCGGCGGTCGCGGCGGATCCGGGCATCGCGTCCGTCGCGCCGACGCTCATCGACCGGACCACCGGCATCGCGACCCTCGTGGTGTTCCCGACCACCAGCCCTCAGGACGAGGCCACGGCCGACACCATCGCCCGGCTGCGCACCGACGTGCTGCCCACGGCGGTCGGGCAGGGCCCGGCCAGGGCGCACGTCGGCGGCGCCGCCGCGAGCCTGTCCGACGTGGGCCGACGGACCAGCGAACGCCTGCCGGTGCTCGTCGCCGCCGTGCTGGCGATGTCGTTCCTGCTGCTGACGCTGGTCTTCCGCTCGGTACTCGTACCGCTCAAGGCGGTACTGCTGAACCTGCTGAGCATCGGCGCTGCCTACGGCATCCTGGTCGCGGTCTTCCAGTGGGGCTGGGGAGGCGCACTCATCGGGCTGGAAGCGACTGTTCCGATCGTGTCGTTCATCCCGATGTTCCTCTTCGCCATCCTGTTCGGCCTGTCGATGGACTACGAGGTGTTCCTGCTCTCCCGCGTACGCGAGGAGTACCTGCGCACCGGCGACAACGGCACGGCGATCGTCGACGGCGTCTCGGGCACCGCCCGGATCATCACCTCGGCCGCCCTCATCATGGTGGCGGTCTTCCTGTCCTTCGTCGTCGCCGACGACCCCTCCACCAAGATGTTCGGGCTCGGCCTGGCCACCGCGATCTTCATCGACGCCACGGTCGTCCGCATGGTGCTGGTACCGGCGACCATGACCCTCCTCGGCCGGACCAACTGGTGGCTGCCGAAGTGGCTGGACCGGCTGCTTCCCCGCGGCCCGGTCGGCACCGAAGGCGTCGACGGCGCCGACGACATCGACAGCACCGACGGCACCGACGGCACCGACGGCACCGACGGCACCGACACGGAATCCACGGCAAGTGCGGCAGCCCGATGAACTCGGGGCGCGCCCTAGCTCAGCGTCTGGACCGCGGCCGCGTCGTACGCCTTCAGCTCGTCGGTCCGGCCCGCCAGGACCTTCGCCGCCCACTCAGGGTCCTGCAGCAGCGCGCGGCCCACGGCGACCATGTCGAACTCGTCGCGCTCCAGGCGGTCGAGGAGCTCGTCGATGCCCTGGACCGGAGCGCCCTCGCCCGCGAAGGCGTGGATGAAGTCGCCGTCGAGGCCGACCGAGCCGACGGTGATGGTCGGCTTGCCGGTGAGCTTCTTGGTCCACCCCGCCAGGTTCAGGTTCGAGCCCTCGAACTCGGGGATCCAGTGGCGGCGGGTGGAGGCGTGGAAGACGTCGACGCCGGCCGCGGCGAGCGGGGCCAGGATCGCGTCCAGCTCCTCCGGGGTCTCGGCGAGCCGCGCGTCGTAGGCGTCCTGCTTCCACTGCGAGTAGCGGAAGATCACCGGGAACTCGGCGGAGACGCTCGCGCGTACGGCGGCCACGACCTCGGCCACGAACTTCGTGCGGGCCACGGGGTCGCCGCCGTACGCGTCGGTACGGCGGTTCGTACCCGCCCACAGGAACTGGTCGAGGAGGTAGCCGTGGGCTCCGTGCAGCTCGACGCCGTCGAAGCCGATGCGCTCGGCGGCCGCCGCGGCCTCGGCGAAGGCGCCGATGACGTCGTCCAGGTCGCTCAGGGTCATCGCCTTGCCCGTGCCCTCGGTGCCGTCGGGACGGATGCCCGAGGGGCCCATGGCCGGGGCGTCGGCGTAGGGCGCCTGGCCCTGCTTGCGGACCATGCCGATGTGCCACAGCTGCGGGACGATCGTGCCGCCCGCCGCGTGCACGTCCTCGGCGACCTTCGCCCACCCCGCCAGCTGCTCCTCACCGTGGAACCGCGGCACGCGGTCGCTCTGCCCGGCCGAGTCGTGGCCGACGTAGGTCCCCTCGGTGACGATGAGGCCGACGCCGGCGGCGGCGCGGCGGGCGTAGTACGACCGCACGTCCTCGCCGGGGACGCCGCCGGGGGAGAACATCCGCGTCATCGGCGCCATCGCGATGCGGTTCGGGACGGTCAGGCCGTTCAGCGCGACGGGGCGGGACAGGATCTCGGCCGCGCGGGAGGCGGGGGACGCGGTGACGGTCACGGGGACGCTCCTCATGGCTATTACTTGACAACCTTGATGCTTGAGAACTTCACGCAATGAGGACCGTAGAGGGAGTTGCTTGAGATAGTCAAGCTTTTGCGGTTAGAGTGGTCTCCATGACAGGAGCTCCTCCGCACGCCGAAACGCCCCGCGTCGACACGGACCAGCTCATGGAGCTGTTCTCGGTGTCCCTCGGCGTCTACTACGGCGACTTCACGGTCGCGGCGGCGAGCGAGCACCTCACCGCGAGCCAGGGCAAGGCACTGACCGTGCTGCGCCGGGGGCCCGCCGCCATGCGCGCGCTGGCCGAGACGATGACCTGCGACGCCTCCAACATGACCGGCATCATCGACCGGCTGGAGAAGCGAGGGCTCGTACGCCGCGAGGCGAGTGCCTCCGACCGGCGCGTCAAGAACGTCATCCTCACCGACGAGGGCGAGCGCGTCACCGACGCGATCCGCGCGAAGATGCACGCCACGCACGAGGGCCTGGACAGGCTCAGCGCGCAGGACCGGGCGAGCCTGTACACCCTGCTGGAACGGGTCTTCCTGGCCCCGCCCACCGCCTGACCGAAGCCACTCGCGACGAGCCCGCCGGTCCACGGACCCGGTCCGTGGTCTCAGGCCGGGTGGCCCGGTTCGAGGCCGCGCAGTTCCCGGTAGCGGAGCAGTACGGGCGGTGGTCCTTCGTGCGGCGGGCACACCGCCACGGGTGCCAGGAGGAATCCGACGTGGTCGCCGCCCTCGATGCGGCCCTCGATCCGGCCGGTGAACCAGGTGCGCAGCCGCTCCAGGATCGGACTGCCCGCCACGCCCGGCCGCCAGTCGACGGCCGCGAACTTGTCCGTCCGGTCGCCCGTCTCCTCGCCGAACCGTTCGGCCAGCGCCCGCTCGTCCCGGTGGAGCAGGTGCACGGTGAGGTGTTCGGCCTCGCGCGCGACGCGGTACGTGTGGTTGGCGACCGACAGCCACACCGTGAACCGCGGCGGGTCGATGGAGCACTGCGAGGCGAAGCCCACGAGGCATCCCGCGACCTCGCCGCGGGCCGCCGCCGTCACCACGTACATCGGTCCGTCGTGCACGTCGGTGAAGGGGCTCAGGTCCGTCACGGCGTCGTCTCCCTCTGTTCCGCAGGGCCCGGCGGCCCCGTCGGTCGGCTGCTCGTCACAGGTCGAGGTCGAGGAGGGCGTTCTCCACGACTTCGGTGAGCGCGGGGTGGATCCAGTACGGGGACTTGGCGAGCGTGGTGGCGTCGATGTCGAGTGTCATGGCCAGGACGAGAGGCTGGATGAGCGTCGAAGCCTCGGCTCCCATCACATGGGCGCCGAGGAGACGCCCGGTGCCGGGCTCGGCGAGCACCTTGCAGAACCCCGTGGTGTCCTCCATCGCCCAGCCGTAGGCGACGTCGCCGTAACCGGCGGTGCCCACCCGGTAGTCCAGCCCCCTGTCACGGCACTCCTGCTCGGTGGCGCCGACCGAGGCGATCTGGGGCTGGGTGAAGACCGCCGCCGGCACCACGCCGTGGTCGGCGGCGACGAGGTCGTCAGGATGACGGAGGTTGTGCGCGACGACCGCCGCCTCACGGTTGGCCACGTGCTTGAGGGGCACCGGTGAGCAGATGTCCCCCAGGGCGAACACACCGTCCGCGGTGGTCCGCTGGTGCCGGTCGACGCGCACCCGGCCGTCGTCGTGGGTGGCGACCCCGGCCGCGTCCAGGTTCAGCCGGTCGCTGTTCGGGACCCGGCCCACCGCGACGAGCAGCATGTCCGCCTCGACCGTCGATCCGTCGTCCAGGGTCAGCCGGAGCGCCCCCGGGCTGCCGTCGAGGGCCGTGAGCTCGCGGCCGAGCCGCAGGTCGTAGCGGGAGCGGACCAGTTCGGTGAACCGCTCCGCGACCGTCTCGTCCTGGGGGCCGAGCAGGCGCTCCTCCTTCTCCACGACGGTGACGGAGCTGCCCGCCGCGGCGAACACCTCGGCCAGTTCCGCGGCGATGTAGCCGCCCCCGAGGATCGCCAGGTGCCGGGGCGGGGCGTCGATCCGCATGACGGTGTCGGACGTCTCGTACGGCAGGCCCGACTCCGCCACCGGTCCGGGGATCGCGGGCCTGCCGCCCGCCGCGATGACGATCTGGGCGGCACTGATGTCGACGGCCCCGTCCGCACGGTCGATCCGGAGGCTCTTGGGCCCGGTGAACCGGGCCCTGCCCTCGTACACGGTGACCGAGTCCTGCTGGACACGAGCCCGGCGGCCACTGTCTCGTTGCGCGTCCAGCCGCTCGAAGACCCGGTCACGCACCTGGCGCCAGCGCACCGCCCTCAACTCGGCGTCCACGTCGTACGCCCCGGCTTCCCGGACGGTCCGGGCGACCTGCGCGGTGTACGCGAGCATCTTGCTCGGGATGCAACCGGAGTTGAGGCAGGTGCCGCCGAACCAGCGCTCCTCGACGATGGCCACGTCCAGATCGGCGAACGATTCGTCCATGACGGCATTGCCGGATCCCGCACCGATGACGACAAGATCGTGGTGACGCATCCGGCCAGCCTATGAGGCCCTACGCCGGACCGCCACACCGACGCACCCGCCCGCCCCGCCGGCTTCCCCTGGAGTCAGCGGCGCGCGGTGAGGATGCTGAGGACGTTCGCGCCCACGACGGCTCCGATGGCCGCCCCCTCGATCCAGCCGAGGCCCTGTCCGAGGCCGAGCCAGCCGACCAGGGCCGCGAGCACGGGGTTGACGCTCATGAACAGGCCGAAGGCGGCGGCCGGAACGTGGCGCAGCGTGAAGAGGTCCACCAGGTACGGCACGGCCGAGGCGAGGACACCCGCGGCGACCGCGTACCCGAGGGACGCGACGGTCGGCGGGTGACGCAGCACGACGTACAGCCCGACCGGCAGGAACGTCAGCGCCGACAGCAGCGCGGCGGCCGCGGCGCCCTGCGCACCGGGGACGCGGCTGCCGACCGTCCGGTTGAGCAGGATGTACGAGGCCCAGCAGACGGCCCCGAGCAGGCCGAAGCCCATCCCGACGTAGTCGGTGGAGGGCTGCGGGCGCATGAGGGTGACGACACCGGCCGCCGCTATCAGGGCGCACACCGCGTCGACCCGGCGGCGGGTCGCGGCCAGGGCGATGGCGAGCGGGCCGAGGAACTCGAGGGTGACGGCGAGCCCGAGGCCGACGCGGTCGATGGCGGTGTACAGGGACAGGTTCATCGTGCCGAAGACGACCGCCAGCAGGATGACCGGCCGCCACTGCTGCCAGGTGAAGCTCCGCAACGCGGGCCGGCCGACGGCCAGCAGGACCGCCGCGGCGACGTACTGGCGGACCGCGACGACCCCCACGGGGCCGAGAACGGGGAAGGCGAGGGAGCCGGTCGCGGCGCCGATCTGGTTCGACAGGCCGCTGCCGAGCATCGCGGCCACACCGGCCGGTGAGGTGCGGTGGTGGGTCGGCTCGCTGCGTGTCGCCGGAGCGGGTCCGGCCGGGGCTGTCTGCATGCGCCGATGGTGGCGCCCGGCGGTCCTTGCACATAATGCATGTACGCAACCGATCTATACGCTTGAGTCATGGATGTGGAACTGCGGCAGCTGCGCTGTCTCGTCGCGATCGTCGACGAGGGCACCTTCACGGACGCCGCGCTGGCGCTCGGCGTCTCGCAGGCGGCCGTCTCCCGGACCCTGGCGTCGCTGGAACGGGCGCTCGGCGTACGGCTGTTGCGGCGCACGTCCCGGTCGGTGGCCCCGACGGGCGCCGGGGTGCGCGTGGTGACACACGCGCGGCGGGTCCTCGCGGCGGCGGACGAGCTGGTACGGGAGGCGACGGCGGGCCGGCACGTCCTGCGGATCGGCTACGCGTGGTCGGCCCTCGGCCGCCACACCCCGGCCTTCCAGCGTCGGTGGGCCGCGGCGCACCCGGGGACCGAACTGCACATGGTCCGGGTCAACTCCGCGACCGCCGGACTCGCGGAGGGCTCGTGCGATCTGGCCGTGCTCCGCAGACCGCTGGAGGACCGCCGCTTCGACTCGGCGATCGTGGGACTCGAACGGCGGCTGTGCGCGATGGCCGCCGACGACCCGCTGGCCAGGCGCCGGTCGCTGCGTCTGGCGGACCTGAGCGGCCACACCCTGCTGATCGACCGGCGCACCGGCACCACGACCCCGGAGCTGTGGCCGCCGGACTCGCGCCCCGCGACCGAGGAGACGTACGACGTGGACGACTGGCTCACCGCGATCTCCACCGGCCGGCGCATGGGCATGAGCGCGGAGGCCACCGCCAGCCAGTACCGCCGCCCCGGCGTGGTCTACCGCCCGGTGCGCGACGCCGAGCCGGTCGCGGTACGACTGGCCTGGTGGCGCGACGACCCCCACCCGGCTGCCCAGAGCGTGATCGAACTGCTGACCGCCCTGTACCGCGAGGCGTGAGCCGCGGAGACGTCAGCGGCGGTCGCGGCGGAAACAAGCCGCCGTCGGCATGACCCTTGCGGTCATGCCGACGGCGGCTACCCCGGTATGTGGCTCGGAGATTGTTTCCGGGACAGCTTTTAGCTCTCCCTATGGCCCCCTTCTCCGGTCAGCCGCTCGTACTGGTCGGCCGGGAAGGGCTTTCCGAATTCGCGCGCATAGCCGTCTCGACCGTGCTTGGCCAGGAGATCGTCCATCATGCCGCGCACCGCTTCGATGAAACTCCGCATGTCGATCCGTTTGGCCCACAGCAGGACGGCGTCGTTCCAGCGGAACTCGTCCTGCATGTACGGGTACTGGACGACCTGGACGAAGACTTCCTCGCCGGCGGCCGCGAAGAACACGCGCCAGCCTTCGGGCTCGGACTCCAGCGTCGCGTAGGTGAAGCGGGCCCCCAGCCGCAGGTCGGCCGTGGCGTCCAGGAGGGTCTCGAGCGCTTGGCCGGTGTACGAGACGCCGAACTGGTGCGTCTCACCCTCCAGCGACCAGCGCCACCTGGCCCACCCGGCCCCGGCCAGGACCCATTCCATTTCCTGTGATGCGGTCATCTCAGCCCCTGTAGTGGCGCGAAAGGATCGGATATGCGGTACGGAGTGTGCCGTCAGGGGCAACGATCACTTCGATGTGATGGAGGTCGACGCCATCGTGATTCCTGCCGATGACTTCGTCTCCGAAGTCGAGTTGATACTTGGTCCCGTCCCGCAGCGAACCGTCCGGGTTCACCCCCGTGTTGGGGAAGGATATTCCGTCCTCGACGGTCTCTCTGATCAACTCGGCGATGTCGTCGAGATCCCCCTGTGAAAGGGGGCCGTCCCGTCCTTCGAGATGGAAGAAGGTCTTCTCCTTCGTATTTTCGGGGCTCCCCTTGATGTGCCGCGCCAGAACATGCTGCCACCCGTTGTACAGCTTGCCGTCCGCTTCCACGTGGATGTCGAAGAGGTTGGGGCAGGGCGTGGTGTTGTGGACCAGGACCGAAGTCGCACCCGCCAGCACGAAGTACGTGTGCAGGTCGTTGACGGAGAGGTTGTAGGCCGGCTGGAGGGTCTTCCACCGGTGGACCTTCTCCACCTGAACGATGTCGCCGGTGGCCGTGCGGAGGGTGTCGCCCGCGTTCAGGTCGGCCGCGTCGGTCCACGTCCTGGTCTTCTCGGACCAGAAGGGGTGGTGGTCGGTGGCGGTGACCTTGCCCTCACCGCGAGCGGCGCTCAGGGTGATGTCGGTGAAGTCGCGGTCGTCGGGGGTGTAGACGGTGGCCTCGACGCGACGGGGGCCGGACGCGCCGGTGACCGGGTCGGCGGCCTGGACCGTGTCACCGACACGGATCTGCTCGATGGGCTTCGTGGTCCGGTCGCCCATGAGGACGCGGGTGCCGGCCGGGAAGCTGTTCTTCATCCCCGGGCAGCTGGGCGCCTTCTTGAGGAGGTTGGAGAAGTCGTCGAAGAGCTTCTTCGCGTCGGGGCCGTACTTCTCCGCGTACCGGGCGAACTTGAAGGGGGTGGTGGCCCAGCCGCCGATCGGAATCATGGAGGCGCAGGCGAGTCCCGCGTCGAGCCACGCCCCTTCGCGGCCGATGGGGTGGAAGTACTCGACGGTTCCTTCCATCGCGTACATGCCGCAGTTGAGTCCGTCGGCGACCTCGCCGAAGACCGGGACCATGCCGAGGATGTCGAGGCCGAAGTGGATGGCGTCCAGTCGGACGCCGAGGGGAGTGTCCGCGGGGAGCTGCTTGGTGAGGAGGAAGTTCACGATGCCGAAGCCGAGCTTGATGAGCTTGCGCTTCTGCTCCGCCTCCGCGCGCAGCTTCTCCTGTACCGCCTTCTGGTACTGGTCCCGCATGTAGCGGTCGATGGTCTCGTTATGGGTGACCTGCGCGCTTTCGCTGCTGGCGCCGGCGTTGACGGCGGAGATCCGGGCTTCTTCGGCGGCCCGGAAGGCGTCCTCGGCGTATCCGAGGGCGGCCTTGAAGCTGGCGCCGGCGGCCGTGACCGAGTTGTCGGCGCGGCGAACGGCGTCGGCGGCCCGCTTCTCGGCGGCGCGGGCGGTGGACGCGGAGGCCGCGGCGGCGTTGGCGGAGTTGCGGGCGCTCGTGGCGGACTGGGCGGCCTGGTCGGCCCAGCCGGCGGCCGTGTTGGCGTAGGCGGCCGCCGTGTTGGCGTGCTCCCTCGCCTGGTCGGCGTAGCCCTGGGCGAGGGCCGCGCTCTCGGCCGCGTGGTAGGCGTCCTCGTACGCGCGGGCGGCGATCTGGCTGGCGCCCGCGATGATGGCCTTGACCTGCGCGACGTGCGCGGCGTTCAGCTGGTCGCGGCGCTGCGCGCGGTAGAGGCCGGACTCGAGGAAGGTGCGCAGGTTCGTGTCGGGGCTGGCGAGCGCGGCTTCGGCCGCCGCCTTGACCTCGGGGGTGCCGCCTTCGGCGTGGGCCGAGACCTTGACGCGGTCGTCTTCGAGCCGTGCCTGGTGCTGGCCGCTGGTGAGGAAGGTGTCCAGGGCCTTGGGGTCGGGGTTGTCGAGGGCCTTCTTGGCCTCCTCCTTGACGCCCGTGCCGCCGGCTTCGGCGATGCGGGACACCGCGATGCGGTTGTCGGCGGCCGCTGCCTGGTACTGGCCGGTGGTCAGGAAGGTGTGGACCTGGGCGGGCGTGCCGGCCAGGGCGGTGACCGCGGCCTTGCGCAGGTCTTCGTAGGCGCCGGTCTGGGCGAGGTTGTTGACCAGCTCGCGCTCGTCCTGCGCGTCGGCCGACTTCCAGCCGGTGCTCGCGTACGCCACGACGGTGGCGTCGTCGCCGGCGAGGGCTGCCTCGGCGGCGGCGCGGCTCCAGGGGCCACGGGTCTGCATCGCGATCAGGGCCATCTTGCGGCCGGTGGTGGCGATGAGAGCGGGGTTCGCGCCGGGCTGGCGGGCCTGGTCGGCGAGCTGCATGAAGTCGATGTCGAGCTTGACGGCCTGCTGGGAGACGCGGACGATCTCGGCCTTCGCCTCGTTGTAGATCTCCGACGCGTCCCTGGCTTCGTTGACCAGGGTGCGCGTGCGGGCGGCGATCTCTTCGGCCTCGGTCTTGCGGGCCGTCACCTGCACGGTCTCGGCCTGCTTGACGGCGGCTTCGGCGGTCTGGGCGGCCGTGAGTGCTCCCGCCGCGGCGGTCTTCGCCCGGTTCGCGGCTTCCTGCGCGTCGCCGGCGTGCCCGGCGGCCGCGCGTGCGGCCGCGGCCGCCTTGCGGGCATGGCCGGCGGCGGAACGGGCCGCGGCGGCGGCGTCACCGGCGGCGTTGGCCGCGTCGGCGGCGTACGCCACGGCGGCGTCGGCCGCGCGCTTGGCCTCGGCGGCGTGGCGGCGGGTGGCGGCGGCGGCGGCCTGGGCGGCGCCGTACTCGACGCCGGACTCCTTGGCCCACTTCGCGGACTGCATGGCCTCGTCCGCCGAGAGGTGCATGTCCTTGATGGCGTCGTACGTCGCCTGCATGACGAGCTGCAGCTGTCGCGCGGTCTCCTTCACCGCGTCGGTGGAGTCGGCGATCCGGGAGGCGACGGCGGCGGCCTCGTCGGCGTAGGCCGCTGCCTGCTCGTGGTCCTCCGCGGAGCCGGCCGCCTCCCAGGCGCGGGTCGTCGCCTTCGACGCCTGGAGGGCGGCTCCGGCGGCGTTGTCGGCGGCCATGGCGGCCGCTTGAGCGGCGGCGTTGGCGGCCCTCGCGGCCGTGATGGCGGTGCGGGCGGCGGAGGCGGCGCGGCGACTGGATTCGGCGGCGCGGCGGGCGGCGTCCTTGGCGCGGACCGCGTCGGTCTTGGCGAGCGCGGACTCGGCGGCGGCCTTGGCGGTCTCCAGCTTGGCGAGCCTGGCGGCCGTCTTGGCCTTCTCGGATTCTTCCTGCGCGGTCTGTTTGGCCTTCGCGGCCGCGATGCCGGCGTCCTTGGTCTGCGCTTCCAGGTCCTGGATGGTGGCGAGTTCGCGATCCTGGGCGTGGGTGATGTGCTGCCCGTACATGAGGAACTCGCGGATCTCCGCGATGCCCGCGCGGAGCGCCTCGCCGGCGGCGCGCTTGGTGGCGGGCCCACCGGTGAGCTCGATCTGGGCGACCCGGACGCGGGCGTCGTCGTCGCGCTGCTTGTACTGGCCCTCGGTCAGGAACGCGCGGATGTCGTCGATCGAGCCGCGCATCGCCGCGTTGCCGACCTCGCGGACGCCAGGGCCGCCCGACTCGACGGCGCGCGCGGCTTCGACGCGCTGGTCGTCGGCGAGCGGCTGCTGCCAGCCGGTCCTCATGAAGGTGGCGAGTTCTTCGGGGGTGCCCTCGAGGGCCTTGGCGGCGGCCTCGCTGACGCCGGCGCCCGCTTCGGTGACGAGCTTGAGCGCGGCCTCGCGCAGGTCGAGCTGCTCGGCCACCTTCTGGCCCTCGGCCAGGTACTTGCGGATCTGCTCGTCATCGCCGACGAGCGCCGCCCCGGACGCGGACTTCACGGCCGGGCCGCCGTTCTGCCACAGCTGTACGACCTGCTGACGTGCGGTGAGGGGCGGGGCGACGGGGCCTTCGGCGGCCGCGGGTGTGGCGGAGACGAGCCCTGCGACCAGCGCGATGGGCAGCAGGCCTCGGCCGAGCAGGCCGGGCCCGGACAGGGCTCTCCTCCCTCTGCCGCTGGACCGCTGTGGTGTTTTCAGACGCACGAAATCTTCCCCTCGGGTGTACGAAGCCGCGGTCCTGCGCGCACGGGACGGTCCAGGAGCCACGACGGTGGGTCCTGTGGACGTCGGTGTTCCTGCGCGCGACCGCGGAGGCCTGCGGGCCGCTCGATGACGCTTCCCAGGCGGAGCGGCGACAGGCTGAGATCCGGATACTCCGGCCCCCCAGCGCCCCGTGGTGCACCAGCAGCACGGGGCGAGGGCCAAGGGTCGCACACCGCGGGGGAGTTGTCTCCCTCGGCTCCCCCCTCGGCCCGGCCCTTGGCCCCACGGAAGCGGAGTATGGCGTTCCGATTCCGCCCGTTCGGCTTGAGATTCACTTCAATGAAAATCCTGGCTATGCTGCGGCGCGGCTCCCCAGGCCGGTTCTGTCAGTCCGCAACGGAGCGGACTGCAAGTTGTCGTGACCCGGAAGTGTCGGGTTCGTCTCGCCTTCACGTACACGTGGTGAGACTGGTTTCAGGAAAGTGAAGTCATCGCCTTGCGCACTCGTAGATGGGTGGCTGCTGCCACCGCCACCACGGCCGTCGTACTGGGGGCACCCGCGCAGACCGCGTCGTCGGTCGAGGCAGTGCCCGCGAACGCCGGCGCTCCCTTCGCCGTCGAGGACGGGACGTACCCGTACGGCGACGAGATCCTGGCAGCCACCGGCGCCAGCCTCATCGCCGGTGACGGGAACATCGACCACACCAGCTGCTCCGAGCCGTACCAGATCATGGTCTGGGCGCGGAACCTGAAGACGAGCGACTCCAGGATCTGCTTCAAGGCCCACAACACCGGCTACCTGGCCGTCAACATCCCGCGGGCGTACCGGATCGAGACCGTCGACCGGGACATCAACGCCAGCGTCTCCATCGGCGGAACCACCAGCACCCTGAGCATTCCCGAGGACACCTCCAAGGGCTTCGGCGAGGCCGACCCCGTCGACCCCAAGCAGGCCGTCCTGCTCGAGATGCGCATCACCGGTTCCTCCGGCGCGCGGATGGCCGGTCAGCCCCTCAACGACGAGGTGCTCAAGTTCAACGCCAAGCTGGAGATCGGCGACACCAAGCGCTGCTCCGGCGCGCTCGTGGACCCGTACTGGGTGATCACCGCCAAGAGCTGCTTCGCCGACAAGCCCGCCGAGAGCAACACCGTCGAGGCAGGGACGCCGAAGGAGAAGACCAAGGTCTCCGTCGGCAAGGCCTGGATCATGTCGGGCACCGGCTTCACCACCGACGCCACCCAGCTGGTTCCGCACCCGGACCGCGACCTGGTCATGGTGCGCCTCGCGAACCCGGCCACGGGCATCACGCCCGTCTTCGTCTCCTCGGCCGCCCCCACGACCGGTGAGGCGTTCGACGTCGTCGGCTACGGCCGTACCAAGGACGGCTGGGGCCCCGTCAGCCGGCACAGCGCCGCCTTCAGTGTCGGAGCGACCGCCGCCACCGGCTTCGACCTGACCGCGAAGACCCCGGCCGACGCGACCGTCTGCAAGGGCGACGCGGGTGCGTCGACGCTGCGCATGATGGCCGACAAGCCGACCCTCGTCGGCGTGGTCAGCCGCGGCTTCGAGGGTGGTTGCCTGGGCAGCAACGAGACTCGGTCCGGCGCGTTCAGCACGCGTGTCGACGATCAGGGCGACTGGATCCAGCGGGTCCGTGCGCTGTCTCCGGGCTGGCGCACGCAGGCCCTGGTCCAGTCGGGCAGCAGCCTCTACCAGGGCATCCGGCTGGCGGACGGTTCCTGGACCGGCTTCAAGGACGTTCAGACGCAGGGCGCCGGCAGCATCGGCGCGATCCGCGGCACGGCGGTCGTCGGGATGAACGGTGACAGCCACGTCCTGGCCGTCACGACCGCCGGCGGGCTCTTCCACACGATCCGCAAGCAGGACGGCACCTGGGGCACCTTCGGCGACGTCTTCGGCGCGGCCAACGCCCTGGGCAACCTGACCGGCGTCACCGCCTCGAACGTCGGCTACGACCTGCACGTCGTCGCGGTCGCCGACGGCAAGGCCTTCCACACCGTCCGCAACGCGACCGGTCACTGGACGCCGTTCAAGGACATCACCTCCGGGAAGGTCGCCAACGTGACGGCCGCGGCCACCGCCGTGGTCCGCGGTGAGCTCCAGGTCACCACCATCAGCGGCGGCAAGGCCTACCACACCATCCGTCAGTCGAACGGCAACTGGCTCGGCTGGGGCAACGTCGCAGACGCCGCCGGCCCGACCGGTCCGATCACCTCGGTCAGCATGACCGGTTCCGGGGACGAGACGCACATCGTCATCGCCACCGACAACGGCGCCCGCCAGTACCACGCGATCCGCAACTTCAACGGCACCTGGTCCCCGCTGACCGAGATCAAGAGCATCCTCGGCACGGTCACCGCCAAGTCCGTCGCCACCGCCACCGTCGACGGCGAGGTCGTCGTGACCGTCACCACCGCCGACGGCAAGCTCCTCCACACCGTCCGGCACGCCGACCGCACCTGGGCCACCACCGGCACCGTCCCCCTCCAGGGACTGCCCGCGGCCCCCGGCGCGCACGCCATCACGGGCACCTGGAACGGCTGACACCCGCCCGCGCCACACCGGCCGGAGCGTGAACAAGGCGCCGGTCTCCAGGACTTCGGTCCTGGAGACCGGCGCCGCCGTCATTCGGCCGCGAGGACCGCGGCGTCCGCGTCCGCGCGCAGCCGAGCGACGGCCGCTTCCGCCGCGGACGAGCGGACGGCCGCCGCGACCTTCCGCAGCCACGCGGCGTCGGTGTCGAGGTCGCCGCCCTCCCGCACCACGGCCTGCTCGGGGAACCGGGGCGGCTCACCGGCGCGTTCGGCCCGCGCCGCGTACAGTAGGACGGCCGCCTCGGCCGTCGCGTCCCGCTCGGCACCGCGGAGCCCCGATGCCGCCAAGGCGCGCCGTACGGCTTCGAGTTGCTCCCGCGAGACGTGACCGGACAGGGCGAGGGCACTGTCGCGGATCTCGATGACGCACCGGTAGCGGACCATGTCGATGTCCTTGTGCAGACCCTCGGGCAGCGGAAGGACCACCTCCGGCGTCGACTCCGTCAGGAGCCGCCACAACGGACGGATGGCCCTCACCTGCCGGCGCAACCGGGCCCGCGTCGCGCACCCGGCGAGGAACGGCCAACTGACACTGGCCACGAGCAGCAGCAGGGTGCACGCCAGGAGGACCTGCGTGGTGACGACCACCCCGGGAGCGCCGGTCAGGCTCCGCCCGGTGAGCCCGGCCACCAGGTGAGCGAGCCGGTGGGCGACGTACAGCACCCCGAAGGAGCTGGCCAGTCCCAGCAGCCGCATCGCCGTCCGGGTCGGGCCGGGCGCGGCGTGCCGCCCGTACCGCCAGCACAGCCGGATCGCGCTGAGCACCCCGTACAGGATGTACCCGAGGAAGATCATCCAGTACGCGGTGATCATCGGCGACCCGGTCACGGTCACCAGGTCCGTCTCACCGTCAGGGAGCGGACTCGCGGCGAAGGTGCAGATCAGCCCGGCCTCCGCCAGACCCAGCAGGACCCAGCGCAGCCCCGAGAGCCGGTGCCCCCGGGCCCCGGTCGCCTCGCGGATGAACTCGAACAGCGCCCCCATCGCGCACAGCGACAGCATGTGGACCGGCAGGTTCGTGAAGCTCGGAACCCCCACGGCCGCGTCGACGACCCGGCGGACCGCGGGCACGCCGATGGTGAACGCGACGGCCCACAGCGCCCACATCAGCCACATGAGGCGGTCCTGTCGCGGCGCCGAGCGCAGCCCCGACGCCTTCCAGCACACGAACAGCCACAGGGGCGGGACGACGACGAGATCGAAAATCCTCAACGGGGCCTCAGGGTGGTGCGTCGGGACAAGGCGCCGATCACCCGGTTGAGGGTGTCGGCCGTTTCGGGGGGAGCCGACGCGGCGGCCGCCGGTGCGACGTTGAAGTGCTGCCACATCACGGAGGCCAGCAACTCGGCCTCCTGCTCCTGCCGCGTCGTGGCCTTCGTCCGCGTCCGTCCCAGCAGCCGGGCGGCCATGGCCGGGTCCAGGTCGGGGAAGAGCTGCGCGAGCATCCCCGGCTCGGGCGCGGACGGTTCACGGTGGTCGAGCAGGATGTGGGCCAGTTCGTGCAACACGATGTGCGTCTGGTGCGGACGGCTCGTCACCACGTTGTAGTAGACGTGGTCGGAGGTGCCGAACGACACCCACATGCCGCACACCCCGGCACCGGCGGGCATGACGGCGGGCATCGGGAGCAGGTAGAGGGGCCGGCCGCGCTCCGCGGCGATGGCCGAGCAGAGCTCGTCGACCTGGAAGGGGTGAGAGAGGGTGAAGCGTCCGATCAGGGTTTCGTACCGCGTCCTCAGTTCACGCCAGTCACGGCGGTCCATGCGCCCCGAGTTCCCTCTCGCCGTTCATGCGATCGCGGGGCCCCGCACGGCCGCCCACGATCTCCGGCGCCAGACTCTACACAGGCAACGCACAGGTCAGACGGTCGGTGGCTCGCTCGGAACGGGCCGTGCCCGTTCGATCACGGAGCGCACCGCCTCGATGCCCTGCGTGGACATCGTCGCCACCGCGGCCGCCCGCAGCGCCACCGAACGCACGTCGTTGGCGCGCATCGCGGCGATCAGCGCGAGCTGCGCCGACACCCTGGCCTCGACCTCGTCGTCGATGAAGTAGGCGAGCGGGACGCCGAAGAAGTCACCCAGGACCCGAAGCGTTCCCACCGTCGGATTGGGCGCCTTGCCCTTGGCAAGGGCCCACAGCCGGCCGACGGACAGCTTCGCGTCATGGGGGCCCGCGGCTTCCTTGATCCCGTCGACGACCTCCTGAAGCGTGAAACGCCGGCCCAGTGGCTGTACGTAGGTGAAGAGGTACTCGATCCGCCGGCCGAGCAGCTCCGCCTCCGGGGAGGACTCGTCCTCGCCGGAAGCGGCCGTGCCCTCGGGCGGGTCAGAACCCTCTTTGGTCATGTGTGTTCCACCTCCTGCGCTCACCCCGACTCTATCCGCCGGGCGCGGACGGGCGCCGGGCGCCGGGTGCATCGGGCGGGGCACAGGACGGTGCCCGGACGGGCAGGCCGGCCACGACCACCCGTAGGTAGGCTGACGTGCACGAGAGAAGAGCACGATGGATCCCCGCATACCCCGCCTGCGTCGCAAGCTGGCCGCGATCCCTTTCCAACCCCTGCGCAGTCACTCCTTCGGAGAAGAGAAGCACGGGTTCCGCCTCGGTCCGAAGCTGGCGGAAGCACACCTCGCCGCGTTCGAGGCCGAGCACGCCATCGCCCTGCCCGACGCCTACCGGCAGTTCCTCACCCACCTCGGCGGCTCAGGGGCGTCGCCGTTCTACGGCCTCCTGCCGCTGGAGCGATGTTCCCTCCTGGTCATGAATCCGCGCGGAGAACCAGGGACACCCCGGGGCTTCGACGGGAGAAACCCACGCGGCGACGGAGGTGATCTCTTCCTCCACATCATCGAGATGGGTTGCTCCGACGTCTGCGTCATCGCGGTGACCGGCCCCCTCACCGGCCGCGTCCTCATAGGCAACGGCGACGGATACTGGGGCCCCAACGTCTCCTCCGCCGCCGACTTCCTCGACTGGTACGAACGCTGGCTCCGCCACATGAGCGCCGGACGCGACAACCGGGCCCTGGAACTCACCTCGCCGCGGCTTCACGCGCATCCACGGAGTTACCGCATGGCTCGGAAGCTCTGAGCCTCGGAACGGTCGGGCTCACTGGCGTGGCGTGCACTCCAGGATCCGGCCGTCGACCGTTCCGATGAGCAGGTGCCCTTGGGGTGCCACCGCGAGGGACAGTGCGGTGGTCGGTACTCCGGCGACTTCCAGCTCTGTGCGCCAGCGCACCGAGCCGTCGTCGGCGTCCAGTGCGGTCAGAGCGCCGGAGTTGTCGGCCACGTAGACCGTGTGCCCGTCGGTGTCGAGGGCGGTGGCGGGATGGTCGGCCCGGTGCTGCCACAGCACCGAGCCGTCCAGCGAGCGCCGCACCGTGTACGCGCCGCCGGGTTGGAGTCCGTGGCCGTGATGGACCGCGCCGGCGTAGACCAGGGAGTGCCCGATCTCGGCGGCGGGACCCCCGAAGTGATGTTCCGTCGGTACCCAGGAGTGCGGGAACAGCTGCCGCAACGTCCCATCGGCGTCCACGGCCGTGACCCATTTGTCCCTGTACGGCTTGTCCGGGTCGGTGCCGACCAGAACGTACGGGCGGCTCGGGTGGCGGACGGGGAACGGGTGGTTGAACACGTCGAAGTGGCCGACCTCCGGACCGTCCGCCGGACCGTCGAGGTCGAACATCATCAGCCGTTCGGGCTGCTTGCGGCGGCCGCCCAACGGTCGGAGGACCGTCCTCCGGTCGCCTGCGACGAGCACCGTGAACACGCCGGGGCTCAGGGTCTCCCGTACCTGCCCTGTGTCGAGGGCGATCCGGGCGACCCGGGGCGGGGACGTCTCCCAGCGCCCTTCCCCGCGCCGGCCACGGCGTTCGGCGTTCGTCCAGACCGACGTGCCGTCGGTGGCCGGAACCAGCTGCCGGCCGCCTTCCTCGTCGTCCACCACCCATTGCAGGTCCCCGGACGGCAGCCACGACTCCGCCAGGACCCCGTCCAGAGCAGCCAGTACGCGACCGTCCTCCGTACCCTCGACAGCCCACACCCGTCTGCGTACGGACCACTGCCGACCGGCCGAGGCCGCGAGCTCCGTCAGGACTCGACGGGCCTCCGCGCTGTGATCCGGCCGGACGAACGGCTCGGCGGGGGAGGCCAGCTCCTCGGCACGGATCGACCCCGGCCCGACGACGCCCCAGTCCGAGCGGGCCACAACGACCGCGTGACCCTCCTCGTGTGCCCGTGGGTTCTCCCAGTCGTCACACGGCGCCAACGCCAGACGAAGCTCCGTCTCGCTGCGCCATTCCACGCCGAGCACCTCGCGCGGGTACGGCAGGGCGGACACCACGTCGCCGGAGTCCAAGCGGATCAGCAGCAGCTCGCCTTCGAACGAGTAGCCGCCGTCGTAGCGCCCGGTACCCACGGCCAACAGGGGAAGAACGGGGTGGAAGGCGAGGGCCCGCACCGGGTAACAGGACCGGACCAGGTGCCGGCACCGCAGCCCGTCTCGCTCGTAGACCCCGATCCGATGCCCCGTCCAGCGGTCGTCCGCGGTCCCACTGCCGCTCCACTGGACACCCCCGAGGTCCCCACCCACGGCGACCGTCCGCGACCGCTCGTCGACGACGGTCAGAGCAGGTTCACCGACCTCGGCGAACGGGCCGTCGCCGAACACGCGCCGGACCATCGGTACGCGGGTCATACAGGGTCCTCCCAGGGGGCGGCGGGGTTGAACGCGGCCGAGACCTCCCCGTACGTCGGATGAGCTCATCCTCACACGGCGCCTGACCGAGGACCCCCGGGAGGGCGTAGTCCGGCCCTGCGGGGGTATCCGCCCGTCCATGGCCGACCGTGAAGTTCCTCAGGAAGAGCGTGCGGCGGTGGCCGCGCCCACCTGCTCCCCTCGTGAGGCGCCGAGACCGGAGGACGTCGGTCCCGGGCCCGAGGTCGAGCGGCGCGCGCCCGACTCGCCTGCCGAGCTGCCGCGGCGTTCCTGGCTCGCGATCCTCCGGAGGTCGGCGCGGGAGTTCGTGTCCGACGAGCTGACGGACCGGGCCGCCGCCCTCACGTACTACGGCCTGCTGGCCCTCTTCCCGGCGCTGCTCGTGCTCGTCTCGCTGCTCGGCGTCAGCGGCCGGTCGACGACGGACAAGGTCCTGGAGAGCTTCGGCGGGATCACGCCGGGCCCCGCCCACGACGTTCTCGACCAGGCCGTGGAGAACCTTCAGGGGGCGCCCGGTACCGGAGCCGCCATGGCGACGGTCGGCGTGCTGCTCGCCCTGTGGTCGGCCTCCGGATACGTGGGGGCGTTCATGCGCTCGGCCAACCGCGTCTACGGCGTCCCGGAGGGCCGCCCGCTCTGGAAGGTGCTGCCCGTCCGTCTGGGGCTGACCGCGCTCCTGGTGGTCATGGCCGCGGCGAGCGCGCTGATCGTCGTCCTCACCGGCGAGGTGGCGCGCCGCGCGGGGGACCTGCTGGGCGTCGGCGACTCAGCGCTGACGGTCTGGGCGATCGCCAAGTGGCCCGTTCTGGTCGTGCTGGTGACGATGATGCTCGCGCTCCTGTACTGGGCGAGTCCGAACGTCGAGAGCAGGGGCTGGCGGTGGATCACCCCGGGCAGCGCCCTCGCCCTGCTGATCTGGCTGGCCGCCTCCGCCGGGTTCGCGGTCTACGTGTCCGAGTTCGCCACGTACAACAGGGTCTACGGCACGATGGGTGGTGTGGTCGTCTTCCTGATCTGGCTGTGGATCAGCAACCTGGCCGTGCTCCTGGGCCTGGAGTTCGACGCGGAGACCCTGCGTCAACGGGCGGTGGCGGGCGGCATGCCGCCGGACGAGGAGCCGTACGTGGAACCCCGGGACACCCGCTCGTGGTCCGAGGAGGAGGAGCGTGCGGCGGTCGGGGTGGACCGCGGCGGAAACGGCCCCGATGGGCATACGAGGAAGGTGCGGGCCCATGACCGGTGACGGTTCGTTCGAGCGCGACCGCACGTACATCACCACGCGGATCACGGCGGACGGCAGGGACGGCTTCCCGGTGGAGGCCGGGCGCTACCGCCTGGTCATCGCGCGGGCCTGCCCGTGGGCGAACCGGAGCGCCATCGTCCGACGGCTGATGGGACTGGAGGACGTGCTCTCCCTGGGGATCGCCGGGCCCCTGCACGACGAGCGCAGCTGGTGCTTCCACCTGGACCCCGGCGGCCGCGACCCCGTCCTCGGCATCGAGACCCTGCGGGAGGCGTACGACCGCCGCGAACCGGGCTATCCGAGCGGCATCACGGTGCCCGCGATCGTCGACGTCCCCACCGGCCGGGTCGTGACCAACGACTTCGAGCGGATCACGCTCGACCTGGGCAGCGAGTGGGCGGCCCACCAGCGGGACGGAGCGCCCGACCTCTATCCGGAGGGGTGGCGCGACGAGATCGACGACGTGGCCGACAAGGTGTACCGGGACGTCAACGACGGTGTCTACCAGTGCGGTTTCGCCGCCGGCCAGCAGGCGTACGACAAGGCGTACCAGCGCCTGTGGGCACGGCTCGACTGGCTGGAGGAGCGGCTCGCCGGCCGGCGCTACCTGGTCGGCGACACCCTCACCGAGGCCGACGTCCGCCTCTTCCCGACCCTGGTGCGCTTCGACGCCGTCTACCACGGCCACTTCAAGTGCAACCGGCAGAAGCTGACCGAACTCCCGGCCCTGTGGGCGTACGCGCGGGACCTCTTCCAGACGCCCGGCTTCGGCGACACGATCGACTTCGCGCAGATCAAGGCGCACTACTACGTCGTCCATCACGACATCAACCCGACCGGCGTCGTCCCGCGTGGCCCGGACACCAGCGGCTGGCTCTCGCCGCACGGGCGGGAACAGCTCGGCGGCCGCCCGTTCGGCGACGGGACCCCGCCGCCGCCACCGCCGCCGGCCGAGCGCGTGCCGCGGCTGGGCCGGGCGGGCTGACCGCCGGGCGGTGACGCCGGGCTCCTCCGGCGGATGTTTGGCGTGCTCGCCTGCGGTGAGGCGTACGGGACCAACCTGTCCGACTCATCGACTGGGGAGCACATGGAGAGCGTTATCCGACTGGCGATCTCCGTCGGCGGTTCGGCGCTGGCCGCCTTCGCCATCTGCCGCGCGGCGGACCTGCTGGCACGGTTCGCCGACGCGAGACACCCGGAGACCCCGCTGTGGGGGCTGCTGCGCCGCTGCCGCACGCCGCTGTACGTGGTCGTGCTGGCCGCCCTGCTCAGGTGGACCTACCCGATGGCGTCGCCCGGACGGGGGCCGCTGGAGGAGCACGCGGGTGCGGTGAGCCGGGTGCTGCTGCTGTGCCTGATCGGCGGGGGAGCCTGGCTCGCGATACGGACGGTCGCCGCGGTCGTCGAGTCCTCGTACGCGCGCTACGCGGGACGTTCACGCGACGCCGCACGGCTCCGCCGGGTCCGTACCCAGGTCACCCTGATCATGCGGGTGGTGTCCGTCGCCGTCGGGGTGCTCGCCGCGGCCGCGGCCCTCGTCACCTTCCCCTCGTTCCGCACCCTCGGTACGTCCCTGCTCGCGTCGGCCGGCATCATCGGCATCGTGGCCGGTGTGGCGGCCCAGTCGACGCTGAGCAACCTCTTCGCCGGCTTCCAGATCGCCTTCGGCGACATGGTCCGGATCGGCGACACCGTCGTCGTGGACGGCGAATGGGGGTTCGTGGAGGAGGTCACCCTCACCTTCCTCACGGTCCGGACCTGGGACGAGCGCCGCGTCACGCTCCCCGTCTCGTACTTCACCTCGCGGCCGTTCGAGAACTGGTCGCGCGGCGGCGCGGAGATGACGGGGTCGGTGTTCGTGCACTGCGACCACTCGACGCCGGTCCCGCTCGTCCGGGCGCACCTCAAGGAGTTCCTCGCCACGTGCGACACCTGGGACGGGCGGGGCTGGGACCTCGCCGTCACCGACACCTCGCCGACCGGCATCACGGTGCGGGCGATCGTGACCGCCAAGGACGCCGACGATCTGTGGACGACGCGTTGTGCCGTACGGGAGGAGCTCGTCGGCTGGCTCGCGCGGGAGCATCCGGGCGCCCTCCCCAAGGTCGTCACCGCTCCCGCGGCGGACGCCTTCGTCCGGCCGTGGGAGAACGCCCGGGCGCCGCACCAGCGCCGCCCCCGTCAGCCCGCACGGAGCCCCGCCCGGCCGGGGGACACGTCTTCGGACTGAAGCCGTGTCCCCAGGGCCGGGCGGGGTGATTCGTGAGGCCAGCACGCCGGTCGGCCGGCGTGCTTCCTTTTCAGGCCACACGCCGGCCGGCGGGGTGCTTCGTTTTCAGGCACACGACGGCCGGCGTGCGCTCTCACGCCGCACGCCGGCCGGGGTGCTTCGTCAGGCCTTCTCCTGCATGGAGCGGCGGGCCGGGTTGCCCTGGTCGGACGCCTTGGGGTCCTTCTCGTCGGCCTTGGCCCGTACCCCCTGGGCGATGCGCTCGCCGACGGCCTTGTCGATGTTCGTCCAGTAGGTGAAGGCACGCTCGAGGACGGGCTCGGAGACCCCGTTGAGGAGGTGGCCGACGACGTTGTCCACCAGACGGTCGCGGGCGGCGTCGTCCATCACGTCGCGCACGAGGGTGCCGGGCTGGCCCCAGTCGTCGTCCTCCGGATGGGAGACGTAGGCCGCCCGGGTGATCTCGCCGTCCGCCGTCCAGCTGGGCGGGGTCCCGTAGCGGTCGGTGTCGGCGGCCGGTCCGCCCTTGGAGTTCGGGGCGTAGACCGGGTCGGTCGTCTTGCGGATGGCCATCGCCCCGTCCTTCGAGTACGTGTGGACGTCGACGACGGGTGCGTTCACCGGGAGCTGCTGGTAGTTGGCGCCGATGCGGTGGCGGTGGGCGTCCGCGTACGAGAACAGCCGGGCCAGCAGCATCCGGTCGGGGCTGGGGCCGATGCCGGGGACGAGGTTGTTCGGCTGGAAGGCGGCCTGCTCGATCTCGGCGTGGTTGTCGGTGGGGTTCCGGTCGAGCGTCATGCGGCCGACCGGGATGAGCGGGTAGTCGCCGTGCGGCCAGACCTTGGTGAGGTCGAACGGGTTGAACCGGTACGTCGCGGCGTCCTCGTACGGCATGACCTGCACGTGCAGCGTCCAGCTCGGGAACTCCCCGTCCCGGATGTGCTCGAAGAGGTCCCGCGTGTGGTAGTCCGTGTCGACGGCCGCCATCTGGTCGGCCTCGTGCTGGGTGAAGAACTCGATGCCCTGGTCGGTCTTGAAGTGGTACTTCACCCAGAACCGCTCGCCCGACGCGTTGATCCACATGTACGTGTGCGAGGTGTAGCCGTTCATGTGGCGCCAGGAGCGCGGGATGCCACGGTCACCCATCAGCCAGGTGACCTGGTGGGCGGACTCCGGGGAGAGGGTCCAGAAATCCCACTGCATGTCGTGGTCGCGCAGGTTGTTGTCCGCACGGCGCTTCTGGGACCGGATGAAGTGCTGGAACTTCATCGGGTCCTTGACGAAGAAGACCGGCGTGTTGTTGCCGACCATGTCGTAGTTGCCTTCGGAGGTGTAGAACTTCACCGCGAATCCGCGCGGGTCGCGCCAGGTGTCCGGGCTGCCGCGCTCTCCGGCCACCGTGGAGAAGCGGGCGACCAGCTCGGTGCGGGTCCCCGGCTGGAACAGCGCGGCCTTGGTGTAGCGGCTGACGTCGTGGGTGACCTCGAAGTGGCCGAACGCGCCGCTGCCCTTGGCGTGGGGCTGGCGCTCGGGGATGCGCTCGCGGTTGAACTGCGCCATCTGTTCGATCAGGTAGGCGTCCTGCATCAGGAGGGGACCGCCCGGGCCCACGGTCAGCGAGTGTTCGTCGCTCTCCACCGGGGCGCCGGAGTCGGTCGTGGTGGAGGGTCGGCTGTCGGTCATCGGTCGTACTGCCTTTCCTCATGCTGCACGGTGGCGCGCTCGCCGGCCGGGGCCGGCCGCGTGGGACCGGCGCGCAGAGCCGTTCTCCGTCGGCCGAGGGGCACGCCACCTGGGGTTTCCTCCGGTACGGCGCTGCCTCCGCGGCCCGTCCCGGTGTCGTATCGCCTCACCCGCCGCCGCCATGTCAAACGTCGCCGGGCGCACGACAGCGGGGCGGCGGCCTCTCCGCCCCGCACACGCACGTCCCACCCTGCTCCCAGTCGGCCGAAGCCACCACCGGAGACCGGGCCGTGCGCGGGCGCGGGGGAGGGCGGGACCGGGGCGCTCGGACCGGCGAAAGACCGTTCATATGTCCGGTGCCAACGGCTCCAGGTGCGGGTCCTGCTCCGGCGCCCTGGGCCTTCCCCGGGTCAGTCCTTCTTCAGCGCCTCCGCGAGCATCACCAGGATGCCGCTGGGGCCGCGGACGTACGTCAGCTTGTAGACGTCCTCGTAGGTCGCCACACCGCGCAGCGGATGACATCCGTGCTTCGCGGCCGTCGCCAGGGCTTCGTCGAGGTCGTCGACGGAGAAGGCGACGCGGTGCATGCCGATCTCGTTGGGCCGGGTGGGCTCCGACTCGATCGCGGCTGGGTGGATGTACTCGAAGAGTTCCAGGCGGCCGAGGCCGTCCGGCGTCTGGAGCATCGCGATGCGGGCGTGATTGCCGTCGAGGCCGACGGCGGTGTCCGTCCACTCGCCACGGACCGTGTCGCGGCCGAGGACCGTGAGGCCGAGGTCGGTGAAGAAGGAGATCGCCGCTTCGAGGTCGCGAACAGCGATGCCGACGTTCTCGAGTCTGATGGCCATGCGTCGCATGCTAGCGAGCCGGATCGCCCGGTGGCGTGACGTGCGACGCCCACATGGAGGAAAGGCCGACGTTGCGCCGTGGCCCGCGCGGACCGCCCCGGGCGTGAGATCGTGGCCCGGTGAGCATCGAGGTTCGCCCCGCTTCGGTCTTCGAGGACGTCCGGGCCGTGATCGGCCCGAAGTCGCCCGGAGCCACCGTCTGTTGGTGCCTGAGTTACCGGATCCCGTCCAAGGTCAACAATGCGCTCCGCGGCCCGGACCGGGGGGAGTACGTGGCCGGACTGTGCCGCGCCGACGTCCCGCCGGGGGTGCTGGCCTACGACGGGGACGAGCCGGTCGGCTGGGCGGCCGTGGCGCCCCGCTCGGACACGGCCTTCGCGCACAGCCGGAAGATCCCGCACGTCGACGACCTGCCGGTCTGGTCACTGTGGTGCGTCCGGGTGCGGCCCGGTCACCGCAAGACGGGCATCTCGCACGCGCTGATCGCCGGCGCGGTCGACTTCGCCCGCGTCCACGGCGCACCGGTGATCGAGGCGTATCCGCTCGACAACGGCGACGCCAGGGTCGACCTCACGATGGCGTACGCCGGGCTGCGGAAGAACTTCGAGCGCGCCGGGTTCACCCACGCCGCCGACACCACCTCGGTGCTCGCGGGGCATCCCCGGATTCTGATGCGGCTCGACCTGCGGTGACGGCGGGGGCCGATCAGCCCGCCCGAGACGCGCGGCCGGGCCGGGGCGCCAGGCGGCGCAGCCGGTCGCGGCGGTCCCGGGTGTGACGGTCGAGCTCCTCCATGAGACGCCGGCCCCGGTGGTCGGGGTCCATCTCGTCGAGTACGCGGTCGATCTCGGCCAGCAGGGCCCCGTACAGCTGCCAACTGCCGGGGTCCCGCAGGGCGAGGGCGAGCAGCAGGTCGGCGGTGCTGTCCCGGCAGGCGCGGGCCGCGCGCAGTTCGCCCGCCAGCCGGGTCTCGGCCGCCTCGGCGTCCTCGCTGCCGGGGGCCGTCACGAGGACGGCGTAACTCACGAACGCGTCGGCGGTGTGCTGCGCCGTCTCCTGCAGGGCGAGGGCGGCCGGTCCTGGCAGCAGTTCCTCGCCGTCCCGCCGCTTGGCCAGGTCGGTGAGGGTGCGGGTGAGGACGCGGAGCACGACGGCGCAGATCTCCAGCGTGTCGAGCCCCGTGCGCAGCACGATCCGGTGCAGCAGCCCTTCCTTGACGCGCGGGTTGAACCGCAGGCTGTCCTCGGCGGTGCGCAGCGCGGCGTCCACGTCGGCCACGTCGTTGTCGAGCCGCCGTGCCTCGTGCAGCCGGGCCGCCGCCCGCTCGACCGGCGGCGCCCCGGCGAACTCCTCCGCCACGTCGAGCAGCAGCCGGCGCATCCGCCGGGCGAGGTCCTCGATGGATTCCCCCGCCGTGTCCACCCAGACGGGCGCGGCGAGCACCAGGTTGAAGAGCATGCCGACGACGGCGCCGATCAGGGTCTCCAGGACCCGGTCCCACGCGGTGTGGGCGACCTGGGTGACGCCGAGCACCAGCATCGCGCTGATGGCGACCTCGGGAACGAACTCCTCCACCTTGACGAGCCGCCCCACCACCAGCGACGCCAGGATGACCAGGGCGAGGCTCCACCAGGAGAGCCCGACGAGCGCGCTGAAGGCGATGGCGATGAGGACGCCGACGACGACGGAGTTGACCCGGCGCAGGCTGGTGGTGAGCGTCGAGTAGAGCGTGACCTGGACGACGAGCAGCGCGGTGAGCGGCGCGGTCAGCGGCGCCGGTTCGCTGCTCAGCCAGAGCGCGACGACGTACGACAGGGTCGCCGCCGCCGTCGACCGCACCGTCTGCACGACGAACGGGTCGCGGCGCAGCCGCTTCACCCGTCCGGCGAAGCCGCCCGGTTCGCTGAGCCGCGTCACGTCCACCTCGCTCCGCTCACGCTGTCCGGCTCGTCCGAGCCTGCCATCCCGCTGCCCCGTCCGGGCCCCCGGCACACCGTGTTGGCCCGCCCGAGTGGAGGCCGAGGTGTCATCGGCGGCCGCGACGCGGGCGTCGCCCGGTCTCGCGGCGCCGCGGTCACCAGCCGGTGATGAGCGGCGTCTCCGGTGCGTGCCGCCGCCAGGCATCGGTGAGGCGTACGAGGCGGGTGGGGTTCGCGATGCCGCGCAAGGTGGAGATCCGGCCGCCCCTGAGGTCGAACGTGACGGCGCCGATGATCCTGCCCCCGGGGACGAAGAGCAGGGCGGGGGCGCCGTTGACGAGGGCGTAGTGGACGTCGGAGACGCCACCGGCGAGTCGCTGTTTCGCGGGCGTGGAGGTGAAGCCGGCCCGTGCGACGGAGGCGATGCGCCCCGGAGTGTCGTACCGCAGCAGCTTCTCGGTCAGACCGGCGCCGTCGGAGATCGCGACGGCGTCGTCGGTGAGCAGCGCCACCAGGCGTTCGGTGCGGCCGGAGGAGGCGGCGGCGAGGAACTCCTCGACGATCCTGCGGGCGGAGGCCGGGTCGACCTCACCGCCGCGGCGCCCGGCGGTGATGCGCCGCCGGGCCCGGTGGAGGTGCTGCTGGCTCGCGGACGTGCTGATGCCGAGGATGTCGGCGATCTCGGTGTGTCCGTAGGCGAACGCCTCGCGCAGCACGTACACGGCACGTTCGAACGGGGACAGGCGCTCCATGACGGTCAGTACGGCCAGGGAGACCGATTCGCGCTGCTCGAAGGTGTCGGCCGGGCCGAGCATCGGGTCGCCGTCGAGGAGCGGTTCGGGCAGCCAGGCGCCGGCGGTGCGCTCGCGGCGGGCCCGCGCCGAGCGGAGCCGGTCGAGGCACAGATGCGTGACGACCTTCGTCAGCCAGGCTTCCGGCACCTCGATCCGCTCCCGGTCGGCGGCCTGCCAGTGCAGGAACGCGTCCTGCACCGCGTCCTCCGCGTCCGCGGCGGAGCCCAGCAGCCGGTACGCCAGCGAGGCCAGCCGGTTCCGGGAGGCCTCGAACCGTCGGGTGTCGGAGCGATCGATGGCGGTGCTGTCCACACGGATCACCCTAGCCAGCGGGCTACGCGGCCGACTTCGCGACGGACACGTGCGGCGCGCCCGTCAGGCGGTGCCTGCGCCTGGGCAGGCCGAAGGTCGGGTGGGCGGTGGCCCAGAGGGACATCCGGACGATGCCCGCCTTGATCCGCGCGGCCTTCCCGCCGCGGACGAACTTCGGCTTCGCCCGTCCCTCGGCGTCGACCAGCTGCAGGAGGCCGTCCCGCCGTCCGAGGCTGATGTGGTTGCCCAGGTACTCCAGCTTGGTGTGCGTGATCTCGCGGCCGGTCAGTCGCCCCACGATCGCGTCCACGGCCTGCCGGCCGGTGTAGCCGGCCGAGGCGCAGGACATCGGCAGCGGCCGGCCGTCGTCGCCGAGGGCGAGGGCGCTGTCACCGGCGGCGTAGACGTTCGGGTGGGACACCGACCGCATGGTGCGGTCGACGACGATCCGGCCGTCCCCGGTGACCTCGATCCCGCTAGCGGCGGCGATGGGGCCGACCGCGAACCCGGCCGTCCACACGGTGGCGTCGGACGCGAGGACGGTGCCGTCGCCGCACAGCACGCGGGTGGCTTCGACGGCCGCGACGGCGGTGTGTTCGCGGACGGCGATGCCCATCCGGTCGCAGACCCGGCGCAGGTGGTCGCGGGCTCCGGCGGTCAGCTGGGTGCCCAGCTCTCCGCGGGCGATCAGCGTCACCGAGAGGCCGGGCCGGGACTCGGCGATCTCGGTGGCGGTCTCGATGCCGGTCAGCCCGTCGCCGACGACCAGGACGCTCCCGCCCCCGTCCCGCCCGCTCAGTCCGTCCAGGCGCTCGCGCAGCCGCAGCGCGGAGGGCCGGCCGGCGACGTCGAAGGCGTGCTCGGCCACGCCGGGAACGCCGTGGTCGGCGCCGTGGCTGCCGAGCGCGTACACGAGGGTGTCGTAGCCGAGCTCGGCGCCGCCCTCGGCGTCGGCGGTGGTGACGACCTGGCGCTCGGGGTCGACGGCGGTGACCCGGGCAAGACGCAGCCGTGCCGCCGTGCCCGCGAACACGTCGGCGAGCATCGGGGCCTCGATCTCCTGCCCGGCCGCGAGCTGGTGCAGCCGCAACCGCTGGACGAAGTCGGGTTCGGCGTTGACCACGGTGATCTCGGTGTCGGCCGGGGACAGCCGGCGTCCCAGGGTCCCGGCCGCGTAGGCCCCGGCGTAGCCGGCGCCCAGGATGACGATGCGGTGCTTCATGTGATGCTCCCGTCGGTTCGCTGCTTCCGGTGACTTGAGCGGAGCAGCACCCCGATTCCTGACAGGAAGCGAATGTGACGTGGCTCACTTCGGGTCCGCGGGTTCGTCCTCGCGGTCCGGCCCGCTCCGCACGGCCGCCGTGTGCAGCGCCCGCAGGGCGATCAGGAGGACGCCGATGTCGTCCAGGTAGACGGGGTCCGGGATCAGGTCGACCGGCGAGACCGTGTACACCACCGCCGCCCAGAACAAGGCCTTGGACCGCAGCGGCACACCGGCGTCCAGCAGCAGCCTGCGCGCCTTGAAGACGCGAACGAGCAGAACGGCCGCGCATCCCGCCATCGCGAGCAGGAGAAGCACGGCCACGACGAGCCACAGGTCGCTGTCCATGTCGCTCTCCTACCCACGTGACGTCCGGGCCGCGCCGGTCGGCCGCGGAGGTTCGCGAAACCACCGCCGCCGGCCGGGGTTTGGCCGTACGGGGAGCGGCAAGGCGAACAGTAGTCCGCAGTCCCGCCCGAAGACCCCGGAGCCACGGGCCGGAGCGGCGGGAGCCGCACGACCGCTCCCGCCGTGCCCCCCGCCGCGCCGCGCGGACGGGACGCGACGGACGTGCGGCGCGGCCGCGCCCGATCCTCGGCGGGGAACCGGTCAGCGGGAGCCCATCCGCCCCGGGAATCCCAACGAGCCCCAGAGTGGGCCCGGTTGGGAGTGACCAGTCGTCGGCGGGGCACCAGCGACATATGCGAGAAGACACGGAAGACAAGCCTCTGGAGAGCAGAACGCCGAGACGCGGCAGACCCCCGCGCGGGTGGGCGGCCGTCGCCGTGGTGATCGCCCTGCTGTGTGTGGTCCTCTTCGCCCTCGGGCGGTTCGCCCAGGTGCCGTGGCTGGACGACGTGTTCGGCGTCGACACGAAGGACCGTTCCGGTCCGGCGGTGCTGAAGTCCATCCAGGACATGCACCGGTACGAGGGTGCCGCCGGCAACTACCAGGTCGTCGTCGACCTGGAGAAGGACGCCCGGCTGCTGCCCGACTCGATCCGCGGGACCCGCACGCTCTTCGTCGCGAGCGGCAGCGTGGCCGCGTACGTCGACTTCGGCGGCATCGGACAGGGCAGCGTGACCGTCGACGAGAAGCGCACCACCGCCACCCTCCGGCTGCCGCACGCGCGGCTCGCCGAACCCACCGTGGACCCCCGACGGTCCTACACCGTCTCCAAGCAGCGCGGCCTGATCGACCGGCTCGGCGACCTGTTCTCCGACAACCCGGCCGACGAGCGCGCCGTCCACATCCTCGCCGCCGACCGCATCGGCGCCGCGGCCGAGGAGAGCGACCTGACCCTGCGGGCCGAGAAGAACACCACGGCGATGCTCCAAGGCCTGCTCAAGGGCCTCGGGTTCGAACAGGTCACCGTCACGTACGCGCCCTAGCCGACTGCTCCCGGAGCCATGACGACATGACGATACGCATAGGATCGCGCCGCGTCACCGCCGAGCGGCAGCAGAAGCAGACACCCCCGGCCGGACCCACCCGCTGGCTCCGCGTCGGCGTCACCGTGCTGGCCCTCGCGGGGATGGTGGCCTTCGCCGTCGTCCTCGCCCGGCTGACCCTCCAGCCGTCGCCGGCCTCGGAGAGCCTCATCCACGCCAACCTCCGGCCGGGCGACTCCATCCGCGCCTACCTCGGACAGCCCGCCTTCCGGGACACCGTCAAACAGCTCGGCGGCAACGTCCTCCTCGGCGTCCCCTTCGGACTGCTGCTGCCGGTGATGTCCCCCCGCAGCCGCGGATTCGTCCGGGTCGCCCTCCTGACCGTGGCGACGATGCTCCTGGTCGAACTGGTCCAGGGCGCCCTGGTCCGCGGGCGCGCCTTCGACATCGACGACGTCCTGCTCAACACCACCGGCGCCCTGCTCGGCTACCTCCTCGTGGGCCGCCGCCTGGGCAGGGCCGTACACCCCCGGCGCCGGCCCCACTGGTGGTCGCGGCGCCGTACCTGAACGAACGTCGGGCCGGCGGGGCGTGCGAAGCTGGGCCCGTGACCCTTCCCGAGAAGACCGACGACCACCTCCTCCTCGGCTGCATGGGCCTGGGAGGAGGCTGGGACGCGGAGCCCCACACGCCCGCCGACATCGACGCGGCGGAGGCCGCCGTCGAGGCGGCCCTGGACAGCGGCATCACCGCGTTCGACCATGCCGACATCTACCGGCACGGAAAGGCGGAAGCGGTCTTCGGCGAGGTCCTGGCCCGGTCGGCGGGACTGCGTGAACGGATCACCCTGCAGACCAAGTGCGGCATCCGACTGGCGGACGGGGACCGGCCCGGCATCTACGACCTGCGGGGCGCCACGATCGTCCGCCGGGTCGAGGAGAGCCTGGAGCGGCTGCGCACCGACGTCCTCGACGTGCTCCTCCTGCACCGCCCGGACCCGCTCGCGGACCCCGCCGACATCGGCGACGCCCTGACCTCGCTCCACCGCCAGGGACTCGTCCGCCGTTTCGGCGTCTCGAACATGAACGCCGCCCAGATCGCCCGGCTCCAGGCGCACCTGGACCTGCCGCTCGTGGTGAACCAGCTGGAGATGAGCCTGCACCGGCGCGCCTGGCTGGAGGACGGCGTCCTCGTCAACACCCCGGAGTCCGCGGCCAACGGATTCCCCGCCGGCACCGTCGAGCACTGCCTCGCCCATGGCATCGGGCTCCAGGCGTGGGGAGCGCTGGCCCAGGGGCGCTACACCGGGGCGCAGGGGACCCCGCAGGAGGCGGCCACGGCCGCGTTGGTGGCCTCGCTCGCCGAGGCCAAGGGCACCACGCCGGAGACGATCGTGCTCTGGTGGCTACGGCGCCATCCGGCCCGGATCGCCCCCGTGATCGGGACGTCGAACCCGGCGCGCATCCGTGCCTGCCGGGACGCCGCGACGACCGAACCCGACCTGAGTCACGACGAGTGGTACGCCCTGTGGCTCTCCGCCCGGGGCGCACCCTTGCCGTAGCGGCGACGGGCCTGCCGGCAGCGGCGGGCTGTGCCACCGCGCTGCCGTACCGGCGGCGAGGCTGCCGGCACTGCCGCCCACCGCCCTTCGTACCGGGATTTAGTTCGCCCTGTCGGCCCGGCGGCGGTCCCTGCGCTTCAGCGCACGCCGCTCGTCCTCGCGCAGACCGCCCCAGACGCCCGTCACCTGGCGGGAGTCGTCCATGGCCCAGCGCAGGCACTCCTCGCGCACGGGGCAGCCCCGGCAGATCTCCTTGGCCTCGTCGGCCTGGATCAGCGCCGGCGCGCCCGTCCCCACCGGGAAGAAGAGGTCGGGGTCGACGTTCTGGCAGGCCGCTCGTGCGCGCCAGCTGTCCAGCATCGGTTCCTCCAGTTGCCTGAGTCGGTTCGTCTCGGTCCGTCGCGCGGACCCCTGGTCCTACGGCCGGGCGAAGAGCTGAGCGGTCTCGGCCGCCCAGTCGATCCGCGCGGCCTCCGTGCCCTCGGGCACGGCCTCGTACGTCTCGGCCAGCCAGCTCCGCAGCCCCGCGCGGTCGACGTCGACCAGGGCGAACGCCCCGGCCTGTCCCAGCCGCAGGTGGACGCGGCCTTCCCTGCCGCCGTCGCGCAGCGGCCACAGCCGGACGTCTCCTTCGCCGCTCAGGACGCGGGTCCCGGAGCGCAACAGGTCCCGGGAGAAGACCCAGTCGACGACCCGGCCCGGCGGCAGCCGGAACACGATGTGCACCGCCCAGGGGTCGTCGGGGTCGTAGTGGAAGGTGGCGGGGACGGGCAGGCCCATGCCGCCGTGGACCTGACGGGCAGTGGTGTGCCACGACCGCACCGGGGCCGCCGCGGTGGGCCGGCTGGTCTCGTGTCGGCTCGAATCGGACATCGTCACCCGTCTCCGTCGGTGGCCGCGCCGCTGTCTGAGTGGCGCCGTACCTTCGCTCGTAACCCCGGACCCGGATTTCACGCCTCCCGTTCCCGGTACGAACTGGGGCTGGGCCCGGGCCGTTTACCCGGCCACTGCGAAATCGGGTGAATGCGTCGCCGAGGTCGGGGCAGGCGGACCTCAGGCGGGGAACTCACCCCGCCACGCAAGGCACGGAAGAGGAGGGCGGCGGCGGTCCGCCGACTGTCCTCGCCTACCGGAGGAGTTGTTGTCGCGTGACTGAGCACGTGTGGAGCTACAAGTCGACTTCGGGTCACCTGGCCGGTACCGATCTGACCGGATACAAGGTCGAGGCGATCGACGGCGGCATCGGGAAGGTGGACAAGCACTCCGACGAGATCGGTGACGCCTACCTGGTCGTCGACACCGGAGTCTGGATCTTCGGCAAGGAGGTTCTCCTTCCGGCCGACACCGTGGTGCGGATCGACGTGGACGAGCGGAAGATCTTCGTCGACCGGACGAAGGAAGAGATCAAGGACGCGCCCGAGTTCCACCGTGACAAGCACCTCGGGGACCCGGACTACCGCCAGGTGCTGGGCTCGTACTACGGCCTGGGAGGCCCGTTCGGCGGCCGGATCGTGTGAGCCGTCGTCCGGCGGCCGCATGACGGGCCGTGCGGCGTTCGTAGGAGGGAGGGCCCGCGCTCGACGAGCGCGGGCCCTCCCTCGTGTCGGCCGACACGTGGTGTCGCCGTGAAGGTTCTGCGAGGAGGTGGCACACGGTCGGGCTGAGGGCCGCCCGGGGCCGGTGTGCGGCGAAGCGTACGGGATGTCCCGGTTTGCCGCGACTTCAGGCGTGAGTCAGGTCACTCTCCGCAATGCTTCGCGCATGGATCCGAGAAGCCAGGGCAGGCGGCCGAACCGCCGGTGCTACCGGCAGGGGGACTCAGAGGAACGAAAGGCCATACGCGACGTGACGGCAGCACAACAGACCATCCATGTGGGCGGAGAGTGGCGCAGCGCCCTCTCCGGCGCCACGCGCGAGATCATCGACCCCGTCGACGCGACCGCCTTCGCGGTCGTGGCCGAGGGCGGCGTCCGGGACACCGACGACGCCGTCGCCGCGGCACGCGCCGCGTTCGACGACGGCTCCTGGCCGCGTACGCCGGTCGCCGAGCGCGCCGCCCTGCTGCGCCGGGTCGCCGACCTCCTGGAGCGCGACCGCGAGCGGATCGGCGCCCTGGAGAGCCAGGACGCGGGCAAGACCCTGGAGGAGGGCCGCGTCGACGTCGACTGCGTCCGCGACGCCTTCCGCTACTTCGCCGACCTCGTGGAGAAGGAGGACGGCGGACGGGCCGTCGACGCGGGCTCGGACGACATCCGCAGCGTCGTCGTGCACGAGCCGGTCGGCGTCTGCGCCCTGATCACGCCGTGGAACTACCCGCTGCTCCAGGCCAGCTGGAAGATCGCACCCGCCCTCGCCGCCGGCAACACGTTCGTGATCAAGCCCAGCGAGATCACCCCGCTGACCACCGTCGTGCTGGTCGAACTGCTCCTGGAGGCCGGACTGCCGCTCGGCGCGGCCAACATCGTCACCGGCCCCGGCCACACCGTCGGCGCCCGGCTCGCCGAACACCCGGACGTCGACCTCGTGTCGTTCACGGGCGGGCTCGTCAGCGGGACGAAGGTCGCCAGGGCGGCCGCCGACAGCGTGAAGAAGGTCGCCCTCGAACTGGGCGGCAAGAACCCCAACGTCGTCTTCGCCGACGCCTGTTCGACGCCCGAGGGCTTCGACACCGCCGTAGACCAGGCCCTCAACGCCGCCTTCATCCACAGCGGCCAGGTCTGCTCCGCCGGCTCCCGGCTCATCGTCGAGGAGTCGCTGCGCGAGCGTTTCGTCGCCGAACTCGCCCGCCGGGCCGGGCAGATCAGGCTCGGCCGCGGCACCGACGAGGGCGTCGAGTGCGGCCCGCTGGTCTCCGCGGCCCAGCTCGCGAGGACCGAGGAGTACGTGGCCTCCGCCCTCGGTGAGGGCGCGGTCCTGCGCGCGGGCGGCGAGCGCCCGGCCGGCCCCGGCTACTTCTACCGGCCCACCGTCCTCGACCGCTGCCACCGCCGCATGCGCGTCATCCGCGAGGAGATCTTCGGCCCCGTCCTCACCGTGGAGACCTTCCGCACCGAGGAGGAGGCCGTGGCCCTCGCCAACGACACCGAGTACGGCCTCGCCGGAGCCGTCTGGACCTCGGACGCGGCCCGCGCCCGCCGGGTCGCGGCCCGGCTGCGCCACGGCACCGTCTGGATCAACGACTTCCACCCCTACCTGCCGCAGGCGGAATGGGGCGGCTTCGGAAAGTCCGGCATCGGCCGCGAACTTGGCCCCACCGGACTCGCCGAGTACCGCGAGGCCAAGCACATCTACCAGAACCTCGCCCCGCGCCCCGTGCGCTGGTTCGCGGGCACCACGGCGAAGGGCCAGGCATGAACGACCAGCACGTGTACGACTACGTCGTCGTCGGCGGCGGCACCGCCGGTTCGGTGATCGCCTCCCGGCTGACCGAGAACCCCGACGTCACCGTCGCCGTCATCGAGGGCGGCCCCAGCGACGTCGGCCGCGACGACGTCCTCACCCTGCGCCGCTGGATGGGCCTGCTGGGCGGCGAGCTCGACTACGACTACCCCACCACCGAACAGCCCCGCGGCAACTCGTACATCCGCCACAGCCGCGCGCGGGTCCTCGGCGGCTGCTCCTCGCACAACACCCTCATCGCCTTCAAGCCCCTGCCCTCCGACTGGGACGAGTGGGCCGAGGCCGGCGCCGAGGGCTGGGACGCGGCGGCGATGGACCCCTACTTCGCCCGGCTGCGGAACAACATCGTCCCGGTCGACGAGGCCGACCGGAACGCGATCGCCCGCGACTTCGTCGACGCGGCGCAGAGCGCGCTCGGCGTTCCCCGCGTCGAGGGCTTCAACCGGGCGCCCTTCCACGAGGGCGTCGGCTTCTTCGACCTCGCCTACCACCCCGAGAACAACAAGCGGTCCTCCGCCTCGGTCGCCTATCTGCACCCCTTCCTCGACCGGCCGAATCTGCACATCGCCCTGGAGACCTGGGCGTTCCGCCTGGAGTTCGAGGGCACCCGCGCCACCGGCGTGCACATCCGCACCAAGGAGGGCGCCGAGCAGGTCGTACGCGCCCGGCGCGAGGTCTTGGTCTGCGCGGGCGCCGTGGACACCCCGCGCCTGCTGCTGCACTCCGGCATCGGCCCCCGCGCGGACCTTGAGAAGCTCGGCATACCCGTCGTGCACGACCTGCCGGGCGTGGGGGAGAACCTCCTCGACCACCCCGAGTCGGTCATCGTCTGGGAGACCCACGGACCGATCCCGGAGAACTCCGCGATGGACTCCGACGCCGGCCTGTTCGTCCGCCGGGACCCCGAGTCCGAGGGGCCGGACCTGATGTTCCACTTCTACCAGATCCCCTTCACCGACAACCCCGAGCGGATCGGCTACGAACGGCCTGCGCACGGCGTGTCGATGACCCCGAACATCCCCAAGCCGCGCAGCCGCGGCCGGCTCTACCTGACCAGCGCCGACCCCGAGGTCAAGCCCGCGCTCGACTTCCGGTACTTCACCGACGAGGACGACTACGACGGCCGCACCCTCGTCGACGGCATCCGGATCGCCCGGCGGATCGCGCAGAGCGAGCCGCTCGCCGGCTGGCTGAAGCGCGAGGTGTGCCCGGGGCCCGAGGTCACGTCGGACGAGGAGCTCAGCGCCTACGCCCGCCATGTCGCGCACACCGTGTACCACCCGGCGGGCACCTGCCGGATGGGTGCCGCAGACGACGAACTCGCCGTGGTCGCACCCGACTTGAAGATCCGCGGTCTCGACGGCATTCGTATCGCCGACGCGTCCGTCTTCCCGACCATGACCGCCGTCAACCCGATGATCGGCGTGCTCATGGTCGGCGAGAAATGCGTGGACCTGCTGGGAGGGACCCGACGATGAACGACCAGGCGCAGAACCGTCAGGCGAAGAACCACCGGACGGCAGGCAGCCGGGCGCAGACGGCCGCCGAACCCGTCTTCTCCGTACGCGAGTTGTGGAAGGTCTTCGGACCGAAGGCCGAGCGGGTACCCGCCGACCCCGAGCTCGCCTCCCTCGACGCCGCCGAACTGCGCGAGCGCACCGGTTGCACCGCGGCCGTCCGCGGCGTCTCCTTCGACGTCCGCAAGGGCGAGGTCTTCGTCGTCATGGGCCTGTCCGGCTCCGGCAAGTCGACGCTCGTCCGCTGTCTGACCCGACTCGTCGAACCGACCTCGGGCAGCCTCTCCATCGACGGCGAGGACGTGCTCTCCATGGACACCGGCAGGCTCCGCGAGCTGCGCCGGCACCGGGCGGCGATGGTCTTCCAGCACTTCGGTCTGCTCCCGCACCGGACGGTGCTCGACAACATCGCGTACGGCCTGGAGATCCAGGGCGTGGGACGCGGCGAACGACGTGAGCGGGCCGCGGAGTTCGTCACCAAGGTCGGCCTCGACGGCATGGAGCACCGCAGGCCGAGCCAGCTGTCCGGCGGCCAGCAGCAGCGGGTCGGACTGGCCCGCGCGCTCGCCGTCGACCCCGAAGTCCTGCTGTTCGACGAGCCGTTCAGCGCGCTCGACCCGCTGATCCGCCGGGACATGCAGGAGGAGGTCGTCCGTCTGCACCGGGAGGAGGGCCGCACGATGGTCTTCATCACGCACGACCTGAGCGAGGCGCTGAAGCTCGGCGACCGCATCGCGCTGATGCGCGACGGCCGGATCGTCCAGCTCGGCACGCCGGAGGAGATCGTCGGCGCCCCCGCCGACGAGTACGTCAGGGACTTCGTCCGGGACGTGCCGCGCGAGCAGGTGCTCACCGTCCGCTCGGCGATGCGCCCCGCCCTCGCCGGCGAGCACGACTCCGGCCCCGCGCTCGCCCCCGGCGCCACCGTCCACGAGGCCATCGAGGCCGTCGCCCGCACCGGCGAGAACGCGCGGGTCGTCCAGGACGGCCGCTGCCTCGGTGTGGTCGACCAGGCGGGACTCCTCGGTGTCGTCGCCGGGGTCCCGGCCGCGACCCGGAAGGCGGTGGCCTGATGTACGCCCATACGACCTGGCCGCCGCCGGGCGCCACGAACGGCCCCGAAGCCGCCGGGAGGTGGAGCCGATGAGCGCCACCGCCACCCCCGCTCCGCCCCGTCCCACCACGACCACCCCGCCCGTCCCGGCCACCGCCACGGACGCCGGTCCCGGTGTGCTGCGCGGCCTCGCGCGCCACCGCGGCCGGCTGATCGGAGCCGCCGCGGCCGTCGCGCTCGCCCTCGGCGCCGTACTCCTGGGCGGCGGCAGCTGGCCGACGTCACTCGCCGTCGACCTGTCCGGCCCGCTGGAACGCACCAGCGACTGGATCATCGACAACCGTGACGGCCACCCGCTCTTCCTCTACTTCCTCGGACACGTCAGCAACGCCGTCGTCGTCTCCGTCCGCGCGGTGTACCTGCTGCTGCTCGCCCTCGGCTGGGCCGGCGTCACCGCCGCCGCCGGGCTGCTCGCCTGGCGGGTCGCGGGCGTCCGGCTCGCGCTGACCTCCGTCGCCGCCTTCGGCGCCTGCGGGCTGCTCGGCATGTGGGTTCCCACCATGCAGACGCTCGCCCTGATGGTGGTGGCCGTCGCCGCGTCCGTACTGCTCGGAGGCCTGCTCGGCCTGGCCGCCGGCCTCTCGGACCGAATGGACCGGATCCTCCGCCCGGTGCTCGACACCATGCAGGTGCTGCCCGCCTTCGCGTACCTCCTGCCCGTCGTCCTGGTCTTCGGCATCGGCGTACCCGCCGCCGTCCTCGCCACCGTCGTCTACGCCGCCCCGCCCATGGCCCGGCTCACCGCGCTCGGACTGCGCGGCGCGGACGCCGGCGTCATGGAGGCCGCCGCGTCCCTCGGCGCCACCGGCAGGCAGCGGCTGCTCACGGCCCGGCTGCCGCTGGCCCGCAAGGAACTCCTGCTCGGCGTCAACCAGTCGATCATGATGGCGCTCGGCATGGCCGTCATCGCCTCCGTCATCGGCGCGGGCGGCCTCGGCGATCGCGTCTACCAGGCCCTGGCCTCCGTCGACGTCGGCGCCGCCCTCGCCGCCGGTGTGCCCATCGTGCTGCTCGCCGTCGTCCTGGACCGGGTCACCGCCGCGGCCGGAGAGCGGCTCGGCACGGCTCCGGCCCACGGCTCCCGGCTCCGCTGGGCCGTCGCCCTCGCGGCGACCGCCGCCGTCGCCGTCGCGGGCCGGCTTGCCGACCGGCTCACCTGGCCCGACACGTGGACGCTCGACGTCGCCGAGCCCGTCAACACGGCCGTCGACTGGATGACCGCCCACCTCTACTCCGGCGTTCCGTTCGTCGGCGGCACCGCCGACTGGGCCGCGGGGTTCACCACCTGGGTCCTCAACCCGCTCCGCGACGGCCTGCAGTGGCTGCCCTGGTGGTCGGTCCTGCTGACCGTCGGCGCCCTCGCCCTGCTCATCGGCACCTGGCGCACGGCCGTCACCGCCGTCCTCGCGATGGCCGCGATCGGCGTGCTCGGCGTCTGGGACCCGGCGCTCGACACCCTGTCCCAGGTCCTGGCCGCCGTCGCCGTGACGCTGCTGCTCGGCGTCGCGCTCGGCATCGCCGCGGCCCGCAGCACCCGCCTCGGACGCGCCCTGCGCCCGGTGCTCGACGTCTTCCAGACGATGCCGCAGTTCGTGTACCTGATCCCCGTGGTCGCCCTCTTCGGCGTGGGCCGCGCCCCGGCGGTCGCCGCCGCCGTGGTCTACGCGCTGCCCGCGGTGGTACGGATCACCGCCCAGGGCGTCCGCGGCGTGGACCCGGCCGCCATGGAGTCCTCGCGCTCGCTCGGCGCGACCGGACGACAGCAGCTGTTCCAGGTGCAACTGCCGCTGGCGCGCCCCGCTTTGCTGCTGGCCGTCAACCAGGGTGTGGTGCTCGTCCTCGCCGTCGTCGTCATCGGCGGCCTCGTGGGCGGCGGCGCGCTCGGGTACGACGCGGTCTTCGGCCTCGCCCAGGGCGACCTGGCGACCGGACTGGTGGCCGGTGCGGCGATCGTCTGCCTCGGCCTGACGCTCGACCGGGTCACCCAGCCGACGCGCCGCCGTCACCTCGCCGGAAAGGGGGCCTGAGATGGCTCGCACCCGCATCGCACTCGGCGGCTCCGCCCTGGTGACCGCCGCCGCCCTGGCGGCCGGCCTCACCGGCTGCGGCGCCGCCGACATGACCCGCCAGTCCTCCCCGTACGCCGACGCGAAGGGCTCCCGTACGGTGACGCTCTCCGTGCAGTCGTGGGTGGGCGCGCAGGCCAACGTCGCCGTCGCCCAGTACCTGCTCGAACACGAGCTCGGCTACCGGGTGGACACCGTGCAGATCGACGAGGTACCCGCCTGGGACGCGCTCAGCCAGGGCCGGGTCGACGCCATCCTGGAGGACTGGGGCCACCCGGACCAGGAGAAGCGGTACATCGACGACAAGAAGACGATCAAGCGCGGCGGCGAGCTCGGAGTGACCGGGCACATCGGCTGGTTCGTGCCGACGTACTTCGCCGAGCAGCACCCGGACGTCACCGACTGGAAGAACCTGAACAAGTACGCCGACCGGTTCCGCACCGCGGAGAGCGGCGGTAAGGGCCAGCTCCTCGACGGCTCCCCGTCGTACGTGACGAACGACAAGGCGCTGGTGAAGAACCTGGACCTGGACTACCAGGTGGTGTTCGCGGGCTCCGAGGCGGCGCAGATCACCCAGATCAAGCAGTTCGCCAAGGAGCGGAAGCCGTTCCTGAGCTACTGGTACAAGCCCCAGTGGCTGTTCGAGAAGGTCCCGATGACGGAGGTGAAGCTGCCGGCGTACCAGGACGGCTGCGACGCCGACCCGGCGAAGGTGGCCTGCGCGTACCCGCACACGCCCCTGCAGAAGTTCCTCAACGCCCGCTTCGCGGACGGCGGGGGCGACGCGGCCGCCTTCCTGAAGAAGTTCCGCTGGACGACCGACATGCAGAACGACGTCGCCCTGATGATCGCGGACCAGAAGCTGTCGCCGCAGGAGGCGGCCGGCCGCTGGGTGAAGGAGAACGAGTCCACCTGGCGGACGTGGCTCCCCTCCTGACCGGGTCACGAACGTCCTGCCCGGGGTTCCGGCGCGCCGCGCCGGCCCCGGGCGTAACGCCGGCCGAGGGGCTCGGCGCTCAGCCCGTGCAGCACGATGCTGACCATGACGGTGATCACCATCACCCGGGAGATGAAGTCACCGCCCCCCGCGGCGGGCAGCTCGATCGCGGCGAGGAGGCCGAAGACCACCGACGCCACTCCTCGGGGCCCCATCCACCCTAGGAACAGCCGGTCGGACAGGGACAGGCCCGTACCGGCGAGGACGAGCACCACCGGCACCAGACGGATGAGGGTGCAGGCCAGCACGGCGTACAGGACGACGGAGAGGTGGAAGCCGTCCCAGAACTCGTCGTTGACCATCTGGCCGAAGAGGAACCACAGCGCGAGCGTCGACAGGGTGACCAGATCGTCCGTCATCCGCACGGTGCCCTCCGGAAGGTGCCGCATCGCCGGTGAGACGCAGACGCCGGCCAGGAACGAGGCGACGAAGCCGTTGCCGCCCAGGGCCACGGACAGGGAGTACGCGGCGATCGGCACGCTCAGCACCGCGAGCCTCGCCGCCGTGGGCAGGGTCCAGCCCCTCGCCCAGGACCGGCGGAGCAGCCACCCGCCCAGGTAGCCGACGAGCGAACCGGTCCCGACGGCCACCCCCGCCGCCCCGACGGCGGAGAGGAGGGCCGCCGCGAAGTCCTCGCCGGCCGTGTGGTACTCGGCGGCGGCCGCGACGCAGATCAGGAACACCGGCGAGACGATCCCGTCGCTCAGCCCGCCCTCGACGGTGAGCACCTCCCGGAGGCGCGCCGGGATGCGCCCGTCCCGCACGACGGCCGCGGCGGGCGCCAGATCGAGCGGGACCACGACCGTCGCCAGGGCCGCCAGAACCCACCCGGGCTGGTCGGGGAAGAAGGCGAGCGCGGCCAGGAAGGCGACGCCCAGGGTCAACGGCAGTGCGCCGCCCAGGAGTCGGGCGACCACGCCCCGCTCCCGGCGGATCGCTCCGGCCGGCACCTCGGTCGCGTCGACGAAGAGCAGCAGGGCGAGGACCACCTCCACCGCCCGCTCGAAACCGGCCATGTCGCCGAGATCGAAGACCAGCGGCGGGTCGGAGCCGCGCGTGAGGGCGACACCCGCGCCCATCATCGCGATCGGTGCGGTGATGCTCCACAGCGCGAGCCGGCGCGACAGGACGCACCAGGTGAACAGGATGCCCGCGATGACAGTGACGGCAAGCAAGACGTCCGCGCTTTCGAAGGGGGCCCGGGAAGACGCAGCGTAGGACGAATGCCGCGCCGACTCGTGCGAGCACGCCGACGCAGGCCGGGGACCGCGTTAACTTGGGGCTCCCCGAAGCAGTGGAGGCCCCGTGGGCGACGTGGTGATGTACAGCTCGGTGTCGGTGGACGGCTTCGTCGCGGACGACAACGACCAGCCCGGACCGCTGTTCGACTGGTTGACCGGCGGTGACGTGCCGCTGGACGAGAGCGGCCAGTTGAAGGTGTCGCGGACGTCCTACGACTACATCCGGCCGTACTGGGACCAGATCGGGGTGACGATCGTCGGCCGCCACGTCTTCGACATGACGGACGGCTGGGACGGGAAGCCGCCGGGCGGCATGGACCACATGGTCGTCGTGACACACCGGCCGGCGCCCGAGGGCTGGGACCCCGGGGCGCCGTTCCACTTCGTCGCCGGCGTCGAGGCGGCCGTCGCCACGGCGCAGGAGCTCGCGGGGGACCGCATCGTCGAGGTCGCCGCCGGCGACGTCGGGGGACAGGTGCTCGCCGCGGGCCTGGTCGACGAGGTGCGCATGGACGTCGTGCCCGTCGTGCTCGGGTCCGGCAAGCGCTACTTCGGGTCGGTCCACGCGCAGCACCTGCTGGAGGACCCTGACGTGGTGGTTCGGGGCGACCGGGTGCTGCACCTGCGCTATCGGGTGCGCCGCTGACCGCGTGCGGCTATGTGCCGGCGCCGAACGTGCGGCGGTAGGCGGCCGGTGAGACGCCGAAGGCCGTACGCATGTGGGCGCGCAGGGAGTTCCCGGAGCCGAGCCCGGCGCGGTGGGCGACGAGGTCGATCGGAAGGTCCGTCGTCTCCAGCAGCTGCTTCGCCAGCTCCAGGCGTTGGGCCGTGAGCCACTGCCCCGGGGGCGTCCCCACCTCGTCGCGGAAGCGCCGGGTGAACGACCGCAGACTCATCCGCGCGTGCTCGGCGAGCCGGGCGAGGGTGAGCGGCTCGGCGAGGTGCTCCAGGGCCCAGGCGCGGGTGGCGGTGGTGCTGGCCGAGGTGGGCTCCGGCACGGGCCGTTCGATGAACTGGGCCTGCCCGCCGTCCCGCCAGGGAGGTACGACGCACATGCGGGCGGCCCGGTTGGCGACCGAGGCGCCGTGGTCGCGGCGGATCATGTGCAGGCACAGGTCGACCCCCGCGGCCACGCCCGCGGAGGTCAGCACGTCGCCGTCGTCGACGAAGAGCACCTCCTCGTCGACCTTGACCATGGGATAGACGCGGCGGAACTCCGGGGCGAGGTTCCAGTGGGTGGTGGCCGGCCGGCCGTCGAGGAGCCCGGCGGCGGCCAGGACGTAGGACCCGGTGCAGATCGACACCAGCCGGGTCCCGGGCCGGATGGCCCCGATCGCCGCGGCGACCTCGGGCGGCAGCGGGCCGCCGCGGCCCAGCTCGGGCATGGCGTGCGTGGGCGGGACGATCACGGTGTCGGCGGCGGCCAGCGCCTCCGGGCCCGCCGCGGGCTGCACGGTGAACCCGGCATCGCTGAGCACCGGGGCGCCGTCGGCCGTGCAGACCGTGACCTCGTACAGCGGACGGCCCTGCGCGTCCCAGGCACTGCCGAAGACCCGGGAGGGGATGCCGAGCTCGAACGGAGGCACCCCGGGCAGCGCGAGCACGGCGATCCGGTGCGGTCGCGGCGGCGCAGGTGCCCGCTGGTCCGGTGCGGTTCCGACAGCTGTTTCCCTCATGGCCAGATCCTGTCACATGCTGGCTTGACGGCCAATACCGACTGGGACCGGCGTACCGCATCGTGGACACGTCGCCGCCGGAACCGTCCGGCGGCGAGCCGAACGAGACGGAAACGAGGCGGACAGCATGCGTGCGGTGGTCGTGGAACAGTGGGGCGGACCCGAGAACCTGGTCGAGCGCGAGATGGAGCGCCCCGTGCCGGGCCTGGGCGAGGTCCTGGTGCGGGTCCACGCGGCCGGAGTGAACCCCGTGGACTGGAAGACCCGGGCCGGCGGGGCCCTCATCGAGTGGGGCACGGTCCCCGCCGTCGGATGGGACGTGTCCGGCACCGTGGAGGCCGTGGGGCCGGGCGTGGGCATCTTCCGCCCCGGCGACGAGGTCTTCGGCATGCCGCTCTTCCCCAAGCAGGCGGGCGGATACGCCGAGTACGTGGTGGCCCCCGCGCGGCACCTCGCCCCCAAGCCCGCCTCCCTGACCCACGTGGAGGCCGCGGCGCTGCCGCTGGCGGCGCTCACCGCCTGGCAGGCCCTCGTCGACACGGCCGACGTCCGCCCCGGGGAGCGGGTGCTGGTGCACGCGGCGGCCGGGGGAGTGGGCCACCTCGCCGTGCAGATCGCCAAGGCCCGTGGCGCGTACGTCATCGGCACCGCGAGCGCGGGCAAGCACCAGCTGGTGCGGGAGCTGGGTGCGGACGAGGTCGTCGACTACCGCGAGACCCGCTTCGAGGACGTCGTCTCCGACGTGGACGTCGTCCTGGACGGCATCGGCGGCGAGACCGCCGCACGCTCCCTGAAGGTCCTCCGCGACGGCGGCCGGCTGATCACCCTGCCGGGACCGGACGACGTCCCCGCCGCGCCGGACGAGGTCCGCGCCGTCTGGGTCCTCGTGGAGCCCGACCACCTCGGCCTGCGCGAGATCGCGGCCCTCGTGGAGCAGGGGAAGCTGCGACCGGTCGTCGAGGTGGCCGTGCCGCTCGCGGAGGCGGCGAAGGCCCACGAGATCGGCGAGCAGGGCCGTACCACGGGCAAGATCGTCCTCACGGTCGCCTGAACGAGGGGCTGCGGGCGGGCCTCGGCGCCCCTCGACGAGCGCGGATCCTCGCCGAGCACGGTTCCTCACCGAGCGCGGGTCCGGCCTCGGGGCCGCTCCGGACCTGCCTGGCCGCCGCCCGCCGCGCGGGGACGGCCGGGCAGAATGGCCGCCGGTACGTCCCCACTTGGAAGGCACCTGGATGAATCTGCCCGCTTCTGGCCGCCGCGTTCTCGTCAGTGGGGCCTCCCGGGGGCTGGGCCGGGCGGTCGCCCAGGCCTTCGCGGCCAACGGCGACCGCGTCGCCGTCCACTTCGGCTCGCGCGCCGAGGAGGCCCGCACCACCCTCGCGTCCCTCGCCGGAACGGGCCACACCCTGGTCGGAGGCGACCTCGCGGACCCGGCGGGCGCCGTGACCGTGGTCGACACGGCGGCCGAGGCGCTCGGCGGGATCGACGTCCTGGTCAACAACGCGGCGGTGAACCTCCGCCACCCCCTCCCCGACACCCCGTACGAGGAGTGGGTGGCGGTCTGGCAGCAGCACGTGTCCGTGAACCTGCTGGCCACCGCCAACCTGAGCCACCTCGCGGCCCGGCGGATGATCGACCAGGGGTCCGGCGGCCGCATCGTGAACATCGGCTCCCGGGGCGCCTTCCGCGGCGAACCCGACCACCCGGCCTACGGCGCGACCAAGGCCGCCGTCCACGCGCTCGGCCAGTCCCTCGCGGTCTCGCTCGCGCCGTACGGGATCGCCGTCGCCTCGGTCGCGCCCGGGTTCTTCGCCACCGAGCGGGTCTCGTCCCGCCTCGAAGGGGCCGAAGGGGCCGCGATCCGGGCCCAGAGCCCGTTCGACCGGGTGGCCGAGCCCGCCGAGATCGCGGCGGCCGTCCTCTGGCTCGCCTCCCCCGCGGCGGAGTGGTCCTCGGGAACGATCCTTGACCTGAACGGGGCATCTCACCTGCGGAGCTGACCCCGGGGTGATTGTGCCGCTCAAGGAGGGGGTAGCCGGGGGTTCAGACGCGTTTCGACCGTGTTCGCGAGAAATGGGAGGACGACGGTGAACACCCGTACGGCAGGCGAGGAAGACGTCGTGGCGGTCATCCTCGAGGATCACCGCACCATGGAGGACCTCTTCCGGCGCATGCGCAGCGTCGAGGCCGACCGCGCCGCCGCCCTGAAGGAGTTCGCGGCGCTGCTCATCGCCCACGGCGAGGCGGAGGAGGCCGAGGTCTACGGAGCCCTCAAGCGCTTCAAGGGCGTCGACGACGAAGAAGTGGAGCACGGCTCCGAGGAGCACGACGAGGGCAACGCGGCGCTGCTGAAGCTGCTCGAGGTGGAGGACGTCGGCTCCGACAAGTGGGACACGCGCCTGGAGGAGCTGGTGGAGGCGGTCACCCACCACCTGGACGAGGAGGAGCGGACGATCCTCAACGGCGCCAGGGAGAGCGTCCCCGACGAGCGCCGGGCCGAGCTGGGCAGGGCGTTCCTGGAGGAGCGCGCGAAGCAGCTGGCGGCGGACTGCGGCCGCGTGGAGAACGTGCGCGCGATCGTGAACCGCTCCTGATGTGAGGGCGGAAGACCGCTGAGGGCACAGGGTCCGAACGGACCGTGTGCCCTCAGCGGCGTATCCGGCCGGCGCGCGCTCACCGTCGTATCCGGCCGGCGTGCGCTCACCGCCGTGTCCACGCCGGCACGCGGTCACTTGCGTGTCCGCGCCGGCACGGGCGCTCCGCCGCGCCCGTCTCAGTCCACCCGGATCGCCAGTACGCACGCGTCGTCCCCGTGACCCGCGAGCTCGGAGTCGGCGACCAGCGCGTCGATCAGCTCCTGCGGTTCGCGGGTGGACGAGGACGTCACCGCTTCCCTCAGCCGGTCGATGCCCACGGTCAGGTCCTCGCCCCGGCGCTCGACCATGCCGTCGGTGTACAGCACCAGCAGATCGCCCGGGTGGAGCGGGGTCGACGTCGTCTCGTACGCGTATCCCGGCAGGGCGCCGAGCAGCGGGCCGCGGACCTCGGCACCGAGCGGCTCCGCGCCGCCGTCCCGCAGCAGCAGCGGGGCGGGGTGGCCGGCGCAGGCCCAGTGCAGGGTCTTGTCCCGGTCGATGTGCCCGGCCACGACGGTGGCCGTCTGCCCCGCCGGATCGCTGCACACCAGCTCGTTCAGCCAGGTGGTGATCTCGCCGGCGGACGCCCCCGTCTGCGCAAGACCGGCCAGGGCGTGCCGCTGCTGGGCCATCCGGGCGACGGCGTCCAGGCCGTGCCCCGACGCGTCGCCGATCGCCACCAGCACCCGGCCGTCCGGCAGCAGGCGGCACTTGTACCAGTCGCCGCCCACCGCCGAGTCCGGTTCGGCGGGCCGGTAGGACGCCGCCACCGTCAGGCCGACGGCCGCGAGCGCCTCCGAGTACGTGGGAAGGAGCGCCTCGCGCAGGGCGTCCGCGACATGACGTTCGGCCTCGGTCTGCCGGCGCAGCCGGTCCGACTCCCGCTCCGTCTCGGCCAGCCTCCGACGGCTGCGGATCTGCGGCGTGAGGTCGCGGGCCACCAGGTTGATCGCCCACGGCCTGCCGTCCGTGCCCGCCACCGGCCGTCCCAGCAGGTCGAGCGTGCGGACCTCGCCGAGCACGAGGAAACGGATGCGGGTCCAGGCGGGCTCCTCGCCCGCGAGGACCGAGGAGAGGAACTCGGAGAACGCCGTCAGATCGTCCGCGAGCAGCGCGTCGCACAGCTGCTCCAGCGACCACGGCATGCGCACGTCCGCGTGGAAGATCCTGGTGAGCCCCTCCGACCAGGTCACCGTCCCCGACAGCAGGTCCCAGTTCCCCCACCCCATGGACGCCAGGTACTGCGCGTCGATGGTGAGCACGTCCGCCGGGCTCCCCACGGGCCGCCAGGTCGCCAGGACCTGCTCACCGCACCGGGCCGCGGAGTACAGCAGGGGGGCGCGGTGGATCCGCCCGAGGCGCTGCTCCGTGTAGTCGACCACGCGCCCGTCCAGGGGCCTGCCGGAGTCCGCCACCTCGGTCAGGGCTCCCAGCAGCCCCGAGTGCACGGCGCCCGGCCGCGCCTCCAGGAACCGCTGGCCGACCTGCCGGTCCGGGGCCTCGAGCCAGTCCGCCGACCGCACGCGATTGCCGGCCACGATCCGGAAGTCCAGGACGACCCCCGCCTCGTCCTTCACCGGCTCCAGGAGCACGGCGGAGGCCGGGATCGCCGGGAGCACCGAGCACACTCCGCTGCCGTCCGGGTCGTGCGTGCTGCACAGACACGGCGAGACCCCGTCCGTCTCCGCCTTGGGCGGCAGGACGGACAGGGACTGCAACGGCGACGCCAGGGCCGTGCCCCCCGGGCCTCCGGGTGGACGCTCCGAGGTGCGGCGCACCGCGGCGCGCAAGGAGGAGATCTCGCGGCCGATCATGCCCTTGAGGGCCTCGGCGGTGTCGGGCAGGGGAAAGTTCATTCTCGCCTCCGCGAGCCACAGGACGCGCCGTTCCCCGAGGACCGGCGACGCGTCGCCCTTCTCGACCGGCCGTTCGGCCCTGCACCGAGGAAAGGGGCGGTGCTAGTCCTTGATCTTCCGCTCACCCGACACGGTCGCTGCTCCTCTCCCACGTCTTCGCCTGCAGTGTCGCAGCTAGCCGGTATCCCCGCCCCGTAAACATCCCGCCGCCGAAGGCCCGCCGCGGGGCCGGCTACGGCGTGGTGCCCGGCGGTTCCTCGTCCGAGGTGACGATCGAGACCTCCAGCTTCCGCAGCAGGCGGGCGAGCTGGCGGCGTTCGGAGGGGGAGAGGCCGGCGAGCATGCGGCGCTCGTTGTCGAGGTGCTCGGCGAACACCGTGTCCACCGTCGCGAGGCCCTTCTCGGTGAGCCGGGAGTAGACGACGCGGCGGTCGTCGTCGTCCCGTTCGCGGACGATGAGGCCGTCCTTCTCCAGGCGGTCGATCCGCAGGGTCACCCCCGCCGACGACACCAGGCTCGAGTCGGCGAGCTGCCCGGCGGTGAGCCGGTGGGGCCGGCCCGCCCGGCGCAGCGCGGTGAGGACGTCGAAGCCGGCCACGGAGAGGCCGTGGGGCTCGATCGAAGCGGTGAGCCGGGTGTTGTAGCGCAGGTAGGAGCGGTGGAGGCGGGCGAGTACCTCCAGCGGGCCGGTGTCCAGCATCGAGGCCGTCGGACCGTGACGCCGTCGCGCGCGTGATCGAGGACTGGGCGCGGGAGAGGCCCGATTGGCGGTGGTCAGATCCAGGCCGAAGGTCTTGGCCTCGTCACCCCCGACTTCGAACTCCTCGCCCGCGCCTGCGGCCTGCCGTACCTGCGGATCACCGCCGAGAAACACGCGGCGCCCGTCATCGGCGAGGCCGTCGCCTCGGACGGGCCGACGCTCGTCGAGGTCGACCTGGCGGCCCTGGGCCCCATGAAGAACCCCTTCACCCCACCCGTACGGATCCCGGGCCGCTGACCCGTCCCGCACCCGCACTGCCCGATCGCCGGTAAGGAGGCACCAGGCCATGAGCGAGAACCCGCTGCAACTGATCGTCCACCGCATGACACGGGAGGCCGAGGGCGTACTGTCCGTCGAACTCGCCCACCCCGACGGCAAGCCGCTGCCCGCCTGGACGCCGGGCGCCCACATCGACGTCCACGTCGGGGGCCACGTCCGCCAGTACAGCCTGTGCGGCGACCCGCACGACCAGGGCGCGTACCGGATCGGCGTCCTCGACGAACCCGCCTCACGCGGCGGTTCGCGCTTCGTGCACACCGCACTGCGCCCCGGCCAGACCCTCACGGTCTCCGCACCCCGCAACCACTTCGCCCTCGAGGACGCCGCCGCGTACGTCCTCGTCGCCGGCGGCATCGGCATCACGCCCCTGCTCGCCATGGCCCGCGAGGCGGCCCGCCGGGGCGCCGAGTGGCGCCTGGTCTACGGCGGCCGGAGCCGGGCGTCGATGGCCTTCACCGCCGAACTGGCCCTGCTCGGCGGCGAGGTGACCCTCGTCCCGCAGGACGAACGCGGCCACATCGACCTGGACGCCGAGCTGTCCCGGCTGCCCGACGGCGCCCTCGTCTACGCCTGCGGCCCGGAACCCCTCCTCGCGGCCGTCGAGGAACGCTGTCCGCAAGGACAGCTGCGCACCGAACGGTTCACCGCCCCCACCGTCGAACGCGCAGAAGACGACGGAGAGTTCGAGGTCGAGTGCCGCACCTCGGGCCTGACGCTCCGGGTCGACGCACACTCCTCGATCCTCGACGCCGCCGAGAACGCCGGGATCGCCGTCGACAGCTCCTGCCGCGACGGCATCTGCGGCTCCTGCGAGACCCGCGTCCTCGAAGGCACCCCGGACCACCGCGACTTCCTCCTCAGCGAGGCGGAACAGGCCGCCGGCGCCACCATGATGATCTGCGTCTCGCGGTGCGCCTCCGGCCGGCTCGTCCTCGACCTGTGACCCTTCCCCCTCCGCCCTCTCAGGAGACACCGTGACCCACCCCCCGACCCACGGCTGGCCGTACCTGGACGTCCACCAGTCCCGTTCCCACGAGCCCACGCCGTACGAGTACAAGCTCGCCGCCACCCTCGAAGAGGTCTTCACCCACGAGGGCCACGAACTCACCGACGTGGTCCGCGGACTCAACGCCCGCAAGGTGCACACCCCCGACGGCGCGCCCTGGACCGAGGAGTCCTTCCGCGCCGAGATGAACCGCCTGGGAGCCTGACATGACGCTGTCGTCCACCGCCACCGCGGACCGCATCTACGCCACCGGGCTGCGCAACCAGTGGCACCCCGTCGTCCCCTCGCGCTTCGTCGCCCCCGGCGCCCTGCGCAAGGTGACCGCCCTCGGCGAGCAGTGGCTGCTCTTCCGCCGCGCCGACGGAGCCCTCGCCATGCTCGCCGACCGCTGCCCCCACCGCGGCGCGCCCCTGTCCCTGGGCAAGCACCTCGGCGACCGGGTGGCCTGCTGGTACCACGGCGTCGAGGTCGGCGCCGACGGCACCGTGACCTCGGTGCCCGGTCTGCCCGGCTGCAACCTGGAGGGAAAGAAGCTGGTCACCTCGCTGCCCGTACGCGAGGTCGGCGGCGCGATCCTCGCCTGGTTCGGCGACGAGGAACATCCCGAACCCGCCGAACTGACCCTCCCCGAGCCGCTGACGGACCCCGCGGTCGACGCGTTCCTCTGCTACGCCGAGTGGGACGTCCCCTGGCGGTACGCCGTCGAGAACCTGCTCGACCCCATGCACGGAGCCTTCCTCCACCACGAGTCCCACACCATGTTCGCCGGCGACACGACCGCCAAGTTCCGCATCCGGGAGACCGACCGCGGCTACTTCTTCGAGAAGACCGACCAGCGCGGCGTCAACTTCGACTGGGTCGAGCTGTGCCGCACCGGCGTCGACTGGGTCGACCTGTCCATCCCGTACCCGCCGTCCGCCGGCCCCGGCGGGCCGTTCGGGATCGTGGGCATGGTCCGTCCCGTCGACGAGCAGCGCTCCGGCGTCTTCTTCTGGCGCTACCGCCGGGTCGAGGACTGGCAGCGGGCCTCCTGGCGCTTCCTGTACAAGACGCTGATCGAGAAGCGCCACTGGGAGGTCCTGGAGCAGGACCGGGTGATGCTGGAGGCCATGCCCGCCGACGCCGACCAGCGGGAGAACCTCTACCAGCACGACCTGGGAGTGGTACGGCTCCGCCGGCTGTACCGCGCGGAGGCCGAGGCGCAGTCCACGGCCTGACGGTACGGCGGCCGGACGTGAAAACGGCGCACCGCGTTCTCCGCCTCGGGAACCATTCCCCGGGGCGCGGTCCTCCTGTGGTCGTACGCGGCCGTGACCTGCGGATGGATTCGCACAACTGACCGTTGCGCAAGGGTGCATGAGACAGCATCCACCTCCCGCAAGGATCTGACCCTGTGCGAAGCACACGCATAGCGCCCCTCGTGGCCTTCAGCGCGGTCGCGGCCCTCGTGCCCGCCCTCACGCCCGCCGTAGCGTCCGCCGCCGCCCCGACCCCCTTACGGACGGTCGCCGCCGACCCCCTGAAGCGGTACACCCAGCAGACACCCCGGTGGCAGCGCTGCGACGCCGAGGCACCGGCCGACTTCCAGTGCGCGACCCTCAAGGTGCCGCTCGACTACAGCAAGCCGGGCGGCAGGACCCTCGACGTCGCCGTCTCCCGGATCAAGGCGACCGACCCCGAGAAGCGGCGCGGAGTCCTGCTGCTCAACCCCGGCGGACCCGGCGGCCCGGGCCTCGACATGCCCCTCTACATGACCTCCGAACTGCCGGCCGAGGTGAAGGAGCGGTACGACCTCATCGGCTTCGACCCCCGGGGCATCGGCCAGAGCTCGCCCGTGAGCTGCGGCCTCAACGACGACGAGCGGAACTGGCAGCGCCCGTACAAGGCCGCGACGTTCGAGAAGGACGTCCGCTGGGCCCGGACCGTGGCCGACAAGTGCCGGACGAGGAACGGCGACGTGCTGCGCCACCTCACCACCCGCAACACCGCCCGCGACATGGACGTCGTCCGTGCCGCGCTCGGCGAGAAGAAGATCTCCTACCTGGGGTACTCCTACGGCACGTATCTGGGCGCCGTCTACACGCAGATGTTCCCGAAGCGGGCCGACCGCTTCGTGCTGGACAGCGCGGTCGACCCGCAGCGGATCTGGCGCGGCATGATCCAGATGTGGGCGGAGGGCGCGGAGCCCGCGTTCAAGCGCTGGACCGAGTGGACCGCCGAGCGGCACACCACGTACGGACTCGGCGACACCCCCGCGAAGGTCGGCAAGACCTACTGGGACCTGGTCGCCCGGGCGGACCGCGACCCGATCGACTTCCAGGGCACGCCCCTCACCGGCGACGACATCCGAGCCGGCCGGGCCATGTTCTTCGACGTGAAGGGCGCCGCCGAGGCGATCGCCGAGCTCAAGAAGGCCGCCGAGGGGACCACGGTCCCGGCGCCGTCCAGGCAGAGCACGCAGACCCGCCCCGTCCCTACGTCGTTCGCCCGCGCCGTCCCCTCGGACAACTCCGACGCGGCCTTCTGGTCCGTGGTGTGCGCGGACACCCGCGCATGGCCGCGCGACCCGGAGCAGTACCGCCGCGACGCGATCCGCGACAAGGCGAGGTACCCGCTGTACGGCGACTTCGCGTCGAACATCATGCCGTGCGCGTTCTGGAAGAACGGTGCCGAGCCGGCCACCAAGGTGAACAACTCCGTCGGAGCGCTCATCCTCCAGAACGAGTGGGACTCCCAGACGCCGCTGCCCAGCGGGCAGGGGCTGCGCCGGGCGATGAAGGGGGCCAGGATGGTCACCGTCCTCGGCGGCCAGGGCCACGGCATCTACGGTTCCAAGTCCTGCGCCGACAAGACGGCCACCGCCTATCTGACGACGGGCAGGCTGCCGGCCTCGGACGTGACCTGCACGGCCACCCCGGCCCAGGCGCAGAACCGGCTCGACCTGCCGGTGCCGGCGCCCCGGGGCCTGCCGGTGCCGCAGGACCGGTTCTGACGGGACCGCTTCCGATCGACCCGGCGCGCCGCCGGTGACGTGGGGCCCTCGCGGACGCGAGGGCCCCACCGCCGTGACGTCGCTCAATGGGCGTGGACGGAGCCCCAGTCGAAGTTCTGGCCGAGGCCCGTCCCCGAACCGCCCGTGTACACCTGGCCGGAGGCGTAGTACGTCGCCTTGACGTCGGCGTTGCTGTTGATGTCCGTCCTGGTCATGCCGGAGCCCCAGATGTTCCAGATCACCCACGGGCTGCGGGTCAGCGCGTTGCTGCCCGAGGCCGTGATCGGCATGTTCCAGGTCTCCGCGAGTATCCGGGGCTTCGCGTAGTCGACGAGCCCGGTGTAGTAGGTGTGCGTGAGGTCCGAGGCGGTGGAGTGGGGGTCGTAGTCGTCGACGCCGACGACGTCGACCACGTCCGCCCCCGGGTAGTAGTTCCACGGCACGTCGTCGCCGAGCGGGTGCCAGGCGTTGGGCGACCAGACGAAGATCAGGTTGTGCAGGCCCTTCGTCTTCACGAGGTAGTCGTACGTGATCCGCCACAGCTTCTTGTAGCTGGCCGGGGTCCGGCCTCCCCACCAGAACCAGCCGCCGTTCATCTCGTGGTACGGCCGGAGCAGGACGGGGACGTCGTACGCGGCGAAGTACGACAGCGAGGTGGCGAGGAAGCCGAGGTCGGCGAGGAGGGCCCGGTACTCGGGCGTGTTCGACTCCCAGTCGACCACCCGGTCGAACCAGGCCTGGTCGGTCGTGAGGGTCGCGACCGGATTGCCCGCGCTGCCGCCCGGGTGCTGTCCCTCGACCTGGGTCAGCACCCGGCTCCAGTCCTTCAACGGCGAGCCGGGGTACGGCTGGTGGAAGCTCATCCCGACGATGCCGGCCGCCGCCCCGCCGTTCGCGAGGGCCGCGCTGCCGCCGTCCGCGCGGACCATGACCCCCGACGGGTTGTACGTGCCGTCCGCCGCGCGCGGCAGCCCCTTCCACACGCCCGTCGCGACGTCGACGACGTCGTCCACGTACTGCCACTGGCGCCGGCCCGTCGGCAGCCCGAGCGGCCGGTTGTACGAGCGGTCCCCGTACGCGCCCCAGCCGTCGGCCGCCCCGTACCCCGGCCCGAGATCGATCTCCAGGAAGCCGGGGAGCTTGCCGGTGATGTCCCGGGCCTTCTTGTAGTAGTAGCCGACGTGCGTGGTGCCGCCCGCGTCGCCGTACGAGGCGTTGTACAGCTCCTGCTGGCCCTCGATGTGCTGACCGATCACCGTCATCGGCCGGTTCCCGGAGCGCGCGTTGTTCTCCAGCTTCACCAACTGGGCGTACACGGCGCGGGCGTTGAGCGAGGCGGCCGGGTCCCGGCCGGTCAGGGTGGGCGCGATGAGGGGCGCGGCGACCGCGCTCCCCGCGACGAGCCCCGGCAGCCCCGCGCCCGCGACGGCGGCACCGAGGCCGGTGATGAACGTACGCCTGCGCATGACCAGGCCCTCCAGGGCTGAGGAGACGATGATCCACGGATGCTATCCGCGAGATCGGCCCGAGGGCCTCCGTTCTGGATCAGCCCCGGCGGCTCGGCCGAAGGGGAGCAGGTCCTAGAGGCGGCCGTCCAGGAGCTCGTGGATCTCGGCCGTGGTCAGGGGGCCCGCGCCGTGGGCCACCGCCTCACCGTGCTCCAGCAGGACGCAGGAGGGGGCTCCGGTGATCCCGTACCGCTGGGTGGCGGCCGGACAGCGCGTGATGTCGGTCCTGACCACGGTCAGACGCCCCGCGTACTCGTCGGCGATGCCGCCCACGACGAGGTCCATCGCCCGGCACGGCTCGACGGCCTTGGGCCAGGTCCCGATGAAGTACGCGAGCACCGGTACCCCGCTCATCCGCAGGATGAAGTCGAACTCCGCGTCTTCCCGCGGCTGGTGAACCCGCTTCGCCATCGAAGCTCCTGACCTCGTGTTCCGTCGTTCCACCCCCATCATCCCCGGCGAGCGGGCCTGTTCGCCCCAAGGCGCCGGGTGTCGCCGCCCTATACTCCCTGTGCCCGGCCGGGAGACCGGGCGGGGAGAGACGGGGGAAGCATGGCGGAGGTTGCCGACACGGGACTGGCGCTGGACGTGGTGACGGTGGTCGCACCGGCACTGCTGCTGAGGGCGGCGACGTCGCCCCTGCTGGTCAGGGCCCAGCAGGCCGTACGACGGCAGGCGCTCGCGGAACCGGGCACGCCGCCGCGGAGGCTTCCCGGCGCGGTGGTCGGGGAGCTGGTCCTGGCCGTGGCCGGCGGGGTCGTCCTGTGGCTCCTGCCCCGGTACGGGGTACTCGGGGCACTTGCCGACTACAACGTGCTGGGGCGTCCCGTCCTCCTGCACAACGGGGTTCTGCTGTCGGGCCAGTACGGGTACTCCCTCGCGGTCTCGTGGATCCTCTACGTCCTCATGGTCGTCCTGGCGGCGGTGATGTGGCCGGTGCTGTGGTTCCGGACGCACCGCACCCTGGTGGCCACCGGAGTGCCGGGGGAGTCGTGGACGGCGACCCCCGCGGGACGCCGCAGGGTGGGCGGCCTCGTGGCCGTGCGCGTCGTGCTGGGACTCCTCCTCCCGACGGGTCTCGCCCTGGCGGCCTTGGCGTGCCAGGCCGTGGCGTACGGGGTGAGCCGCCGGTACCGGCACGGGGCCGAGGTCCCGGGCGCCGGTGCTCGGGTCCCGGTCGGCCGGACACCGGCGGGCGGGCGATCCGGCGGCCAGTCCCCGGCGGACCGGCGATCGGGCGGCCAGGCACCCGCGGACCGGCGCTCCGGTGGCGAGAGCCCCGCCGTCCAGGCCCCCGGTGCGCGCAATCCCCTCGGTGCCGTCCCGCCGGACGCGCCGACCGTGGGCCCTGCGCCCGCCCACCCCGCCACCTACGTGCCCACGCAGGCCACCCCCGCCGCCGGCGCCCTGGCGAGCGTCCCGCACCGGCCCCTGCTCCCCGGCGAGCCGCCCCGGATCGGCGAGTACCAGCTGCTCGGCCGGATCGGCGCCGGCGGGATGGGCACGGTCTACCTCGCCCGGCGAGAAGGCGCCGCGACCCAGGTCGCGCTCAAGACCATCAACCCCGAACTCATGGACAACGTAGATCTGTTGCGCCGCTTCCAGCGGGAGTCCGAGGTGCTGTCCCTGGTCTCCGGGGCGTACACCGCCCGCGTCCTCGACTCGGGTGTCGCCGCCGGACGGCCGTACCTCGCGATGGAGCTGCTGGACGGCCGCCCCCTCGACGTCCACCTGGGGGAGCAGGGGCCGATCCGCACCCCCGAGGCGCTGCGGGCCCTGGCGCTCGCCCTCGCCGTGGCGCTGTCCGGGGTCCACCGTCTCGGTCTGGTCCACCGTGACCTCAAGCCCGCCAACATCATGCTGACCACGGCCGGCCCGCGGCTGCTCGACTTCGGCATCGCCGACCTGGTCGACGGCACGAGGCTGACCCGTACCGGCGCCGGACCGGGAACCCTGACGTACATGGCTCCGGAGCAGTTCGGCGAGGAGCGCGTCGGTCCCGCCGCCGACGTGTGGGCGTGGGCCTGCTGCGTGGTCTGCGCGGCGCACGGCACCAGCCCGTTCGCGGCGACCAGCACGGGCGCGGTGATCCGCCGCATCGTGGACACGGGCCCCGAGCCGACCGCCCTGGCCGCGGTGCGGGCCCTCGATCCGGAGCTGGCGGCCGCCGTCGATCGGGCGCTGACGGTCGACCCGGCGGGCCGGCCGGCGGACGGCGCGGGGCTGGTGGAGCTGCTCACCACGCGGGGGACCGGGCACCACGAGCCGACCCTGGTGGACGACGTCCGCGAGGAGATCACCCGGGGCTGGCGCACTCTCGCCCTCTGACGACCGCCGGCGCCGGACCGCGCTCAGTTGTGATCGCTTGTGTGGACCCCGCGAACACATGTGATCACGACGTGATTAATATGCACGCGTTGGCGTGCACGCAGCGTCCGAGCACCAGGCACCAGACACCCCGTACCACCACCCGAGCACCAAGCGTCCGAGCATCCGAGTAGTCGTCAGACTGCTTCTCCCCAAGGAGCATGCCCTGCGCACGCGCGCGTCACGGCGGACCCGTACGACATCGTCGATGTCGCTGGGGACAGCCCTGCTCATCCTCGCCTTCGTCCCCGGCGTCGCCCTCGTCGCCCTCTGGGGCGTCACCAGCGGCCAGACCTTCCTCGACTTCCAACGGCAGGCCGGCCAAGGACTGTTGGCCGAGAAGGCCGGACAGCCGTCGAACCTCGTGTACTTCAGCCTCCAGGAGGAACGGCGGCTCAGCGCGGAGGTCCTCGCCCGGCGCCCCGGCGCCGCCGACGCGCTCGCCCGGCAGCGGGTCAGGACCGACGAGGCGGTCGAGCGGTTCAGGGAGCTCTCCGACGTCGGCGAGGACGACGCCCCGGCCGAGGTCCTCGACGCCGTCTCCACGGCCCGCGACGCGATCGGCCGGCTCCCGGCGCAGCGCTCCCTCGTGGACGGCGGCGACGACGACCAGCAGCAGGCCGTGTACGACTACTACACCGACCTGATCTCCGTCGACCTCGAACTCTTCGCAGCCCTCAGCCGCGTCGACAACGGCCGCATCACCACGCTCTCCCAGCCGCTCGTCGACCTCTTCTGGGTCAAGGAGATGGTCTCCCGCTCCGACGCCCTCCTCGCCCGCGCCTGGCACGACCGCGAACTCGGCCCCGAGGAGCTCAAGGCGTTCCGGCAGGCCGTGTCCAGCCAGTCCTTCCTGGCCTCCTCCCACATCGTCCCGCTCCTCCCGGCGGAGGAGAAGGCCATGTGGGGCGCCATCGTCGCGAGCCCGGCGTGGAAGACGAAGACGGACGTCGAGAACGCGGCCCTGCGACCCGCCGCCCCGGTCGCGGGCGGCTCGGTGTCCCTGCCGGCGGGGGAGGCCAAGTGGCGCCACGCCATGGACACCCTCACCCCCGAGCTCGAGAACCTGCTCCAGCACCGCACCGCCCTCGTCGTCGAGGAGGGCAAGGGCAGCGTCCTCTCCCTCCTCACCCGGATGGCGATCACCACCGTCGTCGGCCTCCTCGCCGTCCTCGCCGTCATCTGGACCACCTGGCGCCTCACCCGCACCCTCCGCCTGCGCATCGGACGGCTCCAGGAGCAGGCCGAAGCCCTGGAGAAGGCCCTGCCCGACGTCGTCGAACGCCTCGGCCAGGGCGAACGCATCGACGTCGAGACCGAGGCCCGGGCGATCCGGCAGGACGAGAACGACCGCGCCTCCGACGAACTCACCCGCCTCGGCGAGGCGTTCAACCTGGCCCGCACCAGCGCACTGGAAGCCGCCGTCCGCCAGGCCGACCAGCACCGCGGCTTCGAACGGCTGCTCCAGCGCATCGCCCGCCGCACCCAGCAGCTCATCGGCCAGCAGCTCAAGAAGCTGGACGAGCTGGAGCGCCGCCACGAGGACCCCGAGATCCTCGACGGCCTCTTCGACCTCGACCACCTGACCGCGCGACTGCGCCGGTACGAGGAGAACCTCGTCATCCTCGCGGGCGGCGCCCCGCACCGGCGCTGGCGCAAGCCCGTCCCGCTGCTCGACGTCATGCGCTCCGCACAGGGCGAGGTGCAGGACTACCGGCGCGTCCTGCTCGACCTCGACGGCGCGCCCTGGATCGCGGCCCGCGCCGTCGGCCCGGTCGCGCACGTCCTCGCCGAACTGATGGAGAACGCGCTGGTCTTCTCCCGTCCGCCCAGCCCGGTGGAGATCCGGGCGGCACGGGTGAGCCACGGCCTCGCCGTCGAGATCGAGGACCGCGGCCTCGGCATGGAGCCGGAACAGCTCGCCGAGGTCAACGACCTGATGGCCCGTCCGCCCCGGATGGACCTCCTCGCCCACAGCGAGGACATCCGGCTCGGCCTCCAGGTCGTCGCCCGCCTCGCCAACCAGTACGGGCTCCGCGTCGAGTTCCGGACCTCGGCGTACGGGGGAACCCGCGTCGTCGTCCTCGTACCCCAGGAGTTCGTCGTCGAGGGCCCCGAGCCGGGCCCCGGGCCGCAGGCGGTGACAGGACACGAACCCGGACACGGGACGGGCCACGGCTCCGCGCACGCGCCGGGCACCCCGCCGTACGCGCACGCCCAGCCGCACCCGCACCCGCACCCGGATCTCGACCCGCGGCAGGACCCGGCCCGGGCAACGGCACCGGCCTCGGGCGCGGCCTCTGCTCCGACCTCGGCCCCGCCCTCGGCCCCGACGCCCGTCATCCGGCCGCTCCTGCCCCCGCCCCCGGCCGGAGCCGAGTCAGACGCCCTGCCCACCCGCGTACAGGGCCGCGCACTGGCCGACGTGACGGCCCTGAACACCCCGTACGCCCCGCCGGTCCCGTACACGCCCTCCACACCCCCCGGCCAAGCCGGGAACCACCCCGGCCGGCACCCGGACCCTCGCCCCCACCCCTACGGGCGGCCCGAGCAGGCACCGCCGCACGAGGTCGACCCCCCGCTGCCGCGCCGTGTGCGGCAGGCCAGCCTGGTGGACGAGCTCAAGGTCACCCCCGGCCCCGCCGCCACCCCCACCGCGCCGCCGAACTGGCAGGACGCCCCCCTGCTCCGGCCCGTCCCGCGCCGGGCCGGCGCGACGATCGGCGCCTTCCAGCGCCGCTCCCGCGCCGCCCGCACCTCCGCGGAACAGCCCGCGCCATCCGAGCCCACCGCACCCGCCCACCCCACGGAAGAAGACCGGTCATGACCCGCACAACCGCCACCCACCAGGATCTGGACTGGCTGCTCGACGGCCTGGTGGACTCCGTGGCCGAGACCCGCAACGCCCTGCTGCTCTCCGACGACGGCCTCGTCGTCAGCCACTCGCGGACCATCGAGCGCGCCGACGCCGAGCGGCTCGCCGCGATCTGCACGGGCCAGCAGAGCCTGGCCCGCGGAGTGGGACAGCTCTTCGACGGCGGCGTGGTCCACCAGGTGATCGTGGAGTTGGCCGACCTCTGGCTCTTCATCATCTCGGCCGGCCAGGGCACCCACCTGGCCGTCGTCGCCTCGCAGGAGGTGGACGCCGAGGTCATGTCGCTCGCGATGCACAACCTCGTCCAGCAGGTCGGCCAGAAGCTCGGCACCCCCGCGCGCGCCGAGTTCGACGCCTTCGGCACCGGGGCCGGGCAGGGCGCGTGAGCACCGGCTGGGACCACGCGGACGGCGACGACGAGGCCGGCGAGGACGGCTCGGGCACCATGGTCCGCCCGTACACGATCACCCGTGGCCGCACCGCCCCCGACCGGGACGACTTCACCCTCATCACGGTGCTCACGACGGTGGAGGAGCCGCTGGACGAGCGGGGGCGGCCGCTGCGCGCCGGCCGCCTCCAGCCCGAGCACCGGCTGATCCTCGAACTCTGCCGCCGGCCCGCCGCCGTCGCCGAGGTCGCGGCCGGTCTCGACCTCCCCGTGTCGGTGACCAAGATCCTGCTGGCCGACCTCGTCGGCCAGGGCCTCCTCACCGCCCGGGCGCCACTCCTCGTGGCGCGGGCGTCGGGAGGCGCCGACGGCAGCCTGCTGGCCGCCGTCCGTGACGGACTCCGGAGACTCTGAACCCCATGACCAGCACTCAGGCGGCCCCTGCCGCCGTCAAGATCCTCATCGCCGGCGGCTTCGGCGTCGGCAAGACGACCATGGTGGGCGCGGTCAGCGAGGTCACGCCGCTGCGCACCGAGGAGTACCTCACCAAGGCCAGCGTCGGCGTCGACGACCTGGCCGGCGTCGGGGCGAAGGAGACGACGACCGTCGCCCTGGACTTCGGGCGCATCACGGTCAGCGACGAGCTCGTCGTGTACCTCTTCGGCACGCCCGGCCAGGAACGTTTCTGGTTCATGTGGAACGACCTGGTCAACGGCGCGCTCGGCGGGGTCGTCATCGCCGACACGCGGCGGCTCGACACCAGCTTCGCCTCGATCGACTTCTTCGAGAGCCGCGGGATCCCGTTCGTGGTCGCCATCAACTGCTTCGACGGGCACAACACCCGTACGGCGGAGGAGATCCGCTCCGCGCTCGACCTCGACCCGCACGTCCCCCTCCTCATCGGAGACGTCCGGCAGCGCGGCTTCGACAAGGACGTCCTGCTGGCCCTCGTCGACCACCTGATGAGGCTCCCGGCCCCGGTCTGACGAACAAGGCCGCCCGCCCTGCCTCCACCTCCGCCCCCATCCCGTCACGTTCTGGAGACATCCGAAATGGCAGCATCCCTGCGCGTCCTCATCCACGGCGGAGGCATCGGCGGCCTCGCGCTCGCCACCGCCCTCGCCCGGCGCGGCCACACCGTGGAGATCGCGGAGATCCGCGACGAGCTCGACGCGCTCGGCGTCGGCATCATCCAGCCGACGAACGCCCTGCACGTCATGCGGGAGCTCGGCGTGCTCGACGCCTGCCTCGACGCCGGGTTCGAGTGGGAGATCCTGACGATCGCCGACCCCGCGGGGAACACGCTCGCCCGCATCCCGCAGCCGCGCATGGGCGACGTCCCGGCGGCAAACGGCATACCGCGGCCCGCGCTCGCCAAGGTGCTCGGCGACGCCGCCGTCGCCGCCGGCGCGAAGGTCCGCTTCGGCGTCACCGTGACCGAACTCGACGACGACGGTACGGGCGTCACCGTGACGCTCTCCGACGGCGCCACGGACCGCTGGGACCTGGTCGTCGGCTTCGACGGCATCGGTTCCCCGCTGCGCACCCGCCTCTACGGCGACCGGTACGTCCCCGAGTACACCGGCTTCGCGAACTGGCGGGTCACCCTGCCCCGGCACCCCTACGTGCAGGGCGTCGTCATGGCCACGGCGGGCAAGGAGGCGAAGGCCCTCCTCACCCCGATCACGGACGAACTCATGTACCTGGGCTCCGTGTTCGCCGAGGCCGAGGACTTCCGCCCCGACCCGGAGCAGGCGCACGAGCAGCTCGCGCAGCGCCTCGCGGCGTTCTCCGGCCCGGTCGCCGAAGCGCTCTCCGCCGTCACCGACCCCACCGCCGTGGTCTACTCCCGCATCTCGCAGGTGACCGTCGAAGAGCCCTGGCACGTCGGCCGGGTGGCCCTGGCCGGCGACGCGGCCCACGCCTCCACCCCGCACCTCGCCCAGGGCGCGGCGATGGCCGTCGAGGACGCCCTGGTCCTCGCCGAGTCCCTGGACTCCGCCCCGACGGTGCCCGCGGCCCTCGAAGCCTGGGAACTCCGCCGCAGGCCCCGCGCGATGTGGGTCCAGGCCCTGTCGCGAGCCGTCCTGAAGCAGGAGATGGGCGCGCCGACGACCCCCGACGAGGACGCCCTCCTGAAGGTCGGCATCCCCGGCGCCGCCCACGCCCTGGCCAAGCCGTACTAGCCCGGCGGCCCCGCTCCCGACCGTGTGACACGGCAGCGGCCGCCGGGGCGGTGAACCCGGCGGCCGGTGCGGCGAGTGAGGGGGGCGGGGGTCAGTCGTCGAGGGCGGTCAGGACGAGGCCCAGGTCGACGAACTTGAAGTTCGTCGCCGGCCGGTCGCCGTCGCCGGGGGCGTCGTGACCGTCCTGCACGACGAGCAGTCCGTGAGGGTACTTCGCGCCGAGGGGAGCGTTCAGGGCGGCGGCGCCGTCGCACTCCTCGGAGCCGTCCAGCGCGGCGCTCGCGGGAGCGACCCGGAAGCCGCCCTCGTACTCGTTGTGGTCGGCGAGCTCGCGGTCGTAGGCGGCGAAGGTGTTGTCGCCCTGGCTGGAGGCGAGGAGGTAGCCGTCACCGTCGGACTCGGTGAGCAGCGTCAGGCCTTCGACGTCCGAGGAGATCCGCGTCCCGCCGAAGCCGGGGTCGGCGCCCGGCGTGCACTCCTCCGTCTCCTCGTCGTAGACGCCGGGGACGCCGTACTCGCGGACCTTGTCGACCAGCCGCGGCGTGCCGGTGAGGTCGGCGCGCAGCCGCCAGATGCCGATGTCCTCCTGCCCGGCGTACAGCGTGCCGTTGGCCGGGTCGACGACCATGCCCTCGACCTGCGGCAGTTCGCCGGGCTCGCCGCACGGGGCCCACGAGGTGCCGTCGGGGAGCCGGAAGGTGGCGGGCAGGTCCAGGGTGCGGACCGTGCGGTACGTGACCTTGCCGCCCGCCGCCGGAAGCAGTTCGAGCAGGGTGATGCTGGTCCGCTCGCGCCGGCTGACCAGGGCGAAGGATGTGCCGGACGCAGGGTCGGTCCAGGTGGCCAGGCCGTACGCGGTCCGCTGGTCGTTGACCTCGGCCTGGTCCCGCGAGAAGACGGCCGGTGCGGCGGGGTCGGTGACGTCGGTGAGCGGGCCGCCCGGACGGTCGCGGTCGATGCGGTAGAACCGCAGCCGGTCGTGGCCGCGGTCGCTGGTCACGGCCAGGTCGGCGCGCCCGGTGGAGAGGCGCAGGCCCTGCACGAGGTCGACGTTGTTGAACCGGCCGGGGGCGTCGTCCGGCCCGGCGGCCGGCGGCGCGGCTATCGACTGCACCGGTCGCGCGTCCAGGTCGTAGACGCGCAGGCCGCCCTCCTTGGCGGTCGCGATGACGAGGCTGCGGCCGGGGGCCGCGGCGTTGCGCCAGATCGCGGGGTCGTCCGCGTCGGCGTTGCCGCCCGCGTCGTCGTCGTGCAGGACCGGCGTCTCCGCGCGGGGGGTGACGACCGGCGGCGAACCGGCGGAACCACGGTGGTGGGCCTGGGCCGGTACGGCCAGGGCCGCGGCCGCGAGCGCGGTGGTCACGACCAGCACGAGCGACCGGGCGGTGGTGGGGCGAGTCACGCAAGTCTCCTCGGGAGGGGGGCTTGTACGTCCTGCGTGAGCGTGCTGCCCCTCCGTGTCGGCCCGGCGGCCACCGTACGGCCGGAGATCCGAAGTCCAGGTGTACGCCTGGTGAACCAGGGGCCTGGACGACGGTGGGGGCCGCGACGACCGTCGCGGCCCCCACCGTCCGATCCGGTGCCGGCGATCAGGCGGGGTACTTCACGTCCGCCAGGTAGTTCGCGCCGATGAGGCAGTCACGCATCTCGTGGCGGGGCGCGGCGGATCCGGTCCAGCGGAGGAACCCGGTCGTCCCGGTCGCGGTCGACATGTCGATGAACCGGCAACCGTCGTACAGCACCTTGCCGTTGGTGGTCGGCGTCGCCCCGGTCGTCACCTGGTGCGAGCCCATGAGCCCGCAGTCCACGTACCGCACCATCGGGCCGCGGGAGCCGTTGGCGTTGAAGTCGTACACGTGCGTCACCGCGTCCGGAGCCCAGGACTTGAAGCTCAGCGCGGTGTCGTCGCACGACTCGAAGGTGATGTTGCCCTTGTACCACCGGGAGTCGATCACCTTGTGGCCGACACCGCGCAGCTCGAAGCGGATGCCCTGCGCGTACAGCCGGTTGACGGAGTCGGCCCGCGTGGTGGCGTCGGCCGTGAGCTGGAAGAACGTGCCGGTCGACGCCGCGTCCGTGAGGATGTAGGAGCCGCCGATGAAGTTCATCGAACCGCCCCGGTTGTTCTTCACGAACACCCCGGACTGGTACTCCACCTTGCAGTCGCGGAACCAGTAGTTGAGGAACTGGTCCTGCTGCGTCGCGGCCGGCGTCATCCCCATGACGAGGAACGCGTCGGAGTACGAGCCGCCGACCTGGCAGTGGTCCCAGCCCATCTCGCTGTTCAGGTTCGAGGTGGTGGCCGGGCCGTCCAGGCCGATGCCGCGCTTCCAGCTGCCGCGCCACTCGACGTCGGTGTACCAGGTGTCCTGGACGCCGTAGGTCGCCGACGAGTAGGCGTAGTTGAAGCTCGACGTGGCGTTGGTGCTGGTGAACGTGAGCCCGGAGATCCGGATGTTCTTGTAGCGCTGGTAGTTCGTCCACAGGGTGGTGTCGTTCGCCGCCGGCGAGTACACGATGCGGGAGAGCCGCTTGCCGTAACCCGTGATCGACAGGCCGTCGACGATGCCGCCGCCGCCCTCGCCGTTGACGTTCGGCAGCAGCGAGTCCGGCTGCGTCAGGAGGTACGTGCCCGGCGGGATCACCAGGACCTTCTTCGGGACGGCCCCCGAGATCGGGTCGGGCTGGAACGAGGCGAGTACCTCGGCGGCGGCGGCGCGGAAGGCGGCGTCGCTGGGGGTCGCACCGGTCGGGTCGGCCCCCTTGGCGATGACGTCCACGCTGTACGGGTCGTCCCCCGAACCCGCCGCGTAGGCCGGGCCGCTCCCCATCGCCAGCGCGCCGGCGGCGGCGCCGGCCCCGGCCGTCGCCATGCCGCGGATGACGGATCTGCGGTCCATGCCTCTGGTCATTTCTGCCCCCAAAGTAATGATCATGAGAAAGACATGACATACGAACACGACCGGGGCCGGAACGCAAGATCGATTCCCGTGGGGGAACCTCACATGCGTGGGGGGCATCTCAGACCCGCCGCTCCGTCCGCCGACTCGGCGCCGCCTCGCCGAGCAGCTCGGCGAGCCCCGCCCGGGTGGCGGCGACCACGACCCGGTCGCCGGGGTGGAGCACGTACCCGGATGGAGGTCCCAGAGCAGCCGGCCGGCTCCTCGGCGGCAAGGCCCTCGGGCTCGCCCGGCCGGCGGCGTCGAGGGCGAGGACGCGCCACGCGCCGGGGCGGTTTGCGTAGCCGGCCGGCCGTCCGTCACTCCGAGGCGACGGCCGATCCCTCCCGCCACGCCGTCTCCACGGCGGCCGGGATGTCCGTGACGGGGAACTGGACGTGCCGCACGGTCCGTTCGCGGTCGACCACGAGCACCGCCCGCTTCAGCCGGAGGGCCTGGCCCGCGCGGAAGGTGGGCAGCCGGAGGGCCGCCGAGAGCGCGTTGTCCATGTCGGAGAGCAGCGGGAAGGGGATCTCCTCCGCCGCCGCGAACGCCCGCTGCTCGTCCGGGCGTTGGGTGCTGACACCGCGCACCGCGACGCCCGCCGCCGTGAACCGCTCGTACGCCTCGCGGAACAGCCGGTTCTCCAGGGTGCAGCCCGCCGTGCCGGGGATGTCGAGCCAGTCGTCCGGCAGGGGGCCCGGGCGGCCGGTCGCCGGATAGCAGAACAGGACGGTGGCCCCGGCGTCGGCGTCGACCGGGTCGAGCCCGGTCCCCGTGTGCGCGGGGAGCGTGAGGCGGGGCAGGCGGGCGCCGGGCAGGTCGTGCACCCGGTGCGCCTCGGCGCTGCGCTCGTCGGCGGAGGCGGTGAGGGAGCCGTCGCCGAGCAGCCAGCGGTCGGCCCAGTCCTGCATCGACACCAGGACGGGGAGCAGCGCGCGGCCCGCGTCGCTGAGCCGGTACTCGAAGCGCACCGGGCCCTCCTGGTACGGGACCTTGTCGAGGACGCCGCTGTCGACGAGGTGGTTCAACCGCTCGGTGAGGACCTTGCGGGAGATCTCGAGCTCGCGCTGGAGCTCGTCGAAGCGGTGCTGCCCGCGCGCCGTCTCTCGGACGAGGAGCAGGCTCCACCAGTCGCCGACGACGGCTGCGGCCTGGGCGATGGCGCAGGCTGCGTCGCGGTCGGGCACGGCTCGTGCCATGACGTGTCCTCCTCCGGTCCTGTTCGGATCCATCTTGCGCCATCGAGTGAGTTCCCGATAGAAACTCATTGTAAGTTCCCAATCGGAACTCGCTCGTTTCCACGGTTCACACACCTCGGGGGAGGAACTCTTTCCATGCCCACAGCCCGGGCCACCGCCTGGCGCACCTGGCAGATGACCCGCCGCGCCTACCCATGGACGTACGCGGTCGGCACCGTCCTGCCCGCCGCCCTCACCATCGCGCTCGCCTACCTCGGCTTCCACGCCATCGGCGGCGGCGAAGTGGGCGACGACTTCGCCGCCGACAGCGGCACCACCGCCTACCTCGCCTACATCGTCGTCGGCGCGACCGCCTTCCAGTTCACCGTCCGGCTGATCCTCTGGTCCGCCAAGGCCCTCATCACCGAACAGCGCCAGGGCACGCTCGGCGCACTCCTCATCGCACCCGCCGCCCGGCTCCCGTACCTGCTCGGCTTCACTGGCTTCGCCGTGCTCAGCAGCATCGTCGAGTTCTTCACCCTCGGCCTGGTCGTCGCCGCGCTCGGCATCACCGTGCCCGTCTCCTCCGTTCCGGGCGCCCTGCTCGGCGCACTCGCGCTGATCGCGGCCGTCTTCGCCCTCTCGGTCGGCCTCGGCGGGCTCATGATCGCGGCGGGCGAGGCCCACATCTCGCAGAACACCGTCTTCATCGTGCTCGGCCTCGTCAGCGGCTTCACCTTCCCGCGCGACTACCTCCCGGAGCCGGCGCGGTGGTTCGCCGAACTGCTCCCCACCACCTCGGCGATGGACGTCCTGCACGGCAGCTTCACCGGCGGCCAGTCCCTCCCCGAACTCCTCCCGAGGCTGGCCGTCTGCGCCCTCCTCACCGGCGCCTACCTCTTCATAGGGCTGACCTGGCTCCCGCGGGCCGAGGCCCGCGCCGCCGAAAGGACGTACTGATGACCACGGCGATCGAAGTCCGCGGCCTGCGCAAGGACTTCCCCGTACGCGACAAGGGCCTCTTCGCGCCCCGCACCCTCAAGCGCGCCGTCGACGGCCTCGACCTCGACATCCCGCGCGGCCGCGTCACCGGCCTCCTCGGCCTCAACGGCGCCGGGAAGACCACCACCATCAAGATCCTCGCCACCCTCCTGCGTCCCAGCGCCGGGACCGTCCGCGTCGACGGCCTCGACGCCGTCGGCGACGCCCGCGCCGTACGCCGCCGCATCAACCTCATCGCGGGCGGCGAGCGCATGGTCTACACCCGTATGACCGGCCGCGAGAACCTCTGGTACTTCGGCCAGCTCTACGACGTCCCGAAGGCCGAACTGCGCCGCAGGACCGGCGAACTCCTCGACCTCGTCGGACTGTCCGACGCCGCCGACACCATGGTCGAGCGGTACTCGCGGGGCATGACCCAGCGGCTCGCCATCGCCCGCGGCCTCATCAACCGCCCCGACTACCTCCTGCTCGACGAACCGACCCTCGGCCTCGACGCGCCGATCGCCCGCGACCTGCGCCGCGTCGTCGCCGACCTCGCCGCCCACGACGGCACCGGCGTGCTGCTGACCTCCCACTACCTCGCCGAGGTCGAGGAACTCTGCGGACACGTGTACGTGATCTCCGCAGGCCGGCACCTCGCCCAGGGCAGCCCGGCCGCACTGAAGGCGGCCACCGGCAGCCACCGCACCGTCCGGCTGACCGTCACCGACCCGACCGAACGCACCCGGGCCGCCGCGGACGCCTTCGGAGCCACCCGCGAAAACCTCCCCGACGGCGGCGAACTCATCACACTGCGGCACCCCGACGACATGGCGGGCCCCCTGACGGCGGCCGTGGTCGAGGCGGGCGGCTCCATCGGCGGACTGGAGATCGCCGAGGCGAGCCTGGAGGACGCCATCCTGACCCTGGCCGAGCGCGGTGAGGCAGGCCTCACGACCCACGGACCAGCCCGCGGCGGCTCGGCCGACACGACCTCTGCCACGACCGGCTCCCGCACCGAGGCCCGCAGTCCCGACAGGACGACTGCCGGGACTGCGGGGACTGAGGGGACCGCCGGGACCGTACAGACCGTCGTCGACGCCGCCGACACCGCCGGAGCCCACGGCGGCGGCCGGTGAACCACCTCCGCCACGCCCTGCGCGTCTTCGCCGCGGAGACGCTCAAGCAGCACCGCCGGCTCTTCGGCCAGCCGCTCGTCGTCTTCTCGATGCTCGTCTGGCCGGTGCTCCAACTGGCCACCACCTACTACACCCTGCGCCCCGTCGCCACGGCCTCCCGGGCGGCCGAGAACTGGCCGCTCGCCGCCGACCCCGAACGCCTCCTCGCCTTCCTGGCCACCGGCACCCTCGCGTACGCCTTCTTCTTCTCCCTCGTCCAGAGCGCCTGGCACCTCTCCTTCGAGCGGGCCACGGGCACCCTGGAACTGCTCTTCCTCTCGCCGGCCGGCCGACTCACCCTGATGATCGCCAACGGCGCGGGCGCGCTCCTCCAGAACGCCTGGCTGCTCACCTGCTTCACCGTCGCCGCACTGACCGGCTTCGGCACGCTGTCGGTGGCCGCCTGGTGGATGTACGGCATCGTCCTCCTGGCGCTGCTGGTCCCGGCGGTGGCGTGGGGCGCGTTCCTCAACAGCCTGCTGGTGTTCTCCAGGGACTCGGCGTTCCTGTACACGATCCTCGACGAGCCGCTGTGGTTCGTCTCGGGCGTCCGGCTGCCGCACTTCGCGCTCCCCGCCGCCGTCCAGGTCGTCGGCGCGGTCTTCCCGCTGACCGGAAGCCTGCTCGCCGTCCGCGGGGCACTGCTCGAACACCGCACCGTGTCCGACCTGGCCCCCACCCTGCTCGGCCTCGGAGCCCTGAGCGCCCTCCTCCTCGCCGCCGCCTCACTGATCCTGCGGGTGGGGGAGGCCCGCGCCCGGCGGACGGGCGCGCTGAGCCTGGCATGACGGAAGCGGTGCCCGGGGCGCTGAGACGACGCGGACCGCGCGCGTCACCGGACCGGCCCCCGGGACACCGCGCCGTCCGGGTCCGGAGTGACCCCCACCGGCGGTGCCGTCATGGACGATTCAGGGTCGCCCAGATCCCGCTCCGCCCCCGTCGCCACGACCCGGGCCGGTCCCCGCCCCGGAGCGTCCGTGGTCGGCGGCGTACGCCGCGAAGACCCGCTCAGGGGGCCCGCCCGTGCGCAGGAAGCGCTCGTCGAGCACGGTGGCCAGATCGCGCAGCGCCGTGTGCAGCACCGAGGCGGAGAGCCTGACGTCGGGGTGTCGGGCCCGCGCCGCTTCGTCCGCCAGACCGGCCGCGTAACCGAGCTGGCCGGGCAGGGAGGTGTTCTCGTCGCCGTCGTAGAAGTAGTACGACTCGGCGTACTGCAGGAAGTCGACCGTGACGGTCGACAGCTCGGAGGAGAGCCCGTCGAGGAGGGCGGCTCCGCCGGCGGAGTCGAGCGCCTCGGCGGTGACGCGGCTGCGGCGCACGTGGGAGAGCCGCAGCGCGAGCGCCCTGCGGCGGGCGAGCGCCGGGTAGATGCCGAGGAGCCAGGCGACGGTCGCCGACAGCAGCACGAAGCCCACCAGGGCCTCGATCGGCGCGAGGACGCGCAGCCAGCCCGCGGTGGGAGCGATGTCTCCGAGCCCCAGAGTGGCCAGGGTGACCAGGGAGATGTACAGGGCGTCGATCGGGCCCGCGTGTTCGGCGGGGGTGAGACCGCTCGCGTACGAGAAGCCGTCCGGCATGTACGGCCAGTAGACCAGCGCCCAGCCGACGGCCACGGTGAGGGCCCAGACGGCGACGACCACGAGCATGCCCAGTGGTCCCGAGAGCCCGGCCGGCCGCCACCGGTCGCCGTGGTGGGTCGACAAGCGCCACACCTGGCGCATGACCAGCCTGCTCAGCCCGCCGTGGCGGGTCGGGTGCCAGAGCGTGTGGAAGATGTCCCGCAGGACGAACAGGATCAGGGCGGCACCCGCCAGGACGGGAAGCCACGTCATTCCGGCGCCTTCTCCCCGGGGCGTCGCCCGGCGCCGGTGCGCGCTTCGAGCCGGTGCCGTACGACGGTCGTCAGGACCGTGAGACGGGTGGACACGGTGGGCCGTGGTGCCACCGGGGCGTCGATGCGCCGGGCTTCCTCCGGCAGCGCGGCGAGATCGGTTTCGAAGCGGGCGCGGGCGGCGGCCGGGGGGTCGGGCGGTTCGGTGCGCAGTCCGCCGCGCATCACGGTCCGCAGCAGTGGTTCGGTGCCCTCGGGCGGCTCTTCGTTCGCCAGGCCGATGACGTCCCGCAGGCCGGGGCCGCGGAAGACCTGCTTGGGGCCCGGCGCCGTCGCCTTGGCCGAGGAGAGCTTCATGACGGGCCGGCCGTCGTACTCGACGAGCTTGTACACCGCGTCCAGATACGGGGCGTCGGCGGCCGTGCCGACCTTCGTCCCCACGGCGTACGCGTCGATCGGCGCGCCCTCCCGTACGAGAGCGGCGACGGCGTACTCGTCCAGACCTCCGCTCGCGATGATCCGCACGTCCCGCAGCCCCGCCTCGTCCAGCGCGGCACGGGCCCGGCGGGCCAGCGCGCCCAGGTCGCCGCTGTCCAGACGGATCGCACAGCCGGGACCCAGGCGGAGGTCCCTGAGGACCCGCGCGGCGGTCGCGACGCCCCGCTCCGTGTCGTAGGTGTCGACCAGGAAGGTCACCGGCCCCGGATGGGTCCGGGCGAACGCCCGGAACGCCCGCTCCTCCCAGTCGAAGGCCTCGACGTACGAGTGGGCCATCGTGCCCGCGGCGGGGATGCCGTACCGACGTGCGGCGGCCACGTTGCTGGTGCCGGCGAACCCGACCAGCGCGCAGAGCCGCGCCGCCTGCATCCCGGCCTCGGGCCCGTGCGCCCGGCGCAGCGAGAAGTCCACCAGCGGCCGGCCGGCGGCGGCGAGCACACACCGGGCCGCCTTGGAGGCGACCGCCGTCTGATGGCAGAGGAGGGACAGCAGATACGGCTCCACCAGCTGCGCCTGCGGCAGGGGAGCGGTGACCTCCAGGAGCGGCTCACCGGAGAGGACGAGCCGTCCCTCGGGCACCGCGCGGACCTCCCCGTCGAAGCTCAGACCGTGCAGCGGCGCGAAGTCCTCCACCGGCCGCTTCAGCACCTCGGCGAACTCCTGCACGTCGGAGCGGCCCACGCGGAAGCGGGACAGGTAGTCGAGGGCCGGTTCGAGACCGGCGGCGACGAGGAACCCACGCTCCGGCGGAAGATCACGCACGAACAGACTGAAGGTGGCCGGCGCCCGCATGTCCTCCCGCAGGTACGAGAGCGCCATCGTGACCTCGTACAGGTCGGTGGTGGTCACCAGGGACATGCTTCGAGCATGCGCGGCCCCGCGCCACCCCGCACGGGGACGACCACAAGAAAGGGAACGAACGTTCGACGAAACGGGCTGCTCTCCGCCTGGACACCGAGGCTACGCTGCCCCGATGCTGCTTCCCAGCCTCCCGCGTACCCCGCTGCGTTCCTCCGAACAGCCGACCATCCACACGCCCTTCGGCCCGCTGGCCTTCGTCACGACCATCGGGAACACCACCCTTCCGCTGCGGCCCGACGAGCAGTTCCAGCTGCCGGGTGACCGCACGGTCTCCCGTTGGGTGACACCCGGTGCCCGCGTCGAACTGCTGCTGACCCCGCACGATCCCGCACTCGACCCCGAGCACTGGGGGCCGCTGACCGGCTGCCGCGCGGTGGTCTGGCGGATCGACGCCCTCACCCCGCTGGAGCGGGTGCGGTTCTCGGCCGGACTGCCGGAGGGCACCGGCGGAGGGTACGACGGGGGGCAGGCGCTGGCTGCGATCACGGTGGAGGACGAGACGACCCGGCTCACCGTCGGAGGCAGCGACGAGGAGGCGATCTGCCAGGCCGCCGACGCGGGCGAGGTACCCCGGCGGTGGACAGCCCTGATCGACGAGGTACACGATCATTCGTTCAGCACGTGGGGCGTGGACTACGGCGACTACCACGGCATGTCCTGGACGCTGCCCCCACTGGAAGCCGGCGACCACTGTGAACTCCCCGTGGTGGCGGCCTGGGCCCCGGCCGCCGACGAGAGCGCGAACACCTGGTACGCCGTCATGCCCTCACCCACGGCGCTCCTGACTCAGGCCGCCGCCGCGGCGGACACGGCCCTTGGGAGGGAGAACGGTAGAGCTCGCCGGACCTGACGGATTACAGGGTTCTTCGGTCCGACGCACAACCCTCGGGGCGCCTCGTGGGTCATGCGGGCGTGGCGTGTCGTGCCGCCGCGCGCTCCTGGGGAGGAAGGGCTGCAACGCCTCGGGCGCGCCAGTACGAGCACGACCTCATGTCCTGACCGGACCCCTCCGCACTCCTGAGAGGCACCACTCCGTGAGCCGCCCCAGATCCACCGCCGTCCGCCGTCTCGGCGCGTTCGTCGCCGTCGTCCTGATGGCCACCGCCGGCCCCGCCGTCCTCCCCGCCGGCGCCGCCACCGGGACCGGCTCCCTGCCCGGCGCCGCGCCCGCGGCGACGGCGGACGCCACAGCGCCCGTCCTCAAGCCCGGCGACAAGGTCCTGGGCATGGGCCGGACCGGGTTCCTGAGCCAGGACGCGGACGACTACACCCTCGTCCGCTGGACCCGCCTGGCCGACGGGGCGGTGACCACCTTCCCGTACACGTCCCGTCTCCACCTCTCCCGCGACTCGGACATCGCGGTCCTCCACACCCGTGCCACCACCACCTTGCAGGACTTGGCCACGGGCACGGACCTCTTCTCGGTGCCGCTGAACTGGGACCGGTACGCGGGAGCCGTCGGCTCCCACCTCTTCTTCCGAGCCGATCTCTCCGGCCACGGCCCCCTGGACGTCTACTCTCCCGGCCCGGACGGACCGGTGCGTCGGACGGTGACCGGGCTGCCCGAGGGCGCGTTCGAGCTGCACGTGGTGGCGGGCGCCGACGGCGAGGCGCTGGTGAGGTACTTCACCGGTGAGGGGACGACAGCGGCCGCCGAGCACCTGGCGATCGTGGACCTCGACTCCGCCACCGTGACCTCCTCCCGCCCGATCCCGGCCGGAGGCCCGATGGAGTGGTCCGCCTACGCTTTCTCCTCCGGGTACGTCGCCTGGACCGAGTACGACTCGGGTGGGGGTACGAGCGTCGTCGTCCTCGACCGCTCCACCCAGAAGGTCCAGCGCTTCCCGATGCCCACACCGGGGAGACTGCTCCTCGGCCTTGCCGGGGACTGGGTCACCTACTCCCGGCCCGGAGGGCTGCTGGCGGAGGAAGCGAGCACGCTCATCCCGCTGACCGCCCGCAGCCTCACCGGCACCACCACACGCAAAGTCCTCGACCACACGGTGTCCGGTTTCGAGACCGCCGGGGACACCCTCGGCTTTCTCGGCGGCACCGTGGCCGGTGGCGAGGGCCTCTACCGGGTCGCGCCCGGCACGGACGGAGTCCCGGTCGCCACCCGGCTCGCCGCGACGGGCAAGCCGACGCAGGTCACGCTGCTCGGCCAGGCCGTCCCGACGACGGTGGACCTGGACCTCACCGGCGGCAAGCTCCCCATGTCCTGGGTGCTCAGCCGGACGAACGTCACCATGTGGGTCACTTTCCGCAACACCCGCACGGGCGAGTCGATCACGGAGTACGTCGCCCAGCCGGAGCGGGGCGCGGATCCGCAGCCGACCCGGTTCGACTGGAACGGCACGCTCAACTGGCAGGGAAACCCCAACTTCTGGACCTCCGCCTCGGCCGGCCCGTACACCTGGGAGATCAGCGCGAGCCCGCTCAACCGCGTCGGGCCCACACTGAAGGCGTCCGGCTCCTTCACGGTCACCCGCAAGACCGGCGCGCACGACTACGACAGCGACGGCTCCCCGGACATCCTGGCCCGCGACCAATCCGGCAACCTGTGGCTCCAGGACGTCCACTACAGGGAGGGGTGGCGCGAGGCCTACCAGAACCCGGACTCGCTCGTCGGCGGCGGCTGGCAGGCGTACGACCGGATCGAGGCCACCGGCAACATCGCCGGGGCCGCCGCCCCCGAGCTCGTCGCCCGCGACCGGAGTGGGGTGCTCTGGCTGTACCAGGGCACCGGCAACGGCAAGGCCCCGTTCACCACGCGCACCCGGATCGGCGGCGGCTGGCAGGCGTACACCCTCCTGACGGGCGGCAGCGACCTCACCGGCGATGGCCGCCCCGACCTCGTCGCCACCGACGGGTCCGGCCGCCTCTGGCTGTACCGGAGCACGGGCTCCGCGACCGCTCCCTTCGCCGCCCGCCGGCTGATCGGGAGCGGCGGCTGGCAGACGTACGACCGGATCGTCGCGACCGGCAACCTCGCCGGCGCCGCCGCCGGCGACCTGGTCGCCTGCGACCGCGCCGGCGTCCTCTGGCTGTACCTCGGCAAGGGCGACGGCACCTTCGCCGCCCGGACCCGCCTCGGCGGCGGCTGGCAGAACTACGACGACCTGATCGGCCCCGGCGACACCGACCGCGACGGCAAGCCCGACCTGTACGCGGCCGACATCAACGACGCCATCCCGGCACCGTTCCTCTACCGGGGCACAGGCGCGTGGCAGGGGCCGTTCGGCCCCGGAGAACGAGTGGAACTCGTCCAGGACAGCCGTGAGTTCAACCTCTCCGCCTGACCCCTGCCGAAAGCACAGAGACGATTTTCAGAACACGGCCTAAGGTGCAGGCATGGCACCCTCTCTTGAGCGTCCCCCCTTTCAGGCGGACGAACGCACCGCGCTCATAGGCTGGTTGGATCTGCAACGGCAGATCCTGCGGTGGAAGTGCGACGGCCTCAGCGAGGCCGACGCACACCGCTCCGTCCTCCCGACCTCGCCAGTGATGACGATGGCCGGACTCATCAGCCACATGCGCTGGGTCGAGCACACCTGGCTGGAGGTGCTGTTCCTGGGCGGCGACAAGACACAGAACCCGTCCTTCGACGAGACCGACGAGGACGCCACCTGGCGCACCGACGGCACCTCACTGAAGCAGCTGCTCACCGAGTACGAGGCCCAGTGCGCCCGAAGCAACGAGATCGTGGCCGCGGCCTCCCTGGACGACGTCGGCCGCCACCCCGACTTCCGCTCCGGCCAGGCCAATCTGCGCTGGATGCTCATCCACCTCGTCGAGGAAACCGGACGGCACGCCGGGCACGCGGACATCGTGAGAGAACTGCTCGACGGAGCGAAGGGCTACTACTAGCCCTCTAGGGCGGGGTGCCACCGAAGGGAGTGCCCCGGCTCTAGTCGGCGGTGGGCCCGGGGTCGGGCTGCAGCAGCCGCTCGGCGAGCCGTTGGAGCTGGATCCCTCGGGACGCCTTCACCAGGACGACGTCCCCGGCCCTCAGAGTGTCGCTCAGGTGCTGGAGGGCGGCGTCCTGGTCGGGCACGTGTACGGCGCGCCCGCCGGCCCCGGCCGCGGCCGCGGCCTGCCGCATCCACCCGGCCTCTTCCCCACCCACGAAGACGATCCGGTCCAGGTCGAGCGCGGCGGCGATCCGCCCGATCCCCTCGTGTGCGGCCCGGGACTCGGAGCCGAGCTCGTTCATCTTGCCGAGGACGGCGATGGCCCGCTGCTCAGGGCCGCGGGCCATCGTGGCCAGGGCCTCCAGGGAGGAGCGCATGGAGTCGGGATTCGCGTTGTAGGCGTCGTTGACGACGGTGACGCCGTCCGCCCGGGCGGAGACCTCCATACGCCAACGGGACCGCGCGGTCGCCGCGGACAGCAGGTCCGCGATGTCGGCGACGCTCAGGCCCGCCTCGCGGGCGACGGCCGCGGCGGCCAGGGAGTTGGAGACCTGCGGGGCGCCGACCAGCTGGAGGGAGACGGGGGCGCTGCCCTCCGGTGTGGTGAGGGTGTAGGTGGCGCGGCCGAAGGCGTCGACGGTGACGTCGGTGGCGCGGACGGTGGCCTCGTCGGAGAGGCCGAAGGAGGAGACGCGGGCGGTGGTGCGTGCGGCCATGGCCAGCACGAGCGGATCGTCGGCGTTGAGGACCGCAAGGCCGGAGGCCGGCAGGGCTTCGACGATCTCGCCCTTGGCCACGGCGATCTTGTCCCGGCCGCCGAACTCGCCGATGTGGGCTGTGCCGACGTTGGTGACGACGGAGATGTGCGGGGGAGCGATACGGGTGAGGTCGCGGATGTGGCCGATGCCGCGGGCGCCCATTTCCAGGACGAGGTAGTCCGTGGACGGGTCGGCCATGGAGATGGTGAGGGGCAGGCCGATCTCGTTGTTGAAGGACTCCGGCGTGGCCACCACTCGGCCGGCGGCCGGAAGCAGCTGGGCGATGAGGTCCTTGGTCGACGTCTTCCCGGCGGACCCGGTGATCGCGACGATCTTGGTGTCCACCAGGGTGTGCGCGACGAGGTGCCGGCCGAGGCGGCCGAAGGCGGCGAGGACGTCGTCGACGAGAATCGCGGGGACTCCGACCGGCCGCGTGGCGAGCACCGCGGCGGCGCCCGCCTTCACGGCGGAGAGGGCGTAGTCGTGGCCGTCGGCCTGCTCGCCGGGCAGGGCCACGAAGAGGGCGCCGGGCTCGGCCTTGCGGGAGTCGAACACGGCCGGCGCGGTCACGAGGGCTTCGGGGTCGGGGGCGTCGGCGAGGGTGCCGCCGACGACCTCGGCGATGGTCGACAGGAGCATGGGCTGCATGGAGGTGTCTTTCCGGTCGATGGTGTCGCTGGGCAGCACCGCGCCGACCGGGCCGGCCGGCAGCCGGTCCGGTCGCCTGGAGAAGCCCGGCGAACGCCACGGCGCTGGACGGCTCGGTGACAGCGCGGCCGTACTGCCAGAGATACGCCATCGCGTCGGCGATCCGGCGTTCCGGCACGGCTTCGGCACCGGCGAGAAAGTTCTCCGGTCGATCTTGAACGGGGCTCGATCTTGAACGGGGGTCGATCTTGAACGGGCGAGCCGCGGGCTCCGTGTGCGCCCTTGCCTCGACGATCGCGTCGGGACGGCGGGCCCTTGTTCGTCGGCCGGCGGCCGGACCACCAGGTCACGGTGGTCGCGACGCTCCGTAGCCGCCCTGCGCCCGGGCGCGGTGGGCCCGGAAACGCAGACGACCCGTGGGCCTGGTCCCGTCCGCTCGAGTTCGGACGGGAGCCGGCCGGATCTACCGGCGGCCCACGGGTCGGGTGACTGCGTGGTTTTCGGCAGACGAACTGCCGAGGTGCACAGAGTGCGACGGCAGGCCGTTAGCCCGCAGTCACCTCACGAATCCGAAAAGAAACCATGTTCTCGGATCACCTCCTTTCAGCGTGTGACCACAGCCTAGGAAACCCCGCGGCGACGCTCAAGCTATTTATTCGGGCCGAGTTCCGCGGCCACCAGAGCGGCCGCTTCGGCCACCAGCGGATCGACCACGGGGGCGTCCTCCAGGGACCGCGTGGTCATCACCGCGAGCACGATCGGGCCCCCGCCGGGCGGCCAGGTGACCCCCGCGTCGTTGTTGGTGCCGTACCGTCCGCCGCCGGTCTTGTCGGCGAGCAGCCAGTCGGCCGGCAGACCCTTGCGGAATCGCTCGCCGCTGGTCGTGTTGGCCAGCATCCAACGGGTGAGCCGCTCCCGGTCACGGTGCGGCAGGGCGTCGCCGAGGAGGAGGCGCCCGTACGTCCGGCCGATGGCGCGGGGCGTGGAGGTGTCGGACTCCCGCCAGGGCTCGGCCGAATTGAGTTCCGGCTCCCAGCGGTCGAGCCGGGTCGTGCGGTCACCGGTCGACCGGACGAACCGCGTGACCGCGGTTGGCCCGCCGAGCTCGCGGAGCAGCAGGTTCGCGGCCGTGTTGTCGCTGAAGCGGAGCGTCGCGTCGCACAGCTCCGCGACGGTCATTCCCCGCGCCAGGTTCTCCGGCAGCTCCGTCCTGGGGGACCAGCCCGATCGCTTGACGTCCGCCGCCGTGTACCGGATGCGCCGCGCCAGGAACGTGCCGTCGTGGTCGAGATCGCGCAGCACGGCCGCGACCGCGAGCGTCTTGAAGACCGAGCACATCGGGAAGCGCTCGTCGGCGCGGTACGCCACCGATCGCCCGGTCCGCACGTCGTGGGCGAACACGCCGAGCCGTGCGTCGTGGCGCGCCTCCAGCTCCCGGAGCCGTGCGACGAGCTCGTCCCCGCCGGGCGCGGAGGCGTACGCGGACCCGCCGAGAGGTAAGGCGACGGCGAGCGCGGCACCGGCGCCGAGCCCCAGAGCGGTGCGACGGGACGGGCTGACTGCTGAGATGGACAAGGCGGTTCCCTTTCCTGAAACGATCACTCCACGGGGAAACACGCGAACGAACCCCCGACCGGTTTCCACCAGCCCGCACCCGGCCCGGACGCCGGCGCCGGGCGAAAGCCGCCGGTCAGCCTCGCCGAGGTCAGGTGTCCCGCCCCTGCCACGTCGTGACACACACCTCGTTGCCCTCGCCGTCGGCGAGGACCCAGAAGGCCGGTGCCGCTGCCTCGGACAGGAGCCGCCCGCCCGCCGCCAGAGCCGCGTCCATCCTCCGCAGCGCCTCGTCGTGCGGCACACAGAGATCCAGGTGGATCCGATTGCGCTGCGGGCGCGCCACGTCCATCTGCTGGAACCAGACAGCCGGCCCCTGCCTGAGGGGGTCGACGAGCGGGTCACCGGGGCCGTCGGCTCCCGGCTCGTCGGCGTACCCGAGCACCGCCTTCCAGAACGGCCGGATCGAGGGGATGTCGAGCGCGTCGATCGCGATCTCCAGAAGCTGGAGCGAGCGCGGCGCTCCCGTCGCGATCTCGGGCTCGGTGCGCAGCCCGACCTCCTCGACCGCGGTGGTGATCCGGCGCGCGAGCTCCACGTCCCGGTCCGTGACGGCGGCGTGCTCGGAGGACTGCAGGGTGAGCAGCACCCGCCCTGGCCTGATGTCGAGGGCCAGATGCCCGTCGGCGTCGGCATCGCACGCCGCCACGGCGAGCGCCGCGACCTCGGCGGCCCGCGCCAGCGGCCCCACCGGGACCGTCGTCCGGATCCCGCCCAGCAGATAACGCCAACCCAGATCAGCGATCGCGGCAGAGGCACGCGAGCCGGTCAATGTCGTCTCCATGCCGATCATCCTCGCAGCCGAAAAACCCCGGGTGAGGCTCCATCAGGTGAATGCCAGAGCTGTCAGGGCTGTCAGGGCTGCAGGACTTCAGGGGCTTTCAGGGCCCGACGAACTCCCATGACTCGATGTCGCGGTAGCGGATCGGTCCCGGCCCGCGGCCGAAATCGCTGCCGACCAGGTGCAGCCGAGCGGCCCGCCACGCGCGGCCGGTGAAGCCGGCCAGGGAGGCGGCGACGTCCGTCACGCTCGACCGGTCGTCACGGCGGGCGCGGGCCAGCGTCAGATGGGGACGCAGCGGCCGGTCCTCGAAGGGGATGCCGTACTCCTTGACCACGGCACGGACGTCGGTGGCGAGCCGGTGCAGCCCGTCGAGGTCCCCGTCGATGCCGCTCCAGAGCACCCGCTCGTCGAAGTGCCCGCCGCCCCGCAGCGCCAGCTCCACCGGCCCGCGCGACGCCGCCAGCTCGGCGAGTGGCCGGCGCAGCGGCGGGACCGTCGCGACCGGCAGCTCTCCGAGGAACGCGAGGGTGATGTGCCAGTCCTCGATGCGGTTCCACCGCATATGCGGGTACGTCTCGTACGCGGGGCGCAGCACCGCCGCCAGCTCGTCCTTCGCCTCGTCGGGCGGGGCGAGGGCGATGAAGACGCGAACCGTCGCCGCCCGGTCCCGCTCGCCCCCGTCGGGCCCCGTCCCCTGCCCGTCCACCTGCGTCATGATCCGTTCCCTGCTCGCCGTACACCCGACCCACCGGCTCCCCGCGGCCGTGTCCGATGTGAGGGTACGCGCTGATGAGCAGCCCCTTCATGGGCAGCCCTCCACCGGACGGCTTCGCAGGACGGCTTCAGAGGACGGGTTCACAGGACAGCTCCAGGACAGCTTCAGAGGACGGCTCACAGGACGGCCCCTCAGCGGGCGAACACGGCGAGGGCTAGCCGCTGGGCCACCGGCGGAGGTCCGCTCGCGGGCGGGGCCGTGGTCCCCACCGCGTAGACCGCCCGCACGCCGAGGTCACGGGAGGCGAAGACACCGCTCCGGTACCCGGGGTCGGACCCGGTCTTCCCCCACACGACCGTGCCGTCGGGCATCGGTGAGGACATCAGGCCCACGCTGAAACAGGCCGTCCCCTTGGCGGGACCCGTTGTGCACTGCGAGGCGTCGGCGTACGGCAGCGGCTTCCCGTCGACGCCCTTCGGTATCGCGAACAGCTCCGCGGTCTCGGCCGGACCCAGCAGGCTGCCGTCGAACAGACCTCTGACGAAGCGGTCCAGGTCCGCCGTCGTGGAGGTCATGCTCGTGGGCATCCCGCCCTGCACGTTCACGTCGACCAGTTCGCCGTCCGCCCTCGGGAGGTAGCCCGGCAGGTAGGGCCGGGGCACGGGAGTGCTCCGGTCCGGCACGGCGGCCCTCGTGTCCCGCATCTTCAGCGGTTTCAGGATGCGGGCCGTCACCTCTGCACGGAACGGGTGCCCGGTGATCTCCTCGATGAGCTTGCCCGCGACGCGGTACCCGAAGGAGTTGTACTCCTGGCGGGTGCCGGGGCTGAAGCGGGGGCCGGGCGCGGGCCTTCCCTCGGGACGGAGCGTCCCCTGGATCACCTCGTCGAAGGTGAGGTGGTCGAAGCGCCGATCGACCTCCTCGTCGGGGGAGGGGACGGCCGGGTCGCCCTCGAAGTCCTGGGGCAGCCCGCTGGTGTGGTCCAGCAGCTGCCGTACGCTGACCGGCTCCTGGAACCGGTCCTCGGGAAGCAGCCCGGGCAGATAGTCCTGCACGCTCCGGTCGAGGTCGACGCGGCCCTCGGCGGCCAGCTGCAGCAGGATCACGGCCTCCATGGGCTTGCTGATGCTGCCGATCCGGAAGTGGGCACGAGGACTGACGGCCCGTCCGGTGACGGCGTCCCCCGACGCGCCCCGCCAGCTCTCCCCGCCCTTGTGCACCTCGGCCACCACACCCGCTGCCCCGTCCCCGGGACGCACGGCGACCGCCGCGCGCAGCGCGTCACGGTCGAGACCACCGACGTCCGTAGCGGGAGCCGGAGCCGGAGCGGGAGCAGGGGCGCCCCTGCCCACCCCCGGCGCGGGTCCTCCGCCCCCTGCCCCGGCGGCGGCGAACGCGGGGGCCGCGGCGGCCGGCGTCACGAGAGAGGCGAGGGCCACGGCCACGGCCAGACAGGACGCCGTAGCCAGCGGCAGGTACTTGGGCGGAGTCGAGGAACGCTTCATGAGGAACTCCATTCGCAGGTCGGTCGGCGATCCGGTGATCAAGTCCCTTCGAGTCTGTCCGCCCGCCCCGCCCGGCACGACGGGGATCACCCCAGCCCAACCCTGAATCGCCCCTGACACCGCATCAGGGGATCACTTCACGCCACCGCACCCCCTGTTCCGCGAGCCGACATCGCATGCGGATCGCGCCCCTCGCGCTCCCTCGCGGGGGTGGTTCCCGTGGGTCCGGTGAGCGTAGTTCGGCACGGCCCGCCGGAGCGGCGCCCGCTCCGGCACGAAGCTGTGCGCTGCTCCCCGTACACCACGAAGACGGAGGTTCGTACGCTCATGACCCACGCACAGCCGAGACCCGCGAGCCACGCCCAACCGAGAGCAGAGGAGCGGCGTCGCAGGCCTGGCGGACGGCCCGGCGGACGGCCCGGCGGATGGGCCGGAGTGCCGGTCGCGCTCGGTATGGCCCTCGTGCTCGCGGTCCCCGGCACCGCTCTCGCCGCCCCGGGTGACCTCGACCCGACGTTCGGTCCCGATGGCCGGGTGACGACGCCGATCACCGGCTACGCGGAAGGCCACGACATCGCCCGGCAGACCGACGGCAAGCTGGTCGTGGTCGGGGTGAGCGAGGCCGGCTTCGCGCTCGCCCGGTACGACGCCAACGGCAGCCTCGACCCCGGCTTCGGCGGCGACGGCATCGTGACCAGCGACTTCGGCGGCGGCAGCCACTCGGCCAACGCCGTCGCGATCCAGCCGTCGGACGGCAAGATCGTCGTGGCCGGCACCACCGAGGTGATCGCGGAGGAGGGCGGGGGCTGCTGCTTCTTCTCCGTGGCCCGCTACAACACCGACGGGAGCCTGGACACGGGCTTCGGCGACGGCGGACTCGTACGCGTCGACGAGTTCGGCGGATCGGCCGACGGCGCGGACGTGGCCGTCCAGCCCGACGGCCGGATCGTCGCCGCGGGCAAGGGCGGTGGCGGTGGCTTCGCGCTCGTCCGCCTCGGCACCGACGGCGGCCTCGACCCCACCCTCGGCGGCGACGGGGCGGTCGTCGCGGGCTTCACCCCCACCTCACCCCAGGACGCCGGCGGCACCGCCCGCGGCATGGCGCTCCAGCCGGACGGCAAGATCGTGTCGGTCGGCTACGTGGGCAACACCGCCTTCGACATCGGCGTGGCCCGCTACAACTCCAACGGCACCCTGGACACCACCTTCAGCGGGGACGGCATGGTGACCGCCGACTTCGGCGGCACCGAGTTCGGCAACGCCGTGGCCGTCCAGCCGGACGGCAAGATCGTCGCCGCGGGCTCCGGCGGAGCCGGCTTCGCCGTCCTGCGCTACAACGCCGACGGCAGCCCCGACGCGGGCTTCGGCACGGGCGGCCGCACCTCGGTCAACGCTCCGGGCGACGGCGGCATCGCGTACGGCCTGGCGCTCCAGCAGAACGGCAAGATCGTCCTCGCCGGACGCGCCGACGACCCGAACAGCTCCGAGGCCAACGACTTCGGCCTCGCCCGCCTCAACGTCAACGGCACGGTGGACACCGGCTTCGGCGGCGACGGCTTCGTCGTGACCGGCTTCAACGACTTCGACGAGGCCCGCGGAGTACTCGTCCAGCCCGACGGCAAGATCGTCGCGGCCGGATACGGTGCGGGCTTCGCCTTCGCGCTCGCCCGCTACCAGGGCGGCGACGGTACCCCGCCGCCCCAGCCGAGGGCGGACCTGTCGGTGACGAAGACGGGGACGACCACGGTGAGCATCGGCGACCGCGCCACGTACACCGTGGTGGTCGCCAACTCCGTCGCGTCCACGGCGACCGCGACCGGCGTCACCCTCACGGACACCCTCTCCGGAGCCGGCGGGACGATCGTCTCGGCCGTTCCCTTGCAGGGCACCTGTACGACCACGGCGACCGGCGCCACCTGCGCCCTCGGCTCCCTGGCCCCGGGCGCGAGCACGACCGTCACGGTGACGGCCGAGCCCCGGGCGGTCGGCACGCTGACCGACACGGTCGGCGTCAGCGGTACGCCCCAGGACCCGATGACCTCCAACAACACGGCCGTCGCGACCACTTCGGTGAACAACGCGCGCGCGTGCACGATCATCGGCACCAGCGGTCCGGACACCCTCAACGGCGGCTTCGGCAACGACGTGATCTGCGGCCTCGGCGGCAACGACACCATCCGCGCCAGCTACGGGAACGACACCGTCCACGGCGGCTTCGGGAACGACAACATCGACGGCGGGTTCGGCGACGACACCCTGAACGGCGGCCCGGGCAACGACACCCTGACCGGCTACTACGGCAACGACAGGCTCACCACCACCGACGGTGTCAACGGCAACGACACCGCCAACGGCGGCCTGGGCACGGACACCTGCACCACCGACCCGGGCGACATCCGCATCAGCTGCCCCTGACCAGCCCTCCAGGATCGGACCAGGACCACATCCGATCCTGATCCGGACCTGATCAGGCCCCCCGATCCGATCCGTACCAAACCCGTCCGAGTGCCGTCGCCGTCCTCACGGCGACGGCACCCGCACCCCCGCCGCCGTCAGCCAGGCATCCGCGAGGACGCGGTGGCCCAGGGCGCTCGGGTGGACGCCGTCGGGTGCGAGGGCGGCCGCGCCGTGCGCCTCGGCGGCACGGAGCATCGCCAGGTCGGTGCGGACGATGGTCGCGCCGTGGGCGGTCGCGGCGCGCAGGACCGCTTCGATCCGCGGCCCGAGGTCCTCCAGCCAGGCCTCCTGTTCAGGTCCGGTCGGCAGCAGGAACGGCGTCATGACGAACAGCGCGCACCGCTTCTCCGTCACGGCGAGCACGCGGTCGAGGGACGCCTCGAACTCCGGTACCGGGCTGTGCAGACCCTGGTCGTAGCGGCGCCACGTGTCGTTGATCCCGATCAGCACCGTCACGACCGTCGGGGCGAGGCCGAGCACATCACGTGCCCAGCGCGCCTCCAGGTCCTGGACCCGATGGCCGTTGACGCCCTTGTTGACGACGGTCGCGGAGGCCGGCAGCGCCTCGGCGATCAGCCGGACGTAGCCGGCGCCGAGCGAGGCCGGGTCCTCGCGGTCGCGGCCGGTGTCGGTGACGGAATCGCCGATGAAGACGAGGCGGTCGTCCTGGGTGAACTGCACGGGGGATGTCCTCTCAGGCCTGGCGGAAGGTCTGGCGCATGGTGCCGAGACCGTCGATCCCGCATTCGACCACGTCTCCGTCCCTCAGGTACGGCTTGGGATCGGGTCGCCCGAGCGCGACGCCGGCCGGCGTACCGGTGTTGATGACGTCGCCGGGGTGCAGCACCATGAACTGGCTCAGGTAGCGGATGATCCCGGCCACCGGGAACACCATGTCCGCGGTCGAGCCGTGCTGGCGCTCGACCCCGTTCACGGAGAGGCGCAGCGTGAGCTTCTGCGGATCGGGGACCTCGTCCGCGGTGACGAGCCACGGGCCCAGCGGGTTGAAGGTCTCGCAGCTCTTCCCCTTGTCCCACTGACCGCCGCGCTCCAGCTGGAACTCCCGTTCGGAGACGTCGTGCGAGACGGCGTACCCGGCGACGCACGCCAGCGCGTCCTCGTCGCTGTCCAGGTACCGGGCGGTCCTGCCGATCACCACGGCCAGCTCGACCTCGTAGTCGGTCTTCACGCTGCCCCGGGGGATCAGCACGTCCTCGTACGGCCCCGAGACCGTCCACGGGTCCTTCATGAACACGACCGGCTCGGCGGGGAGTTCCGCTCCGGTCTCCTCCGCGTGGTCACGGTAGTTGAGGCCGATGCAGACGACCTTTCCGGGTCGGGCCACCGGCGCTCCGACCCGCACGCGGTCGGCCCGGACGTCCAGGGCGGGCAGTGCCCCTTCGGCCTTCGCGGTGGCCAGCCGGTCGAGGACGCCCCCGGAGAGGGAGTGGTGGTCGATGGCTTCGGCGACCCCGGACGCGTCGAGGAGGCGACCTCCTTCGTCCAGGACCGCGAGGCGCTCCGCCCCGGCTTCACCGACCCTCAGCACGCGCATGCCCGCCATCCCTCACGATAGACATCGGATGTATCGACGCGGGAATGCAATCAATCAGGCGAAGTTTTGTCCAGACGTTCCACGCGCCCTGATGGGTCATCCGATGTATCGTGTGGGCCCGCCGACCGAGCTCACGCTCCTTCGCGGCATCCGCGGCCGGCCGGCACCGACACCGCCACGCCCCCAGGAGGCCGAAGCCGATGGCAGCTGCGACGAGAACGCCCACCGTCCTACTGGTCATGGAAGAAGAGCGACGCGCCGATGTCTACCCGGCGCACGTCCTGGACGACATCGGGCGGCTCGTCCACTGGCACGGCCCGGCCCTCACCCGTGACGCCCTCCGGGACGCGCTCCGTGCCGACCGCGGCGTACTGGACGGGGTCGACGTGCTGCTCACCGGCTGGGGAGCCCCGGTGCTCGACGCGGCCCTGCTCGCCCACGCGCCACGGCTGCGCGCGGTGATGGTGGCGGCCGGGTCGGTACGGCACCTGACGACGCCCGAGTTCTGGGCTCGTGACATCCCCATCGTGTCCGCCGCGCGAGCCAACGCCGTCCCCGTCGCCGAGTTCAGCCTGGCGCAGATCCTCCTCGGTCTGAAGCAGGTCCACCGTCTCGGCCGCGAGGTGACGGCCGGCCGTCGATTCCCGCACGACCCCCGGGTGCCCGGCGGCTACGGCTCGCGGGTGGGGCTGTTCGGACTCGGTGAGATCGGCCGGCTCGTCGCGGAGCACCTGCGGCACTTCGACGTCGAGGTGCTGGCCTGCGATCCCGTCGTGGACCCGGTCACCGCCGCCGGTCTCGGCGTGCGACTGACCGGCATCGAGGAGCTGTTCGAGGCCTGTCACGTCGTGAGCGTCCACGCCCCCTTGCTCCCCGAGACCGAACGCCTCGTGGGGCGGCGGCTGATGGCGCTGCTTCCCGAGGGCGCGACCCTGATCAACACGGCCAGGGGAGCCGTGCTGGATGAGCCGGAGGTCATCGCGGTGCTCCGCGACCGGCCCGATCTCACTGCCGTGCTCGATGTGACCTGGCCCGAGCCCCCCGACCCCGGATCCCCGCTCTTCACCCTGCCGAACGTCCTGCTCACCCCGCACCTCGCCGGCGCGCTGGGCGGCGAGCGTGCCCGGCTGGGCGAACTCGTCCGTGACGAACTGCGCCGGTTCGTACGGGGCGAGCCCCTGCTGCACGCCATCGAGCCGTCCAGGGCCGCGACCCGGGCGTAGGGCCTGCCTTTCCGATCGGATCTGATCCGAGAAGAACAGGCCCAGGCAGACCGAGTGGGCGGGGTGTGGCTTGTTTTCCATGCTTCGCCCACTCGCCTTCCCTGAGACATCGGATCTTTGAACTCCCGTCGAGCCGCCTGTCTGCGGGAGCGCTCCCGCCGTCGAGGCGAAGCGCTTCACCTGGAACCCGGCTTCCTGGCTGCTCAGGCAGGTGATGAGCGGACTGCGGAGAGCCCGCCGCCGTCGCCGTCTCCGAACCCCAACTTCTTTAAGTCATCGGACTATTGACCCCCGTTCGGCCGCGCGTTAGCGTCCCGGCAAGCGCTTACAGGCCAGCTGCCGAGGGCGGCGAACAGGAGTTGTCATGCAGAGAACGCGGTGGATCGGCGCGGGTCTTCTCGCCTCGGCGTTGGCCCTGACCAGCTGTACGTCCAGCCCCGCGGGGGTGGACGCCAAGCAGGACGCCAAGGCGGAGCTGGAACTCTGGACCAGGACCACACCCGGTGGCCCCGGCGAGAAGGCGACCCTGCGGCTCGTCGCCGGATTCGAGAAGGCCACCGGCCACAAGGTGAAGGTCACGGCGATCTTCGACGACTTCGAGACGAAGCTCCAGCAGCGCGCCGCCCAGCGGAACCTGCCCGACATCGTCATGAACGACGTCACCCAGCTCGGCGCGATGCACAGCCAGGGCCTGCTCAGGGAGATCGACCTCAGCAAGATCAAGAGCAGCCAGGACCTCGTCGAGCAGGGCCGGAACTCCGGCCGGGGCGTCGACGGCAAGCAGTACGGCATCCCGTACTCCGCTCAGGCCGGCGCCCTGCTCATCCGCAAGGACTGGCGCGAGAAGCTCAAGCTGACGGCCCCGCAGAGCTGGGACGACCTCGCCGCGATGGCTGAGGCCTTCACCACCAGGGACCCCGACGGCAACGGCAAGCAGGACACGTACGGCCTCGCCGCCCCGCTGTCGACCAAGCGCGGCTACGCCTCCTGGTACTTCTCCAACCTCCTCTGGGCCGCCGGGGGAGACTTCATCACCGAGGCGGGCCAGGGGAAGTACAAGCCGTCGATGACGAGCAAGGAGTCGACGGAGGCCGTGCGGTGGTTCCGCGCCCTCGGCTGCGAGAAGAAGGTGATCCAGCCCGGCGCCGTCACCATGGACACCCCGCCCACGAACGAGACCTTCGAGGCGGGCAGGACCGGCATGTACATCGTCGGCCCCTACCTGATGTCCCGCTTCGACAAGTCCCTGGGCAAGGACAAGTACGAGGTCGTCCCGATGCCCAAGGGACCCAAGGACGCCACCGTGCTCGCCGAGGGCGGCTCCCTCTACCTGATGGCCGGCTCGGAGAACCGCGCCGGACAGGACGCCTTCGCCGGGTACGCCATCTCCCCCGCGGGCCAGAAGCTCGGCATGGAGGGCGTGGACGGCTCCACCGTCCAGCTCCCCGTCAACAAGAACGTCGACGTCACCGAGGTACGCCCCGACCCGCGCTGGAAGACGTACGCCGAGGTCTACCGCACCTCCGGGCGCTACGCCCCGTCGGTCCCCAACTGGACGCCGGTCCGCCAGACCACCGCCGAGACCGTGAACGCCCTGATGGCCGACTGCTCCCTCGACGCGGACGAGAAGCTTCGTGAGCTCGACAAGAAGCTCGCGGGCATCCTCCAGGAACAGGGAATCGCCGGATGACGAGCGTCGACCAGGTGAAGACGGCCGCCGCGGCGGCCGGCTCCACCTCCCGGAAGGAGGCCCGGCCGGAGGCCGCGTCCCCCGTCGAGCCCGCGACGACAGGAAGCGGCCGGCCCGTCTCCCGACGCGTACGGAACCGCCGCGGCGGCCGCTGGTGGACCCCGTGGCTGTTCCTCGCCCCGGCCCTGATCCTCTTCCTCTACTTCAAGTTCATCCCCATGGCCAGCGCGCTGACCATGTCCTTCCAGGACGTCCAGCCCTACCTCGGCAACCGGTGGGTCGGCGGCGAGAACTACGCCACCGTGCTCTCCTCCGACGGCTTCCGCGAGGCCGCCTGGCACACCGTCGTCCTCGCCGTCGGCCAGACCCTCGGGTCGATGCTGCTCGGCCTCGCGCTCGCCCTGCTCATGGAGGGGCAGGGCCGCAAGCTCGGCTTCGTCCGCTCGGCGGCCTTCCTCCCGGTCGTCGTGCCGATCGCGGTCGTGGCCGAACTCTGGCGGATCATGTACCACCCCACCGAGGACGGCATGCTCAACTCCCTCCTCGGCCTGGTCGGGTTCGGCCCCTCGGGGTTCATCAACGACCCCGACACCTCGATGGTCTCCATCATGCTCACCGGCATCTGGCGGGGCGCGCCCTACGACATGATGATCTTCCTCGCCGGTCTCGCCGGGGTCGACCGAGGCCTGTACGAAGCCGCCAAGGTCGACGGCGCGTCGAGGCTCCAGCGCATCCGCCACGTGACGGTCCCCGGACTCCGGGCCGTCCTCACCATCCTGTTCATCCTCGCGGCCATCCGCGGCCTCCGCGTCTTCACCGAGGTCTTCCTCCTCACCAACGGCGGACCCGACGGCTCGACCGAGGTCGTCATGACCGTCATCTACAAGCTGGGCCTCGAACAGAACAGGCTCGGCGTCGGCGCCGCCGGCGCGGTCCTGCTGTTCCTCGCGACGCTCCTCCTCACGGTCGGCGTCCACCTGTTCCGACGGAGGGGTAACGAATGAGCGCGCCGACCGAGACCGCCCTCGGACTCACCGAGAGCCGCAGCGCCACCGGCCGCGCCCTGAAGGTCCTCACCTACCTCCTGGTCCTCGTGGTCTTCGCGGGCCCCCTCCTCGCCCTGCTCGTCAGCGCGTTCAACCACGTCAAGGACCCCACCCAGCTCAGCGTCATCCCCTCCGACCCCACCGTGGACAACTTCACGGTCGCCTTCGACCAGGGCGTCCTGACGTACCTCCTCAACTCCTTCTTCGTCGTCGGCTTCGGCCTGCTGCTCCAGGTGGCCGTCTCCGTCCTCGCCGGCTACGCCCTGGCCAGGAAGCGGTTCCGGGGGATGACCCTGGCCTTCGTCGCGATCCTGGCCACGCTGATGCTGCCCGAGGAGATCCTGGCGATCCCGCTGTCCGTGGTCCTCGCCGACCTGCCCGTCGTCCACGTCAACCTGATCGGCTCCCTCGCCGGCATGATCGTCCCCGTCGGCGCCTGGGCGTTCTCCATCCTCGTCATGACCGAGTTCATGAAGGAGGTGCCCAGGGAACTGGAAGAGGCCGCGCGCATCGACGGCGCCGGAGACCTGCGGATCTTCGCCCAGATCATCCTGCCCATGTGCAAGCCCGCCCTCGGCGTCATCGGCGTCTTCGGCTTCACGATGATCTGGGACCAGTACCTGCTGCCCCTCCTCGTCGCCACCGACTCCTCCTCGTACACCCTGCCGCTGGCCCTGCGCACCCTGCGGATCGACCCGCTCGTCACCCCCGGCGTGGTGATGGCCGCCTCGCTGCTCGCCCTGCTGCCGTCCGTCATCGTCTTCCTCTTCTTCCAGCGCTCCTTCGTCCACGGCCTGTCCAGCGGTGCCCTCAAGGGGTGAACCGCCCTTCGAAAGGACCACCTCCCGTGATCCCGTCCGGCCTGATGTCCTTCCCGCTCACGCCGTTCACCCCCGACGACGCCGTCGCCCCCGGCGTGTTCGCCGACCACGTCGAGGACCAGCTCGCCCACGGCCCGGCCGCCCTCTTCGTCGCCTGCGGCACGGGGGAGTACTCCTCGCTCAGCGCCACCGAGTACGCCGAGGTGGTCCGGCACGCCGTACGCGTCGTCGCCGGCCGGGTCCCCGTCTTCGCCGGCGCCGGGGGCGGTCTCGGCAACGCCCGGGCGGCCGTCGCCGCCGCATCGGACGCCGGGGCCGACGGGATTCTGCTGCTGCCCCCGTACCTCGTCGGCGGAACCGAGGACGGCTACCTCGCCTACGTGGAGTCCGTCGCCGGCGCCGGCCGCCTCCCCGTCCTCGTGTACCGCCGCGGCCTCGCCCGGCTCGGCGTGTCCACCGCGCTGCGGCTGCTCTCGGTCCCGCAGGTCGCCGGGATCAAGGAGGGCAACGGCGACCTGGACACGATGGCCCGCATGGTCACCGCCGTACGCACCAGCGGCCACCCGCGTGCCGAAAGCTTCGCCTTCCTCAACGGGCTGCCCACCGCGGAGGTGAGCGCGGGCGCCTGCCGGGCCATCGGCATCCGCGACTACTCCTCCGCCGTCCTCTGCTTCGCCCCCGACATCGCCCGGGCCTTCCACACGGCCCTGACGACCGGCGACACCGCCACCACCGGCCGGCTCCTCGCCGACTTCTACCTCCCGCTGACCGCGCTGCGCGACCGGGTCCCCGGCTACGCGGTCTCCCTCGTCAAGGCCGGAGCGCGGCTGCGCGGACTCGACGTCGGCCGGGTCAGAGCACCCCTGGTGGAGGCGGCCCCGGACCACGTCGACCAGCTGAAGGACCTGCTCGATCGGGGCCGGCGGGCACTGGCGGAGATTGCGGCGACGGCAGCGGAGGCGTCCCCGGGCGCGTCCCCGGGTGCCGGCGCCAGGGCCAGTGCCGGTGCCGGGGCGGGCGCGGGTGCGCCGGCCGGTGTGGACGCCGGTGTCGACACTGGTGCCGAAGCCTCCGTGGCGGTGGCCTCGTGAAGATCACCTCCGTCGTCGTCACCCCCGTCGCCTTCGCGGACCCGCCGCTGCTCAACGCCGTCGGCGTCCACGAGCCGTACGCCCTGCGCTCCGTGGTGGAGGTGAGGACCGACACGGGCGCGTACGGGCTGGGCGAGAGCTACGGCGACGCGCCCCACCTCGAACTGCTCCGCCTCGTCGCCGACGAACTGCCCGGCCTCGACCCCTTCGACCTCAACGAACTGTCCCGGCGCGTCGGCGCGACCGTCGGCGGCCGGGTCGCCCGCGACGCGCACGGCCTCATCGGCGACGGCGGCGCCGCGAAGACCGTCGCGAGCGTCACCTCGCCGTTCGAGGTCGCCTGCCACGACCTCCAGGGCAAACACCTCGGCAGGCCCGTGTCCGACCTCCTCGGCGGCGCCACCCGGGACCGGATCGACTTCTGCGGCTACCTCTTCGCCAAATGGGCCGCCCACCCCGGCCACCGGCCCGACGCATGGGGCCCCGCGCTCGACGCCGCCGGACTCGTCGCACAGGCCCGGCTCCTGGCCGACCGCTTCGGCTTCCGGTCGTTCAAACTCAAGGGCGGCGTCCTCCCGCCCGACGAGGAGATCGCCGCGATCCGGGCACTGCGCGAGGCCTTCCCCGGCCACCCGCTGCGCCTCGACCCCAACGCGAGCTGGGACCCGGCGACCGCGGCGCGCGTCGCCGACGAACTGACCGGGGTACTCGAATACCTGGAGGACCCGGTCGCGGGCATCCCCGCCATGGCGGACCTCGCCCGGCTCGCCCCCATGCCCCTGGCCACGAACATGTGCGTGGTGACCTGGGAGCACCTGCCCCGCGCCGTCCCGTCCCGGGCCGTCGGCGTCCTGCTCGGTGACCACCACTTCTGGGGCGGTCTGAAGGCCTCGCAGCACCTGGCCACCTGCTGCCACCAGTTCGGCATCGGCATGTCCATGCACTCCAACTCCCATCTGGGCATCAGCCTCGCCGCCATGGTCCACCTCGCCGCCGCCACCCCCGCCATCGGCCACGACCTCGACACCCACTGGCCGTGGAAGCGCCCCGAGGACGACGTCGTGAAGCAGCCCTGGACCTTCACCGACGGCGCGATCACCGTCCCGCGCACCCCCGGCCTCGGCGTGGAACTCGACCGCGACGCGCTCGCCCGGCTGCACGAGCAGTACCTCGGCTGCGGCCTCACCCGCCGCGATGACAGCGGCTACCTCGCGCGCGTCGCCCCCGGCGTACGCCTCCGCGAAGACGTCCACGAACCCGCCTGACGGCCCCGGCCAGCCCTCCTCCGACCGCACAGGAACGATGCCGCATGACCACCACCAGCGCGGACGCCGCTGACGCGTCCGCCCCCGCGCCCGCGCCCGACACGACGTGGTTCACCCACGACCGCTTCGGGATGTTCGTCCACTGGGGCCTGTACTCGCTCGCCGCCCGCCACGAGTGGGTCAAGAACCGGGAGAGGATGACCGACGAGCAGTACCAGGTCTACTTCGACCACTTCGACCCCGACCGCTACGACCCGGTCAGCTGGGTGCGGACGGCGAAGGCCGCCGGCATGCGGTACGTCGTCCTCACCACCAAGCACCACGACGGCTTCTGCCTCTGGGACAGCCGCCTCACCGACTACAAGGTCACCAGGACGCCCCACGGCCGCGACCTGGTCAGGCCGTTCGTCGAGGCCTGCCGCGCCGAAGGCCTCAAGGTCGGCTTCTACCACTCGCTGATCGACTGGCACCACCCGTCGTTCCCCGTCGACGGCACCCACCCGCAGCGCGACGACGAGGAGTTCAAGGCCGCCGCGGCCGACCGTGACATCCGCGCGTACCAGCGCTACCTGCACGGGCAGGTCCGCGAGCTGCTCACCGACTACGGACGCGTCGACTACCTCTTCTTCGACTTCTCCTACGCCGGCCGCGAATGGTGGGGCGGCAAGGGCCCCGACGACTGGGACGCCCCCCGCCTCCTGGAGACGGTCCGCGAACTCCAGCCGCACATCCTGGTCAACGACCGGGCCGGCCTCCCCGGGGACTTCGTCACCCCCGAGCAGTACCAGCCCTCCGCCCCGATGACCGTCGACGGCCGGCCGGTGCTGTGGGAGGCCTGCCAGACGCTCAACGGCAGCTGGGGGTACGACCGGGACAACCTCGACCACAAGAGCCCCGACCTCCTCATCAGGATGCTCGTCGACGGCGTGTCCAAGGGCGGCAACCTGCTCCTGAACGTCGGACCCGACGGCCGGGGCGGGCTCGATCCGCGCGACACCGCCACCCTGGCGGAAATCGGCCGCTGGACCGATCTGCACGAGCGGTCGGTACGGGGCTGCGGACCGTCCCCGTACACGCCGCCCGCCGACTGCCGGTACACCCAGCGCGGCGACCGGCTGTACGTCCACCTCTTCGCGTGGCCCCTGCGCCACCTCCACCTGCCGGGACTCGAAGGCCGGGTGGCGTACGCCCAGCTCCTCAACGACGGCTCGGAGATCGCCCGGGTGCCGCTCGACCCCGACCGCCCCGCGATGAACACCCAGATGGGCGGCCAGCCGCCCGGCACCCTCACGCTGCGACTGCCGGTACGGTGCCCCGACACCCCGGTACCCGTCATCGAGCTCTTCCTGCGCTGACCCGCGCACACCATCCGCTCGGCGTCGCCGTCGCTCCGGCCCTGCCCGCCTACCAGCTCCGCTCCGTACCCGCTCCGTACCCGATCCGATCTCGTCCGACCGATCTTGGAGGCACCATGCAACGACGCACGTTCCTCACCGGCACCGCGCTGGCCGCGGCCGCGGCCGCCCTTCCGCTCTCCGTCCCGGCGTTCGCGGACACCGCCCGGCGCAAGCCCCGGCGTGCCCTCGGCCCCACCGTCGACGTCAGTTCCCTCGACGACCTCCAGGACGCGATCGACGCGGCGGGCCCCGGCACCCGCATCGTCCTCGCGAACGGCACCTACACCGTCCCGTCCGCCAAGCCCCTCACCATCACCGGCAAGAACGGCACCCGGAGCGCGCCGATCACCATCGTCGCCGCGTCCCGGGGCGGCGCCGTGCTGCGCGGCGAGCGCAGCTTCGTCTTCGACGCGTCCAGCAACGTGACCGTGAGCGGCTTCTCGTTCCGGCAGAGCACCACCCTGGAGATCCCCCCGACCTGCACGTACATCCGGCTCACCCGCAACGACTTTCAGCTCGCCGACATCGAGGGCCTGCACTGGGTCATGGTGCGCGGCGACGAGGCCGTCATCGACCGCAACCACTTCCACGGCAAGACCACGCTCGGCATCTTCCTCGGCATCGAGGGCGACGGCACCGAGGCCATGGCCCAGGGCGTGCACATCCACCGCAACCACTTCTCCGACCACACCTTCGCCGGCTCCAACGGCGGCGAGCCGATCCGCCTCGGCGTCAGTCCCCGCGCCCTCTCCAGCGCGCACGCGCTCGTCGAGTACAACCTGTTCGAGCGGGCCAACGGAGACCCCGAGGCGATCTCGGTGAAGAGCTCCGACAACACCATCCGCTACAACACCATCCGCGACAGCCTCGGCGGCATCGTGCTCCGCCACGGCAACCGCACCCGCGTCGACAGCAACTACCTGATCGGCGGCGAGGAGGGCATACGGATCTACGGCAACGACCACGTCATCGTCAACAACTACCTGGCTGGCCTCTCCGGGCGGGCGATGGTGATCGGCAGCGGCACCGAACGCGACCACCTCCCGGGCGAATCGGCCGAGGCCCGCCGCGGCAACGACGCCCCCGACCGCGTCCTCATCGCCCACAACACCCTGCTCGACAACACGGGCGGCACCCTCTCCGGGGAGAGCCAGCGCCCGCACGAACCCCGGGACGTGACCGTCGCCGACAACCTGCTGGTCGGCCAGACCGGCAGCCTGGTCGAGATGGCCACGACCGTCCGCTTCACCTGGCAGGGCAACATCCTCTTCGGTGCCGCGGCCGACGGGAACATCCCGGCCGGCGGGTTCGTCCGCGCCGACCCGCGGCTGGTACGGGGATCGGACGGCGTGTACCGGCTGTCGAGCACGAGCCGGGCGATCGACGCGGCGACGCTCAGCCCCGCGCCGGTCACCACCGACCTCGACGGCGACCCGCGCGGCAGCCGCCGGGACGTCGGCGCCGACGAGTACGCGACGGCCACGCCGCTCCGCCGGCCCCTGACCCCGGCGGACGTGGGCCCCAACGCCCGCTGACGGCCCGAGCGGCCGCCACCGGCAGCCGGCCGGCACCCCTGCAGTAGGCTGACGCCCAGCAGACACACATCCGATGTATGTGGCCCGTGGACAGGAGGACGCCTTGGCAGTGACCGACGAGGCGATCGGGAAGATCAAGGAGATGATCGTCTCCGGTGCACTGCGTCCGGGGGACCGGTTGCCCAAGGAGGCCGACCTGGCCGCCGAGCTCGGCCTCTCGCGCAACTCGCTGCGCGAGGCGGTGAAGGCGCTGTCCCTGCTGAACATCCTCGACGTACGGCAGGGCGACGGTACGTACGTCTCCAGCCTCGAACCGCCGCTGCTCCTCGAAGCGGTCTCCTTCGTCCTGGACTTCCACCAGGACGACCAGGCCCTGCAGGCGCTGAAGGTGCGCGGCATCCTGGAGCCGGCGGCGACCGGCCTGGCGGCGGAACGGATCGCCGAGGACGAGGTACGGGAGCTCCGCGAGCTCCTCGACCGGCTGGGAGAGGCGCCGAGCCTGGACGAACTCGTGGCCAGCGACCTGGAGTTCCACCGGCGTATCGCGGCGGCGTCCGGCATCCCGCTGCTGTGCTCCCTGCTCGACAGCATCTCGGGGGCGACCGTGCGGGCCCGGCTGTGGCGCGGCATCACCGAGGAGACGGCCGTGGCGCGGACGCTCTCGGAGCACCGGGCGATCCTGGACGCCCTGGCCGCGCGCGACGCGCGCACCGCCGAGGCCTGGGCGACGATCCACATCTCCAACGTGATCCGCTGGCTCGACAGCGTGCTGTGAGCTTGCGCCCCCACTGAGGTACGGCGCCTGTCACGCGCCACGGGCGCGCGTTCCCCCGGGGAGCGCGCGCCCGTCGGCATGCCCTGCTGAGGGCGTTCCGAGCTCCTTCTCACGGCCCGAGAAACATCCGATGTCTACTTGCCTCACCTCTCGCGAGCGCCGTATCGTTCACGCTCAACAGGCCAATCACCCGATCTGTGCTGATGGTTGGGGCTGCTCCGGAGGAATCGGGCAGACGACGCCGAACACCGAGCAAGCAGCCCAGGTGTGAAAGGAACCCCGTTGTCCACTGACATCACGCGGGTCATCGCGATGGACACCTACGACATCCGCTTCCCCACCTCCCGCCAACTCGACGGGTCCGACGCGATGAACCCGGACCCCGACTACTCCGCCGCCTACCTCGTCCTGCGCACCGACGAGCCCGACGGCCCCACGGGACACGGCTTCACCTTCACCATCGGGCGTGGCAACGACGTCCAGGTCGCGGCGATCGAAGCGCTGCGCCCGCACGTCCTGGGCCGGTCCGTCGAGGACCTCTGCGCCGACCCCGGCCTCATCAGCCGCGCGCTCATCGGCGACAGCCAACTCCGCTGGCTCGGACCCGAGAAGGGCGTCATGCACATGGCCGTCGGGGCCGTCGTGAACGCCGTCTGGGACCTCGCCGCCAAGCGCGCCGGCAAGCCCCTGTGGAAACTGCTCGCCGACGCCGAACCCGAATGGCTCGTCTCCCAGGTCGACTTCCGCTACATCACCGACGCGATCACCCCCGACGAGGCCCTGGACCTCCTCCACCGCGGCAAGAAGGACCGGGCCGCGCGCGAGCGCGTCCTGCGCGACCGGGGCTACCCCGCCTACACGACCTCGCCCGGCTGGCTCGGCTACTCCGACGAGAAGCTCACCCGGCTCGCCAAGGAAGCCGTCGCCGCCGGCTTCACCCAGATCAAACTGAAGGTGGGCGCCGACCTCGCCGACGACATACGCCGCTGCCGCGCCGCGCGCGCCGCCGTCGGCGCCGACGTCCGCCTCGCCGTCGACGCCAACCAGCGGTGGAACGTCGCCGAGGCGATCGAATGGACCCGCGCCCTCGCCGAGTTCGACCCCTACTGGATCGAGGAACCCACCAGCCCGGACGACATCCTGGGGCACGCGCGCGTACGCGCCGCCGTCGCACCGGTCAAGGTGGCCACGGGGGAGCACGCGCAGAACCGCATCGTGTTCAAGCAGCTCCTCCAGGCCGGCGCCGTCGACATCGTCCAGCTCGACGCCGCCCGCGTCGGCGGGGTCAACGAGAACCTCGCCATCCTCCTGCTCGCCGCCAAATTCGGCGTCCCCGTCTGCCCCCACGCCGGCGGCGTCGGCCTGTGCGAACTCGTCCAGCACCTCGCCATGTTCGACTACGTGGCGCTCAGCGGGACGACCGAGGACCGGGTCATCGAGTTCGTCGACCACCTCCACGAGCACTTCGCCCACCCCGCCGTCGTCCGCGAGGGCGCCTACACCGCCCCCCTGGCCCCCGGCTTCTCGGCGGACATGCACCCGAACTCACTGACCACGTACGCGTATCCCGACGGCACCTTCTGGGCCGCCGACCTCGCGCGCCCCGCCGCCACGGCCGAGGCCACCCTGGAGGTGACCGCATGACCACACCCCCGCTCACCGGACTGCGGGCCGTCGTCACCGGCGGCGCGTCCGGCATCGGCCTCGCCGTCGCCCGGACGCTGTACGAGCACGGCGTCACCGTCGCCGTCCTGGACCTGTATCCCGACGCGGTGCCCGACACGCTCACCGCCTACCGCGCCGACGTCGCGGACGACACCTCGGTACGCGGAGCCGTCGAGGCGGCCGCCGCCGCACTCGGCGGAATCGACATCCTGGTCAACAACGCCGGCATCGGCGCGGCCGGAACGGTCGAGGACAACCCCGACGACCAGTGGCACGGCGTCCTCGACGTCAACGTCCTCGGCGTCGTCCGTACGACCAGGGCCGCCCTGCCCCATCTGCGCCGCTCGCAGCACGCCGCCGTCGTCAACATCTGCTCCATCGCCGCCACCGCGGGGCTGCCCCAGCGGGCCCTGTACGCGGCGAGCAAGGGCGCCGTCCTCTCCCTGACACTCGCCATGGCCGCCGACCACGTCCGGGAGGGCATCCGCGTCAACTGCGTCAACCCCGGCACCGTGGACACCCCGTGGGTCGGCCGGCTGCTCGACGCGGCCGACGACCCGGTCGCCGAACGCGCGGCGCTCAGCGCCCGCCAGCCCACCGGGCGGCTCGTCAGCGCCGACGAGGTCGCCGCGGCCGTCGCCTACCTCGCCTCCCCGGCCGCCGCGTCGGTGACCGGCACGGCCCTCGCCGTCGACGGCGGCATGGCCGGACTCCGACTCCGCCCGGCGGGCACATGAGCACGGGCGGCGGACGCACCACGGACAGCGGCACGGCCGACGGCACGGACACCACCGGCCCCACCCGCGCCCCCATCGGCGGCACCACCGCCTGGACGACCCGCATCGCCTTCGGCGCCGCCGGGATCGGCAACCTCTACCGCGAGGTCACCGACGCCGAAGCCGAGCGCGCCCTCACGACCGCCTGGGACCGGGGCATCCGCTCCTTCGACACCGCACCCCACTACGGCCTCGGCCTCTCCGAACGGCGGCTCGGCGCCTTCCTCCGCGACCGGCCCCGGGACGCGTACACCGTCTCGACGAAGGTCGGCCGCCTCCTCGTGCCCGCCCCCGGGGCGACCGGCGACGACCTCGCCGACGGATTCGCGGTCCCCGCCACGTACCGCAGGGCGTGGGACTTCAGCGCCGACGGCGTCCGACGCTCGCTCGAAGCGAGCCTCGAACGCCTCGGCCTCGACCGCGTCGACATCGTGTACCTGCACGACCCCGACGACCACGCCGAGCAGGCCCTTAACGAGGCCTACCCCGCCCTGGAACGGCTGCGCGCCGAAGGCGTGGTCCGGGCCGTCGGCGTGGGCATGAACCAGACCGCCGTCCCCACCCGCTTCGTCACCGACACGGACATCGACGCCGTCCTCCTCGCGGGCCGCTACACCCTGCTCGACCAGAGCGGCCTGGCCGAACTGCTGCCGGCCGCGCGGCGCCGGGGCGTGTCGATCGTCGCCGGAGGGGTGTTCAACTCGGGCCTCCTCGCGGACCCGCGTCCCGGCGCCACGTACGACTACGCGGCGGCGCCGCCCGAGACCCTCGCCAGGGCCGTCCGGCTGCGGGAGATCTGTGAGCGCCACGGAGTCCCGCTGCGCGCGGCGGCGGCGCGCTTCCCGCTCGGTCATCCCGCGGTGGCCGGTGTCCTCATCGGCCTGCGCAGCGCCGCGGAGGCCACGGACGCCGCCGACCTGCTGGCCCACGAGATCCCGCCGGCCCTCTGGGAAGAACTCCGGCGCGAGGGCCACCTCCCCGCGGCGGCCCCCGACCCGGGCCACGGGTGAGGCGCCGATGAGGATCGGACTGTCCGTCACCTGCCCGGGCGACACCCCTGGAGCCGACTCATGAGAATCGCCCTGCACACCCGCGTGCGTGCCGACCGCGTCGACGCCTACGAACAGGCCCACCGCGAAGTCCCCGCCGAGCTCACCCGGGCCATCCGCGCCGCCGGCTGCACCTCCTGGACGATCTGGCGCAGCGGCACCGAACTCTTCCACCTCCTGGAGTGCGAGGACTACGCGTCCCTCCTGGCCGCACTGGAGAAGCTGCCGGTCAACATGGCATGGCAGGCCCGCATGGCCGAACTCCTCGACGTCGTCCACGACTACTCCGACGAGGGCGCGGACGCCGGCCTCCCCGTGGTGTGGCAGCTGTGACGGGGCGGCCCGTGCTCGTCGACGCGCACCACCACCTCTGGGACCTCTCCGTCCGCGACCAGGACTGGATCACCGGTGCCGCGCTCGCCCCGTTGCGCCGCACCTTCACCGAGCGCGACCTCAAGGCGGAGACCGAAGCCTCGGGCGTGACGGCCACCGTGCTCGTCCAGACCGTGACCGTGCCCGACGAGACGCCCGAGATGCTCGCCGTGGCCCGCGACAGCGACCTCGTCGCCGGGGTCGTCGGCTGGACCGACCTCACGGCCCCCGACGTCGCCGACGCCCTCGCCGCGCTGCGCGCCCGGCCCGGCGGCGAGCACCTCGTCGGCATCCGCCACCAGGTCCAGTCGGAACCGGACCCCGACTGGCTGCTCCGCCCCGACGTCCGCCGGGGCCTCAGGGCGGTGGCGGACGTCGGCATCGTCTACGACCTGGTGATCCTCCCGCACCAGCTGCCCGCCGCGACCACCGCCGCCCGGGAGCTCCCGGAGCTGGCCTTCGTCCTCGACCACGGGGCGAAACCGCCGGTCGCGAGCGGCGCGCTCGAACCCTGGGCCACCCGGCTGCGCGCCTTCGCCGCCCTGCCGAACACCACGGGCAAGCTCTCGGGGCTGCACACCGAGGCCGACTGGCGGAGCTGGACCGTCCGCGACCTGCGGCCGTACGCCGACACGCTGCTCGACGCGTTCGGCCCGCGGCGCCTGATGTACGGCTCCGACTGGCCCGTCTGCACCCTGGCGGCCTCGTACGGACGCACCCTGGCGACCGCCCGGAAGCTCCTCGCGGCACTGAGCGACACCGAGCGGACAGCGGTCCTCGGGGGCACGGCGGCGGAGACGTACCGGCTGGGGGAGGTCATCGCTCGCCGGGCGGACCGACCCACTGTCACGTAGGGTCGTGATGCCGCTCCGCAGGTGGCGGCGGTGCCGCGCGGGCGAACGCCGCGCCGGCCACGACGCGGGCGGGGCGCAGCACGACCGATCAGAGGTGCCCGATGACAGGACAGTTCGAAGCGACGTTCGAGGTCGACCGGCCGGTCGAGGACGTCTTCGCCTACCTGGCCGACGGACGCAACGATCCGCAGTTCAGCCCGCGGGTCCTCAGGATCGAACGGGTCCCCGACGGCCCGACCGCCGTGGGCACCGTTTTCCGCAGCACCGTCAAGGACGCCGGCATGACCACCGGCCGGGCGATCCGCGTCACCGCCCTCGAACCGCCCCTGAAGCTGCGCTGGGCCGAGGACTCCAAGAACCTCGTCACCGCCCGCGAAGGCGGCTACGACCTGGAACCGCTCCCCGGCGGCCGCACCCGGGTCCGGATCTTCAACGTGCTCGAAGGCCACGGCCTGGGCAAGCTCCTCGCCGGCCTCGCGGTCTCCGCCGCCCGCAAGGACGCCGACGCCTTCGGCGCCCGGATCAAGGCAGCGGCCGAAACCTCGATCCCACCGCGCTGACCCCTGCCCCGCGCGGGCGCGGCACTCCTACGACGGACGGCTGCCGGGGCGGCCCGCTGAAGCGGACCGGGACGCCCGGCGAGTACAGGACGCTTACGGGCGCCCCGAGCGGCCGCTCCAGACCGGCCGCGGCGAGCAGCGTCTCGTCGAGGTCGAGGAGCGTCGCGCGGTGCAGCGGCCAGCGCGGATGGGTGTTCGGGAGGTACAGCGGCCGCCCGAGGAACGCGCTGTGCATGCCCCAGCGCGCGGTCAGGAAGTGTTCGAGCGCGGTGGGCTCCGCCACCCGCTCGCCGACCTCCACGCTGATCGCGCTGCGCGCCCCGCGTGGGCCGGGCCACCGCCGGCTGCTGGTGTACGTCACGGTGGAGCCCTCGCTGCGGACGCTCATCCTCGACCAGACGTACGGGATGCGGAACGCCCACCGGCCGACGGCCACGGGGATGAGCCGGGAGGCGTCCAGGGAGCGGAAGACGACGCCGCGGCGCCCGTGCCCGTCGACCGAGTAGAGCCGGACGTTCGTCTCGGGAAAGCTGCCGAGATAGGGGATGCCGGGGAGCCGGAACCAGCCGACCCGATGCATCCGGAAGGCCACGAGCCCGACGTAGGTGACCCCGTCGAGCGTGTCGGGCACGGTCCCGGCGGGCAGCAGCGGGGCCACCTCGGCGGGGTCCATGGCCCAGTGCAGGAAGGCGAGGTCGAGCCACGACTGGGTGAGCAGGGTGCGCTCGGCGCGGTGCGGCGGGTCGGCCGATATCGGTTCGGGCTGCACGGCGGGCTGCGGCTGCGGCATCGCAGCAGTATCCAGCAATCCGTACGGACACGAGGAGGTGGCCCCCCACGGTGTGTGGGGGGCCACATCTCGCACTGCGCCTGCGGTTACGGAGTGACCTTGAGGAGCTTGTTCGCGGTGCCGGAGGACGCGTTCTTGATGGCGTCCGGCGTGGCCGCGCCGGTCAGCGCGGCGGCCGTGTCGGCAGGGGTCGCCGACGGGTTCGCCGCCAGGTAGAGCGCCGCGGCACCGGCCACGTGCGGGCTGGCCATGGACGTTCCGGAGATCGTCTTGGTGCCCGTGTCACTGTCGTTCCAGGCCGAGGTGATCTCGGAGCCCGGAGCGTACAGGTCGACCACGGAGCCGAAGTTCGAGAAGTCCGACTGCTGGTCGTCCTTGGTGCTGGACGCCACCGTCAGCGCCTCGGGCACCCGGGACGGCGAGCCCTGGCCGGCGTCGGAGGACTCGTTCCCGGCCGCGACCGCGAACGTCACGCCGGAGGCGATGGCCCGCTGGACCGCGGCGTCGAGGGCCTCGTCGACGCCGCCGCCGAGGCTCATGTTCGCGACCGAGGGCCCGGAGTGGTTCTTGGTCACCCAGTCGATGCCGGCCACGACCTGCTCGGTGGTGCCGGAGCCGTTGTCGTCGAGGACGCGCACCGCCACGACCTTCGCCTTCTTGGCGACCCCGTGCGAGGTGCCGGCGATGGTGCCGGCCACGTGGGTGCCGTGGCCGTTGCCGTCGTCGGCGGTGTTGTCGTTGTCCACGGCGTCGAAGCCGTGGCTCGCCCGGCCACCGAAGTCCTTGTGCGAGATGCGGACGCCGGTGTCGATGACGTACGCGGTCACGCCCTCCCCGCCCTTGTCGGGGTACGTGTACTTCTGGTCGCCTGCCGTGTCGGCCTGGTCGATCCGGTCCAGGCCCCAGGACGGGGGCTGCTCCTGCGTCTCCTTGATGCTGAAGCGCTTGTTCTGCACGACGGTTTCGACCGCCGGGTCGGCGGCGAGGCGCTTTGCCTCGTCGACGGAGAGGCCGGAGGCCGAGAAGCCGTTGACCTCGGAACCGTAGGAGCGGACGAGGGTGCCGCCGTACTTCTTCGCGAGGTCGGCCTTGTTCGCGGATGCGTCGAGGATGACGACGAAGCTGCCGGAGACGGCGCCCGGGGCGCCGAGCCCGTGGACGGTGCCCTCCGCCGGGGCGGCCGCCCCGGCGAGATTGCCCGCGAACAGCGCGGCGGCGACAGCGGCAGCCGTACCTGTGGCTATGGCCGCGTTGCGAAGTCCGTGGGATCGCTTGTGAGTTGCCATGAAGGTGGATCTCTCCTCGTGTTGACGTGTGGGGCGTCAAACGTTCGAGAGAACCCTGTGCGAGTTGGCAGGAGCAAATCAAGTGGGAACCCGGAGTAAGGCTTATTCAACAAGGTTTCTCAAAGCCATCTCCGCATCGCCTCCATCTCGCACACGCGATCCCGCCAACTCCTCCGGGAAACGGTCACGTTTCCGACCGCATGCCGAACAGCAGTGCCCGACTGCCGGGCACCCGGCTGATCCCCGGTTGACTCCGGCGCCACGAACCGGCGACGGTGACCGCCATGGGGAGAGAACACCGACCGCTCGTTCCGCTGCTCTGCCTGGTCCTGGGGGGCGCCCTGACCGCCGCGGTCCTCGGCGTGACCGGCGGAGGGAGCGCGCGCGAGCCCGGGTCCGGCGCACCCGCCCCCGCCGCGGCGCCCGCTCCCGGCGACTTCGTCGACATCCACGACGTACCACCGCCCGCCCCGCAGACGTCCGTCCGCCCGGGACCCGACGCCTCCACCGGCTCCTTCACCGTCGACTGCGGGCGCAACGAGGAAGCCCACTACAACCAGGACAACCTCGTCGTCTCACCCGGACTCCGCAACGGCGCCCACCACACCCACGCCTACGTCGGCAACCGCTCCACCGACGCCTTCTCGACCGACGCGAGCCTCGCCGCCGCCCCCACCACCTGCCGCGGCGGCGACCGCTCCACCTACTACTGGCCGGTCCTCCGCCGCCCCGACCTGCCCGCGACACGGCCGTACGAGAAGGCCGCCGCCCACGGCAACACCGGACGCATCCTTACCCCGGCCGACGTCCGCATCGGCTTCCACGGAAACCCGGCCGGCAAGGTCGTTCCCATGCCCCGCTTCCTGCGCGCCCTCACCGGCGACGCCGTCGCGTACACCGCCCGCACCGACGAAGGCGTCAAGGCCCGCTGGAGCTGTACGAGCCTCCCCGACCGCGCCACCACCCGCTACCCACGCTGCCCGGCGGGCGACCGACTCACCCGTACGCTCGTCTTCCCCAGCTGCTGGAACGGCCTGGACACGGCCACCCCCGGCCGCACCCACCTGCTCTTCCCCGCCCCCAACGGCGTCTGCCCCCAGAACACCTTCGCCGTCCCCGAACTCCGCATCACCCTCTCCTACGACGCACCCCCCGCCGACGCGCCGATCGCCCTCGACTCCTTCCCCGAACAGCGCCACAGCCCCAAGACCGACCACGCCATGTTCGTCAACGTGATGACGGACGAGCGGATGGCGCGACTCGTCACCTGCGTCAACGAGGGCCGCCACTGCTGACCCGGCTCCATGTGACCCGGCTCACATGAACCGACGGTGCAGGCGGCGCGTGTGGGGCACGGCGCAACCGGCGCCGACGACGCTGGCACCGCAGACGGAGTGGATGGGATGGCCGGACCACGATGGCCCCGCAGCAGGCGGGGATCAACCGACGAAGCGCTCATCAGGGCGGTGTACGAGGAACACGGCCACGCCGTCCTCGCGTACGCCACCCGCCTCACCGGCGACCGCGCCACCGCGGAGGACGTCGTGCAGGAGACCCTCATCAGGGCCTGGCGCCACGCCGACGCCCTCGTCAACGGAAAGGGCTCGGTCCGCGGCTGGCTCCTCACCGTCGCCCGGAACATCATCACCGACCGCTACCGCGCCAAGGCCGCCCGGCCCGCCGAGGTCGCGGAATCGCCCGCGACACCCCCCGTCGAGAACGACCACGCCGACTCGGTCGTCGACACCATGACCGTCCTCGGCGCGCTCGACCGGCTGTCCCCCGAGCACCGGGACGTGCTGACCGAGCTGTACTACCGCGAGCGGAGCGTCGCGGAGGCCGCCGACAGCCTCGGCATCCCGGCCGGCACCGTCAAGTCCCGCTCGCACTACGCCCTGAAGGCGCTCCGCGAGACGTTCAGAGAAGGAAACCGGCCGAGCGCGCCCCAGCAGCCCGCCGGACTCAGGGAGGTGGTCGCATGAACCGGCAGCAGCACGAGGAGGAGGAACTCCTCGGCCCGTACGTCCTCGGCGTCCTCGACGACGCCGACACCCGGCGCGTGGCAGCGCACATGAACGACTGCGCGGCCTGCCGGCAGGAGGCGGACGCCCTGCGCGACATGGAAACGGCACTCGGAGAAGTGCCCCGGGAGGCCTTCCTCGACGGCCCGCCGCCTGGCGGAGACCTGCTCCTCCAGCGCACCTTGCGCCAGATGCGCGGCGAGCGCACCGCCGCCCGGAACCGGAACCGGAACCGGAGCCGCGGCCTGATCGGCCTCGCGGCGGCCGCGGCGCTCGCCGGAGTGTTCTGGGCGGGCACTGCCGTCTCGGGCCCGGACCCGACGGTCGCCCTGCCCCCGCAGCCGACCACCACGACGGCTCCCGCCACCCCGCCCCCCGGCACCCGGGTGGCCTCCGCCACCGACACCACCAGCGGCGCCCGCATGACCGTACGGGTCACCCCGGCCGCCGGCTGGGTCCGCGTCCACGCGGCTGTGACGGGGCTGCCCCCCGGCGAGCGCTGCACGCTCGTCGTCGTCGGCCGCGACGGCACCCGGACCACCGCGGGAAGCTGGGTCGTGGGAGCGGCGCCGGGCGGTGGCGAGGGCAAGGGCGCCTCGCTCGACGGCTCGGCGGCGGTCGACCCGGGGAACGTCCGGGCGGTCGTCGTCGAGAACGAGGCGGGAAGGACCTTCGTCACCGTGCCGGTGCGGCCGGTGTAGCAGGCGCGTCCGGCTCGATCGGCGCCGGCCGGGGATGCCCCGGCCGGCGCCGATCGGGCGTCCGGCCGCACGGCGGCAGGGCAGACGGACGGGCGGACCGGAGAAACGCGAAAGAAAACTCCGAACCCGTTGAACCGGCCCCGAACGGCCCTCGTGTTTCCGGTGCCGACAGAGACCGATGAAGTACCGGATAAGAGGAGTTCTCATGATGAACCTGCGCAAGCTCACCGTCACCGCGGCCGGGACCGCCCTCCTGCTGGGAGCGACGGCCTGCGGAACGCAGGGCACCACGACCGGCTCCCCGCAGCAGGCCCCGGCACGGTCGGCGGCCCCCGCCGACGGCACGAGCGGCACCGGCGCCTACGGGAACGACACGGCCCCCGCCGGAGGGACCGCCGCCACCGCGTCAGGACCGCTGGCGGTGCGGAACGACCCCAAGCTCGGCCCGCTCGTCGCCGACGCGGCCGGCTTCACCCTCTACCGCTTCGACAAGGACACCGCCAACCCCTCCATGACCACCTGCGAGGGCGATTGCGCGAAGGCCTGGCCCCCGGTCCCCGCCTCCGGCACCAAGCCCGGCGGCGTCGACGCCGCCAAGCTCGGCACGGTCAAGCGCGCCGACGGCACCGAGCAGCTGACCATCGCCGGCTGGCCCGTGTACCGCTTCGCCAAGGACACGGCGCCCGGCCAGACGAACGGCCAGGGCGTGGGCGGCACCTGGTTCGCGGTCACCCCCGACGGCAAGAAGGCCGGCACCAAGGCCCCCCGGCCCGCCGGCGAAGCCCTCCCCGCCCTCTCGGTGGTCGACGACGCGAAGCTCGGCGACATCATCCGCGACGGCAAGGGCCGCACCCTGTACCGCTTCACCAAGGACACCGCCTGGCCGATGAAGTCCCACTGCGAGGGCGCCTGCCTGGAGAAGTGGCGCCCCGCGCAGCTCGTCGACCTCAGGAACGTCAAGGGCATCGACCCCAAGAAGCTGATCAGCTACACCCGCCCCGACGGCACGAAGCAGCTCACCCTCGACTGCTGGCCCCTGTACTGGTTCACGGGCGACAAGACCCCCGGCGAAACCCGTGGCCAGGGCGTGGGCGGCACGTGGTTCGCCGTGACCCCGGGCGGCAAGCTCGCGAAGTGACCCCGGGCCGATGTCACAAGATCCGATCGGCGGGTGTAGGGACGGTCGTGGCGGGGGAGGACCGATGTGGCACCTGCGGAAGGGTGCCTCGGCGGTCCCCCGGACCGCCGTCGGACTGACAGAAGGACGAGCATGGCCAGCGGCACCGTGAAGTGGTTCAACTCGGAGAAGGGCTTCGGCTTCATCGCCCAGGACGGCGGTGGCCCGGACGTCTTCGCCCACTACTCCAACATCCAGGGCAACGGGTACCGCGAGCTGACCGAGGGCGAAGCCGTGACCTTCGACATCACGCAGGGCCAGAAGGGCCCCCAGGCGGAGAACATCGTCCGCGGCTGAGCCGCAGGCCGGTTCGCCGACCTCGACCGTCACGCGGGCCGCCGGCTGCCATGCCGGCGGCCCGCGGGCGTTTCCGGTTCATGACCCCGGGTCGCGGAGGCGAGTCACCCGAGGCTGTACGACCACGGTCGACCCCCGGACCGGAGGATTGTCCGCGCTGGTCGGACGACGCGAACGGGGCCCGAACGGCACCTTGTTCATGTGATCGAAGTCAGCGAGCTCACCAAGCGATACGGTGGCACGACCGCCGTCAAGGACCTGTCCTTCACCGTCCGACCGGGCCGGGTGACCGGCTTCCTCGGACCGAACGGCGCGGGCAAGAGCACGACCCTGCGGATGATCCTCGGCCTCCACGAGCCCACCGGCGGGCGGGTCACCGTGGACGGCCGCCCCTTCCGCGAGCGGCCCCGCGGCCTGCGCCACGTCGGCGCCCTGCTCGACGCGCACGACGTGCACGGCGGCCGCAGCGCGACGGCCCAGCTCACCGCGCTCGCCGTCGCCAACCGCATCCCGCGTCGGCGGGTCGCGGAGGTGCTGCGGGAGGTCGGCCTCGCCGAGGCCGCCGGTCGCCGCATCGCCGGGTTCTCGCTCGGCATGAAGCAGCGGCTCGGCATCGCGGCCGCCCTGCTCGGAGACCCGCCGGTGCTGCTGTTCGACGAGCCGCTCAACGGCCTTGACCCCGAGGGCGTGAAGTGGGTGCGCGAGCTGTTCCGCCGGCTCGCCGCCGAGGGCCGCACGGTGTTCGTCTCCAGCCACCTGATGTCCGAGATGGAGCACACCGCCGACGAGCTGATCGTCATCGGCCGCGGCGAACTGATCGCGGCGGAGAGCCTCACCGACTTCTCCGCCCGAGGCACCCGCCCGAGCGTCGAGGTGGCCGCCAGGGAAGCGTCGGCCCTGCGCACCTTCCTGACGGCGGAGGGCGCGGCGGTGGCCGGCGAAGGCGAGCACCTCAGCGTCACCGGCCTGACGCCGGACCGGATCGGCGAGATCGCCCTGGCCCACGGCATCCCGCTCCGCGGACTCACCGGCCGGACGGCGTCCCTGGAGGACGTCTTCATGCAGCTCACCGCCGACAGCGTCCAGTACGCCGCAGGAGAATCCCGATGAACCGCACGCCCAGCGCGACCGGCACGCCCGGCACCCTCAGCTCGCCCGGCACCCGCAGTACGACCGGCTCGACCAACTCGCCCAGCGCGACCGGCACGCTGCCGTCGCCCCTCCCTGCCGCAGACCCCCGCCCCCGCTTCCTCGACCTCGTCCTCTCCGAGTGGGTCAAGCTCCGTTCGCTGCGGTCGACCTGGATCGCGTACGGCGCGGCCGCGCTGGCCGTGCTCGCCTTCAACGTGGGCACCGCCTACGACACGGCCAAGTACTGGACGGAGGAGGACGCGGCGGACCGGGCCGACTTCATCCGCGACGGCATTCCCCTCCAGCTGGCCTTCAACGGAAACGCGGCCACGGTCATGATGCTCGCCCTGGGAGCCCTCGGGGCGCTCGCGATCGTGGGGGAGTTCAGCACGGGGACCATCCGCACGACGTTCGCGGCCGTACCCGCCCGAGGTGCGGTCATGGGGGCCAAGACAGTCGTCGTGGCGGCGTTCGCGACCCTCTTCGGGGCGCTCGTCGCGGGAGGTTCGTTCTTCCTCACCCAGGCGATCCTCGCCGGCAAGGACCTCGGGGTCCCGCTCGGCCATCCGGGCGCCGGGCGCGTGGTCCTCGCCTCCGCGCTGCTCGCCCCGGTGTGCGCGCTCGCCGGGATGGCCCTCGGCGCCGTCGTCCGCCACACCGCGGCCACGATGATCACGACGGTCGGTGTCCTCCTCGTTCTTCCCGTCGTCCTGACGGACGGCCGCCACTGGTCGGCGACGGTCGGCCACGCCCTGCCGTACCGGGCCTGGCTCAAGCTGGTCGACTTCCGCTCCCTCCCGACCGACTTCCCCTGGACCACCGGCGGGGCGTGGACGGTGTACGTGGTCTGGATGCTGGCCGCGGCGGCGGTGGCGATCGTCGGAGTGCGGCGCCGCGACGTGTGACCCGGGACCGGGGGCCCGACCTGCCCGGTCGGGCCGGCAAGGGCTCAGGTCACGCGCGTCGCGGGAGGCGGCGGGGTCCAGCGGCGCGTGCGGGACGGTGCGTCGGGGACCCCGTACTCCTTCCTGAGGTCCTCGGGCACGGCGTAGTGCATCACACGTCCACGGGTCAGCGAGGACAGTTCGAAGACCGTCGTCAGGTGCCCGATCCGGTCCAGTGCCCAGGCACCCAGGGGCGACCGGTCCTCGATCGTCTCCAGGACCCCCAGCACGTGGGGCACGGCCTTCACGACGGTGTCCCAGGGGGTGCTGGTGACCTCCAGCCAGTCGGCGCAGGTGTCCCCGATCAGGTAGCGGACGAGGGCGGGGACGAGCGGGTCGAGGAGCGTGCCCGGCACGATGTCCTCGTACAGCCGGATGAGCTGCCCGGTCAGATGGACGCCCTCCGGCGAGGGTCCCATGAACCGGACCATGTAGTCGTCGAGGAACAGCCGTGCCTCGTCGAGCGTCTTGGGCACGGTCTCCTGGTCGACGCCGAGCATGGCGCCGACGACGCGCCAGGCGTAGTAGTACGCCTCCGCCCCCTCCTGCGACATGTGGATGCCGAGGCGGTGCAGGCTGTCGAGGACGAGCAGCGAGAAGAACATCTGGCCGCCGATCATGTCCTCCTGACAGATCGGAACCCCGGAGGCCGCCACGTCCCAGCGGTTCTCCCGGGTGAGGTGGTGACGGATGGACGCGTGGAGCAGACGGACCTTCTGCGCGGCGGGAAGGAACCGGCTGCCGGCCTCGAATGCGTCGGGCCGCATCAGATAGACGGTGAACTGGCCCGTGGCCGCCATCCGCGTCGAGGGGTAGTTCAGACCGTGGGTCGCCGAGAGCAGCTTCGCCACGTGCGGGACGAGGTAGCAGGCGGGCATGGACGCGAAGGACAGCGCCGTCGCGATGTGCACGTTGTTGTCGATGAAGAACAGCCGGGCCCGCTCCATCTCCTCCCAGTCCACCCAGGCCGGGGGCGCGCTCGTGGCCTCCAGGTACTCCCTGGCGACGTCGGGCAGCCCGTCCGGCACAGGGGCTCCGGCGGTGGAGAAGAACCGCATGAGGGTGTTGAAGCTGCCCATCTCACCGCGCTCGAAGAGGGCGGCGACGGTGGCGTCGGCGAGCTCGTCGCCGGTCTGCCGGAGGGCGTTGGTCGAGGCGTCGGCGTGGGGCACGGCAGGACTCCTTGCGGATGAGGTTGACGGGTCGGGGACGATGCGAGCCGGGGCGGCGCGAACGGCCATCGGCGCGGCGCGAGCCGGGGCGGCGCGTCGGCTCAGGACAACCGGACGGCGGCCGAGTGCGCCAGCGCGGTCAGCGCACCGGCGGCGGGCACGGGAACGTCCAGCTCGTGCAGCGCGCCCAGCGCCTCCTGGACCCGCGCGGCGATCATGCTCTCGACCCGATCGGGCGCCTTGAGCCGGCGCATCACCTCGCGTACGTCCTCCAGACCGTCCTCGCCCAGATCGTCCCGGCCCAGCAGCGCCCGGAGCCGCTCCCGCTCGTCGGGCCCCGCGATGCGCCAGGTCTCGGCGAGGAGGGCGGTGGGTCGATGGCCGCGTACGTCGTCGGCGTTGGCCTTGCCGGTCCGGTGCGGGTCGCCGAACAGCCCGAGCAGGTCGTCCCGCAGCTGGAACGCCTCGCCGAGCGGCAGCCCGTAGGCGCTGAACCCCTCACGCAGGCGCTCGCCGGCGCCGGCCAGTGCGCCGCCGATGAGCAGCGGCTGCTCGACGGTGTACTTGGCCGTCTTGTAGCGGATCACCTTCAGTGACGCCGCCGTGTCCGGGGCGCCCCCGGTGTGGAGGATCTCCAGGCACTCACCGGCGATCAGATCGCGGGCCAGCGCCGCCCACAGCGGGCGGGCCCGGCCGAGATAGGCGGCGGGCAGGCCGCTCGTCGCGAACAACTGCCCGGCCAGCGACATGAGAAGGTCCCCGACGAGCATCGCCAGCGAGCGGGCGGCGTCCGCGGCCCGCGGATGGTGGCGTACGGCCGCGCCGAGCGCGACGTGAGCGGTGGGGCGGCCGTGCCGCAGCGGACTGTCGTCGATGAGGTCGTCGTGCACGACCGCCGCCGCGTGCACCAGTTCCATGGACGCGGCGGCCCGCAGCAGCGCGTCGCTGTCGGGCTGCCGGGTCGCGCGCCAGCCCCAGTAACAGAACGCCGCCCGCAGCCGTTTGCCGACCGCGACCGCCTCCTCCAGCCGCTCGGCCACCGGCGCGAGCGCCGGATCGACCGCCGCCAGCAGATCGGCCTCGTCGGCGACGAACCGGTGCAGCACCTCGTCGACGCGGGCCTTGAAGGCGGCCGCCTCCCACCGCTCAGCCACCCTCGTTCCCCCGCTCGGCCAGGGCGCGCCGGGCGAGCAACTCCAGATGCGCCGGGGGAGCGGAGGCGTAACGGTCCAGGACGAGGCGCCCACGCGCCGTCAGGTCCCGCTCGGCCTCCGCCACCAGCTCCACGGTGTCCGAGCGCCGCGCCAGCCCCCGTACGACCCCGAGCGCGGACCCCAAGGTCCCCACTGCCACGTCGGCGAGCCCGGCCACGAGCAGTACCGCCTGCTCACCCGGACCCCTGCGACGCTCAGCGTCCCCTGTCATGTCCTCACCCCTTCGCTCCGCACCGGCCGGACGCCGGTCACGCGCCACCACCGTCAGCTTGGCGGCGGACGGCGCGGCGGAGCGGAGGAACTCACGAACGAGTGATCATGCCGATGACGTGTACGGACCAGGAGACGCGTACGGATCAGGAGACGCGTACGGATCAGGAGACGCGTACGGACCAGGGGCTGAGCAGCGAGGGACGGTGCGCACGAGAAGGGCGGGCACCGGCCCCGCGAAGGAATCGACGCCCGCCCTCACCTCACCTCACATCACGGCACGTCAGCCGCGACGCGGGAGACCCCGAGACTACGAGGCGTCCCGCACCGTCCCGGTGAACTCCGGCCCCGGGATCGGCTCCCAGGCGCCGTCATACGTGGTCAGCCGGGCCCGCAGCGACTCCGTCGGCTCGCTGATGCCGTCCTTGACCGTGGGCACGGTCACCTCCGTACTCGTCGACCCGGCAGGCACGGTGGCACCGAGGTTCAGGCCGCCGAACGCGATCCCGGAGAGCGGCGTGGGCTCGGCAGGCACCTCGCCGAGGTGCTCCTGGAGCCATGCCCGGTCCACGTCAGCCGTGGACAGCTCCGTGCCAGCGGCCGGCGGCACGAAGGACACCCAGCCCATGACGTCGGCGTCGGCGACCTCGGACAGCGTCACCCGCCAGGTCAGCGTCCCGCCCTCGGTCACGTCGTCCGCGACGGGCGTCACGCTGATCTTGGGCATCGGATCGTCGTTGAGCACCGTCACGCCACCCCGGTGCGCGCCGACCGCGGTGCCGCGCACCGCCTTGACGAACACGTCGTGTCGCACGTCGTCACCGAAGCGGGTGTTGCCCCGCACCTCGACCGGCAGGTCGATGTCATGGCGCCCGGGCCGCACGGTCACCGTGCGGGACGTGACCTCGTCCGAGCCCGGCCGGGGCACGAACAGGCGGATCTGACCGCTGCCCTGACCCGTCACCCGGACCGGCACGCGGTACGTCCGGACACCGGAGTCGCCCTCCGAGACCTGCAGACGGCCGACGTCGACCCGCGCCAGCGGCTCCTGGCGTACCACCGGCATGCCGGGGCGCCAGCCCCACGCGTCCATCAGCCACGCGCGGCCGGCCCCGGCGCGCGGGATCAGTTCGAGTCCCACGATCCGCTTCAGGTCCAGCCCGGCCGCCCGGGCGGCGGCGGTCAGCGGCACTCGGACCTCACGGGCCCAGTAGGAGGCGGTCCGCTCCGTGCCGGGAAGTCCGTCGACCCGTACCCGTCCGAGCGGTGCGCGGCGGCCCGAGGCGTCGGTCACCGCCACGTCGAACTCGGTGCCCGTGGTGTTGGGCGGGACGATCAGCCGCAGCGCCAGCGCGTCGGAGCCCGCCAGCGGGACCGGGCGCGGGGAGCGCACCGTGACGGGCGTTCCCGGGCTCGACCACTCCAGCGCCACGGCGTCGCGGCCCGGCTCGGCAGCGGTCTCCCACGCCGCGAAGTGCGGCGAGGCGCCGCCCGCCTCGGGAGACAGGCAGGAACGGGCCGCGTCCGGGTCGACCTGAGCGCACAGCCGGCCGCCACCGGACACGGTGACCGACGGGCCCGGCAGGAACGCCGGGGCCCGGTGCGCGCCGACGGCGTGGGTGAGCACCCGCGCCGGGTCGGCGGACGGCGCACGGCGGCCGGTGCCGTCCAGGAGCGGACGCACCCGGTCGTCACCGTCGACGAACAGCCGGGCCGCCGCCGCGATGTACGTGGCTCCCGCGGCCTGCTGCTGATCGGCGGTGAGGCGGGTCGCCGTACCGGGGGAGCAGACCGGGTCGGGCGTCTCGTCGGTCCAGAAGTCGTCGAAGGCGGGCGCCTTGGCCTGGCCCGGGGTCCACTCGCTGTTGAAGAAGTTGTGGTTGGCGCCGATCACGTAGACCGCGCTGTGCAGCGCGGCACCGCGGCTGACGCCCCGTGTGCCGTCGACGAAGTTCTGGCCCTGGAGGTCGGACACGTCGCCGTCGCAGCCGGGCAGGATCGTCATGGACGGAACGTCCGGAGCGGGGTTGTTGCCGAAGATCGTGGGGCCGATGGGCACGGTGCCGCGGATCTTCCACCGTACGGGGCCCCGGTAGCCGTCCTGGTCGGCGGGCGGCGGAGTGACGCTGTCGAGCGCGGCCCGGTTGACGCCCTCGCCGCCCCGGGAGTGGCCGACAAGGAGCACGCGCGAGAGGTCCGCGGCCGAGGCCTGGCGCACGGCGGCGGGGGCGGAGGCGCGGTGGGCGGACCAGTCGGCCCAGCGGGCCAGGTGCTGGCGTATGAGTGACGAGCGGGCCTGGGCGCCGCCGTCCTCGGCGAAGTGGTCCTGTCCGTTGATGCCGTTGGCGGATATGGACAGGGTCACGTAGCCCTGGGAGGCGAGCAGCCGCTGCGCCCGCAGGTACCCCTGGTGGCTCGGTATCGGCAGGGAGCCCGCGGCGCAGGGCCAGTCACCGGTCTCCTGCTCGCTGCCCGGGGTGTAGCAGGTCCCGTGGCGGCCGTGCAGGAAGAGAGCCACGGGCCGCTTCCCCGGAGCGTCGGCCGGTCCCACCACGGTGGCGCGCATCTCGACCGGCTCCGGGAACCCGGGCAGCCGCACCGACGTGAGGTCGTACTCGCCGCTCACGGTCCGGTAGCGACCCAGCTTTCCGGGATCCACCGGGTTCGCGGGGAGCGGGGCCTCGGGCACGGCGACCGGGGCGAGCGGCCGGACACGCGCGGAACGCGCGGGCCCGCCCTCGTCCAGCCGACGCCCACCGGCCGTCACGCGCAGCTGCACGCCCTCGACGAGCGCGGACCCGACCCGCGCGTCCCCGAGCGGCAACCGGAAGGAACGACCGTCCCGTTGGGCCACCGGCCGCCCGAGCAGCCGGTCGCCCGCATGGAACTCGACTCGGGCGTCACCCATGCGGACGGGTTCGGACGCCGTCCAGACCAGCTGCCTGCCCGTCCCGGTTCCGATGATCTGCCAGCCCTCGGGGAGCTCCAGGTTCCCGAACCGGGCGGGGGCGGTGGTCGACGGAGCACCGGGCGAAGGCTGCGCGTACGCGGCCCCCGGTGACACCGCCGCCAGGGCGAGTAACGCCGCGGCGATGGCCACGCCGCGTGTGACACGTATCAAAGCGTTCTTCCTCACGATCGGTCTCGCAGGGGCACCGAGGAGCGCGCGAGGAAGCGCTCTCAGGAACGTCGACCTCCCGGCCTGTTCCCTGATTCCTCCGCCGTTCCTTGGACCCCTCTCGCCCCGGGAGATGCCAACGAAGGGGCGGGGGTTGCCTGATGGCACGGGAACAGGAGGAGAAACGAGAGAAGCCCCCTTCCCTCACGCCCCTATCGCCATGGATCGAGCGCGTGCTTGCCGCTCGTGAGACCGGCTTCGAGCCGCCGCAGCACTGCCGGACCCTCGGCCAGGGGGTGCACCTCAGGCGTGCCAGGCTGATACACGCCTGCGGCGATGAGGGCTTCGAGCTCGACGAGCACCCACCGGTAGAGGTCCGGGGCCGCGACCGCCAGCGCGCCGATGTGCAGGCCCTTCACCTGGACCTGGTGGGTGAAGACGAGGTCGTGGGTCGTCAGGGTCGCGTCGCCAGACGCGGCGCCGAAGACGACGACGCGCCCGGTGAACGGCTTGGTCACCACCCGGCTCACGTCGAACGTGGCCCGGCCCACCGATTCCAGGACCAGATCGACGCCGCCCGTCAGGCGGGTGATCTCCGCGGCCAGATCGGGACGCCGGCCGTCCAGGACCTCGTCGGCGCCGAGCGCCTTGACGATCGCGTGCTTGGACGGTGACGCCGTGGCGATCACCCGCGCACCGTAGTGCCGGGCGAGGCGGACCGCGGCCTGCCCCACGCCTCCGGCGGCGGCATGGACGAGCACCACGTCACCCGGCCGGATCTCGCCCAGCGGCTTCAGCGCCGCCAAGGCGGTCGCCCAGTTCAGCACCATGCCGAGGGCCCCGGCATCGCTCCACCCGGCGGGAACGGGCAGCACACCGGCCGCCGGCATCGTCATGTACTGCGCGAAGGCGCCGGGGCCGACACCGATGACACGCGTGCCCAGGGGAAGCGGGTCCTCGACGTCCGGGTGGACCCCCACGATCTCGCCCGCGGCCTCGAAGCCCGCCACGTAGGGGGCCTGCGGTCCGCCGCCGTACGTTCCGTGCGTCTGCATCACGTCCGCGAAGTTGACCCCGGCGGCGCCCACCCGGACCAGGTACTCGCCGGACCTCGGGCCGGGCCGGAGGCGGTCGGTCGTGAGGGTCAGGTCCCCGGGTCCGCGGTGGGACCGCTGGACCAGGGCTCGTACGGTCTGTCCGGCGCTGTTCTGCTCGTTGACGTCCATGCGCCGAACGTAGAACTCTCACACTTGCGTCAAGGTCAAGCGACGGCCGTCAACGATCGCCGCGAGCGTCCCGCAAGTACGCGTCGAGTGCCGCCTGCTGAGCGCTGAGGACGGCGATGCGCGCGGCGAGACGATCGCGATGGCTCCGCACCTCGTCCAGGAACTCCGCGCACACCGACTCCGTACCGGCAGCCGACGCGGAGGCAGAATCGGTGAGCTGGGGCAGGACGTCCCTGATCAGCCGTACCGGCAGCCCGGACTCCAGCAGCGAGCGAATGACAAGCACCCGGTCGACGGTGGACTGACAGTAGTCACGGAAGCCGTTGCCGCACCGGCCGGGAACGATCAAACCCTCGTCCTCGTAATGCCGTAACGACCGCGCACTCACACCGCTGATCCGGGACGCCTCGCCGATCTTCATACCGAAGGGCAACGCACGGGCGCACGACGATCTTCCCGGACGGGGCTGCGTCCTCCCGCAGAGGCGCCGGCCGCCGCCACGCCGTAGCCGCTGACCAGGAAACGACCGAATGTACGGGGCGTTCGCTCTCACGTGCGAAACGACGGATACGCTCATCGGCATGCCGAACCGTGTTCCGTTCAATGAAGCGCTGCGCTCCCGCGTGGGCACCCCCAAGCAGGCCGAACTACTGGACAGCAGTCCCCGGTCGCGGGTGTGGCGGGTACGGCTCGCCGACGGGCACCTGGTGATCGTCAAGCAGATCACCGACGGCGGGGACGTGGCCGCCGACGCGGACACCCGGTTCGCCCGGGAGGTCGCCGGTCTGCGCCTGGCGGGGCGGGCCTCCCGGCCCGCCGTGGCCCCCGCGGTCCTCGCCACGGACCCGTCCTCGCGGGTCATGGTCCTGGAGCACCTGAACGACCTCGGCAGGACGGACGACTGGATGCCGGGGTACGCCGAATCGCTCGCCCGGCTGCACGCGCTGACCGGCCCCGCCGACGCGGGCGCACTGCCGGGCAGTTCGGGCCCCACGGCCAGCGACGCGGAGTCCTTCCTCGCCCTGGCCGGAGCGCTCGACGTCCCCGTGCCGCCCGCGGTCCCCGATGAACTCGCCGGTCTCCTCGACCGGCTGGACCCCACCCCGCACCACGCACTCCTCCACGGCGACCCCTGCCCCGGCAACGACCTGCGGAGCGCCGACGGCGTCCGCTTCGTCGACTTCGAACGGGCCTCGCTCGGCAACGGCCTGATCGAACTCGCCTACTTCCGCATCGGCTTCCCCACCTGCTGGTGCGCCATGTCGGTCACCGCGGCCCCGCTCGCGGAGGTCGAGGACGTCTACCGCGCCACCTGGCGCGGCCTCACCGGGAAGGACGTGCCGGGCGACCTCGCCGACGCGTGCGCGGGCTGGCTCATCCAGGGCGACGCACTCGTCGAGCGTGCCCACCGCGGGACGGCCGACCAACTCGCCCGGGTCCCCGCGGAGGACTTCACGTGGGGCAACGCCTCCGCCCGTGAGCGACTCGTCCACCGCCTGAGTGTGGTAGCCGACATGACCCGCGACCACGACCACTTGCACGCCGTCGGCCACCTCAGCTCCACAATGGCCAACCGCCTACTCGAAAACTGGCCCAAACTACGCCCCCTCCCCACACCCGATACCCGCCCTTGGTACTAGGCGGATTGCCCCCGTGGATCTCTACTTCGACCCCGTGCCGCTGCTCGACGATGCCCGTGCGGCGTTTCTGGGGCGGTGGTCGGAGCGGAAGTGGCTCAACGTGCCCGGCCCGTTCTACGGAGCCGACACCGACAACTGCGGCACGGGCCGCATCCACGCCCCGGGGCTCGTGCTCTACGAGGCCGACCACCTCACCGAATACGTCTACCGGCAGCCCCGGACACCGCAGGAGCTGCAGCAGATGGTCGACGCGGCAGAGGCCGAGGTCTTCTCCGGCTACGGCTGCGACGGTGACGCGCACTGGACGCCGGACGCGGTACGGGAATGGTGGCGCGACCGAGGGCGAATCGCGGAGTACCTGGCGAAGCGGCGGCCCGATTGGGCGGCCGACGACGCGAAGGCGGGGCAGGGTGTGGCTGAAGCCGCCCTGAACTACGCCCGTTACCTCGACGGCGACCTGGCCGCCCACCTCCGCGTCTATCTCTTCTGGCTTGAGGAGCGGCGCTCTCCCACCCTCGCCGACCGACTGCCGCAGCTCTGACGGCTGTTGCTCCACCACTCCGCGACCACCGTCGCCTACCGCCGTGTCGACGCCCTCGCCCGGAAGCGGGCCTTCGTGAGACGGGGTGACGTCGGAGTCCGGCCCGCGATCAGGTCCTGGAGTACGTCCAGCAGGGCCGCCGAGCTCTCGACCGGGTTCAGCTCCAGGGCCGAGATGGCCGGCCGGCTGTTGCGGGCGTGCTCGGAGTCGGAACCGGCGACCACCATCGTGTCCTCGGGCACCCGAACACCCCGCGCCATGAGGCCCCGCTGCACGCCCGCCGCGTGCCGGCCCGTGAGGCAGAAGACCGCGTCCGGGACACCGTCGTCGGCGATCCGTCCGGCGAGGTCCACGCCGCCGTCGACGCCCGCGCCCTCGGCCAGTTCGTACAGCCGTGGTGTGACGCCCCGCTCGGAGCACCAGCTCACATAGACCTCCTGGTGCTCCAGGTTCCAGGCGTTCGGGTCGGTGCCCCGCACCAGGACGGTGTCGCGGGCCCCACCGGCCCACAGGTGGCCCAGGATCTGGCGCGCGGAGGCGGTGTCGTCCTCCGAGACCCAGTGCGTGAACTCGGGACGGCCCGGCGGCCGGCCGTACGCCACGTAGGGGATGCTCCGGTCCTCAAGGAGGGCGATGACGGGGTCGTCGACGTGGGGGTTGGTGACGATGTAGCCGTCGAGCGAGAACGCGAGCGGCGGTACGGGCTTCCGCGTCAGATCCGGCACCAGCATCAGGCTCAGGTTGCGGGCGAGCGCCTGCGAGGCCGCGGCGCCCACGAACCGCTCGAACACGTCCACGCCGGCCGGCGCGTAGTCGCCGAGCGCGTCGAGCGAGCGGAGCACGAGCCCGACCGCCCCCATCGTGGAGCGCCGCAGCCCCCGGGCCAGGGCATCGGCCTCGTACCCCATCTGGTCCGCGACGGTCCGGATGTGCTCGCGGGTGGCCTCGCTGAGCGTGCCCTTGCCGTTGAGGGCGTGCGAGACGGCGGTGATGGAGACCCCCGCCTTCCGGGCCACGTCCCTGATCGTGATGCCCCGCGTCCGTGCCACGACGCCGCCTTCCTTCCACTTTTGTGCGCCAAGCATTGCATAAAACGTTTTACGTTCCTAGCTTGATCCGCGCCGCACCCCCACACCACCCCACCCCGCTCTGCCCTGCCCCACCCCCGAAGGAACACGCGTGAATCTGCACAGCCTCAGGACCCAGACGACCGACCCCCGCGAACGAGGCACGGCCCTCGGCACCCGGTTCGGCGACCAGGTCAGCCGTATCGCCGAGCTCTACCTGGAGCACTTCGCCACCCTCGCCATCCCCGAGGCCCAGGTGCGCGCGATCGCGACACGGAGCCATGAGGCGCTCCGGGCGTGGGCGCCCGCCCTCGCCGAGGAGTCGGACGCCTGCGCCGACGCGTCAGGCGTCGCACGCTGGCAGGTCGCCGCCGTCGGCGCCCGTACGGAGATCCTCGCGGCCTGCCCGGCGCCCGGGAAGGGCGAGTGCTCGACCGCGGTGTTCGCGCCGCCGGGCATGCCGCCGCAGACCATGCAGACCTGGGACTGGCACGATTCCCTGGTCCCGGACGCGCTCCTGCACGAGCTGACGCCGCGCGCCGGCCGCACGGTGAAGCTCTTCACCGAATTCGGCGTGCCGGGCAAGATCGGCGTGAACAGCGCCGGCCTGGGCGTGCACTTCAACATCCTCTTCCACGCGACGGACGCGACGGACGCGACGTACGCCACGGGCACCACGAACACCACGGACGCGACGGACACCAGGCACGCCGCGGACGCCACGGCCAGGACGACCGGCAGAGACGCCGTGCCCCACCACCCCCTCCCCGCCGCCGGCGTCCCCGTGCACGCGATCGCCCGCCGCATCCTCGACGAGGCGGACACCCTCGACCAGGCCGTCGAGATCGCCTCGACGGCCCGCGTCAGCGCGTCGACCTCGCTGACCGTCGTCACGGCGGACTCCCGGGCCGCGAGCCTTGAGCTTTCCCCCGCCGGCCTGGCGGTGGTCCCGGCGGGGGAGGACGGCTGGCTCCTGCACACCAACCACTTCCTCGACGCCGGACTCGCCGCCGCGGAAGCGGGCCCCTCCGACTCGCTGACGGCGGAGCGCCTCGCGCACCTGAAGGCGGTACGCGCCACGATGCCGGGGCTCGACCCCGGCGAGCGGGCGAAGGCCCTGTGCGGTGCGGCGGGCGCCGACGCCGTCGTGTGCATGCGCCCCGACGAGGCCCAGCCGGCACATCAGCAGTGGGGAACCCTGCTCACGATCGGCCTCGACGTCAACGGCTGTGCGCTCGACTACCTCGCCGGCGCGCCGTACGAGGCGACGACGCGCGCCTTCGCCCGCTTCTGACGCACGGCGAACCCCGCTCACCACTCCCACCCGCCCCACACCCCACCGCCCCCACACCCTCCCCACCAAGAAGGATCGGCCATGACGGAAACCGACCACCGCCCCAGCCCAAAGGCCCCGCCGGCGACCACCGCACGCACGTTCTTCATCTCCGGCTTCGGCACGGCGCTGGAGTTCTACGACTTCATCATTTACGGCCTCGCCGCCGCGATCGTCTTCCCCGCCGTCTTCTTCCCGAGCTTCGACCGCACGGTGGGCACCCTGGTGGCCTTCGCGGCGTTCGGCAGCGGGTTCGTCGCCCGCCCGCTCGGCGGCATCGTGATCGGCCACTTCGGCGACCGGATCGGCCGTAAGGCCATGCTGGTGCTCACGCTGCTGATCATGGGCGGGAGCACGTTCCTGATCGGCTGCCTGCCCGCGTACGACACGGTGGGCGTCGCCGCGCCGGTGATGCTGGTCGCGCTCCGTCTCGTCCAGGGTTTCGCGGCCGGCGGGGAGTGGGGCGGCGCCTCCCTCTTCGGCATCGAGAACGCACCCGAGGACCGCCGTGGCCTCTGGGGCAGTTTCACCAGCGCCGGGATCGGCATCGGCAGCCTCTTCGGGACGGGAGCGTTCACCCTGGTCACGCTGCTGCCGGAGGAGGCGCTCCAGGCCTGGGCGTGGCGCGTGCCGTTCTGGCTGGGCGGACTGCTCGTCCTGGTCGGCGTCGTGGCCCGCAGCCGGATGCCGCACGAGGAGCGCCGTACCGACCGGGCACCCCGCGTGCCGATCCTGGCGGCCGTCAAGCGGCACCCGCGTCAGATGCTCCTGGCCATCGGCGTGGCCTTCGGCTACAACACGCTGGCCTACATCGGCACGATCTTCACCGTGACGTACGCCGAGGAGCGCGGCTACACCTCCACCGAGTCGCTGCTCCTGCAGGTCGCGGGCTCCGTCGCTTTCACGATCGCCGTGCCGGCCATGGCGGTGCTCTCGGACAGGAGGGGGCGAAAGCCGGTGGTGATCATCGGCACGCTCGCCTACGCGGCGTTCTTCTTCGTCTACTTCCCTCTGGTGGACGGGCACGTACTCGTCCTGGCGACGCTCGCCTACGTGCTGGTGAACGTGCTGATGGCGGCTCCCCAGGCCTGCATACCTGCCTTCCTCGGTGAGCAGTTCTCGGCCGCCACCCGCTACTCGTCGATATCGGCGACGTACCAGACGGGCGCGGCCCTGGGCGGCGGCACGGCCGCGACCGCCGCGACGGCGCTGTTCATCGCGTACGACAACGACCCCGTCGGCGTCGGCCTCTACTCGGGCGCGGCGGCGCTGGTCCTTGTGCTCTGCGCGTGGGGTCTGCGGGAGACGTTCCGCGTGCCGACGGCGCACCTCGGGACGGACACAGTCGCGGGCACATACTCGACTACGTGCAGTGGAGCCGCCTGACCGTGGGCGCGGCCGAGGACGGGGCGGACCCGGCGCGCGGCGGTCTGGTACGGGCACGGATCGACCCGGTGGCGGGCAGCATGACCCGCACCGTGCTCGACGACGCGCGGGTGGAGTTCCCCCGCGTCGACGACCGCCGCATCGGCCGGCGCCACCGCCATACGGCGCTGGCCACCGGGACCGGACGGTCCGACCTGCTGCCCGGCGAGTACGACGCGGTGCGCTGGTACGACACGGAGACCGGAGCGACGACCGTCTGGCAGGCCGGGAACCTGTCCGTGGGCGAGCCGGTCTTCGCACCGGAGCCGGGCAGCGACGCCGAGGAGCGCGGCTACTGGCTGACGTTCGCCACGGACCGCACCGACGGCACGAGCTGGTTCCTGGTGATCCCGGCCGAGGACCCCGGGGCGGGCCCGGTGGCCCGCGCCCGGATCCCCGTCCGCGTCCCGCTCGGCCTTCACGGCTGCTGGCTTCCGACGGGGGAGGGGTGAGGGACACCGGCAGGTGCCGTCTCCGAGGCGCTGACCGATGAGTTCCGGCCCTGCCGCCGGTCTCCCCTTCGTCGGTTCACCCCGTCGTCCCTTCCCCGACCGCCAAGGAGTGGCACATGACTGACGAGCAGACTCTCGACCTCGGCCCGCAGGCCCGGATCGTGGCCCGGCTGGTGGCGGGCGTCCCAGAGGCACGGCTCGACGACCGCACGCCCTGCCCCGACTACACGGTCGGTGGCCTGCTCGCCCATCTCGCCCATCTGACCGTGGCCTTCCGTGACGCGGCCCGCAAGGACTTGGGCCCGACGACGGACACGGCACCCGACGCCGTCGTGCCGCCCCTCCCGTCCGCCTGGCGGACGACGATGCCCGTACACCTCGACGAGCTGGCGGACGCCTGGCGGGAGCCGGCGGCCTGGACGGGAATGACCCGGGCGGGCGGCGTGGACCTGCCCGGCGGGGTCGCGGCGGTGGTCGCCGTCGACGAACTGGTGGTCCACGGCTGGGACCTGGCCCGGGCCACCGGCCAGGAGTACGTCCCCGATCGGACCGCGCTGGACGCGGCCCACGCCTTCCTCCTGGAGGCCGCCGCCGAGGACGACCGCGGCGGGGGCATCTTCGGACCGGTCGTACCGATCCCGTCCGACGCCCCGCTGCTGGACCGCGCGGTGGGCCTGAGCGGCCGCGACCCGAACTGGACGCCGCCGAAGGGCGGGTGAGCGGACTCGCCCCCGCCGTCCCCGCCCCTGCCGCCCCGACCGACGTGGGTGCGGCACGGGCGGGGCCCGGGGACGACCCCTCAGATCCGGCGGACGAGGATCAGATCCGGTGCACGGTGTGCAGCTTCTTCGCGTACGTGCCGGCGCCGTCGAGCAGCGAGGCGCCGCCCAGGTCGGACATCGTGGGACCGTTGACGGTCTTGCGGCTGGAGAGGAAGCGACGCTGGCCGCCCGCGTCCCGGCCCAGGTAGATGCCGACGTGGTCGATCGTGGCGGTCGGCTTGTCGTCGCCGGAGTCCGCGTTGAAGAGCACCAGGTCGCCGGGCTGCAGCAGCGCCGCGGTGGGCGGGGTCGTCCCGTCGGCGGTCCGGTCGACGCGCACGCCGGGCGCGTAGTCGACCATGTGCCGCGAGGCGCGCGGGATGCGGGTCTTCGACGTGTCGGCGCCCGCGGCCATCGGAACGCCCATGTGGTAGCCGTACACCATCCGCGTGTACCCGGAGCAGTCGAGGTTGCCGACCTGCTTGCTGGACGGCCCGGTGTAGGCGCCGTCGGGGAAGGTCCAGCCGACGTTCATGTACTCGTGGAAGTCGGCGCCCTCGTAGCGGTAGCCCTGCGGGTCCAGGTAGCCGTACCCGGACTCGCCCAGGACCTGCTTGTCCTTGGCCGGTCCCGAGCCGCTGGTGACGGTCGGCGCGCCGGCGAGGAACATCGCCGCGTACGCGAGGACGTCCGGCGCGGTGGAACCGGCCCAGCCCCGGATGATCTGCTCCAGCGCGGGGGTCCAGGTGCCGTCGAAGGGCTCGGGGAGCACCCGCACCCAGTCGCCGTGCGTGACGCTCGGCGGCTTGGCCCAGTTGGCGGCGTCCACCTCGAAACGGCTGACGAGCAGCTTGACGGGGAGGTTGGTGCAGCCATCGTTGGCGAGCGCGCGCAGGCCGACCCGGCCCGGGCCGAACGTGGGGTCGGCGACGTCCACGGCCCAGGCGGAGGGTTCGGCGGTGGCCGAGCGCCACGCCTTGACCTGGATCCGGGTGCCCTCACGGCGCACGCGGATGGTCCAGTCGGTGCCGGCGGGCACGCCCGTGGCGAGGGTGAGGGCCGTGGTCAGCTGGCTGACCGCGTCGTTGACCTCCTTCTCGACGCGCAGCTCGACCGCGCCGGAGGTGAGGAAGGACAGCCGGGCACGGTAGTTGTTGTGCGGGTCCTGGTAGCCGAAGGACAGCGCGTACGAGCAGGCCTGCCCGGTGGGCACCTTGTCGAACCGGGCCACGGAGCGCACGTCGACGTCGGTGATCTCGTCGTCGCGCAAGGTCGCGTGGCGGCTGGCGAAGTCGGTGGTGAGGGTGATGGCACCGGCACCGGGCACGACGGAGTAGTCGGTGTCCACGGGCCCGACGGTGGACCAGCTGCCGCCACCGGGGGAGGTGCCCCAGTACGCCCGGTCGGCGACCGGCAGCGTCATGTCGGGCAGTGTGCGCTGGAAGTCGTCGACGAACGGCTTCTTGTTCTCGGTGAACGTCCGCGTCGGACCGGGGAGGACGACGGTCCGCGCACCATGGGTCAGCAGGGCGACGCGTGCGCCGCCGGAGGTGACCTCGGTACGCGCGGGTGTCCCGGGAAGCACGGTGGCGGTGAGCGGGCTGGCGAGGGCCACGGGGGCGAAGTAGGCCGCGTTGAGCGGCGGCAGCGTCACCGCGGAACGAGCCGATCCCAGGCCCGCGGGCCCGGCGAAGGGCTCGACGGGAGCGGGAACGGCGACGGCCTGGGCGGAACCGGCGGCGAGACCGCTCAGCGGAACGGTGGCGGCGGAAGCAGCGAAAACGGCGAGCAGACTGCGCCGAGAGGTGCGATACATGAGCACATGATCCGAAGCGCCTTACAGCACGGACACATCACCCCTGGTCAACGCACCTTCTCGCCCCACCTGCGAAAGAGATCCCGATACGGGGACCTTGCGTGGTTGATGGACCATCGAGCCCTTGGGGCATGTGGACGGTGCCCCCAGGCCCCGGCCCCGAGTCAGTCCAGGGAGAGGACGCAGAACTCGTGACCTTCCGGATCGGTCAGACACGTCCACGGGACATCGCCCTGTCCGAGGTCGAGGGAGGCGGCGCCGAGGCCCCTCACGCGTCGAACCTCCGCTTCCTTGTCGTCACCGGGGTACGGCAGCAGGTCGAGGTGGACGCGGTCCGGCACGGTCTTCACGTCAGGCGTCCGCAGGAACTCGATGTAGGGGCCGACCCCCTTGGCGTCGCGCAGCACCGCCTGATCGTCGGTCACGGTGTGCACGGCCCAGTCCACCGCCTCACCCCAGAACCGTGCCATGGCCCGCGGGTCCGCGCAGTCGACGACCACGGCGGCGATCGGGCCGGTGTCCCGGTACACCTCCCGGGGCTCCAGCACACAGAACTCGTTGCCCTCCGGGTCGGCGAGCACCGTCCACGGCACCTCACCCTGCCCCACGTGAGCGTGCGTGGCGCCGAGTGCGAGGAGGCGCGCGACCACCTGCTCCTGATGGTCGGCGGAGGTGGTGGCCAGGTCGATGTGCACCCGGTTCTTCACCGCCGTCTTGGGTTCCGGGACGGGAACGACGTCGATCCCGAGCCCGACGGGATCCGGCCACACGAGTCCGCCACGGGGCCCGACATACGTGGTCACCCCGGGGCTGTACGCACTCCACCCGAGCGCCTCGGCCCAGAACCGCCCGACCGCCGCAGGGTCAAGAGCCTTGATGTTCACCTGAACAGGTCGCAGTGCCATGCCGACGATCCTATGCACCCGCGCGGGACCGACACCGGCACCGGCACCGGGACCGACACCGGCACCGGCACCGGCATCGGGACCGGCACCGAGGTGCCGTCCTCCAGCCGGTCCGACCGCGGCCCGCACGGGCGTCGCGCCGGCCCCGTACGGCAGGTCAGCGGGAGTGGATCCGCAGCAGGGTGTGGCCGGCCACGTCCTCGGTCACGCCCCAGAGGGTGGGGTGGGTGGACAGGCGGCCGGCGAGGGCGTCGCGCAGGAGATCCGCGGGGCCCCAGGTCCCGTACAGCTTGCTCTCGGTGAGCACCACCGGCTTGAGTCCCGCGGTGAGGACCGCTTCCCACGTGGCCGCCGCGACCCCGGGGGTGTGGGGGCTGCGGAAGTCGTCGAGGGCGACCACGCCGTCCTCGGTCAGCAGCTCGCGCGCGGCGGCGATGTCGGCACGGACGTGGTGGTACAGGTGCGAGGCGTCGATGTGCACGAAGCGGCAGCTGCCGGCGGGCACGTGCCGGGTGACCTCGGCGGAGGACCCCTGGATGACGGTGGGCAGCCGGCGGTGGAAGCGCAGGTAGTTGGCCTCGAACACCTGGCGGGTCAGGGTCGGGTAGTACACCCGCATCTCGGTGGCCGTGGAGGCGTCGGGCGCCTCGCCCACGTCGAACAGGTCGCACACGGTGAACCGCTCGGCGTCGGACGCGTGGTAGCCGATGGCGATGGCGCTCTTGCCCTTGTACACGCCGAGTTCCAGCAGGTCACCGCGGACGCCGTAGTCGCGCTGGTGGGTCAGGAGCCAGTCGAAGACGAACCGGTCGGCGGCGAAGAACCATCCCTCGACCTCGTCGAGCCGGTCGGGCGTGAGCAGGGGCGTGGAGGTGTCCTGTGCGGTCATGACGGGTCCTCGTGTGGTGGGGGAGGGGGCGGGGTGCCCGCCCGCGCCCGGACGGCCGCGGCCGTGGCGGGCGGGGCCCCGGGGCGGTCGTACGGCGTGAGGGCGGCCCGACCCTACGGTCCCCACCACCGCCCCCCTCGCACCCCGGCCCCCACCACGCGGGACGTCCACACGACGGGCGTAACCCGCTGCCGGCCACCGAGGCGTCCCCGCTACGGGCACGGCGGCGGGCCCCGGTTGCCACGATCGGGTGACAGCGTCCGAGCGCCCCGTTCCCGCGGCGGCGGGCCCCTAGCCTGGTCGTCGATCTACTGGCACACGGGGGACATGGGTGATGCGCTTGCCCGGTGGGGAGCGACTCCGGCGCTACGAGGACATCCAGGCCGGGCCCACCGGCCTGCACGATCGCCGGTGGCGCGTGGTCCGCCTCGCCGCGGCCACCGCCCCCCTGGCGATCGTGGCCGGGTCGGGGCGGCTCGACCTCGGGTCGGCCTCCGACCGGCTGAGGTTGCTCCTCGCCGTGCTCCTCCTGGTGCGCGCGGGCATCGGTGAACGGCGCATGCGTGCGATCAGCCGGGCGGCCAGGCGCGTGCGGTGCCGCGGGGAGGCCGCGTTCCTGGCGGCGGGGACGGGCCTCGCCGCGCTGCTGCCGACGGGCGGAGCGGCTCCACATCTGGGGGAAGTGGTGCTGTGCGCGGTGGTGGCCTCCGTGGTCACGGTCCTCGGCTGCCTGGCCGAGTTCCGCGCATGGCCGCAGGTGAGGGGAGTGTCGTCACTCCTGGTGCGCTTCTTCGGCCGCCTCCGGACCTGGTTCTGCTACGGCTGGATTCCGTCGCTGGTCGCGGTCGTCCAGCCGGACGCGGTCCTGCTGCTGCCCGCCGCGACGGCCATGACCGTCCTGGAGATCTGCTTCGCCCTCCTCGCGATGCGGACCGGCGACTGGGCCCTGCGCGCGGACGGCGCGATCGAGGTCCTGACGACGCGGATCGCCCGCGACCGTTTCCCCCTGGGCCTGTACGCGATCGCCCGTGCGCGCTGGTGGGAGACGGCGGCACGTCCACCGCACCGTCCCGACACGGCGTTGTGGGAACTGTGGCTGCGGCACGGCGAACTGCTGTCCTCCCGCAAGGGGTACGGGCTGGTGCCGGTGCTCTGGCGGCCCGTGACCGCCGTCCCCGCCTCGCAGGCGGAGCCGTGGATCAGCGCCGCCGAGGCCTCCGCGGAGTCGCTGCGGTGGCTGTGCCACCAGCGCATCGGACTGGACCGCGCCCGGCACCGGGAACTGTCGAACACGTCGCGGATCGTCACGGCGATGACCGCGATGGCCCGGGCCGAAGCGAGCTGCTCCTCCGGGGAGTTCGACTACGCGCTCCGCAACCGCCGTCACGCCGCCGAGCTGTACGCCTCCGCCGGACTCGCCGGCAACGCGGCGGCCGCTCGTTGCCTCGCGGCGGACGTCCTGGTCTTCGACCTGCGACGGCCGGAGGAAGCCGTACGGGAACTGGATGCGATCGCCGCCCGGCCGGCGCCGCCCAGGGCGGTGGCCTGCCTGGCCCTCGTACTGAAGGCGGTCGCGGGCGACAGTGCGGCGGGCCAGGAGGCCGCCCGCATGATGCCGCTCGACCTGCGGTCCGCCGCTGGGCTCTTCGACGAGCTGCCGACCTGGCTGCCGTTCGGCAGCCACCACCATCAGGAGATCGCGTTCGTGCGGTGGGTCGAGCAGCGCTTCGCCGCCATGGCCAGGACGCTCGGACCCGGGCTGCCCGCCCAGGCCCGGGCACGCAGCATGTACACCACGTTCCTCGACCGCTACGAGATGCCGGCCGCCCATGACCTGCGTCAGGCGCTGCAGCGGGCGGGGGAGTACGAGGAGGGCGGATCCCCGGTGGCGCGGGAGATCGCCGAGGAGGTGGCCGCTGCCGCCCGCTCCGTCGGCGATCTGCCGAACGAGGCGGAGGCCCGTCGGCTGCTGGCCCGGCTCGCCGAGGCGGAGCACCGCTGGGCCGACCTCACCGCCGAGCTCCTGGCCGTCGTGGATCTCGTCGAGCGGATGCGGGAACGCGTCAGTGACGGCGACACACGGATCGACGTGGATCTCACGCCGGCCTGCGCGCGGCTGATCGAGCTCGTCGTCGACGGCCGTCCCTCCTGCCCCACCCCCGCCCAGGCCGTCGAGCTGGCCGAACGCAGCAGGTCCCGCCTGCTCCTCGAAGTGTTCGGCGCGACCGTCTCCCCCGAACTGCCACAGCACCTGGAGGAGTTGCGGGAACGGGAAGCGAGAATGGAGCAAGGGCGGGTACGCGAGGGGGTCCTCCCGCGCCCGGGAGGCACCGACTTCGCGCACCGGGACATCCACCCCGCCCATCAGCGACGGTACCGCGCGGCCCGCGAAGCGGCCTGGGCGGAGCTGGAGGCGTCAGGACCGCTCGGTGCGGCCTACGTCAGACACCGGCGTGGCGCACCGGCCGGCTTCGAGGAACTGCGCGCGGTCCTCCCGCCGGGCGTGGTCCTCTTCGAGCTGGTCCGCCGCGGCCCGCGGATGCTGGTCCTCGTGGTACGCGCGGACCGGCCGGAGCCCGCCGTCTTCGCGGTCCCGCTGGTCGAGGACCCCGACCTGCCGCGGCTGCCCGCACCGGGAGGTCCGACCCGCTGGGGGCAGTCCCTGTGGCCCCTCGCCCGGGCGGTGGCGCAGCACTCCGCACCCGGAGAGACCGTGTGGCTGGTGCCCGACGGCCCCTTGCACGACCTTCCGCTGCACGCGGTGGAAGTGGACGGGGCACCGCTCGGCGAGCGCAATCCGCTCTGCGTCACCCCCAGCGCCTCGCTGCTACGGCACCGGCTCGGCCTGCCTGCGGAAGCGGGCGTCCGACGGGCGCTGATCATGGCCGATCCGGACGGCGACCTGCCACACGCCCGGGCCGAAGCCCACCTCATCGGCGGCCTCCTGCCGCACGCCGAGGTGCACACCGGCGGTGCCGCGACCCGCCGCCGACTGCTCGACGAGCTGGGCTCGGAGACGTACGACGTGCTCCACCTCGCCTGCCACTACATTGTCGACCGGGCCCGGCCCGCCGGGTCGGCGGTCCGCCTGGCCGACGGCCGGCTGACCGTCGAGGACTTCCTCTCCGTACGGCTCGACGCCTCCCTTGTCGTCGTGAGCGGCTGCGAGACCGGAGCCCAGCAGAACCGGCGGGGCAACGAACTGATCGGACTCACCAGGGCGCTGCTGCACGCCGGGGCCAGAGCCGTGATCGTGAGCCAATGGGCGGTCAACGACGTGTCCACGGCGCTGCTGATGGCCGGCCTCTACCAGAGGCTCGGACGCGGAACCCCCGTCGCGGCCGCCCTGTCCGCCGCACGGCGCGACCTCCGCACCATGAGCTTCCGCGACGCGGTGGCCCGGTGCGAGCGGCTGCGGAACCTGCCGGCGAACCGGTCGATCGCCGCCCGACTGGGGCACGACCTGGCCCAACTGCGCCTGCGGGCCGGTGACTCGGCCGGGGCCCTGGCGGAGATCGAGAGACTGCTGCCCGGCGCCGGTCACGGCACCGCGGAACACCAGGCCCTGGCCGCCCTGAGGAGACAGGCCCGGTTCCAGCACGGCCGGCTGCGCGCCGACTACGCGCGACCCGCCTTCGACGCCCCTTTCTTCTGGGCCCCGTTCACCCTCGTAGGAGACTGGCGATGACCCTCGGCGAACTGCCCCTGGCCCCCGTCACCCCGCTGTCCGAAGCCGTGGGAGACAGCGGCTACGTCATGACACTGGACGCGGACGGCTGGCCCACCGCACTCGGCCGGCCGGGCAGCGCGGACGCCGGACTGTCCCCGGCCGTGCTGCTGCCCGCGTCGATGACGATGGCCGCGCTGTGCACCGGCGGAGCGCTCGACCTGCTGGCCCTCAACCCGTATGGCGCACTCGTCCACGACGGCGGTCGCACCCTGGGCGTGCTCGAACAGGACACCGTCTCCGCGTACCTCGTCACCCTCTCGGCCCGCGGCACCCTGCGTGGCGACACCCCGGCGCCCCTGGACGCCGTCCTCGCCGGCGCCTACGCCACACCGGCCGCCCGGGTCGTCTGCCGCTGCGGCCTGCTCACCACCCTCACCGCGTACGACGCCGACTTCCCGCCCTCCTGCCCCGGGCCGGGACCGGACGCCACGCCCCACCCGCTGGCCATCCGGGCGGAGTGACCGGTGTTCACCACGACGCTGGGCGAGGCGGCCCAGCTCGCGGGCCGCCGGTTCGTCCGCGTCGCGCTGCTGCCCAGCCTGGTCTTCTGCTCCCTGCTGGTCCTCGTCGCGGCGCTCGCCGGCGAGCCGACCCTCAACTCCCTGCTGCGTGCGTGGAAGTCCCAGCCCGTCGAGATGAAAGCACTGCTGGTGGGAGCCTTCCTGTCCGCCGTGCTGCTCGTCGCCGCGTTCCTGGACTCCACCCAGTTCGCCCTGCTGAGGTGGGCGGAAGGCTACTGGGGCCGGATCGCGGACCGGTCGCTCGGCCGGCTCGGGCGCCGCTGCCACCGGCTGCGCCTGCTGCGGTCCGCCGACGGAGCGGTGCACCACCTCTATCCACCGAGGTCACGACTGCACGAGGTGCGGCCGACCCGGCTGGGGAACATCCTCAAGGCCGCGGAGCTGTACCCGGGGCTGCGCTACGGGATCGATGCCGTACTCGTGTGGCCCCGCCTGTTCCAGGTGCTCCCGGAAGGGCTGGCCGGAGCGCTGTCGACGGCACGGGCGGAGCTGTCCGCGCTCCTGGCACGCGCCGTTCTCTCCTGTGCCTTCGCCGTACTGGGCGCCGGCTGCGTGGCACTGCGGCACGGCTCGACCGTGCTGCTGCTGACCTGCCTCTGGGGTGGCGTCCTGTCGGCCTGGGCGTCCTACCGGGGCGCGCTGAACGCCGCGGCGGTGTACGGGCAGCACGTCCGGGTCGCCTTCGACCTGCACCGTATGGATCTCCTGGAGGCGCTCGGAGAGGAACGCCCCCGCGACCCGGACGCGGAGCGCGACCGATGGAAGAGGATCTGCCTGTTCTGGCACCGAGGCATCCCCCTGCGCCACGAGGCCCCGCCGCCGGAGAACCCCCGGACGGCCCCCGACCTTCCCGTCGCCCCGACGGGCCGCGGCATCTCTCTCACGCAGGTGAGCCTGGCGGCCGCCCTCACCGCCGGACTCCTCGGAGTCCTGACACCGTACGTGTGACGCCGAGGTTACGGGCCGGGCGCACGGCTCACACGGATGGCCGATGACCCGCGCGGCCGTCCACCAGTACGTTCACCCTGCCGATCTTGTGCAACCACCCCACCCCCACCTCCACCGAGGAGCCTCCGTGTCGCACCGTCTCAGGCTGCCCCACTTCCTGCGCGCGCTCACCGGCGCCGCCCTGCTCGCCGTCGTCACCGTCGCTCCCGCATCGGCGGGCGGCGCCGAGCAACGGCCGTCGATTTTCCCGCCGAATGGACACGTGGGGCGGCTGGTGAACGTGGGCACGGGCAAGTGCCTGGAGATCGCGGACGGTTCGCACGCGGACGGCGCCCGAGCCCAGCAGTGGGACTGCGTGGGAGTGCGGCACCAGTCCTGGCGATGGGAACTCACGGGCATCTGGTACGACGAGTGGGAGCAGGAGCGCCACAACTACCGGCTGGTCAACGTCGAGAGCGGCAAGTGCCTGGAGATCGCCGACTTCTCGCGAGCCGACGGTGCCCGTGCCCAGCAGTGGACGTGCGCCAACGCCGGCTCCCAGATCTGGGACTTCCCGTACGCCAGTCACCGGCGGACGATCTTCTACAACTTCCACAGCGGCAAGGCCCTGGAGATCGCGGACGGTTCGCGGGCCAACGGGGCCCGTGCGCAGCAGTGGGCGGTGCCCTACGTCGTACCGAACCACATGGTCTGGGACTTCTGAGCGAGGGGTGCGGCGAGAACTCGCCAGGTGACCACCCATGTGGGGGATGGCCAGCAATGATTACGCTCCGTAACGTTCGCGGTGTTCCCGTTGCTCCTTCCAGGAGGTCCCCATGCGCCTGCTCGCCGTCGCCCTGGCATGCGCGGCCGCTGTCGGACTCGTCGCCGCCACGCTCCCCGAGCCCGCGCCCCAGGAGAGCCCACGGCCGGTCTCCGCGGAGCCGGCGAAGGCCGGCGGCGACCTCGCATGGACCACCGTCGGGGACGCGGACGGCTTCCACGTCTTCCGCGCCCGGGAGTCGGAAGGACACGTCTGGCGCACCGTCACCTCGCTGTCCGAGCCGGGCATCGAGACCGACCGGTGGATCGGCAACGCCTGTCTGACGGCCTCCGGGCGCAGGCTCGTGGTCGTCTACGCCCCGCGGGCCTTCACGAACCGGCCGGAGCTCTTCCTGCGCGGCGGGTTCTCGGCGGTCGTGGACCTGGACACCGGGGCCGTGCGCAAACTGCCGGTGCGGTCGACCCTCGCGTACTACAACCCGGGATGCGGCGCGGGTGAGGACGCCGTCCTCACCCAGGCGGGCGACAGCGACCTCGGGCAGACCCGGCTGACGACCCTGCACGCGGCGTCGGGCACCCTGGAGGCCCCGGTCACGGCGGCCGGCCAGATCACCTCCGCCGTGCCGACCCCCCAGGGACTCGTCGCCGCCGGTGGCCCCCGGGTGGTGCGCGTGGACCCGGACGGCTCCCTGCACACCCTGGCCCGCTCGACGGGCACACCCTTCGAGCTCCACCCCGACCACGACGGCGGGGTGTGGTTCATGGACCGGGCGCGTGACCAGGTGCGTGTCCGACGCCACCACGACGGCGGCACCCGCTCCTACGCCCTCGGCGCGACCGGCCGCCTGGGCCTCAGCCCGGGGGCCGGCGGCCGGGTCTTCGTGACGGGCCTTCCGAACGAGAGGCGTTTCCCGGAGAGCCCCGCCCGCCCGGGGGAGAGGGCGGGCGCGCTGCCGCCCACCGCGTCCTGGCTCGCCGTGCCGGCCACGGCGGCCGCGTCGTCGACCGGCGTGCTCGCGGTCGCCGGCATCGAGAACGGCGAGGGACGCCCGGCGGCCGACGGGCCGCGCATTACGACCGTGGCCGCCCGCACCGGGCGACAGCACGTGGAAAGCGTCCCCGACGAACGCCGCGTGCCGGCCCTCCCGGACCAAGGGCACGCCCCGTCGCCCCGCCTCGGGGAGCGCACACAACCCGGACCGCGCGCCGCCGAGGACCCCCACGACCCCGTCGACGCCGACCGCACCTGCTCCGTCCCCCGGGGCGACGTCCGGACGCAGGTCTACCAGCCGACCCCGCACCAGGTGGAGTGGGCCGCGGACATGCTCGCCCAGGGCCCGCTCGACCTGGAACGCCCGGCCGACTGGAAGGGCTCCGGCCTGCCCGCGTACGCGCCGAGCCGCATGTTCCCTCCCGTTCCCCTCGCGGGCGGAGGACGGATCCCGGCACAGATCCTGCTGGGCATCACGGCCCAGGAATCCAACATGTGGCAGGCGTCCCGCCACACGGCGGAGGGACTGGCGGGCAACCCGCTCATCGGCAACTACTACGGCATCCCGTTCAAGGTCGCCGCCGACGAGAACCAGTGGGACGTGGACTGGACACATGCCGACTGCGGCTACGGCATCACCCAGGTCACCGACGGCATGCGGATGGCCGGCCGGACCAAGCCCGGAGAAGTCGCCCTGCCGCCCGACCAGCAGCGGGCCATCACCGTGGACTACGCCGCGAACCTCGCGGCGGCCGCCCGCATCCTGGCCGAGAAATGGAACGAGCAGGCCGCGGCGGGCATGAGGGTCCACGACGGGGACCCCGCCCGCCTGGAGAACTGGTTCATGGCCGTCTGGGCGTACAACAGCGGCTTCTACCCCAAGAAGGGAGCGGGCGAGCCCTGGGGCCTCGGCTGGCTCAACAACCCGGCCAACGCCCACTACCGTGAGAACCGGCTGTCGTTCCTCGACGGGCGCCCCGGCGACGCCTCGCGCCCCCAGGAATGGCCCTACCCGGAGAAGGTCATGGGCTGGGCCGCACACTCCATCGGCAAGACCACCGGAAACAACGGCGTCGGGTTCCAGCCCGCCTGGTGGAACACCAACGACCAGCGCGCCCAGGTCAAGCCGCCGCGGCTGCTGTTCTGCCAGGTGAAGGCCAACGACTGCAACTCGCACCTCATGTTCGTCCCCGACGACCCGTCCGTCATGCCCACCAAGGCCGGGGAGAAGCCCGAACCGCCCAGCCACTGCGGGCACATCAACCCGGCCACCGGAAAGTACGACCTGAAGTGCTGGTGGCACGAGCCGGTGGAGTGGAAGAAGGACTGCGCCACGCAGTGCGGGCACGAGAAGATCCGGTTCGACGCGGGCACGCACCCCAATCCGCCCGACACGTCGGTCCATCGGCCGAACTGCCAGGCCGAGGACCTCCCCCAGGGGGTCCTGGTCGTGGACGACGTCCCCGCGGACGTGCCCGCCGTCACCCCCGTCCCCTGTCCGCGCCGTAGCGACGGCACGTTCACGTTCGACTTCGCCAAGGACGCGAAGACCGGGGACTTCCTCTCCAAGATCGACCTCCACCAGATCGGCGGAGGGTTCGGCGGCCACTTCTGGTTCACCCACAGCCGTGCAGGAGCCCTCGGCGACCGTCTGAAGGTCACCGGACGGTGGGAGCTCGGACGGGAACTGGACGGCTGGGCACGCGTCATGGTCCACATGCCGAATCACGGCGCCCACACCCAACAGGCCGCGTACACCGTCCACACCGCCGACGGACCGAAGCGCCGGACCCTGCTCCAGCGCACGGAGGAGAACCGCTGGGTGCCCCTGGGCGCCTTCCGGTTCACCGGCCGACCGCGCGTCGAACTGACCTCGGTCACCGGCGGCGCGCCCGACGGAAAGGAGGACATCGCCTTCGACGCGATCGCCTTCCAGCCCCTGCCGGGCAAGCCCCGGCACCAGGTCGTCACCCTCGGCGACTCCTTCGCGGCCGGCGAGGGCGCCTCGCCCGTCGAAGGATCGAAGTACTACCCCGAGTCCGATCGCATGGGCCTGACCGCCTACGCCAACGCCTGCCACCGCTCGTACGCGGCGTGGTCCCGCAAAGCGCGCCTGCCGGGCAGCCGGCACACCCTCGGCTACCGGACGGACGTCTGGGACCCGGACGTCGACGCCCACCTCCTCGCGTGCAGCGGCGCCCGTACGCAGATGCTCCTGCCCACGGCCGCCCCTGGCCAGGAACCCGTACGCAATGCCTTCGGACTGTCCGCCGAGGGTCAGCACCGCGAACCCCCGCAGCTCGACAAGGGCTTCCTCGACGCCGACACCACACTGGTGCTCCTGTCCATCGGCGGCAACGACGCCGGGTTCGCGGACATCTTCACGACCTGCTTCGTCACCGTGGCATGCCACGAGAACCTCGTCCTGGACCTGGACGGCACGACCAGGAAGCGGATCACACAGAAGGTCGCGCCCTCGGTGAAGACGGCCCTTCAGGAGATCGCCAAGGCCGCGCCCAACGCCAAGATCGTCGTCATGGGCTACGTGAAGCTGTTCACCGCCTCCTGCGACACGACGTCCCAGCCCGGCCAGACCGCCGCCCTCAACCCGGAGGCGGGCGAGGTCGAGTGGATGGGCGAGATCACGCTCCACCTGCGCGACCAGCTCGCCGCCGTGGTCAAGGACCTCCGCGAAGGTCCCGCCCGGCTGGACGTCCACTTCACCGATCCGATCGACCGGTTCGGGGCGCGAGGGGTGTGCGGGAACCCGGAGGCGGTCAACGCCGGCATCCCCAAGCCCACGCGCGGCGAGGGCGAACAGGGCGGGTTCCCCGGCCTCAACCCCCCGATGAGCCAGCAGTCCTTCCACCCCAACGAACTCGGCACGACCATCCTCGCCGACGCCCTGACCACCGACCTCCCCCTCTTCGGCTACCCGCGCACCACCCGGCTCCGCTGAGACCGACGCGGCCGCCGGTGACCACGTCCGCCAGGCCGTCCTCGCCGCGCCCTCCCGGCACTCCCCGCTGGAAGCGCTCCTCGACGCCCTCACGGCGGAGCTGGAGGAGGTCCAACAGCAGCAGGAACGGTGGGGCCTGGGAGGCCGCGCTCGCGACCACCCGGTCAGCGCGTGGCGCGGTAGACGTCGACCTGGCGCCCGCCTCCGTACGTCAGCCCCACGTAGGTGTTGGCCAGCAAGGGCGCGTACCCGGGATCGGTGGCCTTGTCGGCCCCGGTCGCCCCGTCCAGAACGATCGCCGCGCCCGTCCCCTCGTTGAAGGTCGCGTAGACCGCTCCATGGAACGCGGACCGCAGGATCATCTGCTTCCGCCCCGAGTCGTCCGACGGCCCACCCACGCGCCACAGGCGCTTGCCGCTCCGGTCGTATGCGGAGATCTCCGCTCCCTTCACCGTGCGGGCGGCGCAGAAGGTGGTCTTGAGCTGATCGTCGACGCACTTCTCGATCTCGTGCAGCCGCTCGCCGAAGCCCTCGTAGTTCACGTCCTTGCCGGTCGCACTGTCGATCACCGCCCGGCCGAAGGGAGCAGCCACCCAGGCCCGGTTCGGCGCGAAGGCCTTGACCGTCCACCCCTGGCCGGCCCCCGACTCGTCGGGGACCTCCATCCCCGTCCAGAGCCCCCGCCCGCTCGCGCCGTCGACGGCCGCGAGGGTGAGGACGTCCTCGTCACCGCGCCTCTGACCGAGCACCCGCGTGCCCTGGACCAGCTGCGCCTTGAAGGACGTGTCGCTCCAGGTCTCCTTGTGGGTGACGAGGTCGATCCCGTACGTCACGGGGTACCGGTACTCGCCGTGTGACACGACGATCGCGGTGCGGCCGACGACCCCGGCGACGTACGTGACCAGGTACCCGTCCTCGGACCTGGGCAGGTCCCACTTCGTCCGCCACGCCTCCCGACCGCTGTCGGCGTCCATCGCGACCACCTCGACGCCGACGCCGTCGGCGGCGCTGCCCGAGCCCTTCGTGCTGGTGGGGAAGGCGGTGACCGCGTACCGCTTGCCGTCGACCGTACCGAGGCCTGGAGGGTACGGGACCGTCTTGTAGGTACCGTCGTGTTCGGGCAGATGGCGCCAGGAGGACGTCTCCGCCGTGAGCGTTCCGATCTCCTCGTCGCCGGCGAGGTCCCAGGCGACGAGTTCACCGGGGGAGACGTAGTACGCCTTCGTGCCGTCGAGGGCGACGGTCCCCAGTCCGGGTGCGTCGAAGCCGCCGTGGCTCTCGAACCGGGTGGGCGGGTCGTACGCGGTGAGCGACGCCGTGGTCTCGGACTCTTCGGGCGTGGGGACGGGGGAGGCGTCGGCGGACGCCGACGAGGCGCCTGTGGACGGCTTGCCACCGCCGAGCCGACCGTCCGCGAGGTCACCCTCCCGGCGTCAACCGGCCGGCGGCGTCCCGGCGCCGGGGCGCCGCCCGGTCCCGGTCCGGTACCCGAAGGTGACCACGGCCGTGGCGACGAGGACGACCGTGCCCACCGTCCGCAGCGCCGGGCTCATCGCGTCGGCGAAGGACGCGGTGCGGGCGTCGGCGTCATGCAGGGCGAGCACCGTGCCCGTGACGGCCACCCCGAGGGCGGCACCCATCTCCCGGGCCGAGGTGCCAAGCCCGGAACCGAGCCCGGCCTGGTGCTCGGGCAGGGAGGAGACGACGCCGACGGTCAGGGCCGGCATGCACAGGCCGGTCCCCGCCGAGATGACGAGCAGCCAGCAGGCGTACAGCGCGTAGGGCGTGGCCGCGTCGGCGGTCGAGGCTCCGAGGAGCCCGGCACCGATCAGGAACAGCCCGGTGGAGACCGCGGGCCGCGGGCCGGAGGCGGTCTGCCAGCGGGTGGCGACCTTGGGGAAGACGGCCATGCCGATCGTGAGCGGGACGATGGCGAGTCCGGTGACGGCGGGCCCGTACCCCTTGACGTACTGCAGGTACTGCGAGTTGGCGTAGAAGAGCGAGAAGAGGCCGAAGAACCCGGTGGCCGTGCCCAGCACGGCGGCGCGCAGCCGCCGGGAGCGGAAGACCCGCGGGTCGAACAGCGCGGCCCGGGAGCGGAACGCGTACCAGGTGAACAGACCGGACAGCGCCGCACCGACCGCGAAGAGGACGAGGATGCGCGGTGAGGTCCAGCCGTACACCGGGCCTTCGATGATGCCCGCGAGCACGGCGACCAGCGCCGCGACGAGCAGCAGGGTGCCGCGCGGGTCCGGGTGTCCCTGCGGGGAGCGCCCGGTGCGCGGGACGGTGACCGTGACGGTCCAGGTCAGGACCGCGGCCAGCGGCACCATCAGCCAGAACAGGGCGCGCCAGGACAGGAACTGGCCCGCCGCTCCACCGACGACGTTGCCGGCGAGACCGCCCAGACCGGCGGAGAGGGTCCAGGAGGCCAGGGCCCGGGCCCGGTGTGCCGGACCGGCGAGGTGGACCAGGATCGACATGGTCGCGGGCATGATGCAGGCGGCCCCGGCGCCGGACACCCCGCGGCCGGCGATCAGCAGCGCGGGGGAGGCGGCGAGGGCGCTGAGCCCGGCCCCGGCGGCGAACAGCGCGAGCCCGGCGAGCAGGACGCCCTTGCGGCCCCGGCGGTCCCCGAGCGCTCCGGCGGGGATGAGCAGTCCGGCGAAGACGATGACGTACGCGTCCACCGTCCACAACAGCTCGGTCGACGAGAGGTGCAATGAGGAGCCGGCCAGCTGGGGGATGAGGAGGTTGATGGCGGCGACCATGCTCTGCGCGACGAGGACACAGGCGCACAGGGCGAGCAGGGTCGACCGCCGCAGGACGCTCGGCGCGGAGGGGATCGGTGTGAGGGCAGGCGAAGTCATGGCTCCTCCAGGGAGCTTCGTGGTCAGGGGATGTGCGACCACCGTAGGCTCGGCCCATGGATTACTTCCAGTGCATCTTTCGCAAGGGGTGAGTGCGTGTGACGCAATCCGCGGAGCCCACCGGTCTCGACCTCAATCTCCTCCTCGCCCTCGACGTCCTCCTCGAGGAACAGAGCGTGCGCGGAGCCGCCCGGCGGCTGCACCTGTCGGAGCCGGCCACCAGCCGCACCCTGGGCCGGATCCGCAAGGCGCTCGGTGATCCGATCCTGGTGCGCGCCGGGCGGGCGATGGTGCCGACGCCGTACGCACTGTCCGTACGGGCCGAGGTCGCCGCGGTCGTGGAGCGGGCCAGAGCGCTCTTCGCGGCCTCGGGACCGGTCGATCCGCGCACTGTGGCGCGCACCTTCACGGTGCTCGGCCAGGATTCCCACCCCGCCCTGCTCGGCCCCGCCCTGCTCGCCCGGGCGGCCCGCGAGGCCCCGCTGGTGCGGCTGCGATTCCTGAACGAGAGTCATGTCGACGCGCCGACCCTGCGGGAGGGGGTCGCCGACCTGGAGATCGGGGTGATCGACACCGTCCATCCCGAGGTGCGCACCGAGGTCGTCCTGGACGACCGCATGCTCGGGGTCGTCCGGGCCGGACACCCGCTCCTCCGGGGACGCCTGACGCGGCGGAGGTTCGCGACGGACGCCGACCACCTCGTCGTGTCGCGCCGTGGGCGGCTGTCCGGCCCCGTGGACACGGCACTGTCCGAGCACGGCCTGCGGCGCCGGGTCGTGGCGAGCGTCGGCACGTACCCGGCGTCGCTGTTCGTCCTCCGGGACACCGACCTCGTCGGCCTGATCAGCGCGCGGAGCCGGGCGCTGGCCGAGTCCCTCGGCCTGGTCACCTTCGACGTCCCTCTCGACCTGCCGCCCCTGCCGGTCGGCCTCGCCTGGCATCCCCGCCACGACGCCGACCCGGCGCACGCGTGGCTGCGCGGCTGCGTGCGGGACCTGCTGCTCGACGACGAGGCCGGCTGATCGAGGGCGCCAGGCGGGGAGGGCAGACGCCCCGAACGAAACAGTCCGGGTCTGGAATCCCGGCCCCCCGTCCCATGAGAATGCCCCCATGACCGATACGGCAGCGGCAGCGACAGCGGCGGAGCAGGACGCGGTGCGCGTCGAGCGTGACGGGCCGGTGACCACGGTGGTTCTGTCGCGGCCCGCCGCCCGCAACGCCGTGGACGGGCCGACAGCAGGGCAACTGGCCGACGCGTTCCGGGCGTTCGAGGCGGACGAGGAGGCCGCCGTCGCGGTGCTGTGGGGCGAGGGCGGCACGTTCTGCGCGGGCGCGGACCTCAAGGCCGTCGGCACCGAGCGCGGCAACCGGGTGGAGCCCGACGGCGACGGTCCGATGGGCCCGACGCGGCTGAAACTGACCAAGCCGGTGATCGCGGCCGTCAGCGGTCACGCCGTCGCAGGCGGACTCGAACTGGCCCTCTGGTGCGACCTGCGCGTCGTCGAGGAGGACGCGGTCCTCGGAGTGTTCTGCCGCCGGTGGGGAGTGCCCCTGATCGACGGCGGCACGGTCCGGCTCCCCCGGCTCATCGGCGAGAGCCGCGCCATGGACCTGATCCTGACCGGCCGCCCGGTCCAGGCCTCCGAGGCGTACGAGATCGGGCTGGCGAACCGTCTCGTACCGCCGGGCCGGGCCCGCGCCGCGGCGGAGGAACTCGCCCGGGAGATCGCCGGGTTCCCGCAGCTGTGCCTGCGCCACGACCGGCTGTCCGTCCGCGAGCAGCACGGCCTGCCCGAGCCCGAGGCCCTGGCCGCCGAACTGCGGCACGGCATGGTGCCCCTGTCGGCGGGCGAGACCCTCTCGGGCGCCGCGCGCTTCGCGGCCGGTGCGGGCCGGCACGGTTCCTTCACCACCTGAGCCGCGTCCCGCCGAGCACCTCACGCGGCCCTGTCGCCGCGTCCGAGGGCTGATCGCGGAACAGGGCTGCGGTCACACCAGTCGGTCGACCAGCCCGTCGATGTAGTCCGGGCTGAGGGGGACCATGCCGAAGAGGACGCGGATGTACATCGGGGCCAGGATGTGGTCCAGCACGTCGAGCGCGTCGGGTGCGTGCTCGCCGCGGTCGCGGGCGCGGTCGAGCATGGACTGCAGTTGCCGCATGCGTTCGGCGCGGAGCTCGTCACCGGCCCGCAGGCCCGCCTGACCGTTGCTCGACAGGGCGACGGCCAGGCGTACGACCGCCAGCCCGTCGGGCCCGGTGATCTCGCGGGCCACGTTGGCCGCGTACGTACGCAGGTCGCCGACCAGACTCCCGGTGTCGGGCATCGGTGACTGGGCGTTGAGACGGGTGAGGGCCACGTCGGTGAGCAGGGTCTCCAGATTGCCCCACCGGCGGTAGATGCTGCTGTCGGCCACGCCCGCGCGGGCTGCGACCTCGCCGACGGTGAAGTTGCCGTAACCCCGCTCGCTGATCAGGTCGGTGACGGCCTGATGCACCTCCGCGCCGACGCGGGCGCTCCGTCCGCCGGGCCGCCGGGCCGGCTGTCGCTCGTTCATGCACCCACCTTAACGCAGTAAGTACTTGCGTTTACGAGGCGACGCTCCCTACAGTCTCCTAACGCAGTCACCGACTGCTTTAACGGTGTCCAGGTGCCGCGCCGACCGCGTCGGCCTCGCAGACCGCATCCGGGCGCGCATCCGGGCGCGACCAACGTCGGAGAGGAACCCCCATCCACGCATCGCACGAGGCTGAAGCCGGCCGATCCAACCGGGCCACGCTGCTCACGGTGACCTGCCTCGGCCAGTTCATGGTCCTGCTCGACAACACGATCGTCGGAGCGGCACTGCCCGACATGCAGCACCGGCTGCACACTCAACTGACCGGCCTGCAGTGGATCGTCGACGCGTACGTACTGCTGGTCGCCATGCTGCTGCTGACCGGCGGCATCTTCGCCGACCGCTTCGGCCGCAAGCGGGTGTACCTGACCGGCGTGGCGGTGTTCACCGCCGCCTCGGCGCTGTGCGGCCTCGCACCCTCGCTCGACTGGCTGCTCGCCGGCCGGGTGCTGCAAGGCATCGGGGCCGCGGCGCTGAGCCCCGCCTCGCTGGCTCTGCTGGCCGCCGCACATCCCGTCCCGGAGGAAAAGACCAAGGCGATCGGGCTGTGGGCCGGACTCAGTGGAATCGGCCTCGCCGCAGGCCCCGTGGCCGGCGGCGTGCTGACGGAAGCCTTCGGCTGGCCCGCCATCTTCCTGGTCAACCTGCCCATCGGCGCGGTCCTTCTCCTGGTCGGTCTGCGCACCCTCGACGAGACCCGCAACCCGAACGCCCCCAGGATCGATGTCCCAGGGACGGTGCTGTCCGTTCTGGCCGTGGGCGCACTGACCTTCGGGCTGATCGAGGGTGGCGCCCGCGGCTGGACGTCGCCGCCGATCCTGAGCTGCTTCACCGCCGCAGCGATCCTCCTCGCCGCGTTCGTCGCCGTCGAAGCACGCCGCTGCGCGCCGATGCTGCCGCTGCGACTGTTCCGGCAGCGGCTGTTCACCGTGTCCAACACCGCCATGGTCGTGGTCGGGTTCGCGCTCATGGGCTCGTCGTTCTTCTTCTCCCAGTTCTTCGTGTACGTCCAGGGCAGCTCGATCCTGAGCGCCGGCCTGCGGACCCTCCCGCTGACCCTCGCCATGGTGCTCGTCAGTCCGTACGCGGGCCGGCTCGCCGCCCGGCACGGCTTCCGCATCGTGGTCACGGCGGGCCTGGCCCTGGCGGGCCTGGGACTGCTGGCGCTCGGCACGGTGCACGCCGACACCGGCTACGGAAACGTGTGGTGGCGCCTGGCCGTGGCCGGCACCGGCTTCGCCCTGACCCTGTCGCCGCTGACGGGCGCGGCCATCCACGCCGTAAGCCCCCAGGAAGGCGGCCTCGCGTCAGGCATCAGCAGCACCACCCGGCAGATCGGCGCGGTGCTCGGAGTGGCGGTCCTCGGAGCCATCGTCCGCACCCGGCAATCCGACGGCGCCTCCTTCGAGACCGGCCTCGAGAACGCCTTCGCCGCGGCCGGCACCATCACCTTGGCCACGGCCGTGTTCACGGGCCTGTGGCTGACAAGGCCGAAGCCCACGAAGGACTCCGCGTCCCCAAGCCCGCTCACCGCCCCGGATACGGTCGCCCCATCGAACGAGGCAGACGAGCCATCGTCCTCGAACGGCAGCGGGGGCAAGGGCCCGGTAGACGCGGACCGACCTCGGGGTTGAAGCTGCCGCTACGGCAGCTCCTCCCCGGACCCGCGAGGGCGGTTGCGCCGTGCCCAGATGAACACGTCAGGCTCGGTCGCGGGCGGCGCCGAACAGCGGGTCGAGCGGATCGCCCTCGTATCCGACTACGAGACAGGCCGCAGCGACCGGTCCCCGGGAGAGGTCCACGAGCCGGGCCAGGGCCGCCGCCTCGGACGGCAGTCCAGCCGGATCGAGGCCGAGCGCCCGAGCCGCAAGGTCGCGCCGCCGGTCGAGGTCGGGCACGTCTTCCCGGTAGCCGTCGGCGACCGCCTGGAGCTCTTCGACCGTGCGTCCGGGAGCATCCCGCCACCACGGTGCCACCAGACACAGCCGCACCAACTCCGGCAGTCCGAGAGCGAGCGGTCCGGCCTCACCGTCGAGACTCACGTACACCACTGGGCGTTCCTCACCGCCCTCACCGACGAAGCAGAACGCGTCCCCGGAGCCGGCCCGCGCGAACTGCTCCAGCCGGGCCCCGGAGGCGAGCCTGACCCCGTCCTCCAGCTCGTGGCCGGTCGGGTTCGTCGCATCGAGGTCCGCGACCCCGGCGAAAAAGGCGACCACGCTCTCATCGGTGGCCAGGAGAGGCAGCAGTGCGCCATTCGATCCGTTCATCCGGCAACCGTAGCCGGGGTGTCCGACACCGGACGTTGCGGACCTTCAAGGGCTAGGGCAGCGCGCAGCGGCCCTCATTACCCCCGGCGTAATCGACCACCACGCCGCGAACCCGCAGGATCAAGCACACAGACGGAGACCCGTCGGGGGATCCCACCGCACCCAGGAGGAACGCCATGCCCGCCAAGCCCACCACCGCCACCACACCCAGCTCGTCGGACGAGGCAACGCGCGCCGTCGTGCAGGACTTCCTCGCCGCCAGGCTGGCCGGGGACACGGGACGACTCGTCGCGCTCTTCGCCGACGAAGTGGACTGGCTGCTCGCCGAGAACCCCGCCGTCCCCTGGATCCGCCCGCGGTCCACCGCCGCCGAGTGCGCCGCCCAGTTCACGGAGCTGACGGCGCACACCGTGCCCGAGGACGCGCGTGCCAGCGTCGACGCCTTCCTCGTCGACGGCGCGGACGCCGTCCTGATGGGACACCTGTCGGGGACCGTACGGGCGACGGGCAAGACCTTCGAGGGCCCGTTCGCCCTGCGCCTCACGGTCGAGAACGGCCGGATCACCCGGCACCACCTGTACGAGAACAGCCTGTCGATCGCCGAGGCCTGCGCGCCGTGAAGGCAGGGAAGACGGCGGTACGTCTCCGACGGCGGGGACACCGAACGACGCCCGCGCGACCCCTGTCCGACGCGTCCTCTACCCTGACGCAGTGATGTACGAGGGGGACTTCCGGGGCGATTTCCGGGGCGATTTCAGGGTCGGAGACGTGCTGTCGATCGCCTGCCCGTTCACACCGACCACGGTCGAACGGGGTGTGATGTGGAACCACGTGTCGCTGCGATGGCCGTGGTGGCGCGTCGACACGGGCAGCGACTTCATCAGGTGGAACGGTGTGGTCGCCCTGGGTGTGGACGCTGACGGGCAGACCCGGCCGGAACCCGAGGTGGAACTCTTCAGAACCGACCCGAGGCCCGAGCACCTGCAGGCGGGAGACGCCTGCCGGGTCGGAGTCCCGCCGACCGTGGTCCACGTGACCGCCGTCGACCACCACGCACCGCCCCTTGAGACGGGCTGGCTCCCGCGTCCCGAACTGAGCGTGGCCGTGCTGCCCCGTGGCCGGTCGTACCGGGCGTTCCCGGACGACAGCCACCTCAACGGCGAGGGCTACACCCTTCACCCCGGCGACGGGATCCCGTTCACCTTCGAACTCCTGCTGCGACCGTACGGGTTCCTGCAGCCGGGCGACGAAGTGGCCGACACCGCCGGCCGGGCGTGGCTGTTCGAGGGCCCCTGGAACTGGACGGCCTTCGACGCGATGAGTCCCGGCGCGGGCCCGGAGTGGCCACTCGCCCTGCTGACCCGATCGGGAACGCCCTGCTCCGTCACGGACGCGGAGGCAGTCGCCGAGGCCACGACGACCGGTTCCCACCAGGAGACCGTCCAGCGGTGGATGTCCCTCACCGAGGCATCGCCCACGCCTTGACCGACGCTGCTCAGCCGCAGGAACAAACCCTGGCTGGAACACACCCGCTCAGCCCGAGCCCCGAGCGAGCGCCACGCGAAGACCCGGTGTCCGAGCCGGACGTTAGCCTCGACGCATGATGCCCGAGCAGCCCCCGAAGATCACCACCCGCCACCACGGCGGGCAGATCACTGCGTACGTCATCCCCTCCGACACGCTCGGGGCGCTTGAGCCCGCGGCCGTGTTCCAGCCGCGCTCCGGCGACGAGGTCGTGGCCTCGGCGGTACGGCCCGACCTGGAGCGAGCCGTCTACGCGACGTTGGACGCGGTCGTCTGCGTGACGAGAGCCGGAGACGTGGTGTGGGAGTCGACCTTCGAGCCGCACTCCGACACGCGCTATGGCCACCGGCCCAGCTGTGCGTGGTCCCTGGACGGCCGGACCGTGTGGGTCTACCGGCCGGACGCGATGGCGGGACGCGGGAGCGAGGACCAGTGGGTCGTGTACGACGCCGACAGCGGCGCCGTCCTCTTCCGCCGCGAGCTGGAGACGGTCGGGCACGGCGCCGAACACCACGTGCATCCCCTGGACGACAGCGTCTACCTGGTCATCGGGGAGGGCCAGGACGGCGCCGCCCTGATCCGGGGCGCGGCGGGGGCCGAAGGCGAGCCGGAGTTCGTGACGTACCCGTGGCCGGACCGCTGCCTGATCGACCTCGCGCCCGACGGGAAGCAGTTCATGACCGTCGACCACGGCCAGGGGGACGTCGCCTTCCACCACCACCCGAGCGGGGACGTGCTCTTCACCCTGCCCGTCGACGCCTTCGGGTACGACCCCGAGGACGCCTTCGTCGAATGGAGCGGCGGCTACCTGACCCCGGAGACCGCCGTCGTCACCCTGGGCGGTGAGAGCGACGACGAGGAGGAGTGGTACCGGTACCACCTGGTCGACGTGGGCACGGGAGCCGTCAGCGGTGAGATCACCGTGACGACGGCGAACCCATACGAACTCAAGCCACTCGGCGACGGCACCTGGCTCACGGGAGGCGCCGCCGAAAGCCCTGTCCGCTGGTCCCGGTAGAACTCACCCTGCCCATGGCGACGCGCGCCGGACCGCCTACCCAGGAAGCGAGAACCGCAGCCGCATCCTCGTGCTGAGGAGCTCCGCTCGCGGGACAGCACGCCGGAAACGTAGACGATGGCGTACGTCTCCTCAGGGCTCAGGCGGGAGGTCCGCTCCACCTCCGAGTCGCCGAGGATGATCTCGCCGCTGCTGCCGACCGACGCCGTGACCTCGTAGAGGTACGTCCGCTCGCCGTGGTGGACGCGGAAGTCGCAGCCGAGCCGGTCGTCCCCCGGCCCGCCGGCGATCACATGGGAACGCAGGCGGGACTTCCAGGAGGTCTCCTCGGGAACTCCTAACTTCTCCCGCAGCCAGGCCCCCACCACGATCTCCCCGGCGAGGCCGACGGCGACGGTCTTGTCCTGGTTGGGGGAGAGGCACTGTAGCTACCGGTGCTGCTCGAAGACCGACGAGTCCTGGCCAGGACCGGGCAAGCAGGAGTGGTCAGTTGCTCGGCGGGCAGGTCAGCGGCGACCGCCCGGGCGAGCTCCCTCAGCTCATCAGGCCGCGTCGGCAGGGACGCACCGTCGAGCAGGACGGACGCACCAGGCCCAACCACCGCCGACCCGGCCAAGGCCCCGGACCCCGACCCGACCCCCAACCCCGACCCGGCACCGAGCCCCGACCCGGCACTCAGCCCGAGCCCAGCCCCGCTCCCCGCCCGCTGCCCCGGCAACTGCACCCCAGACGCGTCCAACCCGAGTTCGCCCCGCCGGGGTCATCCGTCGCGGGCATCCCCTCGGGCCAGTAGCCGTGCCCCGCGAGCCACCGCACCGTTGGCCACGCACGGGGTGCCGTCCTCACCCTCGTCCTCGTCGAGGAGGATCTTGACGCGCCCATCGCGAGCGCGCGCGAGATGCGAGTCGTGGGCGTTCTGCAGGACCGCTCGTGGTGGTCCCGTCGCCGGCGGCCGGCCTTTCCCGTACGTCACCACCACGGGCACCCCGGCCCCGGACACGATCACAGGCACTCACTTCCCCGCCCCTGCCCCGACGTCCCTGAACCGCACGCGGGCCGCCAGTAGAACGCGGGGAAATCGGCGGTGTCAGGAAGGGCTGCGCAGCAACGGTCCGGAGCCGTACGCCGCGGCCATGGGGGAGCTGCCCGTGGTGACGAAGTCCCGGATGCCCGTGAGGTAGTCGTCGCGGTGAATCAGCCCGTCGCCGTCGATGTCGAGCGCGTCGAACGCCGCGGTGACGTCCGTGTCGGCGTTCCCCGCAGCCGTACGCAGACAGATGAACTCGGCACGGTCCAGGCACCCGTCGGCATCGGTGTCGGCGATGTCGAACAGAGAGCCCAGAGCAGTCCGACAGAAACGCTCGAACGCCTCGTGCCCCACCCAGGAGCGGTACTCCTCGAACGTGACGCGCCCGTCGTGGTCGGCGTCCATGTCCTGGAAGACCACGTCATGGGCGGCCCGGGACGCGGCCACGACCGGATGGCTGGCGTCGCGCCCCACGGCGGACGCCACACGCTCAACCCGAGAGAGGTACTCCTCGCGCGTGATCACGCCGTCGCCGTCGACGTCCAGCATGGCGAAGATCCGATGCTGCGGTGAATCGGACACTGTGCTTCCTTCCAGCGGCGGCACGCCGAGGCACCGCCACGTACGTAGAGAACGGAAAAACGTCAAAGCGAAAAACAATGAGGCTCCAAGCGCCGCTGCGCCCCACTGATGTGTCCCGGTGCGCAGGCCACGCAAGGAGTTACGACAGATCGTGTCGAGCCGACCTGCGACGATTCCATCGATCAACAGGGATCTCACCCGGATGGACGAAGCGACGCCCACCCACGTGGGCATGGCGGGCATCCCCCGCCCTACGGGCGCGTCGGCAAGGAAGCGGGTCGTGGTTCGCCAGCTCTGGGACACACCCGGCCCCGGCGCGCAGCGCACCGACGCCACATTCGCGCGCCCCGGCACCCGGGCACGGCCAAGAGACAGGCGTGAGCCCCAGCAGACGCACAGCCACGGGGCCCACGATCAAGCGCGCGGCTATATTCCATGCGTGGACGACGATCACAGCCAACTCATCGCAGGCCGCTACCGGTTGAGCCGACTACTCGGCCAAGGCGGCATGGGTGCGGTCTGGCGGGCCCACGATGAGCAGTTGGGGAGGGACGTTGCTGTCAAGGAGTTGCGGCTGCCCGAGCATCTGGGCGAGGCCGAACGGCAGAACTGGATCGCTCGACTCGACCGCGAGGCCCGTGCCGCCGCACGCCTGAAGCATCCGGGGATCATCACCGTGCATGACCGGATATCCGGCCCGGATGGACGTCCCTGGATCGTCATGGAGTTGGTGGATGGCGGGTCGCTGGCGGACCTCATCGAGGCACATGGCGCGCTCACGCCCCAGCGGGCGGCAGTCATCGGGCGGCAAGTGGCGGCCGCGCTCGGTGCCGCGCACCGGATGGGAATCACCCATCGGGACATCAAACCCGCCAACATCCTCCTGGAAGAGGACCGGGTGGTGCTGACGGACTTCGGGATCGCCGCCGTGGAGGGAGACGCCACCCTCACGGCCACCGGGATGATCATGGGTACGCCCGCGTTCATGGCGCCGGAGCAGGTCCGGGGCTTGCCCGCGACGGCCGAGTCCGACCTCTGGTCGCTGGGTGCGACGCTGTACGCCGCCGTGGAGGGTCACGCTCCGTTCGCCGGCACGGCTCCGAGTGCCGTCTTGGTCGCGGTCGTGACAGAGCCACCCATTCCGGCCGTGCGTGCGGGGGCGCTGGGCTCCGTACTCGACGGTCTGCTGCAGAAGGATCCAGCAGCGCGCCTGACCACGGATCAGCTGCAGGCCAGGCTGGACGGGATCGCCTCGAATGCACCAACTTACGTCGAAACGCAACCTGTTGCGTTCGGACCACCCCCCACTCTGCCGGCGCGGAATCCCGCCGCCGTATCGGCGCCCGCACCTCGCCGACGCGTCGCGGGGAGTGTCAAGTTGGGCGCGACGCTACTGGTGATCGCGCTGATGCTGGGGATCGGATACTTCCTTGACCAGCAGGGTGAGGAGAACAACACGTTCGAGACCAACCGCGGTGTGGCAGAAGGCATGTCGCCCCCCACGGGCTTCTCCCGGCCGACCACGACCCGCACTGTCGAAGACCGGGCACAACTGACGTACACGTGGCCTGACCCGTGCGTCGATCATTGCGCCCAGCAGGTCCCGCTGGTCACAGCGTGGCTGGAACAACGGGCGGGCGTAGCCGGAGTTAAGACCCTCGGGGCTGAACTAGGAGACTGCCTCGACGACGAGCACGGGTGCCCCATCCTGATCGAGCAGGTGCCATCGTACAAAGCCCCGACCATCCAAGGCGCCGCACTCCAGACGGTCGACAACCGCCTCACCTTCCGAGTCGACGTAGGCCGCTAACCCCACCCGCCACCGTCGCCCTCGAAGCGATCCAAGTGACTGCCCCCGGCAGGAAGCCGCCACTGCTCCCCGCTCGCGCGGGGCTGGCCCCACCCAGGGGTTCGCCATCGACGACCCCGCGGCCTGCTCCCCGCCTGCGCGGACTGATGACCTCACACCCACGACCGCCGGCCTCGCGCCGCCTACGCCTGCCGCAACTGCCACTGCTCCTGCGTGATTTCGTACCGCACACCCCCATGCTCGGAACCCTCGATCGCCATCATGTCGTCCGGCGTGGGGATGCTCTCCACGAGCGTCATCCCGAGCTTCTCCATGACATTGCGCGAAGGGCGGTTCACGGTCATCGTCTCGGCCCAGACCATGCGGATGCCGAGCTCGGTGAACCCCTTCGCCAGCAGCGCCTGCGAGACCTCGGTGGCGTAGCCCCGGCCCCAGGCCGCGCGGCGCAGGCGGTAGCCGAGTTCGGCCTCTTCCCGGGGGCCGCTGCGCAGCGGACGCAGGCAGAACCAGCCGACGAACGCGCCGCCGTCCTTCTCGTACGCGGCGAACAGGCCGAGGTCGTGATCCCAGCGCTCGTATCCGGCGAGGATGCTGGGGATGGCGAGGTCGCGGACCTCCTCCGGTGGGGTCGGAGCACCGCCGGTCAGGTAGCGCATCACCGCCGGGTCGCTGTCCAGCTCGATCAGCAGGTCCGCGTCGTCAGCGGCGAAGGGGCGGAGGGCGAGGCGCTCGGACTCGAGGTAGGTGATCACGCAACGATCATGGCCGAGACGGGCAGGCCGGGCCAGGGAGTTTTTCTGGGGTCTCCGCGGCCACCGGGTGAGGTGCTGAAGGAGCAGCATGACACGGCCGCCTGTGGATGGCCCCGGCGCGTCGTCGCCGAACCTCCCGGACCGAATGTCTCGTCCACGACGTGGAACTGTCGGGCCACCCCAAGCCCAAAAACCATCGCGGACGTGGTCGGTGGCTCAACCGGCCCAGCGCCCGGTCAGGAACGTCAGGGCGAACAGGGTCGACAGGGGCGTCGCGAGGCAGTAGTACGCGGTGCGGAAACGCGGCGAGCGGAGGGTCCAGGCGGCCAGGATGATCCACAGGGGCCACCACAGCAGGGTCGCGCGGGGAATGGACTGGTACCAGTACGACGTGCCCAGGGCCCACAGACTGAGGCCGACGTAGAGGGCCTCGGGCCAGCGCCGGCGGCGCATGAGCAGCACCGCCAGCGCCAGTCCGACGGCCATGGCTAGGAGTTCGGCCTGGAGCATGTACGCGTAGCCGGTCGCGAGGACCTGGTCGAAGGCGGAGTCCCAGGTAGTGTTCCAGGTCTCCCAGGGTGCGTGGAAGTGGCGGTACCAGCCCCGTTCCGGGCGTGTTTCCAGGCCATCCAGTCGCCGGTGTACGCGTGCAGGTACCAGGCATAGAGGGTGGCGGGCAGCGCCGGCAGGAGCAGCCAGGGCAGCGGGCGCCAGTGGGCGCGGGTGCGGGCCGTCAGGACGAAGTGCAGGGTCAGGGCGGCCGCGAGGAACAGGCCGCTGATGCGGACGGTCGTCGCCAGGGCGGTGAGGGTGGCCGCCAGGGGCCAGTTGCGGCGGTGTGCGGCGAGCCAGGCGGGCAGAGCGAGGGCGAGGAAGAGCGACTCGCTGTACCCGGCGGCGAGGAAGACCGCGCACGGCGATATCAGCAGGAGTTGCACCGTGCGCTGCCCGGCGCCCTCGTCGGGCAGGTACAGGCGCGCGATCCGTGCCAGGGCCAGGACCGCGATTCCGCCCGCGACGAACGAGATCAGCAGCCCCGCCGCGGTCCAGTGCGGCACGACGGTGTGGACGGCCCGCAGGACGAGGGGGAAGCCAGGGAAGAAGGCCTCCCGGTTGTCCCACTCGGCGTCCCACGGCCCCCTGCCCTCGGGGAAGTAGCCGTCGCGCGCCACGTTCAGGAAGTGCCCCCAGTCCCAGCGTTCGAACGGGGCGAGGACCGGGCCCGGGTCATGGGTGCCGGCGTCGGCGGGGAAGAGCCAGCGCGCGCCGTGGGCGATGCTCCACAGGGCCGCCCGGGTGAGCAGGTACAGCCACAGCACGTCCCGGTCCTCGACGCCGAGCCACAGTCGTCGGCGGCCGACGCGGGGGAGGGCGGGAAGGAGCGGAGGAGCCGGCGGCGCCTTCTCGAAAGACCTGGTAGGCATCACAGACATAGCGGACTCTCGTCAGGGTGTGAGGGCATGGCGGACCGCGCGACGGCGAGGCGCCACGGGGCGATACTGCGGAAGAAAGACGGGCGTGCCCGATGGGCGGCCGGGCGCGGTCAGACGGGGACCCGGCAGGCGGCCGAGGCCCGACGGTGCAGGAGCCTCGACGGGCGGCCTAGGCCCGGCGGACCACGGGAGCCTCGGCCGGGGTGGCCGGAGCCCGGGGGACCGGGCGGGGGAGCCTCGGCAGGCGGTGCTCAGGGCGGCGTAGTCGTCCCCCGTCCCGCAGGCGGCGTCGTTGTCCCCTCTCCCGCAGGCTGCGTAGTCGTCCCCTGCCCTGCCGGCTGCGTCGTCGCCGACGCGCCGCCAGTGGTGCTCCCGGGCGTGGGCGGGCCCGGCTCCGTCGTGGTGCTCGACGGCGCCCTGGTGGTCTCCCCGGGGGACGGCAGGTCGACCGAGGGGCTCACGGCGGGTACGACAGGGGTCGGCGCGTCCGACAGGAGCGCCGCCGCGGTCACCCCGCCGCCCGCGAGGACCAGGCACGCGGCCGCCGCGACCAGGGCGACACGGCGCCGGTGAGCCCGCCGGGCGCGTTCGGCGATCCGCGCGACCGGCACGGCACGGGCGCGCGCCTGACCGGAGGCCGCGGCCTGCCGGAACATCTCGCGCAACGGGTCCTGGGGCTCCTGGGGGTCAAGCACCGGGGTCCTCCTCAACGTTCCGGGGCCGTAGACGATCGGCGAGGGCGACCCGGCCACGGACCAGGTGCGTCTTGACGGTGCTGGCGGACTGCCCTGTCTCGCCGGCGATCTGTTCGACACTCAGGTCGCACAGGTAGTGCAGCGTCACCGAACGACGCTGCTGGGCCGGCAGGTCACGCAACGCGTCGATGAGGACCACGTACTCGGGGCCGGGCCCCTCGACGGGCGGTGGCGCGCCCGCCCGGTCCCAGGCGTCCGACGTGCGCCTGCGAAAGCGCCAGCGACTCACCGCCAGGCGCCAGGCGACCGTACGGATCCACGCCTCGGGCTGCCCGTCGCGATCGAGCTGCCGCCGCCGGCTCCACCCCTTGACGAAGGCCTCCTGCACGACGTCCTGAGCCTCGTGCAGATCGCCCAGCATCACGTACAGCTGCCCTGTGAGTCGCGCGACCGCCTGCTCGTAGAACGCCTCGAATTCCTCAACGGTCACCACTCACTCCCGGATCTTTCGCTTCACCACGCATACGCCCGGCACCGACCGCCCGGTCGACACGATCCGCGTATCCATGGAGTGATGGTGATCACAGAACCCTCCCGGCCGCGCGAGGCACAGCCAAGGCACACCGAGATACCTGGCATCCCGACCGGTGCGCCGGGGATTCCTCTGGGACGGCTTCGACGCCGGCAGCGCGGCCGCCCCGGCCGGTGCCCGTACATGGCCCGCGATCACTTCGAACGAGTCCTTGGGGAGGACCCGCTGGCCCCGTGGATGGTCACGCCCAGGAGAAGACACGTGAGCTGCACGCGCTCGCGGCAGATCGCGAAAGCCGTAGCTGCCTGGGTCGCCCGGGCCGTCCCTTCACGCCGGAGCAAGCTGGGCCTGGATCCCGTGCGGCTCGCGATGAGCTGAACCGCCCCGTTCGTCGAGCGACAGCTCTGCGGTCAGGCCAGCCGGACACGCCGCCGCAGCAGGGCGAAGCCGGCTCGGCCATACATCCGGCGCTTGATCATTTTGATCCGGTTGACGTGGCCTTCGACGACGCGGGAGCTCCACGGCAGCGTCGGGCCGGCGGTGACTGCGGCGGTCCGTGGGCGAGCCCGAGTTCAGCAGACGCAGACTCCCAGCGCTGTTGTCCCATGGAATGTGGCTGTGGCCGAACACCAAGACATCGTCGTCGGGGAAGCGCGCAACGCAGCGCCACTCCCGTCCTGCGGCCGCTCCCAGGTCTCGTGCACGACCGCGAACCGCACTTCTCCCCAGCTCGGCGTGGGCGACCTCCGGGGGGCCGCGGCGCAGCCGTCGACGGCTGCCAAGAGGATAATCCGGGAGGGACGCGGCGCGGGCGGGCAGACGGGTGTCCGAGGTCAGCAGGAGCCGCATGCGTGCCACGGTGGGTCGCAGTCGCAGTCGCAGCCGCAGCCGCAGCCGCGGCCCGACCGGGACCAGCGGCGCTAAGTGGGCCGCTGGAGTCGCCGACGGCGCACGGTCAGCACCGTCGGCAGGTGGCGACGCAGAGCGGCCCGTGCCGCATTGGCGCCCGGCGCGCCGTGCACACCGCCGCCCGGGTGCGCGGACGCCGACGCGAGGAAGAGGCCCTTGACGGGTGTTTCGGGACGCCCGTTGCTGGGGACGGGCCGGAAGACGAGCTGCTGGTGGAGGGCGGCCGTGCCGCCATTGAGGGCGCCGCCGCGGAGGTTGGCGTCCATCGCCTCCATGGTGGGAGGAGTCAAGATCCTTCGTCCCAGGACGCGCGCTCGGAAGCCGGGGGCGTACCGTTCGACGACCTCCTCCATGCGGTCGGCCATCGCTTCGCTCTCACTGCCTTCCCAGCGACCCGTCAGGCCCTGCTCGCCCGCGTCGCCTTTGATCTTCTGCGGTAGGTGCGTGTACGCCCAGGCGGACTCGGTCCCCGCGGGAGAGCGGGTCGCGTCGGCCGCGGTCATCTGGCCGAAGATGAGGAAGGGGTTCTCGGGTACGAGTCCCGTGGCGATCCGGGCGGCGTAGGCGGTGAGGCCGTCCATTCCGTCGGCGAGGTGCACGGTGCCCGCGGTCGCCGCCTGCGGGGCCGTCCAGGGCACCCGGGAGTCCAGCGCCCAGTCCACCTTGAAGGTGGCGAAGTCCCACTGGAAGCGCCGCAGGTCCCGCAGAGCGCTGCCCGGCAGGTGCTCCTCGCCGACCAGGGAGCCGTACAGAGCGGGGGCCGACACGTCGGCAAGGACGGCACGCCGGGCCGGCACCCCTTCGCCGGCGGCGGTGCGTACGCCCACGGCGCGGCCGGCCCGTACGACGACTTCGGTGATCGGCGCGTCGCAGTGGACCGCACCGCCCCTCCGCTCCAACCGCCGTACCAGCGCGGCCGTCAGCTCGCCGGCGCCGCCGGCGGGGACGGGGAAGCCGTGGTGCTGGCCGAGCATCGACATGAGCCATCCGTAGCCTCCGCTGCCGGCTGCTTCGGGAGGCAGGTCGGCGTGCAGGGCGTTGCCCGCGAGGAGGAGCCCTCCCGCCTCGGCGCGGAACTCCTCTTCCGCCAGTCGGCGTACGGGCAGCAGCAGCCGCCGCACGGTCGCCAGCCCACCGGTGCGGCGGACCCCGTCCAGGAGCCGGGCAGCGGGGACCAGCGGCGGGAAGGGGGTGAACAGACCGCGGACGATGTCGGGGCCGAGCCGGTCCCAGATCTTGCACAGGCCCGTCCACGCGTCCCCGTCGCCGGGCCCGAACTCGTCCAGCCCCGCTGCGGTGTCGTGCGGCACCCGGTCCAGCACCGCGCACCGGCCATCGGCCAGGGGGTGCGCGAGCACCCGCGGAGCGTGGCTCCAGACGAGACCTTCGCGGTCCAGGCACAGGGAGGCGATGACGGGCGAGGCGGCGGCGAGGGGGTAGAAGGCGCTGAACACATCGCTGACGTAATCGGGGTGCACCCCGCGGTCGCTGCGCACCGCGCCTCCTGGTTCGGGCTGTGCCTCGAACACCTCCACGCTCCAGCCGGCGTCGGCGAGCAGGTTGGCGGCGACCAGGCCGTTCGGGCCGGCTCCGATCACGACCGCGTCGGGCATCGCGTCTCCTCCGTCCTCACGCGCGTGCGTGTGTGCCGGCTTCCGCGTGTTCCTCGACGACGCCCGCGAGCCGTTTGAGCATGCCGCGGTGGCGCAGCTGGATCAGCGCGTCGACAGCCGCGTTGTGGAGGGCGCCGGCGATTCCCCGCAGCGGGTGCTCGTCCACGGTGACCAGGGACTCCTCGCCCCATGGGCGGACGTCGATCGCCACCCGGGCGGTGCCGACGGGGCCGCTGTCGACTTCCAGTTCGAGTTCACGACGGACTTCCACCCGCCGGACGACCGTCGTGCTCGACACCGTCCACGGGCCGAGCTTGACGGTGTACTCGAGGGCTGAACCGAGGTCGGGCCACCGCCCGTGGGCAACGCGCGAGTCGCTCGTGCCGACCACCCAGTCGGAGTAGCGCGAGGCGTCGGCGAGCACGTCCCAGACCTGATGCGGGGCGGCGTGGATGAGTCGGTGTCGTACGGCCATGGTCACTCCCTGGGACGTTGGTGAGGGTGAGGGTCGGCGCTCCGTGCCGGGGCGGGGCCCGCAGCGGCTCCGCCGGGCCCGAGGAGGCCGGTGGGGGGTAGGGGGGCCTCCCCGCGGGCCTCGAGGACCTGCCGGGAACGGCGGGTGACGACGGCTGGCAGAAGGACCCGGGCCGCTTGCGCGCCACGCATCCACGGCGGGGCGTAGATGTGCGCGGACCGGTGCTCGATGCCCCGGACCATGGCCCGGACGTAGCGCGCGGGGTCGTGTACGACGGAGGCCGGCCAGGGCAGGTTCGTCCGCAGTTCCCGGAAGACGGCCGTCTCGTCGGCAGCACGGATCATGGCGGTGTCGGCCCAGTTCAGATAGGCGACCCCTACATCGACGCCCCGGTGCGACACCTCGGCTCGCAGCGCGTGCGCGAACGCCTCCACGCCGCCTTTCGATGCGCAGTACGCCGTGAGCAGGGGCGCCGGCGCAAGGGCCGCCAGGGAGGCGACCTGTAGGTAGTAGCCGCGGGTCCGCATCAGGTCCGGCAGGAAGCAGTGGGCCGTAAGGGCGCTCCCGACGAGGTTGACGTCGATCACCCGGCGCCATGCGTCGGTCTCGCAGTCCTGCAGGGGCCCGCCGAGGGCCACGCCCGCGTTGGCGACGACCACGGAGGGGCTGCCGAGCGTGCGGCGGACGGCATCGGCGGCGATGGCAAGCTCCTCGGCGTCGGTCACATCGACCTCCCATGCTCCGGCCTCGCCGGGCAGGCTCGCCGCACAGCGGACGAGACGCTCGCCTTCCAGACCCACCAGCGCCACCCGGGCGCCGCGACGGGACAACGCGTAAGCCAGACCGCGGCCCAGTCCGCGGGCCGCACCGGTGACGACGGCGACGCGCCCCGCCAAGGAGCCCGGGTCGTCCGCCCGGTCATGCCCCGCGTGTCTCGTCATGCCGGGCGTCTGCCCGACGGGTCGGCTTCTACACAGGGCAGCGAGCGGCACTGCCCGGAGGCCTACCGAGCGACCGCCCATTACGTTCGCTTCCCCGGGAAGCCGCAGGTCATGAACCGACTTCCCGATGCCGGACAGTCCCATTGGACGCGGACGGGCAGCGGCATCGCGGACCTGAGCGCGGCCTGGGAACGCGCACGGACAGGCCTGAGCGTCATCGCGCTGGAGGCGAACCGACTCGCGGGTGGCGTCCGTTTACGAAACGCTCTGAAACGGTCACGGAGAGCACGCGGCCCGCGACGACGCAGATTCCCAGAGCGCCCCCACACGACATGTGTCCCAGTCAGCTGCGGAGCTGATTCTCGACCGCGAGCTCGAGTCCCACCCGGCCCACCGGACGCTACGCAAGTCGCAGATCGCTTCCAACTGTGGAGAACTTGCGTGAGGCGGCGCAGAAGACACCACGGCTGTCTGCGTCAGGCAGCTCGCGACGAGGACGAAGTCCGGCCCGAGGCCGAACCCGACGAGCACGCGGCGCCCCCGCTGGAGATCCCCGGCCCGCCGAGCCGGGGACTCGACAACGCCACGCGGACGTGCAGGAATGCCTGGCCCGCGGCTTGTCCAGGGCGGTGGTCGGCCGCGAGTTGAACCTCGTCATCCAGACCGTGCGCTGCTTCGCCGACGCCGTCAGCGTCGAGGAACTGTTGGCCAGGGCCGAGCACCGGGCCACTCGACTGCACCCGTGGCGCGACGTGGTCAACCAGCGCCGGAACGCGGGAGTAACGAATGCCCAGGACATCACCGCCGAACTGCGCGTCCTGGGCTTCACCCCGAGTCCAGATCGTCCGCCGCTACCTGCGGCCACTGCGTACACACGGCGCCGGCCGCAAGCACGGCCCCGCAAAATCCGCGCCGACCACCCCGGCGATTCCCAAACCACGCCAGGTCAGCCGCTAGATGCTCACCCACCCCCGACGACCTCAACAAGGACGATGCACTCGGTGGCTGCGGAGGTGAGTTGTGAGATCGCTTGTCGCTATGTTTCGAGGGCACCGGCTGGCTGTAACAGCAGCGGCGAGTGCCATCGACAAGCGAGAGCACCCAGGGCTGCTCGGCGGTCGCGGGAAGGTCCTACCGGCGGCGCGAGGCAGCAACTGTCTGTGGTTTGCTCATGAAGCTGCACGGACTGACTAGCGGCGTCCCGCCCCCGGACTGGGCCGAAGTTCCTCAGAGGAGGTGTCGTAGGTGGCTGACAGCCGACTGGAAGCGCGCTATCGCCGCGCAGACATGCACGAGCCCGTTCTCGTCGCCATTGAGGATGACGTGGACAGTCTCATCGACGCTCTCCTGGCAGGACCGCCTTTCCATGACGCGGCGCATCTCGTCTCAAGGGCCCGGCCTATGACCGGGCTCGGTTTTCCGGATCATGAACTCTATGTCGGCGTCAACAGAGACGCCCAGGTCGGGGCTCTGGTGCTCTTGGCCCCTGAGACTGGCTTTGTCGCCTCTGTAGGGGTTTTGGGCTCACAAATTGAAGTCGTGTACCACGTCGCCGGCCACGGGACGGAGTTCCCCGCCGATTCGGAGATCCCGTTGGGTCTCGTCCGAAGTGCCGTCAAAGAGTTTTTGCACTCAGGTGGCGGTGTCCCCACTTGTGTCGTCTGGAAGCCGATCGAAGTGGCTGCTGAGGATTCGGACGACGACCAGGACCCGTGGGGTTCGTCCGACGGCTGAGCAACACTTGGACAAGGCCGCGCCGGGTGAACACGCGGCAACCTGTGAGCGCGCGCAGGTGCAGGTCAGCTGGCCCCTTGCTGTTCGGCGCGGGCGCGGGTGGTGGCGAGGCGGTAGGAGTCGGTGCCGGATTCGATGATGGTGCCGCCGAAGGTGAGGCGGTCGACGATGGCCGCGCCGAGCCTGGGGTCGGTGCAGGTCTTGGTCCAGCAGGAGAAGGACTCGTTGGAGGCGATGGCGACGCTGTTCTTCTCCTCGCGTTCGGTCAGGATCTGGAAGAGGAGTTCGGCGCCGCGGCGGTCGAGTTCCATGTAGCCGAGTTCGTCGATGCAGAGGAGATCGACGCGGCCGTAGCGGGCGATGGGTTTGTTCAGCTGCTTCTCGTCGGCGGCCTCGACCAGCTCGTTGACCAGCTTCGTCGCGAGCGTGTAGCGGACGCGGGAGCCCTTCATGGCGGCCTCGGTGCCAAGGGCGATGAGCATGTGGGACTTGCCGGTGCCGGAGTCGCCCATCAGGCAGAGCGGCTGGCTCTTCTTGATCCACTCGCAGCTGGCGAGCGTGTGAATGGTAGCTGGGTCGATGTTGGGGTTGGCATCGAAGTCGAAGCTCCGCAGGGACTTCTCCCGGGGGAAAATCAGCCGCCTTGATCCGCCTCTCCGACTGGCGAGGGGCCCGGTCGTCGCACTCGGCCATCAGCAGTTCGGCGAGGAAGCCGCGGTAGGTCATCTGGTCCTTGATCGCCCGGTCGGCGATGTCGGAGAACTCGTTGCGGATCGACGGCAGCCGCAGCAAGTGGCTTTGTTGGTGAGTTACGGGTTCTGGCACCGATCTTGAGGGACCGTTGCAGAGAGCGACGAATTCCGGTTGCAGGGGAAGTCACGAGCCCGGGGGCCGTCAGCGTTCACGCATTCTGGTCCACCACCAGCCGAACACCGCCAACTCGATGTAGTTGGGTTCCGGCAAGGTACGGCGCTCGAATTCCGCGTCGATGCGTGTGATCAGCCGTCCCAAGTCCCTTTGGGCTCCGGGAGGAAGGCGCAGCATCGCCCGCTCCAGATCGTCACGAGCGTCTTCCACCTCCATCCCGGGCGAATAGGCCTCGGAGGCGTTCAGGTAGCGACCAGGCTGCTTGAAGACCCACTGGAAGCGAGAGAGCGCAATCGCGACCGCGTTGGGCCGCATCTCCTGGTCTTCGACCCGGCGGATCGCTGCACGAGTCCGCGCGGAGACGCCAGGGACCCTCAGGACCGGATACTGCCATCGGGGCCGCCACTGCTCTGCTCGGACGGCCTTTGGACGCCTACGCGGCATCGCCCTTTCGGATCAACATAGGGTCATCCTGCCACGGCCTGGCCCCCTGCACGGCCCTCGTCCCCATGCCCGCCCGCGATAAATCTCCTGCTCCCCGGTTCTCGCGCAGATCTGGAGGGGCGTCTTGGGGCGCTACTGGAGCATGATCAGTATGCGGAGGAGTTCGAATCCGGCCCGGCCGTATAGCTGCCGTTTGATCTTCTTGATGCGGTTGACGGCGCCCACGATGCTGCCGGAACTCCAGTCGAGGGTGAGGCCGGCGGTCACGGCGTCGAGGTCTCGGTGTAGGTGGAGTGCGAAGCCGGTGAGCTTGCGTAGCTGGCTGGCCTCGACTGCGTCGATCCAGGCAGGGAGCGTGGAGCCGAGGCGGTCGGTGAGCATCTCGCCGAAGTCATGGACATGCCCGGCAGCGGGTTTCCAGTTCGGGGCAGAACTTTCTTGGCTTCGCGGGTATTTCCGCGGCCGCTATCTGCCTCTGCCACCTCGTCCATGCGGACGCGTAGACCCGGTCAGCGCGTGACAGTGGGCTCGTCCGGCCGATCGGGGAGGGCCGCCCCCCAGCTGACAGTCAGCCGCCGTGGATCGGGCATTCGTGTTCCCACGGCCAGCGGATGACGTTGCTGGGGCTCATCGGGAGGGATCATGCCTTGCGGATGGCCTCGATCAGCGGGCGGCTGCTGTAGGGGGAGTTAGACCTTTCCTCGCACGAATCGGGTCCGGTGCCCGAGTGCCTGGCCCAGCTCCGTAACGAACTCCGGCAGCAACGCGGGCCCGTTCCAGAACTCGAACCCCAGGTACGCGAAGGCAAGCCCGTCTCCAGCCCACTCCCACGCAGCCAGCGGCACCACCCGTCCGCACGCCGGACACGGCACTTCGCCCCTGCCGGCGTTCCACCATGCGTCCATGACCGGCGAGAACACCTCACGGTGTCCATCTCCGAACGCCACCGCGCAGTACGGACATACAGGCGGTCCGCTCTGCTGCGGAGAGAAGAACACAGTCCTCCCGGTGACAACGGTCAGCCCATCGCTCCCGCTCGCTTCCCGGAACCCCGTCGCCCGCTCCCACCGCGGCCCGGGGCCGTGATCCGGCAGCCGCACGATTCCCTCGCCGACCAGCCACGCTGCCACCCGCTCCCCGTGCGCGACTGCGTCCTCGGCGGTCGCCTCCAGGTCAACGATCGTCTGAAAAGAGCTGCTCACAGCCGAACGGTAGGCGGCCCAGCCGATTCTGCACAGCCCGCCCCTCCGGCACTGCTGCCGCCTGCGACAGATTAGAGAGCCCGACTCCCCCGTGCACAACACGTCCCATACGTGCGCGGCAAGACCTCCTGAGCCGTGGAGATCATTTACGGGACAGCCCTTGGGCCGCGTCTCCGGCGTCGGAACGCTCCCGAGGTGCAGGCTTGCATCCCGGCTGCACCCCCGGGTGGCCTGTGTTCCTTTCGGCGCTTCGAGGTCTGGTTTGGCTGTCGGGTGCGTTGTTGGCGGGTGGGTTGGCGGGTCCGTTCTGGTTGTTTCGGCGTGGCTGGTTTCTGTCTCCGGGATTGTGTCCGTTCTCTCGGTGTCAGGATTTTTGGACGGGGGGAGTGAATTCTCTTTCTGTTCGGGTGATTTGACGGGTTGTCTTTGATTCGCGTTGGGGGAGCTGGTATTTTGGGGGTGTAGGTATTTACGGCATGCTCTCGCTGTGGGGGCGGTTTAGTGGTGGATGGGGGGTGGGGTTGTGCCGGAGCGGGTGATTGATTTCGGGAAGTTCGGGGCTCGTGGTGTGAAGGGTCATGAGTTGGTGGCGCGTCAGCTGGATGAGCTTGCGGGCTTTGTGGTGACGCCGGTTGAGCAGCGGCGTGGTCTGATGGCGAGGCTGAACTATCTCACCCGGAGTGAGCACGCTCGTCAGGCCGCGCGTGCGGCTGGCCTGACCGTCACGGACCGGACCATCAGAGCTTGGCGGGAGGGCAAGCGCGCTCCTTCACATCGGAACTTGGAACGTATCGAGTCTGCGTATCGTGCCGTACGGCGTCAGAACGTCGCCCGGTACCTTCTGAACCGTCTCAACCGGCAGGGACGCGGCACACGCGTGGAGTTCCACCCCCTCAATCAGTCCCAGGTCGCACGTCCTCTCCAACGGGTTGTGGAGTACCGGCACCTGAACGTTCGTCGGTGGGACCGGATCATCGGCGCGTGGGCTGCTGATGACCATGCCGGCATGGACGACATCTGGGTTGGTGAGGTCGTCCAGGACCTCGGCTCCCAGTGGGGTCAGTACGAGTACGTGTCCAGCATCGGCTTCTCAGCCTGACCACCCGGCCGGGCCCGACCACCAGAAGCACCAGCCCGGCAGGGGACAAGCCCGCTCGTCGACCGGGCCCCAGGGACCACGAACGCCCCGCCACTATCCCGTTCCTGACGGCGTGAAGGCTCTGGGGGCAATCCGCTCAAGGTGAGCAGAGACGACAGCCCATGCTCCGGGTGGAGGCGATGCTCAAGGTCGGCCCCACGCCGCGCTCGGAGGCCATCGTGCCGTGAGGGGGAGGCGCCGGCCTCAGCGATCTCGGGCACACAGAGACAGCCACGGAACCCCTGATACAAACTCACCTTTTGCACCGGCACGGGCTGTTGAAAGTTCCACGAGAACATGGAAATAGATATTTCGCATTCTTTGGTAATTCGCAACCAATGAGAATTAATTGCGAATTCCACAACCTAGGGAAAGACGAAAGCGAGGCCCACCCTCTAGCCAGCTGCTTTTCTGGAATTCGCGGAGCGAATTCCAGCGGTTGGATCGCGGAGCGATCCAACCGGGCGTCACGGAGTGACGCCCTATCAACTGCACTGCGGAGCAGG